>NZ_WVHP01000025.1 GCF_009834765.1 Saccharibacter sp. EH611 | reverse complement strand
CCATCCTGGTTCAGACCGCCCGTGCCAGAAATATGCTGATCAAGCTTCACATCATCACTACGGTTAACCGACAATGTCCCGTTATTGTTGATGTTCTTGCTCGCAATCGAGCCGGTCGTGCCACCATCACCAAGCTGTAACGTCCCGTGATTGATGTTCGTATCACCCGTATAGGTGTTGTCGTTGGTCAGCGTCGTCTTGCCGGTGCCATCCTGGTTCAGACCGCCCGTGCCAGAAATATGCTGATCAAGCTTCACATCATCACTACGGTTAACCGACAATGTCCCGTTATTGTTGATGTTCTTGCTGGCAATCGAGCCTGTCGTACCACCATTACCAAGCTGCAATGTCCCATCGGTGATTGTGGTATCACCCTTGTATTTATTATCCCCACCAAGAACGAGCTTGCCGGCATCCGTCTTATCGAGCGACGTTCCACCAGGCACATGGCTATCATCAATCGGTGAATTCACAACCGCCGTGGTGCCAGAGCTTTCGTGTGTGCCATCACCTACACGAACAACCGTACGCCCCTGCGAAGCATAGATAGGATCACCCGACACAGTGTATGTTTTGCCATCATTATTGGCAAATTGCATACCTCCTGTTGTTACAGGTGTCGGATTACCCGCAGAATCATGATCTTTAACGGTGACATCGCCTGCCCCACCTTCAAAAACAGTCATCGCTTTTGACGGTGGATTATTGTTCCCAGCTGCGCCAGACCAGACGCCTCCCCCTCCGGAACCACCATTCCACAGGTTTAAACCGTCTGTATTTTGGACGAGTAAGTTCACCTGATGGTCAATGGATGTTTGCACACCAATACTAATGCCGGGTGGCTGTTCAACCTTGCCTATTTTTTCATTATTTTGGCCCGATAGTTCTCCGCCATACGTATAAATTCGATATACGCCGGCTTCAAGAGCGCCATTTTTGACTGTTGTTCCATTCAGATTTGTAGCAACATTTAATGTGCCACTTAAATTGAGGTTTCCTCCAACGTGAACCAGATCGTTGTAAACGCCACCTTCGTGATATGACTGACCCACATCCCAGTTTTGGGTAGATCCTTGAGCAAGGTTAAGGTCTCCATTAATCCGTAGCGTTCCTGTTTTGCGCTCCCCATCCCCTGGTGACAAAATACCACCATCATTAACAGTCACCGCCCCACCTAAGAGGCCGTTCCCTGCAAGGGCCGCTTGAGAGGCAACCGTTGTTGGCCCCTTAGCTTCACCTTGCTGACCATCAATTTGCAACGTTCCAGCATTAACCGCCGTTGGGCCATTATAGCTGTTTGCACCCGTCAGGATTGTTGTCCCAGACCCATTTTGGCTCAAACCACCTGTACCGGAAATCGTCTGACCAAGTGTCACATCATCACGCCGATTGACCACCAAGGTGCCATTATCCGTGATCGCCTGGCTCGCAATCGATCCGCTCGTACCACCATTACCCAGCTGCAACGTGCCCTTGTTAATCGCTGTTGGGCCGCTATAGCTGTTATTACCTGTCAGCGTCGTCGTGCCAGAACCATTCTGGTTCAAGCCGCCCGTGCCGGAAATCGCTGCTCCTAATGTGACATCATCACTGCGATTGACCGTTAATGTTCCGTTATCCGTAATCGCCTGGCTCGCAATAGACCCACTCGTGCCGCCATTGCCCAGCTGAAGCGTGCCCTTGTTAATCGTCGTGGGGCCGCTATAGGTGCTGTTGCCCGTCAGGGTCGTCGTGCCGGAGCCATTCTGATTCAGCACACCCGTGCCAGAAATCGCCCCCCCAAGAGTGACATCATCACTGCGGTTCAGTGTCAAGGTGCCATTATCCGTGATCGCCTGGCTCGCAATCGATCCGCTCGTACCACCATTGCCAAGCTGCAGCGTGCCCTTGTTAATTGCGGTTGGGCCACTATAGCTGTTGTTCCCGGTTAGCGTCGTCGTGCCAGAGCCATTCTGGTTCAGCGCACCTTTACCAGAAACGACAGCCCCTAATGTGACATCATCGCTGCGATTGACCGTTAATGCTCCGTTATCCGTAATCGCCTGGCTCGCAATCGATCCGCTCGTACCGCCATTCCCAAGCTGAAGCGTCCCTGCATTAATTGCGGTTGGGCCGCTATAGCTGTTGTTCCCGGTTAGCGTCGTCGTGCCAGAGCCATTCTGGTTCAGCGCACCTTTACCAGAGACGACAGCCCCTAATGTGACATCATCACTGCGGTTCAGCGCCAAGGTGCCATTATCCGTAATCGCCTGGCTCGCAATCGACCCGCTCGTGCCACCATTCCCAAGCTGAAGCGTCCCTGCATTAATTGCGGTTGGGCCACTATAGCTATTATTACCTGTCAGCGTCGTTGTGCCAGAACCATTTTGGTTCAACGCACCCGTGCCAGAAATCGCTGCACCTAATGTAACATTATCACTGCGGTTCAGTGCCAAGGTCCCATTGTCAGCAATCGCCTGGCTTGCAATCGACCCGCTCGTGCCGCCATTCCCAAGCTGCAACGTGCCCTTGTTAATAACCGTCCGTCCGCTATAGGTGTTGTTCCCTGTCAGCGTCGTTGTGCCTGATCCGTTTTGATCCAGTCCACCCGTGCCAGAAATCGTCGCTCCTAATGTAACATCATCACTGCGGTTCAACGCCAAGGTACCATTGTCAGCAATCGCCTGGCTTGCAATCGACCCGCTCGTGCCGCCATTCCCAAGCTGCAACGTGCCCTTGTTAATGACCGTCCGTCCGCTATAGGTGTTGTTCCCTGTCAGCGTCGTTGTGCCTGCCCCGTTCTGGTTCAGCGCACCAGAACCAGAGACGACAGCACCTAATGTGACATCATCACTGCGGTTCAGTGCTAACGTCCCATTATCCGTAATCGCCTGGCTCGCAATCGATCCGCTCGTGCCACCATTGCCAAGCTGCAACGTACCCTTGTTAATCGCGGTTGGGCCACTATAAGTGCTGTTCCCTGTCAGCGTCGTTGTGCCTGCCCCGTTCTGGTTCAGCGCACCAGAACCAGCGACGACAGCACCTAATGTGACATCATCACTGCGATTGACCGTTAATGTTCCGTTATCCGTAATCGCCTGGCTGGCAATAGACCCACTCGTGCCGCCATTGCCCAGCTGAAGCGTCCCTGCATTAATTGCGGTTGGGCCGCTATAGCTGTTGTTCCCTGTCAGTGTCGTTGTGCCTAACCCGTTCTGGTTCAGTGCACCCGTGCCAGAGATCGCTGCTCCTAATGTAACATCATCACTGCGGTTCAACGCCAAGGTGCCATTATCCGTGATCGCCTGGCTCGCAATCGAACCGCTCGTGCCGCCATTGCCCAGCTGAAGCGTCCCGGCATTAATTGCTGTTGGGCCGCTATAAGTGCTGTCGCCCGTCAGCGTCGTCGTGCCTGACCCGTTCTGGTTCAGCGCACCCGTGCCAGAAATCGTCGCTCCAAGAGTAACATCATCACTGCGGTTCAGTGCTAACGTCCCATTATCCGCGATCGCTTGGCTGGCAATCGACCCGCTCGTGCCGCCATTACCCAGCTGCAACGTGCCCTTATTAATCGCCGTTGGGCCGCTATAGCTGCTGTTGCCTGTCAGCGTCGTTGTGCCTGACCCGTTCTGGTTCAGTGCACCCGTGCCAGAGATCGCTGCTCCTAATGTAACATCATCACTGCGGTTCAACGCCAAGGTGCCATTATCCGTGATCGCCTGGCTCGCAATCGATCCGCTCGTGCCGCCATTCCCAAGCTGAAGAGTCCCAGCATTAATTGCCGTTGGACCGCTATAGCTGCTGTTCCCTGTCAGGATCGTTGTACCTGAACCGTTCTGATTCAACGCACCAGAACCAGAAACGACAGCCCCTAATGTGACATCATCGCTGCGATTGACCGTTAATGCTCCGTTATCCGTGATCGCCTGGCTCGCAATCGATCCGCTCGTGCCGCCATTCCCAAGCTGCAACGTGCCCTTATTAATCACCGTTGGGCCACTATAGCCGTTATTACCCGTCAGCGTCGTTGTGCCAGAACCATTCTGATTCAACGCACCGGAACCGGAAATGGCTTGGTTCAAAGTCACATTATCACTGCGATCGACCGCTAACGTTCCATTATCCGTAATCGCATGGCTAGCAATTGAACCACCCGTGCCGCCATTACCCAGCTGCAATATGCCCGCATTAATCGTCGTTGGGCCACTATACGTGTTGTCCGCAAGGAGAGTGATTTTCCCTGGCCCATTCTGGTTAAACGCACCAGAACCCGACATGAGCTGACTAATCACCACATCATCGCTGTGATTAATCGCAAGTGTGCCATTATTAACAATAGGTTGGCTCGTAATCCAACCCGTCGTGCCACCGTTACCCAGCTGCAATGTACCCGCATTAATTGTCGTTGGGCCACTATAGCTATTATTAGCTGCCAGTGTTGTGACACCAGAACCATTCTGGGTTAAAGCGCCAGTGCCTGAAATTTTTTGATTAAAGAGTACGTTATCACTGCGGTTAATAGCCAAAACACCATTGTCAGTGATCGGAGAATTGGCGATCGACCCGCTCGTGCCGCCATTGCCTAGCTGAAGCGTGCCTTTGTTAATCGCGGTTGGGCCACTATAGGTGCTGTTGCCCGTCAGCGTCGTCGTGCCAGAGCCGTTTTGATTCAAGCCGCCCGTGCCGGAAATCGCCGCCCCAAGAGTGACGTTATCGCTGCGATTGACCGCCAAGGTTCCATTATTGGTTATCGCCTGGCTGGCAATCAACCCGCTCGTGCCGCCGTTACCCAGCTGCAGCGTCCCGGCATTAATCACCGTTGGGCCGCTATAAGTGCTGTTGCCTGTCAGCGTCGTCGTGCCAGAGCCATTCTGATTCAGCGCACCAGAACCGGAAATCGCCGCTCCGAGAGTGACGTTATCGCTACGGTTAAGGGCCAAGGTTCCGTTATCCGTAATCGCTTGGCTGGCAATCGAACCGCTTGTACCGCCATTGCCAAGCTGCAGCGTGCCCTTGTTAATCGCGGTTGGGCCGCTATAGCTGTTGTTCCCCGTCAGCGTCGTTGTGCCAGAGCCGTTCTGGTTCAAACCACCAGAACCAGAAATAGCTTGGCTCAAAGTCACATTGTCACTGCGATTAACCGCTAACGTCCCGTTATCCGTGATCGCCTGGCTCGCAATCGAACCGCTTGTACCGCCATTACCCAGCTGCAGCGTCCCGGCATTAATCGCCGTTGGGCCGCTATAGCTGTTGTTCCCTGTCAGCGTCGTTGTGCCAGAGCCGTTCTGGTTCAAACCACCAGAACCGGAAATGGCTTGGTTCAAGGTCACAGTGTCACTGCGATTAACCGCTAACGTTCCGTTATCCGTGATCGCCTGACTGGCGATCGACCCGCTCGTACCACCATTACCCAGCTGAAGCGTCCCGGCATTAATCGCCGTTGGGCCGCTATAGCTACTGTTGCCTGTCAGCGTCGTCGTGCCAGAGCCGTTTTGATTCAAGCCGCCCGTGCCGGAAATCGCCGCCCCAAGAGTGACGTTATCGCTGCGATTGACCGCCAAGGTTCCATTATTAGTTATCGCCTGGCTGGCAATCAACCCGCTCGTGCCGCCGTTACCCAGCTGCAGCGTCCCAGCATTAATCGCCGTTGGGCCGCTATAAGTGCTGTTGCCTGTCAGTGTCGTCGTACCAGAGCCATTCTGGTTCAGCGCACCAGAACCGGAAATCGCCGCTCCGAGAGTGATGTTATCACTACGGTTAAGGGCCAAGGTTCCGTTATCCGTGATCGCCTGACTGGCGATCGACCCGCTCTTACCACCATTGCCAAGCTGCAGCGTCCCGGCATTAATCGCCGTTGGGCCGCTATAGCTGTTGTTCCCCGTCAGCGTCGTCGTGCCAGAGCCGTTCTGGTTCAGTGAACCTGTGCCGGAAATGGCTTGGTTCAAGGTCACAGTGTCACTGCGATTAACCGCTAACGTTCCGTTATCCGTGATCGCCTGACTGGCGATCGACCCGCTCGTACCACCATTACCCAGCTGAAGCGTCCCGGCATTAATCGCCGTTGGGCCGCTATAGGTGCTGTTACCTGTCAGCGTCGTCGTGCCAGAGCCGTTTTGATTCAAGCCGCCCGTGCCGGAAATCGCCGCCCCAAGAGTGACGTTATCGCTGCGATTGACCGCCAAGGTTCCATTATTGGTTATCGCCTGGCTGGCAATCAACCCGCTCGTACCACCATTGCCAAGCTGCAGCGTCCCGGCATTAATCGCCGTTGGGCCGCTATAGCTGTTGTTCCCTGTCAGCGTCGTTGTGCCAGAGCCGTTCTGGTTCAACCCACCAGAACCGGAAATGGCTTGGTTCAAGGTCACAGTGTCACTGCGATTAACCGCTAACGTTCCGTTATCCGTGATCGCCTGACTGGCGATCGACCCGCTCGTACCACCATTACCCAGCTGAAGCGTCCCGGCATTAATCGCCGTTGGGCCGCTATAGCTACTGTTGCCCGTCAGCGTCGTCGTCCCAGAGCCGTTTTGATTCAAGCCGCCCGTGCCGGAAATCGCCGCCCCAAGAGTGACGTTATCGCTGCGATTGACCGCCAAGGTTCCATTATTGGTTATCGCCTGGCTGGCAATCAACCCGCTCGTGCCGCCGTTACCCAGCTGCAGCGTCCCGGCATTAATCGCCGTTGGGCCGCTATAAGTGCTGTTGCCTGTCAGCGTCGTCGTGCCAGAGCCGTTCTGATTCAGCCCACCAGAACCAGAAATAGCTTGGCTCAAAGTCACATTGTCACTGCGATTAACCGCTAACGTCCCGTTATCCGTGATCGCCTGACTGGCGATCGACCCGCTTGTACCGCCATTGCCAAGCTGCAGCGTCCCTGCATTAATCGCCGTTGGGCCGCTATAGCTGCTGTTGCCTGTTAGCGTCGTCGTCCCAGAGCCGTTCTGGTTCAGTGTACCAGAACCGGAAATCGCCTGGTTCAAGGTCACATTATCTGTACGATTAATGTTGAAAACACCATTATTCGTAAGCGTACTGCCAGAAAGAGCACCACCATTATCATTATTACCAAGTTGAAGCGCGCCACCACTACCAACAGTCGTTGCATCGCCATTCAAATTGGCATTTCCTGTAACAATTAACGTACCATTATTAATATTAGTGGTCAGATTATTGCTCAAAGCAGACAAAGGAGAACTGACTGTCCACGTACCAGAACCAGCCTTTGTTAAGCTGCCAAACGCACTAACACCAGAACCCAGCGTGTCATTACCCTGCCCTGTCAGAGTAAGCGACGCCGTGTCTCCCCCACCAGTCATGCTACCGTTAATAATGGATCCATTATACAAAGTAACCTGATTGGCCATACCGGGATTCAAGTCGATATTTCCGTTAACGTCTCCTCCCGTAAAGTTTGTAAAGTTAACAGTTCCCTGCCCAGAGGAGCCAAGAACTTCTCCTTGTCCGCTCCTCCCTGCCGTAATTGTACCATAGTTTTCAACACTATTCGGCCGAGAACTTGTTGCTGTATCTTTACCCTCAAACCAGATATCCGCAGCTGTATCTGTTTGAATAAGCCCTCGGTTAATAATACGGTTCCCACCCCCCATGGGGTTGAAAGCTTCCCCGTTACTGTTCCCATCGGAGCCAGAGGGTTGGATAACTTTCCCAGTAGTTCCTACATTGACTGTCGTATTCCCGACAAATTCAACAATGTTAGGCCCGCTTCCCAAGGGGCCACCGTAGGTCATGGAACGCGACCCAACGACTTTCCCGTTAATATTGATCGTGGCGTTGGATCCAAGACTAATAGCCGTACCAGTGGAATCGATACTGGAGCCCGCATCAATCGTCACATTGTTGATATTATAGCCCGAACCGTTACCAATAACCGTGCCGCCCTGTGTCATCATCGTTGCGGTAATAGCCGCGTTATTGCTTAGACGTATCGAGCTGGCTGTACCATTCCACCCTAGGATATTCCCACCATTAAGAAGAACCGGGTTAAGCGGTGTCGCAAACCCAGGGAAACCCTGCGTGCAGACAATAGTTCCGTTGTTGCTACTGCAGCCAAGCAAAGGGTCGGCGTGGGCCGGCTGCAGCTGTGTCATGAAGAGGACGGTGGAAGACAAGTATAGCGTCTTGCTGAACGGCTTACTTTTTAACAAAGGCGACACCGACCAAAAACGTCTCATGACACTCATACCTATCAATATTTCACACATTAGAAACCATCTATAACTCTACCCTTTATTCGTTAAATAAAAACAAAAAGGCACAAGTTTTAATGGAATTCACAGTGTAGGTACAATGAATTCACTAATTTATATTATCTAATAAATAAATATATGGTTAATTTTTACTTTTATGATTTATTGATTTTCCCATTTTCCCGCAGCATTCCCCCATTAGAGACAGTCTCATGCTAGAAAGAGTATGGATAAAAAAAAGGAGACCATGATGCCACTAGAAACCGTTGCAACAGAGTTCCTCACCCAAGCCGGTGTACCCTTCACCACTATCGCTTATGACTATGCCCCTCAGAAGGGACATATTGGTGAACAAGCCGCCCAAGCTATTAATGCGCCTTGTAGCGCTGTCTTTAAAACATTGGCAGCAAAAATTGACCGTAAACAGCCTGTTTTCGCGGTTATTCCTGTTGCGCAACGTGTCAATTTTAAAGCCCTTGCTGCCGCCCTTGGCGGACGAAATGCAAAGATGATGCAACCAGAGGAAGCCCATGATCGCACAGGATTTGTCTCGGGTGGCACGACTCCTTTTGGGTCACGCCAAACCTTCCCGGTCGTATTAGATCAAAGCGCATTGAAGCATGAAAAAATCTGGATCAACGCTGGTGCTCAAGGCTTCCTTGCCTGCATAGCCCCACAAGATGTCATCCGTGTTACCCAAGCAACCCTAGCAGAAATTGCTCTTTAAAGTCTTTTGGCCATCATGTATGTGGTGCCTTTTTATAAATAAAAGCCACATACACTTATTGAGAATATTTTCATGAGATATGTAACCACTAATCTTTCCAAAAAGTGACGACAATTTCACTCACATCTTTCATCAAAAGAACCTATATTGATTCCCACAGGCTACTCGATGGCCATTTGATGATTGATCTTTATTGAGGGGGCAACCATGATGTTTCATACACATCTTACCCGCACAATTCTTCCGGCCTTTGGTGCTCTCATGCTCCTTGGCGCACCATTAAACAATGCTCAAGCCCATCACCATCATGGCGGGTTTGGGCGGGGCTTTGCCATAGGCATGGGCGAAGGCGTTGGGTATGACGCTGCTCAAATGGGCGTCAACGCCCTCTTCGGTGGTGGCGGCTTCGGAGGGCCAGGCTACGGCCCCTACAATTACGCGCCATCCTACCCGCCTTTTGGCGGTGGTGGCTATTATGACAGCGGGTATGGCGGAGGCTATGGCAGCTACCCTTCTTATGGGCCACCTCAAGCACCGAATGTCACCATCATTAACGAGGCCCCACCCGCTCCGCAAAATGACATCCCGAGCTACCCATACCCTGTGCCGGGTTACACGCATTATCAGCCCGGCGCTGGTTATACGACGGAGCCACGTGTAACCTATGTGCCCGGTTATGGGAATGTACCGGTCTCATCACCGATCACACCGTGATCTCTCCAGCGCGTGATAAAAATAGAGAACGCCTGCGATAGGAACGTAACCCGTTCTATGTCATTCTCTTGTCTCCTATAAACAGCAGCCCGACATGCGAGGAGACAGGAGGATGAATTTTTGTCGGTTCTTTATTGACCGCCCCGTTGCCACCACCCTCCTGTCTATCGCTATTTTTCTGGCAGGGATGGTCGCCCTCCCTCTTCTGCCTGTGGCCACCATGCCGGATATCACCGCCACGGCCATTATGGTTGTCGGCTCCCAACCGGGAGCTGACCCACAGCAGATGGCCACCTCGGTCACCACGCCTCTTGAGCGCCATCTGGCCTCGATTGCGGATGTCAAAACGCTCGAGTCCGTTTCAGAAAACGGGCAGACCACCATCACGCTTGAATTCGCTCCCTCACGCAATATCGACGGAGCATTACGCGATGTGCAAGCCGCTCTACGGGCTTCCCGCAGCGACCTCCCAAAAGGCACGTTGGACGCTGACCCAATGGCCTTCAAGCTGGACGGAGGGAACCCGGCCTATCTTCTCCATCTGACCTCACAGCATAGCTCAACAGCCGCTTTGTATGATTTGGCGACGATCCGCGTGCGCCCGCTTCTCGCTCAAGTGCCCGGCGTGGGCCGTGTGGAAGTCTTTGGCGCCTCGACGCCCTCTGTCCGTGTTGAGCTCAACCCGTATCCGCTTTACCGCTGGGGGATTAACCCGGAAGATATTCGCTCGGCCCTAGCCTCAGCTAACGCCTACACCCCCAAAGGATTTATCACATTCCACGGGAAGCGCGTTGAGCTTCGCACCAATGACCAAGCCATCAATAGCGCTCAATATCGTGACTTGATCGTTGGGTATCGCAATAATTTTAACCCGATTTATCTGCGCGACATCGCCACCCTCCGCGATGACGTGCAGGATGTGTATCAAACCAGCTCCTTTAACAATCTTCCCGCCGTCACCATCATGGTGATGCCCCAGCCCCATGCCAATACGGTAGCGATTGTCGATGGGATCAACAAACGGCTTCCCACCCTGCGTGCCTCTCTCCCCGGCACAGTGGATCTCCATGTAGGTGTTGATCTCTCACGCACGATTCGTGCGTCTTTAGTAGATGCCCGCCTCACTCTGGTGGTCTCTATCCTGCTCGTCGTGCTGGTTATTGCCCTTTTCTTCCGCCATGCGGTCAGCACGCTTATCCCGGCCATTACGGTACCAATCGCTCTTTCCGGCGCATTAGCGGTTATGGAAGGGTTTCATTTCTCACTCGATATTCTCTCCCTCATGGCGCTCACCGTGGCTGTTGGCTTTGTCGTAGATGACGCCATTGTCGTGCTGGAAAATATCGCTCGCTTCATGGAGGAAGGCTATAGTCGGCGCGAAGCGAGCATACGCGGTGCTTCCGAAATTACTTTTACGGTGCTGTCCATCAGCCTGTCGCTCATCGCTGTCTTTATCCCCTTGCTATGCATCCCCGGCACGCTTGGTTCCATTCTCTATGAATTCTCTATGACGACCATCGCCACGATTGTTGTCTCTATGGTGCTGTCTCTCACGCTCACCCCCATGCTCTGCGCGCATTTCCTCAAGGTGTCTCCTCCGAACACGCACTCTCATGCGCCGCCATCCAACGCCATCCAACGCGCCGTAATGCTGTTGGAGAAAAGCCTAACGGGCATGACCAACCTCTATGGGCGTTCTGTGCGATGGAGCTTACGGCATCCTGTTCTCGTTGGGCTGACCCTTCCCGGAAGCTTCGTGATCCTTATCATCAGCATCGCTCTTATGCCCAAGGCTCCGATGCCTGACCTCGACTTGGCTATTCTGCGCGGGGTCGTCACGGGGGAGCCTGACCTCTCCTTCCACGCATTAACCCACCGTCTTCATGAGGTCGAAACCATTGTTCGGCAAGATCCCGCCGTAGAATCCGTCTCCGCCTTTAATGAGAACAGCCATTCGGGGCGGTTTTTTATCGTCCTAAAAGACAAGCATCAGCGGGAAAGCATTCCTGTTATTTTGCAACGCCTGCATAAAAACGTCCCCCCTCGAGCCGGGGCTGAGGTGATGTTTACAGCCCTTTCCAGCAGCCGACAGGGAGGGAGTGCCAATACCAGCGGGAACTATCGCTATGTGCTGCGCAGTGACGACAGCGGCCCGCTTTATCACGTCACCCCTCAACTCATCGCGGCGCTGCGCAAAAGCGGCAAGCTTACCAACCTCTCCTCCGATTCAGAGAGTCAGGCATTCTCCGCCAATATTGTTGTCGAGCGTGACCTTGAGGCCCGGTATGGTGTCACCCCTCAGCTCGTGCAAAATGCCCTTTATGACGCCTATGGACAGGCGATTACCTCCACCATCCATCTTCCACTCACCAACCATCGTGTTGTGATGGTCGTAGCCGATCAGTTCCGTCAAAATCCTCGGCTTTTGCACCATCTCTGGCTCTCCACATCTGCAGGAACGGCCGCTGGGGGCATTGCCTCTAACCTCATCCGCGTGCGTGGGGAGGGTACCATCAGCGCACAAAACAGCCTCGCTACCGCCTCTATTACGAACTCGCTGGCTAATCAGCTTTCTGGCACGTCATCAAACGGGGCCGCTGTCTCATCGGCTCGTGAAACGATGATTCCGCTTGATAATGTCGCCAAAATTATCCCTACCCCTCTTCCACTCAGCATCAGCCATCATAATGGTAGTTACGCGACCACCATCTCCTTCGACCTCGCCCAAGGGGTTTCCTATAACGACGCCGTTGAGATCATCCATCAAACCCTCACCGCGTTACATGCGTCCGACACGATCCGGGGGGATTTTACCGGCACGGCGGGAGAGACCAACACGCTCATGGTCAACGCCTTGCTCGCTTTTCTAGCTGCTTTGGCCATCATGTACATTACCTTGGGCATGCTGTATGAAAGCCTTATCCATCCGATCACCATTCTCTCTACTCTTCCCTCTGCTGGGGTGGGGGCTGTGCTTGGTTTATGGGTCTGTGGTCAATCCTTCAGCCTGATTGCCATTATTGGCATTATTTTGCTCACCGGGATCGTGAAGAAAAACGCTATTTTGGTGATCGACTTCGCCCTCCATGCGCAAAAAGAACAGAACCTCTCCCCGCGTGACGCGATTTATCAGGCCTCTATCACCCGCTTCCGCCCTATTTTGATGACCACCCTTGCCGCTGCTCTGGGCGCTATTCCTCTCATGACGGGTGATGGCTATGGCTGTGAGCTTCGCCTTCCCTTGGGCGTGTCTATTTTAGGTGGAATGCTCATTAGCCAGCTCCTCACCTTTTACACCACCCCCATCGTCTATCTCTTTATGGAAGGGCTTAAAGCACGCCTCCTCCGCCTCTTCTCACGCCGTCGCTTCCAGAGCTACAGTGCCTCATAAAACCGAGAGGAGACGCATGACAGGCAAGGAAGACAGCACGTATCTGCAACGCGCAGAAGGGCTCTTTGAGCTAGAAGCCCGCCTGCGTGGCACGCACACACGACGTGGCTCTATGAAGCAAGGGGGCTGTAGCCGGCTGTTATTCCCAAGGCGTGATAGCAGACAGCTTGAAGCCGTCATGATCAATATTTCAGGAGGATTAGCCGCAGGCGACCAGCTTTTAGGCCGCCTTACCTGCCATGAAGGAGCCGACCTCCTCATCAGTGCCCAAGCGCATGAGCGTGTTTATCGTGCCCGTCCCAACGATGCCCCCGCTTGCGTTGAAACAACCTGCACCCTTGCCCCGCATGCGCGCCTAGAATGGCTCCCCCACGGAACCATTCTGTTCGATGGCGCTCGTTTTAACCGACATATGACCGTTGATATGGCCTCGTCCTCTCACTTTCTCTTCTATGAAAGCCGGATTTATGGCCGTTACGCCTCATCTGAACGCCTGCAAACGCTCTCGCTACACGATCGGCTCAGCATCCGTCGGGACGGTCGCCCACTTGTAGAAGAATGCACGGCACTGGAAGACACGCTTATTCAATCCGTTTTGCAGCATCCAGCAATGGGTCATAAGGCCCGCCTTGATGCCACACTCATCATGGTTGCCCCAGAGGTCGCGCGTTTTCTGCCAAAGATACGCCCGCTTTTAGCCGAGCTTGGCAAGGGCTCGTCCTTTGCAGCCTCCTGTTGGAATGATACGCTCATCATCCGTGGTTTAGCCCAGAGCAACTGGGATGTTGAACAGCTTATGGGCCGTCTCCTCCCCATTTTGCGGGAAGGACGCCCCATGCCAACAGGCTGGCGCCTGTGAAAAGACGCATTATGCTGCCCCAACAGGCAGACCGGTAAGGAGCAGGGAAGAGGATGAAACTAACCCCACGCGAAAAAGATAAACTCCTCGTCGCGATGGCCGCCATTGTGGCACGCAAACGCTTAGAGCGTGGCGTCCGCCTCAATTACCCCGAAGCCATCGCCCTCATTACCGACCATGTCGTTGAAGGCGCACGCGATGGACGCACTGTGGCCGAGCTTATGGCCAGTGGTGGCGAGGTTCTCACCCGCGATCAGGTTATGCCCGGTGTTGCTGAGATGATCGCTGACGTGCAGGTCGAAGCCACCTTCCCTGATGGAACAAAATTGGTGACCGTTCATGACCCAATCCGTTAATATCCCGCCGGACTGTCTGCCAGAAGGCGCGATCCCGGGCGAAATTCTTCCCGCTCAAGGGGACATTATCCTCAATGACGGTCAGCCTACCGTGCGTCTTATGGTCATCAATCGTGGTGACCGCCCCGTGCAGGTCGGGAGTCATTACCATTTTGCCGAGGTTAACCCCGCATTAGACCTCGACCGTGCGCAGGCCTGGGGGAAACGGCTGAATATCCCCTCCGGCGGGGCTGTGCGGTTTGAACCAGGACAAGAGCGAGAAGTCACGCTCATCGCCTATCGCGGCAAGCAGCGTATCAGAGGCTTCCACGGAGAAGGGCACGAAAAATGAGCCGCTTATCACGCCATGATTACGCCCATCAATATGGCCCGACAACGGGTGATAGGCTTCGTCTTGCTGATACATCCTTGATTGCAGAAATTGAAAAAGACTTCACAACTTACGGTGAAGAAGTCTGCTTTGGCGGGGGCAAAACGATCCGTGATGGCATGGGCCAATCCCAACACAGCCGCACTGAAGGCGCGATGGATACGGTCATCACCAATGCGGTCATTCTCGACCATTGGGGGATCGTCAAAGCCGATATTGGCCTGAAAGATGGACGAATTGCCGCCATTGGCAAAGCAGGCAATCCCGATATTCAACCTAGGGTAGATATTATTATCGGCCCGGGCACTGAAATCATCGCAGCTGAAGGGCGCATCGTGACCCCCGGCGGGATTGATGCCCATATCCATTATATCTGCCCTCAACAGGTCGAAGAAGCGCTTGCCGCTGGGATCACTACCCTCCTCGGTGGCGGCACAGGCCCAGCGACCGGCACCGCTGCCACTACCTGCACACCGGGGCCGTGGCACCTTGCCCGTATGTTGCAAGCGGCTGAAGGTTTGCCCGTCAATCTCGCTTTCGCGGGAAAAGGAAACGCCTCTCACCCCGCTGCGTTGGAGGAAATGGTGCGTGCTGGGGCAAGCTGCCTCAAACTACACGAGGACTGGGGCTCTACCCCCGCAGCCATTGATTGCTGCCTCTCTGTCGCTGATCGGATGGATGTTCAGGTCATGATCCATACCGATACGCTCAATGAAAGCGGCTTTGTGGAAGACACCATCGCCGCCTTTAAAGACCGCACCATTCACGCCTTCCATACAGAAGGCGCCGGTGGCGGCCATGCACCCGACATTATCCGTGTGGCGGGGTTGCCTAATGTGCTGCCTTCTTCAACCAATCCAACCCGGCCTTATACGGTCAACACGTTGGATGAGCATCTGGACATGCTGATGGTCTGCCATCATCTCAACCCACGCGTGCCAGAAGATATTGCCTTTGCTGAAAGCCGTATCCGTAAAGAAACCATCGCGGCGGAAGATATTTTCCACGATATGGGCGTGCTTTCCATGATGTCTTCAGACAGTCAAGCGATGGGACGGGTAGGCGAAGTCCCGCTGCGTACATGGCAAACGGCCCATAAAATGAAGCAGCAACGCGGTTCTCTCCCCGGTGATGGAGACGCAGACAATAACCGCATTAAGCGCTATCTGGCGAAATATACCATCAACCCCGCCATCGCTCATGGTCTGTCTCACGAGGTTGGCTCAATTGAGGTTGGGAAATTAGCCGACCTCACGCTATGGAATCCCGCCTTTTTCGCTGTGAAGCCCGATCTTGTCGTGAAAGGCGGCACCATCATGTACGCCATGATGGGCGACCCGAACGCGTCTATCCCTACCCCGCAGCCTGTGCATGGGCGCTTCATGTTCGGCGCCTATGGCAGCGCTCTGCCCGCAAGTTGTCTCACCTTTGTCTCTCAAGCCGCTTTGGACGATGATATTGGCCACAAGCTCGGCTTAAAGCGCCGGCTTTCGGCGGTGCGCAATGTGCGCGGCGGGATCGGCAAAGCGGATATGATCCATAATAACACCATGCCAAAGATTGATGTTGACCCCGAAACCTATGAGGTTCGCGCCGATGGCGAGCTGCTCACCTGTGAGCCAGCGCCTGTCCTCCCCATGGCACAAAGGTATTTCTTGTTCTGATGAAAAAGATTATCAACATCCTCCCCGCAGGACGCTGGACTGAAAGCGACGCTGCTGACCAGTTTATCGCTGACTATGAAGGGCGCCATCGCCGCCGCATTGTGCTGACCTTAGAAAGCGGAGAACGCGTGCTGCTCGACCTCAAGCAAGCACGGCTCCTCGCTCATGGTGAAGGGCTCGTGCTGGATGATAACCGGATCATCAAGGTTGTCGCACTGCCGGAGCCTCTGATGGCCGTCACAGCGCGTACACCGCTGCACCTCCTTCAGCTTGCTTGGCATCTGGGCAATCGGCATCTTCCCGCAATGATTGAAGAGCACCGCATTCTCGTCCGGCAAGACCCCGTTATTGCCGATATGATCGCAGGCCTTGGGGGCCATATCCGCTCCCATGAAGCGCCTTTCTCCCCAGAAAGTGGCGCCTACGCAGGACGTAGCGAGCACAGCCACAGCCACAGCCACAGCCACAGCCACAGCCACAGCCACAGCCATGAAGACCATTCCTCTCATTGACGGGCAACATGACTGAGGACAGCACCAGCACACCCACGGCCATAGGAGGGCACGGTTTTCTACCGCTCCTCTCATGGATTTCCCCAGCCTTTCCCACGGGCAATTACGCCTATAGCCACGGGCTGGAATGGGCCGTTGAGCAAGGCCATATCCACGATGTCGCCAGCCTATGCCGTTGGTTAGAAGCCCTCATCAAGCATGGTTCTCTCAAGAACGATCTCATCTTCCTCAACACAGCGTGGGAACAGGGATATGAGGACGAAGCGTTAGCCGACCTTGCGGCCTATGCGTTGGCCTGTGCCTCGTCCCGAGAACGCTATGAGGAAAGCCTGTGGCAAGGCGAGGCCTTCCTCCGCGCCGCTTCTGTCTGGCAATCAGACTGCACAGCCTTGCGGAAAGCCTTTGCGTGCCCGCTTCCCGTTGCACAAGGGCTTGTCTTCCGTCGTGGAAAAGTCGAGCGCCTCGCCGCTCTCCAAGCAGGGGGATATGGCGCTGTGGCCGCTCTGGTCGCTGCTGTTGTGAAGCTGGTACCACTCGGCCAGACAGACGGGCTCAGAGCCCACCAGCATATGGAAGCCATCCTCTCCCAAGCCGCCCAACGCGCCGCCCACAGCACATTAGACGATGTCAGCAGTCTCTGCTTTGCTGCCGACCTCGCCGCTATGCAGCATGAAACACAGAGAACAAGGCTCTTTAGAACATGACAAACCGCCCTTCCCCCACACAGCATGCCCAACATCCCACCTTAGACATCGGTTCTCATGGGCCTTTGCGGGTCGGTATCGGCGGCCCAGTTGGCACAGGGAAAACCGCCCTGATGGACGCGCTCTGCCGCCATCTTCGCCAATCCTACAGCATAGCGGCCATCACCAACGATATTTATACGCGCGAAGATGCCGAGTTCCTCACCAAAGCGGGTTCTCTCCCACCAGAACGGATTTTGGGCATTGAAACCGGCGGCTGCCCACATACCGCTATTCGGGAAGATGCCAGCATCAATTTGGCGGGCGTTGACACACTCACCGAACGCTTTCCCGACCTTGATATTGTTCTGATCGAAAGTGGTGGAGACAACCTCGCCGCGACCTTCAGCCCAGAGCTCGCTGACCTCACCCTCTATGTCATTGACGTCTCCGCCGGGGATAAAATCCCCCGTAAAGGCGGCCCCGGGATTACCCGCAGCGACTTGTTGGTGATCAACAAAACAGACCTCGCCCCGCATGTGGGCGCTGATCTCGGCGTGATGGAACGTGATAGCCGCATGATGCGCGGCCCCCGCCCCTTTAGCTTTACCAATATCCGTTCAGGTGAAGGCCTGGATAAAGTCGCTCGCTTTATTATCGACCAAGGCGGGTTATAACCCGCCCCTTTCTCTACGACTTTCCCCCAATACAGAGAGAGCAGATAATCGCGCCCTCTTCTTCCTCACGCAGCATATCGGGCCGCTCATACGCGTGCCCGCAGCAGGTGCAGCGATAAAGTGTCGTGCTCGCCGTTCCATCCGGTTGGAAGCGTGGCTCTTCCATCCCATCATCGTGACGGCGGAGATACGTCTTGCCCTTCGTCACAATCGCTAAAAAAGGCGTCATCACAATCGCCACGACAAACGCGACCAACGCTGAGTAAGGCTGTAGCCCTGCTCCCAAAACGCCTTCATAGGCCAAAACAGACGCCAATGTTGCAACAATGAAAGAAAGCGTCCCAACAGGGTTGATTGTTGGCAGCATCGTACGGCGAAATTCCGGCTCTTTAGGAGACAAACCCAACAGATATTTATTGAACACAATATCGGCTGCGACCGTCATAATCCACGCAATCGCGCAGTCCGCATACAGGCTGAGGATTGCCTGTAAGACGGCAAACATGTTGCCTTCCATCAAGGCAAGCGCAATGAGCAAGTTAATGACCAAAAACACCAAACGCCCCGGGAAATGCCCCGTAAGACGCGTATAAGCGCTCGTCCATGCAAGAGAGCCAGAATAAGCATTGGTCACGTTAATCTTGATCTGGCTAATGACCACCAGCACGACCGCCAGCACCATCGCCCAAGACGCCGGCACAACCGCCTGAAAAGCCGCTAAAAACTGATGCACGGGCTCGGTCGCAACATGCTCCCCAACGGTTTTAAGAATAAAGACGCCCAGAAAAGCCCCAATCACCTGCTTCAAGGCGCCAAGAATAACCCAGCCCGGCCCAGCGGCAATCACACTCACCCACCATGACATTTTGTTTTGCGGCGTTTTCGTCGGCATAAAGCGCAGATAGTCAATTTGTTCGCCAATCTGAGCCATTAACGCCAACGCAACGCCTGCAGAAAGCGTAATGGCTGAAAAATTCACACCTTCATGACCAGACAGCCCCGCAAACCCCAGAAAATGCGGCATTAAGGCAGGCTGTTTATAGAGCAAGTAACTGACAGGCCCCAGCATAAGGAGCAACCAGACAGGCGTCGTCCAGACCTGCATTTTCGCCAGAGCCTTCATGCCATATAGCACGAACGGAAACACCACCAAGGTTGAGAGCAGATACCCTGCCCATAAAGGCAGCCCCACCCCAAGAGCCAACCCTTGGGCCATGATCGAGCCCTCTAGGGCGAAGAGAATGCAGGTAAAGCTGGCAAAAACCAGCGATGTCAGCACAGACCCGCCATAGCCAAACCCAGCGCCACGCGAGATCAGATCAAGGTCGATATTATACCGCGCGGCATACCATGCGAGGGGGAAGCCGCTGATAAAAATAATCACCGCAGCAAGGAGAATGCCCAAAATCGCGTTCCATGTCCCATAGGACAACGCAATAGACGCACCGATCGAAAAATCCGCTAAATACGCAATGCCGCCCAGCGCGGTGATCGCCACCGTCACCGGTGCCCAACGGCGATAATGGCTCGGGGCATAACGAAGGGGGTAATCATCCTCCGCACGACCTTGCTTATCCGCTGTAGAGTGTGTGGAAGATGATGGGTTCTGCGTGCCTATACTCACAATACGACTCTCCTTTGCGGGAGAAGAGCATAGGATATTTATAACGGTATCGGAATATGTAAAGTGAACTTATCCTAAATTTATATTAAACGACATTTTATTTCATTATGTCGACTGTTTCCAGCGCATATATGCACACATTAATATAATGCGCATCATTAGTCAGAAGGGGAAAACCATGTTTGAAACAGAGATATTCTTTTCTGAAACATGTAAGAGACCGCGGTATAATGGCGTGCTCTCTGGGTATAGGCCCTGCCATCAATTTAAACGTCTTCCCGGTAAACTTTGGTCGGGAATACATTATTATAATGATCCCAATAGATTCTATCGTGCAGGAGATAGGTTACCTTGCATTATAGAGCTTGTCTGTTGGGACACTATTAAAAATTCTATCTTTGAAGGGGACTGTTTCCTCATTAGTGAAGCCTCTCGAAAAATCGGCATTGGTAAAGTGACATCTATAGACCACTCATTTTCATATGGATCATGACAACCCGACAAAAAAATTGCACCACCCGACCTTCCCTCATAAAATACGCAACGAATGGAGGGGACATTATGAGCGACAGACCACAGCAGCCACACCCGGCGGATCGACCCGATGATGGCCCCACGCGGCGTGATGTCATTGGCCTGAGCACGGCTGCCCTCGGAGGGGCCGGTGTCTGCGCCCTGAGCGTGCCGTTTCTTGACAGTTTGCGCGGCCCTCATGCCGCGACCAATGGTGATGCCGTCCAGAATGCTGTGGTGGATGTTGATGTCAGCGACCTCGCTCCGGGCGGGCAAAAGACCGTTCTTTGGCAAGGCTTCCCCGTGTCCATCCAACGCCGCACACCGGCCATGATCGCCGCCCTGTCTGCCCCAGAGCTTATCGCGCAACTGCGTGACCCCAACTCTTCCGTTCTTCAACAGCCCCATGATGCCGTCAATGCGCATCGCTCCCTAAAGGCAGACTATGGGGTATTTATTACCATCTGCACCCATCTTGGCTGCATCCCCAACCTGCGCGACCTGCCCAGCCTGCCCGCTTCCGGTGGGTTTTTCTGCCCCTGCCACGGGTCACAGTTTGACGGGGCTGGTCGGGTACTGCGTGATATGCCAGCCCCCTACAACCTCCCTGTGCCGCCCATGCATTATCTCAGCCCCACGGTGATCCGCCTCGGTGAAAGCAAGGCTGACCCTCATTTTAACATCGCCTCCATTCAGCAGATTTGACATGACACAGCCTTCTTCATCCGACACGAACGCCACAGGCTGGCTTACACGACGCCTTCCGTTTCTGGCCCCTCTTCACCGCCACATGACGCAATTCCCCATGCCGCCAGTCAATGGCTGGTGGGGGCTTGGGGCCTGCCTCATTGTCGCCTTGTGCTTGATGGGTCTCAGCGGGCTTTTTTTGGCCCTTAATTACACACCGGATAGTCAGCAAGCGTTTAGTGCGATTGAAGAAATCCAGCGACGCGTTCCCTCTGGCTGGCTCATCCGCTCCATCCACACCACAGGCGCTACGATGCTGTTCGCCGCTCTCTACCTCCATGTCGGGCGCGGCCTCTGGTATGGCTCCTATAAAGCCCCGCGAGAGCTCGTCTGGCTCAGCGGGCTTGTACTCCTCCTGCTTTTCATGGTCACCGCTTTTGCGGGTTATGTCCTACCTTGGGGGCAGATGTCCTATTGGGGCGCGACGGTTATCACCCATGCTGTGGAAGCCATTCCCGCTATCGGCAAGCCGCTCATCAATGTTCTTCTTGGTGGCGAAGGACTTGGTACCATCGCACTGCATCGCTTCTTCGTGCTGCATTTTGCGCTAGGCTTTATCGTGCTCGCCATTGTCGGGCTGCATGTGGTTTTCCTCCACGGTGTCGGGTCAAGCAACCCAACGGCAGATAGCCCACAGCCGATCACACAAACCCGCCCTTTCAGCCCCTATTATATCAGCAAAGACGGCGTGCTCGTCTGTGTCTTCCTCCTTATATACGCGGGGCTGCTCTTCTTCCTGCCAGATTGGATCGAGAAGACCAGTAACATCATTCCTGCTAATCCGCTCAAAACACCCAGCGATATTACACCGGAATGGTATCTTGCCCCCTTCTACGCCATGCTCCGCGCAGTACCGTCACGCTTGGGCGGGCTGATCGTCGCGGCGCTGAGCGTGCTTGTGCTGTTCGCGCTGCCTTGGCTAGACCGCTCCCCACGCCATAATGCCACCTATCGCCCTGTAGTCCGTCTTGGCTTACTGCTCGTCTTTGTGGCCTTTATCACCCTAGGAGCCGCCGGGCTGCACAGTCCTACGGCGCTGTGGCTCTGGCTAAGCCGCGTAGGGTTGGTCGTCTGGTTGGGCGTTTTCCTCATTCTCCTCCCCCTCACCGCGCAACGCGAACGCCGCCTTGCACGTAGCCCTCAGGAGGGCTCACACTCATGAAACACCTTGCCCTCCTTTCTGCTCTTCTCATCACAGGTTTGAGCGCCACATCGGCCCATGCGGACACCGCTGAGCAACGCGGTTTGTTCGTCTTCCAGCATGTGTGCAGCAGCTGCCACGGGATGAGCCAAGCCCATTATGGCGATATGGCCACTCTGAACCCCTCTCTCCCCGCCTTGGAGGAATGGAGCAAGCAGCGCCACGCTGACCTTAACAGCCCGATTGCCTCGCCCTATCCTAATGAGGCCGTTGGGAAAGCAGCTAATGGAGGGGACTTCCCCCCTGACCTTTCCCATATTGCACGCACAATCAAAGGAGGCCCCAGCTATATCGAAACGATGCTGCACAGCTACACGGCTCCACCACCGGGTGTCGTTCTAGCGCCTCATACGTACTATAATCCCGTCGCACTCACCCATCATCATCGCTTTAAAATGCGCCCACCCCTGCAAAACCACATGCTGAGCTATCCCGATGGCACGGAGGCCACCACCGTTCAGATGGCTCATGACGTAACCGCTTTTCTGGTCTGGAGTGATGATGCCCACAAAGCTAGCCGCACGTTAATCGGCAGCTGTGTAATGGCCTATTTACTCGTCATGCTTGGGCTCATCCTCTGGCTTAAACGCCTCATTTGGCAGCGCAAACCACGCTAAACCCAGCCCTCCTTAGAAGCCCCACTCTCTACACGGAAAATAAAAATGCATGGAAGTGACTAAAAAAGCTTGCCTCTTTGTCTTTTAACAGGCAGGGTGTCCTAGAAAGTGGGTGCTTCTATGATGAGGCTGACGGCACGTTGCCTTCCAGTATCTCTGTAGTTGTTTTGATCGCGAAAAACGTTCTTATTCGCGGCCACTTGGTTATTACGAAGGAGCCTCGTTATGAAAACAGGCACCGTTAAATGGTTCAACGCAACAAAAGGCTTCGGCTTCATCACGCCTGACATGGGTGCTGACGATGTCTTCGTCCATATTTCTGCGCTTCAAAGCTCAGGCCTTCAGGGTCTTAATGAAGGACAGAAGATCTCTTATGAGATCGAGGCAGGACGCAACGGCCGCGAAGCTGCTGTGAACCTCCAAGCTGCTTAAACAACTCTGTTGTGTAAGCTTCTAAGAAGACCGTCCTTTTGGACGGTTTTTTTATGATATAGGCTCATGAAGTCCGTCGTTATGGAGTCGTGTTCATGTCCCTTCGTTTCATTCCTATGATCGTCTTAATTGGCATGAGTATGCTGGCTCCTTCAGCAGCGCACGCTGTGTGTTCCCTCAACCAAACCTTGCCGTATCATTACCCCGCGCAACGGATGGATGAAACGCTCCAAGATTTCGCCCATCATTCCGGCTGCTTTGTGCAGATCAGCCCTGACGCGCTGAAAGACCATCAAACAGCGTCTCTTCATGGGCGCTATCGTCCCCTGACTGCCTTGCGTCGATTGATCCGCCATATTCCTAATTTACGAGCTGAAAGCACAGAAGAAGGTTTGCTCGTGCGTGAAATCCGCCATCGCACGTAAAGGGAACGATGTTCCATGCTGCTGGCACCTCTCCTGCTGACCTTCTCTCTCAATAACCAGAGCATGAGCACGTTGACCGTGCCCGGCCTCGGCACGTTCCCCGCTTACTCAGGCAATAAACGTGCGATTAATGACCCAGCCTCCGTCACCTCTGCGCATAATGGGCCGCTGCCCCCTGGCCGCTATTATATTGTGGATCGGCAAGACCGCCCCAGCGTTGGACGATACCTGATTGACCTCGCCCATCTCGTCCTTGGTGAAGACCGCCAAACATGGTTCAGCCTCTACCGTGATGATGGCACGATTGATGACCGCACAACGGTTGACGGCCATCCACGCAGCAGCTTTCGCCTCCATCCCAGCGGATATTTTCGCCTTTCCGAAGGCTGTTTAACCCTACAATCACGCCATGACTTCCAGCGCATTCGTGCTTTCTTGCTCACCCATGGCGCAACCGACCCTGTGCCACACACCACCTTACGCAGCTACGGCATGGTTGAGATCAAATGACACGGCTCATCATCGTCACGCCCTGCGTGCTCGCTCTCACACTCTTTTTCATGCGGCTTTATGATCTCTGGCTGCCCTCATCCGTCATCGCGCTCATGCTGGATGTCAGCAAGCGTTATGATTGCGACACGGCGTGGCTTTACACTGGCGGGGCGGGCGTACTCTGCTTTCCCTGCGCTGTATTAGTGATAGCAAGCGCCACCGCTCTAGCGCGCTCTTGGAGGCGGCCTCAGTGAGGCCCCTTTTCCACGGACGCCTTTGCCTCGCTCTTGCAGCCTCACTCCTGCTGGCAGGCTGCAAACATCATCATAAAGCAACGCAGCTCCCTCATGAGGCCTATATTTGGCAACGTCATTGGACAGCCCCCCTGCATGAGGCCCTCACCCGTAGCACCCCACTCATCAGCCGCTGGCATGTTTTAAGCGCAGAATTAGAACGCACGGGCCATTGGAGCGACACCCATCCTGACCTCATTGCCTTACAGCACACACACCGCCCTATCATCGCTGTTTTTCGCCTCAATGGACGACTTGCCCATTGGGATCATCGCGCCGTCATGGATCATATCACCGCTCTTCTGACGCAATGGAAACAGCACGGACTATCACCAAGCGGCATTGAAATTGATTATGACGCCGCAGCAGATCGGCTCAGCGACTATGCTGCTTTTCTCCACCAGCTACACCAGACCCTTCCGCCATCACACACGCTCTGGATCACCGCTCTGCCGTCCTGGATGGCGTCTTTCCATCTCGACGAAGCGCTTCAGCAAGCCGACCATGTCGTGCTCCAAATTCACGCTGTGCGTAACCCACGTCTCGGTCTTTTTGACGCAAGAGTTGCTCAGCGCTGGCTCACGCAATTCGCCACGCGTCGCCATGGCCCTTGGTCTGTTGCACTCCCTGCCTATGGCTCTCGCGTAAGCTGGGATGAGCAAGGGCGGATCACCAGTGTGAGGAGCGAAGCCGCCACGTTCACCGAGACCAACATCCATGCCGAACTGCTTGCTGACCCCACCGTGATCGCCTCTTTTATTCACGATGAAGAGCGCATCCCGTTGGACGGTCTGCAAAGCTGGGTGTGGTTCCGTCTCCCCAGTGCAGAAGACCAACGCGCCTGGAGCCTCCCCACATGGCATGCTGTCCTCTCCCATCAGCCATTACGCAGCACAATCACCGTTCATGTCATGCAAACCGAACCTGCCCTATATGAACTCAGCCTGCGTAATGACGGAACCATCGACGCTCTTCTGCCCCCAACTCTGACCGTGCAAACCGCCTGTCCTTACACAATGGACGGCAGTCATGGCTACACGCTGACCCTGTCCTCCCCCGTCCCGCGCCTAGAACGCCGCACGAATGGGTTGCTTTCTCCGGGCCATTCCCGCACGATTGGTTGGGTTCGGTGCCAGAATGATACGCCCCATATGGTGATAGGCACGCCGTCATAGTCCTTTGTCTGTTCACCCTTTATGGTCAGTCCCCCTCATGGCTCTCAAAACACGCACCCTCACGCTCTCTCTTTTTCTCCTCACAGGCACAGCCAGCGTGTGGGCCTGCGGGCCTTTCTTTCCAGAGGGGCTTTTATTCGATCGTACAGAGACCTTCGCGAAAACGCCTAATAATGGCTTTGTGTACGAACTTTCACAGATTCTCCCATCTATCCCCCATAAAGAACCAGAGCTTGAGCGTTCAGAAACGGACGATCAACTGATTGATACAACGCTCAAAGCGCTGCCTCCCGCGCAACACACCCTGTATAACCATCTTCTCACCACGGCTCATTCCGGCGATGACGCCTATGCTCACGGCGCAGCCTTGCCTGAAGCATTCCGCCTCTACGTGGCTGCCGCACGTGACTATCACCTCTGGCGTTCTCATCCGCGCCATGATCGTTCCGCTGCCATTTTAGAACGCCTCACCGCCATTACGCGTCTGCCTGCTACGGTCAGCCAACCTCGCCTCGCTTGGGCGTTTTACATGATTGGGGAAGTCCACGCCCATCGGCAATTTCTACACGGCTACGCATTCTCTACCGAAACCGATAGCGCAGCGCGCGCCTTCCAACAAACCCGCCAGGTCGTCGAAGCCGGAGCCCCTGATCCGCTTGCTCTCGCTCATCAAAGCTATGGAGAAGAAGCCGCTCTCTTCCTTAATAATGGCGAGAAACGCTGTGTCTGGACGGATTTCTTTTATTCCAAGCCATGCGCTGATGATGTTGAACTTTCTGACCTCCATCATGCCATTGCCCTATACACCCAGCAGCAAGCGGATGGCTGGATCCCTCATGATGATCTGACACCCAACGATTCATCCCTCGACTCTCTCGCCGTGATCGCCGGATGGGCCTTAAACTCATCCTCTGAGCTCTCCTCTCTCATTCAAGAGCCCCTCACACGCCGCGTATTGGTCGCTTTTGCCCTCAGTGATTATTCTGATAGTACAGCAGACGCCCATCAACATCTTCTGAACGCCTTCAAAAACAACCCCACTCTCACTGTTGAGAATGCCGACCAGCTCGCAGCTCTCGCCTATCATGAAGGCTCTTATCGTGAGGCCTCTATCTTAGCTTCACACAGCCATAGCCCCCTTGCCGCGTGGATACAGGCTAAAATTGCCATTCATGATGGACACACAAAAGACGCTGCCACCTTTTACGACCACGCCATCCAAGCCCTGAAAGCCAATCCTCAACAGCTTAGCGATGATAATATAACGCTCCTCAAGGGAGAACATGGCATACTTCAACTCGCACAAGGCGATACTCTCCAAGCGTTCAATATTTTCTTTAACGCTGTCATGTTTGAGCCAGGACAAGCTGTGACAGAAGACGCCACCGATGCTGCAAGTTCAATGTCCTCCACTCCAGATTTTGACCAGCTGCACGACGCAGGAAGCTATAGTTCACGCAGTGAACTCAGCGCAGACCTCTCTTATCTAGCGGAACGTATCCTGACCGTTGATGAGCTTAAAACCTTCATAGACCGACGCCTTCCTCAAAAGAGCATCTTAGCCCAAGAGTCTGATATTTCCTCTGATATTGGACTGCTCTACAACCTCCTTGCCCGTCGCCTCGTGCGTGAAGGCCGGCCTGAAGAAGCCCTCCCTTATTTCTACACGATCGCACAGGCCCACCCGGACGCTTCGTCAAGCAATCCGTCTTACAATGTTGTGCTATATCCCTACGATAAAACACAGGCCTATATCCGAGCACTGAAAAAGGCTCATAACAGTCTCGATCCTATCTCTGCCGCGCAAGGATGGTTTGAAGCGGCAAACATCGTCTATAATGATGGCATGGCCATTATGGGATATGAGCAATCACCCGATTATGTCAGCTCTTTTGGCGGAAGCTATGCTGAGGGCAGCGGCCCGACCTCCGTCGCCCAAGCCCCTATGACCCCCAAAGAAAGCTATGACGACAAAGTCTACCCAACCTATACGGCCCCCATTGAAACAGCACGCTACAACGCCTCACGCCCTCACCCAGTTGATGCGCGCTTTCATTATCATTACCGCGCTTATAATTTGATCCGCAAAGCCAGTACGCTTCTACCACCTCATTCACAGGCTTTTGCGATGGTGCTGTGCCAAGGCATTCAATGGAGCCTTCATGATGGGGAGCAAGGAAGTGATGTGGCACGTAATTTATATCAGCGCTATATTGATGAGGGTGCTTACGGGCCCTTTTCAGCGTCTATTGGCCCCTATAAGACACGTTGTGCGGCACCCGATTTTGAGGGGGCCCGCTATTTTGACGAACGCGCCTTTGGTCGTAAAATTCTTCGCTTTTTCCATCTGAACCGCTGGTTTTCCCAACACCCCGCAGCCTCTCAGCCCAAGAAAGCCACGCCATGAGTGCCTTCATTACCGTTCGTTCTCTTTGTGTTGATGAGTGCCTGCCAATCCGTCAACGCGTGCTGTGGCCCAAACACACACAAGAACAATGCCGCGTGCCCGATGATGAGCATGGCACGCACTTGGGTCTCTATGTTGAAGGAGAGCTCGTCGGTTGTGGCTCGCTTTTTACCCTCAATGACCAAGAAATACGATTACGGAAATTTGCTGTCTTGCCAGAGCATCAAGGCCAAGGGCTGGGCTCGCGTCTTTTTAATGCCCTCATCAGCACAGCACGGGCTCACAACGCCACACGCCTTGTCTTCGATGCCCGCACCAGCGCAACGGACTTCTACCAAAAGCGCGGGTGCCAAACGGTTGGTGATGTTTTCGACAAAAGCGGCGTGCCCTTTATCCGTATGCAACGCCCGCTCTAACAAAACGGCCCCTTACCGCACTTGCCATGCGGTAAGGGGCCGCGTTTGATCCATGATTGAGACGCTAGAGCGTTAGAAGCTCATCGTCAGTTGACCAAGACGGTCGGTCAGACGCTTATTTTCGCGATAATCAACCGGGCAAGCGATGACCGATACACCTTCTTCAGCAAAAGCCTTTTCGAGCGTGGGCACGAATTCTTCAGCTGAGTTGACGTAATGGCCGTTCGCACCGTAGCTCTTTGCATGGGCCACGAAGTCCGGATTTTTGAAGTCCACACCAGAATGGCGGCCTAGATCCATCTCCATTTTCCATTTGATCAACCCGTATGAGTCATCAACCCAGATCAGCACTTTGAGCGGAATATTCTCACGCACCGCTGTTTCAAGCTCCTGAGCGTTCATCAGGTAAGACCCATCGCCCATCACAGCCAGAATGCGACGTTCTGGATACGCCAAATGCGCACCAATCGCTCCCGGCAGGGCAAACGCCATCGTGGATAGACCGTTCGACATCAGGCAGGTCAGCGGCTTGTAGGTTGGATACAGACGCGCCATCCACATCTTCACCGCACCTGTATCAGCCAAGACGATGTCATCATCGCCCATAACCTCACGGATCCCCATCACAATGCGCTGCGGCTTAATCGGTACCCCGACATCGTCCGCCCCCATTTGACGTTCAGCAGCCAGAAGCTCCTGAATCTTCGGCGTTGGCTGCGATTGGAATGACAGACCATGAGCGGCCTCATGCAGGGCTTCCATCCCAAGGGCAATATCACCAATCACACCCACTTCCACGGTGTAACAGGCGTCTGTTTCCGCCGGAATGGTGTGCATATGGATCACCTTCTTATCCCCTGCCGGGTTAATCCGTGCTGGGGCGAACTCTTGCAGCTCATACCCAATGGACAGGATAAGATCGGATTCATCAAAAGCGAAATTTTCATAATCGCGACGCATAAAGCCAATCACGCCCAGCGCGAGGGGGTGACGGTCATCAATCACGCCTTTCCCCATAAAGGTCGTCGCGACGGGAATATTCAGCGCCTCAGCCAGCTCAACAAGAGCTTTAGAGGCCCCTGTACGGGCCACACCATGACCGGCCATAATGATAGGATGTTTCGCACTCTTTAGCGCTTCAACCGCCGCCTCAATATGAGCTGGGTCAGGGCGCCCTTGCCCAATCTTCCCGGCACGCAACGGTTTAATATCATCTGGCAAACCCATTGCTTCCACATCCTGTGGAATAGCCAAGTATGTCGCCCCCGGACGTTCATCTTGCGACAAGGCAAACGCTTTACGGATCATTTCCGGCACAGAGGCCGGGGTCATCACCGTTTCTGCCCATTTTGTCGCAGGGCCAAACATCGTTTGCAGGTCAATAACCTGATGGCTTTCTTTATAAATACGGTTTAGCCCAACCTGCGCACTCATCGCCACCAAAGGGGAGCTATTGGTTTGCGCATCAGCAACCCCAAGCAGCAGGTTAATGGCACCGGGGCCAACCGTGGCCATACACACACCGGCTTTACCTGTCACACGGCCGTAAATATCAGCCATGAACGCCGCTCCTTGCTCATGCCGCGTTAGGATAAAGCGAATACCTGACCCCTCTAGCGCATCAACAAAATGAATATTCTCTTCACCAGGAAGGCCGAAAACGTACTCTACGCCTTCTGCCTTCAGGGCCTCGACGAAAAAACTCGCAACACTCTTTCCCATGATCGGTCTCCTGTTCGGGACGGAAGGCAAAATTGCCTCGCCACACACCAGAAAGCGCCTGAAACGGCAACCCCCTTTTTTTACAAGATCGGAATAAATAAGACGTTTTCCGCCATATTGGCCCTTCTTGAAGCCATTAAGCCACAACAACCCGATCTTGCACAAAAACAATGAGGGGTGGCCTGCACATATCAGCCACCCCTCTCTTACTCTCTTCGTCTCTCTTCTTTATGGCGCTGGGTTCGCATTCACTTGATGGACAGCATCAATTTTCTCTTCCAGCTCTGGCGTGATCTCAACATGAACCGAATCTAAAATCGTTTTGAGCTGCTCAAGGCTCGTCGCCCCAATGATATTAGACGCCACAAAAGGACGTGAGGTCACAAACTCTAGCGCAAATTGTGCCGGATCAATCCCTGCGTCACGAGCGATCTGCATATAGCCTCGAATCGCTTGATCGACACCCGGTTTCTCATAGCGCTGACCACGGTTAAATAACGTCGTACGAGCCCCTGCGGGACGAGCACCGTCAAGATATTTCCCTGTGAGATACCCCTGTGCCAGTGGAGAATAGGCCAGCAAACCGACATCCTCACGCAGGCCCATCTCGGCAAGTCCCATTTCATAGGTGCGATTGAGCAAGTTATAGGCGTTCTGGATAGAGGCAATCCGTGTCAGGCCTTTCTCACGCGACGCGTTCAGATATTGGGACACCCCCCATGGCGTTTCGTTAGACACGCCCACGTGACGAATTTTGCCTTCCTTAACGAGCTCATCAAGGCCCCCAAGCGTTTCCTCAATCGGCACTTCATCGGCCTTAATGACATCACGGAACGTCGTGCCTCCAGCCCCAAAAAGATTCATTTTACGATCAGGCCAATGCACCTGGTAGAGATCCAGATAGTCCGTTTTCAAACGACGTAACGACCCTTCCACCGCATAGCGAATCTGTTCTGGTGTTAGACGGGCCCCTTTGCCATCAGGACGGTACCAGTCATTCACACTCCGCCCAACGACCTTACTGGCCAGAACAACCTTGTCACGCTGACCATGCTGCGCGAGCCAATTGCCAACAATCGTCTCCGTTGCCCCATAGGTTTCTGCCTTGGGAGGGATGGAATACAGCTCAGCGGTATCAATAAAATTGACGCCGTGGTCAAAGGCCATATCCAGCTGAGCATGGCCCTCTGCCTCAGAGTTTTGTTGACCAAATGTCATGGTTCCTAGGCAGATTTCGCTTACCGACAGGCCAGTGCGGCCAAGTTTACGATACTCCATCGTGCATCATCCTGATCATATATTTTGAAAAACAGACGATCAGCCTAGCACGCTCCCCAACACAGACAACCCAATGACGCCTCCAACGCTTTCCACAACGGCGTCATCAGGTTATCGTGCAGATCATGGCCCAATTGTGGCTCTTAAAAACAGGAGAAATGCCCCATCATGCGTATCCTGCTCGTTGAGGATGACCCCACGGTTCGCTCTTTTGTGGTTAAAGGCCTCAAAGAGAGCGGACATGTCGTTGATGAAGCTGATAACGGAAAAGACGGCCTCTTTCTGGCTGTCAGTGAAGCTTATGACGTCATTATTTTAGACCGTATGCTACCCGGCGGGATTGACGGTTTGCGCATTCTGGAAACCTTGCGCGGTCAAAATAACGCCACCCCGGTGCTGCTGCTCTCTGCGCTATCCGAAGTCGATGAGCGCGTAACCGGGCTTAAAGCCGGTGGGGATGATTACGTCACCAAACCCTTCGCCTTCTCTGAGCTTTTGGCACGGGTGGAAGCGCTTGGCCGTCGTGGCCATTCTGATACGACAACCAAAACCAGCCTCTCCGTTGGTGATCTGACACTTGACCTCCTCTCACGTGATGTCCGCCGCGCAGGACAGAAAATTGACCTCCAACCCCGTGAGTTCCGCTTGCTTGAGTTCCTCGTGCGTCACGCTGGACAAGTCGTCACCCGTACCATGCTTCTTGAAAAAGTATGGGACTATCATTTTGACCCTCAGACCAATGTCATTGACGTGCACGTGTCCCGTCTTCGTCAAAAAGTCGATAAGCCCTTTGAAAGCGCACTGATCCATACAGTGCGTAATGCGGGCTATATCCTCCGCGACCCGAATACAGACACCTAAGTGCCAATGATTGCCCGCCTGTTGACCCGCCTCCGTCATCTAAAACGCTGGCCTATTCGCTCAGCGGGAGGGAATTTTGCCTTAGCCTATGGGGTGGTCTTTTTACTGTCTGCTGGGGTGTTCCTCTCCTTTACCTGGTGGAGCACCACCAACCTGTTAGACCGCCACGTACAGGCTGGGATTGAAAGCGACGCCCAAGACCTCACGCGGCGCTGGGTCTTTGGCGGGGCTGGCACACTCAGCGATGCGATTGAAGAGCGGATTGAGCAAAATGTCGATGATGACGCGCTTTATCTGCTTGTTAATCGCAATGGCCAGCGCTTTGCCGGGAACCTCCCGGGCTGGCCCGTCGTAATGACACGGCTTGATCATTTTTATGAGCTCTCTATCCGGCGTTACACGTTTAGCACTCAAGCAAAACTCAAGGCTTACGCTCTTCCGGGTGGTTTTCGCCTCATTGTTGGTCATGATGTCCGTGGGCGGCATCTCCTACGCCATGTCATGGCCGAAACCCTTATTTGGTGCGCCATCATGGTCTCTCTCCTTGCGATGGGGGGAGCCTTTGTTATCCGTAAATTATTTTTACGCATTGTCCATTCCATCGCCCGCACCACAGCGGCGGTGGCCAGTGGAGACCTCAACCACCGTATCGCTCTTAATGGGAGCGAAACAGACCTCGTGGCCGAAACAGTCAACACCATGCTTGACCGGATCAATCGGTTAATGGAAGGCGTTCGCCAAGTCTCTAACGCCATCGCTCATGACCTACGCACCCCCATCGCACGCGCCCGCACCCAACTTGAAGATGCCGCTCTTCATGCCCAATCGGACGACGAACTACGCAACGCAATCGACCTTGCCGTGCAGGATTTAGACCGTATCACCGGTATTTTTGAAGCTTTGCTACGCATTGCACAGATTGAAGCGGGCTCCCGTCGTTCTGCCTTTGCCTCTGTTGACCTCACCGCCTTGCTCCACGATATAGCAGAACTTTATGAAGCCTCTGCAGAAGAAGCCGGACTGACATTACACACACAAATTGCCACCCTTCCCGCCATTATTGGCGACCGCCATATGGTGCAACAAGCTCTGGCTAATCTCCTTGATAACGCGATCAAATTTTCCCCTTCTGGCAGTCAGCTCACATTACGAGCAGAGCGTTTACCCGACCATGAGAACACCAAACCCACGGGGGTCGCTATCAGTGTCAGTGACCAAGGGCCCGGTATGAGTGCGAGTGATATGGAGCGCGCTCATGAACGCTTCTTCCGTGCTGAAGCGGCACGCAGCACGCCCGGTTCTGGCCTTGGGCTCTCGCTCGTTCAGGCCATTGCTGGACTCCATCATGGCCAACTTACCCTCAGCCATGCCCATCCCGGCCTAACCGCTACCCTGACTTTGCCGCTCAATCCAGCGCCCTCTTCTCATAAAACACAGATTGTTGACCCTATATGAGCCTTCCACCTAACAAATTCTTCATGCCACCCTCATCTTCTGGGCAGGTGTAATCGTGCATAATGCCCGCATGCGCACTGTCTTTTTTCTTACTGTTGTGATGTTGCTTATTGAGCTCCCCAACACGGGCCGGGCCAATGGCCATCAGCTTATAGCGCCGGTCGCATCGAAGGATCTGGTCATTACCAGTGATAGCCATGCCTACTGCCAACAGCTTAACCAGACATTATCAGAAAAAATACGTTACCCGCATAGTATCCCCGTTGGTGTAATGGAGGATGCCCGTCTCCTACAAGAACGAGGGACGACCTTATGCCGTCACCATCACGTTCGCGCTGGAATTGAACGGCTCCGCCGTGCCCTGCTCCTGCTTAATAAACATGAAGGACCCCATTCATGACCCGCTCTCGCCTACCTTTCTATAAGCGTGCTGCCACGCTCTCTCTGGTTTGTTTGATGAGCACAGCATTAGCGTCCCACGCCGTTGCCGCTGAAAGTGATATTATGCCGTCTGCCCCTGTTATGTCGCTCCATGAGACAGTACTCACCTTTACAACGCATGGGGAAGCAAAGGCGGTGCCCAACCTTCTGACCATTCATTTCACCGCGCGTGCACAAAGCACCTCACCGGCGACCGCTCAAAAGCGCCTGAACCAAATCGTCAGCACAGCCGTCAACAGTCTCAAAAATGATGGTGGGGCGACCCTTCATGCGGGCAATTACTCCCTCTCTCAGGAGTATAGCGAACATCCCCCTCATCGCTGGAATGCCACGCAAACGCTTACGTTAAAGGGCAATGATAGCGGGCATCTGCTGACTCTGGCAGAAGCACTCCAATCTCAAGGTTTAGCCCTTGATGATATGGATTGGTCGCTTGACCCACAGACACAGCAGACATTGGAAGCACAAGCCCGCACCGCAGCCTTAAAGAAAATTCGTCAACAGGCTGACAGTGATGCAAGCGCACTCGGCTTGCGTGTGGTTGGGATTGAACGCGTACAGGTAGGGGCTGGCCCACTGCCAGAACCCCGCTTTGGGCTCGGCGCTCCTGCTCCGATGCTCATGTCCGCTCGCTCGGCAGGCCCAGCTCCCCAGAGCACACCTGAAGAACAGACGATCAGCGTCTCTGCTTCAGCTCATATTCGCCTAGCACCAGAGAACGCACCGCCTCTGCCACCACACACACCTTCTGCTGACTAACCTCAGAACGATTACATATCGGACGATGGACGCTGTCCCAACGTGATGGACAGCGTCTTGACCTGCCCATGACGGCGGATCGTAAAGACAAAGACCGTTCCCGGATGGGCAGCCGCCACGCTACGCAATACCGTACGGGCATCATGCACGGCGCTGCTTCCCATCGCTAAAATCTCATCCTTGCGTCGCAAGCCGCCCTTCCAGGCCGCTCCGTCACTATCCACATCCTCTACCCACATCGGAGAGGACGCATCATTCAGCGTGACACCGAGCCAGCCATGCTCGACATGACCGGTCTTTTCGATTTCCTCAACCACAGGAGCGACGATCTCAGCAGGGATTCCAAAACCAATCCCCACCGATCCATCACTGGGTGAGGCAATCGCCGCATTCACCGCCACAACCTGCCCGTGCAGGTTAAAGGATGGCCCCCCTGAATTCCCGGGGTTAATCGGCGCATCAAGCTGCATAAAATCATCTAACGCTCCGATGCCTAAATCACGCCCCACAGCAGAAACAATCCCCGCTGTCACCGATGAACCAAAACCGAACGGATTACCCGCCACCATCACCCAGTCACCGATCTCTACCTGACGACTATCGCCCCATGTCACGCACGGCAGACGCGTGGCACTTTCCACCTTAATCACCGCAATATCAGTCATTGGGTCATCACCCAGAATACGTGCTGGCAAGGTACGCCCATCAGACAAAGAGACGGTCACGCGCGTTGCATCCCCCACCACATGCCGGTTTGTGACGATAATCCCCGATGCATCAACCACAAAACCAGAGCCTGCCCCAGTCATATCATCATCAGCAGGGCGCACAACATGATGACGGGCCATATGATGGTGGTTTAACAGACGATGCTTCTTATGGGCTGCCCCCGTATGATGATGCTTCTTAGGCGCGACTGAGGCGTGCTCCGCCGGGCTGGACGCGGCGTCCTGCTCCTGCTCAGCGCTATTGTCCCGATCTTGCGGATCATGCGAGATTGAAATGTTCACCACAGCCGGAATCACCTGCCGCACAAGCGGTGCAAAACTTGGCAATGCCGCCACCATAGAGTTTACAGCTTCAGGTGGTGCTTGCACGGGTGGAAGATGAGACGGCGGGGTTGTCTGCACGGTTTGGGGACGCACCAACGGCGGTGACACCGGAACAGGCGGCGTATGAGGCTTTAGCGGAAGAACAAAATGAGGCTTCGCTGCCTCTTTCGATGATGAAGAAAATGGCAAAAACGCCATAACAGCCGCACAGGTCAACGCTGCCGCCACAGCTCCCACACCTGCGGGTACAAAGACGGACCAAACCAGTTGCTTCATGACAGGTTTCATGTCTTTCCCGCCCTTGCCGGAACAGCCTTTCTTAAAAGAGTTCTTACCTCACCTCATCGGTAACAGATTATCTCCCATCATCTCTCTCAAAAAAAGGGCATGTGATCAGAAAACACATACCCTTTCCTCGCGTGATGATCTCTTAGCTTACAAAAGGAGACTTATCTTATACGCCACCTGAGATCGGCATCGTCACTCCAGTAATATAACTTGCATCATCACTGAGCAAGAATGCAACCACACCGGGAATTTCTTCCACAGTGCCTAACCGACGCATGGGCACACTTCCAACCATCTGCTTCTTCACTTCCTCAGGATTGGCAGAGAAATATTGCGACCCTGTCTTGGCCTGCAACTCCACCTGCCGATCCCACATAAAGCCCGGCCCCATCAGCCCCGGTGCGATCCCATTAACGCGGATATTATAGGGTGCAAGGTCTTTTGCCGATACTTCCGTTAGCCCGACAACCCCGAACTTAGACGAGCCATAGCCCCCCATGTTGGGTGGCCCCTGAAGTCCTGCCATGCTGGCTGTATTCACGATACGGCCAAATTTCCGCTTCACCATACGCTCTGAAACCACACGAATCAGGTGGAACGCCCCAATAAGGTCGATCTGCACAACACGGGCAAAGTCCTCAGGCGGATATTCGTGAATAGGCGCAAAAGCCCCTTGATAGCCTGCGTTATTAAAGAGCAACCCGATAGGGCCAAGTGCTTTTTCAGCCTCACCGACTGCTTTTTCTACACTGGCATAATCTGTCACATCGCAGACAGCGTTATGCACATCCACGCCAAGAGAGATCAGTTGAGAGCGCGCCTCTTCCAGCTTTTCAGCATTAAGATCGAACAAAATCAGGTTTGCGCCTTCACTGGCGAGACGCTTCGCCACGGCCAAACCGATATTTCCCGCTGCGCCGGTAATCAGGGCATTTTGTCCTGCAAAACGTTGTGATGACGCACCCATAAGATCACCCTTCCTTGCTGTCACACTGCATTAAGGCGACGGCTCCGCCTTATTCATGCTCTGTCAGCCTAATGAAACACAATCCCTCTTGGCAAGGAAGAGCAGCACCGCACACGCCTCATATCCCCCTTAGCGTGGTCGTCTTTTAGGCAAGGACGGCTCCGCTTGGGCGGGGTTCTCTGGCCAATCATGCCGTGGGTAGCGCCCGCGCATATCACGGCGCATATCCAACCAGCCTTCTTGCCAAAAACGCGCCAAATCCGCCGTTACAGCTTGAGGTCGCCCTGCAGGAGATAACAACACAGCGTGCAAAGGCACCTTGCCTCCCACAAGCTCTGGCAGACGCGTAGTGCCATAAAACGCCTGAGCGCGCGTGCTAAGAGCGGGAATTGTGCCAGTATAATCAATCGCGTGCCGCCCTCCCTTTAACGCAACAGTCGCGGGAAGCTGACGATCCAACTCTTGGCGCTCCGGATGACTCAAGCACGCCTGCAACATTGCCACTACATCCAGCTCTTGAAGCTGAGAAAGCCGATCAATCCCGCCCAGCCACGGCTCCAACCACTCTGTTGATACGGCCAGTCCATCATCGGACAGATCCGGCAAATCTGGCGCATAATGCGTCCGGGCTAACGCAACCCGTGCTTGAAACTGCCGAGCGCTCGTCGTCCAGTTCACGTAACGAGGGAGGTCGGAGCAGACTTTTTCCATCAAGGCCGGTTGTGCTTCTTCAGGCGTAGCTGGGGTGTTACGATCACGCAAAATGAGCGCACCAAGACGCAAACGCTCCCGCATAATCACACGACCTGACGTGCCATCAAAGCTCCCTTCACGCTGCTCCGTCAGTTGAGCACGCACAGAAGGGGGAAAATCCTCCACAGTGACCGGGGCTGCCAGCGTGATCTCTGTGCCCCGCTTTACGTGAAACATCGCGGCCGCCAGAAGCTTCTCACGCGACAGATCATCTGAAACGGGTACACGCGCACTCCCGCCACCGGCCAAACGATAACGCCCATCTGAAGACGTGCGCTGCGCTAAACGATCTGGGAAGCCCGCCGCGATCAACCGCCCCGCATAATGTGGGTCAGGCTCAAGCGTGCGCGTCTCTTTTACCCCCACGCGCCGTAAGAAACGTTGGGCAGACTGACGCAAAAGACGCGTGACAGACCGGGGCACCCGGCTATCCTCACGCGCAAACAACGCCAAGCGCTGGCCAATATCCACCGTAGGAGACGCCTTGCTCATCGGACGGCGGAACGGGTCTCTCTCCTCTAACAAAGCCGCCAAGCAAGAGGCCGTTACCTGCTCACGCTCCGTTTGAGCGGCACAGAGCATCGCCGCTAAACGCGGATGTGTGCCCAAGCGCGCCATCGCCCGGCCAAGAGAGGTCAGCTTATCAGCACTATCGAGCGCTCCTAAGGAACGCAGCAGGTCTTGCGCCCCGGCTAAAGCCCCCTCAGCGGGACATTCAATGAGAGGCAGCTCAAGCGGTACCGTTCCCATCGCCTCCTGCCAAGCGGCCGTTATAAGAGCGAAGTCACACAGATCCGCTTCCCGAATGGCTGGGATTTCCTGCACCATCAGCCCACGCTGCGTCATCTCCGACCATAAGCGCACGGCAATGCCCGGCGCCTCACGCCCCGCACGCCCGGCGCGCTGCTCAGCCGTCGCGCGTGAGATGCGCCGGCTCTGAAGTTTCGGTAAGCCCGTGCTGGGGTCACGCTGGGGCAAGCGCCGCCAACCGCCATCGACAACAACCCTCACACCCGGCACCGTCACTGACGTTTCAGCAATGGACGTGGCCAGCACAATCCGCCGTCCCGAGGTCGGGTCTAACGCTCGTTGCTGATCCTCAACCGATTGCTCCCCATAAAGAGGGAATACAGGGTAACGCTCCCCCAAAGCCGCTTGCGTACGCCGTATCTCCCCGACACCGGGAAGAAACGCCAAGATTGACCCATCTTCCTCACTCCAAATGGAGCGGATCGCCTCAGCACAACGCTCAGGAAGCTCACGCTGATGCGTAAGATCACGGCGATAACGCAGCTCAACGGGGTATTGCCGCCCTGCACTCTCAATCAATGGCGCATCAAGACGTTGGGTGAAGATCTTCCCTTCCAACGTCGCCGACATCGCCACAAGACGCAGCTCTGGGCGGAAACTCCGCTGTACATCCAAAGCAAAAGCAAGGGCCGTATCGCCATCCAGTGACCGCTCATGCACTTCGTCAAAGAGAATCGCACTCACCCCATCAAGGAGAGGATCGCTTAATAAACGACGCACCAGCAGCCCTTCTGTGACCACCTCAATACGTGTCTGGGCCGATACCGCGCGGTCGGTGCGCGTGCGATACCCCACCGTCTCGCCCGGCTTTTGCCCAAGCAAAGACGCCATACGCGCAGCCGCCGCCCGCACAGCCACACGACGTGGCTCTACGACGATAATACGTCCCTCCCCCAGCCACGCGGCCTGATGCTCCAGTAGGGCTAACGGAACGGTTGTGGTCTTCCCTGCCCCCGGAGGCGCAACAAGCACAGCATTCGCCCCGTGCTCCAGCACCTCATAAAGACGCGGTAAAACCTCAGCGACAGGGAGAGCGGACATCACACTCTAACTTAACGCAGTGGGAAACCGAGGCGATTAAGCACGTCACGCATCACATGCCGCCCACCTAAACCACGCACCTGAGCAATGCGAGAGGCAACCGTCTGTGTCCAGCGACGCGACGGCAAGCCTTGCTCCTGCTGATACGCATCAGCGCGTTGATTATACGCCTCAATCGGCTCTTCTTCGCTTTCATGGTCATAACGCTCACGATGAAGCACCACATCCTGACCAAGACGTGGCTTAATGCCACCCGCAGCATCGTCGGCTGGATGACCAACGCACATCCCCACCACAGCGACCGTACGCGATGGCAGCCCCAGCAGAGACGCCACGGCCTCAGGGTCATTACGCAGTCCACCGATATACACCGTGCCTAGACCAAGCGACTCAAAAGCCAGCACAGCATTCTGAGCAGCAATACCGGTATCAAGCGTTGCCATCAGAAAGCTTTCTTCATAGGCCAAAGCCTCAGCTTCGCTCTCTTCTTCACGCTGCGTGATGCGCTCAAGGCGCGATAAATCCACAACCCAAGCCAGAAAAACTGGAGCCTGCGCAACGTAAGACTGCCCACCTGAAAGCTCTGCAAGGCGTGAGCGCGTCGCCTGATCTTCCACTGCAATAACAGACCAGTTTTGCAGATTAGACGAGGTCGCCCCCGACGATGCCGCCGCGATCCCGGCCTCAAGGGCCCCTGCTGGCAGCGGGTCACTCTTATAATGCCGCACACTCCGATGCGCAAAAAGCTGGCGAAGAACGGGATTGTCCGGAAGGTTCACCGGCGCATCATGCCGATAACGCTGCGCCCAAAGCTCGGTCGTCTTCTTTGAAAGATCAGTTTGCGTCATAAAATTCTCAGTCTTCATACGTCAGCAGAGATGTCACCGGCACATCCAGCTTCTCACGCCCTTTTAGCGCAGCCAGCTCAATAAGCACGGAAGCCCCCACGACATGAGCCCCTGCCTTACGCAGCAAATCAACCGATGCCGCTAGCGTGCCCCCTGTAGCGAGGAGGTCATCCAACACCACCACGCGCTGACCGGGACGCACAGCATCCACCTGTAGGTGCAGCTCATCATGGCCATATTCGAGCCCATAGGCATGAGAGATCGTTTCACCCGGCAGCTTGCCCGGCTTGCGCAACATCGTGAAGCCGCACCCAAGACGCATCGCCAACGGGGCTGCCGTCAGAAAGCCGCGGCTTTCAATGCCAGCCAACATATCGGGCTGAAATTTCAGCACACTCTCGGCTAAACGCGCGGTCGCGATCTGCCACGCATCCGCATTCCGAATGAGGGTCGAAATATCGTAGAAAAGAATCCCAGCTTTAGGGAAATCGGGCACTTCGCGGATATAACGCTTCAGATCAAGCGGTGCAGGGTCTTGGTACGACATGAGGGCGAGCCTTCTTTAAAGAGCATAGTCAACATCAATACAGTAAGGCCCTTCTGTAAGGGAGCCTGTGCCCCGGCTCAAGCCTCCATCGTTAGGAAGCGTGTACCTCTTTGGTAAAGATATTGGTGATCTGCCCGCCTAAAGCATCAATCTCAGCAAAAATAGCGGTGATCGCCTTGTCTTTAAGATGCACGTCTAAATGCGCCTCACTCACCCATTCTTCATGAATGGTGAAGACGCCGCGTGCTCGAATATCATGAGAGACAACAAAGCGCCGACACCCGTCATACGCACGCAACATCGGCAAATGACGCTGAAACAGAGACAGCCCCTCATCATGACGGCTCTCAGGAAAGGTCACAATGGCTGTTACACCAGCAGCTTCAGTCATCACAAGGCACTCCCTCTTTTACCGAACGGGCAGATGAAAACCCTGCTCACAAACACCCAAACGCACCATTAGAGAGCGGTCAATCTACCCTTTCCTAGGATAATAGGCCAAAACCAGCATAACGAGGAACGCCGTCAGCAGCATAACAGCCATCGGGATCGCCGTTCCCACAGGAAGGAGCGAGAACAGCACACTGGCGACCATGCCCATCACATATTGCCCTGTTCCAGCCAAAGCAGCTGCAGACCCGGCATTATGCGCCTGATAACGCAGTGCCCCGGCCATCGCGTTCGGCCCAATGGCACCACCCGGCCCTAAAACCAACAGCATAATAACAATCATCGGCCAGAGATACATAGCGTTCAAATGCCCTAAAGGGGCGCTCTCCACCGCAGACCAAACTGCCAAAACAACGAAAGCAAGCGCGGCAAGCGTGCTCCAAATAAGGGCTGTCTTCAAAATGCCCTCACTTGAAAAACGGTCAACAAGCAGCGCATTGAGCTGTGACGTGCCGATCATAAACACCGCAAACAACCCAAAGAGCATCCCGTAATGAAACGGAGAGAGATGAAACACGCTCTCAAACAAAAAGGGCGCCGCTGTCAGGTAAGTAAAGGTCACAAACCCTTGAACCATCCAAATAAGCCCGTTGAGGCAAAAATGCGGTTCACACAAAGTTTTACCATACCGTACCAGCACCGCTTTCATCTGCACGGGCTGCCGTCGAATAGGCAGCAACGTTTCAGGCAAGAAGAGCGCTACAAGGACAAAACCCAGTAGGCCATATAAAGATGTTGCCCAGAAAATATCGCGCCAGCCAATAAATTGCAGCGCGAACCCGCCCAAAGCCGGGGCCAAAATCGGCACCACCCCTTGCACGATAATCAGGCGTGACATCATCTTGGCAGAGGCATCCCCATAGGTGAGGTCACGCACACAGGCATTTGGCACAACCAAACTCGCCGCCCCCATCAAGGCAGCGATAAAGCGAAAGACGCACATCACAGTCATCGTTGGTGCCAAGGCGCAGCCCGCCGCCGCAATGGCATAACATAATGTCCCCACCAACAACGGTGCCCGGCGCCCAAAGCGATCGGTGAGCGGGCCAACACTCATCTGCCCAATGGCGAGACCCGCCACCCAAGCCGCCATCGTCAAGCTGCCAGAACCAGCGGCTGCGCCCAGCTGATGTTCCATTTCTGGCAAAGCAGGCAGGTAAATATCCGTTGAGACAGGCCCAACAGCCGTTAAACACCCCAGAAGAAGGGGCACCCAAAAAGGAAGCGGCTGACCCGGGGTGAGAGTACGGTCAAAAAAGGCCCGTTCAAACGAAAAACGCCTTGAGACTGACATACTACTTCCTACCCTCTGATAGAACCATGGGCTGTGCTCCATAGGCGCGATACCGCCTGACCATGACGACGCCAAGCGCTGTTGACAGCGCGAACAACACAGCACTCAAGATCATTTCGGTTTGATGGCCAACCGGCAAGCCACTCCCCACGAGTATAAAAATAAGATTTTGAGGCACGCCCCCCAAAGCTGTCGCCCCTGCAAAGGCAAACACCGGGATACGAAGCCCCCCTGATAAAGTCGAAACCAGCAACGACGACCCTATCGGCAATAAACGCACACTCAGCACGGCCTTAAATGGTGCACGACGCATAAAAGCGACCATCGGTTTCATAAGCGTCAAGGAACGACCCACACCAAAGAGACGCCCGCCGCTATAGCTCACAAGAGCGCCTGCTTCATACGCCACACTGCACAGCACAAAGCCCTCCAGCACGCCAAACCCGGCTCCAGCCATGAGGCAAAGCGCCTGCCTTGGCAGGCCCGCTGCGCAATAAGGCACCGCAAAGACCAAAAACCACCAGCCCGCCCAAGGGCCACGACACCATGATTGACTGCTCTGCACGAGATGCTGTGCCATAGGGATGCGCCACACCACCAACGGCACAACGATCAACGCGATAACAAGAACAAACGGACGAGCAAACTCTCTCAAGGCACCTCTCCGCTGGGGAGCCCCACTGCGGAGCCTTCCTCAGTCAGATCAACCCCCGTGCCCGAATCTGCGCAAAGGCCGCTATAGTCACCATACACGTGACCTCCCCTTGGGCAATCATGGCTTCAAACTCTGCCAACGGGAAATCATGCACCGTCATGTCTGCTTCGGTCGCTTCACGCTCCGATGCACCACGCTCAAGATTGCGGGCTAAAAAGACATGTCCCTTTTGTGTGGAATAACCGGCCCCCTGATAAAGCGTGCCTGCATGGATAAGCTCTCCAGCACGTAGGCCTGTTTCCTCGCGCAGCTCTCCCAATGCAACCTCTTCAGGAGTCGCATCATCGCGAGTCTCCCACATACCCATTGGGAATTCCCACAAACGTTTGCCAACGGGGTACCGAAATTGCCGCACAAGAGACACGTCGCCATTTTTATGCTGTGGCAAAATAACGGCAAACATGCCCCGCTCTACAATCCCATACAGTCCCTCTTTTCCACTTGGATGGATAATTTTATCCTCACGCATCGCTGTCCAAGGGTTTCGATAGACTTCTTCGGTAGAAAGGAGCTGATAGCCAGCCTCTTTTTGGGCTTTCCGGATTGTGTCATCTGTCATCAGGAAAGCACTCCTTCTGCTTAAGTAACATGCCAATTACGGGCTGTTTCCCCTAGGCGAACAGCCACATATAAGAAAAATAAAAACAGGTTCAACCCACCTGTTGCATGGCTGCCATGACACTGTCTAAAAAAAGGGTTAGCGTTCCACCCGTGACGAACCGCTTCTTCTCTCCTATGGTGACTCAACCAATACCGCCCCCTAACTTTTATATGGAGGCGGAGCAGAACGCTGCAAAGGGGAATATTAATGTCGGAAGAAGAAACCCTTACAGGCTCGCCGACCCTCCGGGTGATGCCCGTCGTCTTTTTCAACCTTCTCGTTTACGTTGTTATCGGTCTACCTAATGCTGTCATTGGGGCTCAGTTTGTTCACCAAACGCTGGGGTTCCCAACAGCCATCGCAGGGATGACGATTACCCTCCAATATCTCGGAACATTCCTGACCCGCCTCGTTGCTGGTCAGCTTGTTGACCATCACGGCCCTAAAAAGATCCTTCGTTACGGCCTGATCGCTTGTACCATCTCCGGTCTGCTCATGTGCCTTGCTGCCGCCATCCCTGGCTTGATGGGCATGAACAGTGCAACCCGCTATGTCGCCCTAGGGGTCGCTTTGTTAAGCCGCCTTTTCATCGGCTGGGCTGAAAGCTGGACGGCAACGTCCGTTACCACATGGAATATCCGTCGCGTTGGGCCCAAACATACCTCCGTGGCGATTTCTTGGAATGGTGTAACGTCTTATGGCGGCATCGCACTGGGCGTCATTATCGGGAAGTTTCTGGGCAGCTTTATGCCCGTGATTAGCCTGATGCCTGTAGGCTTTGCAGCAACAGCCATGGGCGTGTTTGGATCGGCCCTCCTGTGCTTCTATACAGGGGTGAAACCGTTGCCTGCAAAAGGTGAGCCGATGTCCTTCTTTACGGCTCTGCGTAAAGTATTGCCTTACGGTGCCGCCTTAGCAGCAGGTTCCTTCGGTTTTGGCACGGTTAATGGGTATTTATCTATCTATTATAGTGCAAATCACTGGACGAGTGTTGGCGTCGCTTTCTCCACATTCGCTGTCGTTTTTGTCCTTGTGCGAATTCTGTTTTCTTCACAAATCGACAAACGTGGCGGTGTCCCCGTTGCCTATGTCTCTCTGGTGACAGAAGCCGTCGCTATGGCTTGTTTTTGCTTGATCCATTCGTCCACTGGCGGCCTCATTGGTGCAGCATTGACAGGTGCCGGGTTCTCCCTCCTTTTCCCAGCAATGGGTACGATGGCCGTGCAAACAGATGGGCCAGAGTTTGGCGGAATCCTTATCGCGGCGTATTCTGTCTTTACGGATCTTACCATTGCCATTGTCGGCCCACTTATGGGAGCGATTCAAGGTAGCCTCGGCTGGTCAACCATGTTTGCCATTGTTGGTATCCTCTGCGTAAGCGGGATATTCTTCAGTGCGGTTCTGTCGCGCATTCCTGGATGTGGCATTCAAAAAACCACATAAACACACACTTGCCTTAGGCATGGGTGATCAAACGCTGGAGGCGCCTTCCTCCAGCGTTTTTTATGGAGGAGTCTTTTCCACTATGTCTCTTAAAACCTGCTCGGTCTTCTGTGGCTCCCGCAGCGGTCATTCTCCACGTTATACAGAAGTAGCGCGCGCTTTAGGCGAAGCATTAGCCCAGAATGGTTTGACCTTAGTCTATGGTGGTGGACAAGCCGGACTTATGGGCAGTGTTGCTGATGCTACCCTCAAGGCAGGCGGGCCTGTCAAAGGCGTTATTCCCTCTTTTCTTGAAGCTCGTGAAGTGTTGCATGAAGGAGTGACCGACCTAGACGTGACGGAGGATATGCCCAGCCGAAAAGCTAAGCTTTTTGACCTTGCTGACGCGTATATCATTCTTCCCGGTGGGTTTGGTACGTTAGACGAATTTGCTGAAGTGCTGGTGAATAAACAGCTCGGCCTGCATAACAAGCCAATCATTATCCTCAATGTAGAAGAATGGGCGAACCCGCTTCTTGCAACGCTGCAAGCATCTATCACGCAAGGATTCGCAGAAGATCACGCTCAACAATTTTACTCTGTCGTAGAAAGCGTTCCCGCGGCTATTGAGCTGCTCAAAAAAGCGTAATACGGCGTTTTTCCCGCGCAAGGACGGTGCTCCTCTCTGTCAGAACACCGCCCTCTCCCCATCATTATACTACTCGGTATCTTTGACGCGTTTAATCACCGCGCCACAGGCTGATAACTTACGATCAACTCCTTCATACCCTCTATCGAGATGATAAATCCGACTCAACCGCGTCTCGCCCTGCGCCACAAGAGCTGCGACGATGAGAGAGAAAGAAGCCCGCAGATCTGTCGCCATAACCGGCGCCCCTGATAGAGACGGCACGCCACGAATAATAGCCGAACGCCCTTGAATATTAATATTCGCGCCCATCCGGTTAAGCTCTGGAACATGCATGAAACGATTTTCAAAAATCGTTTCCGTCATCAACGACGCTCCCTCTGCAACCGACAGCATCGCCATAAACTGCGCCTGCATATCGGTCGGAAAGCCGGGGTAAGGCTCCGTTGTTAGATCAATCCCCGTAAGTTTCCCGTCGCTACGCACACGGATACCGCGCGCATCTTCATCTACACGCACACCCGCATGGCGAAGAGCCTGCAAGACCGCTTCCTGATCACCAACGCGACCGCCTTCTAAAAGAACATCACCACCGGCAATACCAACAGCACAGGCATAAGTGCCACACTCGATACGATCCGGCATGACACTGTAACGAGCGCCATTCAGACGCTCGACCCCTTCAATCACAAGGGTATCGGATGCCTCACGCGTAATACGAGCCCCCATCGCGTTTAAGCAGTTGGCCAGATCGGCAATCTCAGGCTCACGCGCGGCATTGACGATCTCTGTCGTCCCTTTCGCTAAAGTGGCCGCCATGAGGAGATTTTCCGTTGCCCCCACACTTGGGAAAGGCAGAACAATACGCGCCCCTTTAAGGCCACCGCCGGGCGCCTGCGCATTGATATACCCCCCCTCAAGCGTGATCGTCGCGCCTAGGGCTTCAAAGCCTTTAAGGTGCAAATCCACAGGACGCGTGCCAATCGCACAGCCCCCCGGGAGAGACACCCGCGCCTCCCCTTCGCGCGCGAGGAGAGGGCCCAACACCAAGATAGACGCACGCATCTTCGCAACAATATCGTACGGCGCTTCAACAGAGCTTGCCCGGCCGCTCACGCTCAAACAATGCGGGCCGTCCACCTCTTCCACGCTGAGGCCAAGGCCCGTCAGCAGGCTGCGCATCGTGCGGATATCGGCAATGTTGGGCACGTTGGACAGAATTAAGGGCCCGTCAGACAACAAGGCCGCTACCATCAATTTGAGGCCAGAATTCTTCGCCCCGCCGAGGGCAATATCACCATGAAGGCGTTGTCCGCCTTGGATAAGGAATTGATCCATAATGCTCTCTTAAAGCCGAGGTGGCGTCACGCCTGTTTGGTTCATATATTTACCCGCACGGTCGCCATAGCTCACCTCGCACGGGCTGTCCCCTTTAAAGAACAAGAACTGGCAAATGCCCTCATTGGCATAAATACGGGCTGGAAGAGGCGTCGTATTGCTGATCTCGATCGTCACTTGTCCTTCCCATTCAGGCTCAAGTGGCGTGACATTCACGATAATGCCGCAACGAGCATAGGTTGATTTACCCAAGCAGACGACCAGCGTATCACGCGGAATTTTAAAATGCTCAATCGTATGAGCCAGCGCGAAACTATTGGGAGGGATCGTAATATCCCCACGCCGTGTCACAAAACTATTGGGCTCAAAATTCTTGGGATCCACCACAGCGCTATCCACATCGGTAAAAATATGGAACTCGTCCGCTACCCGTGCGTCATAGCCATAAGATGACAGGCCATAAGAGATAACCCCCTCACGTTTCTGGGCTTCTACAAACGGCTCGATCATACCGTTTTCCAGAGCCATACGGCGAATCCAGTGGTCAGGCATGACCGGCATGGTAGTACTCCTTGATTGTCAAAGCTCTCTCTCGCTGTAACGAGGCATGCGCCCAGACGCAATGTAAGAAGCGTATAAAACACCCCTTCACGGCAGAATTCTGTTCATAGCGTGTTTTTAACCCCGGCACGCATCGTTTAGAGCTCCCCTTATGCATGATGGCACTCGAAACGAACAATTATGCACCATAGGCTTTCTAAACTGATCGTCGTCCTCACCCTGAAGAGCTGCCATACAGGAGAGAAGCGTATAATCCTTCATCACCAAAGATGACCTCTTTTCACATGTTTCGTAAGGAAGAGAACCATGTCATTCCTCTCATCACTTCGGCAGTTCTTTGGCTCCCCCAAAGAAACCAGCACACCAACACACGCGCCGCCTAAGCAAATACGCGTTCTTGTTCTCTATTATTCCTCTTATGGCCATACAGAAACCATAGCTCATGCCATTGCTGAAGGCGCTCGCTCCACCGGGGCTCACGTCGCGATCAAACAGGTGCCAGAGCTCGTGCCTGAAGAGACAGCCCGCGAGAGCCACTTTAAGACCGATCAAAGCGCTCCCATCGCGCAACCTGACGAACTTGCAGACTATGATGCGATTATCATCGGCGCCCCGACCCGCTTTGGACGGCAGCCCGCACAAATGGCCAATTTCTGGGATAGAACCGGCACGCTTTGGCTCAAAGGCGCTCTCATTGGGAAAATTGGTGCTGTCTTTACCTCCACAGCAACGCAGCATGGCGGACAAGAAATGACCCTCTACTCCCTCATGTCCAACCTCCTCCATCACGGAATGGTCGTGACTGGACTACCCTATAGCTTCCAAGGGCAGCTCCAACTGGAAACCGTCTCCGGAGGCACCCCTTATGGCGCCAGTACCATCGCTGGTGGTGACGGCTCCCGCACACCAAGCGACATCGAGAAGGACGGCGCCCGGTTTTTAGGGAGCCATGTCGCGCTCTTTGCACAGAAATGACCAATCTGCCCTTTCTCTAGGGAGGGCAACGAGTAAGGCCTTCTGAGAGGAGGCTTTACTCTTTTTCAGCCGGGCGGCCCCGCTGTTGCTGTTTGCGACGCAACAAATTGGCTCTAAGCGCTTTTGCCTCCCGTGCTAAACGTTCTTCTCGCGCCTGCTCACCTTTTGTTTTTTCTGTTGTTTTCTTAGCCTCTGTCATGAGGTTCCCTCACCTTGTTGTTGACCGAAATACCCCTGCAAGGATGTACCCAGTAGCGCATCATACACCCCAAGTGTCTCCCGCTGCATCTGCTGCTTTGTATAACGCTGCAGAACATGGGCAACAGCACACTCCCCCATTTCTGCACGATCATACGGGTTCATCATCAAAAACGTCACAATCGCTTTCTCTAACGCCCCACTATCCTGAGGAGGCACAAGCAGACCCGTCTCATGCGGAATAATCGTTTCCGCCAACCCACCCTGTGCTGAACCGATCACTGGGCAGCCCATCATTTGCGCTTCAACCGCTACACGCCCAAAAGGTTCCGGACGGCACGACGGCACCACCACCATATGCGCCAGCGTATAGACCGCCGGCATATCCTCGCACGGCCCTACAAAACGCAAGCGATCCGCGATCCCTAAATCGCACGCACGCCGATGCACACGACGTGCAAAAGCTGGATCTGTCTCCGGCCCAACAAACACACACACCCACGGCACTGCTGGATATTCTACTGCAAGCTGCCCCAAAGCCTCGACTAACAGCGCATGGCCTTTCCACGATGTCACCCGACCGGGGAGGACAATCACCGGCTGATCTTCAGGAATATGCCAACGATCCACCAACGCCTGAACACGCGGCCCACTCACCGTCCCCATAGAAAAACGCTGCGGGTCACTCCCACGGGCAATCGTCACCAAACGCTCGGCACTCACCCCGTATTCTGCCTGTAAACGCTGCGCGATATGAGAGGATACCGCAATCACCCGATCCCCTTGCAGCAGACCAGTATTATAAGAGCGCTTGATAAACGAACGCGCTTTATGCACGCCATGCCAAGTCGTCACGAGAGGGATATTCTCTCGTTTGCAGGCCTGTGCGGCTACCCATGCCGGGTAGCGAGACCGCGCGTGTACAAGCTGCACCTGGTCACGTCGTATCAGCGTCTGAAGCTCTTTTACCTTACGCCGAAACACAAACGGCGACCATTTTTTGGGCAAGGGAAGCTCTCGGAACTCCCCCCCTACATAGCGTAAGTGCGGCAGAAGAGAGCCGCTTGCACTCGCCACAAGCGCCCGCCCTCCGGCTTTTGCAACGGCTTCTGCCATGTCCACGGCGCCCTGCTCTACCCCGCCAATACCAAGACTTGGCAGAAGCTGAAGCACAACGGGTGATGGGGTCATGATGGTTCTTTCATCATCCTGCAGGGATCGTCACAACAGCGCCTGTTCCATGGCTCGTTGCGGCAAGAGCACTGAGCACCTGTACCATGGTAAAGGCTTCTTTACTGCGGAAATCATTATCATCAATCCAATACCAGCGGCCCTTATACTCAACGCTGGCATAGCTATGATCAGGCACATCGCGATCACAATGAATGACCACTTCCGAGCGGTTTTCAATCCCGACTTGCCCAATTGTGGGTGGCGTACGCCCCAAATGCACATCCTTCTCAGGCACCTGCATTTCGTAGGAAAGCTGAGTAAGCATCGCCAACATTGAGCGCGTTAGAATGGCGATTTGACCTGCATGCTTTGGATACGGGCCATAAACGATCTCCGCCTCTTGCGCATTAGGGTCAAGATGCAACAACCGCTTCACTTCCGCTTGAATCGCTTGAAGATTGCTATCTGAGGTTGCCGTTAAAACAAGATACGCATGCTCAGGGCCATCCGTGCTTGGAGTACCACTGCTACTGCTGCCACTGGATGAGGATTTCTTTTTGCCAGACGATTCATCAGGCTCATCGGTCGTGATGCGCACCGTCATCGCCCCCGCCGCCTGAAGCTGCTTTAAGTCATGCAACAGCAAGTAAAACCGGACAGACCCCCCACCAAAAGGCCCCGTTCCTAACCCACGTACATTTGAGAGCCCGTCAATAGACTGAGCCGTTAAACGCAACAACGTATCAATGGGCATACCCCCCAAGCTCAACGGCATAATCACCGTTGGTGAAATGGGGCGGATGATATTTTCTGCATATTGTTGCCCAGTCAACGGCTGATACGTCACGGTTGGATTCTCTGCCATAGAGAGCGACCCTTGCCCGAAGAAATAATTACTCACCGCGGATGCTGGATAACCATAATACCCACCGCTCATGCTGCGCGTGTAGTTATACCCAGCAATAACCTGCGTTGTATCCAAAAACGTTGGCGGGTCTGCATAACGCAAACGCACGATGTTCAGCAGCATTTCACGCTTCTGCGTTTCACCCAAAGCGCGTGAATACGCCAACTGGTCATGCTGCATTTGCCGTGGGCCTAAGCTGACACAGCCTTGAAGCCCGCAGAACATCCCCAGCCCCATAACCAGCGTTATGATGCGCTTTAGAAACACGGCATCATAACGATACCACGACGAGAAGAAAGAACATTGGAACAGGAGGGCACACTCCGACGACTGTCATAGCTCCCTTAATTGTGGCGCAAGCCGCCCCAGAATGGAAGCCATCTTACCAAGATAATCGCACCACCTACGACAAAAACTCTGGCCCTAACGTGTTCTTTCTCTTGAAAATGATCCATAATCTTCTTAGCTTATCACTATAAATGAGGTCTGAGATGCCTCGGGCAGATTGACCGCATTTTGTTACGTCACAATAGGGTCGCCTTCTGATGCCACAAAAGGGTCGGACGCGACCGCTGAAAAGGACAAAGACCTATGGGTAAAGTAATTGGTATTGACCTTGGTACAACCAACTCCTGCGTTGCTGTGCGCGATGGGAATGAAACCAAGGTTATCGAAAACAGCGAAGGCGCACGCACAACACCATCCGTCGTTGCTTTTACAGATAAAGGTGAGCGCCTTGTTGGTCAGGCTGCAAAACGTCAGGCTGTTACCAACCCAACAAACACACTCTACGCTGTTAAACGCCTCATTGGCCGCCGTTATGACGATCCGACCGTCGCTAAAGATAAAGAGATGGTTCCGTACGAGATCGTCCGTGGCGACAATGGCGATGCATGGGTGAGCGCACGTGGCGAGAAATACGCCCCTGCACAGATTTCTGCTTTCATCCTCGGTAAGATGAAAGAAACCGCTGAGGCTTATCTTGGCGAAAAAGTGACTGAAGCGGTCATCACCGTCCCTGCTTACTTTAACGATGCACAGCGTCAAGCAACACGTGACGCCGGTCGTATTGCAGGCCTAGACGTCAAGCGCATCATTAACGAGCCAACCTCTGCTGCTCTGGCTTATGGTCTGGAAAAGAGCGATTCTGGCCATGTGGCTGTGTATGACTTGGGTGGTGGGACGTTCGATATCTCCATCTTGGAAATCTCCGATGGCGTGATTGAAGTGAAGTCCACCAACGGTGATACCTTCCTCGGTGGTGAAGACTTCGATAACAAGATCATCGAGTTCCTTGCTGACGAATTCAAGCGTGATCAAGGCGTTGACCTGCGCGGTGACAAGATGGCTCTGCAGCGCTTGAAAGAAGCCGCTGAAAAAGCAAAGATTGAGCTGTCTTCTGCAAAAGAAACAGAAGTTAACCTGCCCTTCATCACCGCAGACGCTTCTGGCCCTAAGCATTTGGTGGTTCGCGTCAGCCGTGCGAAGCTGGAAAGCCTGGTTGAAGATCTCATCAAGCGCTCCTTGGAGCCATGCAAGCAGGCTCTGAAGGATGCTGGTCTGTCCACAAGCGAGATCAATGACGTGATCTTGGTCGGTGGTATGACCCGTATGCCGAAGGTCGTTGACAGCGTTAAGGAATTCTTCGGTAAAGACCCAGCTCGCAACGTGAACCCAGACGAAGTCGTCGCTATTGGTGCCGGCATTCAGGGCGCTGTGTTGCAGGGTGACGTGAAGGACGTTCTACTGCTGGACGTGACCCCACTGTCCCTCGGTATTGAAACACTCGGTGGTGTCTTCACCCGTCTGATTGATCGTAACACGACCATTCCGACCAAGAAGAGCCAGACCTTCTCAACCGCTGAAGATAACCAGCCTGCTGTGACCATTAAGGTCTTCCAAGGTGAGCGCGAGATGGCTGCCGACAACAAACTGCTCGGCAACTTTGACCTGCAGGGGATCGCACCAGCTCCACGCGGTGTGCCACAGATTGAAGTGACCTTCGATATTGATGCGAACGGTATCGTCAACGTCTCCGCCAAGGATAAGGCAACGGGTAAGGAACAGAAGATCCAGATCCAAGCCTCCGGTGGTCTGTCCGATGACGACATCGACCGTATGGTGAAGGAAGCTGAAGCAAACGCTGATGCTGACAAAGCCCGTCGTGAGCTCATCGAACAGCGTAACGCTACAGAAGGCCTGATCCATCAGACAGAGAAATCCATCTCTGAAGGTGGGGATAAGGTTCCTGCTGCTGATAAGACCGAAGCAGAAGAAGCCATCAAGGCTGCTCGCGAAGCTCTTGAAGGTGACAATGCTGAAGCGATCAAGAGCGCCAGTGACCGCCTGACACAGGCTGCTATGAAAGTTGGTCAGGCTGTCCATCAGGGTGCTGAAGGTCAGCAGGGCGCTGAAGGGGCTCAAGAGTCTGGTAAGAAAGACGAAGACGTCGTCGATGCTGAATTCGAAGATGTCGATGATAAGAAGAAGAAAGACTAATCAGGCGGAGTGCGTATTAAACTAAGGAATCCTTAGTTTAATCCACCCCTGAGGGCGCCTCTTCCCGTTCAAGGGGAGGCGCCCTTTCTTCATGGGGCCCCATCTGCCGATCACCCTCGAGAAATGAGGACCGACATGGCCACAAATATAGATTACTACGAACTTCTGAGTGTTTCTCGCACCGCAAGTGGTGACGAAATTAAGCGCGCTTATCGCAAGCAAGCCATGCGCTACCACCCAGACCGTAACCCCGGCGATAAAGAAGCAGAACAAAAGTTCAAAGACATCAGCGCTGCTTATGATGTTCTCAAAGATGAACAAAAGCGCGCAGCCTACGACCAGTACGGTCATGAAGCTTTTGAAAGCGGCATGGGCGGCGGAGGCGGCGGCTTCGGCGGTGGTGGCTTTGGCGGCTTCGATGCTGGCGGCCTTGGCGATATCTTTGAACAGATGTTCGGCATGGGCGGCCGTCGTGGTGGCCCGCGCCAGCAGAGCGCTGCAGACGTGCAGGTGCAAGTTGAGATCAGCCTTGCTGAGGCCTTTAGTGGCGTTAGCAAAAATGTTGAGGTCAAGACACGCACGAACTGCTCAAGCTGCAACGGCTCTGGCTCTGCCGACCCTAACGCGAAGCGTTCAACCTGTGCGACCTGTCATGGTCGCGGCGTTGTCCGCGCTCAGCAAGGCTTCTTCCTCGTCGAGCGCCCCTGCCCGACCTGCCACGGCTCTGGCCAGACAGTGGCCAATCCTTGCAAGAGCTGCCAGGGCAGCGGCACGGAAGCTGCTAAGGAGAGTGTCAAAATCGACATCCCTGCTGGGATTGAAGATGGCACCCGCATCCGCGTTGCCGGTAAAGGCGAATCTGGCGGTGAAGGCGTTGTTCCTGGCGATCTGTATGTGCTCGTCGCTGTGGAAGGGCATGACCTCTTCCAACGTGATGGCGCCAATATTTATTGCCGCGTTCCCCTGCGCTTAACACAGGCTGCCTTGGGCACCGAAATCGAAGTGCCTGTTATTGACGGTAGCCGCACGAAGGTGAAAATCCCTGCTGGAACACAAGCAGGAGAAACATTCCGCCTACGTGGTAAAGGCTTCTCCGTTCTGCACTCCAGTGCACGTGGGGATATGTATCTTCAGGTTTCTGTTGAAACACCGAAGCACCTCTCTAAACGGCAGCGTGAATTGTTGGAGGAATTTGAAGACGCCTCTGGCGATAGTCACAAAGCCAGTCCAGAAAGCAGCGGATTTTTTGCCCGCGTTAAGGAATTCTTTGAAAACTAAGGATTCTTTTCCCCCGGAAGAACAATCTTCCGGGGTTTTTTATTATCCTAGGCTTCCCTCGGTGGGAAATCTCAAGAATTATTATCTTCACCATAAAGCTGTATGAAATATTCAGGCGGATAAAGAGGTTTCGGCTTTAAATAACCCGAGCCACCCTGATTAATCCAAGCATCAGCCGCCTGCTGAGACGCAAAAACGTCACAATTTATTATATCGCCCATCACGACATACCAACCTGCTTCTCCCTCAGGGGCCTCTTCCTGCGTACAATATATGGCCTCCATCTCACAAGTTTCTAACGGTACGTTACGCTTGTAATTTTCTTCACCTTTGTCAGAAAAATCATCATCTTTTTTCATCTCAATAATCCCTGTTATTTATTACATATCAAAACATAACTCACGATCTATAATGTATTCTTTCACGAACTTTCAATTCACAGTAAAATAATAAAAAATATATCTTAACGATGGAATCATAGTTGCACAGATACCTACCCTCTCGCTCAATAGTGCAAAAGACACCTTTCATCCATCTCATGAAAACGGAAAGACAAAAAAGCGACCTTTCCTTCTACACAATACAGGCCTCTTATATTCTCACGTCCCCCTTGCCTTCTGCGCATGAGCGGGCATGATCGCAGCATGACACATTCTTCTTCTCCCCGTATCGGTATTGCTGGCATCACCGGCCGGCTTGGTTCCCTCTGCGCACAAGAAGCCGGCCCGCTTCTCGCCGGTGGCCTGTCGCGCCACGCAGACCCAGCCCGCAATATTGTGACAGATGCCAGCACACTCGCCCAATCATGTGACGTCATTATTGATGTCAGCCATGCAAGCCTCGTGCCCCATCATGCACACGCTTTTTCTGAGGCTGGTTGCGCTTGGGTGCTCGGCACAACCGGTTTGGATAAGACAGCTCAAGCCGCCGTCAATGACGCTTCTAAAACCATTGCCGTGTTGCAAGCGGCTAATTTCTCCCCCGCTTTAACCATGCTGCTCGCCTTAGCACGCGAACTCGGCGCCGCTTTACCGGACTATGACGCTGAAATTGCTGAGACCCACCATCGCCAAAAGATCGACGCCCCCTCTGGCACGGCACTCGCCATCGGTCGCGCTGTGGCAGCCGGGCGTAACGTCCCCTTCGACCAGGTCGCCCGTATGGATCAAAATGAAAAACGTCCCGATGGTGCTATCGGTTTTGCTTCATTGCGCGGTGGGCAAGTCGTCGGTGAGCATGACCTCCATTTCTATGCTGCGGATGAAGATATTACCCTCTCTCATCGCGCACTTGACCGGCGCGTCTTCGCCCGTGGCGCACTCAAAGCAGCGCATTGGCTGGCGCACCATCGTGATGCAGGCCTGTATGGCATGGAAGATGCGCTTAGAAAGCATACAGACTAACTTGTTGTAAAATAAAGGGGAATGAGCACTTCTCTGTCTTAAAAGTGCCTTTCCCCTTGACCCGTGGCGTTATTTACGCCAAGCGATGAGTCCCTCATGCTGCGGTTTATCCCTTGCCATCAAGGGCATGATCGTAGCCCTTTTTTTCACCACTCATTCCCTGCGAGGTCCCTGAGTGCGCAATTACGGCGATTTCCTTTTCACCTCTGAATCTGTCTCTGAGGGCCATCCTGACAAAGTTGCAGACCGTATCTCTGATACTGTCCTAGACGCTTATATGGAGGCCGACCCGGAAGCACGCGTAGCCTGTGAAACACTGGTGACCACAAACCGCGTTGTGCTCGCTGGGGAAGTGCGTGGGCCGGCCGCGGTTGAAAAGACCCTGATCGACCGTGCCCGCGAGGCCATCAAAGATATCGGCTATGACCAAGAAGGTTTTTCTTGGAAAAAAGCTGATATTGTCTCTCATCTTCACGCTCAATCTGCTGACATCGCTGCTGGCGTTGATAGCGCGGGCGATAAAGATGAAGGTGCTGGCGATCAGGGCATTATGTTCGGCTTTGCAACGCGCGAAACGCCAGAGCTCATGCCAGCCCCGCTCTTTTATGCACAAACCCTTCTTGAGCGTATCCGCGACTACCGCAAACAAGGTGACCCACGCGGCGCTGGCCTTCTGCCAGACGCGAAAAGCCAAGTCACATTGCGCTATGTTGATGGTAAGCCTGTTGGAGTGAACTCCATCGTGGTGTCCACCCAGCATGAAGCGAATATGAGCCAAGACACGATCCGCGAGATGGTAAAGCAGACAGCTCGTGATGTTCTGCCTGAAGGCTGGATGTGCCCTGACAATGAGTTTTACGTCAATCCAACAGGCAACTTCGTCATTGGTGGCCCTGATGGCGACGCTGGTCTAACAGGCCGTAAGATCATTGTTGATACCTATGGCGGTGCAGCACCTCACGGTGGCGGCGCCTTCTCTGGTAAAGACCCCACCAAGGTGGATCGTTCCGCTGCTTATGCCGCGCGCTATCTGGCAAAGAATGTTGTCGCGGCTGACCTTGCCGATCGCTGCACCATTCAGCTCAGCTACGCGATTGGTGTTTCCCGTCCGCTGTCTGTCTATGTAGACCTTGACGGCACGGGGAAAGATGTGGATGAAGCCCGTCTGGGGGCGCTTCTTAATGAGATTATGGATCTCTCCCCACGCGGTATCCGTCAGCATCTGCGCTTGAATCGTCCGATCTATAGCAAGACCGCTGCTTACGGGCATTTTGGTCGTATTCCTGACCCTGCGCTGGATAATTTCACGTGGGAGAATACAGACCTCGCCGCAAAGCTGAAGAGCGCTCTTAACCGCTGATTGGCACAATCATGGGAGGGATCCCTACTCTCTCCTCTTTCGCTCCCCTGACTGATAGGTATTCGCCTGCTGGTCAGGGGCTTTTTCCATCTCTCAACACATGTGACCGACACCGTTGCTTGACGATCTGAAACCCCAACCTGAACGCTTGTACGGACGCCAACGCGGCCATCCTTTGCGCCAACGCCAACAGCGCCTGTTGGATGAAGCCCTCCCACGGCTCAGCTTTAAGGCTTTTGATGCTCCCTTAGAGGGATTTTCAAAGTCTGTGAAAAAGCTGTTCTTGGAAGTGGGTTTCGGCAATGGCGAACATGCGTACGACCAAGCACAGCGCCATCCTGATGTCGGCTATATCGCGTCAGAAGTCTTTGATAATGGCGTTTGCTCTTTGCTGTCGCGCCTCGTGCCTGAGGGAGAAGAAGCGACCTCTACCCCACCTGAGACTCTTCGTCTCTGGGCAGAAGATGCGCGTGACCTTCTGCGGAAATTGCCTGATCAATGCCTTGATCGTGCTTACTTAATGTTCCCTGATCCGTGGCCTAAAGCACGCCACGCCAAGCGACGCTTTATCCATCCGGCAAATATCGCCCAGATGGCCCGCTTGCTCAAACCCGGTGCCGTGTGGCGTGTTGCCAGTGACCACCCCGTTTATCAGGAATGGGTAGAAGAGGTGATGAGCCAACAAGAACTGTTCGACACAGCGCCACCACTGCTTGAACGCCCTGATGATTGGTCTCCAACACGGTATGAGGCCAAAGCTTTTCGTGAAGGACGACAGCCTTTTTACTGGACGTTCACCCGCCGCGGGTGACATCCCGCTGTGTAGAGAGCCTGTTTGCCGCTTTTGAAAGGAAGGAGATCGCCCAATGACACAGTCACCAAACGACGCACAGAACACTGTTGAACGTGAGGAAATGGCCTTCGATGTTGTCATCGTCGGCGGAGGGCCGGCTGGATTGGCCGCCGCGATCCGACTTCGGCAGAAAAACCCGACATTGGGGGTCTGCGTCCTTGAAAAAGGCAGCGAAATTGGGGCGCATATCGTCTCCGGCGCGGTCATTGAGCCGAAGGCTCTCACGGAGCTTCTTCCCGACTGGAAAGAGCGCGGCGCTCCTCTTAAAACGCCCGTTTCTGAAGAAAAGCTGCTCTATCTCACCAAGCAAGGCTCTATCCCCGTTCCGGCTCTGCATCTGCTGATGCCGCAAATGGATAATCGCGGAAATTATGTTGTTTCCCTTGGTGATCTCTGCCGCTGGCTTGGCCAACAGGCAGAGCTGTTTGGCGTGGAAATCTACCCCGGCTTTACCGGTGCTCAGCTCCATATCGAAGATGGCTGCGTCTGCGGTGTTATCACGGGCGATATGGGCGTTGACCGAGACGGCAACCATAAGTCGGAATTTATGCCCGGCATGATTTTAAGAGCCCGTCAGGTGATCTTAGCCGAAGGAGCGCGGGGTTCTCTCAGTCAAGACGTGATCAGCCATTACAAACTTCGCGAAAATGCCGACCCGCAAACTTATGGGCTCGGGATTAAGGAAGTGTGGGAGATCCCCAAAGAAAATCATCGCCCCGGTTTTGTGCAGCATAGTTTTGGCTGGCCGCTGGATAATCACACCTATGGTGGGGCGTTCCTATACCATTTTGGGGAAAATCTCGTCTCCTATGGCTTTGTCACCGCCCTCGATTACCGTAACCCGTGGCTCTCACCTTTTGAGGAAATGCAGCGCACCAAGCAGCACCCGGCCTTCCGCCCTCATTTTGAAGGCGGACGACGGATTATTTACGGTGCCCGCGCTCTTTCAGAAGGGGGCTTCCAATCCCTCCCAAAACTTACCTTCCCCGGCGGGGTGCTGACAGGCGATTGTGCTGGCTTCCTTAACATGCCCAAAATTAAGGGCACGCATACCGCCCTCAAATCCGGCATGATTGCCGCTGATGCGGTCTCAGAGGCTCTTCGTTCAACGAATCCTGAAGCTCAAACCTACCAAGAACGGCTGCAAAATTCTTGGCTATGGTCTGAACTGTACGAAGCCCGTAATATCCGCCCTTCCTTCTCCAAATGGGGCATGCAGCTCGGCGCGCTGTATAGCGGGATTGATAGCATGATCTTCCGTGGGAAAGCCCCTTGGACACTGCACCACCCTCATGCAGATCATCAGACCCTTATCTCCGCAAAAGAAGCTCCGAAGATTGACTATCCTAAACCGGATGGAACCCTCACATTTGACCGTACAAGTTCTGTCTATCTCAGCAATCTGAGCCACGATGATAACCAGCCTGTGCATCTCAAATTGCGTGATGCAGCTCTGTGGAATGAGGTTAATGAAGCGCGCTTTGCCTCTCCAGAAAGCCGCTATTGCCCCGCTGGCGTGTATGAAGCCAACACACGGGACAATGGGGAGACGTATCTCCAAATTAACGCCCAAAACTGCGTTCATTGTAAAAGCTGCGATATTAAAGACCCTACGCAAAATATCCGCTGGTGCCCCCCTGAAGGCGGAAGCGGGCCAAATTACCCTTCCGGTATGTAGGGCAAAGCAGCTATACAAGACCATGATGTGACTTTTCCGCGCAGACAGGTTAGTCTGCGCAGAATATTATCAGCGGCGACAGCAACGAAAGATGCCCATGAAAGTTCTTGTCCCCGTCAAACGGGTTGTTGATTACAACATCAAGCCGCGTGTCGCGGCTGATGGTAGCGGTGTCGAAACTCAGGGCGTGAAAATGTCCATGAATCCTTTCGACGAAATCGCCCTTGAAGAGGCCCTTCGCCTCCGTGAGAAAGGCCATGCTCAAGAGGTGGTTGCGGTCTCCATTGGCCCACAAGCGGCCCAAGATACATTGCGCACCGCCATGGCCATGGGTGCAGACCGCGCCATTCTCATCCGTACGGATGCTGAGCTTGAGCCACTGGCTGTTGCAAAGCTTCTACAGGCGGTCGTTGAGCGCGAGCAGCCCGGCCTTGTCAGCATGGGTAAGCAAGCGATTGATGATGACATGAACGCAACCGGTCAAATTTTGGCCGCTAAGCTGGGCTGGCCACAAGGCACCTTTGCCAGCGAAGTCATCATCGATAATGGCAGTGCGATTGTCTCACGCGAGATTGATGGTGGCGTGGAGGTCGTCTCCCTTACCCTTCCGGCTGTCATTACAGCTGATCTACGCCTTAATGAGCCACGCTATGCGTCCCTGCCGAACATCATGAAGGCGCGTAAGAAGCCGTTGGAAACGATTGAGGCCGGCTCGCTTGATGTCGATATCGCTCCGCGTCTGAAGGTTGTTTCCGTGTCTGAACCACCGGCACGCGAAGCTGGTGTGATCGTTGAGAGCGTGGAAGAGCTTGTCAATAAGCTCAAGACAGAAGCAAAGGTACTCCCATGACAGCTCTGGTTCTGATCGAAATCGAACAGGGACAAGTGCGCCAGGCATCACGTTCTGCCATTGCTGCCGCATCACGCTTTGGTGATGTTGACGTTCTGCTTTTTGGCGAAGGTGTCGACGCAGCGTCTGCCCTGTCTGGTGTGCGTAAAGTGCTGCATGTGCCAGCAGCGCCTCATCTGTTAGCTGAACCTACGGCTGCCTTCATCGCCCAGCATGCTGAGGCTTATAGCCATATCCTCAGCCCCGCTTCCGCGACTGGGAAGAACGTCCTCCCTCGTGTTGCAGGGTTGCTTGATGTACAGCCTCTGACAGATGTGATCGAGATCAAAGGCGATGATACATTCGTGCGCCCCATCTACGCAGGCAATGCTCTCGTCACCGTTCAGTCTGCTGATCGTATTAAAGTGCTCACGATCCGTAGTTCTAACTTTGACCCTGTTGACGCAACAGGCGGGTCTGCTGCTGTTGAGGTTCTGGATCTTCCAGCTGAAGACGAAAAAAGCCGCTTTGTACGTGTTGAACTCTCCGACTCTGACCGACCAGAGCTTGAGGTCGCACGCGTCATTATCTCCGGTGGTAAGGGCGTTAAGGACGCGCGTAATTTTGAGACGCTCCTCGCTCCGGTAGCTGATAAGCTAGACGCTGCTATTGGTGCATCACGCGCTGCTGTGGATGCAGGATTCGCACCTAATGAGATGCAAGTCGGCCAAACAGGTAAGATCGTTGCGCCCGAACTTTACATTGCTGTTGGTCTATCAGGCGCTCTGCAACATCTCGCGGGAATGAAAGATAGCCGCACCATCGTGGCGATTAATATCGACCCTGATGCCCCTATCTTCAAAGTGGCCGATTATGGCTTAGTGGGTGATTTGTTCGAGGTCATGCCAGAACTGGCCAAAGCGCTTTAAGCCTACCACGGCACAGCATTCCCCCCCCTTCCAATGGCACTCTATTGGAGGGGGGTTTTTTATGCCTTCTTCCCCTCTAGAAGACACAAAAACCTAACCACCCCCCTTGCACTTCCCCCCTGCCAAGAGTAGGAAGAAAAGCACGAAAACGGAGTGTAGCTCAGCTTGGTAGAGCACTGTGTTCGGGACGCAGGGGCCGGAGGTTCGAATCCTCTCACTCCGACCATCTTGGTCGTAGGGCCGTCATTCTCTTATAGACGTTGCCCTTCTTTTGCTTTACTATCAATAGACCCTACGAAAGAGATCCTGACGTTTCTTCATGTTAGGGATTTTACGTTACACGTAACGTTTGGGTTTAAGGATAGACCATGAATCGTACATTTTGCTCCCTTCTCGCTGCCACTTTCTTGGTAGGCTCCTCCACACCGCTGGCCTTTGCTGAACCGGGTGGTTGCCTGAAATATGGAGCTGCAGGAGCCGTTGCTGGCCATGTTGCTAAACGCCACGGTGTACTTGGAGCCGTTGGGGGCTGCGCTGTTGGCATGTATCAGCGCCATAAATACCGCAAAAACCTGCGTCAAAAAGCCGCTGCATGGGACAAAGAACATGCAAATGACCCACAGGCCAACAAAAAAGCGACGCTCGCTCAAAAAGGCCAGTGGTATGATGCTGAACAAGCGCCTGCTAAACCAGCTTCAGGCCAAGCGAGCGCAACACCTGCTGCTGCTCAATAAAGAAATTCACATCGCTTAACAAAAACCCCGGTGTGCTTCTCAGCCACCGGGGTTTTTTATATCTAATCTCCTCTCTTCTTTAAGAAGAGCGGAAACTCGTCACATAAGGGCGTGCAAGTTCTTCGAGAAGATCAATCGCACCAGCAGAGTCATTGAGGCACGGCACAAGTGCGAATTCCTCGCCACCGGCTTCCATAAATTCATCACGAAGTTCATGACCAATTTCATCAAGCGTTTCGATGCAATCAGCCATAAAGCCCGGCATAATAACAGCAATTTTTGTGATACCCTGTGCTGGTAAAGACGCAACAAATGGTGCCGTATAAGGCTGCAACCATTCCATTGGCCCAAAGCGGGACTGGAAGGTCATCGGGAGTTGCTCATCACGCAGATCTAACGCTTTAGCAAGGGCTTTGGTGGTGCGAGCACATTCTTCCTGATACGGGTCGCCCTGCTCCACGCAGGTTTTGGGCAAGCCATGATAAGACGCAATAAGACGCTGAGGCTTAAAGGAAAGCTCAGCAAATCGTTCCCGCACAGACGTCTCTAAGGCTTTAATAAAGGCTGGATGGTCAGGGAAAGACGGCACCGTCGTGATAAAAGGCTGGCGCCGCAACCGCATGAGACGACGGAAAAGCTGATCGTTCGCTGTGGCAGTCGTGGTAGCGGAATATTGCGGATAAAGCGGAATACTCACAATGCGGTCACACCCGCGATCCATCAGGTTTTCCACCGCTGCCTTAATGGATGGCTTGCCATAACGCATGCCATACGCCACTGGGATACCGTCTGGTTCCAGCCGCTCTGCCAGCTGCTCGGCCTGTCGCTTTGTATAAACGAGTAGAGGCGACGCGTTTTCAGCTCTATCCCAAATACGGGCGTAATTTTCCCCACTTTGGAAAGGACGGCGTGAGAGTACAGCCGTCTGCAAGATAGGCTGCCAAATGGCAGGAGGCGCCTCGATCACACGACGATCAGAGAGGAATTCTTGCAGATAACGCCTTACGGAGAAATACCCCGTATCGTCAGGCGTCCCGAGATTGATCAGTAACACCCCGGCCCGCCCTTCTGGCGGGACAGGATGACGAGGGGAGGTATAAGTGAAGTAAGACATATACTAAATATAGACCTCCCCTCGTTAATTAAAAGAGAAACTCTTAGTCTTCAGGAGGCTCTTCAGGGCGCTCAACAGGTTTACCGAGCGGCGTATCTGGCCCTAGCAGCTTCTGCTTGTCCAAACTTTCCGCAATTTGCACCGCATTGAGGGCCGCCCCTTTGCGGAGATTGTCAGACACACACCAGAAAGCCAGACCATTCTCAACCGTTGGGTCAATGCGCAAACGAGAGATGTAGGTGTCATCATCGCCAACACATTCCAGCGGTGTAACATAGCCGCCATCTTCACGCTCATCGCGCACAATAACGCCCGGCGCTTCACGCAGTGCTTTATACGCCGCGTCTAAGTCAATCGGCTTTGCACATTCAATGCTGATCGCTTCAGAATGACCAATAAAGACAGGAACGCGTACACAAGTGGCGAGTACTTTAATGTCCGGGTCGAGAATTTTGCGTGTCTCGACGGTCATCTTCCACTCTTCCTTCGTGGCGCCATCATCCATAAAGCGATCAATATGGGGGATCACGTTAAAGGCGATCTGCTTGGTGAACTGCGACACCTCAGGGGCATCATGCACAAAGCTGCCTTTGGTTTGATGGTATAGCTCATCCATCCCCGATTTACCCGCACCAGACACGGCTTGATAGGTGGACACCACCACCCGTTGAATATCAAACAGGTCATGAAGAGGCTTCAACGCCACCATCATCTGAGCCGTGGAACAATTCGGGTTCGCGATAATGCCACGTCGAGCTTTTTTCAGAGCAGAGGCATTAACCTCTGGCACCACCAACGGCACGCCCGGTTCCATCCGGAAATGGGACGTATTATCCACCACGATACAGCCTTTAGCGGCCGCACGCGGCGCATATTTAGCCGATACCGCCCCACCAGGGGAAAAGAGGGCTAGATCCCATCCACCGAAATCAAACGTCTCAAGATTTTGCACCTTGAGCACTTTTTTGTCCCCAAAGGACACCTCACGCCCAACAGAGCGCGCTGACGCAAGGGCGACAATCTCGTCGATAGGGAAGTTGCGCTCTGCCAGAATGCGCAGAATCTCCCGCCCAACAGCACCTGTGGCCCCGACAACCGCAACTTTATACCCCATAATCATCTCCTTTGGGCTGTCACCCAAATATAACCAACACTATTCCCGTGGAATAGGAACATGCTCTGAATTCAGACGCAAGCGACAAGCCCTAAAAGACACGCACTTTCTTAACTGTTTTTAACCGCTTCTCTTGCCAATCTCTGTCACATTCGTTCAACATCGCGTCATCACTCTTCGTTGATCACAAAAAGTGCTACGCTATGACACTCCCGTTCACGCAAGTTAATGTCTTTTCTACACACCCATTGATGGGGAACCCTGTGGCTGTCGTCACGCAAGCAGACGGGCTTAACGATGACGCAATGCAGCAATTTGCGCGTTGGACGAACCTGAGTGAAACGACATTCATCCTCCCTCCCACGACAGACAAGGCCGATTACCGGGTTAGAATCTTCACGCCCGCTGGTGAGCTTCCCTTTGCCGGCCATCCCACGCTCGGCACCTGTCATGCGTGGCTGGAAGCCGGTGGGACGCCACGTGGTGACACCATCATACAAGAGTGCAAAGCGGGCCTTATTCCCGTTCAACGCACCGATGACCAGCTCGCCTTTGCAGCCCCTCCCCTTATTCGCTCTGGCCCTATTGCGCCTGACCTTCTTAAACGCATTGCCCATGGGCTCAATCTTTCCGTCAGTGGAATTGTGGCCTCGTCATGGGTGGATAATGGCCCCGGTTGGATGGGCCTTCTCCTCCGCTCTCGCCAAGAAGTGCTCGCCCTCAAGCCCGCTTTTGCGACAATGGAGGATCTCTGCCTTGGTGTCATCGGCCCGTGGGATCGTGAAAAAGATGGCCCAGGCGCTGACTTTGAGCTCCGCGCTTTTGCTATGAATCATGGCGCTAATGAAGACCCCGTCTGCGGAAGCCTCAATGCCAGCATGGCCCAGTGGCTGATTGGGCAAAACAGAGCCCCTGCCCATTATACCGTTTCACAAGGAGCAGCCTTGGGGCGTGATGGCCTGATTTCAATCGACAAGCATGATGATGGCACGATTTGGGTGGGCGGCCATACCCACAGCACCCTAACGGGCACGCTTCATCTTTAAGCCCACCGGGTTGGGTCAATGTGTGGGTGCTTTGGTCAGCACCAATTTCAGGCCCAACCCGACAAACACACACCCTGTCACGCGATCCATCACCGTTACGAAACGTCCCTTTGTGAGGAGAGACTTAATCGGCACAATGAGCAAGACGAAACTGACATACCAAAGAGAGGCAATCACGATCTGAAAGCCAGTCAGGAAGAGCGTATAAAGTGACGGATTAACACCGGCGGGAATAAATTGGGGAAGCAGGCTGATAAAAATAATCCCGACTTTGGGGTTAAGAATATTACACAGGAACCCCAGCCTCACGCCTTTCCCAAAGGAAGAGCTCTGCCCCTCAGCCACGCCACCATCAAGGTCAACAGCTTGTGCACGCGGCCACAAGATCAGCTTGATCCCTTGCCAGACGAGATAGCAGGCTCCTGCCCATTTTAATGCCGTAAAAAGCACAGCAGAAGCCGCTAACACTGTGCTCAACCCCAGCACAGTCGCAAGCCCCCAAACGCCCAACCCTAAGCAGATACCACAGGCCGCGCCCAAACCCGCCCGGCGTCCCTCATTCACCGTTGTTCGGATCATCATGGCCATATCCAAACCCGGGGTAATGAGGATGACCATAAATGTGACAAAGAACGCCAATAGCGGCATGACATACAGGCTCACCCAATCGCTCCCTACTCGTGCCTTTTACGCCATCATCTTACGCTGAACGCACCAAACGCTTCCACAATGCGGAAAGACCGTGGCGCCTGATTTCATGCTGGGCTTTTCCATCACCAGCCATATAATTAAGCTGCACAGTAAAGCGCGGCCCCACATATGTTCGGTGCCCATGCCATGTATCAGGGCCATTGGGGAAGATCACCAACGTACCCCCAGCCGGTGGAATCTCTACCGCGTAATCCTCAATATCATCCGGCCCGTTGAGGAAACGCAAACACCCATCATGCGCACTCCAATCACGCTCTCCGTCATTGAGATACAGCAAGATAGTCACACGCTTGGCGCTGCTATCACGATGGATGCGACCATCCTTTTCCCTCGTGCGGCCACGCATGGTCATCATGCTCGGTGCTGTGCGCACATCAATATTGAATTTTTCAGAGACAATCTCTTTGAGCCAAGAGCCCTGAAACTCCTCCAACAGGCCCGCCAATGCCGGAGGAAGCGACAAAACACTGGGAGGGTAAGACCCCCCAGACTTAAGCTCTGGCAGAAGCGAGACAACTTTCTGCAGCGTCTCAGCACTGAGAAAGTCCGTCACTACAAGGTGAGGGCACGGATGCGTCGCGACTTCAGCACGCCGCACAGCCTCGTAATTTAAAGATAAACCCATCGTCATAACGGCCTCACGCTACCTCTCTTTAACCGTCCTCAGCAAGCGTCTTCTTACAGCACACCCTCTATGTGTCAGAAATGGTTCCTCTGCTGGGCAGATTGAGCTAAAACCTGCTTTAGTCTCTAGGGGAAAGAATAGTCATGACCACCACCAACTCGCCTGACCTCCGCTACGCCATCACAAGCGACAATAGTGCGTATTTGGACAGCCTGCATGCACAGTGGTTGGCCGATCCTCAGTCTGTTGATCCCCAAACAGCCGCCCTTTTTGAAACACTTGGTGACAGCGCGCCTCAAAGACCTTCCTCCGCTGAAGGAGGGGCTTCTGCCAGTCTGCGTGACGAACAGCTCCGCCATGCTTTCCGAGTCTCTGGCCATCTCAGCGCCCAGCTTGACCCGCTGGCCCTCCACCCGCCGCGTCAACAAGACGCTCTTTCCCCTACAGATGCAGACCCCACCCTCCTCGCGCGCCTAAAACGGGCTTATTGCGGCACGATCGGTGTAGAATTTATGCATCTGCTTGATGATGCACAGCGCCAATGGTGGATTGAACGCTTTGAAACACCCCATCAAGCACCTCTCCCTCTCTCACCCGACCATATTCTCACCCTACTGACACGCTCTGAAGGGTTTGAGACATTCTGTCAGCAACGCTTCACCGGTATGCGGCGCTTTGGCCTAGAAGGGAGTGAAAGCCTCAATGTCGCGCTCCAAACGCTTATTAACTGCGCGATGCAGAGCAATAGCGCGTCCATCTCTTTAGGCATGCCCCATCGCGGGCGCCTAAACGCCATGGCGAACATTTTGCGCAAACCTTATGCCGCTATTTTTAGCGAGTTTGCAGGGCAGTCTTTCCACCCTGAAGGCATTCCCGTTTCAGGCGACGTTAAATATCATCTCGGCACAGCAACCACGCTCCATCAAGGCCGCCACCAACTTCGCTTGGCCCTCCTGCCCAACCCGTCACATTTAGAAGCGGTGGATCCCGTCGTCTTGGGCCGTGTCCGCGCAGACCAAGACCGCCATCATGATACACAACGCCAAAAGCATCTAGGCGTTCTCGTCCACGGTGATGCCGCTTTTGCAGGACAGGGTGTTGTATATGAATCCCTACAACTCTCTCGCTTAGAAGGGTATCGCACAGGCGGCACAGTTCATCTAATCGTCAATAACCAGATCGGCTTTACCACAGGCCAAGAAGCCGCTCATTCCGGCATTTGGAACAGTGATGTCGCCAAAACCGTGCAAGCACCGATCCTTCACGTCAATGGCGATGACCCCGAAGCTGTTGCACGCTGTGCGATGCTGGCCCATGAATGGCGACAAACGTTCGGAACCGATATTGTGGTCGATATTATCGCCTACCGTCGCCATGGCCATAATGAAACGGACGACCCCGGCTTTACTCAACCCGCCATGGTGGACACGATCAAAAATCACCCCACCTTACGCCGTCTCTATGCGCAGAAACTCCAAGACCAAGGCGCTATTAAGGACGATCACGCTCAACGTTTGTGGGATGATGTGCAAGCCACACTCGAACGGGCTTTTAAAGAAGCGGATCATTACCAGCCAGACCCCACCGAGTGGCTCGATTATAGTCCGCAAGACCCCACACGCTTGCAAGATACGCCCCAACGTATCCAACCCATGACCGGCGTGCCACTCCCACGGCTGCTCACGGTAGGCGAAGGCCTCACCGCGACACCGCGTGACTTTCACGTTCACCCACGCTTAGCCCGCCAGCTGAAAGCACGGAACGACGCTCTGACCGCTCACGGCCCCATTGATTGGGCTACGGCGGAATCGCTCGCTTTTGGTACGTTGGCCCTTGATGGCCATCCGGTGCGTCTCTCTGGCCAAGATAGCGGACGCGGCACCTTCAGCCAGCGCCATGCGGTACTGAGCGACCAAAAAACAGGCGCGCATTATACACCGCTCGCCCATATTGCACGCCGCCAAGCCCCCGTTGAGATTTGGGATTCCCCTCTCTCTGAATATGGGGTCTTGGGCTTTGAATATGGCTATTCACAAGGCAACCCCGAAGCCCTCGTATTGTGGGAAGCGCAATTTGGCGATTTTGCCAATGGCGCACAAATTGTGATTGACCAATTCCTCGCCGCTGGGGAGACGAAATGGCTGCGCACGTCGGGGCTCACGCTTCTTCTCCCTCATGGGTATGAAGGGGCTGGGCCAGAACACTCCTCCGCACGACCAGAGCGGTTCTTGCAACTTTGTGCAGAAAATAACCTGCGTGTGTGCATGCCCTCCACACCGGCAAACTTCTTCCATGCTTTACGGCGCCAAATTGCCCGCCGTTGCCGCAAGCCGCTGATCGTCTTTACGCCGAAATCTCTTCTACGCCATAAAAAGGCCGTTTCCACGTTGGAAGAGATGGGGCCTCACACGCGCTTCCAGCCGGTATTGGGTGATCCCGCTACCCCTAAAAATGCCCGCCGTATCGTCATCTGCTCAGGCAAAGTCTATTACGACCTGCTCGCCGCACGTGACGCACAAAAGCTGGAAGGAATCGCCCTCATCCGCCTTGAGCAACTATATCCCTACCCTCATCATCCCCTTGCTGATGTGCTGGCTCGACACCCCAACGCACATGATGTGATCTGGTGCCAAGAAGAACCACGCAATAGCGGAGCCTGGCGTTTTATTGATCGGCGGATTGAATATACCTTGCGTGACCTTGACCACCCCGTCTCACGCCTGCGCTATGTTGGACGCGATGCCAGCGCCTCCCCCGCAACAGGGATCGCCAGCATGCACAAAGAGCAGCAAGAAGCTCTCGTAGCCGCTGCTCTGACAGGCGAAGAAATCCCCGAACGCACGCCGCCTTCTTAAAGCGTGCTGTCGTTATGCTCTGAAAGCACAGATCTCCCCTTATGGTTGGTCTGTGCTAAATAGCGCTACGGATAATAATGATAATTCTCTCCCCAGGAGATACGATATGGTGGGATTAAAGGGTATTTAGCTATATCCTCCAAGAGCTCTCTTATCGTGCCTTTTGGTAAAACTGCTTTTTTAGAATCCTTTATATGATCTGAAGTTCCGTAAAATATGATATCATTATCGTCCAACAAAAAGCAGAAAATATGATGCCCTTCATCCATCAGCTCCATAGAGGTCAAATCTAGAAAGTTTTTTATTCTAAAGTCTTTTTCATCAATGTTTACATCCTCTTCGTCGTCTATTCTCCCATAAGCTTTTTCATATATTTCTTCACAAACCTCTCCTGGATTTCTATTTAAATCAATCTCTACCTCTATCTCTTTATCCGTATTGATCGCGCGAGAAAGCCACTTATCAATATTAATTTGATAAGCACCAAAACCTATATTTAACGTAACATTGGGAACATCAATAGAAGACGGAAAGAAAATTTTCCCTTCTATGTAAACAGTAAATACGCTACCTATCCAAAATTGTTTATATTCATTCCAGCATTTTACAGCATCAAATTGAAGGGCAAATTTGTAGGGATCACCGTAAATCATTTTCGTTTCTCCAAAATTTTCATCGTCATTTCTCAATCCTTATCATTCGCACCTACACTCCTTCCCCTCCAATGAACAGCGTTATTATCTTAATGGAACACACCCCAATCCCCCTACTGGAATAGACCTCCATCATAGGTTAAGCTGACCGCCTATAACGTATTCTATCGTCACGTTTTGACAGAAAGTTCTTCCATATGACGACACCACATCAAAAGCCTAACTCCCTCCGTGCAGGGCCTGATCTTTCTGGCCATTTCGGCCCTTTTGGTGGGCGCTTTGTGGCTGAAACCCTCATGCCGCTCATGCTGGAACTGGATGAGGCCTACAAAAAAGCTAAAGCAGACCCGGCTTTTCATGAAGAGCGTGCCTATTATCTTCGTGACTATGTCGGTCGTCCAAGCCCTTTATGGCATGCTAAACGCCTGAGTAACGCACTTGGCGGAGCCCAGATTTACCTTAAACGTGAAGAGCTCAACCATACCGGCTCCCACAAGCTCAATAACGTGATGGGCCAGATCTTGCTCGCGCGTCGTATGGGCAAAAAGCGTATTGTTGCGGAAACGGGTGCTGGACAGCACGGTGTCGCCACCGCGACCGTTTGCGCGCTTTTTGGTCTTGAGTGCGTGATTTACATGGGCGCCAAAGACGTCGAACGTCAAAAGCCCAATGTTTTCCGCATGCATCTCCTCGGCGCTAAAGTCACACCCGTTACGACGGGAGCCGGCACGCTCAAAGACGCGATGAATGAAGCCATGCGTGATTGGGTCGCCAATGTGGACAGCACCTACTTCCTCGTCGGCACCGTCGCTGGGCCGCACCCTTACCCAGCAATGGTACGTGATTTCCAGTCTGTTATTGGTGACGAAGCACGCGTACAGATCCAAGAACAAACAGGCCGTCTGCCCGATGGTATCATCGCCGCCATTGGCGGGGGATCAAACGCCATGGGGATCTTCCACCCTTTCCTTGATGATGTCGATGTCCCCCTCTACGGCGTGGAAGCGGGCGGTTTAGGCCTTGATAGCGGGGAAACAGCCGCCTCCATCGCACGTGGTTCGCCCGGTGTGCTACACGGCAACCGTACCTACCTGCTTCAAGACACCCACGGCCAAATTACCGAAGCTCATTCCATCAGTGCGGGACTAGATTATCCCGGCATCGGGCCAGAACATTCATGGCTTAACGATATTGGCCGCGTGAACTATGTGAGTGCAACAGACCACGAGGCCTTGCAGGCTTTCCAAGAGCTAACGCGCCTTGAAGGCATTATTCCAGCACTCGAAAGTGCCCACGCGGTCGCTTATGCCCGCACACTGGCCCCGACGATGGGTACTGATAAAAATCTCGTCGTGAATCTCTCTGGCCGTGGCGATAAAGATGTCCCCACCGTCGCCGCCCATCTTGGCGTACAGCTGTAAGGAACCCGTCCCATGAGTCGTATCAAAGCCTGTTTTGACGCCATCAAAGCGGAAGGGCGCGGCGCACTGATCCCGTATCTTGAAGCATTTGACCCAGATCGTGATACATCCCAAAAGCTGCTAAATGCCATGCCAAAGGCCGGCGCTGATATTATCGAAGTTGGCGTACCGTTCTCTGATCCATCAGCCGATGGCCCCACCATCCAGCTCGCCGCCCAACGAGGCCTCAAGGCGGGCGCAACCCTAACGGGTGTTCTGGAGATGGTCGCAGAGTTCCGCCGCACTAATGACCACACACCCATTGTGCTCATGGGCTATTTCAACCCGATTGATCATTATGGCGTGGAACGCTTCTGCCAAGAGGCTGCACGCTCGGGTGTCGATGGGTTGATCGTCGTTGATCTCCCCCCCGAAGAGGCCGGCATTATCCGCCCTCATATCAAAGCAAACGCGCTGGATCTCATCACACTCGCCGCTCCGACCACGCCTGATGAACGCCTCAAGGCGATCCTCGCTGAGGCCTCTGGTTTTGTGTATTACGTCAGCATCACGGGAATTACCGGCACAAATACGGCAACAGAAGACCAACTCACCCAAGCCATGACCCGCCTGCGCCGTGCAACGGACATTCCCGTTGTTGCCGGTTTTGGAATCCGCACCCCTGAACAAGCACGCACGGCCTCCCGCATCACCGACGGCGCCGTTGTCGCCTCAGCCATCATCAAAGCCATGGCTGCAACCTTTGATGACGGCAAAGCGACCGAGGCGAGTGTGCCAACGGCTTTGGAGAAAATATTGTCTTTATCGCAAGCTACCAAGAACAGATGAAATCAAAGGACACCATATCAAAATACGAAAAAATATGGTGTCCTCTACTCAGATAAAGATACTGTATGAAGAATCAAATGCCATGATGTTTTCTAAAGAAAATTTCCCATAAATCACGATTTCTACTAATCAAAAGCTTTTCTAAACGATTCAGATCTTTTATTTTTTTCCCTTCAAAATGTTCAGACCAAAATTTAGTTTTGTGTGGTCGTGACGGAATAGTTGCCATATAACGCAATGAAAACCATGGCTTTACTAATATATCTTCGAATGAGAAATTTTCCGGCACCTTTCTTTCATATTCACTTGTTAACTCATGCGTTCTCCCAACAACGGTTGGTAATGCTGTCTCTGAAGGTTCAGCAAACCAATAAAGCTGTTTCATCCATTTATATTCACGACTTGTAACTCGTACCCAAAAAGGAGCTAAACACAATCCAAGCAATGGTAGAAGAAACCAAAAATAAACAACAAACCCCTTAAAGTGTAACATTTTGTCTACTTTTGGTGTATCTTTTGAAAGAATAAAAAATAAAAAGTAGTACAAGACTAGAGCGCCGAATACACTAACCCACAGAAAATAATCAATAGCTTCTTTCCAAGGGACAACCCTCGCAGAACGATTTTGTTCGCTCCACACGAGTTTCTTCCCTTTAGCCCAGAAAAATAATATCTTTACAAGCTGCATCATTTCTAGAGGAGCTATTATTAACTGCAAACAAATAGCCAAAGCATACGACCATGCAAATTTCATAAATCCACCAAAATGCTTCATTTTTTTCATTTTGTAAAAATATAGTGCATACAAACAAAAAGGTGCTAACATACCTATGACAATATAAACAAATGAAATAACAAAAATAGTATGGAATTTTTTTAGAATAATCATTGATTTTAAAGGGTGAGATAGTATGTAACTAGTTCCATACAACCCGATTAAAAAGAATATAAGCCCAGTAACAACGTTAAAATAACTCATTGCAGAAACAAAAAGCTGCATTCTTCCAAATTTTGAAAAACGCTTCATCATAAAAAGACGTAACCATGCTAGAGCTCCATTCATCCAACGAGCCTCTCGCTTCAAGGCATCAATTAATGTTGGAACTTGATCCTCATAGCTATCAAGCTGAGGCAATAACCAACTATCATAACCGGCACCCTCTAAAAACATCACTTCTACAAAATCATGTGAAAGAGGCTTCCCAGCACTAAAAGGACCCTTTCTCCTAAAATCGGGCAGATTGCAATACTTCATAAAAGCATCAACCCTTATTATGGCATTATGACCAAAGTAATTCCCACGACCTAGTTTAAAAAAATACTGTCCATGGAGAAACACAGAAGCAGATATATTACTTAAAAAACTTCTCCATCTAGAAAAAAGTGTTTCTCCATTAATGCCATAACAAACAGCTTGTATTAGGCCGATCCGTGAATTCCCCTCCATAGATTGAGCCATTTTCATGATCGTGTTTGCGGGAACAATGCTGTCAGCATCAAGCATAACAACAAAATTATAATTCTTCCCCCACCTTTTAAAGAAATCAGATGTATTCCCCATCTTTGCATAGGAATTCATTATTCTTTGCCTGTAAAATATAGAAATATCTTTATATCTGTCACGCATAATCTGCGTTACTGCGATCTCTTGTGCAATAAGATCTTCTTTACGACTATCTGACAAAATAAAGAAATGAAACTTTTTGTAGTCATCATATCGCTTTAAATCCTCAATCATTGCACTTAATGCTCCAGCTACTCGGCGAGCATCTTCATGATAAATTGGCATTAGAATCGCGATACGTGTGTCCTCCTTTAACGGCTTAGCTGTATGAAAAGGATGATAAATGTCTTTTTCAAGAGGACGTAGTGCCGACCAAAGACCAACAAACATAGATAAAAATGTCGTAGTCCCCAGAAGTCCTAATGCTGTAGATGCAAGAATGAAAGGCATCGCAATCCACAAGGACACATGGTAAAGAACCATTGCAATGATAGAAACCGAGAAAAGAAAGCTCGATAAGCAAAATGCTAGAAAACGAACAATCAGAAGTCGCTTCTCACTTGCTTTTTCCCAATTCATAGAATTTTTTTCTGGAGACAGACCCATTCGAAAACCACCCCAAGGTGCAGTGAGAAATTTTCTTCTTTTATATCTTCAATAAAGAGGCCCTTTTACAGGGCCTCTTTTCAAAATAGAAGAAATTTCATCACAACATCTCTATAACGCTCTATCTTATTATCAACAGGTGCAAATCTTTTATAATTCACAGGCGGCAAAGGAGAATATTCCACTTTTGCCAAAATATCTTTCTTTAAGCTTTCCCAGCTCTCATAGGAGCAGCATTCCGCTTCTTCAGAAAGAACCTCTTGCGCAATGTTCTTTAAAATCATCGTATTGATGCTCCTGACATACCTTGTCCGGCAACGACCATCATCATATTCATGATCTGCTGAAGAGTCGTCGAACGACTGACTGGAACGTAAACCATATCACCGTCCTCAATCGGCAACACCTGTGCTACCTCCATACCATCGGCAGTATCAAAATTCACGCGGTAGATAATAGAATGATCAGACTTTAAAACAAAAATGGCTCGTCCTTGCGCTGTATTATAGTTCAACCCTTGAGCGGAGGCCATAACCTGAGAAAGCGTAGGAACCTGATCAAATGGTACCATTGATGGTCGTGTCCACCCTGAACCCAAAGCATACACACGCACGCTAGGACGATGCTGAACTATAACGCGATCTCCAGGCTGTAAGGGAATTGAGTGACTTAAAGCCAGACGAAGGGGAATATCATACGTTTTTTCTTTACGCGACAAGGTAATATTAATACCTATATCAGCGCCCTGTAATGGTGTCCCAACTTGATAACCACCCGCTTGAGCCATAGATTCAACGAGATCTATCCCACCGCTGTTCCAACTCAAAATGGTTGGTTTTTGGACAGCTCCTAAGACAATAATATTCTGATAATGACTTACTTCTGGTTGAATATTAACTTCCACGCTCTCAAATAGATTCGTTGCATCCAGCCTTTTTTTAACTGCACTCTCTGCTTCTCGAGGAGATAAATGACCTACATGTACCCACCCAGCATAAGGGAGATCAATATTTCCAGCATAATCTACAGAGAAAACACCCATTTTATGAGAGCTAGGTTGTAGGGCAACATCCCCTGTCGCAGAGCTTGAACCAGCGTCACCTCCTCCTTGAGACCAGATCGTAATCCTGAGCTGATCTCCTGCTCCTATTTTACTCTCCACATGAACCGGAGACATCAAAGAAGAAAGTAAGGAATTTTCTTTAGTAAGATGGTTCCTCTTAATCCTATCGGCAATTGACAGGGCTTCCCTCGAAGAAACATCTATCAGCGGTGGACAATGTTTCTGCTTCGCCTGCTCAATAATATTACTCGCATGCGGCCCAGAGGAAGGCATGAAGGCGCACCCACTCAACGCAACAAGACAAGACGAAGTCGCAATGGCAGTGAGACTCCGGAGGGATGAAGAAGTCATTTTTAGCATACTTCGTTTGTCTCCGACAAAAACGTTTACTTGACAATAAAATAAACAACAAAAGATAAAACCAAGACAAAAAATGACCAGACCAAAGCTTTCGGCAAAGTCGGATCAGTGGGCAAAACTGGAGATTCAACACAGTCCATATAATATGCATGACGCACTGAGTTTTGCTCGCTTTCCAATAGGCTCGTCTGATCTAACATAATCACCTGACTATCTTCAGAAACAGCCTGCTGCAATTTACTGAACGCTTCATAAATCTTGGACTTACTACGAACCTCTTTGCGTTGAGAAGAAATTTCACTATCAATAGCAGCAAGCTGGGCTCTTAAAGTCGCCATTTGCTGGTTACGTTGAGCCAAATAAGCAGCTGCGGCCGCTTTAGTGTTAACAGTGAAACGCTCCTTTTGAAAGTTCGATAAATTCATATTTAACGATGCGTATTCAGACTTAAGATCAGAAATACCAACGTGTTTTTGAAGTTCTTGAATACTTTCCAGATCAATAGCTAGTTGATTTCTATCAGCATTCAAACGCCTTAACAACATCTCTCGTTCGGCACGGTCAGCCTTAATTCCTGACTGTGCCAACTCCAACCTCCCTAGCTCAATAACACGCTCTGCTAGATCATGTGAGAATTGAGCATCATAACCTTCTACGCTTAGATTAATCAATCCAGAAGTATCATCTATAGTAACAATCACATGGGAGCGGTAATACGACCACAGCCACATTGGATTATAAGAGAAAAAGGTAGGCACACCACCAAACCGCGTCCACACGTCACCCTGGGACCAGTTTTTTTTCATATACCGTGGGTCTAGAGAGTTAAAGGCATTCCAACTCGTAACAAAACTCTTGAAAACATAAGCTCCCGGCGACGCTGAAGACCCGCCGCCCATTGCCGCCATCTCTCCCCCCCCCGCAGAAGATGAATCTTGACCCGCCTCATAAACATGCAATATCGCTTCACTCTTATACCTAGGCGTCGCCCATATAAAGAGATAAAACGAACTTACAAGAGTAGGAATCCCACAAACAAGCCAAAAAAGTCGCTTGCGGTAAAACGGGATAAGGGCAACTGAATCTGCCATATCAGACACGCATAACTCGATTACTAACGAATGATAAAAACAACAAGCAGTTCCCCATAATCAAGAATACTCCCTTCCAGAATGCATCAATCAGGATCATTCCGTCATATTTTCGACAACACACCTATTCGAATTGTCTGGTCATAGCAAGCATTTTCAACCATAAAGAGAAATCTTTCTTAAGCGCTTTTTTGAGTAATTCAAAATCCTAAGAAAGCTCCTTCAAACACCTTACCTAATCCTACCCACTCAGTAATATTTCCTGCACTATGATGCATTTCTTTGCATCAGCATAAAACACTTGACCCTCCCATGATGGGAGACCTTATCTCAAAGGGCACACACTCTCTCTTCTCTCACGCAGGAGACATGTCATGGCGGCCTCTGTGATCCATACTCAGCTTCCCATAGCCGGCATGAGCTGCGCTTCTTGTGCCGCTCGCCTTGAGCGTGTCTTGCACAAGCAACCAAACGTCACCGCCGTTACCGTCAATCTCACAACCGAAAACGCCTATCTCGACAGCATCCAACCACTCAGCCTCCCACTTCTCATCGACGCCGTAAGGAAAGCAGGGTTTGACGTGCCCTCTCAAACGATTGAGCTCGCCATCGGTGGGATGAGCTGTGCGTCATGCAGCGCACGCATTGAACGCGTTTTACAAAAACGCCCAGACGTGTTGGAAGTCACCGTTAATCTCGCAACCGAACGTGCGACCATCACCGGAATTGCCACACAAGAAACCCTCATTAAAGCCATCACAGCCACAGGCTTTACCGCCCACGAGCTCCGTAAGGCTACAACGTCACCAGAAGACCGTGATGCCCAGCAAGCCCAAGAACGCCGCCGCTTACTGCGTGATGTTTACAGCGCGGCTCTCCTCTGGGTGGCGATTGCCCTGCTGGAAATGCTTCCTTGGGCACGCTCAACGCTCGGCTCCTGCCCTGATGCCGTGGTGCAAGCCCTCCTGACGACGGCTCTTCTTATCGGGCCCGGGCGCCGCTTTTTTCTCCATGGCCTCCCCGCTCTCTGGCGCCGTGCCCCTGAGATGAACTCCCTTGTTGCTGTTGGGAGCGGGGCTGCTTATCTCTATTCTGTCTGTTCCACATTCGCACCGTTCCTCCTCCCTCATGGGACGGCTCAACTTTATTATGAAGCAGCAGCGGGAATCATCACCCTTGTCTTGCTTGGGCGCTTTCTCGAAGCTCGCGCTAAAGGACGAACGTCAGCAGCTCTTCGTGCTCTCACCTCCCTTCAGCCACGCACAGCCCGCGTGCTGCGCGAGGGAACCCTTCATGATGAACCCATTGACCAGATTGCCCTTGGCGATGTGATCGACATCCGCCCCGGTGAGCGTTTGCCGGTAGATGGGATCATCACAGAAGGAGAGAGCTGGATTGATGAAGCTATGATCACCGGCGAACCTATGGCTGCAGCCAAGAAAACAGGGGATGTCGTGATCGGAGGGACAGTCAACCAAAACGGCGCCTTCCGCTTCCGCACCACCGCTACTGGTGGTGATACGATGCTCTCACATATCATCACAATGGTGGAAAATGCTCAGGGCAGCAAACTTCCCATTCAATCCCGCGTCAATGCCATAACGCGCTGGTTCGTGCCCGCCATTATGGCGCTCTCTGTACTGACCTTTCTGAGCTGGCTTGCCTTTGGCCCCGCCCCTGCCCTGTCCTTCGCTTTGGTAAATGCTGTTGCCGTGCTGATCGCCGCGTGCCCCTGTGCAATGGGCTTGGCCACACCAACCGCCATTATGGTCGGCACGGGCAAAGGGGCTGAACTTGGCATCCTCTTCCGCAAAGGTGACGCGCTCCAACGCTTGCGAGACAGCAATGTTGTCGCTTTTGATAAAACCGGCACCTTAACGGAAGGCAAACCGACACTGACGGACATCCATCTCGCACCGGGAATTGACCGTTCTATGGTTTTACGTGCCGTGGCTGCTGTTGAATCACGCTCCGAACATCCACTCGCGACAGCCTTAACAAAGGCGGCCTCACCAAACGACACACACACCCTGCCAGATGTGACAGGCTTTGAGGCCATCACCGGTATGGGCGTGCAGGGCATCTGCAACGGTACGCGCGTTCAGATCGGCTCCGCTCATTTTATGGACACGCTCTCTGTGGATCTCTCCCCTGTCCACGAAGCCGCCATCACCCTTGCGCAACAAGGGAAAACACCCCTTTATGTTGCCCTTGATGGCGCATTCACTGCTCTATTGGCCGTGTCTGATCCCTTAAAAAGCAATAGCAAAGACACAGTTGCGGCCCTCCAAGCTCATGGTCTTACAGTCGTAATGATTACCGGAGACCAACGCACGACCGCTGAAGCCATTGGTCGGCAGCTCGGGATTACGAACATCGTCGCCAATGTCTTGCCACGTGGGAAAGTGGACGCCATCAAGACATTCCAACAGAAAGGACAATCCGTCACCTTTGCCGGTGATGGGATTAACGATGCCCCCGCCCTTGCTCAAGCTGATGTCGGCATTGCCGTCGGGCATGGCACGGATATCGCAATGGATTCTGCCGATGTCGTCTTGGTGAATGGGCAGCTCACCACCGTTGTGCAGGCCATCGCCCTCTCACGTGCCACGCTGCGTATTATTACCGAAAATCTCTTTTGGGCCTTTGCCTATAACATCGTCCTCGTTCCCATTGCGGCAGGGGTTCTCTATCCATTCTGGGGCATTTTACTTTCCCCCATGTTTGCTGCCGGTGCGATGGCCCTCTCCAGCGTGTGTGTGCTGAGTAACACGCTCCGCCTGCGTCGTTTCACCCCACCTTTCGCAGCAGATAAAAACGTCACATAAAAGCTGCAAAGGGACGCCTTTCCTTCAAAATAGGCGTCCCTCAAGCTCTGCCATCTCCATTCCACGTCGGTAAGGACTCATATGACCATGCACATCGGAGCCGCTTCACGTGAAACAGGTGTATCGATCAAGATGATCCGTTATTATGAAGAGATTGGCCTGATTGCACCGACGCACCGCACAGAGTCCGGCTACCGCTCTTACCGTGAGACTGACCTACAACAGTTACGCTTTATTCGCCATGCCCGAGCCCTCGGCTTTTCGGTGCCGCATATCCGCTCTCTCCTTGAACTATGGCAGAAGAAGCGTGATAATGCGCATGTGCGTCATGTTGCTAACGCGCATATTGCGCAATTACGTGACCAAATGACAGCTCTGGAGAGCATGCTGACAACCTTGCAAGCACTCGTGGATGACTGCGCCACCAATGAAGAGCGAGCAGACTGCCCTATTCTCTCAGCCTTAGACCACGCCCAAACGCCGCCGCACTCATAAACACTTTATTGATTGAGCAAACGCGTCTTTTGTTGGACAAATTCTTCTTCTGTCAAAATGCCTTTATCACGAAGCTCTGCCAATTTACGGAGCCGCTCATACAATGTATCCGCATCAAGAAACGATACAGGCGGGGCTCGCTGAGCCATAGGGCCCGCTTCTACACCAGACGATAAGGGAACCGCCGTCGAAGGTGCTATTTTCTGCCACGACAGAGGGCGTTTGAGGAAGCAGACCACAACGCCACCCAAAATAATGCCGCACATTAAGCCACTCAAATGAGCAATCCAATTGACAGGGTAAATATAGGCTAACACAGCATTAACGACGAGATTGCCCCCAATATACGACCACTCAATGGCGGGATCACCCACGAATGCCAAGATGACCATTAGCCCCAACACACCCGCAATGGCTCCAGACGCCCCAGCAAACACAGCATGCGTCAACAGAAGCTGACTGCATACGCCAGACCCAAGCGCACACAGCAGATAAATGACCAAAAACGTCACTGAACCAAAGCGATATTCTGTCTGCCGCCCCCAGAAAAGCAAAGTGATCATATTGCTGATAATATGTCCGGGGGTGACGTGAATGAACGCACTGGTTATCAGCCGCCAAGGCGCCTCCGAGAGAGGCTGTTCCGACCACCCGGCCCCAGCCACATACAGCATACGGGGCGAAAATGATAAGCGACCGAACGCACCAACCATGCCCACATAGACAATAAGATTCACCACAATAAGGGCATAAACAATGGGCATTCTAGAAGGGGGAAATGGCTCTGCCATAGTGATCCTCTATCAACAATGGCTGACCATACTTAGAAGGAACATATCTCCTTGGGATGTAACATCACCGCTTCAGCCATACGATCATGAGGTCTTTTTATGGCCTTTTTCACGTCTAAAGACAATCTTTTGGCCTTATCCCCTGCCATCATAGCCAACGCGCAAAACGGCACCGAGACGACGAGCCATTCTGGCATCTTGCTCAGCGTTACCTATAATATCGAAACGCTCATACACGTTGGAAAGCTCGTTTAAAGACGTGATACAGCCCTATAGTGTGAGATCCTGCAGACGGCTCTCATAGGTCTGACAAGAAGACATAAGACCAACGAAAAGAAAGGCCATTTCAGGCAAGCTGTTTCTCTGACTTTCTGCGCCTGCTACAAGAGACGCTTCAAACGTTCTTTAGCGTGTAGGCATCGCCTTTAGTCGTTGGCAATCCTACTCTTGGGGATACGTTCCTTTAGGGACGCACCATCATTAATGCCCACGAGAAAAGATGTTACCGGCGCGCTCTTCATCCAGACACGCTCTCACCTGATCTCCAAGCCTATATAGAAACAGCTAACAACGCAGAACGCTTTTACTTAACCTTATTTGCGTCCACAGACTTCACTTTATCAAATGGTGACTGTGCACTTAATGAATAGGTCACAGCATCATCTAGCACTTGCTTCTGTGTTGCAGATGATTGAATGGGCTTATTCAGCAAGGTCTCCTGCTTCGTTGCTCTTAACTCGCCACGAAACGTCACATTATACAGGGTCAAAGAGACATTCATGCCACCATTTCCTCAGAGGAGAAGTAAAAGAATACCTTTAACCCTACACCGACTTTTTTTAAAAAACACTATCAATAGTCGGAACCCGCCTCTTTTCGCTTTTAAAAGGCGGGTTCCCTTAATGATTAAGCGGTAAGAACCTGCGCTATAGCTTCCACAACGCGAGAAAGTGTGTGGTCGTTTAGCCCTGCCATACAGACACGCCCACTGCGGAGGATATAAATCCCGTAGGCTTCGCGTAGGCGATCAGCCTGCTCCCCACACAGACCCGTATAGCTAAACATGCCGCGTTGAGCCGTGAGGTAGCGTGCATCATAATTGGGCACACGCTCCCCCAGTTGAGCCACGAGTTTCTGGCGCATATCAACAATGCGTACCCGCATGGCCTCGACCTCGTTACGCCATTTCTGGGCCAATAGTGCATCCCCCAAAATCGTCGTAACAATCTGCGCACCACGCACAGGAGGGCTGGAATAATTACGCCGTATCGTGCGTTTCAGTTGGCTAAGAACGCGCTCTGCTTCATCACGATGAGCGCACACAACGGACAAAGCCCCAATCCGATCGCCATAAAGAGAGAAAATCTTGGAGAAAGAGTTACTCACCAAGAAATTCAGCCCCGCTCTCTCCATCGCACGGATGGCGTAGGTATCTTCCTCCAGCCCAGCGCCAAGACCCTGATAGGCCATATCCAGGAAAGGGATGAGATGACGCTCTTTAAGGAGAGCAATCACCTCATCCCACTGCGTATTCGTAAGATCCGCCCCGGTGGGGTTATGACAACAAGGGTGCAACAACACGACGCTCTGTGCTGGAACGTCCCGTAAGCAGGCCAGCATCGCAGGCAGATCAACCAACCCTGTTTCCGCATTAAAATACGGGTAGCGATGCGTTCTAAAGCCTGCTCCTTCAAAGATGGACAGGTGATTTTCCCATGTGGGATCGCTCACCCAAAGTTCAGCATAAGGGTAGAAATGTTTGAGAAAATCTGCTCCGACTTTTAAAGCCCCCGAACCACCAACCGTCTGAACGGTCGCAATTCGTTCATCATTACCCCCTGCACTATCGGCCCCAAAGAGCAGCCTCTGCACCTGCTGGCGATAGGCAGCGAGCCCTTCCATAGGAAGGTACAGATCCGGCGTCGCATTGTCTTTATCCAACAGCTGCCGTGCTTCTTTCACACAGTCGAGCTGTGGTACGAAGCCTTCACCATTATAATAAAGGCCAATGCTGAGATTAACCTTCTCAGACCGTGGGTCAGCCTTAAAATCTTCCATCAAAGAAAGGATCGGGTCACCGGGAGCAGCGTCAATTTTCTGAAACACAGTAGGCAGAACTTTTTATGTCAGGGGTCAAAAAGCCAGCCCTCCTCACCTTCAATCCGAAAGAAAAGAGGGCTTCGTCACGATTATTCAGAACTTAAGAACGTTGAGAGGCATTGCGCGGGCCAAAGAGACCATAGTCATAATCAGCCACAGCTTTCCCAAATTTTTTCAACGCTTCAGGCGCATCTAGCGTCGGAAGTTTAAGCTCAATCAAAGCCGCATGTTCATGAGCATGCAAGGCACTCAATGTTTCTTCAAGCTGACCAGCCGTCTCCACAACACGCGTCATCACCGTCGCTTCTGCATTAAAGACACCCGGAAGCTCCGTATAACGCCACTGAGCGATGTCATTATAGGCTGAGTGCTCGCCCAAAATCATGCGCTCAACTGTATAACCCTGATTGTTAATCAGGAAGATGATTGGTTTCAGCTTATGACGAAGAATGGAGGAAAGCTCCTGAACCGTCAGCTGAATAGAACCATCCCCAATGAAGAGCAGGTGACGGCGTGAGATCTGCCCTAGCTGAGAGCCGAAAAGCGCCGGTAGCGTATAGCCAATTGCCCCCCAAACAGGCTGCGCAATATAGGTGCTGCCTTTTGGCAAGGTCAGGCCAGAAAGGGCCGTATGGCTGCTTCCCGCCTCACCAATAATCACGTCATCGGGACGGAAAAACTGCTCAATACGCGGCCATAACGCTTTATGTGTCAGGGCTTCATCGGGCTGAGCAGCCTCTATGGGCGCTTGAGCAGGCTTGTGCGGCGCTGGACGAGAGACCGCCTTTACCTGCGATAGAACCCCCTGCACAACCGCCTTCATCGGAGCCGCTACAATAGGTTCCCGCCCAATGCTCAGATCGTGCGCACGCAGATCGATATAGGATTCCGTCGGAATTTGATCGGTAAAGAAGCCCGAGCTTGTATCGGTAAAGCGCGCCCCAATACCAATGAGACAGTCAGATCCTTCCACAGCCTCACGCACATGAGGGAGGCTAGCCGCACCGGCATAACCGCCTAGATAGAACGCCCCCGTCTCATCCAAAATCGCCTTGCCGGGCAAGAGTGACGCATAGGGAATCCCGCATTTCTCTGACAAGGCCGCGAGCTCTGCCGCAATCCCATACCGATCAGCCTCCGCATCAATCAGCAGCACAGGCGCTTTTGCCGCATTCAGCTTAGCGACGATCTGCTCCACGGCACGCGCCACCTGACGTGAATCTCCCGTAGGCTCAGCCAACACGAGCGGTGTTTGCGGAACCTCAATCTCTAAATGCGTGATGTCAGAGGGCAACTGAATATGAACCGGGCGACGTTCCCGCCAGCAAGCCTGAAGGACGCGGTCAATTTCAGTCACGGCATTTTCAGGGGTTAGCCGTGTTTGAGCCACGGTAAATTCCGCCATGCACCGGCCAATATTGCCATACCCACCATCTGCTAAGGTATGGTGAAGGAGAGCACGGCTTTCAACCGCATAGAGCGGTGGGAGGCCTGTAATATGCACAATTGGCAAGCGTTCAGCATAAGACCCTGCCAGCCCGCCAATAGCGCTCATATCGCCCACACCCCAGGTCGTAATCACCCCAGAAAGTCCAGACGTGCGGGCATATCCGTCAGCCGCATACGAGGCGTTCAGCTCATTGGTGTTGCCAATAAAAGCGAGATCATCCCGCGCGTTGATTTGTTCTAAAAAGGAAAGATTAAAGTCGCCGGGGACGCCAAAAATATGGCGCAACCCCATTTCCGTCAGACGGCGAGCGAGAAAATCACCAATCATCATATGCATAAACAAGAAATCCTAAAGAAATATCCTAGGGTAGATCAGACCATGCGACGTCCATAGTCTTTTCCCTCTTCTCTGCACACTATCTGAAAAGAGACGCACATTGTGTGCATAAATAAACAAAATATAGCGTATTATGCACAATCTGTGCATAATCATGGATATGATGGATCATTTCGATTGGCGTATTCTCTCAGCTTTGCAACAGAACGGCCGCCTGACCAACCGTGAGCTCAGTGAGCTCGTTAATCTTTCCCCCTCTCAATGCTCACGCCGCCGCCTTTTATTGGAAGAGAACAGGATCATCCGTGGGTATGCCGCACGCATTGATGCCCCTTCTGTCGGTTTGCCTGTTCTCGCCTTTGTGCAAGTCAGCATTAAAGACCATAGCGCCGATTCCTTTGGAGCTTTCCGCACTCTTGTTAGTGCTGATCCGATGATCCAAGAAGCCTATGCTGTTAGTGGTGATGCTGATTATATGCTCAAAATCGTCGCCCGAACACTGGAAACGCTGTCTGATTTCGTCACCACCAAACTGCTCGCCCTTCAGACAGTTTCCCATGTGAAATCGTATATCGGCCTCAAGCAAGTGAAAGAAAACAGCGCATTGCCGCTGAAGTCCCCCTTCTCATAGCGGTTGTACAGCCGCCACGCTGCGCACGAGAAAAGGTGGCGGCACTCTATGGGGTCTGGTATCTTCGCCATAGTGCGGATAAAGTCCGCCTCCACCGTAACGCCCCTTCGGCTGTTGGCTGTGCTTGTGTGCCTTACATAAAGCGCCCATATGGTCGTCAGGGCTATCTGATTTTGCACTGCATCCGGAGAGTAAACGAGACCTATGAGCTGGCTGACCGATCACGTTCGTCCCAAACTGCGGAGTCTGCTGCAACGGGATGTGCCAGACAATCTCTGGACTAATTGCGATTCTTGCACCCGCATGCTGCTGGTCAAAGAGCTAGAGCGTAATAAGAAGGTATGCCCTCATTGCGGCCATCATACGCGTGCCTTAGCTCACGAACGGCTTAAATGGACGTTTGATGATGGGCTTTACACCACCATTGACCTTCCCGATATGCCGACCGATCCGCTCGGGTTTCGTGATTCCAAACGCTATACAGACCGTCTCAAGGCCAGCCGTCACAAATCAGGCTTAGACGATACCTTGCAAGTCGCGTATGGGAAGATTGGCGGGCGTGACGCTGTTGTGGCCGTTATGGCGTTTGAATTTATGGCCGGCACGATGGGTGGCGCCATGGGCTCCGCTTTTCTCGCCGCTTGCCGCCTTGCGATCTTGCAGAAAGCACCGCTGATCATCTTCACCGCCTCTGGTGGGGCGCGGATGCAGGAAGGAGCGATCAGCCTCATGCAGATGCCCCGCACAACCATTGGGGTGCAGATGCTGCGTGAAGCAGGCTTGCCGTATATCGTGGTCTTCACCAACCCCACCACGGGCGGTGTTTCCGCTTCGTTCGCGATGTTGGGGGATGTCCATGTTGCCGAACCCAACGCGCTGATCGCCTTTGCTGGCCCGCGTGTCATCCGTGATACCGTGCGTGAAGAACTCCCCGAAGGTTTCCAACGCTCAGAATATCTGCGCGATCATGGGATGGTTGATACCATCGCGACCCGTCAGGAGCTTCCTGCGTTGCTCGGTCGTCTCATCACGATGCTTGCACCAGAGCCGCAAGAGGGGGAGCCTGATGCCACAGCAGAAGCCGCCGCTCAGACGCTCCAAGCAGCGTCAGCAAAAAAGAGCTAATCTTTCACGAAGCGGATCCTTATCATGACATCCCGGCATGACGGCTCACCCCCAAGCGAATTTCGTGGTCGCGCTCGCACCGTGCTGCTCCGCCTACAGGAGCTGCATCCTAAGCTGATCGACCTCTCTTTAGGCCGATTAGAGCAGCTTTTAGCACGTCTGGGCCATCCGGAACGCCAGCTGCCACCGGTGATCCATGTCGCAGGGACGAACGGCAAAGGCAGCACCTGCGCCAATCTCCGCGCTATTGCCGAACATGCCGGCTTGCGCGTGCATGTCATGACCAGCCCGCATTTGCTGGATGTCACGGAGCGTTTCCGTATTGCCGGAACGCTGGTGAGTGAAGACGTCCTCATTGAAACGCTTGAAGAGATTGAGCGCATCAATGACGGCGCACCTATTACGGTCTTTGAGGTGCTCACAGCCGCTGGCTTTTTGCTCTTCTCACGCTATCCTGCCGACCTCACCATTTTAGAAGTTGGGCTCGGTGGGCGCTATGATGCCACCAATGTCATTCCAACAGCACGGGCCTGCATCATCACCTCCGTCAGCCTCGACCATCAGGCGTTCCTTGGAGATGACCTCGCCCAGATTGCCCTTGAAAAAGCGGGAATTATCAAGCCAGAGGTTCCCGTCATTGTCGCCCCTCAAGAGCCACATGCACTGGAAGCGATATCGCTCTGCGCTCAGAACAACGATGCACCACTCTCTCTTTTGGGCGATGACATCACAGTTCAACTCAGCAAAGACGGGCTCGCTTATCGTGATGAGCAAGGGGCACTCTCCCTTCCAGCCCCTGCGCTGATCGGCCCGCATCAGGCGGAGAATGCTGGTTTAGCCATTGCTGCCCTACGCCGTTCTGGCCTTTCACTGCCCGATAGCGCCTATGAGGGCATTGCCCAAGCGCATTGGCCGGCGCGCCTTCAGCCTTTGCATGGGGCCTTAGCTGCCCTCCTGCCTGCCCATTGGACTCTCACCCTCGATGGCGGCCATAATCCGGGAGCGGGGCAAGCACTTGCGGCTTTTCTGAAAACCCAAAATGACCGACCACTGCACCTTATTATCGGCCTTAAAGATAGTAAGGATGTCAGCGGGTTCCTCCGCCCTCTTCTGCCACTGGCCCATACTGTTCACGCCGTAGCCGAGCCCGAGCAACATCTCGCCATGCCGGTGAACACCATCATAGAGGCAGCACAGTCTCTAGGGGTCAGCGCTCAAAGAGGCCCAACAGTGCGTGACGCCCTTTCCCACTTGGCCCGCAATGCCCAGCCCGACGCTGGCCCTGCCCGGGTGCTCATTTGTGGAAGCCTCTATCTGGCAGGCTGTGTGTTAGCCCAGGATGGCACCTCTCTACGCTAGACCTACAGACGGCTGTTATTGTCTGATCCTCCTGATACACTGAGCCATCTCATGAATACTGCCTCTCCTACCGATAGTACGGATACACCGAACACGTTAGAGTCTCTCCTACAGCGCACCCCGCCGGCCAATGTAGCCGCTGAACAAGCACTGTTGGGAGCTATTCTGACCAATAATAAGGCGTATGAGCGGGTCTCCGATTTCCTTCAGCCATCGCATTTTTCAGACCCAATTAATGGGCGAATTTACGAGGCGATTTCTCGCCGGATTGAACGTGGCCAGCTTGCCGACCCCGTCACCATGCGGGCCGAATTTGAACATACAGGTCTGCTCGATGAAGCAGGTGGGCCAATATATCTTGCCAAGCTCATGAACGCGATGGTCGGCATTGTGAATGCGGGTGATTATGGCCGCGTTATTCATGATTGCTGGATCCGCCGCCAATTAATCGATATTGGCAGCGAGGTCGTTAATAACGCCTATGGCGCCCGTGTTGACCTCGATGGGGCGGATCAGATTTCCGCCTCTGAGGAAGCGCTCTTCCGTTTAGCGACCGATAAAGGCCAAGATGGCGGCTTTGTCACGTTTGAACACGCCATGGCCGAAGCGCTCAATACCGCCGCCCAAGCCTTTAACCGCACCGGTGATATTGTCGGCCTCACCTCGGGCTTGCGTGACTTTGATAAGAAAACGGGTGGCCTTCACCCTTCTGACTTGCTCATTCTGGCAGGTCGTCCAGCGATGGGGAAAACAGCACTGGCGACCAAAATCGCCTTCTCCGCAGCGCAGGCGCTCTTGCGTGAAGCCGAGGATAAAGGCGAAAAACCCCGCGGTAGTGTCGCGATTTTCTCACTGGAAATGTCGTCTGAGCAGCTGGCTACACGTATTTTGTCCGAGCAATCTGAAGTCCCGGGGGAGCGCATCCGTCGTGGGGACATTAACCAGAAAGACTTTGACCGTTTCGTCCGCGTCTCACGTGAATTGCAGCGTATGCCGCTTCATATTGACGATACACCGGCTATCTCACTATCGGCCATGCGTACGCGCTGCCGTCGCCTTGCCCGCACCAAAGGACTAAGCTTGGTTGTGGTGGATTATCTCCAGCTCATGCGCCCCGCTATCGGCACCCGCCCGGATAGCCGCGTGCTGGAAATTTCCATGATTACCCAAGGGCTCAAAGCGATCGCCAAAGAACTCGCTGTGCCTGTCATCGCGCTGTCTCAGCTCTCCCGCCAAGTGGAAGCTCGGGATGATAAACGCCCCATGCTGTCTGACTTGCGTGAATCCGGTTCTATTGAGCAGGACGCTGATGCGGTCATGTTTGTCTATCGTGATGAATATTACCTGCAGCAACGCCAACCAAAAGACAGCGCCTTTGAGTCCACGGATAAATATCAGGCGGCTCTTGAAGAATGGCACCGTAAAATGGCGCTCGTTCACAATAAAGCGGAATTGATTTTGGAAAAACAACGTCACGGCCCAACTGGCACCATTCCGCTTTACTTTGAAGGCGAATTCACACGCTTTGGGAACCTCGACCTCGATCACGAATAAAGGAAAAGACGGGCATCATGTAAACGCATCAGCGGGCGTGGTTCTTATGATGAGCCACGCCATAGCAGCGCCATTGCTCTGAAAACATATACATATTTTGTCAGACCCAGTGCTTAACTCGCACATGGAACGCTCTTGGAGAAATCCACTTAGAGCCCTCTGGTCATAACAGACGTCAACAGCCGCCTTTCCAGAGACTCCATTCAAAGAATCCCATACCCCCCTCAAAACACCGCGCCCTCATCCCCGCGATGACCCAATAAACACAAAATACGTACCCATGATGCCACACATGATACGAAAGCGCTGATGAGCTTATTTTTGGCCATTTCTCACGCAATAATCATTCTGTGATGAGCATAAATCCTCTCCCGCGTTCAGGCTCTGTTGATCAGATTATGGTGGCTTTATGGCAACAGGGGCGCCCTGATCGTTCAATGAAATGTTCCCCTTTTATGACAGAGTCGCTATAGGCAGGCCGCGTACCTGATATGCAAAATAAGGGGAACACACGAGCCAATGGGTTCAGAAACGACGCGCTTGTCACAGCTCGGAATAAGCCTACTGGGTGGTATGATGGTGTCGCACGCCTCAGCTGCCCCCTCTCACGCTCATGGGAATAGCAGCCCCCATAGCAGTGCCGTCCACCATCCGCATAAAAAACCACATGCCATGGTGAGCCATTCTGCCGAACATATTACGGTACAGTTTTCGCGTCGTTCCCGTAATGGCGGCGGTGGAATGATCCGCCAAGAGACAGCGCCGCACTCTGTCCAAACAGTGACAAAAGAATATATCGCCACACGGAGCCCAACCTCTACGCCGCTCGACCTTGTGCAGATGCTCCCCAGCATGAATGTCACACCCTCTGATACCTCGGGCATGAAAGGCGGAGCGATTGCTATTCGCGGCCTGACCGATGCGGATATGGGCCTGATGCTCAACGGGGCCCCGACAACAAATGTCAATTACCTCAACGAGGAAACAGACCCCGAAAATATTGAGAATGTCTCCGTCACTCCCGGTAGTTCTGCGCTCGACATTCCCACCTCCTCCGCAGCTGCTGGGGTGATGAATGTCAGCCAGCGTGACCCGTCGAAAAAACGCGGTGGGATGGTCGATTTCTCTTACGGGACAAACAATCTCTCACGCGAGTTTATTCGTTTTGATAGTGGTGAGATTGGCCATTCTGGCATTCGTACCTTCGCGTCCTTCTCGCACGCTCATGCACGGAGCTGGATGGGCGCCGGCACAAGCGAGCGTAAGCATATCGACTTCGGCCTACGCAAAGACTGGGATAATGGCTCAACCTTCAGCATCCACACCTCGTGGAACAATGAAGTGATGCCCATTGATAACTATCCCACCGAAGAGCAGTTTAAGCTCAACAAACATACGGGCATCGGCTGGAACCATTCTGATCGCTACACTAACCTTGGCGGAAGTAATAATTACTGGCGGGCCAGCACCAACTCATGGAACCAGCTTTTTGTTACGGCCCCCCTTCATGCCGTTATCACCCCGAAAATCTCCTTTGACCTCACCCCTTATCTCAGCTTTGGCCAAGGGTGGACAGCCAACGGCCCCAGCAGCTCTCTGGCTGGAACAGGCGATCAAGCGGTGTATTATAGCAATGGCACCCAAGTGGCAGAAGGACAGCAGCTGACCAGCTATTTCCAGCAAAATCAGAACCGCGTGGCCGGGGCCATTGCCAAGTTCAATGTGGATTGGAACCGTCATAACCGCTTCACCGCGGGTTATTGGTATGAAAACAACATTTCTGAAGTTGGCTTCCCCACCAGCACGACAGACAGCTCCGGCGGTGCCGTCAGCCCCAACCGTGGGGACAACCAAACCTTTGTGAAGCAGAACGGCCAGCTGCTGCGCAATACCAGCACCGTGGATGCTGGCTATGAGATTCACGGGTTGTTTGTGCAGAATAGCTCCCATTATCTGCATAATCGCCTAACGGTCATCACGGGTCTGAAATTTATTATGACCAATTATTGGTATAATACCACGGCCCCGGGAACAGCGCATCATTTAGGCAAAAATGACACGTCACCCATGCCTCAACTCTCCATTGGGTACAAAATTGACGCGCATAATCAGATCTATGTGAACGCAGAGGGGGACTTCCGCCAACCCACACCGTCTGACCTCGTTGCCAGTGGCCCTCAGCTTCCCAAAAACCAATATTCCATCAAAGAAGAGCTCGGTTACCGCTACAATAACCGCTACTTCATGATTGATGCGTCCTTCTTCAACTACAGCATCACCAACCGCTTAGTGACCACCTATCTCGGGGGTGGCGTCAGCAATACCATCAATGCAGGCAATCAAACCTCACGCGGGTTTGACTTCCTCATTGCCGGAAAATCGTATCATCATTTCAGCCCCTACGCGTCGGTGGAGTATCTCCACTCCACGATTGACACAAACGTGGCGTACCAGTCCGCAGGCTACCTCCCCACGAAAGGGAAACAAGCACCGCTGGCCCCTCATGTGATGGCTAACGTTGGCCTCACCTATGATGATAGCCATTTCTTCGGCAATTTTGGCCTTCATTATGCAGGCCCACAATCCGTTACGCTGGTTGGCGACCAACGGATGCCAGGGTACATCACCAATAACCTCTCCATTGGGTACCATTTCCCGGCTTTCCTCTTTGCCAAAAGCCCTACCTTCAAGTTGAACTTTACCAACTTGACAGGTGCTAAAGTGCGCAGCGGTGCCAATGGTATTCAGCTCAACCGCCATGCAGTCGCCCTCACAAACGGTCATGCAGGCCCTGCTGCTGGCTCTGGCGCACTCTTCTACGCTGTGCCACGCTTTACCGTTACGGGAACCGTATCAACGTCCTTCTAAAAAAGAAGCTGAATTGATACGCCTATGAGAACCCCTCCATGAGCTCTATTCATGGAGGGGTTTTCACACGTCACGCATCATTTTCAACAAAACGACACCACACATCACATAAGGGATGCTTTAAGCTCCCGTGCCAGCTGAATATTCTTTTCTCTCGTTGTGCCAGCAACAAAGAAGAGATCAATCAATGTCCAAATACCAAACCCGCCAAAGGTCAGGAGCTTAACAATACCGAGGCCCACATCCCCATATAAAAACGATCAGCTCCCCAAGACCCTAAAAAGGCGCTTAAACCAAACGTTACAACAGGGTTTCTGATACGTTCGACAAGAAGGTTTACATATTGCTCTCTGTCATTTTCTGATACAGAGTGAATAATACTTTGAAGCTCTAGTAAGTAAATTTTCTGCTTCATTCAACACAGCCTCTTATTACATTAATATATAAAAATAATAGAGTATAATATATGTCATAATAAAATCCCCCTCCATAAGATCTGTTTATAAAGGGGGAATCTATTAGGGATTATTCATAGGAGGTGGCGGGCCAAACCGGTAACGTCGCCACCATTCCCTCAAAATCATATGTTCATAACGGATTTTCTGGCACACCCAGTTCACCATCCCAGAGGATGTCACAACAATAATGCCGACAATATCCCATCCATCCAACGGTTGATGGAAGATGAGATAACTAAAAGCCACCACCCAGATCATCTGGCTATATTGAGGCAAAGCTACACGGTTTGCCGGTGTCACTGCCGTTGCCAACATCATAAAAAGCTGGCCCAAAGCGGCCAGAAAGCCATACCCAAAAAGCAGAGACCACTCAGCCCAACCATGTGGGAAATGAGCATGTACGGCCATCAAAATACTATCGCCTACTAAAGGGCCTATCAAACTTGGCGCAAACAATGCCAAACGTGATGTCTGTATACCCGCAAAACGATAGGCAATGACGCTAATGGCACTCGCCAATGCTGAAATGATAGCACATAAATGCCCTAGATGCAGCGCATGAGCCCCAGGGCGTAGCACAATCAGCACACCCAAAAACCCCAAACCGACTGATGCCCATGTGATCACGCTCACCGCCTCTTTAAGCGCAACGACGGAAACAATCGTCACAAAGAAGGGCATAAGGAACATCAGTGAAAGCGCTTCTGGCATCGGCAATAGCATAAAGGCCATGACAGAGGACGCCGTAGCTGCAAAAACCGACACAGCCCGCAAAAGCCACATCCACGGATGGTCTGTGCGAAACATCACACTATAGGATTCGCCTTTTTGACGGATAAAAGGCAAAATTAAAATACCAAAAACACCACCAAAAAAGGCCACTTCAAACGGGTCAATCCGCCCGGCAAGGCCTTTAGAGCACGCATCACTGATAGAGAAGAACGCATAACCTGCTAACGCCAGCACAATACCGGAGTGAAGCGCGCGCATAAGCCGATGTCTGCGTGGGAGGGTTGGAGAAGTTTGGGGGAGAGGCATCATGTCTTTATTGTCTTATGAGGAGGATGAATCTCCTCCTCAATTTTCGGCCGTACTTAAGACATCCTTTTTGCACCCCGGTCAATCATAAAGACATGCATATCAGAATTGATAAGAGACCCCTCCCATCACTGTACGACGCAACCCATATTGCGGCGCCCCTACACCAATGCCTGTGCCATCACGCAGCTCGTAATGGCGGTCAAAAAGATTGACCACATCAAGGCGGAAACGCATCACCCCACCGCCCATCCAAAGCGGCGTTTTAACCGACTGTACCGCGCTGAGGTTAAATGTGACATATTGCGGAACCGTTGCCCCGTTGGGCGTTGTGGCGCTGTCCTTACGCAAACCGCTGCCATAGACCATACTCCCTGAAAGCTGAAGCGGATGCGTTGTGCGATGAAAGAAACGATAAGCTGCCCCTGCAGACGCTGTCCAGCGCTGGTCATGATCCAGATGCACCCACTGTTTCCGCATCGTTGCGAGGTCGTCAGGGTCAAAGTTCCATTGCGCGGAATTAATGTCTTTGCCCATAGCGCGTGACCAAGCGAAATTCCCGTAAAGTGTTAGCGGGCCATTTGTATAATCTGTTGTGAACTCATAGCCATGCACCTTCCCTTTCCGGTAATTATAGGAAGCCAACATCACCGGGGCGCCAAACTGCCCTTCATCAAGTAAATTCTTCGCCCGTTTTAAATAGGCATCAATACCGACATGCCAACCGGGCAAGAGCTTTTGCATAAAGCCTACATCGTAATAATTATCTCGCTCAGCCTTCACGGCACTATTGCCAAAATTAGCCGGTGCGGCCGATGTATTGGCAAATTTATACAGCGACGAACTCCCTAAATTTTCAAAAGGAGGGGGTGTGAGATAACGTGCATACCCAATATGAAAGCGCCCGCCCTTCCACGGTGTCCACACTAACGTAATCCGTGGGCTAAGCTGGTGCGCATGGGTATATTGCTCCACCCCATCAAAACGAAACCCGCCATTGAGCGTCAAGCTGGGGGTTATTCGCCATTCATCCTGAAGATACGCGCCATAAAGTGCCCCGCTTTTGCCTGACCCATCGTGGATACGCTCAGGCGTAGAGCCAACCTGCCCTCCCTCTGTAACAGGATAAACAAGGGAATCCGTTTTGTTGATAACGCGTTCCCCATAGGCCTGAAAGCCACCACGCAATGTGTGGTTCTTAGCAATTTTCCACGTCGTGTCATTTTGCACACCCGAGGAAAACACCGACCGCGCGGCGCGCTGCGCAATACCATTATAGACAAGGTCTCCCACCTCATCGGGCGAATAACGCAATGAGCTGTACCGCAAAATCGCCGACGTTTGCATGCTGAAATTGTCATGATTTTCCTGCCAAGACAGCATCGCAAAATCTGTTAATTCCTGCTGCCGCTCATCAAGGCGGCTACTATCCACGTTCGCCGCCTGAGCCGAGGGCCCTTGGTTTTTAAAAAGCGGTGTCGCGAATTGGCGTTGTTGGCCGGGATTATTCGGTAATTGATACCACCCATTAGCCACCCCCGCTGTAAGACTGATGCGGGTTTGAGGCCTAACCGTATAACGCAGATGCGCCATCATATGATATTGCGTACTCAAATCATGCAACGCATTATAGCTCGGCGTGGGGTTTTCAATCCCCACCCGATTATGCACAGCATCGGCGGTTATAAAGCCGTCCCATTTCCCCCAATGGCCGCCATATTGCACGGAAGGCTGCCCATAATCACGAGACCCACCATAGACCGATAAGATCCCACCTTTATCGGTAAAGCCATTCTTAGTGGTGATGTCGATCACCCCCGCTTGGCGAAACCCATATTGCGCAGGAAGCACACCAGTGGTGAGGCTGAGGTCATGAGCAAAACGGTTCATCAGAACTTGGGAAAAAACGCTCATGCCTTCCGGCAGCGCGACCCCATCAAGGCGGTATTGCACATTATTATGATCACCACGGATATGGAGCTGCCCATAACTATCTTGTGCCACACCGGGTGCTTGGAGAAGAAGGCTATTCATCCCCGCATTGTCCCCACCCGGGTTCGCCTCAATCGCTTGGCGGCTAAAATGCGTTTGTGTCGCACCAATAGAGGGCTGGAGCGCCTCTCGTGCTTGATCCAAGCGCTTCGCCGTCACACGGATCTTTTCAACGTTATCGGCCCAAGCGCTGCTAGCCCCTCCTAAAAGACACACCCCTATAAACAACCAACGCCATAATCTCCCGACTTTCATACCCTTATCTGCCCTGTCTTTGTCAGGCTCACGCCATGACATCCTCATAAGATATGAATAGAGTATTATGTTATAATATAACAAATTGAAAGCGCTGATTTTATTTCTTTCCCGATATGGGATGGTCTAAATCATACTATCAGGGCCCATCATACAGTGATTCGTTTATGAATGAGGCCCTCTCTGCGATCATCGAGATCGACCTAGGTACCACCAAATCTCTAGTTTCTTATGAGGCCGATGGTCAGGCGCATCTCATTCCTGAGGTACGTGGACAGTTTAGAAATGCAGTCATTAAATTAATTTTTCTTCTCTATCGTCACACATAAAAAGACTTATCGTGACCCTTCTATGATGGATCTTCTCTCATGACCGTACGCTATGCTTTCCCGGCGCTTTTATCGGCCTGCTTCCTACTCGTTTCATGTGGCGATAATGCGCCCAACAAACATGAGGTGGAGCAATTTTTAAAAGAACGCACCTCCCATAATTCCTTGAAAGTCCAAGGTCTCCTGACCGACATTTTTGGCGATAAAAATGCGATTAATAAAAAGCGCCAAGACATTACCAATGAGATTACTAAAAGCCTCCATGTAGACAGCGTATCGTGCTCTCCCGTGCAAGGCTTTAAAGCGGTCTATGACTGCACTGTCCACGCCCTCATTCATGATGACCCCATGACAGAAAGTTTCCGTTTCGTCCGCCATGACGATGGTTCTCTCACCGGAAAGGAAAGCGACTAGAAGAGAACCGCTCCGTCAAAAGCGGAAAACGAGATCTGAAATCATAAATGTGCCGTTCTTCGCTCCCTCACGGCGCACGCCCTTGCTCATCACTAGAGCCCCACCATTCACCTGATAGGTGAGGTGCTGAGTGATTTGATACCGCATGCTCAGTTGCGGAATAAACCCAACATAGCGCCCCGCTTTATGGAGAGATGAACTGTTGAAAAACGTATAACGACTGCCATTGCCATAGAGCCCATCGCCCAGACGTTGCCGCCACATAAAGGGAAGTTTGAACTGGAAGTTTAACCGCGGCAGCGGCGTCGCGCTCAACAACGGGCCAATGCTCATGAGGTTCGCCCGCACTAAGGTGCGAGACGCATCAAACGTACCATTACGTGGGGAAAAAGGCGCGACAAACCCCGTCACCTCACCATTTTGATAGAAGGCTCGACCGCCGGAGTAAATCTCCGCTTGCACGCCAACAAAGGGGTGGAAAAAAGAAGAAGAATGACGCCACCCCACCACCGCACGCCCCGCATACGCGCTGATGGGGCGGTTCCCTCCGGCTTTGGCCGCATAAAAACGGCCTGTCTGATATACCGCACTCAAGTCATACTCAAAAGCCGGCGCAGACCCATACCAACGGAAACCGATATTTTGCCGTGTTTGCGTGCCCGACGCATCCCCCGTGCGCTGCATCAAACGAGCCTGTGCGCCTTGGAAACGAAACCCCATCCAGAACAGATCCAGAAAAGAATGCACCTGCTGGCGGCCAATGGTAAAAAGCGGCAAAGCAGACGTGACATCCAGCCCATACAAACGGGTGGAACGATCAAACCCACCGCCCATAATCGTGTCATGCGTAACCTGAGTTTGCACAAAGTCATACGCATCGACACGGATCGCGTTCCAGAGCGCATAGCCCCGCACGCCATTCCACGTAAGCGGCACATTGGGCGTCTCTCCTTGATAGAGCAGCCATGAGGGAGCATCCAAAAACTGTTGCCGCCCAACCATCAGCCCCATATGCGCCCCGATGACCGTCCCTTTCACCTCAGCAAAGAGCTGTTGCACCCCCAACCGACGGCGCCATGTCGCGCTATAGCCGTAGTACCGTGACCCCGCTGCTGTACCGTTATTGAGCTGCCCAAAGAGACGCACATGCTGGCCCAAATGCAAGTCAGCACCCAAAAAATTCCGCGTTGTAAAACGGCTCGCCCCTTGATGACCGACCGTGCCAAGCCGTGGTTGAGCCTCATACCAATAGCGCGCGCGTGATTCACCCGACAAAGAAAGCCAAATCGTACGCGCCTCATTGAGGGCGATAAATTTGAGAGGATCCAAAAAGTCACGTCGCCGCGAAGGGTTCCGCAACGCACTCCAATCTTCAGCCCAAGGCGCAACACCATACATCCCAACAGGGCCAAACCCGGCAAACTCACCATTGCCGTAATTAAAACGGCCCCAATCCCCTTGATGGCGCCGGGCCTCCTTGCCATGAGGCACCCCAACCCGACGTGGCTGACCGATCACACCCGCTAGCGGGTATGTTTCAACCGCTGGTGGAGCATTAGGCGCATCAGCCAATGCATTATGGAAGCTCCCCAGACCAAGAAGCACCATCAATCCTAGCTGACGCAGGGTGGGGTAACGGTGCTTCTCTGCCACGCAGCCTCCTTTAACACCATTATGGCAAAATAAATTGTTAAATTGTTCAATTTACAATGTAAATTAGTTAATTTATGTATTTCCTATTTTATCACCCACTATTGAGAGACTGTGCTTTTTCCACCACAGTGCCTTTCCGAAATGACCTCTACAGCACAGCTCAGGCCTTTCCTAAAAAGAAACATATTTATTTTACGTCAGTAATCAGCCACTTCCTTCCTCTTTATTGGGCTCATTAACGATAGCGGCCTGTCCAATAGACGGCCTTAACGAGGGAGAAAGCGCTCACTATGAGAGATGGTGTGATCACAGGTCAGTGTTCTGCAACAAAATGGGTTATGACCATTTCTGGAGCGGCCTATCTCTTCACCTCCACAGCCCTCGCCTCACCTCCACAGCACCGCACCGGGACGCATCACCCCGCCCATCATCATCGCCCCGTCATCGCCGCTAAGCCTGAAACAATTCGTGTCGGTGGGTCTCACCTACAACGCCTTCGTGCCAGCGCAGGTACCGTCAATGTGATGAGTGCCAAGAAGCTGCGTGAGCTCAATATTACCAGCCCCAAAGATATTGCCGCCTATACCCCCGGCCTCACCGCTGTAAACGCCACCTCAGGCAGCACACCGCTCTTCTCTATCCGTGGGATTGGGCTGGATGATTTTACCGGAAACAATATGGGCGGTATTGGCATTTACCAAGATGGTGTCTTTGCGCCCTATCCTGTTTTTTACACAGGCCAAATGTTCGATACCCAAACGGTCAGTGTTGAAAAAGGCCCCCAAGGCTTTGATTATGGCCGCAGCAGCACGGGGGGCAATATCAGCGTTGAATCCACACGCCCGGGTCATCATTTCGGTGGGTATCTTGATTGGGGCTATAGCAGCTACGGCACCAATACCGCCCGCGCGGCTGTTGATATGCCCATTAGCAAGACCATCTTTAACCGCACCGCCTTTAGCTACATCAACGGTGGTGGGTGGCAGCGTGATATTCACACTGGTCGCCATTATGGCTCTCAAGACCAACTCGGCCTGCGAAACCTCACACAATTCCTCATTGATGATCGCTCCTCCCTCCTACTGAACATCCATTACACACGCGACCGTGGCACGCCGCAATCCCCTCAAGATACAGACGGTGACGTGCTCAATAATCGTCCTAATCGCACGATCAGTGTGGGGTCTAACGCCCGGTATCATGACGTCAATGTCGGTGGAGACCGTGCCAGCCGTGATGAAAATGGCGGGGGTGTATCCATCAATTATACGCATCGTTTTGATGTTGGGACGTTCACGTCCACAACGGGTTTTGATGCGTTCCGCCGCAATGATTACGATAATTACGATGGTGAATCACTCAGCATTGGGGATTATCACTGGAACGATACCTCCCTTGCACAGTCCCACGACATGCACTTCCGCACGACCTTTGCCAAGCGCGTGCGTTTAAGCGTTGGGGTGTATGAATCGTACGACAAAATCAATGGCGCCTATACTGGCCTGCGCTCCGATCTTTTGGGCATCCCTAACGGGAATTTGACCAACCATTTTGTGCAACAAAATATCTCCACGGGCGTGTATCTTAATACCGTTACGAAGATTGTCCGTGGGCTCGATTTCATCGCTTCTGGTCGCTATTCCTACGATGATCGCGGCTATCATGGCGGCACAATCGACCAAGGGGGCGCTTTCACCAATGCTGGCGGAGCAATCTCCTCCCTCGATGACCATCATCGTTATAGCCGCCTGACCGGGCGTGTTGGGCTCCGCTATACCATTGCCCCCGGCACCCTCGTCTATGGCACCATCTCCAACGGGTATAAGGCAGGCTCTTACTTTGCAGGGGCCGTCTCTGCGGCTTCAGCCCAAAGCTATGTCCGCCCTGAAAATATGGTGGCCTATGAAATCGGTGCAAAAACAAGCCTGTTGAACAACAAGCTCCAGCTAGAAGGCTCCTTGTTTGATTATGAATATCATAATCGGCAAACGCTTTTTGTCGCTGAAATGCCCAAAACCACGTCTCTCACGCTCGGATCTCTGCCGCGTGCCCGCACCCGTGGTGGAGAACTCTCGGGCACGTTCCATAACCTGATCCCTAATCTCGACCTCAACAGCTCCTTTGCTTATCTGGACGCTAAAGCCACGCGCGGGACAAGCAGCATTAACGGCCTACCTCTTCTGAGTAATGTTGGCCGGAATTCCGCCCTGCCCTTCGCCCCGCGCTTTTCTTGGAGCGCTGTTGCACGCTACGCCATCAACCTCCCCAGCGATTACCGGATGACCTTGCAGGCCAGCTACACGTGGAAAGACAATATGCTGCTGGAGCTTGGCGACCCGAACGGGAAAAGCAGCAAGATCAGCTCCATGGGCTTGCGGATGGAAGTCGGCCCCAAGAGCGGCAAATGGGTGGCGGCTGTGTATGTTGATAACCTCCTCAACCGCCACGGCAATAGCTACTCTTACACCGGGAACGATAATAGCCGCGTGCAATATATCCAGACCCCACGATGGATCGGGGGAAATATTCGGTATAATTTTTAAAAAAGACTGCCTTTATCCTGTATCAGAGGAGAGAACTCACCAATGGGAGAAAACTCCCATTCATCAGAGAAATATCTCCTGATTGTTACGATTTAGCGCATAACAGACATGTCTTACACATTGTCGATTTTTGGATTACGATAGCCAGTGTCAACGCGCTGCTTCATCCGTTGAAGGGCGCACGCAGGTACCCATCACGCGATGGGGCCTATAACGGTGTAGTAAGGAGGTAGCCCATGGCTGTCACTAAGCTGGTTCTGGTTCGCCACGGCGAAAGTGAATGGAACAACGAAAACCGCTTTACCGGTTGGTATGATGCCGAGCTGTCTGAAAAAGGCCGCGGTGAAGCGAAAGCTGCCGGTGAATTGCTGAAGAAAGAGGGCTACACCTTCGACTTCGCTTACACCTCTGTCCTGAAACGGGCGATCCACACGCTTTGGAACATTCTCGATCAGGTTGATCGTCCATGGCTGCCTGTGGAAAAATCATGGCGTTTGAATGAGCGTCATTACGGGGCACTGCAAGGCCTGAACAAATCTGAAACCGCTGCAAAATACGGTGAAGATCAGGTTAAACAATGGCGCCGTGGCTTTGAGGTCACCCCTCCTGAGTTGGATCGTGATGACCCACGCTTCCCAGGGCATGACCCACGTTATGCGAACCTGACGCCTGATCAGCTTCCTACAACGGAAAGCTTGGCTCTAACCATCAAGCGCGTTGTGCCATACTGGGAAGAGACCATCCTGCCACGCCTCAAAAAAGGCGAGAAGGTCATCATTGCCGCTCACGGGAATTCCCTGCGCGCTTTGGTGAAGCATATTGATGGCATCAGCGATGATGACATTATCGGCCTGAACATCCCAACGGGTGCACCGCTGGTCTATGAATTCGACGAGAACTTCAAACCAGTCAATCACTATTACCTGGGCGATGCTGAAGAAATCGCAGCACGCGCAGCCGCTGTGGCTAATCAGGGCAAAGGCAAATAAGCCTTTCTGATCGGTCAAGCGATCAAAGAAAAAGGCCGGTAGGTGGAAGCCTTCCGGCCTTTTGCCAAGGGTGTCATTAAGATAACCTGAGGAAATCATTCCCTTTAAATCAGAAAGTCGTTATGCCTTCCCATCCTCCTCCACCTCATAAACACATCCATCTCATATGGGTTGGCGATGACACAAAAATGCCTCGTGAAGCAATGCGCACATGGGTGGAGATGAATCCGTCATGGACGGTTCACCTATGGGGAAACCAACATCTTCTTGACTGTTCATGGGAAAACGACACTCATATCCACACGTTCCAGACAGAGAAAAATACACACTATCTCACCGGCATTGCCGATATTATGCGTTATGAGATTTTATACGCATGTGGGGGGTTCTATGTGGATGCAGACACCGTGTGCGTACGCCCCCTAGAAGACTGGCTTTTTGACAGCTCATTTTGCGCCTCATGGGAAAATGAAAAAGCTCGTCCAGGCCTCATTGCCAACACTTACATGTATGCGACCCCCCAAAACCCACTTCTCCTTGAGGTCATCAATACGATTAAAAACATCCCACATATTACGGCCGATCACGTATGGAAAATGACAGGACCTTTAACATTAACCTAATGCTTTCGCGTTTTTCATTACACGGATTACACAATATGGCCAAGTCACTATTTTATTCCTCATCATTATGACCACTCCCCTTATAGCGGTCAGGGGCATATCTTCGCTCAGCATGAATGGAGCAGCACAAAGTCTTATTATAGGAATAATGCTACATAACTCCCCACAAACTATTTTTTAACATTACACAGGGAAAAATAAGGCGCCTTGTTCTGTGAGGAGCTTTTTCTTCTCTTGTAAAACCCCCAACAATTTCTGACGCTTCCTCTGAAGAAAATCTTCTGTCAGACGGCTGGCTTTCGTCAGGTCTGCCTCTTTCAGCGCTGCGACAATAGCGCGATGCTCGTCCCATTCATTGCGATTATGATCGTCAGCAAGCCACCGAGCACGCCGCAAACGTAGGGTCGCATTTTCAACACCCTGAATAACAAAATCATTTCTCGAAAGCGTCGCAATCCACAGATGAAAATCGTACCCCGCCTGATCACACTCTTCATACGCCGTCATAGAGGCAGCCGCACTTAAAAGCTGCTCGCCCTGAGCAATATCACTGCGAATAATAGCGGGTGTGCAGTGACCGATAGCACCCAGCTCAAGAATCTTTCGATAGGTGCATAATTGTGAAATTTCGTCCAAATCAATCGGCGAAACAATCCATCCCCGCCCCTGTTGAGACACCAGCCCTTCATTGACGAGATGCAGCAAGGCTGTCCGCACGGATGTTCTCGACACCCCCAACATCCCCTCAATATGACGTTCTGTCATTCGTTCACCGGGCCGAATGTTCATATTCAAAATAAGCTGACGCAACTTTGTTTCGGCATGCTGAACTTGAGTGGCTGGTTTGCCCATTGCTTCGCTCTTTTTCCTATCATCCACGACACTGCTTTACCTTGGTACACCTTTTTGGTATACCAAGGTAAAGCTCTTCTGATATTACGGTTCTATCATGCCCCTTCACTCCGTAAATGACCAAGCCCCATCTTACTGGCACCGTAATCTCCTCGTGTGCCTATTTGGCTCGTTCACAACCTTTTTAGCGATGACCGTGATCCTGCCCTTTTTGCCCCTCTATGTGCAGCAGCTCGGAGCTGTAGGCAAAACAACCATCGCGCAATGGTCCGGCGTCGCTTACGGGGCCACCTTTTTCACGGCAGGGATCATCGCTCCTTTTTGGGGGCATTTAGGAGACCGATACGGGCGGAAACCCATGCTCTTACGAGCCAGCCTCGGTATGACCCTTACCATGGGTCTTATGGGATGTGTCACAACAGTCTGGCAGCTTATCGCCTTACGCTTTCTGGCTGGATTAGCCGCTGGTTACTCATCCGGGGCGACGATTATGATTGCCGCCCAAGCGCCTAAAGAACGGTCGGCTTGGGCCCTTGGGCTCCTCTCCTCCGGCGTTATGGCGGGCAATCTTGCAGGGCCTTTAGTGGGTGGGCTTTTCCCGCACCTTATTGGCATTCGTATGACCTTCGTTGGCGCAAGTCTTCTGATCTTCGTCACCTTTCTTGTGACAGTGCTTTTGGTGCAAGAAACACCAGTCACCCAGAAGAAAGCGCCAACATCGAAGAAAAAATGGTCTGAAATCCCCAATAAAACCCTTGTGATTGTCATGCTCAGCACCGGAATGCTGCTCATGATGGCGAATATGTCTATCGAGCCTATTATTACGCTTTATATACGCACATTTGCCCCGGCCTCCTCCGTCACATTCATTGCGGGGCTCGTGATGTCTGCTGCTGCCTTGGGGAGTATTCTATCGGCATCTTGGCTGGGGCACTTAGCTGATAAAATCGGCGCCAACAGAGTCGTCATCGGCTCACTCGCGGTAGCAGGGCTGCTGCTCATCCCACAGGCCTTCGTCACCTCCGGGTGGCAACTCATTGCGCTGCGCTTCCTCATGGGGATCGCTTTAGGCGGACTCATTCCCTGCATTATCGCTGTCGTGCGCCATAATGTGCCCAACCATGCTGTTGGAACCGTTCTAGGCTATACCATTTCAGCCCAATATGCCGGGCAAGTGATCGGCCCTTTATTAGGTGGTTTTATGGGTGGCCATGTCAGCATGCGCTCTGTTTTCCTGATCACAAGTGTTCTTTTACTTGTATCAGCTTTCGGGAATTGGTGTCTTAGTCAGCACCGTTCCCGCTCTCACCACTCTTAGTGCACTCATCTTAGGACAACGGATTATGACACAGCTTTCTTTCTCTCCTCAGAAAACTGCTTTGCTCTTGATGGATTTCCAGAATTTTATCTTGGACAACTTCATCTCCCCCGAAGCAGCAAAACACGTCACCCAGAAAGCAGAACAGGCCCTCAGCACAGCACGGCAAGCAGGGCTTCCTGTCATTTACGTCACTGTCTCTTTCCGCGCTGGCTATCCTGAGGTGAGCTCACGCAATGCGCTTTTTTCAACCATTCGCGATAATAACCTCGCCCCTGCCAACAGCGACGCCGTCCGTATCCACTCCGCCCTCACACCGCGTGATGATGAACCGGTCATCCGTAAACATCGCGTCAGTGCGTTTACCGGGACAGACCTAGATATGATCCTGCGTGCTCAAGGCATCGAACAGGTCATTCTAGCCGGTGTTGCCACCTCTCATGTGGTGCTCTCAACCTTTAATAGCGCTTTCGATTTGGACTATAGCCCCATGGTTCTGCACGATGCCTGCGCAGATAGTGACGCTGAGGCGCACCGCTTTCTGACCGAGACACTCCTGCCCAAATCCGGCGCAATCTTTTCTGTCCAAGAATTTGAAAAGGCTGTCACTGCGTAAGGAAGTGCTCGACCTTTTTGACTGACAGGATCGCACGAGAAGACAAAGAACATTGCCTTCTTTCCATCAATAGGGCCCATATCTTCATGGGCTCATCAATGTCGAAAATGTCATGACGCTATCCTCTATGAAGGGACTCTTCTCTCATGACAGGCCAACGCTTCTTTTTAACGTGCCTGTGCGGCCTCATCTTATCATTAGCCCCCTCTGCATGGGCTGATAGCCCTAAGGGGTTCGACAAGGCCTCATGCAGCTATAATGGCATCCCGCTGCATGGACGTGTGCAAATTGTCGACAGCTTTCCTGATATCAAGCTGCAAAAAGTCGACGCGTTCCCAGATCTCAAAGTACAAACCGTGGAAAACTTCCCCGACAGTTGCGGGCAATTTCAACTCGTAGACAGCTTCCCCGATCTTAAAATCCAGTATGTCGACGCTTTCCCGGACCTCAAGGTTCAAAGGGTCGCTTCATTCCCCGGCACGAACTAGCGCTCAACGCAGTCGGCTAAAAAGCGCTCCATCGCCTGTCCACGATGGCTGAAACGATTTTTCTCTGTCTCGCTCATCTGGGCAAAGGTACGGGTTTCTCCCTTGGGGATGAAGATCGGGTCATAGCCATGGCCGTGCTCGCCTCGTGCTGGAAAGCTTACCGTGCCGTCGCAACGTCCATGAACCATACGGTAGGTACCATCTGGCCATGCCAGACACAGCACCACGACAAAAGCCGCCCGCGTATCGTCAGAGCCCGCTTCAGCGAGCTCGCGCTCAACACGGCCCATCGCGACCGTCATGTCCCGTTCAGGCCCCGCCCAGCGGGCAGAATACACACCCGGACGATTATCAAGCGCGGCAACACAGAAGCCTGAATCATCAGCCAAAGCCGGCAGCCCCGTCGCGGTCGCAGCGGCGCGCGCTTTAATCAGCGCATTGCCCTCAAAGCTATCAGCATCTTCAACAGGTTCTGGCAGGTTTAGCTCAGCAGCCGAGCGCACCGTGATGCCACTCGTGCCAAGAAGAAGCGCAAACTCGCGCAACTTCCCTGCATTATGGCTTGCTAAAACAATCTCCGCCCCATGAGCGAGGCGGCGGGTTGTGTCTTCGCCGCTCATGACTCTCAGCCTTCCAGCACTTTACGCTGTGCGTCAAAAAGCTCTTTAGTGCCCTTCTGCGCAAGAGAGAAAAGCTCCATAAATTCTTCTGGGCGGAAAGGCTTGTCTTCTGCCGTGCCTTGCACTTCAACAATGCCGCCATCAGCGGTCAGGATGAAGTTTGTATCCGCCTGGGCTGTGCTGTCCTCATCATAATCAAGGTCGAGCACCGCTCCGGCTTTGGTCAGCCCGCAGGACACGGCCGCTACTTGGCCTGTCAATGCTGACGAACGGCCCATGCTTTTAAGCGCCTGAGCCAACGCAACCCATGCCCCCGTGATGGATGCACACCGTGTGCCACCATCCGCATTCAGCACGTCACAATCCAACGTGATGGAACATTCACCCAGCGCTTTAAGATCTACACAGGCACGCAAGGAGCGACCGATCAGGCGCTGAATTTCTTGCGTACGACCAGACTGCTTGCCCTTGGCGGCTTCACGCAAACCGCGCGTATGCGTAGCGCGAGGGAGCATCCCATATTCCGCCGTGACCCAACCTTGGCCTTTCCCGCGCAAAAATGGCGGTACGCGCGTTTCGACCGACGCTGTGCACAGCACCTCCGTCCCGCCAGCACGGATCAGAACCGACCCTTCTGCATGGTGAGAAAAGCCCGGCTCAATAGAGAGTGAGCGAAGTTCATCAACGGCACGACCGGAAGGGCGTTGAGACATAATGGAGGCATCCTTAGGAAAGTTTAATCTTTCCATGACAGTATCACAGCCCCATCCCTCCTCATAGAGGGCGCGGTTTTTCTAAGGAAATGCCCTTAAAGGGCGTCCCGCATGCCACGCGTGCAAGACCGCTTCCCGTCTTTATAAAGCCCGTGTTATGAACATATCATGATGACGCGTTCCTCTCTCCGCCCTGATGGCTCCGCCTCGCCGATCCGCACACCACGCTTTCGCCGTGTGCGTGTTTTCCTTGCGACCGTTTCAGCCTTAGCCGTGATGGGCTTTGGCGGAGCGCTGATTGCTGCTTATGGGTTCTACCTCCATATCAGCTCAGACCTCCCCAGTGTGGACGCGTTGAAGCAGTATCATCCCCCCGTGGTCAGTCGCCTTTATACTGCCGATGACACGCTGATGGCCGAACTTTCTCATGAGCGGCGCATTTACGTGCCCATTAGCGCCATCCCTCCACGGGTGCGGAACGCCTTTATTGCGGCGGAAGATCAAAATTTCTACAGCCATGGCGGGGTAGATTATTTCGCTATTGCACGCGCAGGTTTAACCGACCTCGTCGCCCGCCACGGCAAGCGCCCTTTAGGGGCCTCCACCATTACCCAGCAAGTCGCTAAGGTGATGCTGCTGAACAATAATGTGTTGAGCATTACCCGCAAAGCCCGCGAGGCCCTGCTGGCCATGCGGATGGAACAAGCTCTTCCAAAAGACCGTATTCTCGAAATTTACCTCAACGGCATTTATCTCGGTAACGGGGCTTACGGAGTCGAAGCCGCCGCACAGACCTATTTCAATAAATCGCTCGATCAGCTCAGCGATGCCGAAGCCGCGATGCTGGGCACGCTCCCTAAATCCCCCAGCAATTATAACCCGTTCCTCCACCCCAAAACCGCTCTCTGGCGGCGTAACTGGGTGCTGGATCGGATGAGCGATATTCATATTATCTCTGCTCAAGAAGCTGAAGAGGCCAAGCAAGAACCTTTGGTGCCCCAAACGCGCCGCCGTTTAGGCCCACTTCCCAACTCTGAATGGTTCGCGACCGAAGTCCGCCGCCAACTCATCGCCCGTTATGGAGAGGACCAAACCGCTGAGGGTGGCTTAGATGTCCATACCAGCCTAGACCCGCACCTTCAGCAGGTCAGCACACGCGTTCTGCGCAATGGGCTGATGCAATATGACCGCTCTCATGAAGGCTGGCGCGGCCCCGTTGGCCATCTCATCGACTCACTTCAGTGGGAAGACGATTTGGCTAAAATGAAAGCGCCTTTGGGGATGCTCACCTCATGGCGTCTCGCTGTCGTTCTCTCCCCAACAGGAGAGGTCAGTTGGCTGGAAAATAAACAACCCCACCACGCCACGCTGCGTAAAGAAGACCTGAGCTGGGCCCGCCGTCGTCATCCCCTCACCACCGGTGATGTGGTGATGGTTGAACCGCAAAGCGATCATGACAGCGCCGCCTTGCAGCAAGTCCCCCGTGTGCAGGGCGCAACCGTCACGATGGATGTCCATACAGGCCGTATCTTGGCCATGGTCGGTGGTTGGTCGTTCAAACAAAGCTGGTTTAACCGCGTGACACAGGCCCAACGCCAACCGGGCTCGTCCTTTAAGCCGCTCGTCTATCTCGCCGCGATGGAACGCGATATTTCACCGTCAGAGACCTTTGACGATTCGCCTATTTCCTTCGGTGACTGGCACCCGCAAAATTACGAACATGATAATTGGGGCCCCACAACGCTGCATGATGCTTTGCGCGAAAGCCGCAACCTCGTCACGATCCGCGTTGCCGCCCATCTGGGGATGGATGCAGTCGGTGATATCGCCGTGCGCTCCGGCCTTGTCGATAAAATGCCGCCTTACCTCCCCTCCGCTCTTGGCGCTGTAGAAACAACCGTGCTGCGTGAAGCCGGTGCTTATGCTGCCATTGCGAATGGGGGGCATGTCGTCAACCCAAGCGTGATCGACTATATCCAAAACCCAGACGGGCAGGTCATCTGGCGCGCGCAAGACCCCGCTAAAATGCTCAGCACCGATACAGGAACACCCGTCCTTCATGACACACGCCCTGTGTTGGCCAACCCGCAAAGTGCTTATCAGATGCAAGTCATGATGCGTGATGTCATCCAGCATGGTACCGGCATCCGCGCAGGGATCGGCATTGATCGCCCCATTGCTGGGAAAACAGGCACCAGCCAAGATTACCGCGATGCGTGGTTTGCTGGTTTCTCCCCCGATGTCGTCACCGTTGTGTGGATCGGATATGACACGCCGCAATCCTTGGGGAAAAACGAAACGGGCGGCCATATTGCCGGGCCGATCTGGAATGAGATCATGAAAGCGGTGTTCGCCACCCGCCCACGTCTCGACTTCCCTACCCCTGAGGGGATGACCTTGGCCCATTACGACACAGGTCGTATTCCTGCTATCGATGCGTTCAAACCGGGGCAGATCCCCGGTGCCTCTGTGCCCCTGCACGGCTTTGGCTCTGGCACGCAAGCTCTTACCGCGGCGGATACGGGAGCGGATATGCTGCCCGACTCTGAAAATGACATGCCCGGCAGTACACCCGCACCGGACGGGAACACACCGCTGCCTCCTCCTTCAGCAAACCCATCTGACAGCTCACAGAGCACGCCTAACACGCCCCCACCAAAGAATGGTGGCGAAGGTGGTGACATTGGCGTAGGAGGGCTGTACTAACGCAAGCCTAACGCTAACCTTTATTTTTGGAGAAAGACGGATGTCGGCTGAGACCGAAGCACTCTCCGAGCAGATCAAGCAGTCCGTGGCGCTGCTGAGGAGGCATCTTTGACTGGGATGTCGCCACAACACGCCTTGCCGAACTGAACCATCAGAGCGAAGACCCCGACCTTTGGAATAATCCTGAGGCCGCCCAGAAACTGATGCGCGAGCGCACCATGCTCGCCAATCAGATTGAGGGTGTTCAGCTGATTGAAGAAAGAACGCGCGACACGCTCGACCTTGTCGAACTCGCAGAAATGGAAGACGACACGGCCGTCGTGACGGAGGCCATCGCGACCCTCAAGGAACTCTCCGAAGAGGCCCAGAAGCGTGAGACAGAAAGCCTGCTCTCTGGTGAAGCCGACGGTAATGACTGTTACCTAGAGGTCAATTCTGGTGCGGGTGGCACAGAGGCTCAGGATTGGGCACTCATGATGCTGCGTATGTACACGCGTTGGGCCGAAAAGCACGGCTATAAAGTCACGCTTATGGAAAATAGCGATGGCGAACAAGCTGGGATCAAGTCGGCTACCATCCTCGTCAGTGGCCCCAATGCCTATGGCTGGCTGAAAACAGAAGCCGGTGTGCATCGCCTCGTGCGGATCTCACCTTTTGATGCCGCCGCCCGTCGTCAAACCTCCTTCGCCTCCATCTGGGTGTACCCCGTTGTGGATGACACGATTGAGGTGGAAGTGCTGGATTCTGACCTCCGCGTTGATACATTCCGTGCCTCCGGGGCCGGTGGGCAGCACGTTAACAAGACGGATTCAGCGATCCGTATTACCCATATCCCAACCGGGATCGTGGTGGCTTGCCAAACAGACCGCTCCCAGCACCGTAACCGTGCCACGGCGATGGAAATGCTCCGCGCTCGGCTGTACGAAGCAGAGCTGCAAAAGCGTGAGAACGAAGCCGCAGCAAACGAGGCCGCCAAAACCGATATTGGCTGGGGCCATCAAATCCGCTCTTATGTGCTCGCACCCTATCAGCTGGTCAAAGACCTCCGAACCAATATCGAGAAAACCAATCCAGATGCTGTGCTGGATGGTGACCTAGATGCGTTTATGGCCGCCTCATTGGCCCAACGTGTCAGTGCGACGCGCTCACAAGCCAGTGCTGATGCCCAATAACGCCGCCTGATGAAACGTTATTGCTTTAAGAGGGGTGTAAGGAGATTCTCTTTGCACCCTTCTTTTGTGACATTTTTATGAAGTTTCATTGCGTTCTTGCGCAGTTAAAGAATAAAAAAATAACGCAGATTTCTATCATTATAATGCACAGTCAGAACGTGTTCGAAATGTTAGAAAACTGGGATTTCTTTCCATTTATACGCATTGTCCCCGCTTTTAAAGAAGACGCTCTTTGACTAAAAAAGATATATGATGGCACCCACAACGCTTGACAGAAAAGCCATTGATCGGCCCAACTTGTTCCGTAAATAACCATTTCTTTGCGGTGATTATGGGATCCCCCCTTTTCTGGACCAGACAGGCCCGGTATGAAGGGGAGACCTAGGCAAGTTCCACCGCAGAGCTGGTTTGGGTCAAGACAACACGCAACCTGACCCGCCACGCTGCCCGGCCCTATCATCTAGGCAGGCGCCGGGGCGGACTTAGGGAATAAGGGGTAAGAAGGTTTCGAAATGAAGAGCTACGCCGCCCAGCAACGCAAGCCGACGGACTATATCGTCGCGGTTGTCGTGGCCATTTTGGCCATGGGCGTGGTGGTCTATGCCCTGACGCGCCATCCGTTCAGCAAGTCTGAGCCACCCCACGCACCCATTCAGACGCGCGTCATCAGTGAACCACCACCACCGCCGCCACCTCCACCACCGCCGCCTCCGCCGACGATGGTGCAGCCGCCTCCACCATATATTCCACCGCCAAAGATCAATGTGCCACCACCGCCCAAACCACCCATGCGGCATGTGACACATCAGAAGCCACCGAAGGCACAACCACCGGCCACGTCCCCGACGCCACCGGCCCCAACGGCAGCGCCTTCTAGTGCAGACACGGCGGAAACGGATCACGGCGTCAGTGCAAGCCCGATTAGCAAGCCCCCTCTGAACTACCCAGAGGACGCTGAGTCCGAAAGCCGTGAGGGCTCTGTCACGGCATCGTGTGATATTATGCCAGACGGCCATCCTGCACATTGTAAGGTGATCAGTGTGAAGGGTGGGAGTGACTTTGCAGAAAGCGCAATGGAATTCCTCACAAGCCCACGGCTGCGCTATCAGCCTGCTGTGATTAATGGGCAACCCGTTGTGGAGCATAACCACGTGCTTCATGTGGACTTTAGTTTAGGTGGTGGGAACGAGGAATAACCACCGCCTGCCCCTTCCCACCTCACCATTCGGGAACGTGGAAGGGGCGAGATTTCTTCGCTTTTGCCTTTTCTTAGGCGAAAGATCAGCTTAACTTCGGGAGGGCGGCCAACTCCACAAGCCCCCTTCCAGCGCACCCCTCCACTCAGCGGGTGTCTGACTTTTGACGAGGATATGGGATTCATGACCAGACTGTTCCGCCTTCCTGTAACCCCTGCTTCGCCTAAGGCGCGCACTGTAGGTGGCACCGCTCTTGCGCTTACATTGGCTCTCGTAAGCGTCTCCGCTCCTGCTGCATTTGCACAGGATGCTTCCCAACAACAGACACCGGCCGCTCCACCTGCCGGTGCGACAACCCCGGCTGCCCCTCCTGCTGGAGCCACAACCCCAGCGGCTCCCCCTGCTGGTGCAACAACGCCTGATGCAAATGCACCAGCGCCCTCCAACGGCACGCCTGTTACCGCAACCCCAGTGAGCGACAAGCCTGCCGAGGGTGACAAACCTGCTGATAAAGCCCCTGCTGAGAACCCTTATGGCCTCAAGGCTTTGTGGAAAAATGGTGACGTGATCGCCCGTGGCGTTCTACTCATCATGGCGATTATGTCTTTGGGCACATGGATCATTCTGGTTACGAAATTCATTGAGCAAGCCCGCCTCTTCAAAGCAGCGCGTGATGCCGGCCATACATTCTGGAACCAGAAGTCTGTTCAGGAAGGCACTAAGAAGCTTAAGGCTGAATCCCCTTTCCGTTACATTGCTGAAACAGGTATCGCTGCTGCTCAACACCATGAAGGGTCTATGCGGGATTCGATTGATCTGCCGTCATGGATCGCCATGTCCATCCAGCGTTCCATTGAGACGGTCAATACACGCCTCCAAGGCGGGCTGGCCTTCTTGGGAACGGTGGGCTCCACCTCTCCATTTATTGGTCTGTTCGGAACCGTGTGGGGTATTTACCACGCACTGACAGCTATCGGTATTGCTGGCCAAGCCTCCATCGACAAAGTGGCAGGCCCAGTCGGTGAATCCCTCATTATGACGGCCATCGGTCTGGCAACCGCTGTTCCAGCTGTGTTGGGCTACAACCTGCTCGTCCGCCGCAACAAAGGGGCTATGGATCGCGTGCGTAACTTCGGGTCTGACATTCACTCCATTTTGATTGGTGGCTATCGTCACGGTTCTGTGGCGCTTGACGTTGGTAAAAGCGACGCTGCACCAACCACCACAACCACCAGCCAGCGAGTCTAAGAATATGGCTATGAACGTCGGAGGAAGTGGCGGTGACGACGAAGTGGTGTCGGCGATTAACACCACGCCACTCGTCGACGTCATGTTGGTGCTGCTCATCATCTTCTTGATCACCATCCCTGTTGCCACTCATACGGTGAAGGTGAAATTGCCGGTTGACCATAACCAACCGACACACACCAAACCGGGCAATGTCGTCTTGGCGATTACTGCTGATGGACAGACCTACTGGAACACGACACCGCTACGGAGCCGTGAGGAGCTGCTCAACCGCCTCGTTGAGGCGGCTCGCCAAACACCACAGCCTCAGATCCAGATCCGAGGGGATGGTGCGGCAAAATATATGGCTGTCGGCCAAGCCGTAGCCGCCTGTCAGGAAGCCGGTATTGCCCATATCGACTTCATTACAGAACAGCCCCACGACGCAAACTAAGCAGAAGGGCGAGAGAGACCACATGCTCTCGCCCTTCCATCCCTCTTTCTCATGCTCTACCCCACCGATAGGGCATGCGCTTTCTGGAGACTGCCTTATGGCTATGAGTGTTGGCTCTGACAGCACCCATGAAGACGAAGGTATCGTCGATATCAACACCACGCCTTTGATTGACGTGATGTTGGTGCTGTTGATTATGCTCATCATCACCATCCCGTTGCAGACACATTCTGTTTCGATTGATCTGCCTCATGGGAACCCGCCTCCCTCCAGCGTGCAATCACCAATTGTGACGATTGCCGTCAGCTATGATAATTCCATCCTCTGGAATGGCTCTCCGATTACATCAGAAGAGTCCCTGCAAGCGCACTTGCGCAATGCTGTTTCCGGCCCTGAAGATGGACAGCCTGAAGTGCATATCCATCCAGACCGTCTTGCAAGTTATAAGACGGTGGCGCATGTGATGGCAGATGCTCAGCGTCTTGGCGTCACCAAGCTGGGTATTGTCGGCCTGGATCAATTCATGGAAGGACAATAAACCAATGGCCTCCTCTCCCTTCACGATCTCTCGTACAGTATTGATGGCGAGCGCCTTTGGTCTGGCCGCATTTGTCGCACCACACCATGCTCCCTTTAACGGGGGAGGGGCACTGGTCTCTACGGCTTATGCTGAGGATGCTCTCGGCCAAGACGTCGGCGGTCATCTGCAACAAGCTCAAAAAGCACTCTCAGCCCACAATCTTAGCCAAGCGATGGAGGCTGTAGATGCTGCTGATGCCGTCAAAAACAAAAGCAGCTACGAAGCCTATGTGATTGCGCAAATGCGCGCTGCCGTTGCCGCGCAATCTGGCAATGCATCAGCGGCTCTCAAGGCCTATGATGTCTTGATCAATAGCGCCCGCACGCCTGCCGCTTCTAAAAAGCAGATGCTCATGGCGCAAGCGAGCATGGCCTATAGTGCGCGTGACTATGCCAGTGCGGCTAAAGCAGCAGCGCGCTATACCCATGATTACGGGGCCGACCCGCAGATGCAGACCCTGCTCGTGCAGTGCTATTATCTTCAGCAAGACTGGAAGGGCACGATTGCCGCTGTCCGCGGGATTATCGCAGCAGACCAAAAGGCTAAGCGCACCCCTGCCGAAAGCCAGCTTCAAATGATGGCAACGGCCTATGGCAATTTACGTGACCTCCCCGGCCAAACCAACGCTTATGTGCAGCTGGTAAAATATTATCCACGCACGCAATATTGGCAGATCCTGATCCATAATCTGGTCAGCGATCAATCATTATCACCACGCTTAGTCTTTAACCTTCAGCGTTTGCGGCTCGCCACGGGTGTGCTCACCAACCCTTCCGACTTTCAGGACATGGCAGAACGAGCTGTGCAAATGGGCCTACCGCAACTGGCACTTAACCTTCTCAATGAAGGCTACAATCGCCATCTTCTCGGCACAGGCCCTGCAGCTGGATCACAGGAGCATTTCCGCTCTTTTGTCGCTCAACAGGCTGCAAAAACGCGTAACGAGCTCCCTGCTGCAGTACAAGAAGCCGGACGCACACCAACAGCCGGGCCATCTCTTACCGCTGGGTATAACCTGATCCTCAATGGTCAAGTTGACCAAGGACTGGCGCTCATCCAGCAAGGGCAAGAGAAGAAACCGCGCTTCCCCGACATTGCCCAGCTTGAGAAAGGGATGGCGTTGATTGATGCAGGCCGTAAGGCAGACGCTGTAACGCTTCTAAGCGCTATGAATGGCGATGGTGTCGTCAATGACCTCGCCCAGCTCTGGGCTGTGTATCTCCGCAGTGCAGCCGCACGCTAACGCGCCGCGCTAGCTCGTACGCGCACCGCATTCAGAACGCACGTCTCGCATAGTTGGGACGTGCGTTTTTTATATCACAGCGTTTATTTCCAGACCTCAATAAACCCACACAGTCAGCCATCATTCACATATGACAGAGTAAGCTCGTTCCACAGGCATCTTTAGAAACCCATAAGGCCGGCATGAAGACACCTGCCCTTCATCCCCTTCAAAAGCTCAACTGTTCTTATATTTTGATAAAAACCATGTCTCTGACTGCTACACGGCATAATCTATCGTATTTACCATGATAGCGAGCAATACATGCCTGCCTCACACAAAAGTCACATATGGGATCAAATCACATTCATAAGGTCTATTTATTCTCGACAAAAATCTAAAGAAATTTTATCTCACAGTTATTCCATCATGACGGAAAAAGACCTCTGTGACGATAAACCGCCATTTTCTTCTTAACCTCACTTTGTGCGTCGTACTCACCGCCATGAGTGGATGTACCTCTATCGGTACTAAATTTCGTCCAGAACATGTTGAATGGGCCCGTGCGCAAGGGAAGGCCACTCTCACTGTGCGCGGCTACATGACCGGCACGAGCAAAATCAAAATACCGTGCAATACATCCCCCGCCAAGGCGATCCTCATGCCAGATGACCCTTATTACAGAGGGTGGATCCGTGCGATGAATTCTTTCCACATAGGCTTCCCTGCTACTCTATCAACGAAAGCAGAGGCACTTCTTCGACAAAGCCCCTGGACAGGACGCTGCATCTTTACCTTTAAAAACGTTCCTCCCGGCCCATGGCTGGTCATGATCACGATGCATGAAACCATCGTCCGCGAGATCCACTCCACAGGGTTTGGCGGCTCCGTCTCATTCCCAGCTGTCATCCCTGATCTCGCCTACGCTCCCCTCACCATTACCTCAAGCGATACGGTTATACGCAAAAATATTGTGATGGATTATAGCAAGCGCACAGATATTGGCCTCTTTAAATTTCGCAAGCGCGCCACCCTAAGTGACGTCGAGGAATGGACACCACCCGAAAAAACACCCATTACTCCTCCCAAACAGAGCCCTTTTCACAGTACCCAGTCGCTCTTTAACGGACAGTAATCGTTTTGACCGTCACCTCTTTAGGGAGTGCTTCAAAGGGGCGCCCATAAACCAACATAAGCTTGCCCGTCCCGCGCTTCACGGCTTTGAGATAAAGCACTTCCTGCTCTGGGCAGCCAACAGCACCGTGGCAATCCCGACCGGGCTGGCGCTCCATCCCGACAAGCACAGCTGTTTGGGGAAGAGTTTTGACCATCCAGCTTGCACCTGTGGAAAATTGCGCGGGTAATGTCAGGGTGAAAAGAGCCTGAGGACGGACAGTGAGGTCGCTGCGCTCCTGAGCATAACTCAGCAAAGGAAGAAGTAACGCGATCAATGCAAAACATATCTTCATATCAGACCTTCTCCTATACAGCTTGCTTCTCTCAATGTCGTTACCACCTAGTACCTGTCACATATGAAGTAGCCTATAATAAGGCATTCCCTTGATAAGGGACGGTATATGAAACCATTCAGCGCCCCCTCTGCCGCGTCATGGGGGAGCGATACAGTAGAGAGGATATTATCATGGCACAGAAGAGAATTCTTTTTATCGTTGGCGATTTTGTCGAAGACTATGAAGTTATGGTGCCCTTCCAGATGTTAGACATGGTTGGCCATCACGTTGATGTTGCCTCTCCGGGGAAGAAGACAGGCGATCACGTCGCGACGGCTATTCATGATTTTGAAGGCTTCCAAACCTATACCGAAAAACGCGGCCATAACTTCACACTAAACACCAGCTATGATGACGTTTCTGAAGAAGAGTATGATGCGCTTGTTATCCCTGGTGGTCGCGCTCCTGAGCATCTCGCCACTCATGCCTCTGTTCTAGAGCTCGTTCAAGCCTTCTCGCGGGCGAACAAACCGATCGCGTCAATCTGTCACGGGCCGGTCTTGCTGGCAGCAGCTGGCGTGATTTCTGGCAAAAAAGTAAGCGCTTACCCCGCTTGCCAAGCTGATATAATCCTCGCAGGCGCCTCATACCACACTCTTCCGATGACAGGTGCCATCACCGATGGAACGCTCGTCACCGCTCCAGCATGGCCTGCCCATCCCGCTTGGATGGCGCAATTCCTAGAAGTTTTGGGAACCAAAATTACCCGTTAAACCCATCAACTTTTCTCACATCGCGTAAAGAGCGCGTGTCTGTGTGATCTCTATAGCCATGCTGACCCAGCACTCTATCACTCTCGCACGCGCTCTTTGCGCCTCCACGGGTTCGCCACAGCTTTAAGGGTAGAGGATATTTTTTGGGATATTCTCCAAACGATCGCTCGTGATAGCGGCCTCACCCTAACCAAGCCATTACGCGACTGATTGATGAAGCCATTGAGCGTTATGGCTCTATTGCCAATACAGCGTCTTTCTTACGCGTTTCTTGCCTACGCTACCTGAGTGAAAACCCTTCTAGAAAATCCAACGACCGCTCTTAACGCAGCAAGAGGGTTTCTCCTCCTAATCAAGCGCCCTTCCCATATGAAGATAAGGCAATAACTCCGCTCTTTTTACACAGGAATATAAGGTTATTTTGATTTTTTTTCTGTATCCTATATTTTAATAAGATCGCTTTAAAAATGATGGTTCATTTTTACAAAGGTCTTAGGCCTTGTGGCGGGAACATCAACCTGTCCTCCCTCGCCATCATCACATCTTTGGAGAAGTCGCTCATGCCAGACAGGGCCTTTAGCTCTGGGCGCCATAGCCCGCCTTCCCAGTTTTTCTGGGGCCATTTCCGCCCGCTCCTGCGTCTTTTTGTCGTGCCTTTGCTTCTTATAAGCTTAGCGCCGACTTTGGCACAGGCCACCACAACGCCTGCTCCAGCGGGGCCGCATATTGATGCCGCTCAGGCGAAACAGTTGATCAGTGTGCTCAATGATGATGCCAAACGTAAGCAGTTTGTCACGACGTTAAGCAACTTAACAGCTGCACAAACATCGACAGCACAGAAAACGTCACTTCCTGACCAAGTACTGACGAATCTGTCCTCGTTTGGCAGTCGCACGATGATACAGCTGCGTGTGTTGCATCAAAACGCGCTCAATTTCCGTGAAATCATCCCCTGGGTGCAGCATGTCTGGCAGGACAAGAGCACGCAAAGCCAAATCTCCTGCGTCCTCCTCCGTGTCGCACTGATGATTGTCGGCAGCTTTGTGCTCATCCAAGTGATGAGGCTGCTCCTCAAACTACCGCGCAATAAGCTTGATGAATTGGCGAAAGATCATGATCGGCTCCAGTTCCATCGTGAAGCCGATAAGCTCAGAGCGGCCAGCGCAGCTAATGCGAAAGCCGAAAAAGCAGAAGATGATTCTGCTGATGATCAAAAGACGAGCACAGACGCGGCTCAACCCGACTTTGAAGATCAACTCCGTCGCCAAGGAGCATTGTCTCGTCTGCTCATCTCCCTCCATCGCTTTCCCTATACATTCGGTAATGCTGTGCTGGATGGGCTGGTCGTCCTCATGTTCCCCCTCACAGCTTTGCTTATTCAAAGCTTAGACCCAGCCCCCACCGATGCAACGTTACAATCTGTTTGGAGCATTGCGTGGATATCAGGCATCGGTCTGGGGCTTTGGACGATCCTGATCCGGGCTTTGCTTGCACCTAAACAGCCTTGGCTGCGCCTAACGGTCTTGCAAGACAATGTGGCGAAGTTCCTTTACTATTCCTTCCTGCACCTCGCTACGGTGCTCGCTTGGGGCTATACGGCACTGATCGTGTTGCACCATTGCACACTCCCCCCGGATGTCTCACTGAGCTTAGAAAAGCTTCTCGTCCTCGTTGTGCATGCCATGGTTGCCATCATGATCTTGCGGGCCCGTGGGATGATCAATCATGTGTGCGACCGTGTCGCAACGCGCAGCCCACGCCTAGCCCCTCTCATGCGTGTGATTGCCCGCTGCTGGTGGGTTGTGGCGCTCTTCTTTGACGTTGCACTATGGCTTGTGTGGGCAGCTAATATTCAGGGTGGCTATGATGTCATCTTGCGTATCTTCGTTCGTACATGCGTTGCACTGGTGCTGATGCGCGTTCTCAGCATTCTGGCCTATGGTGGGCTGAGCCGTATTGTCCATGCCCTTACTGATTCTACCCTCACACATGAGACGCAAAACCGTATCTTGCGCTATTACCCCGTTGCCCAGCGCCTTTTAGCGGTCGTGATCGCAGTGCTAACAGCTCTTTCCCTTGCTGTGGCATGGGGAGCACCGATCTATTCCGTCTTTGGAGAACATACACTCGGTGGGCAACTCTTCTCCTCCATTATTACCATCATCATCGCCTTGGTCGTTGGTGTTGTGGCGTGGGAAGTGGTCAATGTCGCGATTGAAAACCAGATCCGTCGTCTGGGCCAAAAAGACAGCGTTGAGCAGCAAAACCGTATGGCACGCCTGCGCACCTTGCAGCCGATGTTCCGTATTCTTCTGCTCGTTGTTCTGGTCATCGTCATTGGTCTAACGGTTCTCTCTCAGCTGGGGATCAATACTGGCCCACTTCTGGCGAGTGCCTCTATTTTTGGTGTGGCTTTGGGTTTTGGTTCTCAAAAACTGGTGCAAGATTTCATCAGCGGTATTTTCTTACTCATGGAAAATGCCCTCACGGTTGGTGATTCTGTCACCCTCAACGGCACCTATGGTGTGATTGAGAAGCTGTCGCTCCGCTCGGTGCATATCCGCGCTAATGATGGGTCGATGAACATTTTCTCCTTCAGCTCCTTAGGTCAGGTCACCAATTATAACCGTGACTTCTCCCGCGCTATGATCATTGTGGAAGTCGGTTACGATGTGGATACGGACGTTGCCGTTCAAGCACTGCTCGATATTGCGCAAGACATGCGTAAAGATCCGAAATTTGCGTCAGACATCATTGACGACTTCCAGCTCTGGGGTGTTTCAGCGCTCAATGATTTCTCTGTAACAGTGCGAGGAACCTTCCCCACAACCACATCAGGCCGTTGGCCGGTTGAGTGGGAATTCTATCGTCGGGTGAAAAAAACCTTCGAGGAACGTGGGATCACCATCCCCTTCCCAACACGGACGATCAATCTTCAAGATGTCCCCGAGACTGGCACACCACACGCTGTGCCATCACGGCCTCACGCTCCCACCCAAGGGGGCACCAACGCCTCCTAAAGACGGAAGGGGAGCTGCCGGCTCCCTCTTCTCGCATAAAAAAACCCCTGCCTTCACTCAGAAAGGCAGGGGTTTTTGATGCGACGGTTCAACAAACCCTCAAAAAGAATTAGCCATGTTCTTCATCATAAGAACGCAAGGCTAGAAGCGCCCAAATCGTGGCTGGAACCCAACCAAGAATAGTCACCTGAAGCAGCAGGCAGATAACCCCCGCAATTGGACGACCGATTGTAAAGAAGCTCAACCACGGAATGAAAAATGCGATCAGAACACGGAGCATACTCTGCCCTCCTTAATGAGCGTATGACAGTAATATCCATGACGCTCCATACTCTGGACACGCTCATGGCCTCTTACGGCCGTACTATAAACAACCGTCCTTTAATAGAGAGTTTCCATCTTGCCGGTATGATGTGATCATTCCATACTGTAAGTATCGTGTCACGAGCCTTTTTATTTTGACCACAGGCGCGTGGATAGGCTCAACACACCCTCTAAAAAACACGTCCTTTGCGTGGAGAATGATCCCTCTTATGGTTTTTCCAATCCAGAAACCTGCTTTTATGCGCCACATATACAGGCTTATGCTCATCGCGTTAGTCTCTGCTCTGACGGCTATAGGTTTAAGCGCCGCCCAAGCTGCCAGCCCCACCCCTGCCGCAGCACAACCTACGCTCAACACACCTCTGAGCCGCGATGAAGCACAACGCCTACTCTCTGTGCTCAATAACCCACAAGAGCGCGATCAGTTTGCCCGTACGCTGTCGCTCATGGCGCGCGCAGCACCGCCAGCCTCCACGTCGGCCTCATCCCCTTCATCTACCCCCACACTGGATAAAAGTCTTTTACCAGACCTGCACTCCGGCTTTAACAGTCTGCGCAACCAAGTCTGGCGCGATATTGGTCATTTTTTCAGCTTATTTAATGATGTGCGCTATGTCGGGATTGAAGCCCATAAACAACTGAGCTCTCCAAGCGCACGCGCTGCTATTATCAGCACCTTAACAAAAACAGCCCTGATTTTCATTATTGGTCTGGCCTTGGAATATGGCGCGAGCGTTCTTCTGCGCCGGCCTGTGCATTATCTGACAAGCCAAGCGTTCCGACGCGATACCCTCAAACGCTCGGATACCTCCCCCGACCTCTCTGGTTCTACAACCGGTGAGGATAACGAAAAAACAGAAGAACTTCGGGCAGCCGACCAAAGACGCCAAGCAGAAACAGTGCGCTTTCTCGCACGCATTCCTTATGCTTGTGGCTTCTTTGGTCTCAAAATAGCCCCTATCGCTGTTTTTTACCTGCTGAGCCTCGGCGCCTTTTTGCTCATTCCGTGGGATCAGACCGGTGGCGATGTCTTTATGAACATCGTCAATATTTATGCCGTTACACGCTGCCTCTATCTTTGCGGGGAAACCATCCTCGCCCCGCACGCATCCACCATTCGTCTCCTACCCGTCATGGACACAACGGCACGTTTGCTCACACGCTGGTGGAAATATCTCATTATCCCTCTCGCGCTCATCGTCGTGCTTACCTGCTTGGGCGATAACCGGTTTATCATCCTTCCACGTGGGGCTGATGCATTAATCCGTATTATTGTCTTTATTGAGCATCTCTTAATTGCGGTCTTTATCTGGCGCGTACGCCATATTGTGAGCCGCTTTTTAACACCAAACCGCACCACTGCTCACACGGTCTCTTTTTGGAGTGTCCTGGGGGCTATCGCCCGTTTATGGTGGATTCCAGCTCTGTTACTTGATGTGTCACTCTGGACGGTTTGGGCTGCACAACTGCCGGGCGGTTATCATTGGATCATTCGTGCCACATTAGCCACAATCGCTACACTCGTGCTCTTCCGCATTGTTGCGATTATGGTTTATGGCGCTCAAAATACCCTTTTCCGCCTCAAACCCTCCCTCGTTCAACGCTTTCCTGACCTCCAAAAACGTGCTGATCGCTATTACCCGATGACACGCCGTTTACTCACGGCAATACTCATCGCTATTACAGCTGTTACAATCGCCAATATTTGGGGTCTGCCAAGCTATGGGTTCTTCCTCCATAATCCACTGGGGAACCATATTTTTGTTACCCTCTTAATCCTCCTGACCGCCGCTATCAGCGCGGTATTGATTTGGGAGGGAATCAACCTCTTCCTCCTCCAACAGCTTGCTCATTTTGAACAAAATGGCATGCTGTCCCGTGCGACGCGTCTTAAAACCGTCCTCCCCATTATCCGCACCGTCATGCTGGCGCTGATTATTATCATCGTCACCGTCACGACCTTGTCGCAAATGGGGATCAACGTCACTCCATTACTGACCGGTGCCGGTATTATGGGGGCAGCGATTGCTTTTGGCTCTCAAAGCTTGGTGAAAGACTTTATCACAGGGTTCTTCATGCTAGTTGAAGATGCCATTCAAGTAGGAGATTGGGTCACAACAAGTGGGGTTTCTGGCACGGTGGAAAATCTCTCCATCCGCACCGTCCGCATTCGTGATTCGAATGGGGATCTCCACATTATTCCCTTCTCCTCGGTCAACTCCATCACCAATACAGCGCGTGGCTATAATAAAATCGTCATCAAGCAACAGCTGGCTTTGTCAGAGGACTTCGCCCGTGTCGTCGCTCTTATGTCTGATGTGGTGACAGAGATGCGCCAAGACGATACCTTTGGCCCTATGATCCTCTCCGATTATACGGATCTTGGCGTGGATGATAGCGGAGGCTCTGGTGCCATACTTGTCGGTAGTATTCTCACGCAACCGATGATGAAATGGAAAGTAAAGCGCGAGTTTAACCGTCGTATCAGTAATCGTTTTGCGTCAGAAGGGATTAACTTCTATACGAGCACGTCTTACATTACGACACCACCCAATGCGCCGTTCCACACCGTTCAAGACGGCGTGCAACCTCGCATTGAGCCATCTTCCCAACAATCATCGCAGAGCTAAAACGGCTCTATAACACACGCCCCATCTGGTCATGCTGACCCGGTGGGGCGTTTTTATGAGAGGGCTGCCATAGCGCAGTCTCAGCACAGTGACCGTTTATAATAACTGAGCAAACATGGCTCCGTGACCATAGGAGGGCCACTCTTCAGAAGAGGCGCTTTTTTCCTCATCTGAAGCACTGTCTAATGATGTTTCTGGCACCAAAATAGCCAATAAATCCTGAGCCTTTTGTGCCGTGATCGTTTGGGCGAGCCTGTAGAAAATCTTTCTCCCAACACGCTCAGAAACGACAAGCTCAGCCCGTCTCAGCTGCCCTAAATACTGGCTCAACATCGGTTGGGTGATCCCTGTTAAACGCTCAATATCCGCGACCATGCAACGTTGTTGGCGTAATAGAAGGAGAATCATCAACCGTTGCGGTTGAGCCAGCACACGCATCTCGTCTGCTAAGGAGCGACACTGCTCCTCCGTCACTGGCACTTTATGGCATAACAGCTCTTGCTTTGTCTCTGCCATCATCCCTCCTCATCATCTCCTTGGGATGATTGGTCGGCACACTCCTTTCCTTTGGGGTGAAGAAACCAACTCCTCCCCCGCCTACGCATCGCCTGCTGCGTCTGGGCTGGTGGCGCAAGTGTTGGTTGGCCAGGGTGCCATCCTTCTGGGGTTACGACGTGAGAACGCTCCACCTCCTGCAGGGCCTCTAACAAACGCAGCATCTCCGCAATGGAACGCCCTACCGTTGCTGGGTATGTCAGGCTTGCTTGTAAGACTCCTTCTGGGTCGATCACCCGCACAGCACGTGCTGTCGCACTATCTTGAGCGGAAGGATCCAACATGCCGTAAATCCGTGAAAGCTCTAAAGAAGGATCTTCAATAATCGGGAACGGAATTTCTACATCAAAGCGCTCTTTAATGAGGTCAACCCACGCTAAATGAGACGCTAAACTATCGACTGACAACCCCAGAACGACGCAATTACGCCGGCGGAAGGCTGGTTCATGGTGCGCCATCGCGATAAATTCACTCGTACAAACAGGAGTAAAAGACGCAGGATGTGCCATGAGGATCACCCAACGCCCTCGTAACCCTCCTAAGGTCACCATTCCTTGCGTCGTTCGTGCCCGAAAATCCGGTGCTTTCTCACCAATACGCAACGGCGGTATTACCGGGTTATCCCCTGCCTCACTCATCGCTTATCGCTCTTTCATCGTCTGAAGAAGGAGCCTCATTCTCTCACGCGAATCTCAAAATGTGAATTAAGTTTTTTCATTAATTACCTTTTTTTATATTTTTGCTTTATCTTTAAATACCCTTTTTAGGGAGCAGTTTTCTGCCATTTTTTAATTTGATTTATGTCAAAAAAATTCATTTCCCCGCAGAAAATTAAGCTATTTAGGCTTGATTATGGCGATAAAGTGATTTTGTTAAGTCAATCGCCCCGTTCAGCCAAACATCGTTGCTGAACTTATTTCACCTTCGGAGGCCATTCATGACAGCCCGCCTTCACGCCAGAGCGCCGCAGACATTATCCCGTCTGACGCGCCTTGCCGCTGTGCCACTTGCGGGGTCTGTCATACTCGGTGGTGGGGGCGCCGTTTTTCTCATTGCGCAGATGGGAATTCTTGCACAAATCATCACCGACCTCGCCTTTCGTCATCATCACGCACTCAACGAGCTCCTTTATGCAGGGCTTCTCATAGGCTGTGTCGTACTCCGCGCTCTCTGTCAGGGCAGTGGCGATATGCTGGGTGATTATGCCGGTCAGACCGTCACCTCCTCCTTACGCATGGAAGCCATGGAGCATCTTTTTCGTGTGGGGCCGGTGGGGCTTGCTGGCCAGGATAGCGGCCGCATAGCCACCCTCCTCTCTGAAGGAATTGAGGCCCTCCACTCCTATATATCCCGCTACATGACCCGAGCAGCGGCCATGCTCGTCACCCCTTTGCTTATCTTAGCAATGGTGGCCAAGCTTGACGGGTGGAGCCTGTTGATCCTTGCCATAACAGGGCCGCTTATTCCCCTTTTTATGGCCCTTGTGGGGTATAGTGCCCAAAGCTTGATGGATCGCAAATGGACAGAGCTTCTCCTTCTCGGCGCTTCTTTTCTTGATACACTCCAAGGGCTGACCACGCTGCGTCTGTTTGGACGCACGCGCGATGGCTTAACCATCCTCGCTCATCAGACCCGCGCGCATCGCCGCAGCACGATGGCAGTTATGCGGGTCGCATTTCTCACCTCTGCCGTGCTGGAGTTCTTCTCCAGCCTGTCGATCGCGTTGGTCGCTGTGCTATTTGGGGCCCGTCTGCTGAACGGAACAGTGGCCTTCCAAGAGGCGTTCTTTGTGCTGCTGCTCGCACCTGAGTTTTTCATGCCGCTACGCAGTTTTTCTGCCAGCTACCATGACCGTCAAAATGCCCAAAGTGCCTTTACCCCGATCGCAGAGCTCTTCACCCTTCCTCCGTTATGTCAGGCCGACTGTCCGTCTTCCACATCCGCCCCTCTTCAGAGCGTGCAGCTTGACAAGCTATGCGCAGGATATGGCGATGAGCCCGACGTGCTTCACAGCCTCTCGGCTCACTTTAACCGCAATCAGCTTACCGTCATTACCGGGCCCAGCGGCAGCGGCAAAACGACACTCCTGCGTGTTCTATTAGGGATGATGCCGCTCCGTTCCGGCCAAGCCAACGCACAGCGTGCAGACGGCACACACTGCCCTCTGGAATCCCTCACGATTGGCTGGGTACCGCAAAGCCCCTTCCTGCTCGCCGGCACCATCGCTGATAATCTACGCCTCGCCGCTCCTCATGCTACCGAAGACGCTCTTCAGGATGTCGTGCAACAGGCCGGCATGAGTGACATTATCGCGACCCTTCCTGAAGGCCTCCAAACCTCTTTAGGGGAACGCGGCGCGCCGCTTTCAGCAGGGCAGATCCGCCGGCTGGCTCTGGCTCGCGCCCTGCTTCGTGCCCCTCAGCTTCTGCTCTTTGATGAACCTACGGCTGATCTCGACGCTGCCAATGCCGCTCATGTGGCGGACGCCATCGCTCAGGCCAGCAGCGGGCGGGTCTGCATCGTCATTGCCCATCGCTCCGACCTCACCCGTTACGCTCAACAAACCCTGACGCTGAGTAATGGTTCATGGACACAAACAGGAGCGGTCTCATGACCCAACCGTCACCGTCCGCTTTTTCCATCCGTCCTTTCCTCCGCCAAGCACGCGGTGTCTTGTTCGCTGGGTGTGTTCTTTCATGCTTGGCGTCTTTGGCGAGCTTTGGGCTGCTTTTTCTCTCCGGCTGGCTCTTAGCCGGCGCGGCAGCCGCGGGAATAGGCGGGATCGTAGCACAAAATATGTTCAACATCACGCTGCCCGCCGCTGGTGTGCGCTTCTTTGCAACCGTGCGCATCGTGGCACGCTATGGGGAGCGGCTCATCACTCATGATGCCGCCCTCCGTGTGACGGGAAAGCTACGTGTCTGGAGCTTTAAAACCCTCGCCCCACGCTCAGAAAGTCTGGCAACACAGGCGCGCAGCGGTGATGTCCTATCCCGCTTCGTTCATGATACCGAGCAGCTTGGGCAGTTCCCCCTTGATGTCGGCCTGCCTGTTGGCACCGCCTTTGTCGGCGCTCTCGTCGCTGTGGGTGTGACCAGTGCTTTCAACCCAGCCAGCGGCCTTGCGCTCGCTCTTGGGATGAGCATTGGGGGGCTCGCCCTCCCGTGGCTGATCGGCGTTCTGACAGACCCGCTGTCTCAACAACAACGCGACCATACAGCCCGTCTGCACGCGGATATGCTGGAGACCTTACAAGGCATGGCCGATATTATGGCCAATGGTGCAGCCCAGCGCTGCATAGACCGCCTGCACCAGCGCCAAACAACGCTCAACCGCCTGATCATGGGGCAAGCATGGCGCGCCCACATCGTGCGGCAATTGCTGCCCATCCTCACCATGCTATGCGTTTTAAGCGTGCTGTTCTGTGCGTCTAAGGCCCTCCAAGCTGGGCATCTCACAACGGCGCAACTCCCCATGCTGGCGATGGGTGTGCTCGCAGCATTTGAGATGGTCGCCCCTTTAATGGACGCACGCTTGGCCTATGAACGCTTTGTGCAAGCCGCTCAACGGGCCGGTGCGCTCTGCGACCTTCCCATCGCAACGCCAGAGCCATCCACACCAGTAGCCCTCCCCCAGCACGCGCCCTTAGCCCTCCGTCATGTCCAGCTCTCTCTCGATGGGCACAGGGTGCTGAACGATGTCACATTCAGCCTCGCACCGGGGGAACGCTGTGCCATCACCGGCCCTTCTGGCGCTGGGAAATCAACTCTCGCTCGCCTCATCATGCGGCTGATCGACCCCGATCATGGCAGTGTCACACTCGGAGATAAACCGCTCAATCATTTTACCACCGAGCAGCTTTCTCACGAGATTGGGATGCTCAGTCAAACGCCTCATCTCTTCCAAGGCAGCGTGAGGCGCAATCTGCTGATGGCGGATCCACAGGCAACCGAAGCACAGATGATCGCAGCCCTGCACATTGTTGACCTCCATGAAGAGGTCAACGCCATGCCGCAAGGGTTGGACACACTCTGTGGAGAGCACGGCACACGGCTTTCCGGCGGGCAAATGCGTCGCCTCGCCCTCGCACAGATCATTCTACGTCGCCCATCCTTCCTCGTGCTGGATGAACCGACTGAGAGCCTCCCTCCCTCTATGGGCACACGCATGATAGACAATGTACTAGCCGCGTTACCCCAAGCAGGTGTACTGTGCATTACCCATAGGCCAGAGCCCCTCCCTTTTATGAACCGCGTGTTCAGGCTGCATAATGGCTGTCTCATCGCCGAGGAAGGGGGTGAGCGATGAGTTAAGCCCCACACACACCCAACCTGACAGAAGGTGATGCTTTCTGGCTGGGCCCTGCCGCTCTCTCTTTCGACGACGGCCCATCCGGGGAGCATCTCCGCCCTTTGCCCTAGCGTGCTCTGTCCATGCCCCTTCGAGAAACAGGAGTTTGCAGTGGATCTTATCAATCCCCATGTTGTTGACCTGTCTCGCTTCCAATTTGCGATGACAGCACTCTACCATTTTATGTTCGTCCCCCTCACTTTGGGGCTAACCTTCCTTGTTGCCGCGATCGAGACGGTTTACGTCATCACCGGTCGTCGTATTTACCGCGATATGGCCAAGTTTTGGGGTCATCTCTTTGCCATCAACTTCGCCCTCGGGGTCGCCACCGGGCTGACGATGGAATTTGAGTTCGGCACCAACTGGTCGATGTATTCCCACTTCTTTGGCGATATGTTCGGCACACCGCTCGCCATTGAAGGGCTGATGGCGTTCTTTATGGAATCAACCTTCATCGGCCTCATGGTCTTTGGATGGGACCGCCTCAGCCGCCCCGCCCATTTGGCGATTACCTTTCTTGTTGCCGTAGGGTCTAACCTCTCTGCGCTCTGGATCTTGATCGCTAATGCAGGGATGAATGTTCCCGCCGGTACGCATTTTGACCCCGACACCATGCGGATGCAGTTCCAAAGCTTTGTCGAGCTCGTCTTTAGTGAAGACGCACAAGCGAAGTTTGTACACACCTCTGTAGCCGGTTATGTCTGCGCTGCGATGCTCATTATGGGGATCAGCGCCTTTTATCTCCTGCGTGGACGCCATCGTGAGCTTGCGCTGCGCTCCTTCCGTATCGCTACATTGTTTGGGCTCATTTCCTCAGTCGCCGTCATCACCTTAGGAGACGTGCTGGGCCGGATGGACTACGCCAAGCAACCAACCAAGATCGCCGCGATCGAAGGGCTATGGCACACATCAAACCCTCCTTATGCACCATGGGCTGCTTTTGCATTGCCTGATGATGCCAAGCAGGAAAATCATTTTGAGATCGGCATTCCGTTTGTGCTGACCCCACTCATTACCCATAGCTTTACTCAGCCGATCACCGGTATGCATGAGCTTGAAGACCAAGCGGCACCACGCATTCGCTCCGGTATTGTCGCGATCAATGCGCTTAAACACTATGGTGACACCCATTCCAGCGCAGACCTCGCCACGTTCCGTGCGCATGAAGACGATATGGGCTTTGGCTTTCTCGCCATGCGTCATAGTCCCAACCAAGATACCAGCGCCATCACTGAAGCGGATCTTGAGCGGGTCGTGCACCAAACGCAGCCTGATATTCTTCCTAATGTGTTCGCGACCTTCTGGGCGTTTCGCATCATGGTGGCTTTAGGCGGATTCTTCTTCATCTTCTTTGCGTTCTCCACCTTCTTCAGCCTGCGTAATCAGCTTGAGAGCAACCGTTGGCTGCTCCATATCGCCGTATGGGCTATTCCGCTGCCTGTCATGGCGACAGAATTTGGATGGATCACCGCAGAGGCAGGGCGTCAGCCTTGGACCGTGTTCAATCGTCTGCCGACCTTCTTGTCCTCTTCCAGCCATACAGTGGGCTATATGACCTTCTCACTCATTGGCTTCATCCTCCTGTACAGCGCGCTCATTGTCGCCGAGTTTTACCTCATGTTCCGCTACGCACGCCGTGGCCCGCAGGACCATACATCCCACGACACCACGCTTTCAGGCCTTCATAACGCACAAGGAGGGCATTTCTGATGACTGCTTACGTTATTCTTAAACTTCTCTGGACGGGAATATTAGGCTTCCTCCTGTCAGCGCTTGGGCTGATGGTCGGGATGGATATGGGCGTGGGCACGCTCCTGCGCTTTGTGGGACGCACAGACCCTGAGCGCCGCACCATGCTTAACATTATCGGCCCGCATTGGGACGGAAACCAAGTGTGGTTCGTGTTGGGAGGCGGGGCTATCTTCGCCGCCTTCCCCTCCCTCTATGGCACGTCTTTTTCCATCTTTTACGTGGTGATGATCCTGCTGCTCTTTAGCATGATCTTACGCCCTGTCGCCTTTGAGTATCGCTCTAAAGTGGAAAATAAGCATTGGCGTGCAGGCTGGGATGTGGCCTTCCTCATCTCAGGGTTTGTGCCGATGTTCGTCTTTGGTGCGGCCTTCGGGAATGTCCTCCAAGGGGTGGGCTATCACTTTCTGTGGACCGGGCAATATATCCAAGATGAGAGCTTCTGGTCCTATCTGCTCAACCCCTTTGCCATCCTCTGCGGTCTCATGAGCGTAGCACTGAGTGTGCAACAAGGTGGCGCAATGCTGATGCTGCGTGCAGAAGAACCCATCTACTCACGTGCGAAACAGTATAGCTCACTCGGTGGGCTTGTCGCTGCGATCCTCTTTGTGATTGGTGGCGTCTGGATGCACAGCATGAAAGGCTTTATGTTGACGGCTCCGGTAGACCCGAACATGCCCGCCAACCCACTACATGGCCAACATGTCGCGATGGTAAAAGGCGCATGGCTGACGCATTTCACGGCCCACCCGTTGCTCTGGCTCATCCCCATTATCGGAACCGTCTGCATGGTGGCGAGTTCTTTCTGTCTCCGCCGTGACCATGTCGGGCTTGCTTGGTGGCTGGGTGCGGGCTCTTGGATTGGCACGATCGGGACCATCGGTGCCGCCATGTTCCCCTTCCTCATGCCATCATCCACCGCACCGGACCAAAGCCTCAGCACATGGAATGCCACAGGCAGCGCCTATGGCCTTACCGCCATGCTGGTTGTCAGCAGCATCTTTATCCCCATCATCCTCTCGTACACGTCCTGGTGTTACCATGTCATGCGAGGCCGCGTGAGTGTGCATGACGTCATCAATAGTCACGATAGCTATTAAGGAGGGGCTTATGTTTGCTCGCTTTCCAGCATTGCTGAAACTCGCAGGTCTTGGAGCTGCGCTCGTCATCGCCCTGCTTTTTGCTGTCTTCGTTGGCGACCAAGGCCCATGGTATTTCGCCTGGGTTGTCGGCACGGTGATGATCGTGCTCATCTCCGCGACAGGGGCCGTTCTTTTTGAAGCCCAAAACAGTGAGGAACACGACAAAAATAAGGAGACACAGCCATGATGGGTGACTTAGAAGGCATTATCTTCTTCATTCCCTTTGTTTATCTTGCTGTTTACCTCGCTGCCGTTGTGATTATGAAACGGCTCGAACCGTGATGGCTCAATAAACGCCTTCCTTTATCATCCTGCTCTATGGAGCGCTCGATAGTGCTGAAGATATGTAACAGCCACGGCAGTGCCACCCTGTCATGCCCCAGCCTATAGACGCCACTCCTGAGGAGGAACGAAAAAAGCCGCCCTTTCCATCGGGGCGGCTTTTTGTGTACTCTCATACCATCAGAGCATAGAGGGACGATCACGTCATGGATGACGACACCAAAGAAGCACTCAAGATGTTTCTCCGCTTTCTCATCCCGATCATTCTCGTTGGCGCTACCTTCGCCGTATTTTCCGTTAAAATTCTACTGGCTCTCTTTTAAAGCACACAGCTTACCGACCAATCATTGTCATAAACATTATATATTTCTATTTCAAAACGAGAATATCCTAGAAAAACACATCTAGAATCTGTTAGGAAGCCACACTCCCTTTTATCCCCTTTCATCAGGATGGTGCGCATGGCTTCTTCCCCTCGGCAATACCGGCTTGGACTGTTCAGTATTACTGTCACAGCCATTCTCTGGGGAAGTATCGGCATTGCAGCCAGCATGGCGCCCCCCGTGCGCCCTCTCACAATGGGGGCAGCAGCGATGGGCTGCGGTGGGCTTCTCCAAGCACTCAGCGCTTTACCAAGCCTGTACCACGCACGCGCACTTTTAAAGAAATACGGGCTTTATGTCCTGCTTGGCGGGCTTGCTGTCGCGATTGACCCCCTCGCATTCTACACCTCCATGCATATGTCCGGCGTTGCTGTCAGCACGGTCGTCAGTCTCGGCTCAGCCCCTTTATTCTCTGCTATCATTGATACCGTGATGGATCGTGTCACGCTCGGCCCTCGTTGGTATTTAAGTGCGGCTTTAGGGATTACAGGCATTGCTCTGCTCTGCTTCGCAGAACGCGCGGCCAGCCTCTCTCACCACGCCGCCCCCGCACCGATCACGGGAATCATTCTCGCCCTTATCATGGGCTTTACCTACGCCTTCTACTCTTGGGCCGCCCACCGGCTTATTCAACGCCAGGTTCCATCAAGGGCGGCTATGGGCAGTATCTTTGGTGTGGGCGGGCTGCTCCTTATGCCGGTGCTCTTCAGCACTGGGGGCGCTTTTCTGCTCTCTTGGCATTATATCGCCGCCGCAGCGTATTTAGCGGTTGTTCCGATGCTCATCGGCTTTATGTGCTTTGGCTATGGGCTGCGCCATGTTCCTGCAAGCACCGCAACAACCATTACACTTCTTGAACCCACAGTCGCTGCTCTTTTGGCCGTTTTCATACTGGGCGAACGCCTTCCCTGGGTTGGATGGAGCGGTATTGGGCTGATTATGCTCAGCCTTATCTGTGTCACCTCTCCCAAAAAAGGCAATAACACTTAACCTGCCGCCCTCTTACGAACCAAGCTGGGCACGGCGTTGCCTCACATGGAGAGATATGCTCACGCCAAGAGCCAGCAAGGCGATCGTGCCCAGTGACAACAACGTATCAATCCGTGACCCCGGCAAAAAGAGCAATAATACCGTCAAAACAGGGATAAGACCAATCACCGTTCCTGCGATCCAACGATTCAGGCGCTTTTGACGTAATCTGGGGTTCCGCCAATAAGCAATGGCGGCCATCATATACATAAAGAGAATTAACCCGCCCGATGCCCCAAGCAAAATAGGGTACACCGTCTCTGGTGACCCGACGGCAAAGAGCACAATAATCAGCTCTAATGCCGTGGTAAGCCGTAGCGCCCATACAGGCACATGGCGTGCTGTTTCCTGAGTGAGGAAAAGCGGTGCAAGGTTAAGGCTGCCTAGCTCGCGCATCGTGCGAGACACGACATAAACAGCGGAATTAAGGCACGAAAGCACAGCAATTAACGTTACGGCAATAGCGGCTTTTTGCGCAAACGGCACATGCAGCATGTGCAACACCGTTAAGAATGGCGAATGCCCAACCCGAACCGCATCCCACGGCACCAGTGACACAATCACCAGAACAGACCCGGCATAGAAGAACAGAACTTGCAGCGGCAAACGACGCACAGTGCGGGTAATATTCTCCACAGGGCGGTCACTATCAGCAGCCGCCATCACCGCAATTTCACAGCCACTGAATGTCTGCACAATCATGGGGACAGCCCCAATCACAGCCCACACACCACATGAGAAAAACCCACCATGGCTCGTCATCGTTTGCACAGCTCGGCTAAACGGATGCCCTGACCATGCCAGCCATCCCAGCCCAATAAGAATAAACACACCCAAAAAGAGCAGCTTTAATATAGAAAGACCCGCTTCTGCTTGCCCATAATGACGGAGAGATAAACGATTGATCGCCCAAGCGATCGCAATAAAAGCCAGCGCCCCCGCAAAAGCAGGTACAGCGGCCAAGTCTTGAAGGATCATCCCCCCCGCTACAGCCTGCGCACCGGCTGTGACAGCCCAAAGGAACGCATAGCTCCAGCCACTCATAAAAGCCGCACGCGGCCCCACATGCTGGGCAATATGGCTGATAAAAGAGCCACGCCCTTGGGCATCAATCGCCAAACCGCCCAGAAGGCGCATCACCAGCCAAACAACGGCCCCGGCACCAAGGTAGGATAGCAGCACAGCAGGCCCAGAAGCCGCAATCGTTGCCGATGTGCCCACAAACAGCCCTGCCCCGATAATTCCCCCAATGGAAATCATCGCGACATGAAAAGATCTCAACGTGTTCGCTCTGGGGCGACTTTCACCACGTAACACATGACCATTAGGCTGCGGGGCCACCGCCATCGACTTCATTCCTCTTTCTCTTATGACGGACCAACGGGGCGATCACCCAAGATCGTGACCCTGTTCATAATCCGTCGTGCTGGGCGATAATCATCAACCGCATAATGCTGCGTAATACGATTATCCCAAAAGGCAATATCACCCTCTTCCCAACGCCACCGTACCGAATATTCCGGCTTCGTGGCATGATGGAATAAATAGCTCAAAAGAGCCTGACTTTCAGCAAAATCCACATCATTAATTTCAGTGGTGAAGCCTTCCGCTACAAAAAGCCCTTTTTCGCCCGTTTCAGGATGCACCCGCACCACAGGATGTGTCACAGGTGGATGCGCATTACGCGTTTCCGTCCATTTTGCGAGGGCTTCAGGCGTGTTTCCAAAACGTGACACGGGGAAAGAGCGTGTAAAATCATGTTTAGCGGTCAGGTGCTCCACACGCTGACGCATCCCTTCGGATAGCCCCTCATACGCTGCTGTCCCACTCGCCCAGATCGTGTCACCCCCCCCGGTTTCGGGCAGAAGGCGTGCCGCTAAAACCGCCGCTTTTGGGGGCTTTTCTTCAAATGTCACATCTGTGTGCCACAGCGCATTATCACGTAGATCATTCAACGCCGTATCCAGCACAATCGCTTCAGGCACATCCTTCACGACAGGGAAAATGGGATGACGGTGCAAGTTGCCAAAATTGCGCGCAAAATCACGCTGCTGCACAGGAGAAACCTTCTGACGACGGAAGAACAGCACCTGATGAGTAAGCAGCAACGCATTGATCTCATCACGCAAGGCTGGTGTTAGGGGCTTGGAAAGGTCAATCCCTTCCACCACCGCACCAATAGCGGGAGATAGCCGCGTCACCTGAAGTGCATTAGCCGCCGGGGCCACAGCAGGAAAACGATTGAGAACAGAAGGAACAACAGCCATAATCGTGGCCTCCATAATGATGGGGAAGAGCCCCATAAAACGACTCTTTCATGGTAAATATATTTCACACTATTTTTCAAAGTGAAAATAGCATATAATACTATTTACTTTTGTTGTTTGTGGATGTGTGTTTCGATAACGTCCTTATTATTCAGCGTGTTAATGAAGCATATAATGGGATCGGAAAGTGTTTCTAACGTGCCTTTACCCAAAAAATACAGCATCCATAAACGAACATAAAATCATCCTCCTAATGAACTGCGGAGTATGCTTCTTTGTCTCTATTCTTCTCGTTGTGAGTAAATGAAAATTAGTATAACGAACATGAATTCATCTTTTAATTTTCTCTGATGCCATTGGATCATATGGGATTAATAAATTTTCTTCTATTATAGAATTGATTCTATCAAGATAATAACTTTCATTCATCATCACATTAATACAACTAAATATTTTATCGCTATCTTCCTTATTATATAAATGACTTAATCGATTTATGTTTTCAGATACTACGCTAAGATATGTATGACATAATGATGAAAAAACATCCTCATTCATGATTTCTTTATCAACATCAAAACCATTTTTAGGAGAAAAACTCTTATATTTACTTATATAATTAAATAGTAATTCCTTCCAGTTTCCTCCAGGGAATCCCTTTATACCCATTTCCAATGCAAGTTCTACAGAATATACAAATTGTATAAATTCCTCTGTTGAAAATTCATTTTCCTTTATTCGTTTTTTTATATCATTCATTCTGTTTTTTATAGATGATATAAATGAATATTTAGAACCATAAACGTCAATATTCTCATGAACATTTATATCTACAATATCTAATAATTCTTTAACTTCTTCTCTCTTGCCAAAGAGAAAGTATACCTCCTTCAATGTTGATATATAATTCTTATTTGGATAATCCTCTTCCCTTATTTTCTGAAGCATATCATTTTTATGAGGTTTATTCTCATAAATCTCTTGGAACTTCTTATAAGCCGCAAAACGCTCTTTAAAGAGATTAAGCTTATACGCATTTGCGTTGATCTTTTTCTGTGATCGCGCCACCCATAACGCTGCACCAGCAATGAGAATGCTGAAAAGAGAAGCCCCTAAAGGCGCAAAATCCTTAAGCCCTGTCACGAAAGAAGAATAAGAAGAGGGTGAAACGCAGGATAATACCGTGTTGTGGATGGAACATATGGTCTGCATGATGCTTTCAACCCACTCCTCATTCAAATATAATCACGCATTAGCGCCTCTTATAGCATCCGATATGCCAATGACCTCATAATATTTCCTCGCCCTTTTACGATCATGTTGGGCAGCTAACGAAGCTCAGCATTTCATAGGTAAGCTCGCGTTCTTTCATTCTCTTTGGCTGAAAGGTCTGTGGATCTTCTGGAAGACGACACGAAATCACGTCCAATCCCGACGATAATAAGCGCACTCAACTTTCCTACAGCCGCCCTGACGGCCAAAGCCTTTGGAACCTACGTCGATACGCAGAACCATTTCCTCCAATTATATAACCACATCCTTATATTGATAAAAACGAAAAAAGCTTGTCTGATGGCTTATTCCCCGCTACCACCATCTCCCCGCTGTCTCATCAGGCGATGGCTGAGCGGCGATGGTGGCCATAACGAAGCGCTGCTTCTTTTCCTATGGCACGATGGATAAATGTTGAATATAGTGTAAAACGACACTCAACCGTTGAATGGTACATGCTCATGACCCGGTCTCCTTCTTTTAATCGCCGCCGGTTTCTGAACTTTTCAGCCGGCTTAGCAGGCTCTGCTTTGCTGTCCTCCGCTTATGCAGCCCCCGCCCGTGTGCTCAAAATCGGGATTATGTCGGGCGAGGACGAAGATATTTGGCGCGTCGTTGCACAAAATGCAGCCAAGTCTGGGCTGACGCTCAAGGTCATTCCGTTCTCTGACTATAACGCCCCAAATGAGGCTCTGACCGAGCATGAGCTGGATGCCAACGCGTTTCAGCACCGTCCCTTTATGGACGCGCAGATCAAAGCGCATGGTTATGAGATCACCCCGGTTGGGAACACCTATTTCCAGCCGATTGGGCTTTACTCCCATAAATGGCATGCCATCGCAGACCTCCCTAAAGGAGCCACGATTGGGGTGCCCAACGACCCCAGCAATGAGGGCCGCGCGTTGCGGATGCTCCAAACTTTGGGGCTGATTAAGGTCTCTGCCGATGCAGGGCTGTTCCCCACCGCGTTGGACATCACCGACAACCCACGCAACATCACCGTCCAAGAGCTAGACGCGGGTATGGTCGGGCGTTCTTTGTCAGACCTTGATGCCGCCATCGTTAATACCGATTGGGCCCGTAAAGCCGGGATTGACCTCGTTAAAGACCGGATCGGTGTTGAGGGGCTCGCCAATAACCCATACGTCAACTTTATCGCAGTGAACACGCAAGATGCCAACGCCGCTTGGGTAAAGCCATTGGTGGAGGCTTTCCATCAGCCTAATGTGCGCCAATCTATTGACGACCTCTTTCATGGTACGGTCTCGCCTGCATGGTCATGAAAGCCCCCATTCTTGAAAGCCGTCACGTCACCCATCGTTTCGGCGGCCAAACCGCGCTGAAGAACATCTCTTTTTCCATCGAAAAAGGCGAGGTTGTTGGTGTGATTGGCCGCTCGGGTGCTGGGAAATCAACACTGCTGCGCTTCCTCTGTGCGCTTGAGACGCCTGAAGAGGGGCAGATCCTGCTGGATGGGATCGACCTAACCAAACAGCCTGAAAACCGGCTGATTGAGATACGCCGTCATATTGGTCTGGTCTTTCAGCATTTTAACTTGCTGACCTCCCGCACTGTGGCCAGCAACATCGCCCTGCCGCTCCAAATTGCAGGCCGCCCACGTCGGGAGCAGCAGGAGCGTGTCAACGAACTGCTTGAACTCGTTGGATTAGCGGGTTTTGGAGAGAAGTACCCTTCCCAGCTCTCCGGCGGGCAAAAGCAACGTGTGGGGATTGCCCGCGCGCTTGCCGCAAACCCGGCCTTGCTTCTGTGTGATGAAGCGACCTCGGCGCTAGACCCGGAATCCACCACCTCCATTCTTAATCTGCTGACCGACATTAACCGTAAGCTTGGCCTGACCATCATTATCATCACCCATGAGATGGATGTTGTGCGTCGCTTTGCCCGCCGCATTCTGGCCTTAGATCATGGGAAGCTGATTGAAGATGGCACGTTAATCGACTTCCTCAGTGATGGTGGGCAGAAAAAGACCCTCCAACCCTTACTGGCCGATATTCGCCCCAAACTGCCCAATGATATTGCACAGCAGATGTGCGAAACCGACTCCCCCGGGGCTGCGATTATCATGCGCGTTGTCCATAGCGGTGAAGGCGTGATGCCCCCCTTCTTTGGGGCCTTAGCCCAACGCTTCACCCTTGATGCCGCTCTGCTGCAAGGCGGGGTGACGACCATTAGCGGCCAACCCGTTGGGGATATGATTGTCAGCCTCCGCGGGGAACGCCGCGATGAAGCCGTTGAATTCGTGAAAGAGCTCGTTAAAAGCATGGAGGTTCTGGGATATGTCCCCCATCATCCTTAATGTCATCCTCCACGCCACCCTCCAAACACTGGAGATGGTCTTTGCTTCTACAGCGATTTCGGTGCTGGTGGGGCTGCCTTTAGCGGTGTTCATGATCGTAACCGGGCCCAATGGGCTCTATCGTTTACCGATCATTGGCCGTCTTGTCGGCATCATCGTTGATGCATTGCGCGCCGTCCCCTTCATCATCCTGCTTGTGGTGCTGATCCCCGTTACACGCTTTATCGCGGGCACGTCTTTAGGCACAGAAGCCGCCATTGTGCCGCTGTCGATTGCTGGGATCCCCTATTTCGCTCGGCTTGCCGAAGTGTCCTTACGGGAAGTCGATATGGGGCTTATTGATGCGGTAAAAGCCATGGGCGGCACACGTCTGACCATTATCCGCTCGGTGCTCATTCCCGAAGCCCTTCCCAGCCTCATCGGGAGCTTGACGGTAACCCTCATCACCATGGTCAGTGCCTCCGCTATGGCCGGGGCCATTGGGGCTGGTGGCTTGGGGGATCTTGCCATCCGCTACGGCTATCAGCGCTTTAACACGACCGTCATGATGGATGTGGTCATCGTCCTCATCATCATGGTGTTCATCATTCAAATGGTGGGCAACAGCCTGACGCGCTGGCTGCGTCACTAACACCGCCACGAACAACCATGACGCGATAAAAAAGGGGGCGTATCCGGGACGCCCCCTTTTCTTTAAGCGCTCAAAAAGGCGCCTTTACGCTTTCTCAAGTGCCTGCTCAAGATCAACGAGAAGATCGTCACCATTTTCAACACCCATAGACAGACGTACGGTTGCGTCTGTTACGCCAATACGGTTACGCACCTCTACCGGCACGCCAGAATGGGTCATGGTTGCCGGATGGCTCGCCAGTGATTCCGTCCCGCCAAGGCTGACGGCCAGCTTCATGATCTGCAAGGCGTTTAAGAACTTAAAGGCTGCGTCCTGCCCACCGACAATGTCGAAGGAAAAGGTTGAGCCAGCCCCGCTGCATTGCTTCTGGTACACATGCCCTTGTGGGGAGTTCTTGTCATAGAAAGGTGGGTAATAGACCTTTGTCACCTTGGGATGACGCTCTAGGAAGGCCGCCGCTTTCTCCGCATTGATCGCCGCACGCTCCATGCGCATTCCCAGCGTTTCAAGCGAACGTCCCAGCATCCAGCAGCTATGAGCATCCAACTGCGTGCCGATCGCACCACGAAGCTGACGGATCGGCGTCATCATCGCTTTTGAGCCCATCACAGCGCCAGCCACAAGGTCGGAATGACCGCCCACATATTTCGTGAGGGAATAGAGCGACAGATCCGCCCCATGTTCCAATGGATGCTGATAGACCGGGCCGAGCAGCGTATTATCGCACGCCACAAGCGGACGATAGCCCTGCTTATCCTCAATCTTCTCTGCCACACGACGCATGAGGGCAATATCGACCAAGCCATTCGTTGGGTTAGCCGGCGTTTCCGCAAGGATAATCGCTACACGCCCTTCAGCCATGGCTTTTTCGGCGGCTTCTGTTACCGAGGCTTCATCCACGCCATTGCCGAAACCCACGGCTTTAATCCCGAGGGAGGCCATCGTTTTGCTCAGCAGCGTTTCCGTCCCACCATAAAGCGGCTGGGAGTGCAAAATGACATCACCCGGACGCGCATACGCCAGCAAGGTTGTCGTAATGGCGGACATGCCGGACGAGAACACCGCCGCATTCTCCGTACCTTCGTAGATCGCTAAACGATCTTCCACAATCTCGCTATTGGGATGGTTAAAGCGCGAATAGACCAACCCCGCGCCCTTACCCTCAGGCGGTTGCTTACGACCGGACACGTAATCAAAGAAGTCGCGCCCTTCTTCAGCGGTCGGGAAAACGAAGGTTGAGGTCAAAAAGACCGGTGCCTTCACAGCCCCTTCTGATAAAACAGGGTCATACCCATAATTAAGCATCTGTGTATCAGGATGAAGGCGATGCTCACCGATGAAAAGTTTATTATGATTGGATTCGGCCATGTCACTTTCCTCTTTAGGATATAATGGTTGCTTTATAAGCTCCCATGACACACTCTACGGGTTCTTGTGAAGGAGAAAACGATGGTGCAGCGCCCTACCCTTCTCTGGTTTCGTGATGATTTACGCCTCGACGATCATCCAGCCTTGTATGAAGCCGCTCAAACAGGGCGTCCCCTTCTCTGCGTCTTTGTCCTAGAAGACGACCAAACAGCGCTGCCTCCCCTCGGTGGTGCAGCCCGTTGGTGGCTTCATGGGGCGCTCTCCTCCCTTCGTCACGCGCTAGAAGAACGCGGCGGCACGCTCCTTACCCTTCGAGGAAAAGCCGAAACTCTCATCCCCGCTCTCGCCCGTGCCACACAGGCCGCGAGCGTGCATACCCATGCGCGTTTCCACGAAAATGAACGCACGCAAGAAGACCGTATCGCCCAAGCTCTGCCGGATCAGGTCGCTCTGCATAAATATTGGGGCACGGTTCTGCTCCCCCCCGAGGCCGTTGCGACCAAAAGCGGGGCTTCCTACCGTGTCTTCACCCCTTTCTGGAAAGCCCTTCAACAACACCCGATTCCGACGCCACTGCCCATTCCACGCACGCTTCAGTTCTTCGCTCTTCCGGACGACGTGTTGTCAGAACACCGCTTCGATGAAGAAACATTACGCCCCCACCATCCCGACTGGGCCGAAGGCCTACGTGAGCGTTGGGACACCTCCCTCACCGCGGCTCATGAGCAGCTTGATGATTTCATCACTCACGACCTCGCACATTACGAGACCGACCGTAATCTTATGGGGCAGGAAGGCACGTCATGCCTCTCCCCTCGTCTGGCCTGGGGGCAACTGTCACCCCGTCGGGTCTGGCATACCGTGCGCCAAAGCGGCAAAAGCCAACCCGATACGCGTTGCTATCTCAGCGAGCTCGCTTGGCGCGACTTCGCCCGTTACACGCTGTATCACACGCCCGATCTCCCCTTCCGCAATCTTAATCAGAAGTTTGACCGGATGCCTTGGCGTAACGACCCCAAGGCTCTACGTGCGTGGCAAGAAGGCCGCACGGGCATTCCCATTGTTGATGCGGGCATGCGTGAATTATGGCATACAGGCTGGATGCATAACCGCGCACGGATGATTGTCGGTTCATTCCTCACCCGTCATCTTCTGATCCATTGGCGCGAAGGAGAGGCTTGGTTCCGCGATACGCTCATTGATGCCGACCACGCCAGCAATAGCATGAACTGGCAATGGGTCTCCGGCACAGGTATTGATGCCACCCCCTTCTTCCGCATCTTCAACCCCACCTTGCAGGCTGAAAAATTCGACCCGCACGGCGATTATATCCGCACATGGGTGCCTGAACTACGCTCTCTTTCTGGAAAAGAGCTCCGCGAACCTTGGACGGCGCCCAGCCTCTTTAAGACCGACTACCCCGCCCCCATTATAGACCTCAAAGAGGGACGGGCTCGAGCGCTGGCTTTTCTGAAGAAAACTTGATAGGGATGACGCGTTAGCACGCTAACACCTCTAAGAGCAGGAAAGAACCTTGAGCGATACCCCTCCTTCCTTATCCATCGTCGTTCCATGTTATAACGAAGGTCAAGTTTTTCCTTACTGTCTTCGGCATTTAGAAGGCGTGCTTCGTGAATTAATAACGGCAGAAAAAATATCGCCTTCAAGTTACATTCTGTTTATTGATGATGGAAGCAAGGACACAACTTGGCAACAAATTCATAAGGCCACACAGCGCTCTTTGTCTCCTTCAAATCCTGCTGTTCACGGAGTAAAGCTTTCCCGCAATTACGGCCATCAAACAGCATTGATGGCTGGCTTATCTCGAGTTAACACCGATATCAGCATTAGTATTGATGCTGATCTACAAGACGACATACACTGTATTGCGCTCATGATCGAAAAATACCAGCAAGGCAGTGATATCGTTTATGGTGTAAGAAAAGATCGTTCAAATGATACGATTTTTAAACGTTCTACAGCCGAGTTATTTTATAAAATTATGGAACTTATGGGCGTAAAACAAGTCTCCAATCATGCAGACTTTCGCCTCCTCAGCCGTCGCGCTTTACAGGCTTTATTATCCTATAAAGAAAATATGCGTTATATTAGAGGCATTGTCCCTCTCCTAGGATACCCTTCTGAGCGGGTTTTCTATAAACGCAAAGAGCGCACCAGCGGAGAAACAAAATATCCGCTTTCAAAAATGCTCAGCCTCTCTCTTGAAGCGATTACGTCGCTCACCATTACCCCCCTTCGCGTTATCTCCGCTCTTGGACTTCTCACATGCTTGTTAAGCGGCGTAGGAGGTGTGTATGTCTTAATAAAGGCATTGTGTGGAGCGACCTTACGCGGCTGGGCTTCTATCGAACTCTCTATTTTCTTCCTTGGTGGTATTCAGCTTCTCTCTCTCGGTATTATCGGAGAATATGTTGGACGGATTTACCTCGAAACCAAAAAAAGACCCTCTTACTTCATTGAAGAAGAAATATAATATGACATCTAAAAAATTCTACACTCTTTCATCTCTTTTTTCTCTTGCCCTTACGGTACTGTCTGTATGTTTCTTTGTAACACAAGAGCAAGATATTTACTCATTTGATGATACACTCTATTGGGGAAAGTGGGAAAGATTTTCGTATGAGCTAACACATAATCCTCTTTATGATTTAGGAAAGATATTTTCTTCTCTATGGAAGAGAGAATATAACTTTCTGCCTGTTATCCTTCCATCTATCTTCTACCATTTTCCTATATATTCAAGGCTCGATTATATACTCTCTATATCTATTATATATTTTATTCCTTCTGTTATATTGTTCTCCTTTTTTCTAAACAAGATAAAAGAAAACCATTATTTAAGTGCAAGCTCTTTCATATCTGTTCTTTTCCCACTTACAACAGCGGCTTTTCTTGCTCCGACACTACGCGGCTATCCTGATATAGGAGGGCTCTTTTTTATCATCCTCGCTCTTTTCTATAGTTTCAAAATAAATCTCACTATCCCTCAAAATATTAAACATTTGGCGATATTAAGTGTCCTTTTGTGGGCTGCCTTCGCTTTCCGGCGATGGTACCTCTACACAGTCATTTCAATGTACATCACCATTCCTGTAACCTCTATGATTCTTTATAGTACGAAAGACAGTATAAAAGACGCAAAACAAGTCATTATTAACATCATTAAATCTGGATTTCTCTTCTTAGCCTTCCTCGCTATTTTCCAAGGGAAAGTGCTTTATACAATTCTCACGTTTCCTTATGGCCAAGCGTACTCTGCCTATCAAATGGGTTTCCCATATTCTTTTGCTTATACCATTCACCATATTAGCTTCTTTATTATCTTTTCTTCTCTTCTAGGTGCTCTTCTTGCGTTGCTATCTAAGAATAGAACCTATATTGCCTTAGCCACCGCCTGTATTTTCAATGAAATTATCAGCTTTTCCCTTTTTACACGTACCCAATCACCTGGTGTGCAACATATTATTCCCTTCACCTTATGGGCGACATTGCTAGCTTGCTTTGCCCATATGAAAATTCTTGATAGCCTCAAGCTGAAAACTATACGCATACTTTATGTCTTACCTCTCACTCTTCTACTCTCTTTTTCGTGGTATAATGCTTTCTTTATCGAAAAAGACCATCCTATCGATTCATACCTTTCTGCAAAAACTCTTCCGTTCCATGTAGATCACTACCAAAATTACCTCAAAATGGTTAACGATATTCCAAATATACTTGGTCACAACAAACGTATATTCATACTGAGCTCGAGCCATACTGTCTTAAACGATACAACCGTTACTCACCTTCTACATGACCAGATGAGCGACCAAATATTCTTAACCAATCATGTAGATTGGCGTGACAGGATCAATACCGACATTATAAAAGCAGACTATATTCTTGTTGTAGACCCTATCCAAACTCACCTTGTCCCGACAAGACAGCGCATTATTACAATCCCGGCCTATGACCTGCTACATGAACGTACAATAGGTCATGCTTTTGAGAAAACACCTTATATTTATCAACTGAATAATGATGCCACAGCCTATCTCTATAAAAAAATACGCCCTGTCTCCAAACAAGAGATACACGATTTCCTTGATGAACACTTCCTCTATTATCCTCAATGGCGTGCACAATATAATGTAGATTCTCTCTACATGATGCAGTCATCACATTGATCTGATATGCAAACAGCACGCCTTAGCATCATCATCCCGATTTTGAATGAAGTCGATAATATTCGCCCTCTTGTTTCTGCTCTTGAAAAAGCGCTCTCAACGCTTTCGTGGGAAGTCATCTTCGTTGATGATCATTCCTCCGACGGCACAATGAACGTTGTGCGCGCCCTCGCTCAAGAAAATCCCCATGTAAGAGGGCTTTGTAGGATTGGCCGTAAAGGGCTTTCTTCTGCTGTGATTGAAGGCGCTATGAGCTCTTCTTCCCCCTTCATTGCCGTTATGGATGGAGATCTTCAGCATGACGAAACCTGCCTACTTCCTATGATGCACGCTCTAGAGACAGAAGGCTACGACCTTGCCGTCGCCAGTCGTTATGTCGCCGGGGGAAAGGATAGCGGCCTCGCCCATAAAGGGCGACGCTTTCTATCTCAGGTCGGGTGCTGGTTCATTCGTCTTATCTTAAAAACGCCCTTGTCAGACCCGATGAGTGGTTTCTTTGTCATTCGGCGTAAGCATATTGATCAGCAGGTGGAAAAACTCTCCGGAAAGGGCTTTAAAATTCTTCTTGATATCATACTAGCAAACCCTAGCCCACTCCGTACTAAGGAAGTCGCGATGGTCTTCCGGCCGCGACAACATGGACAAAGCAAACTAAACTGGAAGATCATTCTTTCATTTGGCAAAATGTTACTCCATCATTTATGGATCAAATTTCCGTCTAAGACATAACAGCATCGCCACATTAGGCATGCACTGCCCCCTTAAATAACGTGAGGCACTCGTAAAATCTCACGTCCTGCGAGAAACCTATCTCAGCTGAGATAATCATCCAAGAACGGTGCCGTCAGCGTACTTTTCGCATCTCCTGAGGACTCGTTTTTTATGGCACTTCTTGTCATACTCCTGTGCAGAATACAGGCAATACCTCATCAAAAGAAGCTCGTATGACACGCAAAAAATCCCCTGCGTTATCCGAACCCGCCTCTTCCCAACGCCCTCAATGTTTTGTTGTCATGCCCATTGCCGATATGGAGGGCTATGATCCGGGACATTTCGGGCGTGTTTACCGCAATATAATCATTCCCTCTTGTGAAAAAGCAGGCTTTAACCCCATCCGTGCAGATGACGTCAAACGTACCAACCTTATCCATGTCGATATTCTCAAATATTTGCTAAGCGCCGAGATGGTGATCTGCGACCTGAGCGGCCGCAACCCAAATGTTTTATTTGAGCTTGGTTTACGCCAAGCCTTCGATAAACCAACCGTGCTTATGCAAGAAAAAGGTACGGCTCAGATTTTTGACATCAGCTCTCTGCGTTACACTGAATATTCTCGTCATATGCACTATGATGATGTTCTGGACGTTCAAAAGAAACTCACCAACAGTCTTGAAGAAACCTATGCGCATCGTGATGATGACAGTAACGTCAACTCCCTCATCCGCCTTCTCTCACTCACCGAGCCCGCACAGCCCAAACCACCCAAAGACCCACAAGCCGCTCAAATGAGTATGATTCTATCAGAATTACAGGATTTGAAAGGGCTGATGCAGGCTACAGGGACGATGGCTGGGCAGAGAACCTTGCGAGATACCCAGCAGGAGGATCAAACGGAAAAGCTAGAATATTTACTCAAAACCGCAGAAATAGCATTTCAATCGTATACTGAAAGTTCAGACCCTACCATTATAAAGGACACCATTAATAATATATTAATATGCCACAAAGAAGCTTCCACTCTTGCTGAGAAAAATCCTTCTCTCAAAAGCCTACATGTAGTCAAAAAGATTGAAGAATACCTAACTAGAATAGAAAACAAGACATTATCTGGATACTAACGAAACATCATTTTATAAGAGGGGAACATGGTGAACCGGCTGGGACTCGAACCCAGGACCATTCGATTAAAAGTCGAATGCTCTACCAACTGAGCTACCGGTTCTCCGTGTGGGGCCCTATCTACGGGAAGCACCCCCTAGCGTCAAGGGGGCTTTCAAAGAAAAGTGATTATTTCTTTAAAAACTCTCAGAGCCTTTCTTCCTTGTCGCCATAGAGAGTAAGCTGTTCACACACTTCCCACAGAACCACATAGCCCTGATAGTCACGATCACTATCCGTTACCAAGCGTCTCTCATAGAAAACAACGACGACACTCGTACACAAAAAGGGCCTCTCCACACTCCCTCGTTGGGAACGCAGTGAGAGGCCCTTATTTCAGCGATCAGCCTATCTGTTCATACAGAACAGGCCAACGCAATAATACTTTCTTACGCTTCGATATAAGCGCGTGTGATATGATCTGGCTCACTCACCATGCCGGAAGCACCAGAGCCACGTTTGACTTTATCAACATGCTCCATGCCTTCGATGACCTGACCAGCAATGGTGTATTGCCCGTCTAGGGATGGCACTTTGTCGAACATGATAAAGAACTGACTGTTCGCGGAATGAGGCTGCATGGTGCGGGCCATGCCGAGCGTGCCACGTTCAAAGGACGCCTCGCGGGTGAACTCAGCAGGCAAGTCAGGATAAGAGCTTCCGCCAGTGCCCGTGCCGGTTGGATCACCACTTTGGGCCATGAAGCCTTCAATCACGCGATGGAAGGGCACGCCATCATAAAAGCCTTCGCTTGCCAGAAGCTTCAGGCGCTCAACCGCCTTAGGGGCGAGGTCGGGACGTAAGGCGATTACGACCTTTCCTTCTGGCAATTCCAACACTAATTTATCACCAGACGCTACGGTATGTTCTGTCATGGTTCTTTCCTTTTATATTTCACGCCGCACGCGCTTATGAGCGTCCAAGCTTGTGGAGCACACGTGCAGCGACATCAGCGCTCACGAAAGGGGAAATATCCCCCCCTAACCGGGCGATCTCTTTCACAATACGGCTCGCCGTTGTGCGATGCTCTTCTGACGAGAGTAAAAACACCGTCTCAATCTCGGGTGCTAAACGGCGCAACGCCCCCGCAAGCTGGGTTTCAAAGTCGAAATCCCCTGCGGAGCGTAACCCGCGAATAACGGTACCAGCCCCGGCCTGATGCACTGCATCAACGAGCAAATTATCAAACCCCACCACGTCAATCCGAGCACCGTGAGGCAAACGAGACACTTCGTGGCGCACGCTCTCGAGCCGTTCTTCTAGGCTCAAAAGAGGCCGCTTCTCATCATTGACCGCAACACCGATCACGACATGCTCAAACAACGCTGCAGCTCGTTCGATCACATCCAGATGCCCAAAGGTGATCGGATCAAACGTGCCGGGGTAAAAACCGATGCGCGGGTTACTCATCCGCATCGCTTTCGGCTTTATCCTCTTGAGCCGGTGCTTTTTCTGCGTCAGGAGCCTCAGAGTCTGTATCTCCCGCAGCACCCTCAACGGCTTCCTCAGCATCAGCAGCGTCGCCGTCTTCCTCACTCTCCAGCACAGGGAAGACACTGATAACGCGCTCTTCCCCATTCACACGGAATAAGGTGACACCACCGGCCTGACGGGACATCACACGCACTTGCGCCACAGGCAAGCGAATCAAGCGCCCTGTATCGGTGACCATCATGACATCTGTGCCATCCAGCGTTGCCATCGTGCCGACCACTTCACGGCCACGGCGCGGCGTGCTGAACGTCATGTTGGTGATCCCCTGACCACCACGGCCAGATACACGATAATCATACGCAGAGGAACGACGACCAAAGCCTGTATCGGTGACTGTCAGCAATAGCTCTTCCTGAGCTTCCAGCTCCGCGAAGCGTTCATCACTCAGCGCCCCTTCAATCGCGGCGCTGTCCTCTGTCTCGCCCGTGCTGTCCACGCTGTCTTCATCACCTTCGCCCAACTGAGCAGCCGCAGCGGCGCGACGGCGCGCATTGGCCATGCGTAGGTAGATCGCGCGTTCTTCCACACTTACATCAACATGGTTAAGCACACAGAGGGACACGACCTTATCGTCGGCTGCCAGCTTAATGCCCCGCACACCGGTGCTCCCACGCCCTGCGAAGACACGCAAAATATCATCAGTGATCTGGAAGCGGATCGCCCGTGCCTGACGTGTGGCGAGGAAGACATCCTGCCCTTCACGGCACGTCGCCACCCCAATGAGGGAATCCCCCTCATCAAGCTTCATCGCGATCAACCCAGAAGAACGAATATTGCGGAAGTCACTCAAACGGTTCCGCCGCACATTGCCGCTTGCTGTGGCAAAGACAAGATGGAGGTCGTCCCACAATGTCTCATCTTGAGGCAATGGCAGCACGGCGGTGATGCTATCCTCGCCCAGTTCTGGCAACAGATTGACCAGCGCGCGCCCCTTGGCTGTTGGCGCCGCTTCGGGCAGGTGCCACACCTTCATCCGGTAGGCTTTCCCACCGGAGGAGAAGAACAGCACCCATTGATGAGTATGCGCATTAAAGCTGCGCACCACCACATCATCACCGCGACGCCCGGCCGCTGTGCGACCACGCCCACCACGGTTTTGGGAGCGGAACAGATCCAGCGGCGTGCGCTTAATAAAGCCCTCACGCGTGATGGTCACGACCATCTGCCCTGGTTCAATGAGGCTTTCGTCAGATTGATCGCCCAACGCATGAGAAATCTCGGTCACGCGCGGTGTGTTCAACGCAGCACGAGCGGCTAGCAGCTCATCCCGCATGACTTCCATACGGCGGATATGGCTGCCTAAAATCTCCAGAAGCTCGGTAATCTTGGCACTTACCTCGTCCAGCTCACTTTGCAGCTTTTCCTGCTCAAGACCGGTCAGACGTTGCAGACGCAGCTCCAAAATGCCGCGTGCTTGCGCCTCGGTGAGATACACACGCCCATCAATGATGACATTACCGTCATCATGAATCAGCTCCAGCAGAGGGGCCACGTCACCAGCAGGCCAGTCACGCCCCATCAGCTGCTCACGCGCTGTTGCGGCATCGGGAGCCGAACGGATCAGGGCGATGACCTCATCAATATTGGCCACAGCCAGCACGAGACCCACCAGCAAATGGCCCCGATCACGCGCTTTATTGAGGTCATGGCGTGCACGACGCATGATGACATCTTCACGGAAGCGAATAAACGCATCCAGCACATCACGCAGCCCCATCGTGCGTGGGCGCCCTTCATCCAGCGCCAGCATATTCACACTGAAGCTCGTTTGAAGCTGGGTGAAGCGATAGAGCTTATTGAGCACCACTTCCGGCGTTGCGTCACGCTTCAGCTCAATGACCACGCGCATGCCTGAGCGGTCACTTTCGTCGCGAATGTCAGAAATGCCCTCAACCTCTTTGCTGCGCACGAGGTCGGCAATCTTTTCTTGCAGCGTGGCTTTGTTCACCTGATACGGAATTTCCGTCACAACAATGGCGAAACGATCCTTACGGATCTCTTCCACTTCCGCACAGGCCCGCACAGGGATGGAGCCACGGCCCGTCTCATAGGCCTGACGGATTCCCTTGCGGCCCATGATCATGGCACCTGTGGGGAAGTCCGGCCCCGGGACGATCTCCATCAGCTCTTCCAACGTCATCGTTGGGTTCGCGATCAAGGCCAAAACGGCGTCAATCACTTCTGTGGGGTTATGCGGGGGAATATTGGTGGCCATCCCCACCGCGATTCCCGAGGCACCATTGACCAGCAAGTTCGGGAAGGCTGCCGGCAGAACCTGCGGCTCGCTCTCGCTTTCATCGTAGTTCGGCTGGAAATTGACCGTGTCGCGCTCAATATCGTCAAGCAAGAAAGACGCGGACTTCGCCAAACGTGCTTCCGTATAACGCATGGCAGCCGGGCTATCGCCATCAACAGAGCCGAAATTTCCCTGCCCATCAATGAGCTTAACGCGCATCGACCAATGCTGGGCCATACGCACCATGGCGTCATAAATAGAGCTATCACCGTGAGGGTGATATTTACCCATCACGTCACCAACCGCGCGGGCTGACTTACGGTAGGCTTTATCAAAGGTAAACCCGCTCTCCCGCATAGCGTAGAGAATACGGCGATGGACTGGTTTAAGACCATCACGCACATCCGGCAGCGCACGTGAAACAATCACGGACATCGCATAGGCCAGATAGGAGGAGCGCATCTCCTCCTCAATGGTCACTGGAAGGCGGTCAGAAGGCAGAAGATCGTGCGGCTCGCTCAAAACAGGTCCACCAGTTTCTAAAAGGATGACAGGGGACGGTCAGTATAACCTATTCCCTCGCACAGTGCCAGTTCAGAGCGACAGGAGAAGAAGCGTCTCTTATCCCCCCTTCTTTGCTCACCTCATCATAACATCAATGCCCCGTCGTCCCTCCTCCTTACACACACTATAAACAAGGGGGAGGGCACCTCACTCTAGTTCCTGTTGGCCTTGAGTAAGACATCAAGCAACCTCACCATTCATCATGAGCCCGCTTTCCACGAAGCCCAACGCCGCTCATCCCCTAAGAAGAGAGCCCCCTAATCAGTGAGGCAGGCACTCAGCCGCGCCCCCCACAACGTGACAGGCAAAGCCTGCTGAAAACGGGGCTTGGTCGTCTGAACTCTTTCCCGGCTCTCGTTGTTGCACAGCATGGTCATGCATCCGAATAACGTCACGCACACGCTCTGGTTCAATCCCCACAGTAGCCGCCCAATCATACCATGCTTTATCAACACACTGCGCTCGCGCACTATATGAGCGCTCAGAAGAGCATGTTGCGAGCGCTTCATCACGCAGTTCTCTATTACGATCAGACGATGCTCGCCCCTCCTGAACGTCCTTCTGATCAGCGGCGAGCGGGCCATCCCATGACGTATGACGTTCTTTAAGCTGCTCGGCCTGAGCCTGCGCTTCCCACAAACGCACATTAGCCGCTTTTGCGTCAAACTGGCCTGTGCGCTGCTGTTCGTCCGCTAATGTCAGGTTTATCTTCAATACCGGTGTGAGATCAGACAAAACGTAACCACCTGCGCGCCGCGCCCAAGCGACATAGGCCGTATTGTGACACAAAGCCTTATAATGTGGCGTTGGGGCCTTAGAGCCATCATAATAAGACGCGCATTGGTTATCCTGCCATTCTTTCAGCCAATCTTTATTGATCCGACTATTCGCCCGCGCAGGGTCAGGAAGATCTAACGCGCTCATTTCCATCACCACACGCCACTGTAGCCATGCCTCTTTAGGCGCTAGAATCCCCTGCTGCGCTTGGCTTAACAGCCAGTGATTCTGTGCGAGCACGGCTTGAACCATCGCAGGACGCATCGGCCCACCCGACGCCCAGCGTTGGAAGCTGCCATTCTCACACTTTTCCAAATCGTCCCACTGCGCAGCACGGCCTCCGCTTCGCTCATACCGGGCACGGCATTGTGCGATGTCATCGCGCGTCGAGCGCACAGGGTCACTGCCATCTTGAGGGTCTTTCCGCGGGAAGAGAGCGCGAATATTCTCTTCAGCTAAGACCGGAACACACGGGAAAGAGAAAATCGCACATATCGCATTTTCTCTCGTGCTCATCCGTTGCGGCGTGACAAAACCCCGCTCTGCCCCAGCACCATCGTTAAGACCTGCATTATGCACCCCCGCATTGAGGCAGCCTGTTAATAAAGCCGCCGCCCCAAGCGACATAATGAGTGACTTAACAGTGTGTATGGTCGTCATAAATGGCCGTCTCTTCACTCAATAACAAACACGCCTCATCCAGCATGCTTAACAACGTCTTTGATGTTTGCAGACAACCATTCTTCCGTCCCTCTGGCAATGGAGAAGATACCTCCCCCTCTCAGTTAGGCGTACAGCGCACAGATGAACCAACATTATCGCACGTAAAGCCCCTTGAGCGCGCATCATCCAGCGCGCTGGAAACTTCCGACCTCACAGCGGATTTAATCCGATCCACTTGCTCTTGCTCTGCGGCCTCCCGACGTTGCTCTTCCTCTTGCGCACGCTCTACTTCACGCTCCTGAGCGGCTTGGGCTTCGGCTTGCTGCTGCGCTTCCTTCGCTTGCTCTGCCGCAACCTGCCGCATATGAGCCTCATATCGTGCGACTGCCTCCGCTTTCACACGCGCTAATGCTCTCTGAGCTTGCTCAGCAGACACCGTGCCTTGCTCACGCTGCTGCGCGATGCTCTGCGTGCTATGAACCGCCGCTGTGATAATCTCAATGGGCACGTCACTGTCTTTTCCCCAACGATACCACGCATTGACCCCACATTGTTCCTGCGCATAAGCAGCAGCGATATGCGCGCAATGCCCCAACGTCTCGTCACGCACTTGCGCCTTATAGGCGGGCGAGGCATGCCATTCTGCTAATTTCTGAGCTTGAGCCTCTTTCTCTTTGTCTTCCTGCGCCTGACGAGCCGCTTCTTGCTCACGCTCACTCCTCTTAATATCCACCTGCCGTTGCGCCGATTGAAGAGTGGCTGTGATGTAGTCTTCATCATGCCGAGGGTCGCTCTCAAGAGCGCGATGAGCCTCCATCATGGGAGAGAGATCAGACGCTTGATAGCCCCCATAACGCCGTGCCCACGCTGTATAAGCCACCATACGGCATAGCGCCCTGTCATGCGCCACGGGTTCTGTATAGCCATCATACCGAGAATCACATTGCTCGTTCTGCCAGTCTTGTAGCTTATCGCGGTCAATCTCGGGATTGAGACGCTCTGTGTCCGTTATGGGCACCGTTGCCATTTCCATCGCGATATTCAGGCGTAACCACCCTTCTTCAGCGGTCATTTTCCCCTGTGATTGCGCCGTTATGAGAGCATGATTCTCTCGGTGCACGGCCTCAATCGCATCGTAGGTCAGTGGCCCACCTGCGGCCCATTGATCAAAGACATCATTTTCACACCGTTCCAGCGCTTCCCATTGCGTCGGCTGGTTCCCTTTTCCCATGTAGTTTACACGGCACTTTTGGATGTCTTCCCGCGTTGACCGCACGGGGTCACTCTCATCCTTCGGGTCCACCTTTGGGAACAATGTCGGGATGTTTTTGACGACCTCATACGGCACACAATACGGAGCCCATATAATACAGCCTGCAATTCTCCCAGCCGTCCCTCCTTTTTCCGCGTTTCTCTCAGGATGAGAACGCATCCCCGCACTCTCACAACCGCTGAGCAAAAAGGTAGCTCCGAGCAATAAGGCCGACCATTTTACGTTTGACATATTTATCATTTTATTATTCCATTATCAAAACTATATATGAGCCATTACCCTCGACCAATCCTTAAAACATCATCACTGAACCCAAGTACGCAAAACAGAGCTTTCCCCTGTATAATGCACTATTCCTTGCTGCCCAACACGTTGGGTGACCTCACTATGCGCCTGTTGCAAACGATCTAGAGATTTTTTCATATCGTAATGACCATCTTGTTCATCCTGCGCATTCGCAAGATTGGCGTCTAAAACGGGCGTTAAATCTGACACACGATAGCCCCCCATCCGACGCGCCCACGTAAGATACGCAATGTTATGACATAAAGCTCTATAATGCGGGTTCGGCGCCTCATGCCCACTATAACGACGCGCACAGGCCTGTTGTTGCTGCGTCTCTGCCTGATCATACTCGACCGCATAAGACGTGCGCTCTGGAGCGGAACGCTCAACGGCTGCCTTTTCCATCGCCAGCATAAACTGCAACCACGCTTCTTCTGCCGAGAGCCGCCCTTGTTGCGCCTGAGCCAAAAGAGCGTGATTTTGCTGAATCACCCCGTCGATCGTGCTTTTGTCTAGAGAATGATCAATCGTCCAGTACACAAATGACGACTTTTCACACGTCTCTAAGCCAGCCCATAGAGTAGGCTGGCCTTCCTTTCCCTCATAGCCTTTCCGACATTGAAGAACCGCTTCTTCCGTCGCTAAAACGGGGTCGTCATAATCAAGCGGTGGCTGAGTGGAGAAAAGCGGACGGTTAAGCGATCCGCCCACCCCTGTGCAGCCACTCATAAGCCCTGCGATACCAACCAACATGGCCAGGGATGTTCTTATAGACGAGGTTTTCTTCACGCTTCTCTCCTCTCATGAGGCCTTCATGCGCCAAGCAAAACAGCCTCTCTACTTTTGGAGAGTAACGAAACATCCCTTTTCTTTCCTGACAACTTAACATCTTGTAAATCAACAATTCTTACACATAATTAACGTGCAATCCATAGTGTAACTACCCAGAAATTAAGCCATCACGCCTCAGAAAAAATGATGACTACAAAGCACTCATGACCTTCCAATAGGATGAATATTTTACGTGATATTCTAAATATTCTCCGTATCACGCCATTATGACACGCCAGCATCTCTACATGACTGGAACGGCCAAAGGGGGGCTTGCCAGAGGACATCCCCTCCTGACACAGTGGCGCCTCTCTATGTCAGTCTCTTTGGTGATGATCTTCTCTGCCCATGCCCACTTCAGCGCCGCTCTGCACATTGCTTCCTTGGTGCCCACCGGAACACCTGCTCACCCTGTGCCATAACCAACCTCAGAGCGTCTTTCTCGATAGTGGGGGCGACCCCAAGCAAGACCGCCATCGATGGAGCATTCTCTGCCCACGCCCTTCGGCCTCTTTGAGTGTCCTTGGATTTGACCCTTCCGCCTATTGGAACACGCTGCGCCAGTTCTGGCGTGAGCACACACCCCCCGCCTCTCCTCACTGTAAGCACCTCCCCTTTAGCGGCGGCGTCATCGGTCTTGCCAGTTATGAAGCGGGCCTCGCCTGTGAAGGCCTGCATTCGCGCCATCCGCTGTCCACACCCCCCCTAACAGCACTCGCCTGCCGTGATCTCTTTGTGATTGATCGCCGTGAGCAGGCTCTCTGGTGGGTCAGCCCTGACGGCACGCCCCCGCCGCCTTTGCCTGAAGCCCCGCCACCCTCTTCCACGCTGCCGCCGTTGCGCTGGCAGGCAGACTATGATGAGCAAGCCTGGCATCACACGATTGATAAAGTGCGCGCCTACATTCAACAGGGCGATATCTTTCAGGCGAATATCACCATGCGCTGGCACAGCTCTCGCCCTGAACGGCTTGACCTTCTTTCACTGTATCAACGCATGCGCACGCGCTGCCCTGCCCCTTTTGGTGCGTGGTTCCATACCGCCAATACCAGCCTCCTAAGCGCGTCTGTTGAACGATTTTTAAGCCTCTCGCCTGATGGCACGATCGAAACACGCCCCATCAAAGGCACAACTGGGATTGACCCAGACCCAACGCGCAATGCGGCCCTGCGTTCCGCTCTGACCCAAGACACAAAAGAACTCGCAGAGAACCTCATGATTACCGACCTGATGCGCCATGATATTGGTCGCGTCTGTGCGCTAGGTTCTATCACAGTCCCGCAACTATGCGCGGTCGAACGGTTTGAGCATGTCCATCATCTTGTCTCTTCTGTTCAAGGCACACTTAAAAACACACTCGACGGGATAGACCTCCTCGCAGCAACAGTCCCGCCCGGTTCTGTCACCGGAGCCCCTAAACATCGCGCGTTAGAGATTATTGATGAGGTCGAGCGCTCATCCCGCGGGGCTTATTGCGGCACGCTGTTCCGTCTTGGGTGGGATGGCAGCCTCGACAGTTCGGTTATTATTCGCAGTATCAGCGCCACCGCTCACCAGCTTTCTCTTGGTGCAGGAGGTGGGATCACCTGGCCTTCTGATGCCCAGCGGGAATATCATGAAACCTTACTAAAGGCGGCCCCCTTGTTAGCACTGACGGAACCTTCCTCTTAACAACGGACAAGGCTTGTAGAGCAGCGCTCCACCACTCTTTACAACCTGATACCCAATCAAGAAGCTCGTTCTCCTTCATCGCTAACAGCCACCGCTAGCCTGACCTTACGGGTTGGGACATACCCCTCTCACCGGCTCTTTATCGCTCGCCACAACAGATAAACGCCCGTAGCCCAGCTTCTCTACAACCCAATCACAGGCTTGGAGAGCGTTCTATGTCACGATATACTTCCCTTCCGTTCCAAACCTAGCCCTTTTATCGCTCCATCACGGCTTCTTCCATGACCATCGCTGCGCCTTTTCTTTTGCTTAACCGCACCCTGCTTCCCGTTGATGAGGCTGGAATTACCCCTGCTGACCGTGGTTTTTTACTGGGTGATGGGCTGTTTGAGACGATGCGCGTTTCAAACGGTGAGGTTCCCCTCCTCGACCGCCATTATCAGCGCCTTCGCCAAGGCTGTGCTCTGCTGCGCCTTCCGCCGCCTGCTCTGGAAGATATGCGCCATGATTGCCGCACCCTCCTAGAAGCCTGCACCCTCCATGAAGGCTCTATCCGCTTCACACTCAGCCGGGGCCCCGGCCCTCGGGGGCTCACCCCGCCGCGAACACCGCAACCAACGCAGCTCCTCACCGCATCGCCTCCGCCGCGCACAGCCTCTGCACCAGTGCGCGTGCGTATCAGCACGCATCGACGCGATGCCTTATCGCCTCTCTGTCAGGTCAAGTCTTTGAGTGTTCTCCCCTCTATTCTTGCGCGCCTGGAGGCCCAAGAGCAGGGCGCTGATGATGCCTTAATGCTTAATCACCACGGCTCTGTCACCGAGGCCAGCGCGGCAACCTTCCTCGCTCATGATGGCACGCAGCTTATCACGCCCCCTCTCCATGATGGTGTTCTACCGGGTATTTCACGGGCACGCCTGCTGGAAGCTGGACACTGCTCTGAACGTTCACTCACCGATGACGCGCTCACCACTCTTCCTGCTGCATGGCTGGTCACAGCGCTGAGCCTAACGCCCATTATCGCCATTGATGACCATCCCTTACCTGTATGGGAAAATGAAACAGAACGCCTGCGCCAATTCCTCTACGGGCCTTCATAAGACCACTCTTCTATCCGCCGCTTTAAGCTGCATGGGCAACAATTCTGCTCCGACACGCTACGTTTATAAGAGGCTCGGTCGTGGCACATAACATGGCCATGAAGCATGGCCTCTCATACGCTGCAGCCCTCGTAAGACCTGTTTTAGTCAGCCCATACACGTACGATACCGCGTCACTGCGCTTGTTAGAAGATAACAGACCTATCATGGTCGTTTTATGGTTCGTCAACTCAGCTCTTGCATCATAGCGGCACTCCATAACGCTCGTTCATAACGTTATCATAACAGGGCAGATAGCCTTACTCACGATACCCCACCCATAGAGGTGCCTTGGCCACATGAAAAGCATGTGGCGTTCCATCCTGCCCATCGCCATCAAGCTGAGTGGGCACGTCTCCCGACGACATAACCCGCACTGAGGACGTGACCACCCCCTCAGACAGCCCCGGCACCATCATTGTTTTCTTCATCAACACACTCATGACGAGGCGTATTATCGTTCCAATACCTCGTTTCTTTATCAAAATAACATGAAAGCGCGCATGCCCCATCTGGCTGATCGGCATTATCTGATAGCTCCCCGCGTAAAAGCGCCCTTTGGATATAATAGCCGAAACAACCTGATGTACCGTTCCATCATCACAGATCACTTTAAAGGGACGCGAGCGATAAAACAGCGCGACCTTTAATGCACTCACACCATAGGCATAGCGCCCCATCCAACGCTTCAGCCGCAACGACACAGCCTGCACGATAGCACCATCCCACCCCAAACCAGCCATTTGCACAAAAAGCTCTGTCCTGTGAGAAAAAACAGCCTGACCGGGCCAGATCATGCGCGTGTCCCCACGCATAATATGCGCTACATTGTCGTGATCTTTTTGGGGAACTCCCCATTCATGCGCCAAGACATTCGCCGTGCCAATGGGATGCAGACACAGCACGAAAGGCGTGCCCACTAAGAAGGCTGCACAATCAGCAATCGTTCCGTCCCCTCCCCCAATGACATAATGGGTAAAATACTGTTCCTCCACAGCATGACGCATCTGCTTCAGAGCTTCTTGCCGGCTTGGACTGACACACAACGTCACATCAGCACCAGCACGCTCTAACAACCGCGCAAAACGCTGAACACGCTGGCGTGAAAACTGCCCCGCTCTAGGGTTTGCTAGAAAAAAGATACGCTTTTGCGTTGCAGACATCATAGGCCTCTAGGATCATACATGAGCAAATACCACACTACTTTCCTCTGCCACGCGCCTAAACTCACCAGAATTCCACGATCCTCCATTCAGGCAAACTAGAATGAATAGCCATTATGTAAAGGAGACACTTTCGTAACATTCAACCTCGTTGCCCATACGTATGACAGACAAGGGAAGCATTACTCGCCCCTTATCGCTTTTATAAAAGCCTTATGTCATTCTTTCCCCAAAGAACCGATCAGGGAGCATCATCATGGAGCCAACATTTCCCTTATTCTTCGTGATCTTACAATGGATCGCGCCGTTGACGGTCTGTGTTCTCGCGGGGCTATCGGGCTCTATCTGTGCCCAACGTAAGAACCGCCACGTCGCGTTATGGACGGTTCTCTGCTTTGCCTGCCCTTTCATCGTGATGTTTCTTGAGCTGCTCCCACCTAAAAACCGCGCTACCAAAGCCCCTAAAACAACACCGCGCTTTCCTCCTCTCGTAGAGTGGATTGGCGTTTCAGTCGTCTGCATCCTAACCATCCTTCTGGTTATCTCCCTTCTGATCGCCTGCTTAATTGCTCTATCCGCCTTGCTTTTGAAGAAATAATCCTAGGATGATCTCTCCATCACACTCCTTTCATCATAACAGATACACATTATGACGATTATTCTTTCCCTCCTCATCGGGCTGATCGCTTCTTACGCTGCTTATCTCTGCGCCCTGCGCAAGGGACGGCACGCTCGGCGATGGGCAATCCTCTGTTTGTTGGTCTCCTTTAGTCTCCTCTTCCTTGAGCTCCTCCCCAACCGCCGCTCCCCCACAGAACCGCCCTATCATTTATCGCCATTTCAACGCGTGATGGAGATGATCGGTATTGCACTCGTCGTCATCGTTATTGTGCTGGCTATTCTAGACTGTCTTGAGGTTCCTGTGCCTTTTCTTGACGGGTAATAGGCTGGCCCTCAGGGTTTTCCTCCCCCACGCTATTGACGCTTTCTCAGTAACCGCCACATAGGAACATATGAGTACTCAACAGACGTCTTCCCTTCCCCAAGCCCCTGCGGCTCGTCGTAATCCCATCACGCTGGAGCAGCTTGGCCGCACACGCCAAGACCCCTATGCGTGGATGAAAGATGAAAACTGGCAGCAGGTTCTGCGTGATCCTTCCGTTTTGCGTGAGGATATCCGCGCCCATCTGATGGCCGAAAATGCCTATGCAGACGCGGCATTGAAAGAAACAGAAAGCCTCCAGAAGACCCTGTTTGAGGAAATGGTCGGGCGCATTCCCCCAGCAGAAGAAGCTGTGCCCATCCCAGACGGGCCGTGGCTTTATACATTGCGTTTTAAAAAAGATGCTCAATATCCCCAGCATGTGCGCCGCCCGCGCGATGGTGGGGAGGAAGAAATTCTTCTGGATGTGGATGCACTAGCCAAAGAACATAACTTCTACAGCCTTGCTCAAGCGGCCCATACCGATGACCACCGCTATTATGTCTATGCCGAAGATGTGCAGGGCTCTGAGGTGTACCGCATTCAGGTCAAAGACCTGAGCACGGGGGAACTCTGCGCCCCTGCTGTTGAAAGCACGACCGGTAGCTTTACGCTGTCACCCGATAGCCAATGGCTCTTCTGGGTCTATCGCGATGAGTTTGGCCGCCCTTCCCGTATTTATCGCCGCCCGCTCTGTGGTGGTGACGATGTGCTGGTGTTTGATGAAACCGACCCCGGCTTTTTCATCACGATTGGTGTCAGCTCGTCCCGCAAATGGATCGCTATTGAACGCGGCGACCATGACACGAACGAAACTTGGTTGATCCCTGCCCACACCCCAACGGCAGAGCCTGTTGTCGCAGCCCCTCTTGTCCGTGGGGAGCGTTATAGCCTGACCCATTGGAATGATCGCTTCATCATCCTCACCAATCGCGATGGTGCTGTTGACTTCAAGCTGATGACCACACCAGAAAACGCCACTGGGCGGGAGCATTGGCAAGAATTCCTCCCCTATAAGGAAGGGCATTTTGTGCTGGGTGTCAGCGCAGGACGCCACCATCTTGTCTGGAGTGAACGCCAAAACGGCAATGAGCATCTCTACGTGCTCTCCGCAACCGCAGCAACAGAAGGCACTGTTCGGGCTCATGCGCAGCGGATCAGTATGGAAGAGCCCGCTTACGACCTCAGCTTGCTTGGCATTTTGGAATATGACCAGCCTGTCTTGCGGTATATCTACCAGTCCCCCACAACGCCCGCCCATTGGTATGATTATGACATGACCACGGGGGAGAAGACCTTACGCAAAGTGCGTGACGTTCCCTCTGGGCACGATCCTGCGGCCTATGAAACACGCCGGCTCTTTGCGACCGCTCACGATGGTCAAGAAGTACCCATCACCGTTCTGATGCGCAAAGGCACCGAGCTTGATGGCTCTAACCCCATGCTGCTCTATGGCTACGGCTCTTACGGCATTTCTATGGACGCAGGCTTTTCCACCTCAGCACTGAGCTTAGTGGATCGTGGTTGGGTCTATGCCACTGCCCATATCCGTGGCGGGTCTGAAAAAGGCTGGAGCTGGTTCCTAGACGGACGCGCAAAGACCAAAACCAACAGCTTTACCGACTATCTTGCGTGCGCTCATCACCTCATTAACACAGGCTATAGCGCCCCTAAACGCATCGTGGCTCATGGCGGCTCGGCAGGTGGGTTGCTGATGGGGGCCATCGCGAATATGGAGCCCGAGCTTTTTGCCGGGGTCGCTGCACAAGTGCCCTTCGTCGATATGCTCAACACGATGTCAGACACGACCTTGCCACTCACCCCTCCCGAATGGCCAGAATGGGGCAACCCACTGACAGACCCTGAGGCCTATGACCTCATCGCCAGCTACTCGCCGTACGATAATATCCGCCCCGTGGCCTATCCCCCTATCCTCGCGATGGGCGGGCTTTCTGACCCACGCGTCACCTATTGGGAACCCGCTAAATGGATCGCCCGCCTCCGTGCAGAAGCCAAAGGCGGCCCCTTCCTCTGTCGGATCAATATGGATGCCGGTCATGGCGGCTCCTCAGGGCGCTTCACACGCCTCAAGGAAGTTGCCCTTGTGCAGGCTTTTGCCCTCTGGAGTGTCGCACGAGAACCCCAACCTAGAGCGGAATAAAACGGTCGTGAGAGCGTTGCTGGGCCATGGCGTCCAGCACAGGGTTAAAGAGGCACCGCCAGCTTAACCCGTCATCACGGCAGCCCCACAGAAGCATTATCAGTGATTCTGTGGGGCTCCATTGCCCCCCATAAGGCAGCGGTTGGGTTGGTTATCTTTCTGCCAAAATACGCAGCACAGTCACACGTTAGACTCTGACGCGTCCGACATTATAGACCATGCGAACCACCCATCACGTACGCTTCTTTCTCCTTACAAAGCGTATAGCCACCATCTAAAGATACCGGAATAATAGCTGCTATGGAGCCGCAATAGGTTCACTAACAGTCTCATCAGCCTATCTCAGACAAAAGCCCCCGTTTCCCGTCAATCATAGCCCCATGCGACGCCCTCTCCGCGGAGCTTTTTTATTAGCCGGGATCATCCGCAGGGTCGCCCGGCAGACCCGCACACAGCTTACTTAACTTATCGTCCGTATCCGCTTTTTCGCGGCATAGCCGGTGCGCATCAGCACCGCACATCGTGATCACATCTTCCATGTCAGACGCCAGCACATCACGCACCAAATTGGTGTCAGAGTCGTTATCGCGGCCCTCAACATCATCAAGCTGCTTTTGCATTTTATGCATCTCACCCAAAGCATTCAGGCACGCTTCACTCGCCGAATCCGGGCTGTAACGTAATGTTTCTAAAAGACGATTCACCCCCGTACCACGCGCATTGACGTTAGGGTCATCATCATCAGTCTTGGCAGGCGCCGCACCTGCAGCTGTGCAGAACACCGTCATGCACAGGGCAGAAAAGACAAAAGAACGGGGGAAAACAGCACTAAGACGCATCATGCTGTGAGAATACGCTAGAAAAGCTCTCGAAGAAAAGAGGGTTTTATTGTCGTTTTTCTTGACTCATAGGTGAAAACCACGCTATTCGAACGCCAATTTCGCGGGCATTATAGCCCTGCAACCTGTCGTGGGTCCGGCGTTCATGAGCATCGGGCCCGTCTTTTCTGTCGGGAGCCCGAAGATTATGAAGATTCGTAACAGCCTGAAGTCTGCTAAAGTTCGTGACAAGAACTGCCGCATCGTCCGTCGTCGTGGACGTATGTACGTCATCAACAAGCAGAACCCTCGCATGAAAGCACGTCAGGGCTAAGGCTCCGACGGATGCGGTGGTGTGCTCCCTTGTCTGATGGGCAACATCCCCGTGGGTTTAAGCGGCCTTGGGGCCGCTCGGCTGCTCATGCTCTAGCAGCCATGAAGCCTCCTGCCTTCGGGTTGGGGGCTTTTGTTCTGTACACCGCTTTTAGCCCAGCGCTGGCCACGCCACACTCAGCGATGGCGCATGAACACGCAGGCGCTCACGCCTCTTCTGCCAAAGCTCCCCCTCCCAAAAGACGCTCTCTGCGCGAACGGCTCCAGCAAGCAGAGCATGACCTCCATCATGCGCAAAATGACCATGACGCCCAACGCGCATGGAACCATGCTGAGCAACTCCGCCAACGCACCCTAAGCCCAGGCGTTCAACTCATGGTCAAAGACAGCTTAGAGCAGGCGCAAAAGGGCGAAGTCAATCGTGCAGAACACCAACTTTCCGCTGCCCTCACAGTGCAACCCGACAATGCTTTTCTACGCCGCCAGCGCGCCGCTATTCGCCTGTTAGGCAATGACCCGACAGGTGCGGTGCAAGACATTGGCATCAGCCTTAATGAAGACCCACGCGACCCGACCGCATGGATGATGCTCGCAGAAGCTCAAGAAAAGCTCCACCATTCCGACCTCGCCCTTCATGCTTTTGAAGAAGCCATAAGCTGCACGCCCTACCTCCCCGATAAAGATAAACGGCTTGCTCATTACAAACAGCGCGCGTTGGGACGAGAAGACTAACCTGTCTTCTTGCGCCCTCTATGCCTACCCCCTAAAAAAGCTTCAAACAGGAGCCACTCAACGTGTTATTCAACGCCCTTTTATGGACGGCCCCTATTGCGTTAAGAGAGCTTCTTACCAAGACATCACCACTGTCATCCCCTACCACTCCTGCAAGACCCTCATCTTCTTTACATGAAAGAAACTGGGTCAATATCAATCTCCAGCTTGGCTTCTTTACTAAGCTTTACATCCCCCAACCAACGCCGCAATAACGGCTGTACTGCTATGCCGCGTCGCGTGCGTAGCAGCAGGCGAAAGCGGTAACGCCCCCTCAGCAACGCCAAAGGTGCCGGTGCAGGGCCAAGCACCTGTATGCCCTCACCCTCAGGAGCATTGAAGGCAATGTGGCGCGCGAGCTGCTCAGCATGGCTTTCTTTAGGGGCACTCACAATAACCGCAGCTAGCCGCCCATAAGGAGGCCAAAACCCCGGGCGGCGTTGTGCGGCTTCTTGCTCCATAAACGCTTGAAAATCGTTATGTTGAAGAGCCTGCATCACCGGATGATCGCTCACATAGCTTTGCAACATCACCTGCCCGGGTTTTTCCCCACGGCCTGCACGGCCTGCGACTTGATGAAGAAGCTGCATCGTGCGTTCAGCAGCACGCAGGTCGCCTCCGCCCAAGCCTAAGTCTGAATCCACCACACCAACTAACGTAAGATTGGGGAAATGCCAGCCTTTCGCGACAATTTGTGTGCCGATAATGAGGTTCACGTCATTATTGGCAATACGCCCCACTGCCTCCGCCATAGCCGAAGATGAGGTCAACGTGTCTGACGCCATACTGAGCAGCTTAGCCTGTGGGAAACGCGCACGCACTTCTTCATCAATGCGTTCGATCCCCGGGCCAATCGGCACCAAACTATGCTCTGCCCCACATTCAGGACATACAGGCTTGAGCGGCTCGACCCGTTCACAATGATGGCACGCAAAAACCCGACGCGCGCGATGTTCCACCATCCAAGCCGAACAATTCGGGCATTGAATACGATGGCCACAGGCTCGGCAAAGCGTCAGAGGGGCATAACCTCGACGATTGAGAAACAGCATGGCCTGCTCACCCGCTTCAAGACGCTTCTCAATCGCGTCACACAGCACAGGTGAGAGAAACAGCCCGCGCTCCGGCCCATGTTCGCGTAGGTCAAGCAGTGAGATCTCAGGTAATTGCGCCCCTCCATGCCGCGCATCAAGCTGCTCATGACGGTAACGCCCCTGCTCCACATTGGCGAGCGTCTCCATTGAGGGCGTTGCAGAGACAAGCACAACGGCTGCACGGGCCATGCGGGCCCGCACAATCGCCATGTCTCGGCCATGATACAGCACACCTTCCTCTTGCTTATAGGTGCTCTCATGCTCTTCATCGACCACAACCAGACCGAGATCCGTAAACGGCAGAAACAAAGCCGACCGCGCCCCAACCACAACACGCGTCTGGCCTGATTCAACCGCACACCATGTTTCACGCCGCGTTTTATGCCCAAGTTCCGAATGCCACACAGCGGGCTCTACACCAAAACGCGCGGCAAAACGGCTCGTCCATTGGGCGGTTAAGACAATCTCGGGAAGCAGCACCAGCACTTGCTGACCGTTCCGCAAACAAGCCGCTACCGCCTCAAAATACACTTCCGTCTTGCCCGACCCCGTCACACCTTCCAACAACGTGACCTCAAAGCGCCGTGCTTGCACAGACTGAACCAACGCCTCTGCCACCGAAGCCTGATTGGGCGATAAAATGGGGGGATGATAGTCAGGATCAGGCCGCCTCTGCACGCTTGGCCGGTCTATCATACGCTCTTCGAGCAAGCCTGCTTGGGCAAGCCCACGGATCACCGCTGCACTCGCCCCACTGCGTTCACTCAGCTCTGCCACGGTATGGGGCTGCTCTTCTGACACAGCGTCCAGCACCGCTTGCCGTGCCGGTGTCAGACGAAACCCAGCCGGCATAGGCGCCTCTGACCGCACCCAACCTGTGACCGGCTTTACCCCGCCTGCGGCAGGAACACGCATGGCAATCGCCAGCACCATGCCCGGGGCATTCATGCCATAAGCCGCGACCCAATCAACAAAATGCCGTAAACTTTCCGGCAAAGGCGGCATATGCTCCACTAATCCCTCAATAGGCCGCAACTTTGCCAATGCCACAGTGCGTTTCGGTGGGGCTGGGCGTAAATCAGGTGGAAGAGACGGAGCAGACGGCCCCCATACACACCCTACAACCTCTTTCTTCCCCAACGGCACCCGCACCAACGTGCCAGGCGGTAGAGGATACGCACTGCGATAATCCAACGGCCCCGCAAAAGGACGCGGCACCAGCACCGAAACACGATGCGTGTGATCGTTGGAAACACGCGGTGACATGGGGGAGGACTCTATGACCATGCTGTAAACATAGCCCGTTTAGTGATAGAAAACCATGAACCGTCTGTTTAAAAAACGCTTTGTCTTCTTGGCTGCAGTATAATGAATGCCACGTTACGGGCCCCATACGTCACGTATAACGCAGATCAATATACTCAATATCATTTCATATATAAAATAAAATTACAAAAAAGGGAGCTATATCCTGAACAAGACTGAGGTTACTATCCGTCATAGCCAAAGCTCATATTGATCGTCGCAGACTGTTTTTGACTGAAAAACCTCCATGAAGCCCCGTCATGTCCAGTGAAGCACGATATTCAGTCAAAACTGAAAGAGGCTTCGGATACCGAAGTATGTAATCCCCACAAAATCTACAATAGACATCAGTCATAGATGTTACTGCTTATGGTTTTGGAAATAATGCGTTAGCATCTCAAAAACTACAATACCACTGCCCGATGGCACGTTAACTACTGTACTATGATACTGATCCTCAACCTCTCCACCCATAGACGTACCATCCGTAACATGCGCTACAGATGACAGCATTAGAGGAATAGCCAAGAAATAAGCACTAAAAACAAAGCGATAATATGATCAGGACAACTCTCCTTTATCATGTCATTTATATCTCCACGACCACTCATAAAAATCAATATAGTTCAATATTATTGTTTTTTAACATTATGGACATATAAAAAACTTTCTTTAGCATCATTTATTATTCAAATATTGTATATGCCCTCTATATACAGCCAAAACTTATTTGGCGGCCAGAACCTCCTTTACGAAAAAGACCTCCCATAACGCGATGCCCCCTTCTGGTGCATTGCTTATCATAGTGGTAACATAACGTGGTTTATCACTATGATCCTTCCTTGTTGCGGTCGAGAAAGACCATGAAACCTTTACAAGAAACAGTGCCTCCCTCTTCCGTTCACACAGCCCAGCAAGCACTTGAGGGCTGGGTGTCTTGGTTGCGTTATGAAAAGCGCTCGGCTGAAAAAACCGTCATTGCCTATCAGCACGATGTTGCCCAAGCGCTGGGCTTTTTCACGCAGCATTTTGGTGGGGAATTGTCTCTTTCTGGTCTGGGGGCACTCAAACTTGTCGATTTCCGCGCATGGCTCGCTCATGACGCCGCACAAGCTGAAGCCCGAGCGCAGCGCACCCCTCAACGCACTCATAGTCGCGATGGGCAGGCACGAAGTCGGGCGCGCCGTGTGTCGTCCCTGCGCTCTTTTTACACCTTCTTGCGCCGTCATTATGGGGTCAGCAACCCCGCCCTCTCGCTTCTGCGTAGTCCACGGCTCAAGCCTCGCGTGCCACGCCCTCTCAACCCAGAAGATGCCCGTAAAGCCCCGGGGGATATTGCCGATATTGTCTCGTCCCCTCATGTGGCCCTACGCGATGAAGCGCTCTTTACGCTGCTGTACGGTGCTGGTTTACGCATTAGTGAAGCTCTTAGCTTAAATGTGCGCGACCTTGACCAGCTGCATGATGGGCTCATGACCATCATGGGGAAAGGCCAAAAAGAACGCGTTGTCCCTATTCTTCCCATCGTTCAGCGAAAGCTGGAAGCATGGCGCGCTGCTCACCCCGCGCCGCACCCTCAAGCGCCGCTCTTTTGCGGGGTGCGCGGTGGCCGGCTGAACCCCGCCATTGCTCAACGCACAATGCGCCAATGGCGACAGATGGAGGGCCTTCCCGATACAGCCACGCCTCATGCGCTACGCCATGCTTTTGCCACCCATCTCATGCAAAACGGTGCCGACCTCCGCGTTATTCAGGAATTGCTAGGCCATGCTAGCCTCTCGAGTACGCAAATCTATACTCTTGCCGATGAGCACAGGCTTATGGATGTCTGGAAAAAAGCACATCCCCATGCAGACAAACCTGCACATTCTGAGGAGAGCTCCTCGTGAAACATGGTTTCTATTGGAGGCGACACACTCGCCATATGGCCGCCACTCTGCTCTATAGTGCGCTTATGGCCTTCTCCACAGCTCAGGCCGCACCTTCTTGCCGTATGGAACAAGCCGCCACGCTACCCCTGAGCGATGCAGACCATACCGTCAGTAGCCCCGCCCACATAGACGGCCATCCTGTCTCACTCATGATAGATACAGGCTCGGAGGGGAGTCTTCTTACCCCTGAAGCGCTCGTGCGCTTTCATCTCCATACAGACCCTGACCACCACACCGCCATCTTAGGGCCGGATGCTCACCCTCATCTAGTGCCCAATGTCCTCGTTCAACAGCTCGCCTTAGGGGACGTCCATCGTGAGGCCATCACGGTGCCAATGGGAGCACTGCCGCCCTTTCCCACGATTCAGCCGCCGCTTCTGGGCCTGATTGGAATGGATCTCCTCGGCCAATATGATCTAGAACTCGACCTTACCCATCATCGCATGGCATTATGGACTGTGCAGGTTGGCTCAACATTGTGTCAGCACCCACCATTATGGTCTCATCTGTGGCTTAACCTACCGGCCCAACGCTATCATGGGCGCTTTCTCGTGCCTTTCACCCTCGATAATCATCCGGGCCTCGCCCTCATCGACAGCGGGTCTCGCTCAACGGTCGTGAGCACACGTTTTGCCCATCAACTGGGGATTACAGACATCCAGCTCGCGCATGACCCCGGAGGGGAAATTGCTGGGCTTGGCCTCAAAGAACACAGCTATCATTGGCACCAATTCCATCTCCTCCGCATCGGCACAGAAGATTGGACGACCCCAACCTTAACCGTCGCCCCCGTGCATGACCATGCTGATATTTTACTGGGAGCAGAATGGTTCAAAACACATCGGCTATGGCTCTCCGCTGCAACGGGGCATGTTTTTGTACAGGGTGTAGAGGGGCATTAACCCCCCCCTCTACTCGCCTTTATGTAAAAGCGTTTTTTACGCCCTTACCATGTCCATACAGCGGCCTCTTGCTGCTTAATGGCGTCTTCCATCTCTTTTGGGAACAGGTTGCGGAAAGGCGATTTTGGATTGTCCACAACATCCGCCATCCCCTCAATATCCTGCTCCTGATCGAACTGCTCAATCGGGAAGGTTAGATCCCCTTGAGGGAAGATAGCGGTCTCAGGATCATACCAATATTTTGCCCCTTCCATAATCCGATCATTAAAGCCTGTCTGATAAGGGCCCGGATTGATCGTTGCAAAAGAAATCGGCTTGTCTACAAACTCCTGATGCAAAGCCTGCGCTGCCGCTTCCAGCGCATGTTTAGACGCGCAATAAGCCCCCGCAAATGGTGGGGTGATCAGCCCTGCAATGGAGGACACAAACACAACGCGTCCCGCATTTTTACGCACAAACTTCTTCAAGAACAGTTTGGTCAGCTCCATCGTTGCGAAGAAATTGACATTGAGCTGACGTTGAAGAACCGCTGCAGGCATGTCGGCCAATGAGCCACCTTCCCCAATCCCAGCATTATTAACGAGAATATCCACCTCAAGACGGCTGGCATAAGTCCGATCTATCTCATTGGTGATATCAAGACGGAGCACCTCAACCGAAAGATCCGCCTCTGCCACCTCATGGCGCAAGGCACTGACTTGGGCGTTATTTTCCACGCCCGCATAAACGTCATGACCTCGACGCGCTAATGAAAAAGCTAAGAACTTACCAAGGCCTGTCCCGGCCCCTGTGACGAGGATTGTTGACATATCAAGACTTCCTTAAAAATACGATGATACAGCCTGCACAACAGCGTGAGCAGCAGGACGGTCGATCTCGGGGTTCTCAGTCGATACCCCAACATAATATGCCGCCTTCCCCTCCGCTGTGCGGCCTACGGCACCACCTGGCAGAAAACAGGCGTCCGGGCTCCTCACAGCAGCCAGACCTAAGGGGCCCAATTGTTCCGCAAGCTTATCGGTATCTGCCTGAAAGGAAAAAGCGGTATGCGCCTTTTGTGTGCTCAGCTTTGCACTACACGGCGTGATCTCATCACTGCGAAACCACAAGAGAAGCTGCCCTTCGCTGTTGAGGACAGCGCAACAATAGTGCCGACTAAAACCATCCAAGTTTTTTTGTGCATCGGCTAATAGTAACGAGAGAGTCATCCCGACGCCCCCTTTCATACTCAGCCTTCGTAGATAGGCACTTTCTGGGCTATCCCGACATTCTACATAACAGACCGACCGGTCAGTCTATATGTTATAGATAGACATCTTCGCATACGTCCTACAAGCTGTTTTTTACAATCTGTATGACCACTCTGAAGACTGACCCTCTATATGAGATAGAGGCACAACCGCATACGTGACGTTCTAAAACTGACGCGATCTTGAGATCTGGTTTGTATCGGAACTTTTGCTGAAGGTCGTCCGTCCTGACGAAACATCGTCAAAGGACATGCAGCAGCCCCATTGACGGCTCTCTGACGCTATCAGAACGAAATCCACTGATATTCCCGGCCCCTTCTCAGCACAAAGGGTGCCCGCATGCGGCTTTGTGCCTCATATATCTTGCTTTGGCAGACTCTAGCAGCAATCACCTCCACCGGAAAAGAAAGATGACCCTTGCTAGCCTCTGCCACGAGTAGAACCGCGCGACCCGGCAAAGACAAAGAGCAACAAAAAGAGGAGAATGATCAACAAAGATGATGCACCCGATAGCAGCAGAGCGACATATTCAACAGGATGGAGCTTACCGGCCTCCACTCTATTGGAACTTTTGTTAAAAAGAAGAAGATAGGCTGGTGGAAACGCTGTACACACCATCGTCCATAATGGGATAGAGCGGCCTTTTCTCAGTGCCGTATAATACCCGCCGAGCCCTGTTATCAAACAACCCAGCGCTATCCCCAGTAAAATAACCGCATTCTGTGTTTGCTCATCCCATTTGATCGTCATGACGGGGGCTTTCTTCGCTCGTGGAAACGCACGCTTAGACCGCCACAATACATGAAAAAATAAGACTCTACAGTCTTCTATGAATGAATAGAAAAAGTATTTTATTGCTTATGATAGGCTTTTTTGGAGTCATTTAAACTCAAGACATTAGCACCGCCTCCTGAATCAGGACGGGCTCGTTGGGATGGATCATCTTCCCAATCACACACAGGGCAGATCTCATATCCACCCTCTTCCCCAAAGACGATATGTTCACATACCGGACACGGATAGCCATCATCGTGCATCATATACTTCTCCCAGACCAACGACTTTATCGTCTTATAGAATTTGGTCTTCAGTATAGCATGATGATGAAGAAATATTCGCCTTACTTAGACGGACGACGCACCATCATCCGAGCCACCACACCATCACGCTTAATCACAGCATGATACAGAGCCCCGAGGATATGCAGCACAATGAAACCCGCGAAACCCCATGAGAACCATTGATGTAATTGCAAAAGAAACATTGGCAAATCGCCATCATCCATCACGCTCTCAGGCAAAGGGATCAACGGCCAAGACACCCAACCAAATAGGACGATTGGCATCGCCATAGAAGACATGGCAAGCCACCCCGTTGCGGGTAATAGAATCTGGAAAAGATACAAAATGCCTTCCACACTGCCCGCAGCAACACGCTGCACTTTTGGAACAGACGATGGAAAAGGCGGTGCTTTCAGATTGCGTGTCAGCCGCCAAACAATGCGGACAACAATCAGCACCATTGTCGTAATGCCAACAGACTTATGCAGCGTATGCAAAGCCGTCGGATCATCAATGGACGCATGATCCATATATAAACCCAAAGCGATCAGAAAAAGCACGAGGAGCGCAATAACCCAATGCAACACGATAATAACTTTACCGTAACGCTCTGGTGTTTCCGTCATGATATGGGTTTCCTCTAAAACTGCTTTTCCATGACCTATTGGAAAAAACGTCTTTTTAACAAGGTTCAGGGAAGAGACTGATGATTATCCTCAGCCTCTTCCCTTCCCTGAGAGCAACACGGTTAATGACCGCCGTTGCTATCGACCTGCTGGAACAGCTCATTGAAGCGACGCTTCTGTGCCCCAAACATCGGAGCCTTGCGTGCCTGAGCCTCGTTGTTGGCATTATCAACAACAACCAACCCCACCATACCAAGCATGGCATGAGGCAGGCATTTGTAACCGTACACACCGGACTTCGTAAATTGCACGGTTTTATCCTGACTAAACGGAACACTGAAAGACGGTGCTCCATCAGGAATCATCCCGGGAATGGACTGGGCGTTATGACCTTTGTCCGCTGGGATGAAGTGAACGCTATCGCCGGAGTGAATATGGACAACGGCCGGCTCGAAGCCATAACCACCTTGGCTGCTATGGCTTAGCATTTTCACATCAACCGTTGCCGCTGAAGCGGACATAACTGTCGCCATTAATAAGGCCGAAGCCCCACCAATAAATTTGAACATGCTAACCTCCATTTTGACACCCCGCCGAGGAAAACCCCCGGCGGAATGATTGATCAAGCGCTCTTCTTTCGCCAAAGAGAGACCACTCTTATCGTTGCAGATCGAAACGATCGAGGTTCATCACCTTCGTCCAGGTCTTCACGAAGTCGTTGTAGAACTTCGCTTTACCATCGTCGGACGCATAGACCTCAGCAGCAGCACGCAGTTCAGGGTTAGCACCGAAGACGAGGTCAACGTCTGTTGCGTTCCACAGCTTCTTGCCAGACGCACGGTCAAAGCCTTCATACAGGTCTTCCTTACCTGCAACCTTCTGCCAACGTGTATCCATTGTCAGAACATTGCTGAAGAAGTCTGGCGTCAAGACACCCGGTGTCTTCGTCAACACACCATTAGAAGAATGACCGGTGTTGATGTCCAGAGAACGCAGACCACCAAGAAGGACGGTCATCTCAGGAACAGTCAGATCCAGCGTGCTGGCCTTGTCCACCAACGCATTCAGCGGCGGTGTGCCGTCTGCATCAGCGCGATAATAATCACGGAATGCATCAGCGGTTGGCTCTAGCAAGTTGAAGGATGCCACATCGGTCTGCTCTTGTGTCGCATCACCACGGCCCGGAGCGAATGGAACCTGGATGTTCACGCCAGCTTTCTTCGCGGCATTTTCCAGACCAACATTACCACCGAGAACGATGATGTCAGCCAAGGACACTTTGCGGCCACCATGACGTCCAGCATTGAACTTGTCACGGATCTGCTCAAGCTTCGGCAGGATGGTCTTCAGGTCTTCTGGGTCGTTTACAGCCCAACCATTTTGCGGCATCAGAGCCAGACGGCCACCGTTTGCACCACCACGATGGTCTGTCACACGATGAGAGGACGCTGCAGCCCATGCTGTTTTGATCAGTTCACGATCAGACAGACCTGTTCCCGCAACCATCTTCTTCAGCTCACGAACGTCAGCTTGGTTGATGACCTTGGTAGGCATGTTGATCGGATCTTGCCAAAGGAAGGTTTCCTTAGGAACTTCGCTCCCGAAATAGCGGCTCTTTGGCCCCATATCACGGACAACAAGCTTGAACCATGCACGAGCAAACGCATCAGCGAACTCATTAGGATGTTCAGCCCAACGTGCAATGATCTTGTGATAAACAGGATCAGTCTTCAGCGCGATGTCGGTTGTGAACATCATGATCGGACGCAACTTGGACGGATCGTTCGGGTTCGCTGGATCCGGAGCAATGTTGTCGTTCGTCTTCGTGCGCCACTGATGAGCACCGGTTGGGCTCTTCGTCAAAACCCAGTCGTTGTTCAGCAGGTTATCAAGATACTGCGTCGTGAAGTGGATCGGATCCGCCGACCAGGAGCCTTCAAGACCACTGGTTGATGCATCGTCTGCTGTACGCTTGCCTTTGATGCAATGGTCAGCCCAACCAAGACCCTGCTGTTCCACACCATTGGCGATAGGTGCACCGCTCAGGCAGGAGTTCGGGTGAGCCCCGTGAGCCTTACCGAAGGTGTGACCACCAGCGATCAGAGCTGCTGTTTCCTCGTCATTCATGGCCATACGACCGAAGGCCAGACGGATCATCTCAGCAGACTTAGCTGGGTCAGGATCGCCGTTTGGCCCTTCTGGGTTCACGTAGATCAGGCCCATATGGGTCGCTGCCATTGGGTGCTTCAGCTTCCCGTCTTTGCTCACCTGGAAGGAGCTCTTGTTCGGGAAGAACGTGGTGCCTGGGCCCCAATAGATCAGCTCAGACTGCCAATCATCTGGACGGCCACCGACGAAGCCGAGGGTTTTGAAGCCCATCTGGTTCAGCGCAACGTCACCTGTCAGGATGATAAGGTCACCCCAAGAGAGTTTCTCGCCGTATTTCTTCTTAACAGGCCACAGAAGGCGCTTCGCCTTATCGAGGCTTGCGTTATCGGGCCAGTCATTAAGCTGAGCGAAGCGCTGCTGAGCCCCTTCTTCACCACCACGGCCATCAAGAGCACGATATGTACCAGCGTTGTGCCAAGCCATACGGATGAAAAACGGCCCATAATTGCCGTAGTCAGCCGGCCACCATGGCTGTGAGGTCAACATAACCTTTTCGATGTCCTTACGAACTTCTTTCAGGTTAAGCTGCTCAAACTTCTTATGGTAAGACGTATAATAGCTTGAACCATACGGATCAGACTCAGCGTCGTGATCACGCAACTTGGACAGGTTCATGCCCTTCGGCCAGTAGTACTGGTTTGGACCCGGAACATCGGCTGCCATAGCAGCTGAAGCGAAGGATGTCAGGGTTGTGCTGGCAATCAGCAAAGCCGCCCCGAAATTTTTCAGTTTCATCCTGATCAATTCCCTATTCGGTGGATATTGAAAATCTTTGCAAGCTACATAGCAACAACAGCTCTGGCATGAGGATCAAGCCATTAAGTCAGTGCTACACATTACAATCTTATACTAGCTAGAGAGCACGAGGAAGGCCAATAGCTATTTTAAATAACTCTTATAAGTTATCTTCGCCAGTAATCGGCTCTGCCTCACGCAACACCTCCTCTGTGTAAAAACGATTCTACATTTAAAAGACGTTAACTTCAAACCTATTAGACAAGAATTACCTTGAAAAAATGCGTCTTTTAAAAGCCATAATAACAGCGCTCTATCAAAATTTTCTCTTAATTAAGACCAATGATAGGGGTCACAGCCCATGCTCACCTACAGGCGCCGCTCTTCAGAAGAGCATACATCAGATGCTTACACAGCACATCCTATAAAACCGATAAACAGTCTTAACGGTCTTATAAGCTGACATGTCTCACCTCTCTCCTATACCAACCACGCTCCCTCACACGCCCAGCACAACCTACAACATAGGGCCCTTGCCATTACGACTTTCAAAAAGGCTGCTTCGTTAAAATGTGAAAAAAATGAAAAAAATGAAAAAAGCCTCTTGCCACACTCATAACTGACTGATAGATAACCGCTCATCCCGACACGGGGTGCTCTTCCAGACCTTCTAGCGAGGGTGCTAAGGATCAGCAGTCTGCGGGTGTAGCTCAGTTGGTTAGAGCGCCGGCCTGTCACGCCGGAGGTCGCGGGTTCGAGTCCCGTCACTCGCGCCACTCTTCTCCCTTTACTTTTTCGGGGAAGAGTAAGCGCACGTTAACGGAAAATCTTCTTAAAATATAAGATTAGAATCAATCCTCACAGAGAGACATACCCCCTCTGTGCATCGCGCTTGTACGGCACTGTTCGCAGCGCCCAGAGTAGAGAAGCGCACGATTGTCCCTTCTCTACTGGCAAAAATTACCGTCGAAACACTCTACAGGTTACACACTTCTCCGTCCTCTGGGATGCGTAAACGCTGGCTTACACCATGTGCTTGAGCTGCTTTCCGGAGGTCAGCACGCGTTAAGCAGGCATGATTAACAGCCTCCATATGCGTGGCTATTACGAGAGCTTGTGGAGCGTAAGCACAGACCGAGCACACATCATCACTGCCCATAATGATCGAACCATAGTCCGGCACCCGTGCATCACCCGCGTTTAACACAACCACAGACGGTCTGTAGGCGTCTAATGCCATCCGTACATAACTATTCCACACCGTGTCTCCAGCAAAATAGAGCGTTTTTTCTCCTTCGGCTTCAAACACGACCCCCATCGCCTGCCCAAGACGATCTCCAATAACGCCCATCGCCTCATCAGACCCGTGCTGTCCATCTACACGATGAAGCGTCACCCCTGCGAAATAGGTATTTTCCGTCAATAGACGTACATCCTTAAAACCCTGCTTCCGAATCAACTGTGCGTCATAGGCGTGCTGAACAAAAAGCGGTTTCTCTTTAGGTATCAGACGTACTGCTGCCTCATCCCAATGATCAGCGTGGGTATGCGTCACAATGATGGCGTCATGCTCTAGAATCTCTTCCATCGGCGTCTTCAACGGTACCGTGGGATGACGCTTATGGGAATTACACGTTCCTTCAAACCCAGGATATGCCTCTTTCTCCGCTAAATAGGGGTCAATTAAAAAAGTCTGCCCACCATAGGTCAACTTTACGGTCGCATTTCGAATTTGATGAAAACGCATCAATAATCTCCTTATTTAGGACTGATCAGTCCATAACTTCAGGCATAAAAACCCCGCTTGAACGGGGCATAAACCACCTATGAGAGCCTAATGAAGCAATGCCAACACATCGCTAAGAAAGCTCTCAAAATAAACCCGAGGCATGTCTAATCGCGCCATAATATTAATGTGGGAAAAGCTTGCCATAAACAGCCTAGCCAAACAGTCTGGCGTTCTCTGGCGGGAGATATCTCCCTCCGCCTGTCCACGTTGAATCGCCTGACATAGCCGATCCTGTAACTCCTGCAGATCGTCAATAACACGCTGGCGTATCATGGGATCATGCGGGGCAAGATCAACGGCCTGATTCACCGTCATACAGCCACGCCCTAACAAATCAGGCTGCGTGACATCTGCCACAATAGTGCGAAAAAACCATTCAATCTGCGGTCGTGCAGGGCTTAAAGTTAACCTCTGCATCCGATCACGCCGCCGTGCCTCACGGTAAGCATCAAAGGCAGCAATAAATAACCCGTGCTTACTGCCGAACGTCGCATACAAACTGCTCTTGCTCAACTTAGTCACACGCTGCAAATCTGCCAATGAGGTAGCTTCGTAGCCATATTGCCAAAAAAGACGCATGGCCGCCTGCAAGACAACTGTATAGTCAAAAACTTGAGGGCGCGTCATGAGTCACTTCTCCGCATCAATATCGCTTCTAGCCACCCCATACGGGCAAGCATCGGTATGGCATATTATGGACTAATGAGTCCATAATGTTTTCAAATCCAGCCTTTTATAGGTTTTCATAAAAAAACCTTGCATCTCAACGGCCTGTCCCCGACATGTCTGCCTATGTCTTATTCTGTGAAGGAAATGTTTGCCACCCTCCAAGGGGAAGGGGCACAAAGCGGCCGTGCAGCGATCTTTTGTCGCTTCACGGGCTGTAATCTCTGGTCAGGGCGCGAGCAAGATCGTACACAAGCGCACTGTACGTTCTGTGATACGGACTTTATCGGCCTTGATGGCCCCGGCGGAGGACGATTCTCGACCCCCGACGCTCTCGCAACGGCCCTTCAAGCCTGCTGGCAACACGCCACACATGATGATGAAAGCCAGCAGCATCGCTATGTGGTCTTCACAGGGGGAGAGCCTCTCCTTCAGCTCGACCCACCTTTGATCGAAGCCGTCAAAGCACATGGCTTTACCATTGCCGTTGAAACGAACGGCACCCTCCCCGCCCCAACGGGAATCGACTGGCTGTGCGTGAGCCCCAAGCCCGGCCCTGAGCTCGTTCAAACAAGCGGTGATGAGCTCAAACTTGTCTATCCACAAGAGGCTCTGCCTCCGTCCCTCTTTGAAGCGATGGATTTTGCACATTTTTGGCTCCAACCCCTCGATAATGAAAACCGCCTCCGCCATACTGAACAGGCCGTGCGCTACTGCCAAGCGCATCCGCAATGGCGCCTTAGTCTGCAAACACATAAATTGATCGGAATTCCATGACCGCGTCCTCTCAGAACCGCGCTCTGGTCCTGTTTTCAGGCGGCCAGGATTCGGCCACCTGCCTCGCTTGGGCCCTCGCTCGCTTTGACCATGTTGAAACCGTCGGCTTTGCTTACGGGCAGCGTCATGCTGTCGAGCTTGAATGCCGCGAGACATTACGCCGCTCATTCGCCTCCCTCAGCCCCTTATGGGCAGAACGGCTTGGCCCAGACCACACGATTGACCTCGCGAGCCTCGGTGCGCTGTCTGACACCGCCCTCACCAGTGACGCAGAAATCACCATGAGTGAGAATGGGCTGCCCAATACGTTCGTGCCGGGGCGCAATATTATCTTTCTCACGTTTGCCGCCGCCCTCGGTTTTCGCCGTGGGATGAAACACATCATTACCGGCGTGTGTGAAACGGATTATTCTGGATACCCAGACTGCCGTGATGACACCATCAAAGCGCTGCAAGTCGCCCTAAACCTCGGGATGGAACAACGCTTCGTCCTGCACACACCCTTAATGTGGATTGATAAAGCCCAAACGTGGCAGCTCTGCGAAAAGATCGGGGGTGCCCCGTTGATCGATACAATCCGCCAGCAAAGCCATTCCTGCTATAAGGGCGACCGCACCCACGAACACGCATGGGGATATGGCTGTGGAGACTGCCCGGCCTGTGACCTCCGTGCAGAAGGGTGGCGTCGCTTTCAGGAAGGGCTTTCATGACCGATACACCCCAGATAGAACTCGTTTTTACCCGTCGCTTTTGTATGGCTCACCGTCTCATTGCCGGGGCAAGTGAGCGCTGCGCGATTCCCCACGGGCATAATGAATATGTGACCGTCACACTCGGCACAGGGCGCAATAACCCCCATGACCGCCTTGATGGCCACACGAATATGCTGCTCCCCTTCGCAGAAGCAAAAGGCCGTTGGCACCGCTTTATTGATGAACGCGTGGATCATTGCTTGCAGCTTTCAGACAAAGACCCACTCGTCCGTTGGTTTGCCGAGCATGAACCCCAGCGACGTGACCGCATCCTCATCACACCGGGAGACCCCACGACTGAAATGCTCGCGGCCGTTCTGATGGCCAAGCTCAGCGCTTTCTTACGCGATCAAGGCGAGCTGCTCACGGTGCTCAGTATTGAGATCAAAGAAACACCCACCAACACAGTGCGCCTCCACGGAGACCCACAACGCTATCTGCCGCCCATAGAAGGCTCGTTAGAAAGCGTCTGGTGGAATAGAGCGGACGATACGATCGCTGATGGGATGTAAGCAGTAAGAGGGATATGAACTGTTGCGTTATCGTTCTAACATCTACCCGTCTGAGCCATCTGTGGAGAACACACGGATGGCGTTCGTATGGGACTTGTACGGGTCTTATTCTCAAGAATATTAATCTGTCTTTTAAGAGAACTCATATCGCTTTGCATTTGAATAATATTTTTTTGCGTTTCAAAAGATGAAGCCATAGTTGCATATAAAGACACTCCCATCGCAAGAATAGTGATACCATCGCAGATGCGCTCCCACGGTTTATCTTCTTCAGAAGGACTATCTGTATTTTTAATAACATAACCAAAAAAACAAGCCAGGAAAGAGATACATGTACAAGCAAATGATATTTCTGAAAGGTGATGAGTGGTATAATTCGGTAATTTAATAAAAATAATAGAAGAAAATAATGAAATATAAGCATATACAAATATAGCCTTGCTATTTTTTACTTCTGAAATGATTATTATGAATAAACCTATAAAATAAAAATAAACCGACAAACATAGCGTTTCGTTAGATGAATCTTCTTGAAAAGAAAGTGATAATAGCATTAAAATAATACAAACAATAAGATAGATAAATAAAATAATATTATGTATAATTCCACTATTTTCTTCTATTTTTTCAATAATAGATGAAGGCATATACTAATGTCCTTACTTAAAAATATTACATATCATATAAATGATAGATAATGATAATAATTATCTATGTCAATATTTCATGTGAAAAAGATATCACAATACCCTCCTCAAACATACCTATTCTTTAGCATCTTATGCTCCCTCATGAATCAGGATCGAACACAGGATATCATTTCAGTGCGATTTCATCATTAAATAATGTATACTCCCTTACTGTCCCGTCAATAAGGATCCCATGATGAATGATTTTCCCCTATATTGTGTCATCATGCTCGCGGGGGAGATTATTGTCATCCTGCCCTTTATCCTGCTCTCTTCACAACGACATACCCGGTCTATCATCCTGCTTTTTGCTCTTTTTATCGGGAACATCATTGTCACTGTCTCACCGTTTTATGCCTCGCTTCATATCGGCCACTGGAACTGGATGGGTAAAAGCTTCGCCGTTCTCTTCTCAATAATCCTGATCTTTTTACTCAAACTTTCTCCCAACGCCATTGGGTTACAGTTACCCCAAAACAGCACGCCAATGGCGGGATACAGGCCTCGGCATTATGGCGTTAATGGTTTATATGAGTGTGATTGTCTTTGCCTCGGGTGAGCCTTCTTCACCCAATCCCTTAGAAAATTGGCTCTTTGAAGCCACACTCCCCGGCATAGATGAAGAGCTCTTTTTCCGCGGTGTCGCAGTCGTGGTCGCCTCTCAAGCCTTTCCCCAATTACGCTTTAATATTCCACAATGGATTGCCCCCTTTACCATCACAACCGGGATGTTCACGCTTCTCCACCTCTTTGCACTCTCCCACGGGCATATCAGCTTCCACTGGTTCAGCACTCTTGTCGGCGTTCTGCCGATCACCCTAGGGCTTTATGTCATCCGCTATCGTACGGGATCTGTCTTTAGTGGCATGGTGGCTCATAACATGGCCAACCTCACCAACGTCTTTCTGACAACCTCATAACATCCCCCCAGACATCATCTGGAGACATAGAAAAAACGCACGTCCTCAAGCCGCATAATGTTCCACAAAAGAAAGCGGACACGCCACGGTCTGTTTATCAAGCGTTTGGAGCGCTCGGATCCATGGTGTCACCTTGCCCTCTTCAAAGGAAAAGTGTCCTTCTTTTGTCAGTCGTCCGATCTGATTTTTCGCACTATTAAGCGCAACCGTGCATTTAGCCAATCGGCCATCGGAACGGATCGCAAAGCTATTGAGCATCGTCGCATAACAAACATAGCCTGCCCCCTCGTCGTTCGGATCCGTTGGTTGAAAATCCTGCAAGATATGTGTCAACTCACGGTGACGCTGCGCTGATGTCTGGCTTGTATGATCAACCGTTTCAAAAGTATGATCCTGTTCGCCACCTAAATGAGCGATATTTTTGAGCAACACACTAAAAAACGCGGGTTCTAGATGTTTTTTAATCAAAGCTGATAATTCTAATAACGAAGCGTGATTTTCTGCATGGAGATGCAATCTTAAAAGGATTTTCCCGTTTGTAAGACGTCCTTCTTTTCTGAGTTGATTAAATAAAAGAACATTCGCCCATATTTTATCAAAACTACGATCAGGATGATTGATAAAACGCATCACATTATGAAACTCGCGCACTCCATCAAATGAGATCTGATAATCTGTTACCCCTAAGTCTCCCAGCACAAGAAACGTCTCTTCATCCAGAAAGTAACCATTCGTCGTCGCTGACGATATAAGACGGAACCCATACTCCTCTCTCAGTTTTTGAACATGTGACAACACATCAATTAAAATATCTTTTGTGAGAAGCGGCTCCCCACCAAACCAACTCATGTTAAGAAGAGACAAATCCGGTGCACGCATAGTGAGAAGATTTTTCACCCCCTCTACAACCTCCTCACTCATCCTCCCTTGTGTATAATCCTCATAGCAATTGCTGAGCGTGACCAGCGACCGCGCTTAGGCAGCAAAAGCTCACTAATAATCGCCCATTCCTCGTTCGTTACATCACCACGCATACGCTCTCTCCTTTCCAACGAAAAGAAGTGCATTATATGCAAAGAAATTTGAAAATATTTTTGTCAACAAGGCCTAGATGATCCACAGTGATATGGCTCTGTGCCACATCAACTTTTTCAACCTGTGCTGAGCTTGCGAGAGCTTGCCCACTCGCTGCTGTTAAGAGAGGAGCAGCGATAAGGGCTGCGAGGATAACTTTCTTTGACTGTTCCATGATGTCACTCCTTTTTGCTGTGTGACTTTTTAACTTTACGAAGCAGGTTCCTCAAAAAACCTTGATATAGATCAAAATATTATTATTTTATCGAAACTATTTTCTATCTCATTGTTTTTATATTGAAATATTCTTCAAAGAATAGCTTCACTCTAATCAGTGAGATATATGATTCCGATCATCCTTTTCCTTGCCTCCTACGCATACCCCCCCATAGAGTGGTATGCTTACGTCATTTTCTTTTCCCCACTTGTTAGCGTGAATCTTTATGTCTCAAACATCGTCCTCACGCCTCCTTCGTTGGGGCTGCGTGCTTCTCCCACCGGCTCTCTTAGCGGCAGGTTTTGCTTGGGCAGCGGGGCTATTCTCTCCGCATCGTCTTTCAACCGCCCGTTTTATGACTGTGCTCGAAAATGGCGGCGGAGCAGCGCCCGGTTTCCGACGCGCGCATTCAAAAGGTCTCTGTGTTTTAGGGCAGTTTGATGCCTCTGGCGCTATGACCGCCTATTCCAGCGCTGCGGTTTTTTCACAATCCCATATCCCTGTTACAGGGCGGCTGGCTCTCGCCCCTCCTTTCCCTCATATTGTTGATGGGCCAGGAATTGTACGCAGCATGGCCCTCCGCCTTCAGCCTGACCATGCACAGGAATGGCGTACCACGATGAATGATCCGCCGTTGCAACCAATGCGCGACATTCAGGATGCGTTTGCCTCCTTTAGCGCCAACCAACGCGATCCGGTCACACATAAGCCCGACCCTCGCCTTGCAAAAGCATACGAAGAAGCGCGCCCATGGCTCAAAACAGCCTATGCGGCCAACCGTGCTCACGTCATGTCGTCTGACTTTGCCAATGATACGTTTAACAGTATCGACAGCTTTCAAGTGACCAACGCTCAAGGAGAACGTCACACGGTGCGCTGGAGCATGGTGCCCGTATCCCCTCCAGAAGCGCCGGTAAGGCCTGAGGACGCGCATGACCCTAACGTTCTCTTTACGCATGTGATCGCTTCCTTACATCAACAGCCTTTGCGCTGGAACCTTGTCGTCACCATCGCCAACCCGAGCGACCCTGTGAACGACCCAAGCCAACCTTGGGCCCCCACAGACCGCACCGTAACGGCCGGAACGCTCACCCTGCACAGCAGTGCCAGTGAGGATAACAGCCCCTGTGGTGGCATGGTATTTGATCCCACGATTCTGCCAAGTGGCCTGTCACTCTCGGGCGACCCCCTCCCCGCTTTGCGTTCTGCGGTTTATATGCGCTCTTTTGTCAGGCGTTCGGGAGAAACCAAAGACCCTAGTAGCATCACACCCGCTATGACACAGCCTCATTAAGCGTAGGATTGATTATGTCTTCTTCATCATCACCGCGCGGTTTTGCGCTTTCGTCGCGGCTTGTCCATTGGGTCATGGCCGTGCTCATTCTTGCGATGCTGGGGCTTGGGCTCTTTATCGCCCATAGTTCCACAGTGCACTATGTCACCTTGCTGCACCTTCACCTCATTACCGGGGTGAGCTTGTTGGTTTTGGTGATTGTGCGGCTTCTCAACCGTTTTGTTGTCCCAACGCCGGAGCTTCCAGCAGACCTCACCACGCCTATGCGTCTTGGCGCTACGGGTGCCCATCTTGCGCTGTATGGGCTGATGATCGCCCAACCGCTCGTTGGCTGGGCCATGCTCTCGGCTGGAGGATACCCCATCACACTTGGTGGCAGCGTGACGCTCCCTCCAATCGTGCCCCACAACCCAGCACTCTGGGCCAATCTACGGCAAATCCATACCATCCTTGCCTACGCTTTTATTGCCGTGATCTTGCTTCATATCGTCGCAGCACTCTTCCACGGATTGATCCGCCGCGACCATGTGTTGTCTTCCATGGTGAGTGGAAAATAGCACTCACTGGCTGCTTATCAAAAAGGCCTGACCCTCATGACACGGTAGGGGGTCAGGCCGATAAACGGACGCTACAGGTATGCTTTTGCGTCAGTAACGCCCCTAATCGTGCATCGAGCTTCTTAGAGAAGATCTCTCTGATAAGACATATTGTTCGATCGGGAGAGAAGGGCGCTCCACTCACCCGCCCGTGACATCAGCAGCGGAGAAAGCCCCCAGCTTAACCGCGCATCAAGCTCATAATTTCTTGCCGTGCTTGGAAATCCTCCGCCCACAACCCGTGTGCGCCTGTTGTCACCGTCGTAGAGCCCGGCGTGCGTACACCACGAAGGCTCATGCACATATGCTCCGCTTCCAACATCACCAATACAGCCCGTGGTGCCAGCACATCGACCATGCCTTGCACGATCTGGTCGGTTAGCCGTTCTTGCAGCTGCGGACGCCGCGCATAGCCTTCCACCAAACGCGCCAGCTTACTCAGCCCCGTTAAACGACCACCATCAGGGAGATAAGCCACATGCGCCCGACCAAAAACAGGCAAAAGATGATGCTCACACATTGAATGAAAGCGAATATCTTTCACCAACACCACACCACTATGATGATCCGCACTGAACTGCTTGCGTAGATGCTCGCGCGGGTCTTCATACAGGCCGGAAAAAACCTCCAGATACATCTTCGCCACACGATCAGGCGTATCACGCAAGCCTTCCCGCGTTGGGTCTTCCCCTACAGCCGTAAGAATGTCGCGCACATTGCGGGCAATCCGTTCTTGCGCATCCTGTGGGCATGCAATCGCCCCGGCTTTCCCCTCAGGTGTCGCCTGTGGCGGCATAGGGGCCGCATCCTGCTGATCGTTGGCTGACATGAACCTATCCTTGCTCCCCTCTCACGACTGACGCCGCGTCACATCTCCTAGCGTGCGTGGAAGCTGTGCTAGCGCGTCCTTCACACGGCGTCCAGAAATCTTACGCTCAGGGTCTAACTCCGCCAAGGGTTCTAGCACAAAAGCGCGCTCCCATAAATGACGATGCGGCAACGTCAGCACCGCGCTGTCATAAGAACGATCCCCATAAAAGAGAATATCAATATCGACCGCCCGCGCCCCCCACCGGCGGCCCGGTACACGACCAAGATCGCTCTCAATCTGTTTACAGCGCTCCAGCAGTGTATAAGGCTGTAAAACCGTCTGACCGATCGCAGCGATATTCACAAAAGGCGGCTGATCTTCCACGCCCCAAGGGGCGCTGTCGTAAAAGTCCGACACCTGCTCAATCGCGATGCCCTCACAGCGTGACAGCGCATTAACCGCGCCCATCAGCACCGCCTCGCGCTCACCCAGATTAGCCCCAAGCGAGAACCCCACCGTATGATGACGCACCTGCGTTACGGTTGCACTACTCTCCTGCAACACATGCGGCACAGGAGCGGACGGTTTACGCACCTCCACCGTCACCTCTTGCACCAAAGCACACCGTTCTAAAATACGTTGGGCAATCCGCCCAGCGACGGTTTCAATAAGGTTGAGCGGCGGCCCTGTGACAATCTCAGAAGCGATCTCACTGAGCTTTGCGTAACAAACCGCCTGCTCATACGCATCGCCTTCAATAGCCGCTCTCAAGTCCGCTGCGATCTCAAGCGATACAAAGAAACGCTGCCCAAGGCGCTTTTCTTCCTCCATCACACCATGATGACCAAAAAAGCATAGATCGCGCACATTGACGCGGGTTAGAGGAGGCGTAATCACAGTCTATCCTTTACTAGAGGCCCATCACAATGAGCCGTCAGCGCCAATGATCGGTTCATGACAGACACGCCGCTCCTCGGCAATCCTAAGAACCACACCATAACCGATCATTCTTCAGTGCGTAAACGACAGCCCAAAACGCTCTACCACGCATCATAGTCAGAAGCGTCCTCACAACAAAACGTACAAGAACAGGGGGGTCATGGCGCTACACCCGCTAATAACCGCTGAACATGAAGCACATCATGATGAGCCTGCACATCATGCACACGCCACAGCGCCGCCCCTTGCTCTTGCCCATAGAGATTAGCCATCAGCGTAGCGGGAAGACGCTCATCAGTTGGCCGTCCCAAAAAATACCCAAAGAAGGATTTACGCGACAGTCCCAGTAAAACAGGTAGCTTATAATACTGCCTCAAACGTCCTAAAGAACGCACCGCCCACAGATTTTGCTCGGGTGTTTTGCCAAAGCCCACACCCGGATCCAGCACGAGCTTATCGAAGGACACACCGGCTTTTTCCGCCAATGAGAGAGAACGGTCAAAGAAACGGCGCCAATCTTCCCATAAATCCAGCTGAGGGTCGATCTCGTGGCGATTATGCATCACAACCGCTGACGCACCCCCCGCCGCGACCGTCGCCGCCATGTCTGGATCAGCTTGAAACCCCCAAACATCATTGATGATCTCCGCGCCAGCCGCCAAGGCCTTTTGCGCCACGAACGCTTTGGTCGTGTCGATGGACACAGGCACGCCCGCTCCCTTCAGCGCCATCACCACAGGGGCCAGCCGCTGCCATTCTTCTTCCGCCGGGACAGGATCATAGCCGGGGCGTGTGGATTCCGCGCCCAGATCCAGCACATCCGCTCCTTGAGCGCTCAAATGCTGGGCATGGCCTATCGCCGCTTGCGGGGCTAGATAACGCCCGCCATCCGAAAAAGAGTCCGGCGTGATGTTCACAATGCCCATCAGAAGCGGGGCGCGCTCCCCACGATCCGCAGCATAAACAGCCTCCATCAGGGACATTAATTAGCGACCTTTCGCAGCCTCAAAGAGACGATCCATCTGCTCAGCACTCATCGCACCCGGCGCCACCGCCGCTTGGCCGAACACAAAGGTGGGCGTGCCATCAAGCCCCACAGTTTGTGCTTGGCCTAAATTCGTCGTGATGAGCGCTGCAACGGCAGGGTTGCTCAAATCTTGCATAAACTTCGCAACATTCAACCCCTGTTGACGAGCGATGTCCTTGAGCGCGTTTTCATCTGGCTTGCTGGTCTCTTCCATCATAGCCCGACGCATCCCATCATAATGGCCTTGCAACGCTGCCGCATAAATCGCCCGACTGGCCAAAACGCTCGCAGGGCCAAGAACAGGCACAACCTTTTCGACCAATCGCACATTAGGATGACGCGCAATAAACGCATCCACCAACGGCGCCATACGACGGCAATAGCCACAGCGTGGGTCTAAAAACTCCACCACCGTGACCGATCCTGCCGGATTCCCTCGCACACTGTACGAAGGCGCCGTGGAAAGCGCCTGCCAATTGGCCCGCACCCCCACAAGACTCTGTGCTTGCTGACGTTCCATGCTTTTTTGACGCAAGGACTGCATCGCATCGACCAGAATGCTGGGGTCATCTTTCAGTGCCTGACGCACAATATCCACAATAGCCCCACGCTGCTGGGCATTAAATACATGAGAGCTCGCTTGTTGCGCCTGCGCTGACGCCCCGCCTAGCGAGAGGCCCATCATCGCGGCTAAAGCCGATGGTAACACACGAAATTTCACGTCTTCACTCCATACATCGTGGGACAGCGTTCCCCAAAAGGCCCACCAACAAAGCAACCTGCCGGCCCGGCGTCAAATTATCCCGTAAGAAAGCCGTTTTACCCCTCCCATTGTGCCGGAATTGAGGCTAGGCTAAGATCATCCACTCATGATACCATTTTTATGAGTACCACGCGCGCCTTCATGATCTAAGGTTGCCCCCTCTTTGGAACGGGAGATACGCCATCGTGGCACAGTCTCAGAGCCGGTTTTTACTGCCCTGCCCTGCCCCTCGTAAACGCCCCTCCATGCTTAGGGCGACCTCTTTGCTGGGCACCTTACTGCTCACCAGCAGTGCCGTCACGGGCTGCTCCACCATGCATAGCCTACATCACCACCTCTTTGGCCCGACGCAGAAGGTGAACGCCCCCAACAGCGGCACCGTCGTCGCCGATGAGCCACAGGCCGCTCTTGTAGGGCGTGATGTCCTCGCCCGCGGTGGTAACGCCGCCGATGCCGCGACCGCCACAGGCTTCGCCCTTGGCGTCACGCTGCCCTCTCGCGCCTCTTTAGGCGGCGGCGGAGCCTGCCTTGTCTCTCGCCCGCATGAAACCGCACAAACCATTAGCTTCCTCCCCAGTGCAGGCTCCAGCACGGGTGATCGCCCCGCCACCGTTCCGATGATGGCACGCGGGCTCTACGCCCTCCAAACACGCTATGGCAGCGTGGCCTTTGGCGACACACTCGACCCCGCCATTACCCTCGCCCAGCAGGGAATGACCGTCAGCCAAGCTCTATCGCGTGACCTGAGCGTTGTCGGCACAGCTCTTTTAAGCAATGCCCCTTCTCTCTCCGTTTTCGGGCGTGATAGCGGCGCGGGAGCCGTGCAAATGGGTGACCGTATCACCCAAACCCGTCTGACATCCTTCCTTTCACGCCTCAAGCTTGTCGGGATTGGCGACCTCTATAATGGCGCTCTGGCAGAAACATTTGTCACCCAAGCCAATCAAGCGGGCGGCGGCCTCACACGCGAAGACCTTCGCCATGGCCTCCCCCTCCAAACAGGTGCTCTGACACTCAGCACAGGCCCATACCAAACCAGCCTGCTCGCCCCACCAGCTGATGGTGGAATCGGAAGCGCCGCAGCCTATCGCACGGGAGGAAGCGCCCAAAATGCTGTCAGCGCATGGCGCCATTCGGGCCTTCATACCGTCTCTGACGCGCAAGGCTTCATCACCCAGAACCATAATGACGCCGCCGGTCTCCCACCGCTACCTGCATCAACCTCCTTCGTTGTCACCGATGGTAATGGAATGACGGTCAGCTGCGCCTTGAGTGAAAATAATTTGTTCGGCACAGGGCGCATGGCTGGCACAACGGGCGTGATCCTCGGTGCTGGCTCACCACGTTACCCACACCCTCTGCTGAGTGCCGCTATTGTGCATGATCGTCGTGGCCGTGTGCGAGCAGCGCTTGCCGCTTCCGGTCAAAATGAAGCCGCGGATACGCTTGCCCAGGCCCTTCGTCAGGTCAGCGCAGACCAACCCATCACGCCACGCCACGGAGAAGGCCGCCTCAACAGCATCAGCTGTGGCCGCACGCCTTCTTCCTGCCAAGGCAATGCAGACCCGCAGGGCAATGGCATGAGTGCCCATACGCTATCACGTTAAGAAAACTCATTCCCCCTTTCAAAAAACGCTCTATTAAAACCAGATAAAGCGGCGTTTTTTGAAAGGATTTTTGCTAAGAAGAACGCAAAGACATTCCGCTCTTTACCAACAGAGAAAGGCAGGTTTATCCTACACTCTCTCAAAGGATAGGCGCTCTGTTATAGAGCACCGCTTTGCCGTTTCTGTTTTCATGAGGATTAATGGATATGGCCACAGATAAGGCCACTGACAAACCGACTGACAAAGCTAAAGCCCTTGATGGGGCTCTCAGCCAGATTGAGCGCTCCTTTGGGAAGGGAGCCATCATGCGGATGGGCGACCGCCCGCAAGAGCAGCCTGAAGTCATTTCTACCGGCTCTATAGGGCTGGATATTGCGCTGGGCATTGGCGGCCTCCCCCGTGGGCGTATTGTCGAGATTTACGGGCCGGAAAGCTCGGGTAAAACAACACTCGCCCTCCATGCGCTCGCAGAAGCGCAGAAAAAAGGCGGAACCGTTGCGTTTATTGATGCCGAGCACGCCCTAGACCCGATCTATGCAGGCCGTCTGGGCGTAAAGGTTGACCAACTTCTCCTCAGCCAGCCAGACGCTGGTGAGCAAGCCCTTGAGATTGCCGATACGTTGGTGCGCTCTGGCGCCATTGATGTGTTGGTTGTTGACTCGGTCGCTGCTCTGGTGCCGCGCGCCGAACTTGAAGGCGATATGGGGGATAGCCATGTCGGTCTGCATGCCCGTTTGATGAGCCAAGCGCTGCGTAAGCTGACAGGCTCGGTCTCTCGCTCCAAAACCACTGTCATCTTCCTGAACCAAATTCGGATGAAGATCGGTGTGATGTTCGGCAGCCCTGAAACCACCACCGGTGGGAACGCGCTGAAATTCTACGCGTCTATCCGGATGGACATCCGTCGCATCGGGTCTATTAAAGACAAAGACGAGGTGAAGGGAAACCAAACACGGATCAAGGTCGTTAAAAACAAAATGGCCCCGCCCTTCCGGCAGGTGGAATTCGACATCATGTATGGCGAAGGCATCAGCAAAATGGGTGAGCTTCTTGACCTAGGGGTAAAGGCCAATATCGTGGAGAAATCCGGTGCGTGGTTCTCTTACGACAGCACCCGCATTGGCCAAGGCCGCGAAAACTCCAAGAACTATCTGCGCACCAATCCCGAAGTCGCTCAAGAGATCGAAAACCGCATCCGTGCCGATGCAGGCTTGATCGCCGATGCGCTCGTTACCGAGCCCAGCGAAGACGACGACGTATAACCCACTCGAGAGAGACAGGCATCCTTTTTCCTCTTCTCTGCTCGGTCTTTCCTAGTCAATCGCATGCTAGGAAAGGCCCAAGAGCGGGCAGGTGTCCTCTATAAGATCAGTAAGCCTCAATCGGCCTGTGAGCGTGTGCCCTTAAAATGTTCGGCGCTTACATCAAGCGCTGCTCTGTCAACATAAGCCCACCCCCACATCCATTGCTCACTCTGATCGTCCTCAAGGGGTGTAAAAGCCGCAGGAGGAGATGGCTGGGGGATGGAGCGCCCCGCGTTTATTTCCTCTTCAATCCATAGCGTTATTGCTTCGGTCGTGTTTACGATGGCCTCATCAGCCGTCTCACCAGCTGAAAAACAACCGGGAAGGTCTGGAACAATCACACCATAAGCGGTGTTTTGATCGCCACGCTCAATGAGGATACGGTAGCGAATTAGAGGCTTGCCCTCCCAGTTTTTCATCACCTTCCCTTTTCCACGCCTCTCATGCAACGGGCAGCCGCCTTCCCCTTTTATGTCAGGGCCTGCCCTCATCGATGGAAGCATTCCGTGCAGCGACGATCTTTCTCCATTTAAACGCCCTTACACAAAACCCAAGGCTCTTTGTACCATACAGCAGGACATTATAGAGAGATCCCTCTCCTGCCTCCATAAAAGACCTTCATGCAAGGAAAGACGTACTGATGTTAGATACACAAAAGATTCTCCGCAGCCGCATCTAACAAAAACCCACACACCGCACAGAATACGTCTCACATAACAGACATCACCCCTTCCCCTCTGGAAGTGTAAGCGTGCCTTCCTTACCTTTGAGAAACCCCTGCTCCAAGGCTGAAAGACCGTTCGCACCCATTATGACCTCGCCCTCCTCCGCTCTCTCTTGGCGTCTTCTCGCTGTCCTCAGCCTTCTCATGGGCTTTGCGGCTATTTCGACAGACTTCTACCTTCCCGCTATGCCAGCCATGGCCCGCAGCCTTCACGCCAGCCCAGAAGCATTAGCCCTCACGATCTCGGGCTTTCTGGCGGGGTTTAGTGTGGGGCAGCTCTTCTGGGGGCCTATTGGTGACCGCTTTGGCAGACGTATCCCCATAGCCTGCGGACTCGTTTTGTTTATTATAGGGTCTTTAGGCTGCGCGCTCTCATCCTCCATTACGATCATGATTGGCTGGCGCGTCGTGCAGGCCATCGGTGCGTGTGCCAGTGTTGTGCTCGCCCGCGCTATGGTGCGCGACCTTTACGAGGGTTCCCGCGCAACCGCCATGATGTCTCACCTTATGACGATCACAGCGGCAACCCCTTTGCTTGCCCCAACAGTCGGTGGGCAAATCCTCGTTTTCGGAGGATGGCGGAGCATCTTCACCGTGCTCACCGTGATTGGCGTGCTTATCTTTGGGCTACTCTTTACCTTACCCGAGACTTTTCCACCTGAACGCCGCCATCATGAGCCTCTTGCGCGTGTCTTTGCCCATTATAAAGATCTCCTCCTACAGCCGCGCCTCATTGGCTATGCCGGTGCTGGGGGATGCCTGTACGCAGGGATGTTTGCGTATATTTCCGGCTCACCTGCGGCCTATATTAACTATTATCACGTATCCCCTAGCTATTATGGGCTGCTCTTTGGGCTCAATATTGTCGGGATCATGGGCGCAAACGCCATAAATGCACGCCTTGCCCACCGCCTTGGCAGTGATCGGCTCCTCACACTAGGAGGAGGGCTCGCTATTCTCTCCGCCCTTGTTCTCGCTGTAACAGGCGGCATTGGCTGGGGAGGCTTGTGGGGACTGGCAATCCCCCTATTCTTCTACACAGCGACCTCTGGCTTTATCGTCGCCAACTCCCTCACGGGCGCTCTACACCAACATCCTCGCCATGCCGGGGCTGTGTCCGCCCTCGTCGGTGCCGTCCATTATGGCAGCGGAATTTTGGGATCGGCGTTGGTCGGCGTTTTTGCCGATGGAACACCGAGACCGATGACCGCCATCATCTTAGGCTTTTCCTTGCTTAGTGTATTCTTCCTCCTCCTGCTGAAAGCCCCTCAGAAAATGACGTGATGGTCAGAGCGTGTCATCTTCTTACAAGCATGCCCGCTCTTAACGCTTCATCACTGTACGTCATCTCTGGATCTTCAAAAGAGCAGCTTTCAGCTATCGCTCTCGTAACCGCCAAGCTCTGACATACGGCCCAAGGAGCTCATACAAAAACCCCGCCTCGTTTGGGTCGAGGCGAGGTTAAAACAATGTCAGGCGTGTTTCCACCCCATCACATGGTTAAGAAGCGTTATGCAGCCGCTTTTTGGCCACGAAAGCGCTTCCAAAGTTTCACGCCACCAATAGCAAGACGTGCTGCAAAGGGAGCTAATTGTGGACGCAGCAGACGCGCATCATAACCGGCAAAGCGGCGTTCATTCTCACGCAAGCACAGTTCCATCAGGTTCACAAAGTCGATGTCCTGATCGGTCATGCTCTTCGCACCCGTCACGGTGAAGTTGTTGTCTTGCGTATGCTCAACACCTTGGTCATCGAATGAACGCACGAGGCTCAAACGCTCATAAAGCAGGAAGAACAACACACCGACCACGCGGGCCTCAAACAATGGGCGCTTCCAGAGCGGCATATTGGCACGATGATAGGCCAGCCAGTTTGCAAATAGCAGAATATGACGACATTCTTCCTGCATCACAGGCTCAAATGTCTCGATCAATTCCGGTGGGAACAAATGCGCCTGCTCAGCAAGCGCGAACAGGCCAAAGGCAAAGAAGCTATCCCAACATTCTGAGAAGCCTGTCACCAGATAAGCCCATTCCGTATCACGGGGTTCTTTGTAAGGAGGTTCCGGCGCCAGCGGAATGTTATAATGCTCCACCATACGAGAAAGCACTTCTTTGTGGCGGTTTTCTTCCCACGCATTACGGGAAATAGCATCCCGCACATCGGGATCATCAATCATCTCAGCATAGGCAGCCATACGCAGGCGGGCCTTACCCTCCGTTTGCACAGCGATGTCCCAAATAGGCAACGAGGTGATACGATGAAGCGTGTCAGGATCAAGCTCTGGCCACGGAATCACAGACGGCTTGTAGGGGTTAAACGTCTCACGGAACATATCAGCCATGGCCTTTTTATGTTCCACAGAACCCGGCTTGATCGGCCCTTTAATAGGGCTGCTCCAGTGGCGCGCCTCGTAATCCACTTGTTCAAGCGTACGGTCTGACGGTTTGTCTGGCAGATGAGAGTAAATATCGGCCAGCGTCTTTTTACCACCCTTAGCATTCTTCACGTCGCTCACGGCGTGCTCCTTCCTTACTCAAGTCTATGGGAGCCAAAACTACCCAAGATCAGCCGCTGAAGTGATGACGCGGCTCACCAGCCCGTACTCAATCGCTTCATGTGCTGACATCCAATAATTGCGGTCCGTATCACGGGCCACTTTCTCGTAGGGTTGTCCTGTTTCACGCGCGAAAAGCCGGTTTAGACGTTCGCGCATTTTGATAATCTCACGGGCCTCAATATCAATATCGGTTGCCGGACCACGCACCCCGCCCATTGGCTGGTGGAGGAGGAAACGCGTATTGGGAAGACACAGACGGCGTTCCGGCCGTCCCGCTGCAAAGATCAGAGCACCAGCAGAGGCCACCCAGCCTGTGCCAATGATATTTACAGGCGCTTGAGAATCCACAAAGCGGATCATATCGTGAATCGTGTCGCCACTTTCCACATGACCACCGGGGGAATTAACGTAAACGTCAATCGGTTTGTCTGATGTCCCAGCAAGGGCCAGCAGACGAGCCGTTACCTCACGCGCTAGACGGTCATTGACCCCACCAAAGATCAGCACCTTCCGTTGCTCAAAGAGGTGTTTGTCCACCTCTGCAGAAGGTTGGGCCTTTTCTTTATCTTTGTCCGCTTCTTCCGGCTCATCGTCCAGCGTATGCGGGGCCGCGCTCATAACAGGCGATGCCTCCCGTCCAGTGACATCCCGTTGGGCGTTCTGAAAGGAGGGCTGTTGGTTGCGTTCGTCATATGTCATCATGGCCCTATCCTGCTCCTGCTTTCTCGTCATGCCAAGCCATAAAACGGTCTTCTTCTTCACTGACAGACTGCTTTTTATGATAACTACGACAAGAAAACCACAGGGGATGATTGCCTGATAGGCTGCCAACCCGTTATCGTGCCCTCATTTCGCCCCGTATGGGCTTTTCGATAATGCCACTCTAATGAGAAGACGGATCATGACCTCTCAGCGCGTTTCATCCCTTTCCTTACCCATCAGCGCTCCCTCATCATGGGCAAAGCTGATCTGTGCGGGACTGGGACTAAGCGCCTGCATGACGCTCCTCACCGGGTGCCAACATCGCAGTGCCGCCACCACAACAGCGGACTGGGTTCATGGGATTGAAGGCGGTGAAGTCTACCGCCTCCAGCCCCCTGCGCCCGGTTATGGGCAGCCTTACCCTCACATTGGCCGCACTCCCACCACCACGCCAGAATTTCCAAGCGCTGAAGCCCGCACAGAGCTCACCCAACAGTTGGAAGAACAGCGCAACCGCGCCCAACGCTTGAGTGCTGCCAGCGGCCCACTCCAACACACCAATCGCCTCAACCCCCTCCCACCGGCACCGGGCAACGGCAACAGCATGACAATGGTGAGCCAAAATCAGGGTTCATCACCGCCACCACCGCCCCTCACACACGACGCGCAAGGGCCGGGTAAGGGAACGACCTCATCACTCACATACCAGCCCATTGACCACCGGGTACCCGCTAGACTGCCGCATGTCGATAATGCGCCTCCACCCCCCTTAACTTTCCCGGGCTTCCAAATTCCTGCGGCCATCACCACGCGCGTACCAGACTTTGATAGCCGTACACCGGCTGGCACATTGCTGCTCTTTCAAACAGACACAGACCATCTGAAAGACGGGCAAGAATCACGCTTGAATGACCTCAGCACGAATCGTCACGATAATATCATCCTCATCCATGGGTTTGGTACCGCCCTTGGCGATTCCTCTGGCCTGAACCCAGAAGATCAACGCAATGGGATGGCGCTCGGCCTGCTCCGCGCCAAAACCGTCGCCCAGCAGCTCATCGCTCGTGGCGTCCCAGCAGAGAAGATCGAACTCCGTGCAGACCCCATTGGGGACGGCGTACGTGTGCTCTATCGCCTACCGTGACCGCAGCTATCGCCACACTTCCTCATGGAGCGCGCTATAGCGCTCCACTCCAATACTGCGGATAAAGGCTAAGTCTGCATGTGGGGGGCGGCCAAAGATCTTCCGGTAATCGCGACTAAAATGCGAAGGGCTTTCATAGCCTACCGCAAACGCTGCATCTGCTGCTTTCGAGCCCTCCCAGACCATCAGACGCCGCGCTTCTTGAAGCCGTAAGCGCGTGCGATACTGAACCGGCGTCATCCCTGTTAACATCTTAAATTGTTTATAAAACTGAGAATGCCCCATTCCTGCTTGTGCCACCAACGCGCCAATCTCGCAGGGTTTGCGGAAATGTTCTTTAAGATGATCCAACGCTTTCGTGATACGCGCCACATCGCTTTGCTCACGCGCCATACCATACAAAATCGGGCCTTGCTCTTCCTGTAATAAACGATAGAGCAGCTCCATCTTGATCAGCTCTGCCAAGAAAGGAGACGGTTCATCATCGTCCAACAGCGCCATAAGACGTACTAACGCCTCCATGACCACGGCGCTCGTCTCACTCACCCCCATAGCTGGGCGAGAATGCATAGGTTTATGCACAAAACCGACGCTTTTTTGCAAAACGGTGTCAATCTCTGCAGGAGAAAATGACAAGCACAAGGCGAGATAAGGCTTCTGGGATGACGCGCGCGTAATACGGCCTGAAACAGGCAACTCTAAGCCTGAGATCAGGTACTCTCCCTCCCCATAAGTAAAAGGCTGCTCGTTAAGGAGGAGCGTCTTTTGCCCCTGCACCACCACATAAAAACGTGGTTCATACACCACTAAAACAGGGTCTGTAGGGCTTTCCGCTCGGTAAAGTGTGACGCTCTCAAGGGCTGTCTTCGTCACTTTATCCACACAATGACGGCTCACAGCCTGCTGGAGAGTCTGACACAGTTCTGACGCCATCACTGACCTCCTTATGGACAGCATTAAAGCCATTATGACTAAGGTGCGTAACAGGCCACCGCGTTCATCTATACGCCCCTGTCATAGAACGATCGGCGTTCTTTCATGACGATAGTCGGTCAATCGTTCATAAGGTTCAACCTGTTCATAAATGATCCCCTCACACTCTGAATCAATCAATCGCGCATTATCCGATGTCACATGGTTCATGAGTGCGCGGGTAAACGCATGCGGGCCTGTAAGACCAAGCACGGCGTCTTTCCCGACCGAGAAAATACGCTCATCATAAAGCATGATATTAGAGATGACTTGATCTATGACTTTCTTGATAAGCTTAGGCCCGGGAGCGCTTATCATAAACCATTGTTGAAACTCACCATAAGGAAGATGCCCAATAACGGGGGATCTTCCAAAGCTATGATAACGCGTCGATTGAGCAGACATCCAATGCGATAAAAGAAGTGTGTCGTTCTTTTGGATAATATCTGAGAAAGGTCGATCACATCCCGACTTCATGTCTAAATAGATGCCCCATAACGATAGAGGCACAAATACCTAAATAAATCTGCTCGAGCTGCTCCATATCTTGGATTGATTCGTAAATATACTTTCAGTATATCCCATCCATAATGTTGGTATATAAAATCATGACGATCTTTTTCCGAATAATAAATATATTTATATTCTTTATTAAGACTCTTTAACTGATTGATGTTCGGTATAAATTGCTCTCTAATGGTTGAAGGGTCTTCTGTTTGATGAATAATCTTAGGAATGGTCGTCCCTTCGTCCACAGGGGCCACTTGGAGAGGCTCTCCACCATCACAGAAACGAAACTGCTCCCACCCAAGAGGACGAGCGGCGTGGGCTACGGTTCCATCAGGCTGTGGGGATAGAAACGCGCCATCCTGCGCGCAACAGAACACACCATAATCATTAAGGGGAATCATTTTATATCCACAGCGCATCATATCTTCCAATGAGGCAATCTGCTCTTTGTGATCGTTATAATCACACATATTAACATGAAATAACGTATCATGATTGATACAAAAGAATGTATTGAAGAACGTAACAATCACGTGGACAATCTCACCACACCAATAATATCGTTAAGTAATGACTCCAGCACATGCTCGGAAAAGTCAACATTCTCTCAGTATGAGACCCTCTTTCCCTCACCCGAAACATTCCCAGACGACCACTCTTCCGCGACCTAAAGAAACGGAAAATAAGGCAAGATTTTTACAAAAATCTTCTACCGCTCCCAAAGCATTTTCCATCATCCTCCCCTTAGATCGTCCCTCATCATGAGACGCTCCTTAGGCAGGATCATGCGGCGTTATCACGATAGACATTTTCCCTCTGGTCTCAGAGAACCCGCACTGATGGCGGGGGGCGATCATTTTACAATGAGAGGCGCTTGAGCACGCCCTCTTCACGATAAAGACACATCGATAAAGGAAAAAATGATGCCTTCCCATCACGATCACTCATGGAATGGAAAAGTCGTCTTCATCACAGGAGCGGGCACAGGGATTGGCCAAGCGACAGCCCTTGCTTTCGCCCAGCACGGCGCCAAGCTTGCGCTAGCTGGGTCATCAGAAGCTCCCCTGCATGACACTGCCCAGCGTATCGCCACTCTAGGCGGGGCCGAAACCCTCTGCCTCCCTTGCAATGTCACCAACGAAGACGACCTCGCCCATACGCTTTCTCTCATAGAAAAAGAATGGGGGCGTCTTGATGCCGCCTTTAATAATGCAGGGATTGGCCAAGGCGGCACACCGGCTGCTTCTATCTCAACCGAAGAATGGAAACGCGTGGTGGATATTGACCTCACCGGCACCTTCCTGTCCATGAAATATGAGATCCCCCTCATGCTCAAAAGCAGCGGCGGTGCGATTGTGAACAGCGCGTCCACAGCCGGGCTTGTCGGGTTCCACAGTGCTGCGGCTTACACGGCTGCTAAGTTCGGCGTTGTTGGCCTGACAAAAGCAGCAGCGATGGATTATGCCCGCGAGGCCATCCGCATTAACGCTATCTGCCCGGGCCCTATTGAAACACCCATGATTGAAAAATTCCTCGGTGGCGCTGAAGGGCTCCGCCGCACAAAAGAAGCCCAACCCATCGGGCGCCTCGGCCAACGTGAAGAAATTGCTGAGATGGTCGTCTCCATGTGCAACCCTGCCACCGCCTACATGACCGGCAGTGCCATCGCCATTGATGGCGGCCAGACATCAGGCGTAATGGGGTAAAAAAGCACGCCTGTTCTGCTCTCTCAGCAGACGCTCAGCGCCGCAATAAACAAGGGAGATGCAAGAGAGCACTTCCCTTGTTTTACAAAAGGGTACGTCCCTCAATAAACCCTCTTTGAGAAGCCATCTTTATAAGAAATTCATAAAAACCGTCTTTTCTGACCAAAAGTCTCTTGTCTGCACGGCTCTGGTGATGAAACATGGCTTTGGTCGTTTTATAAAAATGACCGTCTTGTTTTTATGCTTAACTCAGCCTTAGCGCTGCACGATGGGACCCCATGACTGAAGAATTCCACCGGATCCGCCGCCTCCCGCCCTATGTCTTCGCAGAAGTCAACAAGGCCAAGGCTGCCGCCCGAGCGGCCGGTGAGGATATTATTGACCTCGGCATGGGCAATCCTGACAGCCCGCCCCCTCAGCATGTGATCGAAAAATTGCGTGAAACGATCGGCAATCCGCGCGTGCATGGCTATTCCGTCAGCCGCGGCATTCCCGGTCTGCGTAAAGCTCAGGCGGCCTATTATCAGCGCCGCTTTGGTGTCGATCTCGACCCTGAGAGCGAAATCATCGCCACCCTTGGCTCTAAAGAGGGGCTGGCTAATCTGGCCTCAGCGATTACGAGCCCGGGCGATACGATTTTAGTACCGAACCCCTCTTATCCGATCCATCAATTCGGCTTTATCATTGCCGGGGCGTCGGTGCGCTCTATCCCTGCCGAGCCGGGTGAAGCGATGTTGGAAGCCCTCCATCGCGCCGTGCGTCACTCTGTACCTAAACCTACCGCACTGATTATCAATTTCCCCTCCAACCCGACGGCCATGCAGGCCACGGAGGAGTTTTATAAGGAAATTGTTGCCTTCGCACGGCGGGAAAATGTCTGGATTCTGTCCGATCTCGCCTATGCTGAAATCTATTTTGGCGACACACCCCCACCTTCCATCCTCGCTGTGCCGGGGGCTAAGGACATTGCGGTAGAATTTACCTCCATGTCCAAAACCTACTCCATGGCTGGCTGGCGCATTGGCTTTGCTGCGGGCAATAAGCGCCTGATCCAAGCGCTCACCCGCATTAAGTCTTACCTTGATTATGGCGCTTTTACCCCCGTTCAGGTCGCCGCCGTCGCCGCTCTGAATGGCCCGCAAGATTATGTCGATGATATGCGCGCCCTCTATAAAGACCGCCGCGATGTGCTCATCAGCGGGCTCCATGCCGCCGGTTGGCACGTGCCAACCCCTGAAAGCTCTATGTTCGCATGGGCCCCCATTCCTGAAAAATTCGCTCATCTTGGCAGTATGGAATTCTCCAAAATGCTGCTCAAGGAAGCCAAAGTCGCCGTTGCCCCCGGTATCGGCTTTGGTGAGCATGGTGACGGCTTTGTGCGGATCGGCTTGGTGGAAAACACCCAGCGCCTTCGTCAGGCTATCCGCTCGATCAAAGCCTTCATGAACCATCACAATGCCGGCACGCCTTCATCTGCCGCGTCTTCTGATCCGTTAGGGAGCAAACCTCATGACAAACACTGATAGCGCCCCTCTTAAACGCTCACACTCCACCCCCCTCCGCTTGGGCATTGCCGGCCTTGGCACGGTAGGGGTTGGGGTGATCCGCCTCCTCCGTGCTCATGCCGAGCTGATTACTCAACGCACGGGGCGTTCTTTAGAGGTTGTGGCCGTCAGTGCGCGCAACCGCCAGCGTGATCGCGGGGAAGACCTCTCCGCTTTTCGGTGGCATGAAGACCCGATCGCCCTAGCGAGTGATCCAGAGGTTGATGTCGTGGTGGAACTGATTGGTGGGGCCAACAACCCCGCCCGCAAGCTGGTCACCACAGCACTGGAAAATGGCAAGGCCGTTGTCACCGCCAACAAGGCGCTCATCGCATTGCATGGGGACCATCTCGCTCGCCTGAGTGCAGAGCACAACGCCCCGCTTTACTACGAGGCCGCTGTGGCGGGCGTTGTCCCCGCTGTGAAAGTTGTGCGTGAGGCTCTCGCTGGCGATCAGCTCACCCAGCTTGGCGGCATCATGAATGGCACCTGCAACTTCATCCTCTCCGAGATGGAAGAAACAGGCCGTGCTTTTGGCGATGTCCTTAAAGAAGCGCAAGAAAAAGGCTTTGCTGAAGCTGACCCCTCCACCGATGTGGATGGATGGGACACCGCCCATAAGCTGGCCATTCTGACCGGTATTGCCTTCCAGCCAATCGACTTTGAAAGCCTTGAAGTCCGTGGCATTCGCGGTGTGACCAGCCCCGATATCGCCTATACCAAAGAGCTCGGCTATCGCATCAAGCTCCTCGGTGTGGCGCATCGTACACACGATGGCGGAGTGGATGCCTCCGTGCAGCCATGCCTCGTGCCGCTTAACTCCGGCCTTGCACAGGTTGGCGGGGCCTTTAACGCTCTGACCACCGTCGGAACCTTCAGCGGTGCCGTCACCCTCTCTGGCCAAGGAGCGGGCGAAGGCCCAACCGCTACCGCTGTGATGGCGGACTTGATCGACCTTGGTCGGGGCCATCATCTGCCGCTGTGGGGCCAAAAGCCACCTGAAAAAGCCGCGCTCTGTGTGCCGAGCGAGACGGTGGAAGGGGCCTATTATCTCCGTCTCCCCCTAGCGGACAACGTCACGGAAGAGAGCATCAACGCCCTGCTTGATGAGCATAAGGTTCCGCTCAAACAAGCCAGCCTGCGTAAAACAGACGATGGGTCTCTCCACTTCGTCAGCGTCACGCATCCTATCCTCGCGGGGACATTGCACGACGCCCTCTACGCCCTTGGCCGTCATAAAAGCCTCAGCGCGGCCCCATTGGCGCTCAAAATTGAGGATATGCCATGAGCACGGCGTCCTCCGTCCGCCCCTATCGCGTAACAGGACGCAATCTGGGGTTGGACCTCGCCCGTGTGACGGAAGCTGCGGCCATTGCCTCTGCCCGCTGGACCGGGCGGGGGCAAAAGAACGCGGCCGATGGTGCCGCCGTTCAGGCCATGCGGACCGCCTTTGACACGGTCGCCATTGACGGCACCGTGACCATCGGTGAGGGCGAGATGGACGAAGCCCCCATGCTCTATATTGGGGAGAAAGTCGGATGCGGTGGCGATGAAATGGACATCGCTGTTGATCCACTCGAAGGAACCAACCTCTGCGCCCGCAGTATGCCCAACGCCATTACGGTCGTCGCCTTGGCCGAACGTGGGAAGTTTTTGCACGCGCCTGATATCTACATGCAAAAACTCGCTGTAGGGCCGGGCCTTCCCGACGACCTCATCGACATTAACGCCTCTATTGAAGTCAATTTACGTGAGCTTGCACGGGCCAAAAAATGTGCTGTCTCCGACCTCACCCTCTGCGCCCTTGAGCGGGAACGCCATGAAGAACTCGTCGCAAAAACGCTCGAGGCCGGTGCCCGCGTGCGTTTATTAAGCGATGGCGACGTCGCCGGTGTTGTGGCCACCTGCATGCCGGAAAGCGGCGTCGACCTGTATGCCGGGAGCGGCGGCGCGCCTGAAGGGGTTCTCGCAGCCGCGGCTATTCGTTGCCTCCACGGGCAAATGCAAGGCCAGCTCCTCTTTGATGACGCTGCCCAAGCCGAGCGGGCACGTCAGATGAGCGAAGGCCGTGACCCGACCCGCACTCTCGCACTAACCGACATGGCGGATGGCCCGGTCTTCTTCTGTGCAACCGGTGTAACCTCGGGCGATATGCTCAAAGGGGTTGAGTGGCTCCGCAATGATTATATCCGCACACATTCGGTCATGATGCGCTCTGAAAGTGGCACCATCCGCTATATGGACACCTATCATCACGTGCAGCCGCGCGATTGACGAAAGAGCGCACGGCTCCATGCTGTGCGCTTCCTTGTAATTGTAAAGAAAAAGACCTGCACGGACAGCGTTACGGCTGCTTTGAGCATATTGCCATCGTCTCATCAAAAATAGAACAAGAGCGAGCATCCTGCTTTAAACCATTTAGGGTAACAGCTTTTTCAAAGCACTCTGAGCAAGTGAATCCCCTTGAGCTGCGGCCTTTTGAAACCACTCCACCGCTTTCTCATCATTCTGAGAAACGCCTCGCCCATAATAATACGTAAGCCCTAACTCATACTGAGCGCCTGCATTTCCTTGATCAGCGGCTTTTTGATACCACTCAACCGCTTTCTCGCCATTCCGAGGAACACCTCGCCCATAGGCATACACATATCCTAAATTATACTGGGCGGCAGCAGTCCCTTGATTTGCTGCTTTTTGATACCACTCAACTGCTTTCTCATCATTCCGAGGAACACCTCGCCCAACGCCATACATACTTCCTAAATTAGACTGAGCAACTGCATCTCCTTGATTTGCTGCTTTTTGAAACCACTCAACCGCCTTCTCATCATTCTGAGGAACACCTCGTCCATGAAGATACATATCCCCTAAAAATAACTGAGCTTTTACCTCTCCTTGGTCGACTGCTTTCTGAAACCATTCAACAGCTTTCTCGTCACTCTGAGGAACACCTCGCCCCACGTTATACATAAATCCCAAAACTGACTGAGCGTCTGCGTCTCCTTGATCGGCGGCTTTCTGAAGCCACTCAACAGCTTGCTCATCACTCTGAGGAACACCTCGCCCACGAAGATACATACCCCCTAAATTATACTGAGCCTTTACCTCTCCCCGATCGGCAGCTTTCTGAAACCATTCAACAGCTTTCTCGTCACTCTGAGAAACACCTTGCCCATAACGATACATAAGCCCTAGATGTGACTGAGCATCTGCATCTCCTTGAGCTGCGGCTTTTTGATACCACTCAACCGCTGTCTCATCATCTTGGGGAACACCTGCCCCCTCCTCATACATAAGCCCCAAATTTAACTGAGCGACGGCATTCCCTTGATCCGCAGCTTTTTGGAACCACTCAATCGCTTTCTCAGCATTCTGCGAAACCCCTCGCCCCGCGTTATACATAAACCCTAAATTTAACTGAGCAGCGGCATACCCCTGATCTGCGGCTTTCTGATACCACTCAACGGCTTTCACATCATCTTGGGGAACACCTTGCCCATGACGATACATAATTCCTAAATTATACTGGGCTTTGACGCCTCCTTGACCAGCGGCCTTTTGATACCACTCAACCGCTTTCGCATCATTTTGGGAAACACCTTGCCCCTTCACATACATAACTGCCAAATTTGACTGAGCATCTGCATTGCCCTGATCGGCAGCCTTTTGAAACCACCCAACGGCTTTCTCATCATTCCGGGGAACGCCTACCCCCTTCATATACATAACCCCTAAATTTGACTGAGCGGCGGCATACCCCTGATCCGCAGCTTTCTGGAACCACTCAGCCGCTTTCTCAGCACTCCGGGAAACGCCTCGCCCCTTGATATACATAAGCCCCAAATCATATTGGGATGTTGCGTATCGCTGATCAGCAGCCTTCCGGAACCACTCAACCGCCTCCGCGTCACTTTGAGGAATACCTTGTCCCTCCTCATACATAAATCCTAGCTCATGCTGAGCCTTTGCCTCTCCCTGATTGGCAAGCTGTTGCACCTTTCCTATATCTGAAGCTTCACACTGGACATGCACTAGGAAAAATCCTGCAATCATAAAAATGGTCGATAATATATTTTTCATCATATGATCCTTTTCATTTCTTCTTTAAAAAAACAGACACAAAACAAATACATGAAACACCATGTCCTGATAGGTTTTACGTGTCAATTTTCGTTTGATCGTGAAAATAGTATTATGAATGTTACTCAAAACCCCTCACATCTTGCCAGAAAGAGACGTTTCCCTCATGCTCTCAGCACAGACACTTCCCAGTCTCCCACGCATTTAACAGAGGCTCTTCATGCTGCCGAACGCCCCGCAGACGTCTACGTCCCACCCTACCGTGCTCCATGTGGAGCGCAGCGCGGGGAAGCGTCGTTGGGTCTGGCGGCACCCGTCCTTAGCGGAGCATGAAAACCGCATCGCCCTCCAGCTTGCCCAAAAGCTGGATATTGCCGAACTGCCCGCGCGGATCCTTGCTGGTCGTGGTTTAACCGCTGATGATGTGGCGCATTTTCTTGAGCCACGCCTCCGCACAGCGCTGCCCAACCCGTCATGTTTGATGGATATGGACCGCACAGCCGAGCGGCTTGCTGATGCGGTCGAAAAGCGTGAGACAATCGGGATTTTAGGCGATTACGACGTGGACGGAGCCTGCGGTACCACGTTACTCACCAGTGTTTTCCGTCAACTTGGCTGCACCGTTCATACGCATATTCCTGACCGTATTGAGGAAGGGTATGGCCCCAATATTCCTGCACTTGAAAACCTGATAACCCAAGGCAGCACGCTCCTCATCTGCGTGGATTGCGGCACCGCCGCCATTGATGTGCTGGATCATTTTGAAGGCCGTGTGGATCGGGTCGTTCTTGACCATCACAAACCAGACGGCGCGATGCTGCCCAAAGGCTTTGTGGTCAATCCCAACCGCCTTGATTGCCCGTCAGGCCTTGGGCATATCTGCGCCACCGCCGTGGCTTTCCTGACGGTCATTGCTCTGCGGCGTACGCTCAACCAACGCGGCTTTTTTGCCAAACATCCCCCTTTCGATCCGATGGCTTTGCTGGATCTCACAGCCCTTGCCACGGTGTGCGATGTCATGCCCCTTCGGGACATTAACCGAGCCCTCGTCTCCCAAGGGCTCAAGGTCATGAATGGGCGTAAGCGTCTAGGGCTCTCTAAACTCGCCGATGTCGCCGGCGTTAAAAATGACAGCAGCGCAATGAGCTGCGGTTTCGCCCTTGGCCCGCGCATCAATGCCGGGGGGCGCATTGGCAAAGCCGACCAAGGGCTTCGCCTGCTGCTCAGCACGGACGAAGGCGAAGCGCACCTGCTAGCGGAAGAGCTGGATGACGTTAACCGCAAGCGCCAAACTGTCGAAAGCCATATTCTGGACGATGCTGCCCGCCAAGCCGAAGCGCAAATTCAGACAGGCCACGCCGTTATCTTTCTTCACGGCGAAGGCTGGCATCCCGGCGTCGTAGGGATTGTCGCTGGACGACTGAAAGAGCGCTTTAACCGCCCTACCCTCGTTGGGGCCCTTAATGACGGAACCATCAAGGGGTCGGCCCGCTCTGTCCCGGGGCTCGACCTCGGCGCGGCCATTATCGCGGCCCGGCAAGCAGGCTTGCTCATCACAGGGGGAGGCCACGCCATGGCCGCCGGCTTCTCCGTAACTGAAGAGAACGTCACAGCCCTTCACAGCTTCCTTGATGAGCAGCTCAGCGTAGCCCAACACCGTCCACCGCAAGAAGACCTTCTTCTTGATGGGGTGATCTCCATCCAAGCGGCCACGCCAACGCTTGCCCGCCAACTCTCCCAACTCGCCCCCTTTGGCCCCGGGAATGAAGAACCTCTGCTCGCTATCAGCCATGTGCGCTGTGTCAAAGCTGACCGCATTGGCCGTGACGGCAACACACTCCGCGTGATCTTGCAGGGCGAGGACGGCTATAGCCGCCTCAAGGGTCTTGTCTTTCGTGCAGGCGACAAAGCCTTTGCTGAATTACTCGAAGACCGCTCTCAACCCCTGATCCATGTCGCCGGGCAATTACGGCTGGAATACTGGCAAGAACGAGAAAATTTAACTTTTTTCATTTTTGATGCTTTTTCCTGTTGACCGCCCCCGCCCTTTAGCCTATTAACCCCCTCAACGACATCGCCTCTATGTCCCGTTCGTCTAGAGGCCTAGGACACCGCCCTTTCACGGCGGCAACACGGGTTCGAATCCCGTACGGGACACCATTTTTTGAGACGATTTTCTCAGAAAATACAGAGATGTTGTGACTTCCCCCATAGTAATCATGACATTATCGTCAAAATTTTATACTGTATCAGAGCGTCTATAAGAGAACGGATACAGTATCATGCTCAATCGACCTAACGAGACCTCTTGAAATGAAGGGGACATCCGTTAAGGCGCATTCTCAATTTGGAAGAAAAAGCGTACATCTCACGCCGTGCCCGCATAATATTTCCTAATGGACGATGCGCCTCTAGACCATGCCACGGTGAAAACGACAGAGTGTCTTCCAAAAGATGCGCTCGCTCCTTTGACCATGCCTCCTGTGGTGGCACCGTAATGGTAGCAAGAGGGAGGTAAGGGTTGTTCTCTTCTGGCCAAATCTGCGACGCATCCTCGATGGGGTTCTCTGTTACATCCCGGCATAACTGCGCCCGCAACGTCCAGCTCCCCCCTTCAGTGCGAAACAGCTCCTCTAACGCATGACGAATAGCCAATGGGTCTTTATCAATGTCTAGCAGCTTGCCTTGCTGAGATTGAAAGCTTTCAGATGATGGAACAACATCAAACTTAGCCATATACCGCCCAAACCGAAGCGGAACCTGGCTAAAGAAACGATCGGCAACAGGAACAGAAGGAAGATATCCCCCCAAAATGCCGATTGTATCGTTTGAACACCCAAGACGCGTTAAGCGTTTTTGAATGACCCGTAAAAACTGTGACAGTTTGGCTTTCAGTCCTTCAAAACGGTCTGTCGTCAGTGCCAGAAGCCTCAATGTACGCAAAAATCCCTTTGCATCTGGCGCTGCAAAAACAGGGCCATTCACAAATAGGAAGTCCTGCACTGGCACCCCTTCATTATCGGGCAGTAATGGCCCTTTAACATCGTTGATTTTCAAAGCGAAGCCACGCGGCCCCGAGACGGCATCCCTCAGCGGATCTCCCGGAATAGCTGATAGACGAATAGCAACCGAATAGGTCTCAGGATGAGAGAATAGCCCTTGAGCGAGAGTCTCTGGAAGGTCATCATGGACACGAAGCGTCCCCTCCAGCAACGCATGGCTTTTGGCATGCACCCCACGCGCTGCCCACTCATGATCGCGATGGGTCGTAGAAATAATCTTATGAAACTCTTTCCGCAGCCCTTGATGAACCCTGCTTTCATCTGAAGAAATATGTTCGATACCGTCATGGTACATGATTGGGTTTTTCACGGTGATAATTCCCACAAAATATCAGATTAAACCGAGCGAGCACGCAACATATCGCGCAGGCAACGTGTAAAATTCTGTGCATTCTCACGGAGACGATGTATGTCACGCTCACTTAAACGAGAGTGACGAAGCAATTGATCAGGAATCGCCTGTGCTTTGTCGCGTAGGCTGCGGCCATGCTGTGTCAGCGTAATAATGACGCGTCTTTCATCATCTTTGCTGCGCTGACGCATAACATGACCACGTGCTTCCATCCGCTTAAGCAGCGGAGACAATATCCCGGTTTCAAACCCCAGCCGCGCACCAATCATCCCAACCGTGACCTCGCTTGTTCCGTCATGCTCCCACAGGACGAGCATGACCAAATATTGCGCATAGGTCAGGTTAAAAGGCTCTAAAAGAGGCCGATAAAGTCGTTGCAAGAGATTTGATGCTTCATAAAACGGGAAGCACACTTGCTCATCTAAACTGAGCCTATTCGGCGCTTCATCAGCCATCGCTTTATCCTTCTCATAGGAATGGAGTAAGAAACTCTTATTTATGTATTATCACATTATATATCATACAACATAATTGATAAAAAAGACTTATCGAGCATTTTTTAGGTTGCGTCAGCCTGTCACTCCTTGAACCTTGCCCTCAGATTTTCAACCAGATGACGATGTTTGTGAGCCCTTTTAGACAACTGACGTCAGGCTCATTTCGCCGTATTGGAATAACAGGGCGGGCTCCACGGTTCCAGATAGCGTTTCAGCACTCCTGAGAGGCATGGCTACGATCACAAACGACATACCTCGACGGGTTCCCTTTTGAACGAACATCCTCAATAAGAGGCTCCCAGAGGAACCAACTTTGATCAGAAAAAACGGTCTTACTCATAAGCATAGCTTGCCATAATAAATAAATATTATTTATGTATAAACATAGCCTCTACTTCCACTAATAATTCTTTTCGACAAATATCGGCAATAAATACGGGCGATTGCTTCACTGTCCCACCAAAAATATCCAGCATGGCTGCTTGGATAAGCGCACTATCTTTAGCGTGACGCACGTAAATTTTTAAACTTTGGCACGTCACTGAAGCTAGTTCAGGGAAGCGCTCGCTCGCTGTTTTTTGGAGGGTTTGGATATTTTCAACCATCACGGCTTGCTGTTCCGCCAATGTTTGCCCGACCGTTTCATGACCGATAATGCTTGCCGTACCGGACACATACAGTACCGCCTGCTGGTCACCAGCCATCACGGTTCCCCGTGCGAACGAAGGGGAACGACGCCCATAGCAACGTGGATAGCGATAAGCAGGTAACTGGCGCGGATTTTCTATATTGACCCCGCTTGTTTCACGATGAGCCAGCACATAGACTGCCACCCCGCCTGTTGATAGGCCAATCCCTGTTGCTGCGGGAAGGTCTGTCAGGCTAACACCCATCGCTTCAAAAGCCTGAGACCGTCCATAGCAAAAATCCCGGTACCGTTCTTCGCCTTGAGCATTATCGGCATTAATGGCCCCAAGATAATTCCACATCCGATAAAAATGGCCAAACCCCTTTGCACGGCATAAGGTGATAAGTGCTTCGTACCGTCTTTTGACCGCCTCACTCAGTTCTGGCTGATCATCGAGCCAAAAGCCCGCAAAAAGCACATCCCCCGCGCAACTCCACCCAATGCCATCATCAAGCCCAGCTTGGCGCTCATCTTCTGCGCGCTTCTCGTCTTCTCCAGACGTTATTGCAGCCGCTTGCCAGCATTCATAACGCGCCGGCTTGGGCCCCGGAAGATACATCCACACGCAGCCATCTTCCACGGAGAGTGTCGCTTCTTCACCACCATAACGCACAACCGCGAGCATCTTTTGCGTATTTTTAGGCCGCTCATGGCTGTAACAAGGAAGCATCACGTGACGAGAAGAAGAAAGCACTGCTTAAGCACGCCCCATATACGCACGGAAAATACCGCAGGAAACCTCACAACGAACATCGTGAAAGCCCGCATCTTTCATCGCCGTCATGATGTCTTGATACGGAACGCAATGGTCGATCGTATCCCAGTAATAATCCATCAAACGACGGCTTGCACGGGAGGCCGCCATACCAGAGAGAAACGGAACCACCTGCCCCAAATAAAGAAAGAGTAATTTCTGCATCAGGCGACTTTCTGCCCGACTGATCTCCAAAATTAAGACCTTCCCGCCCGGTTTAAGCACACGGTGATAAGATGAGAATGTCTTGTGCAAATCTGCCACATGACGCAGCGCGTACCCCATACTAAGGAAATCCATACTCTTATCCGCAAAAGGAAGGGCCATTGCATCCCCTTGCACGAGCTGAATGGGCAATAATCGACGGCATTGTTGGAGCATTCCCGGGCTCATATCCAGCCCAATAACATTCTCTGCCCCGGTAATGGCGACCGCTTCACGCGCAACCAACCCCGTGCCGACAGCGACATCCAACATTTTCTGTCCCGGTCGCAGCCCCGCCCGTTTCAGCATGCGTCGGCGATACCAACGCCCTGTGCCGAATGAAAATATGCTATTGATACGATCATAATGCGCTGCTGTTTCATCAAATAAACCACGCACAAACTCTTCACGTTCTTCTGGACGGCTATAAAAACGTGACAGAAAAGGATGAGGCGATTTTACGGGGTCTGGCATAGAAGACAATCGCACGCTCAAATAAAGTCAGCAAGGGAGAGAAGCATAGAGGCCTGTTTTCTCCAACGCAACAAAGCACATATTGGCTAATGTTTCTTCATAAAAACCATGTAACCAGCGCGCACATTCTGCCCTAATGTTGCATGATCAAAATGGCGAATAAAAAGACGCCGCACCGGAAGCTCAGCAAAAAACAAACAGAGAGCTACCCCTAAAGCACCACCTCCTAAAGGATAGTGCCACCAATGATGATGAGGGGCGAGAACCCATAAAAATACTGGGCCACAAGAGCAAGAACGAAAAACCCCACCCATCCCCATGTCAAACAGGTTGTGTAAACCTGCACGTCTCGTCGCAACGGGCCATGTACGCCCTCAGCCATTTGAGTGATAAGCGGGGTTTGGCCGGGACGCAGAGATAATGCAAAAATCGTCAGTGGCCCCCCCTAATGCAGCCCCATATAAGCAAAGCTGATCTACTATCCTCATCCATACTGGCGCCCACCACCCCGCAAGGCCCAACAGCACCACAATCAGGAGGCTTAAAAGCCACCATCGCCGGCGCATAGGGAGACCCCCCAGCAGTTGTAAGACTATCCCCATACTCACCCAAAGAGAGGGAGACCCGAGAAAAGAAGGCAGTGTCGTTACGAAAAGAATACCAATGCCTATAGAAGCGACACGCACCACCCCCAACAGCCGCCCTTGCTGGGTGACGCCTCCGATGATATGAAACGCTTAACTTTATTCTTCATCATGAGTTGACGGTTCCGTGACGACATCTTCCTCCTCTCCCCAACAATCCCCCTTTGAGGGCGAACTGGCCGTCCATCTAGTTGACGCCGTTCAGTTGGATATGGATCCTCAGGAGATCGACCCGACACGTCCTCTCTTCGGTGAAGGCCTTAGGCTGGACTTCATTGATGTGCTTGAAATCGCGTTGATGGTCAATACACAGTACGGCATCAAGCTTGCGTCCCATGACGAGAATAATCGCGAGATTTTCTACTCTCTGCGCTCTCTTGCCCAGTATATCGAAGCCCATCGTCCGGCACGATAACCAGATGCGCCCATGACCGCACGCGATGACCTTTCTCTTATCAGCACAGCTGAGCGGACTATTTTTATACCGCTACGGGGCCAATAACCGGCACACAACTCCTCTCCCACGCATGGGCATTGGCCGAGCGCTTACCAGACCAGCCTTTGGTCAACCTGCATGCGAACCTTCTTGACTTTACCGTCGTTTTCCTAGCGACCATTCTGCGTGGTCAGTCCTGCTTTCTATCAAGCCAGCAGGCTCCCTCACAGCTTTTAGCCCTACAGCGCGACCATAACGCTGTCTGTTCAGACCCCAACCTTCCTGACGGCCCGCAGGCCGTCACTCTTCCGCCCCTCTCAGAACTTAACGCGCAACGCTGGGACAATCCCGTTATCCCTGCCGAGACAATCGTTGCAGAAGTGTTTACATCTGGCAGTACAGGGCACGCCAAAAAACACCGTAAATGTTGGGGAGAGCTCGTTGCACGGAGCCACACTGCGCTGCCTCTTCTTGCCGTCACGCCGCACCATACCCTCCAAAGAACAACACTTTTAGGGACAGTGCCACCCTACCATATGTATGGGTTTGAAACGCTCATTCTCCAAAGCCTTCATACCCAGACCATAACCGCGAGCGGCCCCTGTTTTTTCCCCAGCGATATTGAAAAGCTCCTCGCTCACACACCAGCACCGCATACACTTGTCACAACGCCAGTCCATTTACGCTCCCTTACCGCAGCACGGGCGACGTTACCCAGCCTTGACCGCATCATCTCAGCATCGGCCCCTTTACCAGCGGACCTCGCCCGTCAGGCTGAGGAAGACTTTAACGCACCGGTCATGGAGATTTATGGGTCGACAGAAACAGGCTCTATTGCGTCTCGTCGCACCCTCAGTAACGCACCTTGGCGCCTCTATGATGGAACAACCCTTTCCCTAGACCCCACAGATAAGCAGCACGAGACCTTTCTCTTTAAAGCCCCTTACGCCACGCCTCATCCACTCAATGATGTTATCGCCTTAAACGATGATCAGCACTTTCATCTCATCGGCCGGAAAGGCGATATTCTCAAAATCGCAGGGAAGCGCACCTCCTACGCGGCCCTTAACAAAGCCTTAGTGCAGATAGAAGGTGTACTAGACGGCTGCTTTGCCCCTCTTTTAACAGAAGGTGAAACGGCAGGGTCCTTCCATGAACCGACACGCCTTCAAGCGTTTGTCGTGGCCCCCAGCCGCGATACCCACGCGATCATGAAAGCCCTCCGCCAGCATATCGACCCGCCCTTTATACCACGACGGCTTATCCCTCTCTCCGCTTTACCGCGCAATTCTGTTGGGAAGCTCACCCGCCAAACATGGGAAGCCTTGGTGAAGCGTTATATGGAAAAGCGCTGCTATGGCACCTTCAGCATTCCTGCCACGCATCCTGCCCTTCCGGGGCATTTCCCCGACAACCCCATTGTGCCCGGCGTGGTGTTGCTTGATGCCGTCTTTCACCGCCTTCAATGCGATGTCAGCATGGTGACATCTGTGAAGTTCCTCTCCCTTGTGCGGCCCGACCAACCGATGACGCTTTACGCAAACGCGATTGGAGAAAACACATATCGGTTCACACTTCACCATGCCGATGGGCGCGCTGAAGGAGGCACAATCGTGCAGGGGCGCGTTAAAGGCCTGCCTCAATGAGTGGCAATACGTGGCTGCGCCCTGAAAAAGGCAATCGGCTCACAGCCTATCTCCTTATAAAGATCACCAAACATCTTGGCCCACGGGTCGCGTCATGGTTACGCGGGCCAGCGACCCTTTATTATGCCATTTTTCACCCCGCAGTGCGGCGTGCCTCTTGGCGCTACTTAACCCATCTTTATAACGCCGGGAAGCTGAACCGCCGCCCTCATCCGCTCATGGTTCTGAGCCATATCTACGCGTACAGCACCAATGTTTTAGACCGCATTTTGCTGATAAGCGGGCGCTTTGATCCTACCAAAATCCAGTATAGCGGCACAGAGCATCTCCACGACGCCCTCCAACAGGGAAAGGGCTGTATCCTGATGGGGGCTCATATTGGTTCTTTTGACGCGCTCCGTCACTTTGGCCTGACAGCATCAGTGCGTTTTAGAATGCTGATGTATCGACGCTTTGTCGGCGCAACATCTCAACTTATTGAAACATTCGCCCCCAATTTCAATGCCGACATTATCGAACTCGGCCAGCCTGACAGTATGCTCACCACGGTGAACGCTCTCAAACAGGGTCAATTCGTCGGTATTTTAGCCGATCGTGCTCATAACCAAGGCCGCTCTCTTGCTATTCCCTTCCTCGGCCATAAGGCACCATTGCCTGCAGGCCCTTTCCAACTGGCCGCTCTGACAGGGGCTCCTGTCGTGCTCGTCTCGGCCTTGCGACAAAAAAATGGCTCTTACCATATTGCATGCGAGCCTCTTCTTGATACTCTTTTAACCAATAAAACCACGGCCTCTGTCAAGGCTGATCCAACCCCTCTTATGAGCCGATATGCTCAATGGATGGAGGGGTTGTGCCAACGTCACCCGTTCGCTTGGTTTAATTTTTTCGACTTTTGGGAAGAAGGTCTCTAACCCTATGTCTTGGCTCCACTCTCCACACGCTCTGCTGACCTTTCTCCTCCCTCTCTCGCTCACGCTGCCGTCTCCAGCACAGGCAGAAGCAGCGAGCACAACGCCCTCAAGCCCTCCTCCGGCCTCAACGCCATCGCTCACGCCGCAAGAAAGCTTGGCGGAGACCATTCTCTCCCATCTTGGGCAGGTGTCAGAGCGCGATAATCATTTCCGCGAAACCCATAGTGTGCACGCCCTGAAAGCGCCGCTTAAAAGCTCGGGTATTTTGCGGTTCCGCGCACCAGACCATATTGAGAAAATCACGACCGCGCCTATCCATGATACGTTGATTATGGAAGGCGATGTTGTGCAAATTCACCACGGTAAGGGCCCTGCACGCACGCTCCCCCTCCATGTCACCCCTGTGCTGGAACTGATGGCTGCCACCATCCGCGGCCCCCTCCAAGGCAATACAGCTCTGCTGAAACAGTTCTACAGCCTCTCAGCCCAAGGGGATATCGCCTCATGGACCCTCACCATGACGCCGCGCACGAGCGAGGTGGCCCATATGGTGCATATCGTGCAAATGACAGGCCATAATAACGCCATTGAGAGCATTCACCTCATTCAAGCCAATAATGACGTGACCGACACGATCATTACCCGCTAATGACCCGCAAACGCCTGCCTCTCCTCCTCGCTCTTCTTCTCTCCATCGTGATCGCAGCACTCACGTTTGCCTCTATTGGGCTGCGGATGGATATGCAGGCGTTTCTCCCCCGTCCTCATGATGCACGCTCGCATTTTCTTCTCGACGAAGTCACGCATGGGGCGAACCAATCCCTCATTATGGCGTCTATCACGACGCCTCACCCCCAAGACCTCCCCGTTATCGCCCAGCGCTTTCATCACGCGCTTGGCTCCACCGATCTGTTCAGCCTTATTTTAGATGGGCCTGCCGCGCTCAATACGCAAAAAGACCAAGCCCTTCTCTTTGCTCATCGCTACGGGCTGGCCCCACATGACCACACACGCACGTTCTCTGCCCCAGCCCTGAAAAATGATTTTGATCGTCTCTACGATTTATTACAAACAGCCGCGTCTCCCTTAGTCGAAGAAATCGGCTTTAAAGACCCCACGGGGGCCTATCCAGATACGCTTGCGACCCTGTCCACCACCACACAACCGGCCACGATGGACGGCTTCTGGGTAACGCCAGACCATCACAGCACGCTTATGCTGCTGCAACTGCGCCATACCAGCCTTGATACCGCGTCTCTCAAAAAGAGTTATCACCGCATCACAGACGCTTTCGAGCGTAGCCATCTTAACATACCCGACAGCCGCCTTACTCTAACGGGATCGCCCGTTTTCTCCGTCATGGCAGCGCACGCGCTCCGTCATGATATGGATCGCCTCGCCTTGCTCTCACTTCTCCTTGTCGCGGGGGTTCTGTATTGGCGTTTCCGTTCCCTTTGGGTGCTAGCCACCATTGCTGTGCCCTTCTTGCTTTCTCTCTCGGCCTCCATGCTGGTGCTCAAGCTCCTCTTCGGCTGGGTTCACGGGATCGCCCTCGGATTTGGGATGACCATGCTGGGCGTGTCGCTGGATTATCCCGTGCTCCTCCTCGGCCATCGTGACCGTGGCGAGGCGATCGCCGTTGTGCTCAACCGCATTGGCCCGAGCCTCAAAATGGCCGCCTTTACCGCAACCGTTAGCCTTTCCAGCATGATCTTTTGCGGCCTGCCGGGGCTTGTCCAGCTTGGGCTCTTCTCCGCTATCGGGATTATGACCGCCGCCTGCGTCACCTTATGGATTATGCCCGCCCTCGTTACACAAGCAGACCTCGCAACCTATCATCAAGGGCCGTCTCCCACCCTCCTGCGTTGGGAGGGCCTTCGGCGCTACCGCCATTTTTGTTGGCTGATCGCCCCGCCCGCTCTTGCTCTGCTGGTGCTCTGCCCTTTTAAAGCCGAACGTCAGGGCGAAGTGCTTAACCCTATTCCAGCGACGCTCCAGGCCCAAGACCGCACCCTCCGCCACCAACTGGGGGCGCCGTCCTTATCCGTCATCAGCGTGCTGCAAGGCACGAGCCGTGACCATGTTTTGGAAGACGAAGAACACCTTTTCGCACAGCTTCCCCCCTCCCTTTCACTCGAAGCTGCCGCCTCTCTTCTCCCCAGTCCGGCTCGTCAGGAAGAACGCCAACGCACCCTACCGTCTCGCGACACTCTCCAAGCGGCTCTCCAATCCACCGTGCCCAACTCGCCGTTCCAGCCCGACAGTTTTGCCGCCCTTCCGGGGGAGATCACCCACGCCCAAGCGCTGCCTCCCCTTACTCTGTCCGACTTGGACGGCACCGCGTTAGGCCATCGCCTTCAGTTCCTGCTTTTTGCCCGACAACAGCACTGGTATGGCGTGCTGCTCCCTCGCACCGATCACGCACGTCAGGTATTGATCGAACACGCCCAGCATGATCCCTCCCTGATGATAATCTCCCTCAAGACAGCCGTAGGCGACCTCTTACGCCCTCATATTGAGCGTGCTGCTTTGGGGCTTCTACTCGGCACGAGCCTTGCGTTGGGCGCTCTGCTCCTCTTTTTACGCAATACCCAGCGTGCTTGGCGTCTGACACTCACCTTAGGGCTCATCATGATCACCCTTTTGGCCATACTGCGCCTGCACACACCAATTTTTTCCATTATCCACCTCGTTGGTCTGGCCTTTGTGCTGGGTGTCGCGATAGATTACGCCCTCTTCTTCGGCCGCCCTCAGCTTGATGATGCCGAACGTACACGAACGCTCCGCACTCTCTTGACTTGTAACATCATGACCGTTCTCTCCTTCGGTATTCTCGCCAGTTGCGAGACGCCCCTTCTTCACGAACTCGGTTTGACCATTTCACTCGGCACCGCCCTCTCTCTTGGCACAAGCTTTCTGCTGATGGGCGCACGCCCCTCTCATCATGAGGAGCACCACACAGTATGAACGACCTCATCATCACAGCCGGCACCGCTGTAAGCGCCATGGGTCGCGGGGTTGATGCAACCTGCCAAACCTTACAAAGCACGCACACCACCCTTCAGCCAGACAACTTCCAACCCAATGGTCGCGGCTCCATCGGTCGCGTTGCCGGGATTGAAGACCATACCTTCCCCGATACCCTCGCCCTGTATGACTGCCGCAATAATCGCTTGGCTGACCAAGCCCTCACCAGCGATGGCTTTCTTGACGCTGTCGCTGAGGCACGCGCTCATTACGGCGCCCATCGCATCGGCATCGTTATGGGCACCAGCACGTCCGGTATTCTCAGTGCAGAAGAAGCCTATGCCGCTCGCCCAGCGGGGGAACTCACCCTTCCTGAAACGTTCCATTACAGCACCACGCAAGACCTCGCCTCGCTGCCGCACTTTGTCGCGGCTCGTCTGGGGCTGACCGGGCCAAGCCTGACAGTCTCCAACGCCTGCGCGTCCTCAACCCGCGCCTTTATTGACGCCGCGCATTTAATCACGAGCGGGTTTTGTGATGCTGTCATTGTCGGCGGGGCGGATAGCCTTTGCCGCATGACCCTTCAAGGGTTCGCATCCCTTGAGCTGATCGACCCAACCGTCACGCGCCCTTGTGACGCCACGCGGGACGGGATTTCCATCGGTGAAGCGGCGGGGTTTGCGTTGTTAGAACGCGCAGGCGCCCGCCCGCTCCCCACGACCATCGCCGGGTATCGCCTTCGCCTCCTTGGCTATGGCGCGAGCAGTGACGGCCACCATATGTCCGCCCCCGACCCAACAGGAGCCGGCGCGACACTGGCGATGACAAAAGCGCTGAAACGCGCCCAGCTTCGCCCTGATGACATTGGCTATATCAATATGCACGGCACCGGAAGCCGCGCCAATGATGCCATGGAGGATAAAGCGATGACCGCTCTCTTTGGCCCCCACACGCCCTGCTCTTCGACCAAAGGTTGGTCTGGCCATACACTCGGAGCGTCCGGCATTTTGGAGACGATGGTCTGTGCGATTGTGCTTAACCAGCATTTCCTCCCCCCGTGCATGAACAGCACAGACATTGACCCCACCTTCCACAGCGATATGCTCCTCACCCATCGCCACGCCGCGCCACAAATCGTCATGAACAATGCCTTTGGTTTTGGTGGCACCAATAGCAGTCTTATTGTAGGGACCATGGCATGATCATCACCATCAACAGTATTGGGGTCTGGGGGTCTGGCCTCAACGGATGGGACGCCACGCAAGCCATTCTCCGCGGGGAGCAGCCTCGGGTTGATGATACGCGCAAGCTTCCTCCGCCCTCGCTCCTTCCCCCCAATGAGCGCCGCCGCGCAAGCCAAGTGATCCGCCTTGCCCTCCTCTGCGCTCAAGAAGCTTGCCAAAACGGGCCTTATGAGGCCTCAGAGCTGCCAGCTCTCTTTGCCAGCTCGAACGGCGATGGCTTCATCATCAACCGTATTTTGGACGCGCTTGCTTCGCCCATGGGGGCGGTGTCGCCCTCCATGTTCCACAACTCCGTCCATAATGCCCCGGCGGGCTATTGGATGATCGCCCATCACTGCCAACAACCCGCCGTCTCTTTAGGTTTCCATAACGAGACCGTCGCCGCAGCGCTGCTGAAAGCCGCAACAGAAGCCTCGAGTGAGGAGACGCCCTTGCTCTTCTGTGCGTATGATGCGCCTATTCCCGGCTCGTTAGGCACTGTCCGCCGGACAGACCATCCCTTCGGCTGTGCCTTCGTGCTGACACCGGGCGCCCATGCAGGCCCGCAGCTTTCCCTCTCCTTACGCACCGACATAACGGAAACAGACCCAACCACACAGCTTCCGATAACGCTTCAAGACATGGCGCGCTATAACCCCGCAGGGCGTCTTCTGCCCTTACTGCACGCCATTGCGCACCATGAGAACCACACGCTGCACCTTCCCTATGGCCAGCACACCCTCACCGTGGAGCTTACCCATGCTTGACCGGAACGCCATCGCCCGCCTCATTCCCCACCAAGGAAAGAGCTGTTTGATCAGCGCCGTTTCACGCTGGGATGAGACAGAACTCACCGCTGTGACAGACGACCCCCGTGACCCAACCAACCCCTATCGCTCGCATGGAAGCCTCCCACCCATCATCGGGGTGGAAATGGCGATGCAGGCCGCCGCCCTGCATGGGGCGCTGACCTCTCATAATGTCCGGCCAGGATGGCTTGCCAGTATTCGTGAGGCCCATATACAGTGCAGCCGCCTTGATGAGCCCCATTGGGAGTCTTTAACCATAACGGTCATTCAAGAGCATAATGCTCCCACTGGGATGATCTATCGGTTCTCCCTTTATGCACCAGACGCACGAGAGCTTGTGAGCGGCTCTGGCACCGTTATGTTTCCGTAACCATCTTGTGATGTGAGGATTGCTCTATGTCTCAATCTCCCCTCTCGTGCGATGTTCTCATCATAGGAGGTGGCCCTGCAGGAAGCACAGCCGCCACCGTTCTGGCCCGCCAGGGGCTAGATGTCGTGATGATCGAGAAAGAACGCCATCCGCGCTTCCATATTGGAGAGTCCCTCCTCGCCTCTAACCTCCCCATCCTTAAAGAGCTTGGCGTGCTTGACGACGTCGCGGCGATGGGCGTTCATAAGCCGGGCGCTGAATTCGTTACCGATACGGGTGAAGGACGCCTCTCTTTTCCATTCCGCTACGCCATTGATCGCCAAGCCGATCATGCCTTTCAAGTGCGCCGGGCTGATTTTGACGAACTGCTGTTCCGCAATGCGGCAAAGGCCGGCGCCACCACCTGTGAAGAAACCCGCGTCACCACCGTGTCCTTCCCCCCCAATGGCCGCCCTTTGGTCGATGTCCGCACAAAAGACGGCGAGACGCGCAGCTACAGCCCGCGCTTTCTCCTCGATGCCTCGGGCCGTGATGCGCTCATGCTGCGCCAACATGGGAAGACATTTGCCGATCGTCGCAATAACAAAGCCGCTCTCTTTAGCCATTTCCGTCATGTGCCACGCGCCGAAGGGAAGGATATGGAGGGCTATATCTCCGTCCATCTCGTTAAAGGCGGATGGTTTTGGATGATCCCCCTTCCCGATGACATTATGAGCGTCGGTTTTGTGGGCGATCATGACAGTTTCAAAAATCATGGCGGCTCGCTTGAAACGCTCTTCTGGAAGCATGTGAATGCCAGCGAGAGTGTGCGCAAGCGTATGGAAAAAGCTGAAGCTCTGGCTCCTATTTCCACGACCGGTAACTATTCCTATAAAGGCGATAAAGCGTGGGGCGAGCGGTACTTCATCATCGGTGACGCGTTCGGCTTTCTCGATCCTGTTTTTTCCTCCGGTGTCATGTTGGCTATGAATGGTGCGCTGCGTGGGGCTAAGGTCGCACAGGCTTGGCTTAAAGACCCCAAGCATGGCCGTAAAGAAGCCCGCAAGGCTGAACGCCAGACTCGTAAAGAAATGCGTCTCATCGGATGGCTTGTGTACCGGATCAACGATCCCCTTTTGCGTTATTTCTTTATGCGTCCCAAAAACCATCCGCTGCGTATGCGTGACGCGATCATTGCGCTTCTCGCAGGGAATTTCTCGCCCTCATGGCGCGTTATGCTGCCCTTTAGGGCCTTCACCCTTGTGTTTTTTATCGCCAAGCATATTATCCGCCGCCCACGGTTCACATAACGTCGTACCACTCGCCCTCATGAGTGGGTAGAGCTCTATCACGCTCATAATAGGGGGTATCCTTTTTCTTACGTCCTAATAGCGTTAAAGAGCTTGTCACCAACGTGAGCATTGTTATGTTCTCATGATTCATTCTTAAACGTGAGAAGTGTCCCATGCCCCAATCTCCCCTCTCTTGTGATGTTCTCATTATTGGCGGGGGGCCCGCAGGCAGCACAGCAGCTACGCTCCTAGCGCGGGAAGGGCTGGATGTTGTGATGATAGAGAAGGAACGCCACCCGCGCTTCCATATTGGGGAATCTCTCCTTGCCTGTAATCTCCCTATCCTCAAAAAGCTCGGCGTGCTCGACGAGGTCGCTGCTATGGGCGTTTATAAAACAGGGAGTGAATTCGTCTCCGATACACAAGAAGAACGTCATTTTTTCTCTTTCCGCCATGCAATGGAAGCGCAGGCTGATCACGCTTATCAAGTGCGTCGTGCTGACTTTGACGCTCTCCTTTTCCGTAATGCTGAAAAGGCCGGGGCAAAAACATTTGAGAAGACACGCGTTGTCCGAGTTCAATTCCCCACCCCGAGCGCACCGCTTGTTGAAGTCCGCACACAGGACGAGCAAACCGTTATTTACCAACCGCGCTTTATCCTTGATGCTTCAGGGCGTGATACCCTCATGCTCCGCCAGCATGGCACAAAATTTAACAATCATCGCAACAATAAAGCCGCTATCTTTAGCCATTTTCGCCATGTGCCACATGCACAGGGAGACGACCAAGAGGGCTATGCCTCTATTCATACCGTCCCCGGCGGCTGGTTTTGGATGACCCCTCTCCCCAATGACATGATGAGCATTGGCTTTGTCGGTGATTATGACAGAATGCAAAAATACAAAGGCTCAGCCGATGATATCTTCTGGGCCTATGTTCGCCATAGCCCAAGTGTTAGTAAACGTATGGCCAAGGCTGAAGCGGTCATGCCACTGACCTATACCGGCCATTATTCCTATAAAGGTGACAAAGCGTGGGGCGAGCGGTACTTCATCATCGGTGATGCTTTTGGCTTTCTTGACCCTATCTTCCCCGCAGGGGTAATGTTGGCTATGAAAAGTGCGTTGCGTGGCGTTCATGTCGCTCAACAATGGTTAAACAACGCAGAGCTAGGCCGAAAAGCAGCGCGTGCTGCTGAAAAACAAGCGCGACAGGAAATGCGTTTGATTAGCTGGTTTGTCTATCGCCTTAACGACCCAGACCTGCGCCGGTTTCTCATGCGGCCACAGCACCACCGCATGCGCCAACGCATGCGCGATGCCATGATTTCTCCACTCGCGGGGGATTTCTCCCCCTCATGGCGCGTCATGCTGCCTTTGCGAGCCTTTATGCTGTTCTTTACTTGCACAAAACGCTTCCGGCGTTCCTTCGCCCCTAAAGCCTAAACGAGCGGCTGGAAGGATGGGAGGCTAGCCTCCCATCCTTGGGCCCAGTGTTTCACGTGGAACCAACACCCCCCAAACCCCTATAAGAGACGACGGTTAAACAAACCTACGCACTACATAAATGACTAAAACAACACATGGCGCGATATAGGCCATGATCCCCAAAACCCACTGCCACCACCGATAAGGTGAGAACTGCTCATAGGTGCTAAGCTTCTGATCCCACCACGAAGCACCACGACGACAGACATGCACCAAAGAGATAATAAGGCAAATGGTATAGAGATAAGGGAGCATCAGCCCCAGCCCCACACTCCAAGCTAACGCAGAACGCTTCAGCGACAAAGCAGGTGAGGCATTGTCTCCATCGTGGTCTTTGACAGAAATACCGTAAATAATCTTCCCTACCGTCCGTCCAAAAATCAGTGTGGTCATGACTTCGCACACGAAGTAAACCACCATCAGAGCAAAACACACCCCATAGAGGAGAGCCATTTTCCCTCCCAAAGACAGCCCATTCAGGGAACTCAGAAGCAACGAAATCTGACCACTTTCAACCCCAGCTATGAAAAGAATAATCGCGATCACCATGACACCAAAAGTACGCGCAAGATAACGCCGTATTAATTGAGGAACCATTTTAACGCACTTAGACAAACGCTTCACCCTCTACCTCTCCATGTCATTCCATATTTTAGGCCTTGGCAGCCCCAAAAACGCTTTACACTTTATCTCGCTAAAAAATAAATTGATAGAAATATTATTACGACATCAGTATAGAAATACTGTCATCACTCCCCCATAAACAGTCGAGAGACCTCACAGATCACCATATCTCTTTTAATGAGAGAAAATGATGGTAGTCTCATAAATACACGTCAACAAGAGGTGACTAAAATCAGAAGCTCTCTTTCCCAAATGCGCCAAGGCGCTCAAGAATGGGGGGATAAAGCCAACCTACAGCGCATGCCCTTATCACATATCTAAAGACATACAGCTACATTGGAGATAAATATGCGCGCAATATTCCAATGGATACGTGTGACGACATCATGAATGATCACTTAGCCATTGATAGCAGAATAAACAGCCTTCTAGAACATTGGGGATTTAAAGAAACATCTTATAAGAAAAAAGAAGACATCCTTCGAGCACTTGCACAAAGACTTGACGTGGATTCATGGACACTCGACCGCCTCCTTTATAACCAAGCCTCCGCACTTAACCCCAAAAAAGCCCCTCCCCGTTCCACACATGGCTGCCGTCATACAGCGTCAACGAAAAAACAAAAGAAACATACATCATAGAAAATTAACTTGCCGGCCATCACGCTTTGTGATGATAATTACGAATTCGTTATAGTATTAACTACTGAGCTTTCTCATGCTTCACATTCCCTCTCTTCGTTCCTCACTTTTCCTTGCTGCCAGTCTGCTTGGGCTTGGTGCCAACACAGCAAGCCATGCTGATGAGGGGATGTGGACATTTGATCATCTACCGATCGCATCGCTCCAGAAACATTATCAGTTCACACCTACACCACAATGGACGAAACATGTCATTCAGTCCTCAGCCCGTCTGGCAGAAGGATGCTCGGCCTCTTTTGTCTCTGCTGATGGACTGGTGATGACCAACCATCATTGCGCCAATTCCTGCCTTGATGCGCTGTCTGACAAAGATCACGATTATTTCCGCAATGGGTTTTACACCGCCTCCCTCGCTGAAGAACGCCAATGCCCCGCGATGGAGCTGGATCGGCTCGATAGTATCAAAGATGTCTCCGCAGATATTGACCGGGCCACAGCGGGCAAAAGCGGCGGGGCTTATTCTGACGCACGCCAAGCTATTGAAGGACGCCTGACCAAAGACTGTGTGGATGGCAACCCGACCCGCTGGCGTTGTGATGTGGTCTCGCTCTATCATGGCGGGCAAACAGCTCTTTATCGCTATCGTCGCTATCAAGATGTCCGCGCTGTCATGGCACCAGAGCAAGATATCGCCTTTTTTGGCGGAGACCCCGATAATTTCAACTATCCGCGCTATGATATCGACCTCTCGATGCTGCGTGTGTATGAAAACGGCGCCCCTGTCCACACGCCTTACCTCCCCTTTAACCCCAACGGGCCTAAAGCGGGAGAACTTGTCTTTACCTCCGGCAATCCGGGCCGCACACAACGTGGACTGTCAGCCGCTGAACTGCGTTTTCAACGTGATGTCATCAATCCTCGTATGATTGAAAACAGCACCTTGCTGGAAGGAATGCTGTGGCAGTATGCACGGCAGAGTGACCGCCATCGTCAAGAGTCTCAAAACACGTTCTTCCTCGTGCAAAACCGGCTAAAAGCGTTCTCTGGCATTCAAGAATCCCTCCGCTCAAGCGCGATCATCGCCCAGCGCGCACAAGAAGATGACGCTTTACAGGCATGGATCAATGCCGACCCAGCACGCTTGAAACAATATGGCACCCCCTTCCGCCACGTTGACGAGGCCCTCACACAAGGTCGCGCTCTCTTGCCCCGTTACGTTGGCCTCCGCCAAGCCCTACGCGGGATCACGGGCACAGCGCTCACCCTCGTTGATGGCACGACACAACGCACACGCCCAGACGCACAGCGCCTCGCAGGCTTTCATGACGCTCAGCTTGGGGAAATTGAGGCTGAACTGGGCGCAAAAACCCCATTTTACCCAGAGCTCGAAACCGCCACACTGGCCCTCGCCCTCACCACCTTACGCCAACAGCTCGGCACGGATGACCCTCTTGTTCACACTCTTTTAGGCCATGACGACCCTGACAGCGTGGCAGCACACCTCGTGCAGAGCACTACGTTATCTGACCCCAGCGTCCGTCTCGCCCTCTGGCGCGGCAGCAGCACAGCAGTTAATGCCTCCTCCGACCCATTGATTGTCGTCATGCGCCGCCTCTATCCAGCCTATGCCGCCCTGCGCAAGCACTTTAATGACGACGTCACCGCACCGCTTAACCAAGCCAACACACGCATCGCCCGAGCACGGCTGGCCTATGCTCAGTCTCTTGGGAAAACGGATGAACGCTACCCTGATGCCACGTTCTCACCCCGTCTCTCTTACGGAACCGTAACAGGATGGACGCAAAATGGACACACCATTGCCCCCTTCACGACCTTTGAAGGCATGTATCAACACGCGACAGGCCATGCCCCTTTTGCCCTTCCGCAACGCTGGTTAGACGCACGCTCGGCCCTCAAGCCAGACACGAAACTCGATTTCGTCTCGACCAATGATATTGTTGGAGGGAATTCAGGCTCTCCCGTTATTGACCGCAACGGCCATGCTGTCGGGCTCATCTTTGATGGGAACCTCCCTAGCCTTGCAGGGGATCTCTATTACGACATCACCCAAAACCGTGCTGTGGCAACAGACACGAGCGCCATTATCAGCGCTCTTCGCACGGTGTATCATGAACCGACACTCGCGGATGAGCTCAGCCACGGGCACCGTTAACACAGACCTGTGCTCTTCTCTCACGACGGGCTTTGTCGTCGTATGAGCACAGGATTGAGCCTTTTGGCCGGGGGTGCATCCATCATGCCCCGGCTAAAAGGGTGCACCATGCACGCAAAAGCGCCTTTCTACAGCATGCCCCTAATAAACGCCCCATTCCTGTAAGGCCGTGACTAAGAGAACACGCAGCCTAACGGCTCATCACAAACATGAAGAGATCATCTCACTCCTACACAAAAAATCATAGAAACCCCCTCATCTTCCGTAGAAAAGAAACAACCACTCTTCTGCATGACGACGCTCTTCTAAAAATAATTGCTTTCCATCCATGACCTATGTCACCATCAATTCGTAAACGTAACTATTATGAGAAGATAGACATCATGGCCGACCACAAACCCGCTTACCTCATTGGAAATTTTTCCGTTACTGATCCCGCCCTCATGGCAGAATATCGTCAAAAAGCTGGGCCTATTCGCCAACGCTACGGTGGAGAAATCACCACCAGAGTGTCTGACCTCACCCCCGTTGAGGGAACAGCACAATCTGTTCTCATTATCATTCGCTTCCCATCCATGGCACAAGCCGAAGCGTTTTATTACGATCCCGATTATGAACCCGCCAAAGCGCTTCGCATCCGCGCAACAGAAGGTGGATTCCTCGCCCTCGTGCCAGAAACACCCCCCGTTTAACATACCCTCCTAGCGCCTAGAGCTATGTTCAGTCATCAGTTTGTCATGGGGCTCCTCCCCTGAGAAAACGCCGGTCATAACAGTCAACGCCCTCCCCCTCCACACGCCATGCCCGGCGTGATGACCATAGAGCTCTCAAAGATAGGCTGGCAGCAGATACGCCAAACCGGCCCACCTTAACAGGGAAGAAAGCCGTGCCTGACACTACGGCTTATATGGCAAAAGAATCATCTATTCCCTACATTACCTCCAGACAGATGGGTCAGAGAATGACTAAGACACCATTGATCTGTTCGCGTTCTAGAGGGGGAGGAGTGCCATTTTGTCGATACCGTCCACACCGCGCTACCCTTGGCATTATTGGCGCACGGATGATGCTCACCTTCGTGAAGTAAGCCTCGCTCAGGGCCATAGGCTCGCCCTGCCCGCCCATTGCCATGAGGAAGACCAACTCGCCTTTGTCCTAACAGGCTGCCGCCACTTCATTCTGCCCAACCATTGCGTGTTCCTATCGGCCGGGCAGGCGCTACGCATCCCCGCTGGTGTGGTGCATTATTCCCGCGATATTGGCCTTGAGACACGTTGTGTGAACCTGTATCTCACCCCCGGCTATAGCGTTGACCCTGCTGACTGTGCAGCCTTGCTCAGTGAGATCGTCAATGACACGCCTCACCATATTCTCTCTGTGCCTCGCGCGTCGCCATCACATGACGCGCGAAGCCTACTCGCGGCGTTTCCGGCGAGAATATGGGATCTCTCCTCAAGGGTTCCAACGACTTGGCCGCCTTAACCGCGCTAAGGCCTTCCTTCGCCAAGGGCAGAGCCTTGCCGACACCGCCTTACAAGCCGGATTTGCCGATCAAAGCCATATGGGCCGCCTATTCCGCCAGGCTTTTGGCACAACACCCCGCAGCTATCAGGGCCAATATCCCTCATCTAGCCCAAGATAATCCCTGTTGACCGCAACAGCTGCACCGCCAACACACGCTTCTACGGGCGACCCTGCATAACTGTATTGAAGAGCCGCTCGTTCATCTCTGTTCCTCAACAAGATGTGCACCGTCTTCTCACATCACATGCCGCTTATGCCGCTCTCACCGCCTGTAGGCTCTCACCCACTCACGCCCCAAGGCGCATCACAACCAGCACAGAACGGTCTGCCGCTCTTCATGATGATGAACGTCCTTCTTCCTCCGCCAAGGCCTAAGGGCAGACCTGATGTTTTACCCGTTTCCCCCTCCTACAAACGCCTTCCCAACCGTTCAAAACCCCAGTGCTCGCACGGGGCTCTTACGCCACGTCTCTCATCATAGCCCACGCACCGCACATGGCACGCAGGCAGGCATATGCGGTTCAGAAACGCATACTCTCCTCCCTATCCGTAGGGCTACATAAGGCAACGCATGATGCCAGTGCCCATCACATACGTTCTATAATCTGCTCATTCTTCAGCTGTAAGAGAAGACACATGATGACCATTACTTCTTTTACAGGCTGGGCACTCTCCTTTCTCCTGATCATCGGAGCGGGGGTGAGCTTGGCTCTACAACAAGTCTTTAACACACGCCTGCGTGCTGAACTCGCCTCCCCTTGGTGGGCTGGCGTGGGGAGCTACATTGTCGGACTGGTCTTGATGCTCGCCATCGCTCTAGCAGGCACGCTGCTCTCTCCCAGCGCTCAACCCCTCAGCCGCCTTATCCGACACAGCTCGGCATCCTCATGGACGGGCGGCATTTTCGGGGCCATTTTCGTTGCGACCGGCATCGTGATGGTGCCACGCTTTGGCGCCGCGACCGTGCTAGCCTTTGTTGTGGTCGGGCAAATGGTAGGCTCTATCGTGCTCGACCATATCGGCTTTATGGGGCTGCCCATCCACCGCATTAATGCAACGCGCCTCACCGGCGCCCTCTTGCTTATTCTTGGCGTGGTCATGGTTCGCCATTAACCCTCTACTTCCCATGAAAGGATGACGTTTTATGTCTATGACGTTTAACGGCCTAAGCGCTTTTCCCATCACCCCCATCACCCAAGACGGGATTGATGAACGCGCCTTTGCGCGCCTGATCAACCGCCTCACAGAAGCCGGCGTGGACTCCATTGGAGCAGAAGGCTCAACGGGGTCTTACGCTTACCTCTCCCGACAAGAACGCGCCCGCGTTGCTGAACTGGCCGTGCAAGAAGCAGGGGCTACGCCTGTGCTGGTGAGCATCGGGGCCATCCGCCTTCGCGATGTGCTCGCCCATGCTGAAGACGCGCAAAAGGCGGGAGCGCAAGCGCTGCTTCTCCCCGCGATGAGCTATTTCCCATTGCGTGACGAGGAAGTCTTCTCTCTTTACGCCGCCGTCAGCCGTGCCGTCTCTGTGCCTGTTATTATTTACGACACACCCGGCACCACACAATTCCGCTTTTCTGATGCGCTCGTCCAGCGTATCGCCGCCCTGCCTCATATCGCCTCGATCAAAGTGCCCAGCGCTTTCCCAACCGCTCAAGAAGCCATCGCTCGTCTGCACCGCCTTGCCGAACAGTCCCCAGCCAGCCTCACCCTTGGTGTCAGCGGAGACCCAACAGCCGCCGATGGCCTGCGTCATGGGGCTAAAATCTGGTATTCTGCATGGGGCGGCCTCTTCCCCAAGCTCGCGCGCCGTCTGACAGACGCCGCCCTTGGAGGCGACCACGCCACGATTGAGAGCGTCTCTGCGACCTTCAAACCGTTTTGGGAGATGAGCGACCGTTATGGCGGTTCCCTCCGCGTTATCGCCTCGACAGCTGCCTTGATGGGCCTCGCTAAGGAGCCATGCCTGCCAGAGCCCCTTCAAGGCGTCAGTGCTAAAGACCGCGCGCTGTTAGAAGAGCTTATCCGCACCCACACCCCCAGCTAACCTCGTGCAGAGATGGGGAGCCTCCTTGGCTTCTCATCTCCCTCATGCCGGCCCCCGCTATTGCGCGTGGATCACCAACGACACCGCAAGGCCAATCATCAACAGACCCGTAAAACCATCAAGAGCACGCCATAATAATGGCCGCATCAGCCAAGGGCGGAGCCAGCGCACGCCATAGCCCAGCAACGAAAACCACGCCGCACTTCCACTCACCGCCCCAACGGTAAAAATAGAGTGCAGCGCACGCGGTTGCGCGGCTCCCGTTGTGCCAACCAGCAACATCGTATCGACATAAACATGAGGGTTCAGCAACGTAACGCCGGCCATCGTCATCAACACACGACGAGCACTGACCGAGGACGCCACCTCAACATCCACCTCCGGCTCACTCAGCATCTTACGTAATGAGAGCAGCCCATACACCGCTAAGAAAAGCGCCCCGCTATAGCTCAAGACCATCTTGAAAAGAGGGAGCGCCGCTAACAATGTGCCCAATCCACTCACACCAAGGGTCATCAGCACGGCATCAACCGCACTACAAAACACCACAAGCCGCCCAACATAGCGGCGTTGAAGCCCTTGGCGCATCAGAATGATATTTTGCACCCCAATAGCTGAATTAAGCGATAGAGAAAGGCCAAATCCGGCCCCGAAGCTGCCGATAAAGTTCATCATAGACAAACGTTAAGCAGCAAAAGGGCTTTAAGAAAAACTTGTTTTACTAATGCCTATAAAGCAAAATTTTATTCATGTTAGATTACCCCTCTCTCCTCGCTGTCAGCACCGTTGCCCGTGAAGGCAGTTTTGAGCGCGCGGCACGTCGCCTTGGGATGACATCCTCTGCCGTTTCCCAGCGGGTGCGTAGCCTTGAAGAGAGGCTCGGCCATACATTGCTCATCCGTGGGACACCCTGCACCCTCACTCCTTTGGGGCAAACCCTCGCCACGCATCTTGAGCGCGTCCGCCTCCTTGAAGCCGACCTCCCCGCTCTCCCCCACACAGCCCGTCATGCAGAAGCCCCGCCCCTCGCTCTGAGAGTGGCCGTGAACTCTGACAGTATGGCCAGCTGGTTTCCCCAAGCGATGACCCATGTCGCGCAAGAGCATAACCTCACCCTCGATATTCATCTCGATGACGAGCACCACACGGCCCGTCATCTCCGCGAGGGCCGCGTCATGGCGGCTATCAGTGCCGATCCCTCCCCCGTTCCCGGCTGCCAGGCCACACCGCTTGGCCAGATCACATACGTTGCCTGTGCCCATCCTGACTTTATCACACGCCATTTCCCCTCTGGTGTAACCGCAGACAGCCTTCGTCACAGCCCGGTTTTGCGGTTCGACCAGCATGATGTTTTTCAAGAAAAATGGGCCAAAGCGACCTATCAGGTCTCTCTTGCACAAGCGCCTACCCATTGGATACCGTCCGCCCAAGGGTTCTATGACCTCACACTCGCGGGTCTGGCATGGGCTCTCCACCCCTCTTACCTCGTCGAGGCAGCGCTACAGCAGGGGAAACTCATAGAGCTTCCTCCCTATCACCGCCCAACTGTGCCGCTCTATTGGGTGGTTCCGCGCCTTTATGCGCCCCAGCTTCGCCCCCTCACACAAGCGGTTTGCCGCGCTGCCCGCGACCATCTCACACCGGTTTAATCGATCGCCCGCAGCGCTTCAATCAAGGCTGCGAGGGCCGGGGTTTTCTGCCGTCGGCTCGGGTAATAAAGATGATAGCCCGGAAAAGGCGGACACCATGAGGCCAGCACGCGTATCAACCGCCCCGCGTCTATGTCCTCCTTCACCATATCATCAGGCAAACAGGCGAGCCCACTGCCCTGACACGCACCCAGATGCGCAAGATGACTGTCATTGACGATCAGAGGCCCCGACACGCGCCGTGTGAAGGGCTGGCCCTCTTTTTCAAACTCCCACGCATACAGATGGCCATAGGTTGGAAACCGCAGATTAATGCAGCGATGGCGCGCAAGGTCATCGGGTGTGCGTGGCGGTGCATGACGGCGGAAATAGTCAGGAGACCCCACAACCGCCATGCTCATCATCGGACCAACCGGCACGGCAATCATATCCTGCGCTAAGGTTTCTCCAAGCCGTATCCCCGCGTCAAATCGCTCCTCAACGAGATCCACCATGCGTGCATCCACACTGATCTCAATTGTTAAACGAGGGTAACGATCCAATAAAGGCGCAATGGCGGGGAGGAGAAAACGTTCCGCCTGATGGTCGCCCGTCGTCACCCGCAGCGTGCCAGACGGCTCTGCCTGCGACGCCACCAGTTCGTCCAGCGTTTGATGGATCTGCTCCAAAGACGGGCCGGCTTGCTCCATCAACTGCTCGCCCAGAGGGGTTAAAGACACATGACGGGTTGTACGGGCCAGCAGACGCACGCCAAGCTGCTCTTCAAACTGGCGCATCATATGACTGACCGCAGAAGGGGACAGGCCCAGCGTTGCAGCAGCCCGAGTAAAGCTCCCCTCCTGAGCCACCGCCATAAAAGCCGCTAGATATTTAAGTGAGGGCGCTGTCATTTGTGAATCCTCGTCAACACGGCATGCTCATAAAACCCGGTAATCATCACAGCCTTCTGCCTCTACGTTCCTGCGCATTGTCCTTACTATCACTCACCGATGAGAGGCCCCATGTCAGCACCCTCATGGAAGGCTGTCTATGCCCTATCTTTATGCACCTTTACTCTCATTGCGTCAGAGTTTCTGCCCACAAGCCTTCTCACACCTATGGCCACTGGCCTAGCCATTACTCAAGGCCAAGCTGGAGAAATCTTAGCCGTATCAGGGGGCTTCGCCGTTATCAGTAGCCTGAGCCTGCCGTTACTGAGCCGCACCGTCAATCGGCGCTCGCTCGTGCTCTTCCTCACCGGGCTGATGCTCCTCTCAGGCGTTCTGGTGGCATGGTCGCCCAATCTCCTCAGCGCTCTAATCGGGCGTGCTCTTCTGGGTGTTGTCGTGGGGGGCTTTTGGTCAATCTCAGCCGCCTTGGTGATGCGTCTCGTCCCCGCTCAAGACGTGCCGCACGGTCTGTCCCTGCTCAATGGAGGCAATGCGCTCGCAACGACCGTTGCCGCCCCTCTCGCGAGCGCCCTAGAGCCCGTTATCGGTTGGCGCGACGCTTTCTTCATAGTCGTTCCCTTGTCCGGTATCAGCCTCCTGGCGTTACACCGCACATTGCCTTCTCTGCCCTCGCAAACGCAGCAATGCTCCGAAAGCCTTTTCAGCGTCCTGCGCCATCGTATCGTCTTCTTTGGCTTTAGCGCGATCGGCCTCGTGTTTATTGGACAATTCGCGCTCTTTACCTATTTGCGCCCTTTCCTTGAGCACGTCACGCAGGCGTCAAGCATGACGGTTTCCCTCTTTCTGCTGCTCTTGGGTGTGTCAGGGGTCGCAGGCGTATGGGTGGGAAGCCGTCTTTTTGAGCGCTTTCTGACCCCCTGTCTGGTCGCCATTCCCGCGCTCATGGCCCTGATCGCGCTCGCGATGATCATCGGCGGATCATCTTTGGGCATTATGATCCCTCTCGTCGCCTTATGGGGGTTTATCGGCACAGCCGCCCCCACCGCGTGGTGGACATGGCTTAGCCGTGCTCTGCCCAACAATGCTGAAGCGGGTGGTGGCCTGATGGTCGCGCTCATACAGCTCACCATTGCGGCGGGCAGCACGCTGGGCGGCCTCTTGCTGGATCATTTTTCTTTCTCTGTCCCCTTCGGGGTCAGCGCTCTATGTCTCATCAGTGCATCACTGCTGTTTCTCACCACACAGCGCCCCCAACACGAAAGCAGAGAGGCTCACGAACCGCCTCCCCGGCCATAACAAAGACATAAGACACTCTTTGAGAAGCGCTGTCCCCTTCTCAATCCGCACGCATGGCGTCATGCATCGAACCTCTGGAATAGGCGACCCATCAAAACGTGGAGCGTGCTGATGGGCCGCCCTATGGCAGACCTCAGCCTTCCCGCTCCCTCCCTTTATACGTCCTGACCGTGCGATGAATGCGATACTGCCCGTCATCACTTCAGCCCAGCGACAAAACTGCCCATAGACGACAGCTCACTTACCCTAACCTAGCCTCTGCCGCCACGAGGGTTCTGACACAGAACAGACACAAGACCCGTAAGAAAAAAGCCGTTATCTCTAACACCCCCACCCCACCGTCCAGCCTCCAGAGCAAGAAGAAACCCTTTCACGGTCTCTTCTTGCACCGTCTGGTCAACATCGCCTCATCATTTTATATCGTTATTGAGAGCTCTTCATCTCCATGATCAGATCTATGATCTGAGCGCTCACAAAGCCAAGGGCAAGCCACGTCTCTCACCCATCATCCATCAGCACGGCATCGTCACGATCTAACGCACGCCGCACATCAACCCCTTGCCAATACCGATCTGCATGATCGGGGGGAGCAGCAAAACTTTCTTTCACCATCTCCACCACATCATCAAGCTCTTCAAGCATACCGAGCTGGTCAGCTGTTGCGATAAACGTCACTTTGCTTGAAAAACGATGGACATGCTGCATCACGGCCACCACATCCCCAGCCGTTAGCTGGGCCGGCGGGGTCGCAAACACAGCATCAAGACTATGCGTTCTTGTCATTGTGAAATTCCTTCTAACGCGATGGCATCATCTTGATACCCGCTATAATTAAGAACAGAGGTAATTGTTCAAAATTTTTGCACATCACGTCAAGGAATTTTTTTGCTCAGTTCCCGTTCATAAAATTTGCCCTGCGCTTATTTCCAGAGCCATTTCCCCACAACACGGCCATTGATCTCAATGTCAGACAAAAGCACCTCATCGGTCGGATAACTGCTGTTTACACTGATAATCCGCACACGCGGCGGCTTGCTTTTGGGCACCAGTTGAAGCTGTTTAATCACAACACCTAAGCCATTCCACAAAACATACACGCCATCTGGATTGGGGACTCGGTGCCGCGTATCCACCAACACACGCTCGCCGGGCATAAAGTCAGGCTCCATCGAGTTCCCCAACACACGCACGACCGCAAGACCGGATAAATCAGGGATGTAATTCTCCAAAAAAGCCTTCGGCAACGTCCATGAAGCCAGTGACGTATGCTGGTCTGCTTCCCCGCCTGCTTCAGCTGTCAGCGCACCCCCGCCGGCTTGGGGGGAAACGTCATATTCATTAATCACAACAGAGCCCACCATCGGCTGCGCGTCATGCCTATTAACACGCTCCGCTTGCTCTACCGTATCATTAATCCCCATCATCCCCGGCAATACACCCGCCAAAGACCAGACTTCCTCCACCGTAATCGGCGGATCGCCACGATCAACAAGGCTTGGCAGGATTTTCTTAATCAGATCAACCGGCAAGTAGGGCTTTTTATACGTATCTTCATACGCACGGTATGTCGTCCATTTGTCGCCATAGCCGCATTCTTGCGCGAGTTTGCGAATACTCAGCCCCGATCGTTCACGCATCGCTTTAAGACGCTGCGCTGCTGTTAATTCCGCCATGGCTCTATCCCTTTATGCGCTGTCATTCATTAGAATTGCACTATGTACTAAAAAAGCGCACGTTTCATGTGCAAAAATTATGCTTGACCGTTGTTCTATTTTATTGCACACCTTGTGCCATGAACATGATACACACCCTCATTGATCGCCTCGGTGGCACGCGTGACGTGGCACGTCAGCTGAGCCTTCCCCCTTCCACCGTTCAGGGCTGGAAACGCGCCGGACGCATTCCCGCCTCGCGGCTTGTGCAATTGGAACGCACCTTAGGCATTCCGCGTCATATATGGCGACCCGACCTTTACCTCACCCTGCCCTCAACAGCGTTTTTACAAGAGACCCGCCATGACTGACCTGCCTGCTCCCCTCACATCTCCTGATTGTGACCTTCGCGGCTATGATTTCATGCCTCTTTTTGCGACCCGCCTGCTCGATAGCGACCTATACGCGCTTTCGACCGGCGCTGAATTTAAAGCCGCTTTAACCTTATGGTGCAAAGCATGGCTGCAAGTCCCCGCTGGGAGCCTTCCAGCCGATGAGCGCATTTTGGCCCATCTCTCCATGACCGGAAGCACATGGGACTGCGTGCGGGATATTGCCCTGCATGGCTGGATGCAGTGCTCTGATGGACGACTTTATCATCCGCTCATTGCCCAAGAGGCCATCAAAGCCTTTGCCATGCGCCGCAAAGAAAGGGAACGTAAGGCCCGCCAACGCGCCCGCCTCCGCTCGGGGGCTTCTCTGTCCCATGGGACAACCGAAGGACGGGACGCTTCCTTCCGCGCTGACAGGGACAGTGACAAAGACAGTGACAGTGAGTCACCCGGTACCCCGCGACAGGCCCCTCATGACGGCCAACGCCTTTCCGACAGCTGGATGCTGACCGACGAGCTCGCCGCTTATGCGCACGAACTCGGCCTCTCCCCTGCCCGTGAAGCCGAAAGCTTTTGCGATTATTGGCGCTCAACAGCCAATGAGCGCGCCGTTAAGCATGATTGGAATGCAGCGTTCCGTATTTGGTGCCGCAAAAGTGCCGAACGCCGCCAAACACGCCGCGCAAGCTCCTCTCGTCCGTCATCAACCACAGAGCAAAACCGCTCTGAACTTCTCGCCCTTGCCCGTGGAGCCCTCTCATGACCGCTGCCCTCGCCACACTGACACCGAGCCATCCGCTGACCCGAACGCTGCATATTCGCCGCTGGGAAAGCTATAACGGCCTCGTTTTACGTGGACGCATGCCCCCCAAAGACCCTGCCTTAAAGGACGAAGCCACCGCGCTTCTGCACCAGATTGACCAAGCCCTCACCCCGTTATCGGAAGAAGACACACGCCGCCAGCTTACGCTCTTGATCGCCTCATTGGGGCAAGTGATAGCCAACCCTCCCAGTGGACAAAAGATGCAACAATGGATCGATATCGCAACATTAGCCATGCACGATGTTCCTCGTCATTGCTGGGGGAAAAACGCCCTCCGCCGGGCCATGCAACGCTTTACCTTCATGCCCAGTCCAGCCGAACTCCATACTCTTCTGCATGAAGAAGCACGAGAGCTCCGCGAAAAACGAGCCCAAATCGCTCTGTTTCTCCGCACGCCTAGCGCCCTTACCACCAGCCATGATGTTTTCGATAACGATGCACCATCACAATAAATCAGTCCCTTCTAAGCCCGATCTCATTGGCGTTATCGGCTTCCAGACCGATTGGCGCTTTATCCCTCTTACCCTGCCAGCAGAAAGCACAGAGAAATGACCGTAAAAACCACACGTCGCACGAAAACTCAGGCCCCCTCCAACGCACCGACCAAAGAGCGGATCGCCAAAGATGATTACGACACCTTTGGTAAAAAACGCCTCAAACTCAATACGGTCAAAGCGCTTCATCGCGCGGGTGATATTGGTGGCGAAGAAGTCACCGCCGCTCGCCGCTGGCTTGAAGACTTCGTTTTTGCTGATTATGGCTATGCAGACTACACGCAAGAACCGCTTGATAAAGACTATATTCGCGGCAATCTCCATACCTTCACCATTAGTCGCAGCCATGCCTCCGCTCGTATTGGCGAAGTCCAAGATGTGCTCGGCCTCTGTGCGCATATTCGGCTAAAAATGCTGCTGGTCGATGAGCTGTCTTTCTCCGCAATGGGGCGAAAGCTGTACCCCCAGAAAGGCAAGACCGAAGCCAACGCCCATGCCCGCGCCCAATGCGCCTTTCTCTTGGAACAACTGGCCGGGTTTTACCTCGAAAAACACCGCGAGAAACTCCGCGCCCGCCGCGCAATCATTGCCTCTCAGGCCAAACACAGCAGCCCCTAACGCCCAGCCGCAAACATCCGTTGCGCCGCCTCTCTGACCACCGTAAACTCCCTATGATACGTAGATATCCGACCATAGAAAACAAGGATAATGCAATGGGAGCTTTAATAGGGGGAGCGATCTATGCCGCTCTTTTCCGTGTAAATTCGCAAGGATTTTTGTCTCTGCATAATATAGCAAGCGCCTTCTTTTATATAATACTATTTACTGTAATAGCATTCTTTTTATATAAATAGTAGCAATATAATAAGAGGGAAAAAACTCCCTCTTATTTTTTATCATTATCAAACCATTTTTCTCTCATGACTAGAATAGTAATAAACATATGTCTAAAATGGAAAATATCTCTAGTGCCCTTGATAATACATGCTTTCCTCCAACATGAACATTTCTTTTAACCCTCCTTCTCCTACAAAAATATCACGTTAAAAATATAGAATAGCCACACAACAAACGATACTTCTTACAAAAGACACGAATAGGAGAAAATTTACTCCCATGCGACCGATTTTGACGCACTGACATTTTATCTTATAAATCGTCACTCAATCTTCCACCGTAAAGAGAGAGAAGCAATAAGTGGAATAACGCCCATCGTTCCCTCGAAAGGAGTCTATTCTACGATCGTTTTTGATGCCTTCACAGGAGAAGTCACATTGGCCAATCACAAAGCACAAACGTTTTGCGCAGCAGCAGAAGCGTGCTTCCATACTGTTTCTTTTCAAGAATGGGGTCATGACCTTCACGAATATCCCGGCAGCGTCGGACAAGGCGTCCGCTTTCTCGACGAAACTCGGGACACCCTAAAAACGACGCTCAACACAACGATGAACGCTCAAGAGTGGGATAAATTAGTTATTGCTTTTTACGGTGAGACCAATGCTGGCAAGTCTACTCTGATTGAAGCCCTTTGTTCTCACTTTGACAAAAATGGACAACAAACCCGTAAACATCAGCCCATCGGCGCGGCCATTGGCGACGGGCGCTCCGACTACACGCGCACAACAACAGCCTACCCCTGCTCTCTTGGTGGGCAAGCGTTCACCCTACTTGACGTTCCGGGTATTGAAGGCCGTGAAGACATTGTGCAAGAGGAAATTAAACGCGCCGTTTCGTCCGCTCATGTCATCTTTTATGTCACCAGCGATGCTGCGCCGCCGCAAACCTCCGGCGGCGATACAACCCGTGATGGACATCACAACGAAATTGAAGGCACACTTGAAAAGATAAAACACCATCTCCGTGAAGAAGCGCGCATTTATCGTATTTTTAACAAACGTACCCAATCTCCCCGTATGCTAGCCAATGGACTCACCGTCACTGATGAAGAGCGGGCCACCCTGATTGATGCCGATCACCATATAAAATCTGTGCTTGGACGCACTTATGAAGGCCATATCACGCTCTCTGCTCTGCCTGCCTTCCTCGCAATAAACGCCCCTTTTCCCGCTGAGCATCGTTTCTTCAGCCAACAAAAAAAGTTTCTCGCCGCACTCCCTGCAGAAAAGCTTCTTGATGCCAGTGGACTTCAGCATTTCCTTCATCTTTTGGAACACGATATCCTCCCCCAAAGCCATCAACGCATTATAGACACGAATCTCTCTAAACTTTTTCGGATCGTTCAGAAAACAGAGCATACCGTCACGCATACCGCAGATGGAATCCTCTCCCCATTGGATGAAACATACATCCTCTTAAAAGAAGCCGCCTGGGCGTATTCCCAGCTTCCTTTTGACATTCAACATGACTGCAATCGCCTTGCGACACGACTAGAGGAAACATTTATCAACGCTGTACGTCAGCGTATGGACATCCATCACAAAGACGCGATGTGGTCAGATTTCGATGGCACTGTTAGAGAAAAGCTAGAGACCGCCATCAAGGAATCCCTCAAGGAACTCTCTTGTTTGGGAGAGAGCGAAGTCGAACATTTCGTCGAACATTCTTACAAAAGAATGCATAGAATCGACCAACGCTTCGTCTCTATTATGCAGAAAAACACACTCACGACCTTAGAAGACTTCTGTCCTCAAACGGATAAACTCACTGAAGAACTGGCCTTTAAGACAGCCTCGGGCATTGATGGATGGGGCCTTGGCGGCACAATTGCCGGCGTTCTTATCGGTCTTTGTTTAGGGCCTATCGGCTGGGTGGAAGCTGCTATTGCTGGAGTAGGCGGCCTTTGGAGCATGAGAAAACTCATCGACTCATCCTATCAAGAACAACAGCAAAGAGACGCTATTGAAGCTATCCTCAATGACATTCGTCCCAAACTACGCAAAGCGCTTCATGAAAATTTAAATGCGATTTCTACGCCTCTTTGTTCCTTTTGTCGCGAAAAGGAAAAAGAGTTTCAAACCATTGCAACCCATGTCAACAAAACAAAGCAAGCGCTCACGCATACTCGTGATGAGCTCACCTCATTTTGTAAAAAGAACACATCTCTCTCCCTGAATACATAAACATGACACACGTTCCATAACACTTCACGCCTCTTGTTCAGATCTTTCCTAAGGAACATCCTATGACTTCTACCCTCACACTCTCTACACTTAAAGAGAACCTTACCGCACTTAAAACCTTTCTTGACGATGGAGAAACATTAGGTTTTACCGCGCCTGCTTATCTACGCCACAAATTAAGCACACTCTTAGATCGTATTGATGGGAAAGGAGAAGATGGACGCGTTAAAGTAGCACTTGTTGGCGGCTTTTCTACCGGAAAGACCTCTATCGTCGCCTCATGGCTTGGCAAAACAAAAGACGATATGAAAATCGGCGTTGGGGAGTCCTCTAACGAAGTGACTATTTATAATCCCGATGATACCTATCAAATCATCGATACTCCGGGTCTGTATGGCCATAAACGTGATACCGTTGGGGACAAAGAGGCCTATAAAAACAAAACGCGTCGCTATGTGAGTGAAGCCCATGTGTTACTCTACGTCCTCGACCCCGTTAATCCCATTAAAGACAGCCATAAAGACGAGTTGAACTGGCTTTTTCGGCAATTGAATATGCTCCCACGCACCATCTTTGTGTTGAGCCGCTTCGATAAAGAATGTGATGTCGGCGATGAGGAAGAGTATCAAGAACGCTTCAGAACAAAAAAAGACAACATCCTTGAGCGTCTCACTCAACTGATAGGCTTAACAGCAGAAGAAGCTGCCTCCCTTCCTATCGTCGCCGTTTCCGCAGCGCCAGATGATAAACCGATTAACGACTGGCTAAACGGCGATCAGGCAGAATATGAAGCACTGTCCCATATGGCGTCATTGCGTAACGCCATTCATGCCATCGTTGAAAATCAAGGCGGATATGACATCCTTCGCCTCAAAGCCACGACAAGCACGATCCGTGATATTCTCTTCCAACCTCTTGATTTCGCAAAGACGCAGAGTCAGAAGCTCCAAGAAGACTACGCTCAAACGGAAAGGAATGTTTCTCTGGAAAAGGCTCTCCTCGGAGAAGTGCCCGATAACGTAAAAATTGCCAGTGAGAGGACTCTTAAAGAGATCGAATTACTTTTTAACCATCTTATTGACGATATTAGCAGCAGTACCCCCAAAACGCTGCAAGAAACACTCACGCGACGCCTTGGAGAAACAGGAGAAAAACTAAATGAGGAAATAACCAATATTTATAAAACAGAAGTCCTTCCATTGAGACAAGATGTTAAACAAAAAATAAAGGAAATCTCATTCCAAGATATTCAAGATCTCTATCATAAATATTCTATGGATGGAAATATAGACATTGGCGTCGAAGGCACCTTCGCCATCTCTCGCTCTTTGGGCAATGATGCATGGGACAACACTCTCGACAGCCTCATAGGTTTCATGAAAAACGACCATATCCTTTCAACCCTAGAACAGCTTCTGGGACTTGGAAAAGGAACAGCAGCCGGCGGTGCGGCTGGAGGCATCGGTTCTGCCGCCGCGAGGACCGTCAAAGAAACCGCAGAAGCGGCGGCCAAAGAAGCGGCCAAAGAAGCATCCAAACGGGGCACCAAAAAGGCCGCCAAGGAAGCTGCCAAAAAAGCTGCAGAAGCCGCCGCCAAGCAAGCCAAATGGGCCGGTCATGTCGCGAATTTTATGCCACTCGTAGGTCTTGTTGCGGGCGCGGGGATGGACATATACAAAGACCACCGTGCTTCAAAACAGGCCGAAGAATTCCAATCATGGAAACAAGACGTTACGTCTTGTTTGCGCGATGGGTATCGCACTGTCCGTCATCAGATGCAGATGGATCAATTTCTCAAGAACAACTTTCCTTATTGGGAAGAATTTGTTGCTCTTGCGACCACTCATCAAAAAGAGCTTGACGAAAAAAAGAACGAGATCACCCGTTGTGCAGATTGGCTCGCCCACGGCGAGGCTTTAGAGAAAGACTTTACCGCCTCTTGACCTCTCACAAAGAGATAACACTCTATGAATCGTCCTTCTCTCATCAAAGAGAGGGACGGTTTCTTTGTGGTTTCTGCGTTTTTTTCTATTGACCGTAAACTGGCATATCTCCAAACACGAACACAACATATTCTAAAAATACACTATGTGGAGCACGACCATAACAGTATAGTTTCCTCCTATTCTCACGGACAACCCAATAAAAAATACTTACTCCATATCAAGAAAACAAAAGAAGCACTTAAAGATATCGATAAGCCTATTTTATAGCATCATAAAGCAACATCTGAGCACCCATTACGACAGAATAAACACCACAAACCCCGCCTACTCATCCCTCGTACTTCATCACGATAGACTTACACATATCAACAAGACAATCGCGTAATTCTGCAGGTGCAAAGACCGTAACGTCTGTCCCCCATGTGAACAAATGATAAGCCATTTCATTCAAACCACTTGCTTGAAAGCGTACATCTAGAGAACCATCTTCTTTTTCTTCCTTATCCTGAGTAGGATGGAACAGAAAGTGACGCGCATCTCCCGCTGCAATAGGAGAAAAACGCAACCCAACCCTATGCTGCTTCCCTTGCCACACACCAAAAGAACGCGCTGCAAAATCCTGTATCGTCCAGCCCTCCGGCGGAGCCTGGGCGATACCCTCCGCCCCTCTAAGAGCCGCCATTCGATCCAATCGCCACAAACGCGGCTGTTCCTCCCCCTTAACAGGGCCAACAAGATAATAGCTTTTTCCCGTTAAAAGCCCCCATGGGGAAACGCAACGCTCTTTTCCTCTATACATAAAACAGACACGGCTCACCGCCTTAAGCGCGTACCAGAGTGTCGTCAGAATTTTTTCATCAGCAGTAGGACGCGCTCCAGCTTGCATTGCATAACCTGTATTAAAAACAATCGAATTAATATCAGGAGCCAAGCGCGTATAAAGATTTTTCTTTAAGAGACATTCTACTTTTTCATATAAAGTCGACAACCAAGCCGCATCAGCATGACCATCTTGTTTTAATCGCCTCTCCGCTATTTTGAGGGCGGCCAGTTCTTCATCCGTTGGTACGTTTATAAATGAATCAATCCCATTAGGAATACGCCATCTATAGGGTTTTTCATCATTGACCGTTTCCAATTGTGGGAAAACACTCCTCATAATTCTCAACCAGCGCTCTGCCGTACGAGGGGTTGCTGCGTTCAACCCAACCATAATATCTCTTTTTGTTAAACCTTCACGATGACTTGCCATTCTTCGCAGTAAGCTCATCGTCATTTCGAGATCTTCCTTTCGTCCCTTCTCCTCCTTCCGCTTCGTTTTTCTTACCTCACCATCTTTATTATCGTGATCTAAACTGTTTCTTGTATCGGTCATCACAATATCCCTTACTAAATATCATTTGAACGAACAGAAACAACACATGGGAGTACTCCTCTTATATCCCAGCAGCCCAGCGCCCATTTTGCAGCTTGCCAATACCGCAGACAATTACGCGCCGACTGTTGATCTCGTCGACGACTTTCAAATATTTCAATTGAATGATTATGATGAAGATAATGCAAGATCATTATGGCGACAATATTCATGAGAAAGAAAATTACAAACGACTTAACGACCATAACCATCATATAAGGTCCTCCTCACAATGCGCTTCCTGCTCATGAAAAATATATTCTCTTGCGAAAAAGCGTACAATATTGATGAGTCATGACCATGTCGCCTCACCGCGTCATTTTCGGTCGCATAACAACAGATATTTTAATATTTTTTATAGAATAGAGACTCTTTCCCTGTATAAAATACGACTTGAATTCCATGTCATACGTTATGGAGGGCATCATGTCTGATAAAAACGATCCTCATGCTAATGAAGAGCGTACAGAATTTTTACAGGCCATAGGGAAAAAATGGCCACTCTACAACTATAAAGAAATCATATGCACAGAATGTAATGCTATTCTCTTTCATCATCAGAAGTTACCGTTTGAGTGTCTCCCGCCACAAGATATGTTCAGATGTAGAGAATGCGGAGGAAGTTCTCTCAAAAAACGCCGGATCACACGATGGGAGGCTGCGATACGCGACCCTCTAAAACGACGGCGTACACGTAAAATATAACAGATAATAGACTCAGTAGCACTGTTATTTAGTCTTATTAAAGAAGAATAGCCTCTCTCCTCATCTTTAAAAGGTAATATCTAATGGCTAAAAAATCTATGCAATCTATCCTAAATGTGCTGAGCTTTCGCCCGAGTATCGGAATCAAAATTTCAGCACTCGATTACACAAATGCTGACTTACTGATGATCGCAAACGCTCTTAGTAGAGAAAGCTTTCTTATCATTACCGATGCCTCCAAAATGTCCGCTTCTATTGCTCTCACCTCGATTCTACAACGTCACAAAAAAAATGTTATTATCGACTTCACATAACCTTCCCATCACACAACACATTTTTAACATCTCATCGAAAGAATACTCTATGAGTAAAATGTCCTACTCGTCCATCTGCAACCTGACGCGTGCTGGAGCTGGAGTAAAACTCTCAGCACGCACCTACAACGCCTCAGAAATCGCAACCATCGCAAACTCTCTTAGTAGCGAAAGCTTTCTTATCATCACCGATGCTTCTGAAGTAACAGCCGGAACACTCATGAATTGTGTCGCACAGCATGACATTCATGTTGTTTTAGATTTTACTTAAAATCCTTTGCCCTCTTTAAAAAGATGAATGATTCATCATCTTTATGTCACAGGCTTGAAAGATAGTCTTCCTTACGGTGGTTTCCACCTTCATTAAGGAAAGAGCTTTATGAAACGCTTCTTAAACACTGTCCTCATTAGTTCCGCCTCTCTTGCCGCTCTTGTTGGGGTGGCACAGGCGCAGCCGGCTCCGGTCGGCCCAGTAGGGCCTCCGCCGCCACCTCCGGGGCCGATGATGCATCATCACCCGCATCCGCTCATGGTTGCGCTGCCCGGCGTGGTGCTTTCTGAGGCCCAGAAAGAAAAGATTCATGCCATCTTAGAAGCAAATCGCCCTGACCCTGCGCAGATGAACCCAGCGAATGACCCCCATCATCAGCTGATGGAGCTGCTCCAACAGCCGGGCGATATTAAGAAAAGCCAGATCAACAAGCTTGAAAAAGCCATCGAGAAAAGCGACCGTGCTCATCTTGAAAAGATGGTTGATGTATCCTTGGCTATCCGTGGCGTGCTTACCCCACAGCAAATCCAGCAGGGCTTTGATAATCGCCAGAAAATCCATGATCTGCACCACCAGATTGCGGCTATTCTCCGTGCTGGGCAAGACCCTGATGCGCCGCCTCCAGCTCCATCTGTTCCGTAAGACGGCGCAAAGCCCCGGTCTCTGTTGGGCCGGGGTTTTCTTTTACCTCACGGCTTAGAGCCTTGGCAGCACGAACTGACTCACTATCGGACATCCATCATGTAAGCCATAGCCTCGCGGCACTGCCTCATCATCGATGACCAACAGCCCTCATACAGGGAATGGTAGGCGCCGTTCAAAAACATGTCCGCCCCCTGAACGATTACATGTCAGCACTCTACTCTTTATGATGGGGCTTTATGATAGGACAATAAACAGCGCCATACATCGCAAAATCATGGCTTCATCAGCCTATGAACGCGGGCATGTTACTCCTCTTTACGTAAAACTCGGCAGACCGATGATGCCGCCCATATAATGGCAAGAGGCATAACCATATTTTCTGTAAAATAAGCCTTTTGGTTCATCATAAGCATGGAGATGTCGCACGCTTAAGAAATTGATCGTTATAAACATGGTGACACATTTACACATCAGAAGAAGTGCCGAACATCATAGAAAAGATTTCATTGAAAACGTTTGAAGCACTTTATAATCCATCGTCTTGCCTCCCTCTGATAAATCATTAACACTTTAAAATGAATAGTTGTTTATTCCTTGAAAATTACGAGAAATGGATCACCTTCATGAGAAAAACTTCTAAAAGTAACTCCCTTCAATCATGCCGATGCTCAGGACATCACAGAAACAATTCCTCTTCCCTCCCTAAAAACCCCGGCTGGCCAAAAACACCCGCAAAGTAAAACGCCCTCACCTGACCGAAGAAGAATGAGCATGTATAACGCCCTTCATCGCTAAAGAAATGCCTGTGAGATCATCCATGCGCTGCACTCTTCTATCCACTCTCGCTGTGAATGGAAAAGATTTCCAATTCATTTTGTCCCCTTGTCAGGCTGTCATCCACTGATCAGCCCAAGAACGCTGATCCTGCAACGTGACATTGCTTTTCACGAACGAGGCACAATTGAGGTCATTGGGCGGTCAGATGAGGTGTCGAACGCTCCCCATACGGCGCAAGAATGCTCATCTCTGACGTTCCCAAAAGGCTCTCGCCCCCTTAGAAAAACATCTCTTGCACAAAAGACTTGCATTGACCGGAAAACTATGAGAAAAAATAAGTAGATTGGAATTATGTGTAGCTCGCTCAATCATGAGAGCACAGTCAATCTTTCCCTTATTTTATTGTGTCAGAGGCTTCTCTCGTCGCTTATAAGCGGCCTGTCCTTGTTTGGCGTATGCGGGCTTTCTTGTCCCGACACGACACGCCCTTTCCCACAAGAGCATTCATTCTCAGCCTCTGATCCCCCACGCCCCCGCTCCCTTATGGTGCGGGGCTTTTTGCGTGGGCTTTGTTTCTCAAGGCTGATGATGTCTCGTTCAATACCAACACCCCAAGCGGGCCGTGTGGTCTTCTTTAAAGGCCACCGCTTTATTATGCTGGCCCGCACACAAACACATGCCGCATTATGTCCCATTGTCACCGCACCTTCTGTCCGACATCGCGCGGATTATGCGCTGAGCTGGTGGGACTGCTTCACACTAGGGGCTCATGATGGCGATGTCGTACGATGCCGCCCCATTATGGCGCCTCTCCACCTCCTGAAAGCGCAGAACCTCTCGCTCAGTGAGACGTTACTGCACCGCCTGACCCAACGGGCTCGGCACGAGATCACCCGACAAGATGAAGAGACCCGCTACCGTGGCTATCAAAGCTCCTCACTTTATGGCTAAGTCGATCGCCTTATGGGCGTTCTATCTATGGCGACAACGCTATAATTGTTGCGAAAGCGGTCATATTATTGTCCCTTCGCGCACACAGCACCATCCCACACGATGTCTTGTCTGTGGGATCATGCCCGAGCTTCTGTCGGTGTCACCGTATCATCTTCCCATTTCCCCAACTCCATCAACCAAAGGATACCCCCATGGTGAGGCCCAAAGCGCCGGGGGACGGCCCCAAGCGCACGCGCCGCACCACCGCGCCCAAGGACGACGACGCCCTACGGCGCAAAGTGCGCCAGCATGGGGCCACCCTTATTGACGCCCTTATTGAGATCGCCACCTCTGCGAGCAGTGAGAGCACGCGTCTTTCCGCTATTAAAGAACTTCTCGACCGCGGTTATGGCAAGTCTTTCTCCTCTGTTGAGCGTGCGTCTTCAACAACACCGTCTCCTCCCTCTCCCACATTGCTTATTCAACCGCCTTCTTCCTCTGCTTCCGACCATGACACCCCCCAAAAGCCTCCCAACAGCACCGACCCTCATTGAGGTTCCCCCCGCTTTTGGAGACTTTGGGCAGTCATACCGCTACCGTCTTTGGTATGGCGGGCGTGGTAGTGGCAAGTCATGGACAATCGCGCGTGTCCTCATTGCCCTAGCGGTAACGCGCCCTGTGCGGGTGCTCTGTTGTCGGGAATATCAAACATCCATTGCGGAATCGGTTCATAAGCTCTTGGTGGATCAGATCACAGCGCTTGGATTAAACGCGTGGTTTGTGATCCATGACCAACATATTCGCGCCACAAACGGGTCAGAGTTTATTTTCAAAGGGCTCGCTCGGCATAGCCAAAGCATTAAATCAACCGAAGGGATCGATATTGCCTGGGTAGAAGAAGCCCAGACGATCAGCCAAGAGTCCCTTGATATTCTCCTCCCCACTATTCGTAAGAACAGCTCCGAACTCTGGTTTAGCTGGAACCCGCTTGAACGTGACGCCCCCATTGAGCAGCTACGGGAAAGCCTCTACGGCCATGACAATGCCCTGATTCAACGCGTCAATTGGTCGGACAATCCGTGGTTTCCCGACACACTGAACCAAGAACGCCTGCGCTGTTACCAGCACGCTCCCAATCTCTACCCTCATATTTGGGAAGGGGATTACCGCCAAATTGGCCAAGCGTTCTTTACGTTAGACGATCTCCTCCACAACGATACCCCCATCGACGTTCCCGCCCCTGTCGATGGGGTCTTTGCCGTGATGGATACATCGCTCAAAGGCGGGATCGGCAATGACGGCACGGCTGTCATCTATTTCGCCCTCAACCGTTTTGACCGCGCTCATCCGCTCACCGTGCTGGATTGGGAACTGGTCGAGCTTGAAGCCGCAACGCTCGAAAACTGGACGCCACGCGTGCTCACCACGCTTGAAGACTGGGCACGCAAACCCCGTGCCCGCCACGGCGTCATCGCCTGTTTTATTGAAGACCGCGCCGCTGGTTCCGTCATTCTCCCTCAGCTCAAGCGCCAAGGGCTTAATGTGCAGGCCATTGATGCCGCCCTGACCGCCCGCGGGAAAGACCAACGCGCGCTAGAAGCCGGGCGCTTTACCTGCCAAGGCCATGTCCGCCTCGCCCGCCCTGCTTTTGACCGCGTGTCGCTCTTTCGGGGGCAATCGCGCAATCATTTCCTCACCCAAACAACCAATTTTCACCTCAGCGATCCACACGCCGCCCGGCGCAGTGACGATCTGCTGGACTGTTTTTGCTACGGCATCATCTTAGGATTAAGCGAGCTGTAGCGCCCCTTTCGTGATCACTTAAAAGGAGGCCCCCTTGGCCACGCACCACCTTACCAATGGCAGCAACGCCCTGTGGGAAACCCTCATGGGCGAACATATCCTCCCCGGTTTTGCACCCAGCTACGAGCTGTGCAAGCTGCTTTATACCGACCATCCCCTCGGCGCCAAAATTGCCCGTTTGCCCATTGATATGGCCATGAGCGAGCCCCGCCATGTCCGTATTGAAAACGCCCCGGATGACGAAGCTGCCCATGAGTTCACCAAACATTGGAACGACTTAGGCTGTGACCAGATCATTCAACAGGTCGCAAGCTGGGCGCGTGTGTACGGCATGGCTGTGCTGGGCTTTGGCGCCACAAACCCCAAAACCGGCGCCATCATCCCCAGTGACGCCCCCATTGATGCCCAGGCGATCCCTGACCTAGACCTCTATTTCAATGTATGGGACCCGCTCAATACAGCGGGCAGCTTGGTGCTCAACCAAGACCCCAACCAGCCCAACTATTTGAAAACACCGTCCTCTGTGACCATTAACGGGCAAAGCTACCGCCAAGGCCGCTTTGTCGTGCTGATGAATGAAGACCCGGTCTATCTGGACTATGAAAGTTCAGCCTATGGCTATTCGGGCCGGTCCTGCTTTAAGCGCTGCATCTACCCGCTGCGTTCGTATATGCAGGGGCAAGTCGCCAATAGCCTCGTGGCACAAAAGGCAGGTCTTGTCGTTGCTAAGGTGCAACAGCCTGGATCTGTCGCCTCCCGTGCGATGAAGATCTTTACTGAAGACAAAGCCGACATGCTTCGGCTCAGTCAAAATGGTGAAGTGCTGACCATTGGGCAGAATGACACGATTGAATCCCTCAATCTGCTCAATGTTGATAAGTCTCTCCACAGCTCACGACAGAATATTATTGAAGACATCGCCGCAGCAGCGGGGATGCCCAGCCAACTTCTGAACTCCCAAACCCTTGCCCAAGGCTTTGGTGAAGGCACAGAAGATGCGAAAATGATCGCGCAATATATCCGCGGGCGTCGCCAATGGATGGCCCCTGTCTATCAATTCTGTGACCAGATCGTGATGCGCCGCGCTTGGAATAGCGGCTTTATCAGCGCGATGCGGGACAAACACCCCAACAGCTACGGCTCTTTGAGTGATGAAGCAATCTTCCGTGATTGGAAGAACAGCTTCTCCGCCCATTGGCCTGCCGAAGAAGCAGAAAATAATACGTTCGACCTCACCGCCAAGCGCTTCTCCCTCATTCTAGACACCATCCGCACCACAGCCCCACTTCTAGACGACAACCCAGACGGGAAGGCCGCTCTTTTGACTATGCTTGAGCAGAGCATCAACAGCAGTTCCGGTGTGTTTGATGGCGACGTCGATTTTGGGAAACAGGACAGTAAGAACACCAAAAACCTGTGACGATGAAGAAGAGACAAGGAGCAGCGACCGTTTGACCACCTCTCCTTAACGATCTTGGGAAGAACAACGTCGTCCTCGTGCGCCCCTCCGCCACGGTTCGACCTGATCAAACGTAATGCCAGGGCCTTATAAACATCACACGCTATTCTATAGCCTCTTTCGGGAAGAAAACCTCCATGCGCTATTATAACCTCTGCATTTATTCTCCAGGAACTGACCCTTCCTCTCAGCCCGTCTTACAATTTGCCAGCACCACAGCTCCCAAACGACCCGGCACCCCCCAGAGCGTACCCGGCGGAAGCCCAACGGATCCATTTGACCCCGGTGCGCTAGATATTTCTTTCCGTTTCACACAAGCATCTCTCTCCAAGGCCGAAGGCTCAACAGGAGGGGCTTTTGTAACGATTAAAGGGGTGGATATCACCACGATCAATCAAGCCTCCAACCTCGTTAATCATACTCTCATCCTCAAAGCTGGTATGAGCAAAGGCCTCCCCTTAAGCAATCCCAACCAAGTTGGCACGATCTTGCACGGCACTATTCAAAGCAGCCTTGGCAATTGGTCGGGAACAGAGATGGACATCACCTTTTTCGTCTCCAGCTACCAAGCACCAGAACTCGATCCCACCCAAATATCATATATCTTTCACTGCCCAAGAGGGAAAAGCGTGAAAGAGATGATCAAACAAACAACCTTTCCCGCTCCTCATAAACCAAGTATCGTCTTTAAAGCAAAAGAAGAGCCTATCGCCCTTCATGACTTCATTGGTTGTTATACCAGCTTCAAAGAGCTTTGCGTTGGGTATGGCGATTGCTGGAAACAAATGTCAGGCAACCCTCTGACCGTGCATATTTCCGGGCAAACCATCACATTTTTAGACCAATTCTATGAACGCCCCATAAAGAAAATTGATTTCAACGACCTTATGGGACAGCCTACATGGAACGGAAAAAATGATATTACTGTCACCTGTCCATTACGAGGCGATATTCAAATAGGGGATCTAATTTCATTACCCTCAACTACAAACTACCTAGGAAAATATAGTGGACAGTTTTCCGCTCAGAAACAAACGCTTCCCAAGAACTCTTCACTTTTCTCAGGTACATTTGAAGTCACTGATATTTCCTACCTTGGAAGCTTCCGTGAAAAAGATGGACAACAATGGCAAAGCGCCATAACCTGCAATCCCCATCCTTCGAACGATAAAAAATCCCTCCTTAGATTACCAAAATAACCTGCGATATTATGTTGACTTTCTCCCACGTAAGGAGCACAGAATCCCAAGGAGGGAAATATGATTAATAAATATCTTTTGATCGCCACCATATTCTGTATTCCTTTCCTTTGCGGAAGAAGCTTTTCCCAGCCAGGTCCCATTTATGACACGTCAAATATGCCCATTGGCTACCTTGATGGAGAAGGCCATATAACAGGACAGAACGGGATATCGCTAGGAAATATCGGGCCTGGAGGGGTTGTTTATGATACCTCCAATACCCCCCTTGGGCAGGTCGATGGAAGTGGCAATATAACGGGACAGAACGGGATATCGCTAGGAAATATCGGGCCTGGAGGGGTTGTTTATGATACCTCCAATACCCCCCTTGGGCAGGTCGATGGAAATGGGTATGTAACAGGAAAAGGTGGAAGCTCTATTGGTCAGGTTCCTGACCCTAGAATCGGTGCCCTTATGCTACTCGGCGTCATCAAGCTACAGTAAACTCTTCTCTCATAAGGGTCAGCCATTATCCTTATGAAATACCTATATTTTAGAGCGCTCAACACGGCCACAACCTGCGATATTAGGTTGATGTTCTCCCAAGTAAGGATCACAAAATTACAGGGAGGAAAATATGATTAATAAATATCTTTTTATCGCTGCTATCTTCTGTATTCCTTTCCTTATCGGAAACAGCTTTTCTCAGTCAGGCCCCATTTATAGCGCTGACAGCGATCCTATTGGGAAAATAACTAACGATGGAGATATATTAGGGTCAAATGGAATCCTGTTAGGTTCACTTAGTAAAAGTGGTATTATCTATAGCGCTGACAGCGACCCCATTGGGAGAATAACTAACGATGGAGATATATTAGGATCAAATGGAATCCTGTTAGGTTCGCTTAGTAAAAGTGGCATTATCTATAGCGCTGACAGCGACCCCATTGGGAGAGTAACTAACGATGGAGATATATTAGGATCAAATGGAATCCTTATTGCCACAGCGCCAGACCCACAGGTCGGTGCCCTTATGCTTCTCCACGTCATTAATCTACACTAAATTCTTCGCTCATAAGGATCAGCCATGATCCTTATGAAATACCTATATTTTAGAACATCACGAAAACGACGCATTGTCGCAACCCAATACGAAAAAACAGCAGCGTCATTCCCCATGCTCATTCACCTCGCTGCTGCAACAAAACATTCTTTTTTAACCCTTCAAGCTATTTCCACAATTTTCCACACCTAACCCTCTTAATAAGGATATTTTCCCCATGATGAAGCACGCTGGCTTTGCCTATAGGGCCGGTGATCGGCTTCTGCTGCTTAAAAAACGTGATGGTACATGGGAGCTCCCCAGTACATTGGCCCATGCAGGTGAAGCGCCTTTGCAAGCCGCCGAGCACGCGAGCACTGCTTTGCTCGGCATGGCCCCTGAAGGCACCGTTCTTTGGTCGGTCACTCAGCCGCTCAAGGACGGTGAGCAGACGATCTATGCCAAACGGGTGGACGCCCCTTTCACGCCTGACCTCAGCAAAAGCCACAGCGCCTATGGCTGGTTTGGGCATGATAAGCTCCCCCATCCCCTTGCCTCTGGGGTGGAGCAGGTCGCCCAGCGTTTTTCGATGGACCTTATCACCCTCTGCAAAGCCATAGCAGACGGGCAGTTTTCGAGCCCTGAGCGTTTTTACAATGTCACGCTTTTTGCCATGCGCATCACCGGGACAGGCTGGGCCTATCGCGGTGGAGAGCGTGGTGAATATACGTTACGTAAACGTGACATTTGGACGTCCCCTGACGTTCTAGAAAGCTGCCAAGGTCTGCCTGTCGTGATTGACCATCCAGACAGTGCCATCACCGATGACCGCTACTTTGCCGACCATATCATCGGCACCATTATTTATCCTTTTGTGCGAGATCATGAGGTCTGGGGTATTGCCCGCATTCAAGATAGCGCCGTTGCCCATGCCCTTATGGAGCATAACTGGTCAACCTCCCCCGGGATTGTCACCAGTTCGCTCAGTCAAAGTCGCGACTTGCCCCATGGCACGCGCGTCACGGTAGAAGGCTCGCCCTACCATCTCGACCATCTCGCCCTTGTGCCTGAAGGTGTGTGGGACAAATACCATTCCCCCTCAGGCATCGACACCCCCAACCAGCCCCGCGCACCGTCTGCACGGGGCTTTTTTGTATCTAACGGAGAACATTCCCCTATGGCCCGCACACACCATGATGCGACGCACGATACCCCAGACGCCCGCCTTGATAAAAACCGAGGCGATACCGACCTTCATACACGCCTTGCGCGTTTATTAGACGAGGTTGAAGAGCTTAAAAAACAGATCCGCACAGCCCCGAAAAAAGACGTGCGCTGTGATGATCTATCCGACGATGATGACGGCGACGATGCCAGCGCTGAAGGCGATGCCAAGCGCGATAAACGCGCTGATCGCGCTAACCGTCAGGACAGCGCTCAGCGGTTTGATCAAGACGAGGTCTCCCCTCAAAAAGACACGGATGACCGCGCCATGATTGAGCGTATGGTTGCCCAGATGCGCAAAGCCGGCGCTCGTGATGACGTCATTCTGTCCTGCTTGCGTGATATGGGCGCTGACCCAGCACGCTTCGGTTTTGATGACGCAAAAGAAGCCAAAGACCGCGCTATTCGTGACCGTTTAGACGCGCTTAATCGCCGCAACGATGCTCATGAAGCGGAAATGGAAAAAATCCGCCGCCGCTCTACTCCCTTGAGTGATGAAGACCATAATGAGATCAGCGATGCTGAAGCCAAAGCGGACTCCGTCACGCAGCCTTTAGGCCAGCAGACGCCACGCTATATCCCCGGTGAGAGTGTGTCAGGCTATCGCCGCCGTTTGGCAGGCAGCTTGCAGAAACATTCACAGGAATGGGGTAAAACACGCCTATCAGACCTAGATGATGGTGTATTCGAGATTGCCGAAAAGCAGATCTATGCCGATGCACGCGCCGCTGCGTCACGCCCGGTTGCCTCAGCACCTAATGCGCCATTGCAGAAGATCAGCACACGCAGTGCGAGCGGCCACACGCGCACAGACTATCGCGGCGGGTTCCGCAGCGCTTTCGGCGCTTTCATGGCTTAAATCCTCACATTTTTTCAGTATTATTTTTCTAAGGAACCATTTTTATGGCATCCGGCCTTAACGTAAATCCTTACACAACCACGCAGGCCTCCGGCCTTTTTGCCACCGATAGCTCCGGCTATGTGCAGGGGCTCGCTCTGCTGGACCCAGCCACACGCTACGCCCTCGCCACAGGCTATGTTGACGAAGGCGAAACACAGCCACTTTGGGGCGGGATCGCCGTGTCAGAACAGGTGAGCCTGTTGCCCGGCGCTCCAGGTCGTCGCGGTCAGGCGCTGAAACGCGCAACGTCCGCTGCAGAGATCACCGGCTTTTCAGCGTTCAACCAATCGCATCATCTCGCCACAACGCCAAACTCCACCGCGCCACAAGCTGGGCCTGGAAACAGCTTGGGCTTTTTCCGCCTCGGCTCTGGTGTGCGTCTGCCTGTCTTGGCTGACCCTGCTCTGCTCAACCTCGCAGGGAAAGACATTGCCGCGTCCTTGTCATGGGACATGGACAAGCAGCGTCTCACAGCAAATTCTGGCGCCTCTGCTCAAGGTGAAGCGTCTGCTTCATCCTCAACAACCCTGCCCGTCAAGCTGCTGGAAATCGTGCAGAATAACGGCCTTGCTGCGTCCTATGACGCTACGTCCGGCAATCTGAGCTGGGTTCGTCTGCCTGATTCCGCCACCGGCTCCATCCTCGCCCTGATCCAGCTCTAAGGAGATTTCCATGCCTCTTATCGCCCCTGCACGCCTCAAGGTTGACCCTAACTTTACCGACCCACGCGTTCTCGTCCATTACGCCCAGCGCTCTGGCTTTGCCGAGCTTTTCCCCGGTGGTGAGCCTGCCGTTCGTCTCGGTGAGCGTGACTTCGCTGTGTACGTTCCTGTCATGAACATGCGCACCATCGCCAAGGGCGCTCAGTCTGGCTACAATGAGCTACCAAGCGTTTCCCTCGTAGCCGACACCATCACAACGCCAACCTATGAACAGAAGATCCGCGTGGAATATTCCCGCGAGGACCTCAACGCGGCTGGCAACTGGGGCCTGTCCCTCGCACAAGCCTACAGCACGGGGATGCGCCAAGGCCATTTCCAGCTTCTGCGTGATGCGGCTCTGTTTGGCTTTAACCCACAGAACGGTGAAGGCCTGCTGAACGCTCAGCAAGGCACAGTGCGTGACAACCTGCCAGCCGATAGCAAAGGCAACACAACGCTGGATGCCTACGACGCAGGTGAGCTGTACCAGTTCTTGCTGCATCTGATCCAGAGCCAGCTTGTACGCTGTAATCTCACCCAGCCTTCTGGGCAGTATAATGTTGGTGGAGAGCCCGTTAAAGTGCGCTTGCTGATGCCACAGCGTATTCTGGCGCTGCTCACAACGAAGATTGTGCAGCTGACCAGCTATCAGCGCATCGGTGCCGGCACGCAGTCTGTCATGCAGGCCGTGATCGAAACGATGAAAGCAGCCAATGTGGACGTGCTAGCCGCTCCTGATGACGAGCTGATGGGCCGTGGCACCAACGGCACAGACGCCGTGATTGCCACCATCCCCGAACTGCCAAAACGTGACGGTTTGTCAACATTTGACACCAACGCGTTTGGCGATGAGTTCGGCCAGAGCAACACGGACTGCAACGCCCTGTATGTGGATCGTTCCGTCCCAGCCGAGATCACAGGCCCTATCGGGGCAGAAGCCACCGACGTGGTGAGCTTTATGCGCACGACCAGCGGCTGGGCTCTACGTGGTGAAGCGACGACGATCCTGTCTGTTCCCGTCTCCACCAGCGGTGTGTTCTCCTCCGCTCACTAACCTTATCAGGCCCTCTATGAAGCGCTGTTGCGTCAGTGATCATAGGGGGCTTTTCCTTCCCATTTTTCTCAGCAGGACATGACGATGCGGCTTTATATCGGCAACCCGACCCACCAAACTCACGTTTTTTCCTACCGCCTCCCCGGTGATGACGCACGCGAATTGCGGCGGAACCGGATCGGTGCGGGCCAACAGATTGTCATTGACGATCTCGACCCTGAAGATTGTGGTGACATCATCGCCCAACATCGCGCTTTTGGCTTCTGCTCTGTTAACGATGCACGACGCGACAAAAGCTACCGTGGACTGGTCTATTCAGACAACCAAGCCATCAATTTTCAGGCACTCGCACGAGGACTGGAAGATAATTACGAAAAGCTAACGGAAGAAGGCCGAAAGAACCGCCGTTCCTCCGCTGAGAAAATCTCTGGCGTGGCGATGAAGAGCCTAAACAAACGCGGCTCCAAATCCGCCACCCGTGGGATGGAAGTCAGCGTCAAAGCGACCAGCGATGCAGACGAGACCGCCCCGAGCTCTTTCTCTGAAGAAACCTACAGCGCAGAAGGGAGCCCCCGTGACTGACACCCCCACAACGGAGGAACCCACCATAGAGGGTTTCACGCGTTTTGTGCACGATGTTATGGGCGTGCCCGCTGGGGCACAACCTGATGACACAACATGCGAGAACGCTTTCGGCCTCGCTCAAGACCTCGCCTTTCCAGAAATTCGCCGTGTTTCGACACGGCTTTATCGCAGCGCGGTCTATAACCTCGCCGCCTCTTTCCTCGTGCAAATGGCCCCGGATGCAGAGAACAGCTCTCCACCCCATTTCTGGCAAAATCTCCGCAATAAATTAGGCATTTCCGGCTTCGCCCCCGGTATTATCCAGTCCAGCAGCGACAACGGAACCTCCCAGACATGGGCCATTCCCGAAGGATTTAAGAACCTCTCTTTGGCAGACCTCGACGCCCTGAAAAACCCATGGGGTCGTGCCTACATCGCCATCGCCCAACAATACGGCACACTATGGGCACTGCGGTAAGAAAGAACACGCGCTATGCCTTTTGTTTATCAGCAAACCTTTGGAAACATCTATTACGTCTCTTGGCCAAAAGGCTCTTATGACGAAAAATTCGTCGAAGAGCTCGAGCATCTCTTCATGCTCCATCCTGCTTCTAACCAGCTTCCTCTCGCCAAAAATGTTAAAGCCGGCGTGCGGACAAAAAACCCACCTGACCCACGCGATGTCTATGGCCGTGACCCTTGGACATCAGTTCCCAAAAAAGAGTTTATTATACACGGCTATTCAGGAACCAGTGGTAATCGCCACAATATAAATCCCCACCTTATTGACGGACAAAACAACCCAGATGACCAAGAAATAGCCAATATTGGCCCGATCCCACGCGGCCGGTACCGTATTAGCGACTTTGACTACCATTCCAGTAAAGGCCGCGACGTTCTAGACTTAGACCCTTTGCCAAAATCAGCATCTTATCCCGGAACAAACACCTTTCATCGTAGTAATTTTCGGATTCACGGAGCTAATCCTCGCTTTCCCAACGATTCTTCTGAGGGATGTATTGTCTTAGCCCAGTATGCTCGGAGAAAGATTGACAGAATTGTACAGGGAGAGCACGATCGCCTCCTCATTGTGACGAGGTGACGTATGAAACAGACTTCACTTTTTTGGATATTAGGACTTCCCCTCTTTTCCTCTATAAAAATAGCAAACGCCACACCAAACCCTGTGTCCAACCTGCCTCATTACTTCAATGGACAGCCAACACCTCCTCAACAAAAAACACCTAAGTCCATTGGATATAACTGTGAGCGGATGGCAGAAGAAAGTGCAGCAGGTTTCGCCGCTGAACAGCTGAAGATGGGTTACACAGAACCTTTCACTCGTGTCGTTCGTAAACAACTAAGCTGGAGTTTGTTAAATAAAAAAGACGACAACCTTCCGGTAATGCGTGAAATATATTTCTTCCAGTTCGTTCGGAAAAATAAATCCTTCAGTGCTATTTCCCTCGTCGATTCTACTCGTAAAAAAGGTGAGTGTGAGGTTTCATCTAAAATCTATCGTGCCTTCGATGACATCGATATAAGTAAGGATGACCTATTAACTACCGAAAAAGATGATGGTTCTCGTCCTTCTGTCGTATCTCCGCATGACCCCTCAAACGCTCTATAAGCGGCTCACGATAACGGGGGGATATATGAAACAGTCTTCGCTTTTTTGGATATTGGGAATGACCTTTTTCTCCCTTATCAATAGCGCACAAGCCATCCCCGCTTCTGTCTATAACTACCCTCATTACCTGAACGGAAAGTCAGTCCCTCCCGAGCAGAAAACACCGCACTCATCCTGTTGCCATTGTGAAGAAGCTGCAAAATATGAGGGGGAACAGCTCCTTCGCTATTATGTAAACACTATTCCCAATGAACCTTTCACGCATATTGACGCACAACAGCTAAGTTGGAGCCCTTTACACAAAAGATACAACAATCACCTCGTGTCCCGTGAAATTTACCTTATCACCTTCATACAAAAGAAACATAAAGAATATAAAATACTCGCTACGCTTGATTCTACAGAGGAGGAGTGTGGTCTTTTCAATCGATTTTATACCATAGATAAATTCCTAGATGAAAATTTCTCTCATCCTCCCACCTCCCTATTAACCCCACTACCTCAACCAACTCCCCATCCTTGATGGCGCCCCTACGCAGTCGATACTGTATTAGCCACGGTGACCACCATCCCCAGCAACCTCCATTTGACAACAACCCGAAGACGCGCAACGGATAGATCGTCTTAAATGATGACGGTTATGGAAACGCTATGTTGTCGCTTCTTCTCGCTCTTTCTTCCCTTGCCCATGGTTCAGACACGCCACCAACTTTGTGCAAACCTTCAGAGAAAGTCATTATTAGCGGCGAAACAGCTCAAGGTTATGCATCACTCTGTGCAATTGGCACGGCATGGCATTATCGCTTTGGGCGGCCCGGCCATATCGCCTATGTTTTCCCACGTAATCACGGCCCTGCACAAACCAACTTCGCATGGGGCACCACTGCCGCCAGCACAGCCTACACTCCTGGTGCTGATTACAGCTTTACTGACAATGGAACCCGCACCTTTATTTTCTACTATGGGAGCCCTAACGTAAAAAACCTTCAGGCTGGTGTTATTCAAATACGAGATAGCGCTATTCTCTCCAATCTCCCCTTCAAAACCATCCGTGCAGAAAGCGCACAAGGCTTGCGCTATGCCATACAAGCGCATGTGCCTCTGCTCATGAGGAGTGATCCGGTTCATTACCCGCAAGGGTTTCGGCTACCACCTCCTTCTAAGGCGGCAACTCAGACACCGTGAAGCGCTGCACGTCAGAAGCTACTGAATTGCTTTTTACCGCCGTCCCACGCATGATGCGGGCATAGGTTATGTCGTGGGGGAATAATATGATGAAGCCGTTGATGGCCCTAGTAATGATAAGCACGATGCTTATCTCAGAACATGCGGCTTATGCACTGCCACACACTAGGAAGCACCATCACGTTCATCATAAAAAAGCGGCTTCTCCTGCCGCCGATGATAGCGCTTCCAAACCACCGCCAGCACCCGAACGTACCCCTTTATGCAACAATGATGAGACCGTCATCTTTGGATGCGATACGGGTGATGCGCTCGTCGCGTTATGTCAGTCCCACGACACAATGCAGTATCGCTTCAGTCAGCCAGGGCTGCTGGATGCACATTATCCCGACACGCCACAGCCTATGTCCCAAGCTTTTCGCGGTGACATCATGGAGTTCCCCGATGGAGACGGCGCTTACGTCACCTTTGTGCAGAATAATCAACGGATCACCGTTCTCACCGCTTTAGACGCCGCTGGCATGTCCATCAAAAAAGATCCCACGAGTGAGCGTGAAGTCAGCAATGCGATCTGCCGCAAAGGAACCATTTCTTCCCAACTCGGCAAAGCATTCTTTCAAACAAACAAAATAACACCTCCCGATAGCCTTCCAGACAGCCCGCACGAGCCCTATCGCTTTCGCGTTCCTTTGGACTTTTACCCAACAAGCTCGGGCTTATAGACCCACATTTCTAACGCCGTAAGCCCAGCTTTATACGCTATTTTGTCTGGAAAACGTCTCTCACAATGCGCATACTCACCCTGCTCGCTCTGAGCTTTGTTACTCTTTCCTCCCACACCGCACGAGCTGCACCTCTGCCAACGCTGTGCACGGCTGAGGAAGACGTCGTCATCAGTGGAGAGACCCCACGCGGCTTTGCCTCACTCTGTGCAGGAAAGAACGATGTATGGCATTATCGCTTCGGTGAGCCGGGGCATGTCACCTATGTCTTCCCCCGTGATAATAGCCCAGCTCAGAAGAATTTTGTTCTCAAAAAGAACCTGAATGACCCGGTGGATATTATTGGAGAGGGTGTGGAGCCAATGCCTCCCCTCGTCTCGCCCGACACATGTCCTGATAACATGGGCAGTGTCTTCGCGTTCTATGATCATGGACGCTTCGTTTATATCTTTGATGAAATTCGCACAATATGGGGGGATCACCATCATATTATTGGGAAAATTGCAGGCATCGCCTTCTCCCACGCATCCGGTACCGAGCTCACGCGCCTCCCCTTCACACGAACAACCGCCGGGAGCCAATGGGGTGATAGGCTAGCCAAAAACAGTAAGCTTCCCCTCTCATTTGAGCATGTATCAGAGCCAGATAACCCTTATATTTACATCGGCAGCCCTAATATTACCGAACAATTCTCTTCTCTTGTTCAACCAACCAATATCCCCCCACCTATCTTGCGAGACGCCCATTCCGATCCTGAAGTCACTCTTTGTCTGCCAACAGAACATATTCTTCTCAGCGCAGAAACAGACCATGGCTATGTGTCCCTCTGTGCCGGCCTCCATAGCTGGCATTATCGCACCGGTACCCCTAACCATCTCACCTATATTTTTCCTGCCGATAATAGTCCACCTTACAAAAACTTCTCATTTTCCCGCGTAAAGGTCATCTCCACTAGAGGATATGGCGTCGTATATGGCTTCACAGACCATCATATTCAAACAACCATTTTCCATGTGTCCGATAATAGGGACGACTATTTGCCATTAGGCAAGATAGCTGGCTTAATGCATCGTAAAAACCATCATATTATTAAAGAAATTCTTCTGAAAAATACTATCGATATAAATAACTCACTTGATGACCCTTCTGCTTTTCTTATTCACTTACAGCATAATGAAAAGTTAAAGTGCTATGATGATGATTTTACAGTTCCCAAAAAAATAAAGAAATTGGGGTTCCAGTATCATGATGCACCCTATCCATGATAAAAAGGTTCGATAAATGTCTAATAAAATTGTTCTATCAGAAGACCAGTTTTCAAAACTCAAAAAAAACACTTCACCAAAAAATAATTTTAACGGATTCAACGAATATAATGCGCTACTCTCTAAATATAACATTGTAACCCCAAAATCCATTGCAGCTTTTTTCTCTCAAATAAAAATAGAAAGTAAGAATTTTACGCGATTATCAGAACAATATAATACTGGGAAAGTTGTTCCTATCAACACATAAGGTGATGTAGACGAACCAGATCACTCTAAAGTCATTAAATCAGGAGATGGCGACGGTTTTTTCAACACCCGATATGACACCATCCAGGTTAATAACAAAAGAATTCGAATGAAAAAAATAAATGGGAAAAATGTTAAAGTCATATCATGGAGAAACAAAAACCATAAGCTTAAACAAGTCGATAATAACCATTTAGGCAACACACATCCTGGTGATGGATCGCGCTTCCGTGGGCGTGGGTTTCTCCAAAATACCGGACGTGCTAATTATGAGAATATAACCAAGAAAATTCGTCAATATAATCGCAATATTGACCTTATTAAAAACCCTACCGACCTCACAAATGTAGCAATCGCTTTTGAAGTAGCCGCTTTCACGTTTATGGATGACAACCTCATTCCGGTTGCTGAACATGTTGATACAACACGTGCACAAAGCATCTATAATACAAACCACAAAATTACTTACAAAATTAATGGAGGATTTAACCAAGTTCAAGAGAGGCTAGATGCCTATGTCTCAGCGTTATCCATTATGGGCTGCCTCAACCAGCCCATTAAAGACGACCCATCAAAATGGCGTATCGCCAAAGCTCTTAAACAATCACAGGATGCAGAAAAGAAACCTAAAGCTCTTCCTGCTAGCCCTAATGCGGCACAAAAACGCGTCGCCCGCGCCGTGGCCGCCTGAACTCAGCACCGCGCTGGCCATCATCGCCGTAGTTAGAGAAGGGTTTTCATCTCGTAACTCTTTTATATAAAGGACACCCCCATCATGACCCTCTCCGCCACTGACATTCTCAACAACGCTCAGAATTCCCTTTCACGCTCTGTTGGTTCTGGCATGAACGACATTTGCTATGAAGGAACGGTTCTCTTCCGCCAATATCGTAAAATCGTTCTGCCTCTTGATCGTTTTATCTTCTGGCTTGCAACCCCCCAGACCATGTCTATTACCGGAAGCCTTCATATTGAGACGCATAATCGCCATACTGAAACGGAGCGCTATGACTATAGCAATATGGTCCTCACCACTCAGGAGGAAGTGCAAACGTTCCACCAAAAACCAACCGATACATTATGGATGGCCTGTATTGATGGAACACATTTCTCTATTGATGGGCAGAAGAAGCATTTCAAACAAGCGGGTTTATTTCATTATTTTGGTTCTAATGTTCCCCCCTCCTTCAGAAGCCAATTTATCCATACAGAAGCAGAGCTAGACGATTACCATCCTGTTATCAGCTCATCTTTGCCCATTTTCCTTGCTCTTCCGCATATCGGGAGCCCAGCGTTAGGCTGGTGCCCTTGGCCTAAAGATGTCCCCATTTTTCCAAGTTTTAGCTCGCCAGACAATCAAGAACCACCGTATATCATCATTCATAACGATCCCCACAGCGCTCAACCTGTAGGGTTAGGGACAGTCGACCCCACAACAGGCGCTTCAACACAGATGATGACAGAAAAGGTTAAACTCACCCTTATTGGCCTTCCCCACCAAAAAGCCTCCAATATTCGTGATTATATTCGCCATTGGGCACTCCTGCACCCAGATACTCTTGGTATTACAAATATACCCGTCATTGTTGATGAAAAAAGCACTCTTGATGAAATATCAGCACTCTCAATGATGAAACATTTAGAGTTCGATGTCATGTATATCCAAAACACAGCACGCGATTGTGCATTCAAGCTTATCGAACACGCTAAAATGACCCTTAAGAGCGATACGCGCACCGTTCCTTCCTCGTAAGTCCTCCCTTACCGCACGGCTTCATAAACGCTATAGTGCGAGAACGATGTCATAAAGGGCTCTTCATCCCCCATGCGTTCACTGATCTCGCTAGCCTTGAGTGTAGCCTCTCTTGCCTTCCATAAGGCTCATGCAACAGCTCTCCCTACGTTATGCACGTCTGATGAAATAGTGGTGATTAATGGTGAGACACCACGGGGCTTTGCTTCCCTCTGTGCTAGACCAAACAACGTATGGCATTATCGCTTTGGCGAACCGGGACATATCACCTATATCTTTCCCCGCGATAACAAGCCTGCTGACACATATTTTCATATGGAAATTTCACAGTATGGCCATAACCTTGGGGGAACAGCTTACGCTTTTGTGGATCGCACGACGGCCGTCTTTATATTCGATGGATTAGCCACTCATTGGGGAAGAAAACGCAATATTCTTAATAAAGTATCAGGAGTGACCATCACACGTCTTGATTATACGTATCCTCCGCAAGACCTGCCTTTTATTCGCTCTTCTCCAGGAGGTATGAAAAGTTGGCAGCAATCTCCTGAGCTTATGCTCAGCAACTTTCCAGATTTATCGTCTCACCCAAACTCTTTCCATTTACCTTCTCCGATAGGTTTTTATGTATCAACAGACGAAGGTATTCCTCCTATTTATCGAGCTTTTTCTCAATTATCCCATTTTTCTATCCCGCTTGACCTCCGTCCTCCAGAAGATCGCTTGCAGCCTTCTCTTTGTTCACCAACAGAGAAAATTATCGTGAGTGGGGAAACCCCAAAAGGTTATGCCTCGTTATGTGCAGATGTCACAAGCTGGCATTATCGTTTTGGTAAACCCAACTCTATTTCCTATATTTTCCCGCACAATAACAATCCAGCCCATGAAAATTTTTCATATAATAGTTTAGGTTCTAGTGAAGATCCAAAAGAAGGATATATTTATTACTTTAACGATAAAAATGTAAGCGTGTCCATTTTTTCAATGACTCATGCATGGTGGGAAAATCGTTTTTATAGAGATCATAACGCCTCCGATATCCCATCCTATGACATCTCTGATAGAATGGAAGGAACGGTAGGAGGGGTTATTACAGAAAAGGCCGGGATAAACCGCGACATACTTCCATTTCACTTTAACAAAGTAGATACTTTAGTTCCAAAAATAGAAAATTATTATTATATTTCCAATACTCTTCCAACGAATAAAAAGGGAAAAAATATCAATATACTTCCATATTTTTCCACACTCTTCCCTCGGTAAACCAACTTTCATTTAAATATTACCGAAAATAATTATGCCAATAAAAAATCACAGACGACACGATCATCTCAGAACTTAATCCCTTCTCCTTTTCTTAGCACGGCTGTCTCACAAGGCGTGCAGAACGCGCTGCGCGTGCGCGTCTATGCACGCTCATGAAGTCCTTCTGCCGCCTTCTGAAACAGCCCCTCAAAGGAACTTTCATGCCTAATATTGTTACCATTAACGAAAGCGTCATTCGTGGCGCTATGCCGAACCTGCTTCAGCAGAAAGCCTGCTTGGTGAGCCTCGGCGCAACATCCCTCAAAGCCGGACAAACAGCTGAGGCGTCTTCCCTGTCTGACGTGCTAGCCCTGTTGGCCCCGTTCAATACGGCACAGGTCGCTGGCTCTACGTCCAACGAAAACCCACCTGTCGCTCAGAGCACAAGCAACACGAGCAGCGCTGCTCCCGATGCAGGCGGCTCAAACGGCTCTGCTCACGACAACACAGCCGCCATGACCGAACTCACCGCCATGGCGCAGTCATGGTTCGCCAATACGACGGCCGGCTGCTGGGTGCTAGAGCTTGGTCAGATTGCCGCAACGACGATCGAAAGCGCGTTGAGCCAGTTTACCGAAACATATCCGCAGCTTTTTTACGCTTATGTGCTGCCGCGTGGCGCACAGAATGACCCTAATCTGCCCTCCTTCCTCGCCAACCAGTCCAGCTCAGATGGCCGTGTCTATTTCTTCCTGTGTGGGGATAAAGACGGCTACAAAAAACTGCTTGTTAACGGCGTCGGCCAGAAATCCACCTTCTACGGTGCCGAATATACGGGTTCCGTCGTGCGTGAGGGCACAACAGCCGCCAACACAGCGCAAGAACATCTTGCAGCAGCCGTCGCGGCACAATTCTGTAATGCACGCCCGAGCGGATTAAACCGCCTTGCTCCAATGAGCTTCCGCCAGCTCACAGGCATTACCCCATGGACGGAAGCTGGACATGGGCCGAACTTTGCCGACCTCAAACGCAATAATATCGGCTTTGCAGGCACAGCCAATGAAGGCGGCGTGGAAGGCAGCATCCTCTTCTGGGGCACGTTCAGCAATGGCGACACCATGTCTGGCTGGTATGGTGCAGATTGGTGCTCTATCAATGTCGAACTCCAGCTTGCTAACGCGATCATTGAAGGCAGCCAGCCGGGAATGCGCCCTCTGGTATACAGCCAAGAAGGCATTAACCGCCTTACCGCGCGCGCTCAGCAGACACTTGATAGCGCTGTCACGGGTGGATGCATCCTTGCTCAGTATGAGCTGGAAGCAACCGACTTCAACAGCTACATCACCGCCAACCCATCCGACTATACGACAGGCACCTATAACGGCCTTGCGGCCACGGTCGTGCCCGTACGCGGCTTTACAAGCCTGACATTCAACCTTGCGATCGACTTTAGCGGTCAGACCGCCACGTCATCCACCAAAGCGGCTACAGGAGCTTAATCATGGCCATTAATCCCGCAACGGCTCAAGGCGTCCTCAACCGCCTTCGGGCTTCTCTGATTGTTGATTCCAATTCTGCATTGAACGTCACGTCAGACTTTCTTTCCACAGAAGGTATTAAAATCGCGCCAACTGGTGATACCACCAAAATGATCGACACGATGACCGGCATGGTGGGAAGTCAAGAAGCCAAACAACAAATCAAAATTACCGTTAACCTCAACCGTGCACAGAATTTAGCCAACGAATGGCTAAAGCAAGTCAAAAAGAACTCCTATCTCGGGCAAGTGCGCATTATCAGCGATAGCCCAGTGCAGGATGATCGCACAGTCCTCAATTGTTTTATTACACAACAGCCTCAAGAAGACCTCAACGGCACCATGGCCAAATGGAGCGTCGAACTCACCGGCTATGAGATCATCAATAGTGATCTCTGGTCCTTGTCCTAATCCATAACTTACGAAAGACAGCGGCCTTGTGCCGTTGTCTTTCGTAAACAAGTATTTTTCCTCTCCGTTCACGAAAGAGAGGGTACGCCGATGACATAAAACTTTATAACGAGATGAGAGTACCCCTATGGCCGTCAAACCACCTACTAGTTTTAATATGGGAACAAACTATTGCCTCCATAATCCTAATCAAGTGGAAAATAATAATACAAAAGAACTAGATAAAAAAGTTGAATCAATTCCAAAAAATTTAAATAAATCCAGTACTATGGGAGACATATTATCTGGTGCTTCCGAGAATAATGCAGGAATCAGAACAATCGGAGCGGAAGGCTCATCCCTTTCCCGTAGTACTAACATGCCAGTTGGTGCCTCCCAAGCCCTTAGCCTTCAGAATATAGGCTTGGATTTTATCCCAAAGTTAGAAAAACTAGTTTCCGTAGCAGAAGTTAATGACGAGGAAAAACAGGCCGTTATTAAACTTGGGGCACGCCCAAAGCATCTTGATGGGAAGCATAATTTCGAGGCTGTTCTAGACTTATTGCGAAACCTTTCCAATCTTCCTACCATAGCCCAAAACCAACCCCACAAACCCAACGAACCACCGCCTTCATTAGAAAAATATCTTCAAAGTATCGGCTTATCCTCGGATATTGAAGACATTAATCCAACAAATATCGCTTTGGTCGCCGCTGAGGCACAGCGATTAGGACAACCTAAAATTAATTCCTTAATTAAAACTGCCAGAAGAGACTCTAAGAAGTTTGATGTCCCTGTAGAAGATCTTGACGATGCCCGGAATGCTCGTATTGCTTCTGTAAGGCTTGAAACCGTTAATCTGATAGAAGGTGTCAAAAGAACTCATACAGCCCAAAAAATATTTGCCACAAGCCTTAATGACGCGATTAATGCACTTTCAATGGTGCAACGAAAAATTGACCAAAAAACAAACTCTTTATGGGGCGTAGGCGGTGAAGCCACAATGGTTGGAACCACCGTTGGCACAACAATCGGGGCAATGGCTACTCAAAAAATTGCATCGTCAGCGATGAAAAAAGCCACGCCGAGCATTGTGAGAGGCGCCACCCGTCTCGGCTTAACAGGTTTAGCAGAAGGTGTCCTAGCTGATGGCGTGCTAGAGGGCGGAGCCGCCGCACTTGCCGGTGGCCTTGCCGCCACCCCAGTCGGCTGGATTGCTCTTGGAGGGGCAGGCATCGCCCTCGGGAGCTACGCTGCCTATAAATATTTCTCACACCCCTCAGACGATGATAAACCTGAAGACACAAAGACTCCCTCTCCGATACAACAAAATTCTTCCCCTACAGTTCCAACGGTAACAGGCGCGCATCCAGCTCCCACACAAATGCAGAACCCTCCTCCTACAGCGCCCCCTGCTGCCATGGGCGTACCCTCATCACCCCCTCAAGCAAAGACCATACACCCTGCGGCATGGTCCCCCGCACCATTCCCTCATTCGTCTTCAAATGGTCCTACATCAATAGGGGCACCCCCCACTTCTGCAACCATGCAAACGGTTATTGGTATGAATGCACAGCCCATAGAAAGCATCATCCTTTCTGTCGTCCCAGCGCAATCTGGTGGCGCTTCCTCTATTCTGCGAGAGAAAGAGCCCTCTCCGCCTCCAGCCGCTTCTCTTCCGTCCTCAGCTCCTTCTCTACCATTTCAGCTCGACTCATTATCTTCCGCCATTTCTCCAGCGTCTTTAACAACGACGCACAACCAAAACGTTGATGTAAATGTGAATGTTCTAACAGGACAAGACGTCTCTGTTGCCCTTCAGCAATCACGTATTGTTTAAGCCGCCTAAGGGAAGAGCTATTTTAGCTCACCCCATTTCTCAACAGGCGTCTTACTCATCAGATATGCACGATGTGTAATCTGGCGCTGCTCATCGACCGTCTTAAACAAAAAAGAACGCTCAATGATAATACGACTATTCGCATATGAAGGATTTAAATAATACGGCATACCAGAGGCATTTACATCCTCCGGGAACAATTCTTTGATAAAAGGATGAGCCTTATATTGTAAATATAGATCTTCTACAAAACATTTCCTCATATCCTTTGACGTTCCTTTCCCCGCAGATAAATATTTATGGTAATAATCAGAATAACAATTACGGACATTTTTTTCCAACATGAGGATATTACCATGTTCCCTAATATCTTTCTCAGACGCATGGATGAAGCCCTCCCACTCTGTGGGGATATTATTCCCATAAGCAGCCCCACCTACAGCGCAGAGTAGGATAACCAACACAGGTAAAAAATAAGCTTTGTTATTGAACTGAAGCACGTTCAGAAACCTCATAAATTGCCCTCTCCGTAACATCCAGACCATCTAGCTGAGTATCCTTATATGTATCCCATAACCTCAGATAGTCTATTTTTATAGCATACATAGATAATGTTACTCTTAAAGCAGACTCAACTCTACTGTAGAAAGAATATGTATTTTTATCTTGATAATCAGGACTCGCGGAATAATGCACTATAGAATCTTGCAAATAACATTCTTGTAGTTTTTTAGCGCGTGTCTCATTAGCAAGTAGATTTTCTTTTAAATCAATATATCCATCTTTATCCAATGGACCAATCGCGGGAATATCCTTCACAACATCATCATAACATTCCACAGTGATCTTCTCTATCAGCGGAAAATCACCCCGTGCAGCGGCAAACCTCAATCCTGTTGAAGCATTAGCAAGCATCTCTTCCCATGCCTTTTTCGCGGTCAAGCTAGGCTCGACTTGCACCCCTTGTGCATAAGAATTTAGCGGCATAATCAGCAAACCAAACCCTAAACATAGGCCTAATACCCCGGTTCGTTTCATATAACTCTCCTCTTCTTGCCGCCACCTTCCAAGAAAGATCATACTTTGTCAAAAAAGGATCGTTATTTTAATATCTCTCATTTGAAAAATTTTGCACAATTAGGAATTTTTTACTAATATTCTCAATAAGATAATCAAACTAGCCTAGCTCAACATCGACAGACGCCAAAGCCAGAATTCCTATTCCTTTACACAGAAGGAAGCCCTTAATTCACCACCACAAAGTGAAGATATCATTATCCAACTCAACAACATGACAGGACAGGATTTCTCTTTGGCTGCTGTGACTAGTCGCACAGCTTAACGCGACTAGTCCCATTGAAATTTTTTCTGAACACGCCGCCAAATCTCTTTCCCTCCATATGCCTTCAACCACCGTACTTCCGCGTGGCTCAGATCACTTCCATCGTCATAATCAGAAAAAGTAATACCTGGATATGGATAACTATACACACTGGGATAATGATATTGTCCATAATACGGCCTATCTTCTATATCAATATCATAAGAGTATGGAAGCTGTGTCTCCAGAACATAAAGTTCTGTGAGCAAAGTTTTATTTTTTATACTACCTCTATTATCCCCATCAATAGAATTTCTTATATCAACATAAACACAAAATAAATAAAACAAACCTAAGTGATGGTTTTCATGATACCATCCATTTCCACTTTAACCCTCATCAATATTTATGTGACCAAGCTCATTAACAGACGTAGAAATATTTTCTATAATATCTTTATAAGCTCTTTCCACTAATTGGTTAGAAGAAGAAGGTGCAGGTGTTCTATATTCTAGATAGAAATCAAGAATATGTGTGCTCTTCACCATAGCCTCCCCATGATAAGCGAGCATAAGAAGAAAAATTCCCCCCGCGAATAGAGGCCATCTCTTTTTCAAACTCCAGTTTTTTTCCACCATCCCTCTAATCATGGCTGCGCCCTCTCCCTGTCGTTTTCTCTAATATATCCAAAAAATTACGTTATTTTCTGTGGGGCATAGGCCGTTGCCCAGAGCCTTTCTCGTTTATTATCAAATAACAAAATATCAGCCAGAAAACTTGAAGGCGCTATAATATTCCACCATTCTTCTGGCTGCTTAAATATAACACCTTTCCCCCCACCTCTCATTAAATCCAGCTGCACCGTTCGCCATTCTATGAAGCATTTCTGTGCGTCATAACGCTCTGCTAATTTGTGGCGCACAATGCGTTCATCGATGCAAAGACGCATCTCTTTATCAATGTGAGAGGCCAACTCCCCAGCCTTATACCGCTGAAGCAAATCATCCTTAGCCTCCCGTATCATACGCTCTCCATACTCAGGAGCTCCTGGGCCACCCACCACATCAAAATAGGCCAAACACACAAAAGTAATCGTCTTTTGCACAGGTGGGAGTTCAAAAAGAGCAGAAAAGGGCACCTTTGGGAACAGCACAATCGCACAAACCAACCCCATAACCAAAACGACACCCCAACAAGTCTGCACGATCTTCCGCATCTCTTCGCCCCTGCCATTATAGAAAAGCCACCTAGGCTTTACACAGCCCTCGCCATTTCGTCACGTATGATCATCCCCCAAGGCGCCCATAAACAGCACATCCCGCCTAAGGCAGGACTTCAGCCTTTTTCTCCTCCTACACTGGCTCTCCTCTTTTAAGAGAGCCAGTGTAACCCTTTACGCAATAGCGCAGTGCTTTCGATACCGCAGCACGCTGCACTTTCCCTTTATTATCTTTCTTTAGGAATTTACTCATGTCATCTGTTACCATCAATGAAGCTTTAAACTTAGTCGTTCCTCTAAGCGATGACCGGGGCCATGTTTATTGTCCACCGCTCTCCCGTGAAGCTTTTGAGCAATGCTGGAAGCTCTTTGCACGCACCTGGAGTGTTCTGGAAAGCGATGATCTCGGTATTACGACAGGTTCAGCTGTCGCTGCACTTGCATTGAAGGAATGCGCCGAAAGCGGTGCCGCAAACGATATGGAAAAATATCATGCTGTCATGGCCGAAATTCGCCGTAATACCACCTTTATCGGTGCAACATCGGAAGGTTTTACACCTGTTCCACTCGCAACAGCAGAAAAGAAAGGATGGCTACAAGAGGATGATCGATACGACGTCGAAAATATCATCGTTTTTTTTACTGTTGCCTCTGCCCTTCTGCCGAAGAAGAGACAAGGGAGAATCCTACACTTTCTGACCTTACTCAGAGACGTGGAAGCTTCCTCCTTGACTGTTACTCAGTACCTCGATTCCTTGCGGAACTCGACGAAGGACGACGCTACTGGCGAGACAGTAACAGTATAATCGCATCTGTTTTTGACTGGATGTCTGGCCCTGGCTTTAAAGAAAGCTTGGGGTCAGAAAGCGACTTCGACAGTGCCGCCCATTATCGTGCCCGCGTCTTTTCACCTCCACTCTCTTAGAATATAAGATATTTTATTAATATTACGTATTTTCCAGTAATATATCTTTATATTCTTTCTATTTTCTATATTTATTTGTGAGTTTTTATTATGCCTGCATCTTTCAACCCAGAAGCAATGATCGCATCAGAGCTGGCTGGTAGCAGTTTCCAAACCCTCAAAAATGAGCATGATGTACATGATGCATTGCAGAAGTATGCAGCCGAACTTGAAGCGGAAGCTGGTGGGTATAACCTCCAAATTGGCCAATACATTGCTCTTAAAGCAGACTTCCAAGGTTTCAGTGACCTCCAAACCCTTTTAGACCTAACGCGCTCCATTATCTATAACAATCAAAATAAAGAAGCAGCACGTTCTATTGGCGTTTCAGGGAAAGCTCTTGATAGTAACAACTCCTTTGATATTGTGAAATCTCTTATTGCGCAGCTTCCACATGTTCTAGAATATGCTACTAAAGAACATAAAGATGTCATCTCTTATCTCCACGAAAAAGGATTCCGTGACGATTTAGCAGAAAATATTAACGCGTACCATATTCAGCTACAAGCACAAAGCCTCGCCAAAGCAACACCCCAAGATCGTGAAACTCTCACCAAAAATCTCGACCGCGATGGGGCACTTTACAAAATTTCCCCGCAAGAAGCAGCAGACACACGTATCGCTAAAACTGAAAGCGACCGATTTAACTATTCGTTAATAATGGAAGGCATAAAAACCACACATAATGCGCAAAAGTTATTTGCAATCACCGCGGAGCAATTTACAACGAAATTATTACAGGTTGAAGACGTTATCAATTACTGGACCAATTCATTCGGCGGTGTCGGGGGAGAAATCTCCCTCTTTGATGGATCACTCGCCGGAGCCGTCATAAGCAACACAACCGGAAGTGGCCTTACTGGACTTGGGCTAGGTGGAACTAGAGGCCTCGGCTCTCTCATGCGCAGTAAGATACCTTCCCAAGCCCGTAATTTTGTCAGACACGAGCCGCTTTTTACCGGAATAGGTGTAACCTCAACAGTAGGAGCAACTGCCACGCTGTTATCTTCTCAACGCTCTCCCGAACCGACACCTTCTTCCTCAAACTCCCTAACACCACCGACGTCCACTAATAACGAACATCCAAAAGATGCTACTAAGAATGCTACTGACACGACAAAGGCTCCCACCCCACAGCCAACGGCTTATACGAAAATTATTAACCATTCACCAAATGTCACCAACAATCTTCAAGAACATCCTGCTGATGCAACCGCTTCCAAAAGCTTTTCTCATCCTGACCGCCCCATAACTCACCACGTTTCTTCTCATCATCTCGCTCACATTCTAACCACGCACTCCACCCATACTCATTTCCATACGCACTCCCATCAGACACATTCTCATCGTCAACATTCCCAACATACACAGTATCATTCTCATCAATATCATTATGAGCAAAATAATTATTTCACCACCCCACCTCAAGTTGGACAAGATGCACCTATTTCGTATAAACAGTCCTCACTCCCATAACAAAAAAACACTCTATTCCAGCGCGGCTTGATACACCTCGTGCACAACATAATATTGTTCCTTTAAAGAAGGGAATAAAAGAGAACGATATAAAAGCAAACGCGTTCTCACAGGAGTACCCAAAAACGTAGGTATTGCTGCTGTATAAGGATCTCTCATGAATGGTTTCTTCATCTGAAGAAATTCGATCTTATCCTCATAATAAAGATCCTCTACATAACATGATTTGAGCCTCACACTAGATAAAATAGTCTTCCTCATATGTTGATGATCATCCGCTCTGGTCGACGTATTTTCCTGGTAAATTCGTTCCATCTCATGCCGATAACATTGCTTGATCTTCTCTCTTAATTCATCTGTCGTATCCGCTTGCTGAATATCTTCCCATGCCCCTACCCATATTTCGTGCCACTCTGGCACAATGTCCTCGTCTGCCTGCGCAGAAATAGGAACAAAAAAACCACAAAATAAAAGAAACAGACCTATTTTTACTGAACGCATCATCTTATCTTCTCCTTCACAACTTAGTGCGAGTGATTCATATCAATAATTTTCTTCATTTCAGGAATTAATTGTGCATCCAGAAAATCCTGATCTTTCATTTCTGGGAAAAGAAGCTGCTTATAGAGTTCCATCTTGATATCAACATCGCCTTGATAATCATCAATCGCTACCCCAATATGTTGATTATCTTTTGCATAGGTATGATAAATATACATGTATTCCATGTAGCATTTTTGTAGCCCTTTCATACGCACATCTTGCCACCCTTCAATTAACGCATCAACTTCTTTCGCATCCGCCTTTTCAATATTAGACGAAAATAATTTATGCGTTTCCTGCATAAAACAAAACTTAGGAGCAAATAAGACAAGCTTCATATCATGGGTTGCTAGAGCATCGCTAATCTCTCCTGCCGCTGCATCAGCACGCCCATGCCAATCTGGCAATAAAGGCGGCGCAACCCAACCGCTCCATGGTTGCGTTTCCACCCCCATCACCTTCAGCCACAATTCTTTAGTGATTGGCTGTTTTACAGCAGCTTCAGACGATTGAATATGAGTACATATACCAGCCATTAATATGCACGCTAGGTGCATAATTTTTTGTCTCCATGCGTTCATCTTCACGTCTATTCCTCCTCACCCATAACAACCAACCTTCTATCTTGACTGAGAAAGATACACCGTTAATTCTTCTATGTCTCCAGCTCTTTTCTCCCACTATTTGAGGACTGCACTGCGCAAGATTTCTCCATCTCATGCAGACAATGTTCACTCCCTCATTGAAGAGGAAGGGACGGATAATGAGGAGGGGACGCTATACGTATCGCTTTCACAATAAATTTTTGCTCCTTAAAGGAAGGGAATAAAAGAGAGCGATACAACACAAGACGGTCTCTAACTGGCGATCCTTCCTCATAACTTAGATTCACATCATAAGGCCCCAGCTGCGCAGGATCACGTTCAGCCATATAATTTAGCTGATATTCTAGATAGAGATCTTCCATATAGCAGGACTTTAACATCAGGCTGCTCATAATCGCCTGCCGTCTATGGAGGAGATAATCCTTTTGGGTGGGAGGCGTTTGCTGAGTAATACGCGCTAACTCATCATGATAACAGGAATCTACTTGGCGGATCAGTCCTTGAGTATCATGGACGTGGCGAATAACCTGCCACACAGGGTCAAACATCTCCTCCCAATGAGGAGGTTGATAAAACTCATCCGCATAAGAAGATGAGGAAGCGCACAGCCCCAGCATGATTGCAGAGAGAAAAATTTTCTTAAAACCCATTGTTCTTTCCTTTTCACGAACCGCTCTTTTACGGCTGGCTGCCCTCAATGATTTTTTTCATTTCTGGAACCAGATGCGTTTCCAGAAATTCTTGATCTTTAATGTCTGGAAAAAGAAGCTGTTTATAAAGCTCTAACTTCTGCTCAACATCCCCTCGGAAAAATTTCATGTAGAAGCTCTCTTTTTGGGAATCTTTGGCAAAAGTTTGATAGACATAAGCATATTCCAAGTAACATTTCTGTAGCTCTCTCATACGCACTTCCTGCCATGCTTCCTTGAAATCATCGAGATCTTTCGCGTCATCCGTAATCTGTGTAAAAACCTTAAAGGTTTCCCGACGAAAGCATCGATATGGCACGAGCAAAAGCAAGTCTCTATTCTTGTTCGCTAATGCATCCATAAGCGGCCCTGCGGCTTCGTAAAAACGTCCTTTCCACTCTGGCAAAAGAGGAGGCGCCTGCCATCCACTTAATGGCTGCACCTCAAGCCCCATACCTTCTTTAAATTGATCCTGCGTTAAAGGTGTTGGAGGAGAGGTCTCCTTAGCCTGCACTAAGCAGGGCATTAGCACGATGAACATTCCCATTACCGGGACAAATTTTCCTTTCCATACGCCCATCGCCGTTTCTTCCTTTTTGTCACGATCCCAAATTTTTTTACCATTAGGCAAGCAACACACACCGTCAACCATTCAGCGTACTGTAGGGACTATGCTTATACGCGCGCAGTATTCATTCTCCAGCGACTGCATCAACATGCTCACCCGGACGACAGAACACCTTAACGGTTATGAGAACGACCTCATTTCTTGACTTGCCGCTCATTTTAAGATAGAAAAAGATAGAGTGCTTATTTTATTGCCTTCCTCACATTTTGGGACTCTCAACGGCGCATGCTTGCCCGTTCATAAGATGCACTATTGAGCGTCCAATTCGATCATCTCGTATCGATATAACGCGCTCCTGTCCCCTTCTAAGAACAGACCATCTCCCTTGACATCAAGAAGCACCAGCGCTTTCCATAGACCTCTATGGAGTTCTTGTTGATGTTAAATACGCGTTCTTATTTTAGTTCTGTCTGGCCCCCTTTACGCACAGTGACCTTTCTTCTCGCTTTACCCTTCTTATCAGCGCAGGCACGCCCAATCGCTCCTCAGACACACACGGATGACCGCACTATTGTCAGGCCAAGTGCCAGTCACCGCAATGCCTCTATCGCCTATCGAAGCGCTCTTATCCGCACGGGCTCCATCATTATGCTCAACGGCAATACCCTCGGCGATATAGATCGTAACGGCTCTATTCGTGGCCCTAATGGAAATTATTTAGGCAATCTGAGCACGAACGGCTCAGTCTTTAGCGCTCATGGTGTTTTGCTTGGTCATGTCAGTGCGGATGGCACCATGAACGATGCACAGGGACACGCTCATGGCAAAGCCGCAAGCCCAGCCCTAGCGGCATGGATGCTTTTGCAACATGCCCCATAACATCTGCACCACGGCCTCCACGCGTTGACAGAGCCCCCAAAGCATCATAGCTCAGAAAGACGTTATAGGGAGATCATGGAGTACCGCGATGCTGGCCACACGCCCTCTTATAGCAGCCCTGTTGAGCACCTGCCTTCTCGTTGGCACCGCCCCTGCATGGGCTCAATCTACGGGAACCATTACCGGGCCCAGCGGGAATTATCGTGGAGCGATTAGCCCCGATGGGATCATTCGTAACGCACAAGGCGGCTATCGCGGCCATCTCGGACGTGACGGTTCTATTGCTGGCCCAAACGGGGAATACTTAGGCACCTTTGGCCCTGATGGCTCCATGCGTGACGCAAATGGAGGCTATCTGGGGAGCCTCAATAGCGACGGCTCTGTTCGTGGCCCAAGTGGCAACTTGATTGGTGTCGTCAGCCCTGATGGCAGCGTGCATGATTCCATCGGAAGCTACCTTGGCTCCTCAGGCAATCAAGCTCTTGGCGCCCTCATGCTGCTTCACCACGCGCCATAACGCAGCCTTCCTCCTTCTACACGACGTTCGCCACTGCTCTCTTTAATCCTTCTTGCACCCTCAACAGAGCCTTTGAGGCAGATGAGCAGCGTAGGCTCATCTAATGCCCCACCACGCGCATGATGTATCAGCAACCATAGTCTGAGTAGCCCTCTTACAGCTTCTTACCTAGCCTTCCCCTTACCAAGGCGTCCCTAGGCGGTACCATAGCGGCCGCCAGATCCCACATTCCATGTGTCATATCCCCTTCCCGCCATTCATTCTCTTAGTAACCCCTTTTCCCGACATGCCAGGATGACTGCCCCATGAGTACCGAGATTATTGCCTTCACCCCCAATTATGAAAGCGCCCCGCCGTTTCAATGCCAAACATCCATTGCAGAAGGACTTGTTACCCTTTCTGTCACATGGAACATGGCCGCGGAACGCTGGTATATACGTGTTCAAAACAGCTCAGGCGACACATGGCTTTATCGCCCCTTAATTGGCTCACCCATGACCAATGACATCAACCTCATTAGCACCATCAGCACATCAAAGATTGTCTATCGCGCCGATAAAAGCGCTTTTGAAATTACATTATAAATAAGTTTGCAAAACGAAACAAAAATTACACCATAGGACGAAACTCATGAGCATTTCTAAGATTCTGGATAAAGCAGGCCGCACTCTCTTACAGCTCGGTTATGTCAACAGCCCCATCCTCCTCACAGGCGGCGTGGCAGACCGTATGGGCGGTACCGTGCCTATTATGCTCTATACACAATTCGTTGCTACCATTAATGGACTTATTTCTGGTGGTATCGGCGGAAAACTAAACCTTCCCGACCTCGATAATACATGGTGCCATTGGCAAGATAGCGGTAAAGGCGTTCTTCTAGAGAATGACGTTGCCACCTATCCTTTTGCCAACCAAACCGTCGCCGCAAATGCCCTTATCAGTAAACCAATCGGCATCTCCATGATCATGGTCTGCCCCCCGCGCGGCCCCGGCGCAATGGCTACCAAGCTCGCCACTATGCAGAGCCTTACCGCATTACTCAACAAACATTGCACTATGGGTGGTGAGTTTGTCATCATTACACCAGGGCAAATCTATACCAACATGTTGCTGACCAAAATTACCGACAGCTCCCCAAGCCCGACGACCCAACCAGGAAGCCAATATACCTTCGATTTTACCCGCCCCCTTACACAAAAAAGCGAAGCCGCCCAAAAGATGAGCACCTTAATGAAAAAAGCCTCCGGCGGTATGCCCGGAATTGGCGGCTGGGGCTCTGTTGGCACCGGAAATATTCTTGACCCCGTCCTTTCGGGAATAGGCGCTCTTTAAACAGCAGTTTTCTATAATCCAGTCTATACGAGAATATTAGACACTATTCTCCACTCCGTTTTCGTCCCGAAAGAGCCGCCATGCGTTATTACAACCTTTGCATTTACTCTCCACCACCCCCGAACCCTCTTGCCTATATACCGTTTTATAGGAAACAACTTGTCTTCATACTGTAAAGAAACAAACTCAAAGAGATGAGAATAATCATATATCAATGGATTTCCCTAATTCTCTCTAAAAACACTTCTCTTAACCACTCTACTCTTCTCGCCACTCCTTGTAATAAACCATAACGCATACGCTCAAGACGCCATAACGGGTTTGAACGGTAAATTCTCTGGGGCTATAAACCCCAGCGACGGTACAGTAACAAATTCTAACAGTCAGATAGTTGGAAAACTCCCCAACCGCACCATCGGGGCTCTTATGCTACTGGGCATTAGTCCATTACACTAACTTACGTGTATAAAACCTTCCTTCCTCTACGTCGGGAGGTTCTTTACCTCACTTTATAAGCAATATTCCCCCTTTGTATGTGTCAATGTCTATAGACATGCGTCAGTCAGCCACCGTCCATTCCATTTTATAGTATTTCAAGAAAAACCAATAAATAAGTTTCTTCTCATTCGCTCTTCCGCGTATTATGCCGTTTTTTATATTTTAGCATTACTATTATTGACGTCGATGTCTATTTAAAAACAACTTCAGATTGATTTTAAGCTTTTTACTTTCCTCTCCAAAAGGTTCTTCTATGAGTAGTTTCCGTAAAATCCCCCAAGCAGATGCCTTTACCCATGCCGCCCGCTATCATGCGTCCCGTGCGATGGATCATTTGCCTTCTATTTTGCCCGCATCACTTGTGGAAATGGAGGGACGGATCGCTATTGTACAAATTGAAGCAGATAGTCCAGTACCAATCCCACGGCTCCGTGTACCCTTACTGGAAAGTGAGTATATCCGTGCTCCTCTTCAACCGGGGTGTTTAGGTATGGTCATCACTGCCCATCTCACGCTTGGCATGATGACAGGCCTTGGTATCCGTCGCCCAACTATGGGGGAGCGCCCCGGTAACTTCTCTACTTGCGTGTTTGTCCCACTCTCCCACGCAGCATGGAAAAGGATGAATGGACAGTTCCTCAACCTCTACGGCGTTGAGGGCGTGCAGCTCACCCCCAGTTTAGGCCACCAAAACACCGTTCGTCTCACCCATGACGACATCACACTTTCCACAGGAAGTGCCAACGTAACGCTTTCTGGAGGGACGGTGTCCATTACTGGAGACCTCGTCATTAACGGGCAAGAATACAAAGCTCACACCCATAGTAACGGCCATAATGGCGCCCCCACAGGAGGTATCCTTTCATGAGAGTCTGGACACGCCAGCACCAACCCGATGGCACTCAACAATGGAAATCCGTCGACGATAAGCAAGCCAGCATTGCATGGCTCCAAAATGCGCTCCTACTCCAGCTTGGAGAATCTCATTTTTGGGCAGACTGGGGTTTGCCCGTCACACAAAATATAGTGACGCAGATCTGGCCAGACTATTATGTCAACCTTACTCAAAATCGCTTTTCAGACTATTTCGCCTCTTTACGCATTACCCATGACAGTACCTCTACGGAGGATAACCCTGTGTATCAAGTAGCCGCTATTTTCCCTGATGGGACGACATATCAGAACGGTAAAAAATCTTTCAATCAAAGCTTTAGCCAAACAGGCCCTTTCCATGGATCAAACTGACCTTTCCCCAACACTTCTTTCCCTTTTGGAAGAACGTTACCCTGGCCTCTTCTCTGCCCTGCTTAATAGCGGGGTAGAACCCACAGACCCGTCCACATTACGCGATCAACTGGTCACACATGCCGCCAAACTCAGTCCCGGTGTCACCACAGACCTCCCCGGCACGTTGATTGAAGACATGGCTTCCACCGCTGTCGGAGCGCTCCTTCAAATTGATCAAGCCAAGGTCGATCTCATTAACGCCATTTCCCCGCTTAATGTAACGTCTTCCATGCTGGATCAATTTGGTGAAATCTACGGTGTTAAACGTGGTGTAGGGGCCAACCCTTCAGCATATGTCACTTTCACAGGGACACCCGGTCTTTTCCTCGGAGCGGGTTTCCAAGTCAGTGATGGAACTTATTTGTATGAAACACAAGAGAATGTCACGCTTCCTGAAACAGGACGCCTGACCAATATTTACGTGCTCGCCATCAGTGCGGGGGAATATAGCATTCCCGCAGGCACGATTACGCAAGTTGTGAGCGGCCTTTCTGCATCGGTAACACTCTCAGTTATCAACCCACAGCCAGGAACGATTGGTGCACAGGAGGAAAGTGATGCCTCTTACCGTGCCCGTATTATCCAAGCTGGACAATCCACCACGCAGGGAACGCCCAACTTCATTAAAAGCTGTCTGCAAAAAGTACCCAATATCATTGAACGTTCTCTTTCCGTATCTATTAACCGTGATGTTGATGGTATTCCACAAGGCTATGCCATCACGGCCGATGGTGGCGACCCACAACAAATCGCTGGCGCTATTTATGAAAGTTGCTTCGATCTCCTGTCTCTTCAAGGCAGCACCAATACAGTCAGTAGTGCCACACAATCCAACCCATGCACGATCTCCACATCGCTCACCCACGGGCTAACGAATGGGCAGAATGTTACGATCAGTGGTGCACAAGGAATGGAAAGCATCAATGGTAGCTTCACCGCTACAGTACTTGATGCGTATCGCTTCACTATCCCGCTAGATACGAGCACAGCGCCTCTTTATCGCAGCGGAGGCTTTGTAGAAACTAATCCCCGTAATCTCACAGCGACTCTCCTTGACGGCACAGACCGATATGACATCCCATTCATCCGCCCGTTACAGCAGAAAGTGCGTTTGATTGTCCATTGGCAGACATCATCGGTCAATATCATTGATAATGACGCAGCAACACGCCTATGCGCCCCCAATCTAGCGGACTATATCAACAACCTCTCTGTCAATGAGCCTATCAATATCATGCAGCTCAGCACGGCTTTTGAAGCCGCTTTGCTCAAGATCATCCCCGGGAACCTCATCACCGAGCTCTCCTTTGAGCTGTATCTTGACGATATTCTGACTCTGCCCGCTCCAAAAGGGACAACCATAGCCGGTGATCCTCAAAGCTATTTCACCATCACCCCTGCTGATATTTCTCTTGTGAGGCGGTAATGCGCACAGACCTCATTGCCCCCGCTCACGCCTATCAGCAATTTTCTGATGATGCGAATATTGTCGCCTTCTTTAAAGCCTATAACCAGCTCGCCCAAGAATCCCTTTCATGGATGGTCACCCACCCCATGGCGCTCTATATCGGGCCAGCCTTGGAAGGCAATCTGCTCACATATTGTGCATTCTGTCTTTATGGACAATTCCGCTACCGTATCAGCTACACCGAGATTCGGAGTATCTCGGGTGAGATTGACGGCGCAGACATAGACCGCCTCACCATTGATGACACCGCTATTGATAAACATTATGACGGCAGTGCCATTAGTGATGATCTCTTCAAGCGTATCCTCACATGGAACTTTTATAAGGGGGATGGGCTAAACTTCTCTATCCCGTGGCTCAAACGCCGCATTATGCGTTTTCTCACAGGAGAGAATGGTCATGCTTGGCGCTTTAATAGCACTCACCCCGTTAGTGTGCGCTGTGTCGGCAAACGCGTCATCATCACCCTAGACCGCGCTGACTGGCCAGACGAACTAACCGCACTGCTTGGGCGCATCCTCACAAACGGCATCCTCAATGTGCCCCCCATGCGTACTTTTACCCTCAGCTTACACCCAGTCCCTCGCAATACGGACTTTGGTGGTGATATTCTGTAAGGACCCTTATGTCTCCTCAAAACACAACACCTAACTGGCACTCCTACATCGATACGGGAAATAGTGCTGATATTGTAAAATCCACCACTGTTGCTCAGGCAATTGGCAACAAAATAGACGCCATTAATGGACAAGCAACGGAACTTGCACTGGATACAAGTTCAACACTCGATGGCATGACCGTTGAAGAGGTTCTCGCACGGTTACGCACATTACACGATACTCTTGCAAGCCTTAATGACAGCGCTCCTCTTTCCGGTAGCGCTGGTCTAGTGAGCGAAGATCATCCCGGGATCGGCCTCCATACGCGCGGCAGTGATAATGCCGTTCTTTATGGTGACGGCATTAATGGATGGCGCCCTCTCGCACTCACTTCTGATCTACAGAATGAAAGCCAACGCGCACAACAAGCTGAAGGACAACTCGTCTCTGGAACCTACGGCATGGTTCAAGGAGATCATCCTGGACTTGGCTTACATACGCAAAACAATAGCGGTGCAGTGCTCTATAATGATGCGGCCAATGGTTGGCGCTATCTCGTCGTTGGTGAGGGCAACAACACAGACGGGGCCGTTCGTGCTGCTGTCTTTTCCACTGGGGCTAATGGCGATCGCTCTTCTCCCACCTTCATTGACAGTGATGGCCATTATATCGGGCTCCTGCCCGCTCAAAATCCTGTCGTCAATGGCACTCTCAACACTGACACGATTGCCTCTGTTGGCGGGGCGGCTGTCAGCGTGAGCTATAACAACGGGGGACGTGTAGCCTTCCAAAATGACGGAAATATGGTGGGGTACTCCCCTAGCAACGATGTTAATTTCGCATTAGGAACAGAGTCCTCCATTGTACAGGGCCCACTTGCCATCAATAGCGGTAAGTATGCGCTCACCCTCACCCCCACAACAATAGTCAATGGTTATCCGCGCGGCGCGATCGGTTGGACTGGATCGAACTGGTATCCCGGAGGAGACGGCGCGATCATCTGCCCCAGCGGCAATATGCTAATGGAAAGCAGCAAAAACAACGATCCGAGCTTTACGCAGCGCTTTACGGTTAATGCGTCACACGATACAGCTGTCACGTTTCCACAACAATTTAGTAACGACAACGTGCAAGTATCAGCGATTCCGCAAGATAGTGGGAATGATCATTTACACGTCATTAATTTCTTTGAAGTCAACCGCTTCCGCGTCATCATCAGCATCAATGTATGGACTGGAAGCAGCTTTACGAATCAAATCACCCCCATCCCGGTTATGTTTACAGTAACAGGAGCTAAATAAATGCCCAACAATCTTTATTACGTTATCGTTAAAGCGGGACAAGATCCCAACAAAACTCGCGAGATCATCGGCTGGAACCGTATCGACGTTCCTGAAGATGTCGAAGCTATCTTAATGCCAAGCATGGATGATGACCACTGGCCACCCATGCAGCAGGATTACACCCCCAAAGCACTTGAAGACGGCAAGATCGTCTCTTACGAACCGCCACCTTATGTAACACCATTACCAATGCAAGCTCAGAATGCTCTGCAAACAGTTCAGCAAAAAGCAACAATGGTTGCAGCGATGGGCGAAACGTTCGGCCCTAACATGCGTAATTATGTACAAATTTTACAGTCTATTGCTAACGGTTCAGACACTACTCAAACTCACCTTCCCACCCCTCCAGAAAATCCAAAACAATAAACGGTGAAAGGTCATTATTTTCAAATAAAATGCATTGAATATTATATATTAATCACTTTTTAGGAATAAAAAATCATGCCATACCGTTATACCAACCGTGCTAAGGCGCAGTTAGCACGCAGTATCACGTCGTATGATACAACCCTTACCCTTACCGCTGGATCAGGGAGCCTCTTTCCTTCCCCTCAACCTCCCAGCGACCTCTTTGCCCTTACGCTTGCCTCTGTTGAAAACCCCGATCAATTTGAAATATGCACAGTCCTCAGTCGCAATGGTGACACTCTTACCGTTCAACGTGGGCAAGAGAACACAACCGCTCAAGCCTTTAGCAGCGGAGATGTTGCCTCTCTCAATATGACAGCTGGCGTATTCGATCTCTTCCCACAAGCAGGCTATATGGGAGTGTACGACCAGACTATCGCTAATCGTATTGGGGGTTACCGAAAAAATGCGATTGTCTGTGATCCCAATATTACCGGCCTTTTCTGGATCAGTACTCAAGATGAAAACGCAACCACTCCCGGTAATGGTCTGGGCGGCGCATGGATCTCGTTCAATACCAATGACACCTACGTTTCCGGAACGTTAGGGATAGTGTCAGGAGACCTACAGGGAAAAGGCCTTCATACAGAAGGAAGCACCAATCGCGTCCTCTATAATGACCAACGCAATGGTTGGCGTTCTCTTGCCTTAACATCTGATCTCAATGCCGAAATTCAGCGCGCCGAGAACGCTGAAAGTCAACTTGTGTCCGGACAAGGCTATGGCGGCGATAATATTAATATTACACGTTTATGGCGTGGTCATGAAGGAATACCTTACATCCAAGACCAAAATAATAACATTATTGGATTGCAAGAATTAGGAGACTTCGCAACCCATAGCGACTTAAATACAGCGCTTTCGGATGTTGTTAGATCTCACCCTTACGATACTGACTATCAGCTCAACGAAATCGGCATCAATAAAACAACCGGAAGAATATGGGCTCATAATGATTCTAGTGGAAAATTTTTCTATGTGCAGCCGGAAGGTTCTTACATCACAAGTCACGGCTACTCTGACGGCGATCTAACACTCACCAACATATGGAAAGGCACAAACGGAAACCTTCTTGCCAATATCAATGACGGCTCTGTCATGCATATTGTTAAGGGCGATGGCTACGGTGGTAATGATATTAATATTACACGTATCTGGCGCAGTAGCAATAATGGCATTCCCTGCGTAGTCGACGAAAACAACCACCTCACCTACCTACAGGAAGCGGGTGATTTCGCAACGCACAGCGACCTCAACGCCGCAACACAGAACAAAGTCAATCGTTTTGGTGATACCATGACGGGTGACCTTCTTTTATCTGGCAATATATGGAACGGAAATTACTATGGTCGCACATTACGTAGCACTGTGGACGGGGCCTCGACACAAGCCAGCTTTCAACTTCTTGGCAATACAGGCCATGCAAGCGCAGCCCTCTCCGTTAGAGATGAAAACAACATAGACCATAGTTGGTTTTTTAATGCAGATAACAGCATCATTACACCAACAGGAGGCCTCGTCCCCACACTACAAGGACAAAGTAGAGGGGGAGATCAAGCCTTTTGGGCAAAGGCACGGCATGGAGATTGGATAGCTTTTCCACAACCTTTCACCAACTATCAAACAGACCAGAACAACAATAGTAACATTATTGTTTCAATGACCGTATTATCTGCATGGAATGATAATCAAGATGGAAACAATAATAACACTGTCATTGCCACTATCAACACTACGGACGATAACGGAAATATTGATATGAGCAATACAGGTTTCCGAGTCCGCCTTAACCACTTATTTACAGGAAAGCATGCTCTAGCGTCTTACATGACAGACCCCGTATGGCTCGCTATCCGTGCCGTCAGTATCTAAGGATATACTATGAATACCGAAACAGAAAAAAAATCGTCTCCCACCCCCATAGATCAAAGAAAAGATACATGGCCTAACCGTTATTATGGTGTCATTTTAAATGAGAAGGAAAGACCCCAGCAAATTACTGGATGGTACGATACGTGGGATATGAATTACGACGACACAATTTTTCCTCCCACCACTCAAATGATTCCCCTCACGACAGAACAATGGGAATGGCATTTTTTTTCGGGGAATAGTCAAGCTCAAATCAATGATGACGGAAGCATTTCACCATATAACCCCCCACCTTTACCGCCTCCGCCGCTGAAAGTACAAGCCCAAAGCTCTCTACAAGATGCACAACAGCAAGCCAGCATGGTTTCAGCAATGGGTGAAACCTTTGGCCCCAAAATGCGCGATTATGTGCAATCTTTACGTGCTATTATCAATGGTTCAGATACGACAAGCACAGCTTTACCCACTGCACCTTCTAACCCAACACAATAAAGAAGGTCTTCATACATGACCGATCTCTCTGATCCTAATACTCTTCCCTTAGCCAAATCGTCTCAACCACTTAACCGCATCCTTGGCGCTCAAACAGATGAAAGCGGCGTGGCCTCTTACGCCTTATTTCCTCTTCATGTGTTAGACCAAGGGAGCGGGGTTATTACCAAAATTTCTGTCTCACAAGAAGATATTACAGCCGGACAAACCAGTAATGGAACTTTATATGTTCAAAGCCAAGACGGACAAGTCCATACATCAACGGTAAGCTTTCCCGCAGGAGCAAAAGGCGACAAGGGCGACCCTGGCCCCCAAGGGCCTGCTGGCCCTCCAGGGGAAAGCGGTGACTTTGCAACATCTTTACAGCTAAGTAATGAATCACAAATTCGTGCAGATACCGATAATAACCTCAATGCAGCAATCTCTGATATTCAAAACTCCAAGATAAACCGCTCTGGAGATACACTTACAGGAGCTCTGTATTCAACAGGAACATTTAATCCATCAAAAAATGTCTATGCGACTCAACCAATTGGCGCTGCATTAGAAGGAGAGAAATTCTACCTTCAGCTCGTCAATGATAACAACACTGGTTATACGTCCGGACGACTGGTCTTACGTGATGGCGGTGGAAACTTCCATCTTCCAATCCAAATCGATAATTATGACCAAACCATTATTAATGGCAAGCTCAACGTTACGGGCAATACGAGCTTTCACAGCCCTGTCCTTTCTCAAGGAACATACCAACAAGGGAATCTTGAACTCACTCAGCCGATTGGAGCATCTCTTAACGCAGAGCAGTTTTTTCTTCAGCTTGTTAATGATGCCAATGCGGGCGTAACAACTGGCCGCTTAGTCTTACGTGATGGTGGTGGAAATTATCATACCCTTCTCAGCGCAGATACGAAAGGTAATATCACCACCGAACGCGGAACCCATTTTCTAGAAGGCGTAGACACGGGTAATGGTCATGTCACTCTTGAGAATATAGGCTCTGCCTCTGGCAAAACTCTTGCAACGCTTGACGACGTCGCCAGCAAAGTCAATCGTTTTGGCGATACAATGCCTGGAAACCTCATCTATGAATCAGATGTCACTGTTTCCCCTTGGGCCGCAACACCGCAAAGCATTTTCAGATTTCAAAAATCGAAGGCATTAGGAGCAATTTTTGGCCAAATTCGTAATGATGGAAACTTCCAAACATTACTCTATGCTCAGAACGTAGATGGCACCAACAAAGCGTGGGGCTTCCGTTCGGACGACGGGCGCATTACCACACCAAGCGGCCATATCCTTCTTGAAGCTGATGATGTAGGGAATGGCCGGGTTACTGTGCAAAATATCGGTTCTGCATCGGGAAAAATCCTTGCAACTACCGACGATACTGCCGCCCTTGACAGTGCTAAGCTCAGCCGCTTTGGTGATACGTCCTCTGGAGGACTTATACTAGACGCCGGGAATACCTACGGGTCATGGGAAGGCTCTCCACAAATTCAATACAAAATTGGCGGTGGTTTTTGCTCAGTCTGGGGGCAAGTGAAAGACGATAGCAATATGCGTCTTGTTCTGGGGGGTAATAATCCGGGACAAATTTACCAATCTTGGCAATTCAACCCGGCACAAAAAACAATCACAACACCAACGGGTAACAATGTTCTCGAGACAGGCAACACAGGTGCGCCACGTATGCGACAATGCTTTCGCGTGCAAGTATCCAACGGGGGCCTCATCACATGGCCAATCGCTTTTGCGCGTGATGACCTCGTCGTAGCCAGTTTTTCTCCTCAAGATAATGGAAATGGGCAACTCCACATCGTCAACTATTTTTATAGTACCTTACCCAATCGTTTTAATTGTCAAGTCGCAATCGAAACGATTGATAAAAACAATTCTGGTCAGATTCAAGCAGAAACGACCCCAGTCACAATTGATGTAACCGTTGAAGGATGGGCTGCATAATGACATCCCCCAATACACCCCTATCCCACGACACGCACCAGCCAATTATATTGCCACAGCTGAGCATATTTGTCGTATTAGTGCATTCTGATGCCGAACCGACAAAGCCAGCCAGAATTGTTGGGTGGGACATTCTACATTACGACGAAGGCACAGAACCACCGTCCTATAAAACACCAGAAGGGTATAAGGCATTCTATCTTCCAGATATGACCCAAGAAACATGGGACGACATACAGTATAACCAAAATGGTCTTGGCGGATGTGCCGCATATTTTGAAGGAAAGATTATTCCCTTCACCCCGACACCCTACATTCCGCCCTTAAAAGACCAAGCACAGACATCTCTACAGGCTGTTCAACAACAGGCCAGTATGGTGTCGGCCATGGGCGAGAGTTTTGGCCCTAAAATGCGCGATTACGTACAAGTCTTGCGTGCTATTGTTAATGGCTCAGACACAACCAGCACTGTTCTACCAACAGCGCCTTCTGAGCCAACACAATAAGAAATGCCCTTGTCCTATTTTATTGCGGCCAACGTGCCTCACCTAACATCATAACTCCTCTCTCCTGACACTTTTATGAGACTTTATCATTATGTCCCGATTATCACGGGCACGCACGCTTCCTGTCCCCATCGACCCGACAGTCAGCCTGCAATGGCCCGATAAACTCAAAAGCGACACGCTTGATTATGCCCTTGACCCGTCTCTCTGGCTCCAAGATAGCGGTGATCTCTTAGACGCTATTGACGTTACTCTTCCGCCACAAAGTGGTCTGACCCTTCTTTGGTGGGGCGTTGTCGAGGGCAAGGCTGCCATAGCCCTCACAGGAGGAACACCTGGTTTAACGACGATCAGCATGACACTTTTTACCACAGCGGGACGGCAGCACACGCTTAATGTTACATTAAATATACAAAACGATAATACAACATTTTTAGCGCCTGCCCCTCTTCGCTTGCCTGGTAATTACTGCCTCCCTCCCTCATCCCTTTCCAATAACGGCACTGTTCTTACGCTCGAAGACGGTTCTCCACTCACTTTATGAGACTGTTATGACAGATTCTTCCACACAGACATCCACCACGCCTACTTCAATATCATCCAATCCTCCCCAAACAGCCCCCATTACCAGCCTTCCTCGTTACGATACGCCTTCAGAAGATGATGCCGTTCTCGGTTTAATCTCATCTGATCCGACCGCTGCTCCTCATGCAGCATTAATCCCACATTCAGCGCTGCAGCGTGGCCCCAAGGGAGATACGGGACTTAGTGCGTATCAGCTTGCTGTCATGCAGGGCTATACAGGCTCCCTCAACGATTGGATCGCAACTCTCCAAGGATCAGCCGGGCCACAAGGGCCAACTGGCCCCAAAGGAGACACGGGGCCAATAGGAAATACAGGCCCAGCAGGCTCAAAAGGAGACCAAGGCCCCCAAGGCCCTACCGGCCCTCAAGGCGAAACCGGCCCAGCAGGGCCGAAAGGAGACCAAGGCCCTCAGGGCACCGTCGGCCCGGCCGGTCCTGCCGGCCCTAATGGGAAGCCAGGCCCCCAAGGCCCTACCGGCGTCCAAGCCTCACTTGGCTCTATCAAAAACACCTCTGAAGACGGTGTCGTCGCCACCTTTTTCCGCATTACATGCGATGGAGGTGCCGGCAACCAAGAAGAAATCGCTTATCCCAATGGTCTTTCTTTCCAAGTACCTCCTTTCATCCAGCTTACAACACACATTGTTCCCCTAAACTGGGATGGAAGTCCCATTTCTCCTGTCAGCGATACAGGAAGCTCTTCAACATCTGGGCCTCGCATTATCGCCGTCGGCAGGAAAAGCTTTATCTTTCAACATCCTACGGGATGGCCTGGCTTTAGCAAAGAAGCCACCTCATTCGTTCTTTGGGGCATCCCCGAAACCTCACAAAAAGGAACAGCATCATGACCGATCAAATCTTTGGTGGCCATAATTTTGGTGACCCTGAGCACTCAGACCCACAATTTTCCATGAGTAATATGGCCTCAACCATTGCACAAAATGAACTCACCACTTTTCGTGACGCGTTAGAAGATCACGTCGTTCAACGGCTTTGTGGCCCGCAGACTCTAGCCTATTACCGAGCGTTAAAAAATTTAGCCAATGCCCAAAAAGCGTGGGGGGAACTTCCCTCTGCTCCTGCATCTCTCGACCAATAACACCACCCGCTGAGGTGGTTTTTTTATAAGGACACTCACTTCCCATGATTGATACTGACTGCGCCAAACGCGGCGAAGTCAATGAGCTCCGCGACCGTGTGGTCACTCTCGAAACCAAGCAGAAATACGCTCAAGAAAGCATTCAATCGCTCTCTGACAAAGTCAGCGCCGTCGCCTCACAAATGAATGATGGCTTTGCCAAAATCTCCCAACAAATGACCGAGATGAACAACCGCAAGACCATGCTTCTCACCGTCGCAGGTGGTGCAGGCGGCGGCATTGCCGTTGGGCTATTTGAGCTCTGCAAACGCAGTTTTGGATGGTAGCTATGGCTTCCTCTCTTCCTCGCGGTATCCGCAACCATAATCCCGGCAATCTCAATTATGTTGGCCAAGCCGGCGCCCATAAAGAGCCGGGGCCCCACGGGCGCTTCGCTGTATTTCCCACCGCTCAAGACGGCCTCCGCGCATTGCGAGACCAACTCCTACGCTACCAGCAGCGTGATGGGATCGACACTATTGACGGCATCATTGCTAAATGGGCGCCACCTTCTGACGACAATAATACCAATGCTTATACTCAAACGGTGGCCTCGCATCTCAATGTAAAACCCACCGCACCCCTTGGCCCTCTCACACCTGACCGACTAGCGGCCCTTATGCACGCCATTATACGGGTCGAAAATGGCCAAGACCCTTACGGCCCCCTCGTCAATACCATCGCTCAAGAGACCGCCTGCTGAGGCGTTTTTTATGTCTGGAGACTTTATGGACATCACCTCTTTTCTTGACCTCTTACCTAACAATATCGGCCTGATCGTTACCGGTGTGATTATTGCCTGCAAGCTTATCACGATCAGCGTACGCCCCCCTGCCAGTAACTCACGCTGGGAGCTCATTTATCGTGCTGTTAGTACGGTCGCACTCAATATTGGATGGGCGACCAATCGTTTCCAAGCCGGACGTCGCGACGGTCTATCACAGCCCAAAAAATGACGCTCTCTCATGAATAAACCCGGAGAACTCAATAACTCCGGGACGCACCATTTTCATCACACATATAAGGATACTCCCCCATGACCACCGCTTCTGACGTCATTACGTCCCTTGAAGGCCTCATTGAGAGCGCCCTAGGTTCAAGCGAAAATGCCTCAACCAAAACACGCATCCATGCCATTGCTTCGGTCATCGGTTCACTCGGTGACGAATTCGCCCCCTTACTCGAGAGAACATTCGATCTCAATGCTCTCCTGAACGCCATCCAACAAGTTGAAAATGGCATCACAGAAACTGAAGAAGGCGTGCACAACCTCCTTCATGTATTAGAGAAGAAAAACACAGCAACACAGCCCAACACCACGCCACACACCGTAGCATAGCGCACCGTTTGGGAGAGCTCCTTAAGCTCTCCCAATCCCTAAAAAACGAGACCAACATTTTTTATCATGTGAGTATATATATCAAGAAAGTATATAATCTTTATGACCCCTTATATAATCGCAGGAATCATATTTCTATTAACCGTTGCGGCTTCGGCAGGTGTTACGTTCGCTTACCGTGCAGGCCGCAATAGTGCACGCGTCCGTTCTGAACAGCAAGACGCCAGCGACGCTACCCAAAGTGCAGAAGCTGCTCAACAGATGCTTGACGCCCGCACAAACGGTATCCGCAGTGATAGTTCCTTGCTAACGACACTCGATAAAGGAGATTTCTGATGAAACTCATTCTCCTTTACACATCCCTCCTCACTCTCACCAGCTGTACTCCCACACGATACACACCACTCTGTCCAGCGGTCGTCCATTATACAATACAAGAAGACAAACAGGCCGCAACAGAGCTGCGCTCTCATCCCGATCTACAAAAAATTTCTGAAATGTTAAGAGATTACGGTAACGAAAGAAATGAAATCATAACGATATGCCCTAACTCCGCTTCTCATCGACCTAAAGCCACCTCCTAAACTGAGGCCCTCTTGATTGTATTACATATCTTATCCACGCTCCGTAAGAAGGGCATAGCCTTATCTACTCCCCGTCTAGCAATAACCATTATATTTTAGCTATGCATTCTGCATCCTAGAACCACAATAATATTTTACTTTCTAGGTGAAGACAAACATCTGAGAGAATCTTCATTTGTCTAGTGCGTAAGCCTATCACCCTGCCAAAGATTCAGCATTATCCGTGGTTTTTCTCGCAAATAAAATATCTCGGGCGAACTGCCAAGAATAAAGAAGTCACATCAACCTCTCGATGATTATGTACGTCGTCTTCATAACGCCCTAATAACCTTAGCGAGGGCAGCTCACGCTGTTTCCTATTGTTATAAAAACACCCCAACGACAAGAAACTTTCTCATATTTTATCGGCAAACCCTACAAATATGTTCTCATAATAAAAATTTTTCTATATATCTTGCCTATCCTTCTATCTTTCAAGACAAGTTGATGATCGTAAAAAACGTCCACCCATAGTAAATGCTCTGGAAAAATAGCACTTGAAACAAAAAGATAATTAGACCATCATAAGACTTGTAACGGTTTACCTTTAATGATGGCCTTGGTTCTATTCCATGTTTACTAAAGACATATTAACAATCATTGATGCCCTAACGCTTCCCGAGATTCTCTTCGTTATAGCTGTTTCGTGTGCCGTTCTTCTCTCCTTATTTATCTTGTCTATTATCTTCTTAAAATATCATATGGCTGTTTACGGAATGAATGACCAAGGCCTCGACATACTCAATGCCAATATGGAAAAATGGAAAAAAAGCAGGGCACTCCATAGCGAACAGCACTCCTAACATACCAAAACGGTTTACCGCTCTTTATAGAACAGTAAACCGCCCTGAAGCCTTATGATGCAATGCTTTGCTGATATGTGATGGTAAAGCGCTTTAGCTGTGCTTCCCACTCTGTTTGGTCATCGTCATCGGACAAAACGACCGTATCTACGCCACAGCGTCTCAAAAATGCCGCTTGGTCAGGCAATACGTGCCCTGTAACACGGATTTCCTCCTTATAGTCTTCATATTCCCGCAGAGAGCGCGCTTGCGTAAAAGCACGCCCATCACGAAAAATGGGAAAATGAAGCACAACTAGCGTTATCTGTGCCAAAAAGGGACGCAAAGCCTCAACAGACTCATCGGGTTCTAACGCAACAGCATACGCTTCGGGGTGCTCTTTGAGTTCCGCCAAGGAGACAGGATCTGCCTCCTCCGCAGGAATAATATGCTGCTGACTCAGGTTAAACAGTTTCATAAGCCACCTCCTTAAAGGGTGCTTTCCCCAAACGTGTCACCATCTCTAGGAAACTTTCCTGCTCATTGCGATGAGCGAGATAATGGTCGATTATGCGGGCAATCGCCGCCACAGCATCATCTTCACTCAAGGCCGGCCCCAAGATCGCACCGATTGACGCGTGATCCCCTGCCTGTCCCCCAAGCAGAATTTGGTAAAACTCAGAGCCCCGCTTATCGACGCCCAAAATACCAATATGCCCCGCATGATGATGCCCACAGGCATTAATACAGCCTGAAATATTGATACTCAACGCACCAATCTCTTCTTGCAAGCGTGCATCGCCAAAACGTGCGCCTAGCTTACGCGCTAGAGGCAGAGACCGCGCATTGGCCAGTGTGCAATAATCCAAGCCAGGACAACTCACAATATCCCCTGCAAGGCCGATATTCGGTGCCGCAAGGTTAAGCTCTTTTAGCCCCTGCCACAGCGCATAGAGCTGATCTTTCCGCACATGACCCAGCACAATATTCTGCAAATGCGTTACCCGAAGCTCACTAAAAGCAAAGCGTTCTGCAATGTCTGCGAGACCGTCCATCTGCTCAGCCGTCACATCCCCGGGAATATCCCCGGGCGTTTTAAGCGATACAGTGGCGATACTATAGCCTTCATCAAAATGAGGGTGTGTATTGCTCTGCACCCACCGCGCAAAATCAGGGTCTTCTTTTTGATGCTGTGCCAACACAGCATCCGCATCATCAACAGCATGCAGTTCAGGAGCGGCAAAGCGAGCACGAATAGCTGCCACACGCTCCGGTGTTAGACGATAATGGGAAAGATCCATCTTCGCCAGTTCAGCCTTTACGGCCTCACGGAACGGCTCAATACCAATCGTCTGAACCAAAATCTTGATCCGTGCACGATAGAGGTTATCACGCCGTCCATAGGCGTTATAAACACGCAACGTCGCCTCAAGCGTCGCTAATAATTCGGCTTCTGGCACGCTGTCGAACAATTCTTGCCCCACAACAGGCGTTCGGCCCAAACCACCCCCAACAAAGACCCGAAAAAGCGGCCCATTCTCACTCGGACGTGCCAATAATCCAATATCGTGGAAGCGCGCGGCAACGCGGTCTTCGGGACTTCCTGAAATCGCGATTTTGAACTTCCGAGGCAGAAACGTAAATTCAGGATGAAGCGTCGACCATTGACGCAAAATCTCCGCATGCACACGTGGATCCATCAGCTCATCACGCGCCGCACCCGCATATTCGTCAGATGTAATATTACGGATGCAGTTACCACTCGTTTGAATGGCATGCATGTCCGCTTCGGCTAAATCACGCAAAATAGCTGGAGCGTCTTCCAGAGCGATCCAATTAAACTGAATATTTTGCCGTGTGGTAAAATGCCCGTAACCACGGTCATACCGTTGTGCCACATGGGCTAATTTACGCAGCTGCCGGCTATCTAAAATCCCATACGGAATCGCAACGCGCAGCATATAAGCGTGCACTTGCAGATAGATGCCATTCATCAAACGCAGCGGTTTGAACTCTTCCTCACTCAACGCCCCACTAAGCCGACGCTTCACTTGGTCTTCAAATTCCGCAATACGTTCTTGTAAAAACTCCCGATCACGGGACTCATACGCGTAATGTCCAACAGGCTGTTTCATGAGGAGGCCTCCGGTTGTGGGGCATAAGAAAATTCAGGATGAACAGTCGGGCCAAAGGCACGAATATGCTCTTTCATACTCACCGGCTGAGGCGGCGCCCCTTTACGGGCCACAACGGGATACACACCCATAACCCCCTGACGAGCCGCCTGAGCGGTCGCCTCTTCTAACGCAGCCGCGCTTTCTTCTGCCGTTAAGCACGTAGCCTGAGCAACACGATCAAACCATCGCCCATCTTGACCGCGCCAGACAATTCGTCCGTCCAGCAAACGAGCCGCCGTCAATAAGACACACTCATCGGGACTGAGATGTGACAAGCGCTTCATCAAGCCTCCTCCTTCGACGCAAAAGCGTTAAACGCTGGGAACGCGCCTACACCACGATGATGCACCACCTCCCCTATAATCATCAATACCGGACTACTGAGCCCTTCTTCTTGCACCCGTTGGGGCATAGTCCTTAGTGTGCCCGTCACAACATGTTGGCCAGTGCAAGTTCCACGATACACCACCGCCATCGGCCAGCTATCCGGTAGGCCATGCGCCATAAGTTGCCGGCACAGAACACCAATCTGTCCCAACCCCATATAGACAACAACCGTTTGTCCCGGTTGCGCTAAGCTCGGCCAATGCAGATTCAACACCCCATCAGCACGCGCATGACCCGTCACAAACACGCAACTTTGAGCACAATCGCGATGAGTCAGCGGTATCCCAGCCGCAGCACCACAACCGCTCGCCGCTGTCACACCAGGGATCACACGCACAGGGATATTATGGGCAAGGAGCGCTTCCATCTCCTCCCCACCGCGGCCAAAAATAAAGGGATCACCGCCTTTAAGGCGCAAAACCCGCTCCCCACGCTGCGCGCGCCGTAATAATTCCGCCTCAATATCGCGCTGTGGCAGCGTATGATGACTCGCTTTCTTCCCAACATAGACACGCTCGGCATCCCGCCGCACACGGTCTAGGATACGATCCGATACGAGATTGTCATACAGCACGCTATCGGCATTCTGCATCAAGCGCAACGCCGCTAAGGTCAGCAGGTCAGGATGGCCCGGCCCAGCTCCCACAAGCCACACCTCGCCTTGACGCTCCCGCCCTTCTACAAGCGCCTGCAAGCTTTCACGCGCCCGCTCATGCTCTCCTGCTAACGCGGCTTCATACCCCACGCCATCTAGGAACGCTTCCCAGACGCGACGACGCTCATCCACCTCCGGTAATGCTTCTTTTATCCAACCCCGCTGCGCCTGCATAAAGCGCGCCGCCTCTCCTAAGCTTGAGGGGAGAAGCTCCTCCAACTTTTGTCGTAGGCGTCGCGCTAACACAGGCGACGCTCCTTCCGTCGTGATCGCAACTTGCACAGGTGTACGATCCACAAAAGCAGGAGTGATAAAACTCGATACGGCTTGGTCATCCACCGCGCAAACCGGGACACGTTGCTGATGTGCATATTCAGCGACACGTTTATTCAGAGCGTCATCATCCGTGGCGGCAAAACCCAGCGCCATCTGCGGCAAAAGCGCCCGCAAAGCCCCGTCCTCAATGGGGTCGTCCCGCCATTGCACGATCCCCTGATCAACCGACCGGCGAATCTCCGACGTAATACGAGACGCCCAGACATGAATATGCGCACCACGACCGAGAAGAAGGCGGAGCTTATTGGTTGCAATAGCCCCCCCACCGATCAGCAGAACCTGACACTGATCTAACCGCAAGGCGATGGGAAGATAAGAAGCGTTTGTCATCATCACAAAGAAGAGAATGCGCTATTACGCGCAAAAATCAACATTTTATGACGGTATTTTTAAAAAATACCATTGTTCATCGTGTGATGATGATAATCACTCTTAAATAGTAAACGAAAGAGGCGCTTGATGAGGGCGCTCTAAGCCAGATTTTTCGGCCTGTAAGAGCAAATCACTCAACGTCATCTCGCCAAGATGCGCATCCACCTTTGTGTTCAACATCCCCCAGAACGGCGCGATAACCTTTTCAAAAAGTGGATTTTCGACTCCTTTGCCGCCTCTCAAGGTTTCCTCAACCCCAACGGCACGCGCAATATCACGCAGCACGATCACACGAGGGGAGCGCGCCAAACGGTACCCACCTTTAGGCCCACGCACACTATCCAACAAATTAGCCCGTGAAAGAGCCTGAAGCACGGGCTCAATACCACGGCGCAGCAACCCACTCCGCTTGGCAATATCAGCCCCACTTACCACACCTGACCGCCCAGCATAGAAGGCCACGTCTAGCATAATTGACAAGGCAGTCAGAATACGGTCACTCTTAAGATACATGGTTAAACTCATCTGCTCAGAAAGATCTCTCTATTTATACGATATTTCATCGTCAAAAGTGAAATAGTTTAGTAGACTGTGCAGAAAATGTTCCTCTTTGGTAGGAGAAACCACATGACACATCGCTCTTCCTCCCCTTCGCAGAGTCCTTTTCCACTCTCCGATACTCCTTTCGCACAACCACGCGGGCGCGTGTACCCCTCGTTCGTTGAGACGGTTGGTGGTACGCCACTTGTCGGCCTCCCACATTTAACCGAACGTGAAAATCTGCACGCCCATATCCTACTAAAGCTCGAATTTTTCAATCCCCTCGGCTCCGTAAAAGACAGAATCGGCGTCGCGATGCTTCGTGATGCTCAAGAGCGAGGGATCATTAGCCCACATCACTCCACTCTTGTGGAACCAACATCGGGGAATACCGGCATTGCCCTTGCTTTTGCCGCAGCCTCCATGGGCTATAAGCTCATCGTCACTATGCCTGAAAGTGCCTCCATCGAACGTCGCAAAATGATGACGCTGCTTGGTGCCACCCTCAAGCTCACCCCAGCCGCTAAGGGCATGCGAGGCGCGATTGAAGAAGCAGAAGAGATTGTGCGCAAAACAGACAATGCATGGATGCCTAGCCAATTCCAAAACCCGGCTAACCCCCATATTCATGCTACCACGACGGCTGAAGAAATCTGGCAAGATACAGACGGCGCCGTTGATGTCGTCATTGCCGGCCTCGGAACGGGTGGAACGGCCTCCGGCATCGCGCAAGCCCTCAAAAAGCGCAAAAAGGGGCTTGAGGTCATCGGTCTTGAACCGATGGAAAGTGCCATTCTCAATGGTGACGAACCCGGGCCCCATGGCATCCAGGGGATTGGCGCGGGCTTTAAGCCCGAAACACTCGACCTGACCGCCATTGACCGCGTGATCCCTGTGGCAGAACATGATGCTCTTGCGACATCACGCCTCTGTGCCCGCACAGAAGGGCTTCCCATTGGGATCTCCTCCGGTGCCTCGCTCTTCGCAGCTATGACCCTCGCACGCGAAGAACGCTATCATGATAAAATCATCGTCGCCATCGCTCCTTCTTTTGCCGAGCGTTATCTCTCCACCCCACTTTTCTCTGGGTTGTAAGACCAATACCCCCGCCTGTTCTCGTAGAAAGACTGGGCGGGGGATCATGTGACAGTGCACACGCCATCTAACGCATCAGTATCAAACAAGACACTCCGACCTCTCGACGATCGTCATCTGTGTGCCGAACAACAGACTGATCAGATATAAGAGCGCTTTCTCTGCTCTATAATGACGAACCAGTTTGTACTTCCCCTAGAGAGACGTCTTCATCAGGTACGTTCCATAACGCAATGCAAGACTACCACTAGCGACACGGCTATAAGCTTAAAAAAAGTCGTTCTTAGTAAGACGCAAGCCCCGCTTCAATATCGGGAATTTCCTTACAAGCCTCCAAATACTGTCCATCACACGCTTTATGGAGCCAGCGTAAAGCTTGCCCACCGACAAAACCCGCATCAGCCAATTGCGTGATTAAAAAAATCGCACGATCTAAATCATGCGCCTGCTGGGGATGCCGATAATAGTGAGCGCCTATGCGAAATTTTTCTTCCGGTGAAGAGTGCAGCGTCACCTTTTCTAAATCTTCTTTCTCACTCTCCGTCATCACCCCCTGTGTTGAGGAAAGCTTTTTGAGGCACCACTATAGATTCCGCCTGAGCACAATGGATCATGTGCCCTGATAAAAGGCCTCCGACAACAAAACCACTAAGAGTAACGCTCAGCCACAATAGAGAAGATGAAAAAATCTGCATTATTATTTCGTATTCAAAATATGAAAGACATAGATTAAGGGCTCTCTTATTTTCCAAAAAGAGCCCTTAACACACTATCTCAGGAATAATAGAGGCGTATTATTCCGCTGTATAGCCACCATCAATAACAAGTTCAGAAGCTGTTACAAACTTGGATTCATGGGAAGCAAGATAGAGAATGCCATAAGCAATATCATCCGTATCACCCAAATGCCCCAACGGATGAACCGCTACGAGACGATCATACGCCTCTTTATCCGTGCGAGTAAGTTCTTCCACCAATGGTGTCCAAATGTAGCCAGGGCACACATTATTCACACGAATATTATAGCCTGAACGCGCACAATGCAGCGCAGCAGACTTCGTAAACATTTTCACGCCGCCCTTTGTTGCCCCATAAGCGGTCAGGTTAGGGATACCAACAAGACCAGAGCTGGAACACATATTGATGATGGAACCGCCCTCCTTGCCGTTCTCTTTCATCAATTCAATGGCATATTTTGTTCCCAAAAAGACACCATCAAGATTGATCGACTCAACACGACGCCAATCTTCGAGAGAAGTCGTTTCGACCGTTCCCTCATACGCAATACCAGCATTGTTGACAGCGATATCAAGACGGCCATCATGCTGCTTAATCGCAGCCATGACTTTTTTCCAGTCTTCTTCTTTGGCGACATTCAATGGTAGAAAGCAAGCCTTACCGCCAGCCTCTTCAATTTCCTTAACCGTTGCCTGCCCTGCTTCTGCATTAAGATCACCTAAAATGACCTTGGCCCCTTCTTTGGCCAAGCGCACGGCTGTCGCTTTACCAATCCCCATGGCGCCACCAGTGACAAGAGCAATTTTACCTGAAACGCGTCCCATTGGTCATCTCCATCATCATATTAAGATGGCCCTACGGTAACGCTGATAAGAGAGAATACGTTGATTTAAATCAAAAGGTAAAAAATTCATATAATAAAAAAACCCCTCCGAAGAGGGGTTGAAATAAGGGTAAGCGAGGGGACCTGGCGGCGACCGACTTTTCCACTCATCGAGGAGCAGTATCATAGGCGCTGGGGGTTTTGACGGCCGAGTTCGGGATGGGATCGGGTTTGGAGCCCCCGCCATAGCCACCAGGTCTTCCCGCTCACCCTGTAAGGTGATGGGAGTGTTGGTTGGTGTTTTTTGAAGAGAGTGTGACTGACTACTGTGCATGTGTTTTGATGTGTGAGAGATATGGGCGATTAGGATCAGTTAGCTTCATACGTTGCCGCACTTCCACACCTGACCTATCAACGTCCTGGTCTTGGACGGCCCTGTGAGACCTTGTTTTAAGGCTGGTTTCCCGCTTAGATGCTTTCAGCGGTTATCCATTCCGAACTTAGCTACCCGGCTGTGCCACTGGCGTGACAACCGGTGCACCAGAGGTTCGTTCATCCCGGTCCTCTCGTACTAGGGACAAATCCTCTCAAGTCTCTTACACCCACGGCAGATAGGGACCGAACTGTCTCACGACGTTCTAAACCCAGCTCACGTACCACTTTAATCGGCGAACAGCCGAACCCTTGGGACCTGCTCCAGCCCCAGGATGTGATGAGCCGACATCGAGGTGCCAAACCTCCCCGTCGATGTGAACTCTTGGGGGAGATCAGCCTGTTATCCCTAGAGTACCTTTTATCCGTTGAGCGATGGCCCTTCCACGAGGGACCACCGGATCACTATGGCCGACTTTCGTCTCTGCTCGAGCTGTCACTCTCGCAGTCAGGCAGGCTTATGCCATTGCACTCAACAGTCGGTTTCCGACCGACTTGAGCCTACCATCGCGCGCCTCCGTTATCCTTTGGGAGGCGACCGCCCCAGTCAAACTGCCTACCATGCAGGGTCCCGGACCAGGCTTACTGGTCTCGGTTAGATATCAGAAGAGTTGGGGGTGGTATTTCAAGGATGACTCCACCAAGACTGGCGCCTTGGGTTCAAAGTCT
>NZ_WVHP01000024.1:7500-94279 GCF_009834765.1 Saccharibacter sp. EH611 | reverse complement strand
TTGAACCCAAGGCGCCAGTCTTGGTGGAGTCATCCTTGAAATACCACCCCCAACTCTTCTGATATCTAACCGAGACCAGTAAGCCTGGTCCGGGACCCTGCATGGTAGGCAGTTTGACTGGGGCGGTCGCCTCCCAAAGGATAACGGAGGCGCGCGATGGTAGGCTCAAGTCGGTCGGAAACCGACTGTTGAGTGCAATGGCATAAGCCTGCCTGACTGCGAGAGTGACAGCTCGAGCAGAGACGAAAGTCGGCCATAGTGATCCGGTGGTCCCTCGTGGAAGGGCCATCGCTCAACGGATAAAAGGTACTCTAGGGATAACAGGCTGATCTCCCCCAAGAGTTCACATCGACGGGGAGGTTTGGCACCTCGATGTCGGCTCATCACATCCTGGGGCTGGAGCAGGTCCCAAGGGTTCGGCTGTTCGCCGATTAAAGTGGTACGTGAGCTGGGTTTAGAACGTCGTGAGACAGTTCGGTCCCTATCTGCCGTGGGTGTAAGAGACTTGAGAGGATTTGTCCCTAGTACGAGAGGACCGGGATGAACGAACCTCTGGTGCACCGGTTGTCACGCCAGTGGCACAGCCGGGTAGCTAAGTTCGGAATGGATAACCGCTGAAAGCATCTAAGCGGGAAACCAGCCTTAAAACAAGGTCTCACAGGGCCGTCCAAGACCAGGACGTTGATAGGTCAGGTGTGGAAGTGCGGCAACGTATGAAGCTAACTGATCCTAATCGCCCATATCTCTCACACATCAAAAACACATGCACAGTAGTCAGTCACACTCTCTTCAAAAAACACCAACCAACACTCCCATCACCTTACAGGGTGAGCGGGAAGACCTGGTGGCTATGGCGGGGGCTCCAAACCCGATCCCATCCCGAACTCGGCCGTCAAAACCCCCAGCGCCTATGATACTGCTCCTCGATGAGTGGAAAAGTCGGTCGCCGCCAGGTCCCCTCGCTTACCCTTACAATACCACCCACTAACGCGGGGTGGAGCAGCCCGGTAGCTCGTCAGGCTCATAACCTGAAGGTCGTAGGTTCAAATCCTACCCCCGCATCCAATACCCCATAAAAATCGAATATGATGTACTTCTCAAAGGACAAATGCTTCCTGTGTCGCGCGTCTTTGTTATACAAAGACCTATGGAACAGCCCATGCCTCCCAGAAGTTCCGTGGAGTGCATCTTGTTATCCCAACATAACGAAAAGTGTCTGACGGTAGCTGTTCAAAATGGGACTACAGGCACCACCGTCTGATTGAAAACCTGTGGGCAAAGTCCAAGAAACGACGAGCTGTCGCAACTCGATATGAAAAACCGCATCGTCTTTTTGAAGTCATATCGGCACAGAGATGTAAAAATTATTATTCCCGTAAATTTTTCTTCAAACAGTATAGACGTTGTTTATACCTTTCATATTTAGTTGGGTGGCACTGATTGAGCAGTTGCTATCTGAAGAGAGAATTTTTTACTTGGCTTAAGAAACACGATCCTGATTTGGGTATCTGCGTTACGATAAAGTCATCATTCGGCTTTTTTAGAGGTTGTAACACCTGTTTAGAGAGATGTTACAACCCTTTCCGATGAATATTTATAGGTATTATAGTCGACGTAGCTTCTAGAACTTAAGAAGCTTTTTTCTTGAGAAGAGCGTAACGACCTGATCCCGCTAAAGAAATAGCAATAAGCCCACCTGCTAGGCTGAAATTTTTGTAGAAGTGGATAAGCATATCATAACGCATCATGCCGCTCATGGTCCAAAATTGATGGCCAATAAGAGCTGTGATGATTGTATATACGGCTAAAAGTAGGGCAATAGGTGTAACAAAAATTCCCAATAGAATGGCTAGTCCACCTCCAAGTTCTACGATAATGGCAATGATTGCTGCTAAAGTAGGCAGTGGTGTGTGGAGGCTGTGCATATAGCCGACTGTAACATCAAAACTAGTGAGCTTCATCCATCCCATGATGAGAAAGAGAGAAGACAGAAGGATACGGGCAACGAGTAATAGCCCGTCTCGTTGAGCAGCGTTTTGCATAATGTGAGTCTCGTCATAGTTGTTGTAAGAGGTTTCTTATAAAGGATGATTGTATAAAAGTATCGTAACAAAAAAGAACAAAAGCGGTTCTTTTTTGGTTCTCATAAAAGAATGAACTTATATAAAAAAAGCCGACCTAAATAGGCCGGCTTCCTCAAAGTAGGGAGTATAGGGAATTTAGTTTTCAATCTTAATTGTTGTCGCGATATTCCCCTTTGTCGCATGGGCGTAAGGGCAGATATGTTCTGTCTTCTTCACGAGCTCTTCGGCAACAGAGCGATCCATTCCTGGCAAGGAGACTTCGAGGTCGACTGTGATGCCAAAACCGCCGTCTGTGCGGGCGCCAATGCCAACAGTTGCTGTGACATGTGTTTCATCAGGAAGGGTAATGGTTTTGTCTTGAGATGCGGCAAACTTCATAGCTCCTAAGAAACAGGCGGAATAGCCTGCAGCAAAAAGTTGCTCAGGGTTGTTACCCTGACCATTCCCACCAAGTTCTTTTGGGGTGCCAAGGTCAACTTTAAACTGACCATCCAGCGTTTCAGCATGGCCATCACGCCCACCTGAAGCGCGGGCTGTTGTGCGGTATAATACATTTACAGACATGGTAAAAACCTTTCAAAAAGAAGGCATTCCACGGAGAGTTTCTGCGAGGAATACCTTCATAAATTCTTAATTATTCTGCTGGGAGAGAAGCCATATCAATGACAAAACGGTAGTGAACATCGCCACGTTCGAGGCGCTTATACGCGTCGTTAATATCGTTGATAGAGATAATTTCGCAGTCTGGCAGAATGTTCTTCTCACCGCAGAGATCAAGAAGTTCTTGTGTCTCAGCAATCCCACCAATGAGCGAGCCAGCAACCTGACGACGTCCCATAACAAGCGGAACGCTGGAGACATCACCAAGGGAACCGATCTGTCCAACCAGAACCAAAGCACCATTTAGATCCAGTAGTGGTGTGTAGGGGCCAAGGTCATGTTGTGATGGAACGGTGTCGATAATGACGTCGAAGCTATTAGCTGCTTGTTCCATCGCTTGTTCATCGGTGGAAATAAGAACCTTATGGGCACCAAGAGCTAATGCATCAGCTTTTTTGTTCTCAGAGCGGCTGATAACCGTCACCTCAGCGCCCATACCGACGGCAAGCTTAACGGCCATATGGCCTAGCCCACCAAGCCCGATAACGCCGACGCGTTTACCAGGGCCTACATTCCAGTGACGCAAAGGAGAGTAGGTGGTAATGCCAGCGCAGAGCAGCGGTGCTGCGCGTGAGAGGTCTAGCCCTTTTGGAACGCGTAGAACGAACTCTTCACGAGCGATGACTTGTTTCGCATAACCCCCGTGAGTGAGTTTTCCATCAACGCGGTCAACCCCGCTATAGGTTGGTGTAAATCCTTCGCGGCAATATTGCTCGTCATCTTGTTTGCAGGGTTCACATTCCTGACAGGAATCGACCATACAACCGACCGCGACGGTATCGCCAACGGCGTATTTTTTAACGTCGGGCCCAACAGCGGTGACACGACCAATGATTTCATGGCCAGGAACAATTGGGTAAGAAGAGTTTCCCCAGTCATTATTCACCATATGAATGTCGCTATGACAGACCCCGCAATAAAGCACTTCCATAGCGACGTCATTATTGCGCAATTCACGATGTTCAAACGTGAATGGCTGGAGAGGGGCTCCGCGAGAGGTCGCTGCATATGCTGTGGTTGTCATGAATGAACCCTCATTACTGGTTATCTATGGGGAGCTAGGCTATCATAGTTCTATAAATATGGAACTATAAACGAGGTTTCTTCTGCTCCCCATCTACAAGGAGGTGGGAAAAAGCACATGGCTTTTCAAGGTAAGGATGGGTTCTTTATGTTTCAGGCAAGCGTAAGAGGCGAGAAAGTCCTTCATCGCAGGTAAGAAGAGCAGCTTTTTCCTTAGGGTTTAAGCGCGCTAAAGCGGCCTCAAGGGAAGGGCTTTCGCGCAGTTTAATGAGTCCAGTGAGTTGCGGAATATTGATAGGGTCTCCTGCTTTGCGTGAGGGGGGCAAAGCAGCGCGGTGCAAGGCACTGAGTTCAGTAGAGCTCCTGAGCAAATGGAAGGCATCTGTCACTTTTTGTGTCGTTGGAATGCGCGATTGCTCATCATGTGCGTAGTTCAAAATGGGTGGCGGTGCACTTTCCTCAGGAATGAGAAGCAACCCAGTATGACGAGCTGTTTCCCCAACAGCGCGGCTGCTTGTGAGGGCGACGAGCGGGATCGCGAGCACAAGGCCAATCAACACCGGGATCATCCATAGAAAGAGCGCTGTGGAGACAGACCATGCCGCGGCGCTGAGAAGCAGGCCTAAGATGGTGTAAATGCCGTAACGCCGGGAAATATCGGCCAGAGGAACACGGCCATCAAGACGGTTTTGAGCGCTCCAGCCGGAGTCCCGTCCTAAAAGAATCGAGAGGATGGCTGAGGTTTGGATGAGCATTGCAATAGGAGCAATGAGCGCCCCCAAGAGAGTTTCTAACAGCACAGAGCACCCTAAAGCCAAAACACCCCCGCATTTACGTCGTTCGGTTGGAGAAGCGCAGCTCGCGATAAAGGCAAGAAGCTTTGGTGCCAGCAAGATGAACATGGTGCCAAAGAAAACAGTTCTGGCCTGAATAGGATCCACATGCGGCCAATGCGGGTAGAGTGTGCGTTGGGTGCCGAAATATTCAGGATGATAAAAATGCGCTTGAAGGGAAATCAAAATCCCGCAGAGGAGAAAGAGCAACCATAAAGGGGACATAACATAGGCCCCCATGCCGACCAGCATATGAGAGCGGCTAATCCAATGAAGCCCCTTTGTCCCGAGAAGACGTGCATGTTGCAGGTTCCCTTGGCACCAGCGGCGATCGCGAATGGCGATGTCCGTTAAAGAAGGAGGGCTTTCTTCATACGACCCATGAAGGCCGGGCACCATATGGATTGCCCACCCCCCGCGGCGCATTAGGGCGGCTTCGATAAAATCATGGCTGAGAATGTGCCCCCCAAAAGGAGGCTTACCGGGAAGGTGCGGAAGACCTGCTTGCTCGGCAAAAGCTTGCGTGCGGATGATGGCATTATGGCCCCAATAATTACCTTCTGAGCCATGCCACCATGCGATTCCGTGAGCAATAAGTGGCCCGTAAATGCGGCCTGCAAATTGCTGCATTCGCGCAAAGAGCGTGTGTCCGTCAACAATAGCAGGGAGGCTTTGGATCAGCCCAACATGGGGGTGCTGTTCCATAGCGGCGGCCATACGTACCATCACGTCGCCATCCATGAGGCTATCCGCGTCTAAGGTGAGCATATGAGGGTAGGCTGCTCCATAATCGCGCACCCACTCACCGAGATTGCCCGCTTTACGGTCAATATTATGAGCGCGGCGGCGGTAAAAGACACGCCCTTTTGCCAGAGGGTTCTTGCTCAGCGTCAGGAAAGCTTGTTCTTCTTGCACCCAAATATCAGGGTTGGTCGTATCAGAAAGGATAAAGACGTCAAAAGCGTTGGCTTGCCCAGTGTCATGCAGGCTGTGCAGCATGGCACGGAGATTGGCTATGAGACGCTCAGGGGGTTCGTTGTAGGTGGGTAACAGCAGAGCCGTGCGGTCATGAAGCGTCGGCAGTGGCCCGGAACGCTTGATGCCTAATCCTAAGCCCTTACCTCGTAGTAAAGAAACGAACCCACCAAGGGAGGAGACAAAAGAAAGCGAGATCCAAAAGCTTAGAATCGTGAAGAGGATCAACATAATGACCCCCAAGGTCGAAAGACCAAGGGAGTTAAATACTTTGTTGATCTTTTCAACACTATAGGCGGTGAGCAATAATGCCCCGCCAAAGACGAAGACGCGTCGTGCCCAGAGGTTTGTAGGTGTTGTGGCAAGGCGCCAAAAGCCCCGCCCATGCCGGTCGGGGGCGCGGTGAATGTCTTGTACCGGCATCGCTAGCGGTGCACGGGGAGGCATTAAGGGTGGAAGCGTCGCGTTGCTCATGGGGTCCAACGATAGAGCCAGTTTTCAGAAATGGGGCCTTGGTCTGTGGTTAATTGAGCCTGCAATTCGCAGAGCTTGGCCGTGCCGGGGACGAGCTCAAAGAACGCGCGGAGTCCTTGTGTTTCAGGATTAGGCATGAGTGTTACGTTACGAATGGTACCAGTCGAGGTTGTTGGTGTTAAATGGAAGGCCGTATCTTTGGGGAGGGAATGAAAGGGTTCTCCAATAAAATCGAGGACAAAAAGCCGGGCTTCTGGGTGGTCAACAACTCCACCGACGCGCGTCGCTGTCACGCGGGCCAAGCGCGTTGGCCACGGCGTGTCCCAGCCCCAATACATACGATAGGTAAAGTGATAAGCCTGCCCTGCTTTAAGAGGGTGTTTAGGCCGCCAGAAGGACACGATATTATCGTTGACTTCACTTGGTGTGGGAATCTCGACTAAGTCAACAGACCCTTCACCCCAATTCCCGACAGGTTCGATCCAGAGGGAAGGGCGTTTTTCATAATGAAGGGCGAGGTCTTCATAATCACGGAAATCATGCTTGCGCTGCATCAGGCCGTAACCGTAAGGGCCAGCATCGCTAAATGCAGAGAATTGCAGATCCGTTGGGTTCGTTAAGGGGCGATAGAGTTGCTGGCCTGATCCTGTCCAAATTTGCAGAGCTTCACTATCATGAGCGGCAGGGCGCCAATCATTGATATGCTGGCGGTCATTGGCATCAAAATAATACATTCCCGTTAGGGGGGCGATGCCGCTGCCGTCGATGTCTCGACGGGGAAAGAAAGAGGATTCCACATCAAAAAGTGTCGTGTCACCAGGGCGGATGGTAAAGCGGAAGGCTCCTGTAAGAGAGGGGCTGTCCATTAAGGCGTGGATGACGACAAAATTATTCCCCGGTGCTGGTTTTTCTAACCAGAATGAGCGGAAGAGCGGAAATTCTTCTCCCTTTAACGTACCGGTATCTTGCGCGAACCCCCGTGCTGAAAGACCGTAATTCTGCCCTTTTGCTAAAGCACGGAAATAGGAAGCCCCGAGGAAAACCGCGCACTCTTCCATCACACCGGGTGTGTTGAGCGCGTAGCGCAGACGCAGGCCTGAGAAGCCAACGTCTTCCGTAATACGGAGAGAACCATCGCGGTAGGTGAAGAGGTCGGGGTCATAAGTGATGGAGTTGGCTTGTCCATCAATGACTTCAAACATTTCAATACGTGGACGGTAGAGATAGCCACGGGGGAAGAATTCGACGTCAAAAGCGAGATTATCCCCATGCCAAAGAGCTTTATCTGGATTGTAAGCGATCGACATAAACTGGTCGAAGTTCATGTGCGCCAGTGCATCAGGAAGGGCGTGTGAGGGTGCTTGATAGGGGTGTTCGGCCAGAGCCTTGGCGAGATCGCGGACAGTATTATTATCAAAACTATGCGTAACAGGGGCTGCTGTACTTTGAGCACGGCTGGAGGTGCCCATAAATGGGAGGAGAGACAACCCGGCGCCAGCGTGCAAGCTAGCTTTGACAAAGTCACGGCGATAAATAGGCATAGACTCGTATAATATCCTGCGTAGAAAGGTACCATGCATCATAAAACGTCACCCGATGAAACACGAGTGGGATGGCGATTTAGTGACAACATGTATCAAACAACGATGTCACCATCATGTAAGGCTGCCTGTAAATGATGGAAGACGTTGCGCGGTATGCTGCACGTGAGCAGGGCTGAGTGTTGGCAGAGGGTTGATATGAAAGAGGCACCGTGTCTGCCCTAATCGCTCAAGGCTCTGCTGATTGTCCTTATTTTCAGGCCCGTTACTGATAAAGCCGAGCACAGGAATAGAGCGGCGATAGAGGGCTTCTAGGCTGAGGAGACTATGGTTAAGAGTGCCTAGCCCACTGCGTGTGACGAGCACAACGGGCAAGCCAAGCTGGGCGATGAGATCAATCATCATCATCGAGGATGTGATGGGCACCATGAGTCCGCCGGCCCCTTCGACAACGAGGGGGGCTTCTATATTGGGGAGCGTGAGTGTCTCCGGTGCGAGTGTGATCCCTTCTTGACGAGCGGCAGCTTCAGGGGCGAGTGGGGCTTGCAGCGCGTAAGCGGGAGGGATGATGCGTTGAGGAGGGAGGGACGCCAAGTGACGAACCGTTGCGGTATCGCCAGCTTCTTCAGCGAGACCTGTTTGCAGTGGTTTCCAATAGGTTGCTCCCCAGGCGTGTGTCAGGAGGGCGCTGGCTAACGTTTTCCCAATGCCTGTATCTGTCCCGGTGACAAACACACCGCGTGGCGGTGTGGTGGGGAGCGCCGGTGGAGAGAAGAGAGACGTCATAAAGAAGCTTTTTCAAAGAGGCCGTACCCAATATGGTAGCGCACTGTGCGGTGATGGTCATCGAACCACCGTATAGCCCGCCGTAGGGACTGGCTTTGTAACGTTGTATGGCCTTCTTGCGGAAGAGAGGCCCCAATCTGTCGTAATTCACGAAGGAAGATCCGTGCAGAAGGCACAGAGTCCGTTAAGATACTGTCTGTCCAATGGCCTGTTCCACCGTCTGGCCATTCACGCTCAAGTTGTGCGAGGGATGGATAGATGGGCACGCCGCAAGCAGTCTGGGTAGCATGGCAGCTCTCACGCCATTCTTGCAAGCTATGCTCAAGAAGGGTGCTGACCATGAGTTTCCCACCAGGTGCGAGGAGAGCGCAAAGCCTCTGGAGGGCTTTGGGGCGGTCGGTAAACCACTGCCAACAGAGGCTGGACGTGATGAGATCAAAGGGCGGATGAGCCGGTTCTGCCCAATCGGTCTCAGGATGTTCGCCATCCATAAGACGATAGGAAACACGTTTATCGTCCCCTAGCCGAGCGCGCGTGCGTTGGAGCATGGCAGGTGCAAGGTCGGTTGCGCAGAGCGTTGCTTGGGGGAAAAGTGTGAGAAGCTGTGCGCTGAGAAAGCCCGTTCCGCATCCGAGCTCTAAAATACGACGCGGGGGGTGTTGGACTGTGGCTGTGGCGATGTGCTGAGCAAGCTGAGTAGCGCAGCGTTTTTGGACGCGAGCCGCTTGGTCATAATGATCAGCAGCATCAAATTGGGCAGCAATGGCGGTCTTGCGGTCAGATTTCATGGGTTATTGATGATTGTCTGAATAAAAGAAGCACAAAAAGCAGGGTCTGTGAGAGGGAGGAGATGCCCACCTTGGCGGGTGGTAGCCTGTGCAGGAGCAGGTAGTCCGGCGCGGGCGGGTGAGAGAGGGTCGTCAGCGCCCGCAAGGCTGTAAAGACGCCCGTTCCAGCGGTCAAGGAAGGGGCGATGATTGTCGTGACATAGGCGCTCTAACCCCGCGTGAAGACGGTCACTTTGGAGGGGGGCGTTAGGAAGGGGACTGTGATCACCGCATGACTGGCGGAAGCGATGCAGCACATCGTTAGGCTGGGTGGTTAGGCGGCGCTGCATGCGGGCGATCATACGAGGAGGGATGCCGTGAGGGAAGTCGTCGCTTTCGTGAAATTGAGCAAACCCATTTATGGCGATAAGGCCGAGACATTGTGGGAGTTCTTGGCCCAAAAGGGCCATGACACCGGCCGAATGTCCCACAGCCCAATAGGGCGTTGATGGAGGAGGTGGGAAAGAAGGAACCCCGTAATAGCCCTCATCGATGAGTAGCGGTGTGACATGAGGGAGTTGGGCCAATAGCGGAGCCCAGAAGGTTTGGTCATAGCTCCAACCATGATGACAGTACAGGGTTATGGACATGCAGGCCTCGTCTTAGGGACATGGCGGGTGAGGAGAACAGTAAGGCGGTCTAAAGCATCGTCCGTTAAGCGTGTGTCGAAAGAGAGGCGAAGCCGGGCTGTATGAGGGGGGACTGTGGGGGGGCGGATAGCCATCGCGAGGAAGCCCTCGTTTTCTAATGTCTGAGCAAGGGCTAGAGCATCGTGACTTTCTCCGACCAAAAGTGGCACGATATGCGTGCTGGAAGCTCCGGTGCACCAGCCTGCCTTTTGCATGGTGGTGCGGAATTTCTCGGCTTTGTTCAGGAGAGAGGCGCGTGCATCATCAAGGGTAGGGACGACCTCTAACGCGGCGTCTAAGGCGCCAAGCACGGCTGGAGGAAGAGCGGTGCTATAGATAAAGCCAGAGGCATGGTTGAGCAGATAGTCACATAAAGCGCGGCTGCCGGTTACAAAAGCGCCCATCCCGCCAAGGGCTTTGCTTGCGGTACTGAGTGTGATGTCGGCAAATCCTGTTGAAAGCCCTTGTCCATGAGAGCCAAACACACCGGTGGCATGGGCCTCGTCCACATAAAGAAACGCGTTAAAGCGATCAGCCAGTTGTCGGAGCCCGGCAAGATCGGCACGGTCACCATCCATCGAGAAAACGCTTTCTGTGATGATAAAGGCTAGGCCTTCTTTGTCGTTATGGCGGTTGAGCTGCTCTTCAAGATGAGCGAGATCATTATGACGGAAGCGGATTTGTCGTATTCCTGCGCTTAAACAGCCTTGGTGGAGGCTGGCATGGTTGAGCTTGTCCATAAAAACGCGGGCTGGATGGCCTGTTTCTTGCTTGGAGAGGGCGCAGAGGGCCGGGAGAATGGAGGCATTTGCCTGCCAACCTGTGGCAAAAAGCAGTGCGGCTTCGGACTGTTTAAAGGCAGCGATCGTGTCTTCAAGTTGGAGATGGAGATCCAGCGTGCCGGTGACCAAGCGAGAGGCGCGTGCTCCTGTGCCGTATGTCTCTGCCCATTGGGCAGCGCGCTGACAAAGTAAGGGATGGTCGCTCAATCCCAAAGTGTCGTTAGAGGATACATCAACCAGCGTGCGACCGCGACGTTCACTCAGCAGCCCCTGACGAGACACTGCGGTAAGGTGGCGGCGTGTGTGGTTGCGGTCACGCCGGACGAGGGCACCGTGAAGGGCTTGGTCAAGAAGACTCATGAGCGCGCCTTTAACACACGGTAGATAGCCCCTGTGAGGCGTGAAAGCTCGTCAGGTGTAATCGTAAAGGCCGGGGTGAGATAGATAATCCTGCGGAAAGGACGGATCCATACAGCTTCATCAAGAAAAGCGCGGTTGAGAGCGGGGGCATCGTCAAGTTGATCAAGTTCTATAACGCCAATTGCCCCTTTAACACGGACATCACGCACACCAGGAAGGTTGCGACAGGGGGCCAGCTCCTGCTCAAGCTGCTGGGCAATGGCGTGCACTTGCTCCAAACGGGGTTCCTGCTCAAAGAGATCTAGTGACGCATTGGCGACAGCACAGGCGAGCGGGTTGGCCATAAAAGTTGGGCCATGCATGAGGGCGTGGAGAGGATTATCGGAGAGAAAAGCTTCAAAAACGCTTGTGCGTGCAATGGTGGCCGCTAAGGGGAGGGTGCCGCCTGTAAGAGCTTTGGAGAGAGCCACGATATCAGGCACAATGCCTGCTTCTTCAGAGGCGAAGAGGCGCCCGGTGCGGCCAAAGCCTGTGAAGACTTCATCAATAATAAGCAGAATTCCATGCTGGTCGCAGAGGCGACGCAGATGGCGGAGCGTTTGAGGGGTGTGAAAGACCATTCCTCCAGCGCCCTGCACAAGAGGTTCGGTAATCATGGCCGCAATTTCATGCCCGCGTTTTTCTAAAAGCTGCTCGAGCTCGGCCAGATGTTCCGGAGTGGTGGGGAGGTCAGCGAGGACTTGGCGGGGTAGGGCGTCTCCGAAGAGGGAATGCATGCCTTCTTCAGGGTCACAAATGGCCATCATCCCCAGCGTGTCGCCATGATAGCCGCCACGGAAAGAGAGGAGCTTATGGCGGTTAGGTGTCCCTCGATTGAGGTGAAATTGCACGGCGATTTTGCAAGCAACTTCCATCGCGACGGAGCCGGAATCGGTGAAGAAAACGCGATCAAGGTCTCCGGGGAGGAGGGTACTAAGTCGGGAAGCTAAGGTAAGTGCTGGCTCATGAACCATCCCGCCGAGCATAATATGGGGCATGCGCTGGGTTTGTTCGGTGATGGCGCATCGAAGATGGGGGTGATTATAGCCGTGGCAGGCCGTCCACCATGAAGCGATGCCATCAATGAGTTGGCGACCGTCGCGTAAGGTGATGGTGCTGCCTTCTGTTCGTGTGGCCTCGACAGGGTAGGGGGCTGTTTTCATCTGGCTATAAGGCAGCCAGAGGTGGGGAAGGTGAGCAGCAGAATGAAACATAAGGGGGTATAAGAGCGCTGTATAAAAGGAGATAGAATTGGTACTGTTGCCGTACCAATGAGCACGACGCAAGGTGAAAGCGTCCGGCTACTTTGTAACATGACAGAATCGAAATTTGTCAAAAGCATAGATTATGCGTATGGCAATAGAAAAAATGATATCTATGTATATGAGACCATGAAGAGATATCAGGACGTGGAATAGATCTGGAGGATCAGATGGTAAAAGCACATCGTCTCGTGGGCCTTGGCCTAACGTCTTGTCTCGCGCTTGGTGCTTGCGCGACCCCAGGTGAAGAATCTCGCCCTGATGTTTATGACCAGTCGCAGGTTAATGCCATTCAGCGTGGTCGTGTGGTGACAGTGATTTCTGTCTCTGCTGCACGGGTGCGTGTTGATAACTCCCAAAATCATGAAACATCACAAATTGTTGGTGGAATTCTAGGGGCTGCCTTGGGTGCTGGGTTAGCATCGGGGGCTGGTGGAGCTGGTTGGGGCGGTGGCTTAGCTGCTGGTGCTGGCGGCGGGGCTGCAGGGGCACTCGCCGGTGGTGCGATTAACCAAGGTCGTACGATCGTTAAAGGTGTTACGATTGCTTACCAGGATCGCGCCGGTGGTGAGGCGTTATTATCGACGCAAGTCGGACGTCCATGTGAATATCACCCTGGCACAGCATTGCTTGTCACGACCAGTAGTGGCGAGACACGCGTGCAACCGAATGCTTCATGCCCAACGAAGTAAGGTTTTATGGGTGAGAAAAGGAGAGTGTCTCATGAGGAAACATCGTCTTTTATCTCTCAATGTTGCGGCTTTTGTGCTGGCTAGTGGTGTAGGATCAGTTGCTTGGGGACAAGCGACTGACCCAGCTCAGCTTGATCAGTTAGGCCGCCTACAAGATAGCCAAGATGCACGCCGGGTGGCTTTGCAACAAGCACAAGAAGAAGCGACGCGCAGGGCGGCTCAACGCCAAATTCAACAGAGCCAAGCAAAGGCACGAGCTTTCGCTCAGGCGAACGCGCGGGCTTTTGCGGCTCAGCAAGCACAAGCTGCTCAACGTGCGCGTGAACAACAAGATGATCAAAGATACCGGGATGCTAATCGAGCACTTGATCTGCAAGAGCGGCAGCTTCAGCTAAAAATGGCGGAGGCACGTGCTAATCATGCAGAAGATTATGTGCAGAAAGATTTGCAGCAACAGCAAGCTTCCATTGATAATGAGCGTGCGGTTGTGCAGGGTGACCAGAAGCTTAAATCGGACGTGGGTCAAGCAACGCGTATGAGCCAACGCCATTGGTGGCAGTGGAAAGACTGACGAAGAGGTTTCTTGGTTTTTCTGGGGGATGAGCATGTAAAAAGGTTTTTGCATGTAGTTATGACAGTCCAAGAGGAAAATGGCCTCTATTTTCGTAAGGGTTTTCTTATCCTAGAAAACCCTTATATAGATTTTCCTCTGTTAGAAAAGTGGGAAGAAATGAGCCTACGCTGGGCACATATTGGGGCAAGCTGCGCGCTATGCTGCGTCCTTTTGGGAGGCAGCATAAGTCGTGATGCACATGCAGCAGATACGGCGACACAACAAGGCACAGCAGACAACCCTTTTTTGGATGGGACGTATGACCTTTCTACCCTTGGGGAATCAGCCGCAGGGTATGTTTGGGCCCCCGTCAAAGAAGCTGTGCTTGTGGGGCAGGGGAGTTATACCGGCACAACGCAAGTTTCCCAAGGAACGGTACAGCTTGGTGATGGCACAAAAGACGGTATTATCAGTCAAAAATCCGGTATTTATTTATCTAAAGGGAATTCTAATTTAACGCTCAATAATACTTCTGAGACATCGTTTGATCAGGTCGTAACGGGAGAGGGATCGCTTGTATTTAAAGGGGCGAGCGGCGCTGACATTACAGGAACTGTCATTTTAATGAATCCTAACCCCAATACAGGGAGTGGCAAAAGTGCCAGTACGAGTGGGGGTAAGGCTATATTTCCAACGGGACTAACGGATACGCCATTGAGCGGTGACATTGTTACGCGTGAAGGGACACTGAATATCACCGGAAGTGGCGCTAATACGAGCGACTTAGATTTTGTTGCGACAAAAGATAACTCTATGTCGGGGAGTATTGTCGATACAACGACACGGGCAGTTTTAGGCACGGTTGATGCTCGGGGTGTTCCAACGGCTTCAGGTAAGGATGAGGCGACGCGCTTGTTGAATGCGGAGCGTTTAAAGGGATTTGTCGCCAATAATGATTACATTATTATTGGGCAAGCTGATCGTGGTAGTATGACGGTTTCCAATGGGGCTGTTGTGGCGGCCGATACCAGTACGGTTAATGTTGGTTTGGCTGCAAGCGCGCGCGGATCTATGTTAACAGTCGATAATGCGTGGTTTCATGCTGGTATTTTATCCGTTGGTAATGGGGATTCAACATATGATTCTCCTCATTATGACCCAAGTCGTGCACCGAGCACGGGAAATGGTTCCTTGTCGGTTATAAATGGAGGTGTGGTAAATTCTACAGTTAGTGTGGCTGGCAATTATTTAGGTGGGGTTGGCACGATAAAAGTCATCGGAAATGAAGATAATGTAGGGAACTCTTCTTCTACACAATCAATATTAGCAGCCACAAATTTTTTCGTGAATGGTTCAGGAATAGGTACGGTAACAGTTGGTGACGACACGAATAAAAATAGTGGGTTAATTGCCGTTAAAAATAGCGTCGCCTTTGGTGTGCCGAGCCAAGATGATCTTGTTGGGGCTAATAAAGATAATCAAATCGTGCAGGAACAATTAAAACAAAAAAGCGGATATCTTAATATTCAGACAGGAGGAACGGTCTCTGTTAGTGATCCGCGTGATACGCATGGTAATGTAATTGCAGATGCTATTTATGCGGCGGATAATGAAAAGTCGTATCAATTCAACCTTAATGGTGGGACGCTTCAACGTGGTGCATATAATGATACGGCTTCTGTTATGTCTAACCTCACGACTGGATTAAATATATCCTTAAATAAAACATCTTATATGGATACAAATGGCGGTAATATCGTCCTTAATGGCATGTTATCTGGGGCGGGCGGAATTATTAAACAAAGTCAAGGCAATCTCGTTTTCACACATCATAATAGTTTTGATGGGGATATAACGATTGAGAAGGGTTCAGTGCTTTTGGCTTCAGGGAGTGGAGGAGAGCAGGGGGATTTTGGAAATTCCAAGTTGATTTACCTTCAGCAAAAAGATGCTTCTGTGACAATGAGCCAAGTAGGGACAGCAACGTTTGGGCAAACGATTGATGGGGCTGGGTCTGTCGTCCAGTCAGGCGATGGCATGACGGTTTTGACCGCTGATAACAGCTATACGGGTGAGACAACCATTAATCGTGGGAATTTGCGTATTAATGGGAACCAAAGCAGCGCAACAGGCCAAACGACGATTAGTTCTGGGGGAACCTTGTCGGGGAGTGGAACGGTTGGTGGTCCAGTTATCGTTCATGATCGAGGAACGATTTCAGCGGGTGGAGATGATGGAGATCTGCATCAAAATTTGACGATTGCAGGCACGGGGCAGCGCGATCGAGATAATTTGATTATTGAGACAGGCGGTATTTTAAATGCCAATATAGGGTCGGATAAGACATCAGAAGACACCCATGAAAAAGGCTATGTCTATCACGAAGGCAATGTTCTTTATGTCACTGGGAAAGCGCGTTTTGGGGAAGGAAGTATTATTAACCTTTCAACAAATCCTGACAAAACGCTGCGTTACAATGTTGGCTATCGCGTGTTGCAAACAACAGACGGTGTGGAAGGGGATCTTTCAAAGGTTAAAACGAGTAAAAACTATCTCTTCTTGAATCAGCAGGTAGGTCATGAAGGCGATAGTGATTTTAGTACTGTCGTCGATGCGAATGGCAATATGATTCCTTCCGGTCAAAGTAATCCTAACGCTGTAGACGTCATTTTACACCGTAATTCTGTCCAGTATAATTCGATTGCGACGACCCGTAATGAACGGGCTTCAGCTAATATGTTTGAGCAAGTAGGGGCGAACTCTGATGCCGCCCAAGCTTTTGCTCAGATGACCGATGCTGGGCAGGCCCGGCATGCGCTGAATGCGCTGTCAGGAGAGGTGCATGCCTCGTTGCGCACGGCACTCATCCAAAATAGCTTTTACACGCGCCAAGCAGTGCTGGATCGTTTAGCAACGGCGGATTGTGATGGGCCGAGCAGCGGTGGAGTGATTTCGACAGCAGATTGGCAAACGCGGCGCCGGACAGATGGTAAATGTGTTTCCGATCGTGCCGTTTGGTGGGGGCAGGCTTATGGCGGGATGGGTCATAATGATGGTGCTGCTGGTGCGGCGAGTATGAGCCATTCAGTCGCCGGTTTTATTATTGGTGCGGATAAGCCGCTTGAAAATGAGTGGCGTGTGGGTGGTTTTGTTGGATACGCTCATTCCATGATGGGTGTTCATAGTCGAGCATCATCAGGACGCAGTGACGATATTTCAATTGGGGCCTATGCGTCTAAGCAGTGGGGCGCTTTCTCATTGCGGACGGGGGCGATTTATACGTGGAACTTGATTAATATAAATCGCCAAGTGGACTATACGGGCTTTCACGATAAGAATAACACGCATCAACATGGCGGGACGGCTCAAGCTTTCGCTGAGGCAGCCTATCGGTTCCATATTACAGACCAAGCTCGGATCGAGCCTTTTATTGATATGACATATGTTAATCTTCATACGCGGGAGTTTACAGAAGGTGGAGGCCAGGCTGCGTTGCATGGTCGGGGGATGGATACAGGCGTTGGCTATATGACAGCAGGTGTAAGAGCGTCAACGCGATTTTGGATTAGGGATGCGCTCGTAAGCCCGTATGCAATGGTGGCGTATCGTCGTGCTTTCGGTGATGTCTCACCGAGTGTCCATCAAACGGTCGTCTCAGGAGGCCCTGACATGGATATTAATGGCGCACCCATGTCAGAAGATAGCGTCGTGGCGGATGTGGGCGTCCAGGCACAATTGACCGATATGATTGATGTGAGCCTGTCCTATTTCGGCCAATATGGAAATCGCGGCTATGATAATGGTGGTCGTGCTAGTATTCGGGTGCATTTTTAAACAGAGGGAAGGGACAACCCATGATGAAGAAGGTTTTCCTTCTTGCACTTCTTGGATGGATGGTGATGGGGCCGCAAGAGGGTGCACAGGCCGCATCATCTCTTCCTGATGGTGTGACATCACTCAATGAGACGTACCAGGATTGGAGCTTATCGTGCCATGTGAAGGATAATCAGACGGATTGTTCTGTCACCCAACAAGCCTATGATAGTAAAACGCAGCAGCGTTTTTTCAGTATTAAATTTCGCCCGCAAGGAGATCAAACACATGGTGTGGCTTTATTGCCCTTTGGGCTTGATCTCAACCACGGCCTTACGATCGTGACTGATGGTTTGCCGGTAGGGGACATTTACTCTTTTACAACATGCTTGCCAGAAGGATGTATCGTCCCGCTTGATTTGGACGAGGGGCAGTTTTCTGCGCTGGAAAAAAGCCAACATGCGTCTCTGTCTTTTATGACCCTCTCAGGGCATGTCATGAAGCTTCCGCTTTCAAGTGCGGGGTTAGAAAAGGCGCTTGAGCGTGCACATGCATTGACGCGTTAATCTCTGTTCGGTCGTGTTTTTTCTAGGAATGCCGATACGCTCTTGCTAGAGCGAGAAGATGTCTCACTCCTCTCGTCGTTTTATCCCTCTTTGTGTGTTGGTGTCGGTTCTGTCGTGGGCCAGCGCTTATCCTGTTGTCCGTTTAGCACTGCGTGACCTCCCGCCCCTACCGTTGGCGGCATTGCGCTATGCTTTGGCGGCTCTTTTGGCGGCTATGTGGCTGTTGGTCTCGCGCGCTCCTATGCCTCACTGGCGCGATGCCCCCCGGCTTTTAGCCTGCGGGTTTTTTGGGATCACACTCTATAATGTCTTCTTTAACCTCGGTGAAACGACGTTATCATCAGGCGCAACAAGCCTCGTGATTGCGACAGGGCCTATCATGGCGGGGCTTCTGGCTGTCTTGTTTACGCAAGAGCGCGTGACGGGATGGGGCTGGCTAGGGTCACTGACGAGCTTTGCTGGGGTGGCGGTAATCGTTAGCGGACAAAAAGAGGGGTTAACCTTTGGTTCTGGTGCTGGAATGGCCCTGATCGCCGCTTTTTGTGCGGCGATGTATACCGTATTGCAGCGGCCTTTAGTCCAGCGTTATGGCGGTTTAACGGGGACAGCCTATGTGTTAATGATCGGTGCTTTCTTTCTTCTGCCTTGGTTGCGTGAAGGTGTTGCGCATTTGTCCCATGCCCCAGCGCGGGCGTGGTGGTGCGTGGCAGAGCTTGGCCTTGTTCCCGCTGTGATTGGCTATGGTGTATGGAGCTTTGTGATCGGGGCTCTTGGGGCGGCGCGTGGCGCCATGATGCTGTATTTTTTGCCCCCTGTGACCTTTATCCTGGCCTTTCTTCTTGAAGGCGTATGGCCGGATTTGATTACCCTTTTGGGGGGCGTTGTGGTGCTGCTCGGTGTTGGGATGAGCCGTATCAAAAGGGATTCTAAGAAGGCGACGTGAGATGCAAACGTTAGCGCTCTACGTTTTGGCATCCTGTGCGGAAATTGCGGGTTGTTTTTCCTTTTGGGCATGGCTTCGTCTGGGGCATACGCCTTTATGGCTGGTGCCGGGTGGGGGTTGTTTAGTTCTGTTTGCGTGGCTTTTAACCTTAAGCCAAGCTGACCATGCTGGACGCGCTTATGCTCTTTACGGTGGGGTGTATATCATCACGAGCTTTTTATGGGGGTGGTGGGTTGAAGGGGCGCGGCCCGTGCCCAGTGATGGGCTCGGGGTGTTGTTGTGTCTTTTAGGAGCCGGCGTGATCCTCTACGGGCCGCATTGGTCGTAGGAGAGCGGCGCCTTCCCCTTGTATAGAACAGGAGGAAGGCTGTTTGTCTTAGGTGCCGCAATAGGTGTTGGTGACTTGCTCTTCTGTTGTTGGTGGGAGATCGAACCCATCATCACCCTCGTCAAACGGATGGCGCAAGGCTTGATGGAGATGATGGAACGGGGCCATGTCGCCAGAATAGGCGGCGGCAATAGCCTGCTCAACGCGATGGTTGCGCGGAATAATCCGTGGATTGGTTTTAATCATCGCCTCATGGCGTTCTTGGGGAGAGCGTGTTTCTTTCTCCAGCCGATGGAGAAGCTCCGTGCGGCATAAGTCCATATGGCCGTGATGATGGTGTAGGGTTTCACGCACAGCGTGATAATTATCATGCAAAACGGGGTTTTCCCCACTTAACGCGCGGAAGAATTGTGTAAAATCAGCGTCTCCTTGATGCATCGTGCTCAAGAAATGCTCGAGAAGACGAACATCATCCTCATGCTGTGTGGCAAGGCCAAGTTTTTGACGGAAAGTCGTGAGCCATTCATGGTGGAAAAGTCGGTCAAACTCTTTGAGGGCGTCCTGAACCTGCCCAATGGCACGATCTTCATCGGTATCGATGAGCGGTACAAGACATTCAGCAAGGCGGCAGAGATTCCACAGCGTGATATGGGGCTGGCGTCCATACGCATAACGCCCGTGTTGGTCAACGAAGCTGAACGATTTGAGCGGGTCATAGGTGTCAAGAAAAGCGCACGGGCCGTAGTCCAGCGTTTCTCCTGACAGGGTGCAATTATCCGTGTTCAGCACACCGTGGATGAAACCTACGCCCATCCAGCGGGCTACGAGAGCCGCCTGACGTTGAACGGTTTGAGCCAGCATCGTCAGATAGCGCTGCGGGTCATGAGGGTTAATCTCTGGGAAAAGCCGTTTTATCGTAAAGTCAGCGAGGGCTCGTACTGTAGAGAGGCCGCCATGTGCGGCGGCATATTGGAAGGTTCCAACGCGGATATGGCTTTTGGCAACGCGGGCAACCACAGCGCCGGGGCGGGCTTGCCCATCGCGTTCAACGTGTTCTCCTGTGGAGAGGACAGCAAGGGCTCGCGCGGTGGGAATGCCAAGAGCGGCCATGGCGTCGCTGACAAGATATTCACGCAAAGCAGGGCCAAGGGCGCAATAACCGTCGCCTCCGCGTGAGAACATTGTTGGGCCTGTTCCTTTGAGGTGCAGGTCGTATAAGGTTCCGTCAGGGGTGGTAAGCTCTCCGACCAGCATGGCGCGTCCATCACCAAGGGAGGGGACAAAATGCCCAAACTGGTGCCCCGCATAGGCCATAGCAACGGGGGGCTTGCCGTCAGGGCGTGTGCCTGAGCTAAGTAGGGCGATCCCTTCAGGTGAACGAAGCCAGTCTGGGTCTAGCCCGAGCGAGCGGGCGAGAGGTTCATTGAGAGCGATAAGGCTGGGCTGCGCTGGTGCTGTCGGAGTGAGGGGAGCAGATAACCCTTCGGGGAGATCCTGCGCATAATGACGCGACAACAACATACATAAATTCCTTATAGAGAGCGTTCTTGTCGAGATGGGCGGTCTGCTGAGGGAATGAAAGAGTGAGGATTGGGAAATAGCGCCTTTCTCTTTTTCTCTTCATTTCTGGAGAAGGATATGAGAGAGGGAAAAGGTGTCATATGGTCATTTAGAACCATTATGGTTATCATGTTTCTAATCTTGACATGTTAAAGGATAGTCTGTGGCGCAGCAGCCCTCTCCTGGAAGCCCCCAGTCGGCAAAACTTGAGCCGGGTAGCCCGGTTTATATTCGGCTTCGTGCAGTTATTGCCGTCGCCCATTACCATGGGTTGGAGCTGGATATGCGCGATTTTGCGGCTGAGCCAGAGGAGGATTCTCCTTCCCCGGCAAGCTTGGTGCGGTGGCTGAGAGAGCAGGGCGCTGTTGCTAAGGCCATGCATCTGCGCTGGCGGTATTTGGTTCGGATGGGCAACACACCGCCGATTGTTCTGATGTTCCGTGATGGTTCTGCGGGACTGATGGTCGGCTCGAACCCTGAAAAAGGGGTCGTGTGGTTGCGTGACCCTCTTAAAGGAGAGGGGGAGCCTCCTATCCCTGTAGATCAGCTACGGCTGACGCAGGTTTGGACGGGGGATGTGGTTCTCGTCAAACGGCGCCGTGATGAGGCCGAGGGGGATGCGCGGTTTGACCTTGCTTGGTTTGCCAAGATGGTTCTGCGCGAGAAGCGCGGCCTGCGTGACATGGTGTTTGGCTCGATGGTCATGAGCGTGTTGCAGGTTTTTCCGCCGTTGATCGTCATGCAGGTGATTGACCGTGTGGTGAACTATCACTCAATGGCAACGCTGGTCTCGCTGATGGGTTTTGTCATTATTTTAGGCGTGTATGAGATTTTGCTTTCTTATGGACGTCAGGAGCTGACCTTGGTGGTCACCACGCGTCTTGATGCGCGTATTTCACTCCATGCGTTTAATCGGCTTTTATCCCTGCCGTTGGAGTTTTATGAGCGCCAACAGGCTGGTGAAATTCTCGGGCGTTTTTCATCGGTCTTTAAAGTGCGTGACTTTATGACCGGCCAGCTTCTGAGTACGATTTTGGATATGTTCGTGCTGGTCGTGGTGATGCCGGTCCTGTTTTACATGAGTCCCACCATGGCGTGGCTGACCTTTGCGGCAGCAGGGGCCATTGGGCTGGTGGTGGTCATTATGTTGCCTGCGATTAGTCGCGTTGCTGGTCATCAAATCCGCACGGAGATGAAGCGAAACGCGACCCTGTACGAGACAGTTGCTGGGATCAGGACAGTCAAAACGCTTGCTCTTGAAAATCCACGTCGTGAAGAATGGGATGATCGCACCGCAGAGGTCGTGCGTTGGCGTTTAGCCGCAGGGCGGATTTCAAACTGGTCGAACTCCATTGTGATGCCGCTTAATATGTTCATTAATCGCGGGATCATCATGGTGGGGGCTTACCTCACCTTGACCAATTCTAGCTCCATGCAGGGTGGGGCTTTGATGGCCTTTATGATGCTTGGTGGGCGTGTTGCCTCTCCTTTGGTGAGCTTGGCGCGCATGATGGAATCAGTCAATGAGGTGACAGTTTCCCTCAATGAAGCCGGGATGGTGCTTAACCAACCAACAGAATCCAAAGCACTAACGACGGGCATGCGCCCTCCTATTAAAGGGGCTCTTAGCTTTGTTGATGTGAACTTTTCTTATCCAGGATCAACGGCGAAAGCGCTAGATGGGGTGAACTTTAGCGTGCCGGCGGGAACGATGCTGGGGCTGGTTGGGCGGTCTGGTTCGGGTAAATCAACCATTACGCGTTTGTTGCAAGGGGTGAGCCGTAATTACACAGGCTATCTGCGCTTAGACGGTATTGATATGCGCGAGATTAACCTGCACCATTTGCGACGCTCCTTTGGGGTGGTGTTGCAAGATAACTTTCTCTTCCGTGGTACGATTCAGGACAATATCACGGCAGGTCGTCCAGGCCTGACCATTGATGACGTCGTGCGGGCGGCACGCATGGCTGGGGCAGAAGAGTTTATTGAACGTATGCCCGCCGGGTATGAGACATGGATTGAAGAAGGCTCCACCAATATTTCCGGGGGACAGCGGCAGCGTTTGGCGATTGCTCGTGCCGTGATCTGTGATCCCAAATTGATGATTTTGGATGAGGCTACCTCGGCCTTGGATCCGGAATCGGAGGCTTTGGTGAATGCGAACCTTCAGCGGATCGGTAAAGGGCGTACGATGGTTATCGTGTCGCACCGTCTGTCTTCGTTGGTGGATTGTGACCAGATTGCCGTGATGGATAAGGGCAAGGTTACTGCTATTGGGCCGCATTCAGAGCTTTTGGAGAGTAGTGAGGTCTATCGAACGCTTTGGCTCCAACAAAATCGTCATGTTAATCCGCAGGCTGCGGAGGAAGCAGAAGAGGATGAAGCGGCCGATGATCAGAAAAGGGAGGCACGGCAGGGGCCGCAGCCTTCTGAGGGAGATGACGCATGAGTGAGAATGAGCACACACCTCATGACGATGACCCTCGCGATACGGCTTCTTCCTCCCATGATGGGGAGACTGAGAACACGCGTGATAAAGCTCGTGCTGACGGGCAAGACTCTTCTGCCGATCAGGGAGGGCACGAAGAGGAAGCTCCCAAGGAAGGGGGGCATAATGTTCCGCGTAAAGCCACAGACCCCTTTGCCCCTGATGGTATGCCCGTGGCCTTGCTGGAGTTCCACTCTCCAACGCGTGGGCTGGTTAATATGCCCGCCACGCCATCGGCACAATATATTGTTTGGGTCACAGGCAGCTTGCTTATTATGAGCTTGCTGGCAATGGCGCTTTTCCCCGTCAATAAGGTGGTATCTGTTAAGGGACGGCTTATTTCCACCCAACCAACAACCCTTGTGCAGCCTTTCGATAGTGGGGTGATCCGTTCGCTTGATGCGCATGTGGGAGATTATGTGCATAAGGGGCAGGTGCTGGCTCGCTTGGATCCGACATTAAGCCAAGTGGATATGGAGAACCTTGTTGCCCAGTCTCAACTCTTGCAAGCACAGGTGGACAGACTGAAGGCGGAAGCCGCTGGGCAAGAATACCATCCTGACCTCAATGTTCCGGCCTCCATTCAGCAGGGTGAGACGTATTTACGGCGTCACCAAGATTATATGGCCCATATTCAAGACTTTGACCATCGTATTGCGGGGATGGAAAGTGACCTTCAGGGGGCACGGGCTAATGCTGCGATGTTTGCTAGCAAGCTGCGGGTTGTGTCTGCTGTATTAGAGATGCGGCGGCGTGAACAGAAGGAAGAAGTCGGTTCGCGGCTTTCCACGCTTGGGGCGCAGGATGCTGTCATGGATGCTGAGCGGGCATTGATTACGGCTCAGCAACAAGCTAATGGCACAGAAAGTCGTCTGAATGCGCTAAAAGCGACGCGAGAGAGTTTCATTCAGTCTTTTAAAGCAGAGGCTTACACAAGTTTAGCGGAATCAGAGCGCCGTCTTGATGAAACGCGTAGTGAGTACCGTAAAGCGCGTGTTAAGCAGCGCATGATCTTGTTGCGCGCACCGACGGATGGTGTTGTGCTCACGGTCGCTCCAGTGTCTGTTGGGGCGGTGGTTGATCCACAAGTGCGGATCATGACACTGGTTCCAAGTGCGACAGGGCTGGAAATGGAAGCTATTTTGCGTGCACAGGACGCAGGGTTTGTGAAGCTAAAAGACCATGCGATTATTAAGTTCTCGTCTTTTCCGTATAATATGTATGGCGGAGCAGAAGCGACCGTGCGGGTCATTAGTGCGGATACTTTCCTGCCAACGGATATTTCGACAAGCAACATTCGGGCTGGGATCAACCCTGAAGAGCTGGCAACACAAGGGGATGCCCCCGTTTTTTATCGGATCCGTTTGCGTGTGGATAAATATACGCTTCATGGGCAGCCGTCTTTCTTCCATCCGGCACCGGGTGTTCCTGTCACGGCGGATATTGATGTGGGGAAACGTACGATCATCAAGTATCTGTTTAGTCGTATTGTCCCAACCCTCACCAATGGCATGAGAGAGCCATCTTAGGTGGGTGACGACAGCTCATTATGAAGAAGACGTTTTTCTCATCTTTCCGTCCGTCCGTTCGACGGTTTGCGCATGCTATGCAGCTTCTCGAGCAAGGGGAAGCTGTTGAGGCCTTTTCGATTTTTGCGGATCTTGCGCGACGCGATGACCCGCAGGCGCAATATCAGGTTGGGCAATGTTACCTAAGCGGCAATGGGGTGGTGGCGTCTCTAGAGGAAGGGGCGCGCTGGGTGTCGCGTGCAGCCCATCATGGACTGCCAGAAGCGTGCTTTACGTTGGCAACGCTCTACGCGATGGGCTTGCCAGAAGGGTTTGATCCAACCACGACGTTTAACACGGTCGATGCGTTAACCGCCGAGTATGAACATGCGGAAAAGCAGCCTGATTTTGAACAGGCTGAGCTTTGGGCGCGTCGCGGAGCTGAGGCTGGGAATGCGGATGCTCAAGCCCTGCTGGCTCATATTCTAACCCATGGCCCTAAAGAGCTGCGTGATGAACGGCAGGCCCGCTACTGGTATGGTAAGGCGGCTGATGGTGGGGCGTTACAAGGCTATCTTGGCCTTGGTCTCCTTCTTGTGGGGGAGGCAAGAACCGAGGATGAGAAACGCCGTGCAGCAGCCTATTTAACCAAAGCGGCAGAGGGTGATCTAGGCACGGCGTGTGCTACGCTGGGTTGGATGTATGAGACAGGCTTTGCGGTAAAGCAAAGTTTTGAGCGGGCTGCTCATTATTATGAAAAAGCAGCGGAGAATAATATTCTCCCTGCTCAGGCACGCTATGGGCTCATGCTCCTTAAAGGGGTTGGCGTAGAGACGAATATTACGCGAGCAGAGACGTGGTTGCGGCGGGCTGCGTATAATGGAGATGCTGATGCGGCTGCTTTGCTTGGTGATTTATATATTCGAGGGGAAGATTTTGTTCCCGTCCCTTCAGAAGCGCTTAAATGGTATCGCTTGGCGGCAGAAAATGGGCATGTCGCAGCAACACGTGCGTTAGCGCTGCTTTACCTAACGGGCACAGGAACGGAGCGGGATCCCCAAAAGGCGACGCATTGGTTTCAAGTGGCTGCAGCAAAAGGCGATAAACATGCTGTGGCGGACTTTGGGAATATGATTCTTGCCGGCGTGCCTCAATCAGATGAGGCGAAAGCGGACATGCAAGAGCGTTTCCGCCATTTAGCAGAGAGTGGAGATCCGTTAGGGGCGTTCAATTTAGGGGTGTGTCTCGCTCAAGGGCTTGGCGGTGGACGTGATGAAGCGCAGGCTCTCTACTGGATGAGTAAAGCGCGCGACGGTATCGTGAACGCCCAATATTGGTATGGCCGCATGCTTTATGAAGGGATTGGTTTATCAGCTGACCCTGTTAATGGTTTAAAATGGATCGAGAAAGCAGCAGAGGCAGGGATGCCGGAGGCCTGTGTAGCAGCGGCGCAGTTGCTCGTTACAGGGGCTGTTGAAGGGCGGCGTGATCACCAAAAAGCGTTGGCCTTGTATCATCAAGCTGCCGAGCAAGGGAATGTGGATGCATTCTTCTCTCTTGGGGCTATGTATGGTGGCGGGCATGACATCCCAATGGATCGTTCGCGGGCCTTTGATTATTTTGAGAAGGCGGCCCAGAGAGGTCATGGCCTTGCCCAGATGATGGTCGGGCGTTACTTGGCGCGAGGATTGGCCGGACATACGGATGTTGATCAAGCGCGTTTATGGCTGCGTCGTGCCGTGAAAAACGGTGCTAAAGAGGCCGAAAAAGATTTGAAAGAGCTCGACCAACAGCGTCTTTCGGCGGAAAAAGGAGAGGAGCATGGCTGAGGCCTTCCCACCCTATGTCAGTTATGGACTGAAGATTTCGTCCGAAGATGAGCAGCGCTGGTATGAAGAGCGAGAGCGCGAGGCCAGTGAGGCTCTTGAGCGTGGTCTGGCCTGTTATGAGGAAGGGGAGCTCAAAGACAGTTTTTACTGGCTTGGGCGTGCGGAGCGTTTGTCGGGAGACCGCTCTAATGCGATGCTTTCTTATGCAATGGTGGCCTTGGAGCTTAATTATTGCCGGATTTGTCAGCCTCGGTTTCAGCTACTGCGGGAGCGCTACCAACTACGTGAGGCTGCTTTTGCCGAGATTTGGTGCCTCTGCCGACAGGGGCGCCTACAAGAGGCTGCGCGCTGCTTAGGAAATGCGTTGTCGCGTTCTTTTGCGGTGAAAGGGATTTCAGATGTTGCAGGACGTCTCGCAGCACAGACGGGCAGGCCGGGTTGGGCGACGCTTTCTAATAGTGGGATTGTCTCAATTCATTGCGCAGAGCGTGTTCAACTCTATCTAGATTCGTATGATCTGGGAGAGATGGATCCTGGGGCGATTCTATTGTCTTCATGGAATGATAAGGGAACGAAACGTCTATGGTCTGACTATGAACGTTTGTCGGTTACTGTTAAAGGGCGGCATGTTTTAGGCAGTCCATTTGATATCCACACGTTGACCCGTTGTGATGGGGTTGTAACCGTTAAGGACGGGCACCTTGAGGGATGGCTGTGGCATCCTGAGGAGCCTGATTTTGAACCGAAAATTTGGATAGATGACGCTTTTTCTCTAACAGTTTCGGAAAAAAGGGATATAGCGGGAGATGACCGCCCTTTGTTTCGACCGTGGGGGTTTTCTTTCCCTCTCTCTTCTCTCCCAGATAGGGAGAAAAAGAAGGTCGTTGTGCGGGACACGCATCAACGTCTGCTACGTGGGGCGCCGCTTGATCCGCAGATAGAGCAGATTTTAGTAGGTAAGGCGCCTATTCCGACGCAATTTCAGCCGATGATGGTGGGAGGGGGGAACGCAACCGAAGATGAGCGATCACGCCTGAAGGCTGCGCGTTGTGCTGTTATCATTCCTGTTTATCGTGATTATGAGGGAACACGTGACTGTTTAAGAAGCGTTTTGCAGACTGTGCCACAGGATACTGTGGTGGTCGTCATTGATGATGCTTCCCCAGATGCAGGTATTGTTCAGTACGTTCAACAGCTTGCTGAGCAAAAGCAAATTATTTTACGAACAAATGCGTATAATCGTGGTTATCCTTACAGTGTCAATGTTGGGCTGAGCCTTTGTCACGGACGTGATGTTATTTTGCTCAATAGTGACACGACTGTTTTCCCGGGATGGGTAGAGCGTTTGCGGGCATGGTTAGCGTTGCCCCATGTTGGCACAGCGACGCCTTTTTCAAATGATGGTGGGCTCACCTCGTATCCGTCCGTTGAACAAGACAATATTTATCCCTCACTACGAAACGCACGTTTTTTAGACCAGTTATGCCAAGCTATAGACCAGCCTGATATTATTGAACTGCCGACGGGGAATGGCTTTTGCATGGCTATTTCTGCGGCGTGTTTACAAGCGACAGGTTTGATGCGCGACCAGCTTTTTGCGCAGGGCTATGCGGAGGAGAATGATTTTTGTCTCCGTGCTCGTGAGCAGGGCTTTCGTCATGTTGCTGCTGTGACGGTGTATGTGCGGCATCGGGGGCATGCATCGTTTCAGGAGGGATATCGTGGCTTATTGGAGCGCAATTTAGCGCTGTTAAACAAGCTATATCCACAATATGCGCAAGATGTACAAGATTTTAAAAAGCGCGACCCTCTCTATAAGGTGCGTCGTTCTTTTGATGAGTATTGTTTGAGGGAAAGAGTAGGAGAGGCTGGCTCTGTTTTGATGATACAGCACCGTCTTGGTGGAGGTGTTGCGCGTGTTGTGAAAGAGAGAGGCCAATCTTTCCTACGTAAAAAGGTGCTCGCACTGAGTATGGCGCCAACAGAGAAGGGCTGTATACTGGAAGTCTGTGGAAGTATTGAGGGGTTCCCCAACCTATCTTATGCACTACCATCGGAGAAAAACAAGTTGTGTCGTCTCCTTCGGGATGTGCAAGTACGTCATATTGAATGGCATCATTTGGCCGGACATGCTCCTTGGATACGCACTCTCCATCGTGCTCTTGAGGTTCCGTATGATGTTTTTGTGCATGACCATGTTTGGTTTTGCCCACGTATTGCGCTCTTAACGGGAGACGGCCATTATTGTGGGGAGCCCTCTGTGGAGGCGTGCCAGAGATGTATTGATCGGTGGGGGCAATCTCTTGAAGCTGGGCTGACTATTTCGGCGTTGTTGGAGCGTTCATCAGTTGAGTTGACAGCAGCACGTCGTGTAGTGGCTCCATCCTCTGATGCGGCGAGACGGTTAAAGCGCCATATAATGGACGTAAAGACCATTGATATTGAACCTCTCGAAGACGATCGTTGTCTTCTCCAGAGTGAACGTAAGCCTTTTTATCGCCATGCGAAGCGTCGTATTGGTGTGCTTGGGGGGATTAGTCGCTGGAAAGGGTATGATGTTCTCGTTGATCTTGGTCGGCATATTCAAAAGCATGATTTGCCATTAGAGCTTGTTTTGTTTGGGAGTACGGCTGATGACGAAAAATTGATGGAGGCAGGTGTCCGGGTGACGGGGCCATATCGCGAGAAAGATATTTTACTATTGCTGGCCGTTGAAAAAATCGATATTGGCTTCATACCATCGGTTGCCCCTGAGACATGGTGTTACGTATTGGGATGGTTATGGAAAGCAGGGTTGGATGTTCTGAGCTTTGATATCGGAGCGTCGGGTGATCGTGTTAGAGTGTCTGGCCGAGGTCGTGTCATTCCATTAGGAGTCTCGATCAATTTTTTAGCACAGTATATGTTGCATTACGAAAAAATCCGTTAGTATGCTAAGAAAAGGTGTATTTGAGTAGAGAGTTCGTCATCTTCATCGGGTGAATGCTTTACAGTATTATCTCACGAGAGGTTGTAGCTGTGTTTCCTGTTAGTGGGTGTGCGCCCTTACGGAAGCAGAAACGATCTCGTAAAACAGGGAGGCACAATGCCCGACACAGAGCAGGAACAGGGAGAGAACCGCGTAGTAGATCTGAAGGCGGGTGCGCATGTCATGATGCTTGATGCCGGGGTCTATTGTGTGTTCCATGCCCCGGGGCAAAAACCACCGGGTCGTTCTGGTTTGCCGGGTGTGCGCATTACCCGCGCTCCTGGAGTGTCTCCTGACGTAGTTGAGGTGAGCACGTTTGAGACAGATGGCTGGATGGGAAGCATGAATGGCGCTGCTTTAGTGCGTGTTCATCAAGGCCCGTCTGGTGTGATGGTGACGACCTACCAAGAGCTTGGAAGTGAGCAAGAAGGGTCTCGTCTTCAAGTCATGCGACTGATTGATAGTCGTGCTGAAGGAGGCGTGAGAGAGGGTGTTGAAGCAACAGAGCTTGCTGCAGGTACGCCGGCTGATAAAGCGGTTGTTGGTGATGTTACAGCTCATATCCAGCGGCAAGGTGATGTCAATGGTCAGCTTGGAGACTGGGTGGGTACACCGGGGAGCCAGTTATGGATTGAAGGCTTTTCAGTCAATACAACAGGCCCGCTGAAAACTGATGATGTCGAGTATCAGGCCGTATTGGGGCGTGGATGGCTTTCTCCTTGGGTTGAAGGGGGAAAGTTCTGTGGTTCTCGTGGGATGTCTTTGCCTATTTTAGGGCTTCGTGTTCGCTTAAAAGGTGAAAAGGCGGAGCATTGGTCGCTGCGTTTGAGTGCTTCTTTTACAGATGGAACGCGTCTGGGGCCTGTGGATGGGGCAGAGGATGCTCTTGAGGCGGAAAGCTTGGCACCTCTTGAAGGGTTTCGTTTGGAGTTGATACCAGTGGAAGGAGACACCGAGGAAAAGGCCTCTAAAAAAGAGAGTTCGTCTCGCAAAGCGTCGTCTTCAACCGTGCGTAAGACAGATAAGCGGCGTACGCGTCGTCAGTAGGGCTTGTGCGGTATCTTTTCGTTCATCAAAGTTTTCCCGCGCAATATGTGCATCTATTACATCATCTTGTGAAGCAAGGTGGTCATGAGATTGTCTTTATTACAGCCAGCCAGGCTCAGGAAATAGCAGGGGTGCGGCGTGTATTGTATGCGCCGCCTTCTTTGCCTTCTTCATCGGTTCATCCTGCTGTGCGTGAGTTGGATCATGCTGTGCGTCGGGCAGAAGCAGTGGCGCGTGTGGCGCAGTCTTTAAAAGCTCTTGGCTATGTGCCCGATATTATCATTGGCCATCATGGGTGGGGTGAGCTTCTTAATATTGGTGATGTTTTTCCGAATGTGCCGGTCTTAGGGTATTTTGAATTTTATTATCATGTTGAAGGGCTGGATGTTGGGTTTGATCCTGAGTTCCCGCTGACAGATCTTGCTCCTTTATTGGTGCGTTGTAAAAATGCCATTAATCTTCAGGCGTTGACGCTTCCCGGAGTAGGCCAAACGCCGACCCTGTTCCAAAAAGGGACATACCCTGACTGGGCACAGTCAAAGCTTTCTCTCTTGCATGAAGGGGTTGATTTAGCGCGATGTCGTCCAGATAAAACGGCACGAGAGCGTGTGCTGCAAGTTGGAGATGTTCGTGTGCAGCCCTATGAAACGTTGGTGACGTACGCGGCACGAGATATGGAGCCTTATCGTGGTTTCCATAGTTTTATGCGGGCTCTCCCACGTATTTTAACAGCTCGTCCGGATGCGCGCATTATTGTCGTTGGTGGGAATGGGATCAGCTATGGCCAACACCCTCCTGGTGGCGGTAGTTGGCAAGATGCTATGCTGCGTGAGCTGAAAGGGCAGCTCGACTTAGAGCGCATTCATTTTGTGGGATGGCAGAGCCATGAGGATTTGATACGCATCTTGCAGCGTTCAAACGCGCATGTTTATTTGACCTATCCGTTCGTGTTGTCATGGTCGCTACGAGAGGCAATGGCTGTTGGTTGTCCGCTTGTTGCGAGCGATACAGCGCCTGTGCGTGAATTTCTCACGGATGGCGAGAATGGGCGTTTGGTGCCTTTTTTAGAGCCTGAGCAGATTGCAGATGGTGTGCTAGAGCTTTTGGAAGATCGTGCCTTAGCGCAAAGATTTGGACGGAAAGCGCGGCGTCAGGCGTGTGCTCAGTTCGATTTAAAAGATTATCTACACCAGTATGAGAAGCTGATTGATGATAATGTCCATCAGGTTCATAAAGCTCTGGTATAAGGGAGCTGGTGATGATGAGAGGGGTGTTTAATGTCTGTTGAAATTCTTCCCGCATTGCGGGCTTTGGTTGACGGTTGGGTCGTTAAAAAATCAACGTCAACACCTCCGCAGAGATTGACCTCAGAGGAGTTGGATATGCTTGCACGCGCAAGCATTGAAACATTGACCCAACGCGCTCTTGGCACAGCTGATGGTGAGTGGGGCAGTCTTGAGGAAGTGACGCGTGGCTGGGTGGTGCAGCGTCAGCGCGGGGAGACGCCTGGCCCATTGGTGGAAGAAGAATACCGCCAGTTTGTAAAGTTCGTGCTTGAAGGATTGTCACGTGCACGTCCTACCTCTTCACAAGGCGAGGGAGGACATCAAGAGGCTGATCAAGCGCAAGCAGCAGATGATGGTTTAGCGGATTACACACCAGAAACAGATGATGTTTTGCCTGATGGGCGGCGTGTTGCCGATGTGCTTCGTGAGGATCCGTTTTATTTTGCGCGTGAACACCTCGCTCTTTCTCTTTAAAGGAAAGAAAGGACGAAAAAAGGGGGATGCGACATTAATAGTCGCATCCCCCTTTTTTATAGAACAGAGGCAGTTGCTCTTATTTTTTAGGGCCAGCAACATCCTGTGTATGCGCTTCAAGGAACCATAGGTTCTTATCGAGCCCACGGGAAATTTCGGTGAAGATATCAGCTGTATCATCATCGCCCGCTTCAGCTGTGGTCTTAATCGCTTCACGCACGCGGTTAGCAACCGTTGCAAAGCGCTCGGCCAGAGCTTTCACATGATCCAACACGTCATAGATATCGGTTGGATAAGCTGGGAATGTTGTTTGTTCTGCAACATTCTGAGAGGTGCCAAGAGCCGTACCGCCCAGCTGGACAGCGCGCTCTGCGGCTGTATCAACATGGCCATCAATTTCGCTACGGAAGCCATCAAGCATTTCATGAACACCGATAAAGCCAGCCCCTTTGAGGTTCCAATGAGCTTGTTTGGTGATCAGCGCAAGGTCGATCAAATCAGCCAGACGTGCATTCAGGGTCTCAATAGAGACATGCTTGGTGTTATCTGCCGTGTTGTTTTGCGTTGCGTAGTGATTAATCTTAGACATAAAGGTCTCTCCTTAATCCTCTTCATGAGGGGTGATTACCTAGTAATCGGATACTACCAGAGTTTTTCAGGATCATGAAGATCAAAGAAGGTCTGGTGGTCTTTCCTGAAATAATGTGGGTATGTGGGATCATTTTTAAAGAGGGGGAACTCTTTCCATCTCTCCAACATGGTTTGGGTTTCTTGGAAAAAGCGAGGCTCATTCTCGGGTTTATTATCCGTTCCGCGTGAAAAACTTTCATGGTGTTCGGCCTGCGCACCCGCACAATAGATGATTTTAAAGCCAGCTTGGCGAATCTTGAGGCACAAATCGACATCATTATAGGCGATTTTTAATGATTCTTCATCGAAGCCGCCCAGTTCTTCAAACAATGAGCGGCGTACAAGCATAGCGGCTGCGGTGACGGCCGTTACTTCGTGGCTTAGGCAGAGGCGGCCAACATACCCATAGGCATCATGGGGTTGAGCACGGTGGACATGCACACCAATAACGTCAGGGCCAACAGCAACACCAGCATGTTGAATGGTTTCGTTTGGGTAGAGAAGACGAGGTGAAACAGCCCCAACATTGGGGATCGCGAGTGCTTCTGCCACCATCTTTGTTAAGAAGTTTTCTTGGGAAATAAAGACGTCGTTATTGAGGAAGAAGAGAAAATCACTCTTACACTGCTGTGCCGCAAGGTTATTGAGGCGGGAGAAGTTAAAGGGTTCCTCAATACGCAGAACAGAAACGCGCGGGTCGGAGCTGATTTCTTTTAGAAAGAGATGAGTCTCGTCTTCAACAGAGAAATTATCCACAAGGCAGATATGCAGATTGCGATAATTGGCGTGAGTTAATAGAGAATCGACACAGCGTCGCGTCATCTCGACCTGATCGCGGAAGGGAATAATAATACTAATAGAAGGGCGGCGTCGATTCGTCCATTCAACGTCGTAAAGGGTCAGGTTGTTGATCGAGTGGACTTTAGCGCGGCGCTGCATCCGTGTGAGATGAGCCTGAACACAATCAACGCCGGCTTTGACAGCGTAGGTTTTATTGCTAATGCGGGCAGCCGTCGAATTCGGTGTTTTGCGCCAATGGTAAAGAATAGCCGGGACATGCACAATCTCGGATGCGTCTAAGATTTCCGTGCAGCGGAGCATGTAGTCGTGATCTTGAGCGCCATCATATTGGGTGTTCAGGAAACCGACCTTTTTGACGGTTTCTGCGGCAATGATGGTCAGGTGGCAGATATAATTGCAGCCGAGCAGATAACGATAATCGAATGCAGGTTTAAAGTTTGGTTCTAAAAAATGACCTGCTGCATCAATTTTATCTTCATCGCAATAGAGCAACTTAGCTTGGCTTTTGAGGGCTTCGCGGATCATGACTTCTAGGGCAACAGGGACGAGAACATCGTCATGGTCAAAAAAGGCGATATATGCCCCTTTAGCCGCACGGATGCCTGCATTGGTTGCTTCGGAAATGCCCTGATTCTTTTTCAGTGTAACAGCGCGGATGCGTGAGTCGCTGGTGGTGAGTTCTTTGATAGTAGCGGCTGTTTGCTTACAGCTACTGCCGTCGTCGATGAGGATCAGTTCCCAATTTTGGTAGGTCTGAGCGACGACAGAGGCGATAGCAGTTCGGAAATCATGGGTGTCAGGTCGGTAGGTCGGGCAGAGAATGGTAACGAGTGGCGCGCTCTTAGGGAGGGGGTGTGCACGTCGTTGCGTGGCGACCTTATCGGCTAGGAGAGTATAATAACGATGGGCCCAGCTGTTATAACGCTGAAGGTTGGGCGCACGTCGTGGAATGAGACTGCTCACCTCTCGTCGTACAGACGTTAAGTCGCGGTAGAGTTGGTCAATGGTACTTTCTAACGCAATGAGGCGGCTTTCAAGGGTATCATGGACGAGAGAGGTGGTAAAAGGACTGCCTTCAAGAGGGACTTTATCCGGTTCTGAAATCACAGAGAACTGGTGCGGATGTTGATCATAAAGGCGGCGTGGAAGAAGAATTTCAAAGCCACAATTGGGGTCACAACCTAGCGCTTCCGCAACATCTGAGCGGTACTGGTCGGCTCGTGCAGAGCCGAGACTGACACCGTCCGCTGTTGCTGAGACTATGAGGCCGCCCATCCAATCGTCGTAAGGGGAAGGTCTATGAATAATCCATCCCCGTAGAACATCATCTTTTACCCCATCAACGAAGCTGTGTATCTCTGGCCGAATAGAGCCAGGGAATGTGACTGTTTCACTTAGAATGTCGTTGTGATCAATATTGGGAAGCGGGAGAACTGATCGATCTGGAAAGCGTAAACCGATAGAATGCGGATGGCCGTCAAACACATTTTTCGGTAGACAAAATTCAAAGCCAAGCGTGTTGATGGGAAGATTGAGTGCTTCACGTACATCTTCACGCGGGGCGTCGCATAAGACTTGCATTACCTCTTGTTGGTCAATGAGGACATGTACGCGTACGGGATGGTCTATATCGCGCAAGTTAAGGGCCCAACCGCGAATAGTCCCATTTGTAAAATGATCCACATGCCCTTGAAAGGCACTCGACGGTGAGGCTAGCTGTTGCGACACGCATGACTCCTACAATCAACAAGGTGGCCCGTTTATGTGTGGTATGGCGATAAGCAAGCCACTAGTCTAGCGCAATAAAGATGCTTTTCTTGTGTCTTTCTCGTTACGGCACTGTGTAAAATCACGAAACTTTTGTGGCAAGGTATGAGCGACGCTTGTTCTCCACTTAAGGGATAGGTTAAGCCTTGAGCGTTGGCGCCCCGTTTGAGGGCGCCTGTAGGCTGTTGCAACGACAGGGTTCCGAACCATGAGTATGGCGCCTGTGCCACGATCTTCCAAACGCCAGCTCGGTCTGGATGTTCTCTTTCATGCTCTCTTTTGGGCAAGTGCTCTATTGGTGCTCCTCATTTTGGGGGGGCTTATTGTTCTTATGGCAACAGGGGGATGGAAAGCGCTGACCACATTTGGTCTGAGTTTTTTTGACCAGTCATCCTGGAATCCTGTTAAAGATCGTTACGGGGCTTTGGCACCCTTACTCGGTACCGTGTTGAGCACGGTTATTGCTTTGCTTTTGGCTATCCCTCTGGCGTTTGGAACGGCTTTTTGGCTGACCAATATTGCCTCAGCGCGTTTGGCGGCGGTTATAGGAACGGCGGTGCAACTTTTGGCGGCTGTGCCATCCATTATCTTCGGTATGTGGGGATTTTTCACCATTGTGCCGTTGGTTGCGCGTTATGTGCAACCCTTTGTTAATCATCACTTTCGCCATGCATTTATTTTGGGGCCGTTGTTAAAAGGCCCACCGATTGGGACGGGAGTGATGACGTCTGGCATTGTCTTAGCGGTTATGATTGCTCCTTTTATTACAGCTGTGATGTGTGATGTGTTTGGCGCAGTACCCCCTATGCTGCGTGAGAGTGCGTATGGGCTTGGGGCGACACGCTGGGAAGTGATGCGGAAAATCATTGCTCCATGGTCTCGTAACGGGATGATCGGAGCGATTGTTTTGGGTATGGGCCGTGCATTGGGGGAGACGATGGCTGTGACCTTTGTGATCGGCAATGTCACTTCTGTTGGATGGTCGCTTTTTGCTCCTCGAAGCACGGTGGCTTCCTTAATCGCGCTGCAATTTCCTGAAAGTCCAGCTGGGTCGCTACGTTTGTCATCATTAATGGCATTGGGCTTTACGCTCATGCTTTTATCTTGCGCGAGCCTTGTGGTAGCGCGTTGCCTACGGGGGAGACGTCAATGAGCGAGACTGCTCAACAGATGGCACGGGCCGCCAAGCAGCGTTGGCATCAAGGTGGGCGGGCTCGCCGGCGACAAATTCTTGACCGCATAGCGACTGGAGCCAGTATTGCAGCTGGAACTCTTTTAGTTCTTGTCCTTTTGTCCATTTTATGGACTCTTCTCAGTCGCGGTCTGGCGGGCATATCTTGGGCGACTATAACCCATTCCATGGGGCCTCCTGGTTCTGGAGGAGGGCTGGGTAATGCGATTTTGGGCAGTATCATTCAGACAGGCCTCGCTTTGGCGATGGCAGCACCGCTTGGGCTTTTCTGCGGGATTTATCTTTCAGAATATGGCGGTAAGCATAATCATTTTGCCTCAGTGGTTCGTTTTGTCTCGGATGTTCTGATGTCTGCCCCGTCGATTTTGATCGGGCTGTTTATCTATCAGCTCGTGGTGGCTCCGTGGGGGCATTTCTCTGGCTTTGCAGGAGCGGTGGCGCTGGCTGTGTTGGCTGTGCCTGTTATCGTGCGTACGACCGAGGATATGTTGCGCTTGGTGCCCACGTCGATGCGTGAAGCCGGAGCGGCTCTTGGTGCCCCGCGTTGGCGCGTTATTTTGTCGCTTTGCTTACGTTCGGCACGGCAAGGGGTGCTGACAGGTATTTTGCTGGCTGTTGCGCGTATGGGGGGGGAGACAGCCCCTTTGCTCTTTACATCGCTTGGTAACCAGACATGGTCATTACGGCTTGATAAGCCGATGGCGAGTTTGCCGGTTGCGATCTACCAATATGCCGGGGCGTCTTATGATGATTGGGTGCAGCTCGCTTGGGCTGGTGCGCTCCTCATCACATGTGGCGTTTTGATGATTAATATTATCGTGCGGCTTTCTGCCCGCCGCTGAACCAGAGGATAGACGACTATGAACCGTGGTCCGACAACGTTAGCTGAGGATGTTGCCGATTCTGGGGGGGAGGCGGCTCTTGCGGTCAAAGACCTCAATTTCTATTACGGCGATCATCATGCTTTGCATGACATCACGATGGATTTCCCTGCTCGCCAAGTCACAGCGATGATTGGCCCAAGCGGTTGTGGAAAATCGACCCTCTTGCGTATTTTTAACCGAATGTATGATCTTTACCCAGGGCAACGCGCGACGGGTGAGGTGATGTTTGATGGGGTGAATATCCTTGAAAACACGGTAGGGCTGGACGTGCTTCGTGCTCGGATTGGGATGGTCTTTCAAAAGCCAACACCATTCCCCATGTCTATCTATGATAACATCGCCTTTGGCGTGCGTTTGCATGAGCGCCTCAGCCGTGCCGAGATGGACGAGCGTGTGCAAGATGTATTGACGCGTGTGGCTTTATGGAGCGAGGTACGAGACCGTTTGAAGGCTCCTGCTTCTGGTCTTTCGGGGGGGCAGCAGCAAAGGCTGTGCATTGCCCGGAGTATTGCCACACGCCCAGAAGTGATCTTGCTTGATGAGCCAACCTCAGCGCTGGATCCTATCTCGACAGCGCGTATTGAAGAGCTGCTGGATGAGCTCAAAGAAGAGTTCACCATTGCGATTGTCACACACAACATGCAGCAGGCTGCGCGTTGTGCTGACCGTGTCGCGTTCTTTTATATGGGAGGGTTGATAGAGGTGGATACAGCGGATCGTATCTTTACCAACCCTCGCCAGAAACAAACGCAAGACTATATTACAGGTAGGTTTGGATAAGCGCTATGACACAAGAACGATCTCACATTGTTAAAAGCTATGAACAAGAACTTGACCAGCTGCGTGCGATGATGGCGCAGATGGGCCAGATTGTGGAAGAGCAAGTGGGGCTTGCTCTTGATGCGATCGCTAAACATGATGAAGAAGCAGCCGATGAGGCGGCGCGCCGTGACCCGGAGGTTGATGAGCTGGAGCGTGAGGTCGAAGGGTTGGGTATTCGCCTTTTGGCGTTGCGGAGCCCGATGGGGCCTGACCTGCGTGAGATTGTCTCTGCTCTTAAAATTACGGGCGATCTGGAGCGTATGGGTGATTATGCCGCCTCGATTGCACGTCGTGCAATGAAGGTAGCGTCAGAAGAGGGGAAAGTCTCTCTCTCTGGGTTGCGGAGTATGGGGCGTTTGGTGCGGGAAAATCTTCATCGCACGGTTGAAGCTGTGGTGAATCATGACCCTCATCAGGCTATGGAAGTGTGGCACGCCGATCGCGGTGTTGATGAGCATTATCTGACGCTTTTCCGTGAGCTGATCACGTATATGATGGAAGACCCACGCACGATTCGCTCCTGCACAGAATTGTTGTTTATCGCGAAAAATCTGGAGCGTATTGGCGACCATGCCACTAATATTGCAGAGCGTGTTTTTTACGCGGTAACAGGCGATAATCTGCCGACTTTACGCCCTCGCGGTGGTGTTCGTAAGTCCCAGCAAGGGCCGCCGCCTGAGTAAGCCAGCAATTATTTGAGAATGGTAGGTAAGAAAAACCCCCGGAGGCTTTATTCCTCCGGGGGTTTTTTGTGCGTTATTTTTCGTCGGATACTGTGCCGGGTTGTTTGCCTGCGCGCTTGAGGAGGAACCAACCAGCAAAGAAGATCAGGGCAAGTAATGGAATGCAGGCCACTGAAATCGTACCAGAAGGATAGTCAAACGCCATCATGACTAGGACGAGCGCGAGGAACGCGAGCGTTAGCCAGCCTGAATAAGGAGCGAATGGCATGGCAAAACCTGTTGGGGCAATTTTACCGAGGCGGATCGCTTTGTGCAGCTTGAGTTGACACATGACGATACAGGCCCATGTGCCCAAAATGCCGAGGGAGGAAATGCTGAGGACGATTTCAAAGACCTGTGTTGGGTAGAAATAGTTCAGCAGGACACCGATGAGGTAGATCACTAAGGTTGTCCCAATGGCAACATAGGGCACAGCATGGCGATTCATTTTGCTCATCGCACCAGGGGCTGATCCCCCAAGAGAGAGGGCGCGAAGGATGCGTCCTGTGGAGTACAGGCCGGAATTAAGGCTGGATAGAGCTGCTGTCAGCACCACAAAGTTCATAATGCTATCAGCACCCGGAAGGCCGAGCCGACTAAAGAAGGTGACGAAAGGACTTTCCCCTCCATGGTAGGAAGACCATGGGAGCACTAAGACGAGCAGTACGATAGACCCGACATAGAAGAGTATAATACGCCAAATGACGCTATTAATGGCACGTGGTACAACACTTTTTGCGTCATGGCACTCACCTGCTGCCACACCAATGAGCTCTGTTGCGGCATAGGCGAAAACCACACCTTGGATGAGCATCAGTGAGGCGACCATGCCATGGGGGAAAATCCCGCCAGACTGCGTGATGAGGTGCAGGCCCGGTGTATAACCGCCGACATGCGTGCCGCTGAAGAGCACAAAGCCACCAACGGCAAGGAATATCACAAGAGTGAGGACTTTAATCAGAGAGAACCAGAACTCGATCTCGCCAAAATAACGAACCCCTGTCAGGTTGACAGCTCCGACAACAATAAGAGCCCCGAGGGCGAGAATCCATTGTGGAACCCCGCCAAAAACGGGCCAATAATGGATGTACAGTGCAATGGCGGTGATATCGACAATCCCGGTCATGGCCCAGTTAAGGAAGAAGAACCAACCGGCAGCGTAGGCGGCGCCCTCCCCCAAAAATTCACGTGCGTAGGTCACAAAGCTCCCACTACTGGGGCGATACATAACCAGTTCCCCCATCGCGCGGAGGATCATAAAAGCGCAGAGACCACAGATAGCATAGCTAATCGCGAGTGAAGGCCCCGCAATTTGTAGTCGTGAGCCCGCCCCTAAGAAGAGCCCCGTACCGATGGCTCCACCAATGGCAATCATCTGCACATGACGTTGACTAAGGTCTTTCTGGTACCCTTCGTTACTCACGCGGTGATGACCGTCATCGACGGCACGTTCTTGCAGGGTTTCCTGATCATCAGGTGATATGGTCATAAAGCGATCCTGAGGGAAGGTGTCACGGAATGGTCTCTTTCTACGGTTTAAAAAGAGGACCTCTTCGCTCCTATCTTGGCAGGTATGTTCCTAGCGTATGGCGTATATACGATAGCTGTCAATTTTTGCCAATGATGAAGTGTTTTGAGAGCGTCCTTTCATAAAAGAGTAAAGATAAATGCCCTAGTAATATGGCTTTTCGTTTATTGTCTATGGGGGCGGCACCCATCTAAAAAGATTCGCACGCCTTCTCGAAGGAAACGGTGAAGCTGCTCGTCTGTACGAGGAGGAGAGCAATAGGTCAGACGGGAGAGCATAGGCGCCCCTAATGTCAGGCCGAAAAGATGGTCGGTCGCGTCCTGCGCATCCTCAAATTGTAGAACCCCGCGTTCTTTTTGGGAGATGAGCCATTGTTGCGTATCAAATTTACGCCCTGAGAGGTGAAACATGTCTTCCATAAGCTGTGCAATCATTGGAGAGCGCGTGGCTTCCCCAATAATGGCGCGTAACAAGCCAAGGCATTTCTCGTCTAACAGTTGTTTAGACATCTGTAGAACCAGGGCCATGAGTTGTGCCTCAATGTTTTCTTCTGAGCTAGGCTCGATGGAAAGTGGTGTAAAAAGCCGTTCAAGGAGAAGTTGTTCCATTAAAACACGTTTGGACGGGAAGACGAGATATACGGTCTTCTTAGACATGCCAGCATGACAGGCGATTTTGTCCATGGTGGTATGTTGATACCCTTGGGATTGGATGAGCTTGCAGGCTGTATCAAGAATGCGCGTGCGGCGGTCGTCATCCGAACAGCAACGGGTGTCCGACGTTGGTGACGGTGCGTCCGCCTTACTGTCAGACGATAATACTCTGTTGCGTTTAGGCGACAAAGGCACGGAAGTCCCCCTACTGGCTATAAAACGAGATTGACCTTTAACGTGGAAACTGATTAGTTTCCAGTCCTCAAGAAGGTAATGTTACAGAAATGCCTTCTATCCCTTAATCATTTTCTAAAGAGCTGCGGCACGCCCCATGTCTGTTTTTGTCTCTTCTTCACCGATGTTAGCCCGTTCTTCTTGGCTGTTACGTTGTGGAACAGCTGCTTTTTTGAGTGGGACCATCTTATTGAGTGGTTGCCAGAAAAAGGCTCCCCCAGCGAAGGCACCGCCTCAAAAAGTTGAGGTATATCGCCTGCATACCCAAAGTGTGACGATGGAGACGTCCCTTCCTGGACGTGTGGAAGCGTATGAACAAGCGCAGATTCGCCCCCAAGTCAGTGGTGTGATTGTCTCACGGTCGTTTGAAGAGGGAGCGGACGTTAAGGCAGGTCAATCGCTTTACCAGATCTATATCGCGCCATTCCAAGCGGCCTATGATCAAGCAAAGGGGCGTTTGATGGAGGCGCAGGCGAGTGCTCAACGTGCTGAGCAGCAGCTCAAACGCTATCGTGAGCTGGTGCAGGCGCGCGCGGTGAGCCAGCAGGATTACGATAATCTTCTCGCGACCACGCGACAGGCACAAGCACAGGTGATGCAGGGCAAAGCGGCGTTGGAAAGTGCTGCGGTGAACCTCAACTATACCCATGTAAAAGCCCCTATTGATGGGCGTATTGGGCGCACGCTCTATACGGAAGGGACGTTGGTGACGGCTAATCAGAGCATGCCGATCGCTGTCGTAACGCGGCTAGACCCGATTTATGTCGATGTGAACTTGGCCTCTGAAGATATGATCAGGCTGCGTCGTGAGCTCGCCCAAGGGCGTATTGAACGCCAAGGGAATGATGCGGCTGTGTCGCTCGAACTGCCTGATGGGTCATCTTATGGACAAACAGGGCGTTTAGCGCTTTCTGAAGTCACGGTGGATCCTGCAACGGGAACGCTGGTTATGCGTGCAGTCATGCCTAATGCAGACCGTCTTTTGTTGCCGGGCATGTTCGTCCATGCCCATGTGCATGAGGGTGTGGATCCGCACGGTTTGCTCGTGCCACAAGTTGCTGTGCAGCGTAATTCTAAGAGCGATCCTTATGTGATGGTCGTTGACCAAGATAATAAAGTGCATCTCCGTTCTATAACGATCGGTCGCACAGTTGGTTCTTCATGGCAGGTGATGTCTGGGTTGAGCGATGGGGAGCGCGTGATCGTCAAAGGTCTTCAGAAAGTACATCCTGATGCGGTGGTCTCTCCGCATGAGATCAGTGCTGAGCAAAGTGTGGTGGAGTAAAGCACGATGTCATTATCGCGTTTCTTTATCGACCGCCCGGTTTTTGCTTGGGTGGTGGGGCTGATCATCATGCTGGTCGGTGGCTTGGCCATCTTCCGTATGCCGGTTGCCCAATATCCTAGTATTGCCCCCCCGATGGTGGCCATTTCTGTGGATGATCCCGGTGCATCGGCTGATACGGTCAACAACACGGTTGTGCGGCCTATTTTGCAGCAGATGTCCGGGTTGGATCATTTGGAATATCTGTCGGCTCAATCCTACGGGAATGGGCATATGGAAATTGACCTGACCTTTGAGCAAGGGACGAATCCCGATATTGCTCAGGTGCAGGTGCAAAATAAATTGCAGCTTGCTCAGCCACGTTTGCCGCCTGAAGTGACAGCGCAGGGGCTGAGTGTGACCAAAGCCTCCCGTAACTTTATGATGGTTTTGGCCTTTATCTCTACCGATGGCAGCATGAGTGGTCAGGATATTGCTGACTACGTGTCCTCCAATGTGTCCGATCCGCTGTCACGTGTATCTGGGGTGGGGGATCATCAAATCTTTGGGTCTGAATATGCGCTGCGTATTTGGATGAATCCCGATAAGCTGTATCAATATGGCTTGACAGTTGCGGATGTTCAGCAGGCGGTTCAGGCGCAAAATATTCAGGTTGCTTCTGGTGAGCTGGGCGGTCTTCCTGCGCGCAAAGGCGTCGGGTTTGACGCGAACATCATTGGGCCGACACGCTTGAACTCGCCTGAGCAATTTGCCTCCATGCTGCTTAAAGTGCAGCAAGACGGTAGCCAGGTGCGGATGCGCGACATCGGCAATGTGGAGCTTGGGGCGCAGAATTACAGCTTAGATGCTGAATATAACGGCAAGCCTGCTGCGGCGATGGCGCTTAAATTGGCGCCAGGGGCAAACCAGATGACAACCGAAAAAGCCGTGCGTGAACGGTTGTCACAGCTTGAGCAGTTTTTCCCGCCTGGGTTGCAAGTACGTTACCCGCTGGATACCGAGCCCTTCATTACGCATTCCATTAGCGAAGTGATCGAGACGCTGGTTGAAGCGATCGCGCTGGTTTTCGTCGTGATGCTGATTTTCTTGCAGAATTTCCGCGCGACCTTGATTCCGACGATTGCGGTGCCGGTGGTGTTGCTGGGGACATTCGGGATTTTGTCAGCCCTTGGCTATACGGTGAACACGCTCACGATGTTGGCGATGGTGCTTGCTGTTGGGTTGCTCGTCGATGACGCCATCGTGGTGGTGGAAAATGTCGAGCGTGTCATGAGTGAGAAGAAACTACCGCCTAAGGAAGCGGCTCGTGTCTCTATGGATGAGATTTCGGGCGCTCTGGTGGGGATTGTGTTGGTTTTGAGTGCCGTGTTTTTGCCGATGGCGGCGTTTAACGGGTCCACAGGGGTTATTTATCGCCAGTTCTCCATCACAGTTGTTGCGGCTATGTGGCTCTCTGTGTTGGTGGCAATGGTGATGACGCCAGCCTTGTGTGCGACCATGCTCAAACCACTTCATGGTGAGGTAACATTTAAGCCAGCGCGATGGTTTAATTATTGGTTTGATCGTCTAACCGACCGTTACGTGGGAGGGGTCAAGCGTTTGGTCCATTTCCGTTGGATCGGGATGGTGGCTTTTCTCATTATTACGGTTGTAACGGTTTTCTTTTTTGGTCGTGTCCCCGGTGGATTTTTGCCTGATGAAGATCAGGGAATTATCTTTGGGCAAATCACAATGCCTTCAGGGGCAACGCAACAGCAGACAGCCGCGGTTAATCGTAAAATTTCGGATTATATTCTCGCGACGTATCCTAAGGACGTGGAATCCGTCTTTAGTGCCAATGGGTTTAGTTTTGCGGGACAAGGGCAAAGTGCTGGTGCGTTCTTTATCCGCTTGAAACCGTGGGATGAACGCCCGGGTTCTGCGCGGTCGTCTATGACGATTGCTAACGGGATTATGAAGCATTTTTGGGGAGACCCAGATGCGCAGATCTTTGCGGTTAACCCTCCTCCTGTGATGGAACTCGGCAACGGGACGGGCTTTGACGTTGAACTTGAAGATAACGCCCATCTTGGCCATCAGGCTTTGCTGGCAGCGCGTAATAAGTTGCTAGCTGCGGCTGGGAAAGACCTTCTTTTGGTTGCTGTTCGCCCAATGGGGATTGAGGATGCGCCGCAATATGTGCTGGATATCGATCGGGAGAAAGCCAATGCGTTGGGGATCTCCAATGATGCGATCAATAACACGATCCAAGGGGCCCTTGGATCGATCTATGTGAACCAATTTACACGGAGTGACCGTGTAAAGCAGGTGTATATCCAAGGTGATAGCGCGAGCCGTATGCGCCCAGAAGACCTGAAACGGTGGTATGTGCGCAATAACACAGGCGGTATGGTGCCCTTTAACGTATTTGTTTCAGGCCATTGGATCGTCGGCCCTCAAAAAGTGGAAAACTATAATGGGTTAAACTCTTTTGAGTTGCAGGGTCTTCCCGCTTCTGGTGTGAGCTCCGGTGCGGCGATGGCTGAGATGGAACGGCTTATGAGTAAGACGTTGCCTGCGGGCATTGGCCATGAATGGACAGGTATTTCTTACGAGCAACGGGCTTCTGGTTCATCGACTGGGCCGCTCTATGCGTTGGCAACGATTGTGATCCTTTTCTGCTTGGCGGCTTTGTATGAAAGCTGGGCGATCCCGATTTCTGTGCTGCTCGTGCTGCCATTGGGGGTTCTTGGCGCTATTTTGGCAACCTTGGGACGTGATCTGGCGAATGATGTGTACTTCCAAGTTGGGTTGCTGACGACGGTTGGTTTGTCAGTGAAGAACGCCATTCTGATCGTGGAGTTTGCGAAAGCCTTCTATGAAGGAGGTGATAGCTTGGAAGACTCCGTGCTTAAAGCAGCGCGTGAACGACTGCGCCCTATTTTGATGACCTCAATTGCTTTTGTCTGCGGGGTATTCCCGTTGGCTGTAGCAACAGGGGCAGGTTCAGCGGCGCGTGTGGCGATCGGTACCTGTGTGGTTGGCGGCATGGTGTCGGCAACGCTGTTGGCGGTGTACTTCGTTCCGCTCTTCTTTGTGGTGGTACTGCGTCTCTTCAAGGTTCAGCGCTTGAGCGAGCGTCGTGCAGCTGAGGAAGCCGCTCTTAAACAGATGAAGGCCGAAGAGGGAGGTCATTAATGCGCCGTTTCGTTACAGGATTAGGGCTGTCATCCTTATTGCTTGCGTCGGCGTGCAATATGTCGCCAACCTATCATCGCCCATCGTCGGAGGTGTCTGCAGCTTATCCAAAGGATAGTTATGCCAGCGGAAAGGCTGCACCGCGTCCTGCGTCTGACCTCGGATGGGAAGACTTCTTTACTGATCCGCGCCTTAAAAAGCTCATTGAGCTGACGTTAGACAATAACCGTGATTTAGCGGCCCAACTCGCGACGGTTGTGGATCAGCGTGGCCAGTATCAAGTCCAAAATGCGGCACTCTTCCCTACTATTGGGGTAGGGGGGGCTGCGCAGTACGTAGCGCCTTCTAAAACGGCGGGGTTCTCCTTTGCGCCGGGTTCAGGACGTAATATCTCTACGCTGCGTTTCTATCAAACCTCCATTGGGTTCTCGTCATACGAGATTGATCTGTGGCAACGTGTGCGGAACTTGTCACGCACGCAAAAAGAGCAGACGCTTAATGCGGTAAGCAATCTCCGGAATCTATGGATTACCACTGTGTCGCAGGTGGCAGAGACCTATATTCAATGGCTCTCTGACCGTCAGCTTTTAGCACTGGCACAACGGACGTACGAAACGCGGCAGCGCACTTGGGCGCTCACGAAGCTGTCCTACGACCATCATCAAGTTGACGCGCTGACCTTGGCACAAGTGAGTGCGCAACGTGATGAGGCGGAAGCCGATATTGCGCGTTTGACACGGGCCGTAGCTGACGATGCCCATGGGATTCAGCTGCTCGTTGGTAAACCTTTGCCGAACGACCTGCCTCCGCCGGCTCCGATGGGCGCGCAGACCATGATGACAGACCTTCCTGAAGGATTGCCGTTTGATCTGCTGGCTCAACGTCCTGATATTGAGGCTGCAGAACATACCCTCAAAGGGGCCAATGCTTCCATTGGGTCGGCGCGTGCTGCCTTTATGCCGCGGATTACCTTAACGGCGAATGAGGGAACGAGTGCGTTGATGTTCCGTAAGGTCTTTACCAGCATGGCAGAGACGTGGGGGGTATCGCCTAATATCAGTATTCCTTTGCTGACATGGGGGCAAAATCAGGGGAATTTGCGTTCTGCTCATGCTCAACTGGCCAAAGCCGCTGCGCAGTATCAGAAGGCTATTCAGAACGCTTTTCGCGAGGTTGCTGATGCGTTGACAGCCCGTGAAACGTACCGTGATCAAGAAGCGTCTATGAGGCGCTATGTGGCGGAGGCACAGCAGGCTTACGATTTGGCCCAGATGCGCTATCATGCAGGAATTGATAGTTATTTGACGACCTTAGAGCAGGAACGTCAGCTTTATGCAGCGCAACAGTCGCATATTGTCGTTCAGGCTGCGCGGTTCCAGAATATCGTAACGCTTTATCGAGCGTTAGGCGGTGGTTGGACGCGTGCCAGTGTTAAACCGTCAGCATCGGCTGGCACGAAGTAAGAGGGAGAGAACCCATGCGGTGTATGAGGCACGCACTGTTAGGCGGTATAGCGGTGTTGAGCACGATTGGAGCCGCATGGGCCGATGATGGTGATCAGCATAAACAGCCGAGCATGCATCAGCTCTATCGCTCGTCTTCTTTGCCTCATGCAGCGGCAGATTTCAGCATGTTTCATTTTGTGCCGCGAGGAGACAAAATGGTGGAGGAGCCGGAGCATGGGCGCCTCCTCTTCCGCACAAAAGGTGGGGAACCTGATGGGTTTGCTGAACGTCGTGGGGGCGCTATCGTTTATTATGACCGTCGTGGTAAGGCGACCCGTGTTCAACGTTTAACGCCAGATGAAATTGACCGCCTTATTCAGCATTAACGCTGATGTTAGGCGGCATTCTGACGGGGGCGCCATGTCGCGTAGCCATAAAGGGCGAGGGCGATAAAAAAGCCATAGAGAAGCGCGGTCGGGTAAAGAGCGCGTGTTATAAACAGCCCTGTATAGACGAGATCAATCACAGCCCAGAGCAGCCAGCTTGCGCGGTGGCGTCGTGCTGTCCAAAGTTGGGCAAGTAAGCTCGCGCTGCTCAGGGAGGCATCTAAGACCGGCGTGGGATCATCGCTCCACTGTTGCAGAGCAACGCTCCAGCCCCAAGCGAGTAGGATGCTGAGGCCTGCGCCAATGAGCGCCATGCGGATAGATAAAGGCCGTGCTGGAAGAGTTTCCGTATGGTTGGTGGGGGTTAGGGCTACTGTGCGGCGGTCTCGTGCCCACAGAAACCATCCATATCCAATGCCAAGGCAGAAGACGCCTTGCAGGGCGACATCGGCATAAAGGCGAGCCTGCCAAAAGACCCAGCTATAGAGGAGCGTCGCGATGAGTGAGACCGGCCAGCTCCAGAGAGAGCGACGGGCCGTGAGGCCGACGCCGATAGCGCTTAGAACTGCAGAGAGTGTTTCGATCTCATTAGGCATAAGGGGCTAATGCGTAAAGCAACCCTTGCCCGGCGGAGCTATGGAACCAGCGTGCATGGCCGAGGAGATAGCCATGATAGGCAATGTCTGCATGGGCTTGGTCACCCAGTAAATACCCGTAATAGGCGATCTCTGAGAGTGCGAAGGTAATGTGGCAGAGTGGTAAGAGCGACGCGACCAATGCATTGCGTGCGGCTGTGCGTGGGCAATGGTGATTATACGCGTCTAGGAAATGTTCGATTTGTTCATACGCGATTGGGTGGGAAGAATTCGGTGCCATCCAACGGATAAAGCTACGCTCAAGCGCGACTGCAAGATCGAATTCTGCGCAGCTTAAATTGCTCATCCCGAAATCAAAAATGCCATACACGTGGTCTCGATGCCATGTGAGGTTTGAGCCGTGCCAATCACCATGGCCCCATAGCGGTGTCATGCAGTCGCGTAGGGAGAGAAAGTGCTGGTGGAAGGGCGTGACGAGTGGAAGTAGCTCATCCAGCCAGTTTGCAGGGAGATGGGCGGAAAGGCCAGGCTGGGTGAGTACCCAGTGACGAAGGCTTTCACCAAGGTCTTCGTGTAGGAGCGGCTCCATACATGAGGTGAGTAAGCATGGCGAACGCGATGGGGCATGGTAATGGCTACTGGCTTGGTGGAGGCGTGCCAGCATTGCGCCGGCAGAAGCGGCATGTTGGATGTTATGGTAAGGCTCCCACGAACGTGTGGTGTGATAGAGGTCGTCTCCTTTTAGAAGGGGAAAGACTTCAAAAACGCCATTGCCGGCAATGAGGGTGCTAAGCTGTTGATGGTCGCGTAGCGGGGCGCAAACGGGAAGGCCTTCCGCTAAGAGATGCTCGATAAAGCGGTGCTCGTCAGTCAAACTATCCGCAGGGCGAAGGCGGTAATCATGACGTTTGATAAAGACTTCATAGCCGTCGTCTAAGCGAATAATCCCTGCTGAGGAAAATGGGCGCTCACTTTGCCAGCTGATCGGACGATGAGCAGCTGGGGAGAGGCCAAACCCTTTGAGAACATGACGAATGTCGTGTTCTTGCAAAGGGGGCCAGTCGCTGACTTTATGGCTTTCATCAATACCGAGCGCGATGGACATGGTGTTAGAATCCTGTTGAAGCCGTAAAAAGCACCGCAAACCCACCGCCAATATAATAATTGGGGCTTGTTCCGGCGATGCTGCTTCCATGAATGCCGCGGGTTGTGTGGGCATTGAATTGTGTGGAGCTAACCCCGGAAAGATAGTGCTGATTGGTGATGTTGAGGAAGTTCAGGCGCATTGTTGGTTTATTGAGAATACTGACATTCGAGAAACGATACCCCATAGAAAGATCGGCTGTTGTGTAAGAGGGCATGCGTTCGTCGTTCATGAAAGTCGCGTATTGTTTACCTGTGTAATGAGCCGTGATCATGCCAAAGAGGCGGCCGTCATCATAACGCAACCCCATAGCGGCTTGCACGTGCGGACTACGCACGGCTGTTTTGCCTTTTGTGGGGAGGACATCCCCATTGGAGGGAAGATTGTTATCAATCGTCGCGTGGAGATACTCAAAAGAGACATAAGGGCTGATATGGTGCCATGGGCGTGTGCCGATCTCGGCATCCACCCCGCGTGAGGTTTGGCCGCCTGCATTGACGGAGTAGGACATCGTGCCCGTACTGTTTTGGGTGGTTACCTGTCGGTTGGTAAAGTTATAGTTAAAGAATGTCACACTTCCTGTGATCCATTCTCCTGTGCGGCGATAGCCAATTTCTTCGGAGATGGAATATTCGTTTTTAAGATTGCTGGTTCCAATCCCTGCGCGATCAGGTGATGTAAGCGCAAAAGTGTCGTAATACGCCGTTACGGCGGGTGCTCGGAAATTGGTGGTTGCATTGAGGAAGAGTTGATCACGCGGGGTAATGGACCACCGCATGCCAAAGCGAGGAAGAGGCTCTGCGCTGTTGGAGGTTACGTTATGCTGCGGGCCAGGGAGGGCATTCGTGCCCCAGCGGGAGAGCATGATTTCTTTAAAGCCGAGATCAAAGGTGAGGCGGTCTTTAAAGAGAGAGATATGGTCGCCAAGAAAGAGCGCATTAACCTGCGACATAGTATGGAAGCTGCCAGCGAGTAACCGCTGCCCATCTTGGAGAAGAACACGATCACGGCTTTTATCGGCCCAAATATTACCAGAATATCCGTTGCTTTGTACGGTCGTAAAAGGTTGTTGTTCATTATCGTCTGTATAGTCATACCAATAGCCGAGGACGATATCATTCCACCCATATCGGGCATGAAGTGCAGCGTTAAAACCTGAACGATAGCTGCGTTGGTTGGAATCCCACCGTATGGGGGCGTTTCCGTTTTGTGCACCGGGGAGGTTGAGTGTTTCATTGACCGGCTGGGTGCCGAGATAATTTCCTGTTGTGCCCAGTGTGGAGCCGGATGGGAAGTTCCCATAAGCACTTTGAGCGTAAGGTGTTAGATCAAAGGAAAAATGATGCGATAGCCTGAAATGCATTGGTGCACCGATATAGAATGTTTCTTCAGGGTCGCGCCAAAGCTTCCAATAATCAGTTCCTTGAGCCGCATTATTAGGGTCGTATCTTTTGGCTTGATTGATATGGATGCCGGAGCTGTGCCATTGATCCAGTGTGGCATGGGGGTAATAGCTGGTGATTGCGCGGTTCCATGACCCCAAGAAGCTCATGCGGTTTTCTTGTCCCCATTCTTTGAGGAATTTGAAGTCCACATGTTGGCGGTCATCATGGCCGGCTCCTCGCCAATTATCGGTATGGCTGTTGGAGTAAGACGCAAAAGCGCGCACACCGGTATGCCCGATCTCTCCGGTTTCTAGTCGGAGGAAACCGCGTCGCATATTATAGGATCCGTAGGAGAAAGAGGCCATCCCGCCGGGTTTGAAGGAAGGATCAAGGAAGTGGAGCGACATCAGCCCGCCTGCTGCATTCAGTACAGGGCTGTTTAAGTCTGCAGAGCCTTGTTGGAGGCCGACTTCGCTATAATTTTCTGTATCGGCAAATTGGCTAGGATAGCCGCCATAATAGGCGATGTCATTAAGAGGCATGCCTTCTAGGACATAGCCCAGCGCATCGCCATTAAGGCCACGGACGCTCAGATTCGTTTGGGGAGAGATTCCAAATGGATCAGAGGTGGCGACATTGGCACCGGGTAACATAGATGCAAGTTGGAAGGCCGTTGCACCCGGGGGTTGAATATCCATATAGGCCCGATCCACCACACTGCGTGCTTGGCTGCCATGTTGAGGGCGGATCAGTCCGCCACCACTAGCCGCTTGTTGTGAACCATGAGCGACGAGATGTTCTACCCCGTGTGGGGGAGCGGAGCGCTGTGTATGGGGGGAGTGATCCCGTTTTGTATCAGCACGCGCAGGACAGCAGAGGTTAAGCAGGCACAATGTGGTTGATAAGGTCAGGAAGGTGCGCATCAAGCTCTTCTTGTTACCATAAGATAAAGAAGACCCAGCGCAAGAACGGCGTTAGTTCAGGGGAAGCAGCCTGTGGTTTCTTATCAGGCGCGTGCTGTTTTCCTGTCCCTTCGCCGGTATGAGCCGGATCAGGTTCAAAGGGTTCGGGTTCGTACCGTCTCAGCCCCATTGATATGGGACGCCCCTCGGATGAGGAGTAAGAATAAAGAAAAGTCTCTGGTCTGTCTATCGTTGAAGAGAAGGGCTCTTATTAAGAAAAGAAAGGGGCTATTCGCATTTAGAAATGGGGATTACTCTTTTAACGATATGCTGAGGGTCTTCATGGTAAAGTCTCTTGCAAGAGGGGCTGTGGTTGCCAATATTGAGGACATAATTACCCCCTATTGTGACATCATGGAGGATACATGCCAATTATTGCCCCAAGCCTTCTTGCTGCGGACTTCTCAAATTTACGGCATGAAATGCAGGATGTGTCCTCTGCTCCTTGGATTCATCTTGATGTGATGGATGGGCATTTCGTCCCCAATATTTCTTTTGGTATGCCTGTTATCAAAGCATTACGCCCTCATAGCCCGGCAAAGTTTGATGCACATTTAATGGTAGAGCCGGTGGACCCTTTGTTAGAGGCTACGGCTAAAGCCGGTGTTGACCATATTACAGTGCATGTGGAGGGCAATCCCCATCTTCACCGTACGCTGCAAACGATTCATGCGCTTGGCTGTAAAGCTGGTGTTGCGATCTGCCCGGCCACACCGCCAGAGGCTCTGTCTTATGTGATGGATCTTGTTGATATTATTTTGGTCATGACCGTGAATCCGGGCTTTGGTGGACAGAAGTTCCTCGACAGCCAGGTGCCTAAGGTGCGGACGCTGTCAAAGATGATTGCTCAAAGCGGGCGGGATATCGTCCTTGGTGTGGATGGTGGGATTGATGCCACGACAACACCACGCGTGACAGAAGCCGGGGCGACAATGTTGGTGGCAGGGTCTTCCATCTTTGGAAAAGAAGACCGAGCCGCTGCGATTGCAGCCCTTGAGCAAGCGTCGGTTTCTGCCGTGCCCTGATGTTTTGGAGTGATTGTTGGCGCCGCCTGAAGGTCGCTTTTGCGCATGTGCCGTTACGCCGGAAGGCGTCGGTTTACCCTGTGTTTCTTTATCGAGACACGGGGCAGGGGGATATTGAGCAAGGCATCAGGCTTGCCAATGGTCACTTTGTTTTTGATGGGCGTTCCTATCGTCTGCCAGCCCGTACAACGTGGGCGGAGCCATGGCCCGCGGACGTGAAGCGTTGGGTTTATAGTTTTGTCTGGCTGCGTGACTTGCAGGCGCTGGGTAGTAACGAAGCGCGGCTTACAGCACGCACGCTGATTGCTTCATGGATTGCCCATACACCTCATGACCCGATTGCCCAAGAAGCCCCGGTCTTGGGGCAACGTCTGGCGAGTTGGCTGGGGCATTATGAGTTTTGCTTGCTCACCGCAAAAGATGTGCTTCAAAAACAGGTTATGGAGGTCATACGGCGAGATGGCCGTGTTTTAGCGGCGTTATTACCGCTTCCCCCTCATGGATGGCGAGGACTTTTGGCGCTGCGAGGGCTTTTAGCGGCGTTTATGGCTGTGCCAGACCAAGAGGGTTTTTTCCTACGCTACCAGCGTTATTTTCCACACGAGCTTGAGCGTCTCATCGGTGCTGATGGTGTTGTGGCCGATCGCAGTCCGGAAGCACAGTTTCAGGCTGTGCAAGAGCTGTCGAGCATGATTGCGATGTTTAATGCATTGCAGCTGCCTGTGCCACCGTTGATGTCAACAACGCTCGCACGAATCTGTCCTGTATTACGCGCTTTTTGTCATGGTGATGGGTGCTTAGCGGTGTTCAATGGAGCGACTGAGCGCACAGAGGATGATCTCGCGCGTGTGTTGGAGCGAGCAGAACGATATAAAGTGATTGCGTCCTCTGTCTCAATGGGCGGTTTTATACGCCTGACGTTAGGGCAGTCCTTGCTCTTTGTTGATGCCGCTCCTCCACCGTCTCTTGGTCATGATCGAGACGCGCATGCAGGTACGTTATCGTTTGAGTTTTCCCATCATTGTCATCGTCTTCTCGTGAATTGTGGCGCTTCTTTAGGTGGCGCTTGGAAACAGGCGATGCGAGAGAGTGCAGCGCATAATGTGTTGGTCGCTGATGATCTTTCATCGTCCGATTTTGGCCGAGATGGGCATGTGTCACGTCGTCCATCGCAGGTCGAGTGCCAGCATCGGAGTAACGATGAGGCGCATTGGCTCGATCTCTCTCATAATGGGTACTATCCTTCCCTTGGCGCAACTTGGTCTCGGCAGCTTTACCTCGGCCAAAATGGTGAAGATTTGCGTGGGTGCGATATTATAGAGGGGGAACGTGATGTGCGTTTTATCGTGCGTTTTCATGTGCACCCGGACGTGCGTGTTGTGCAGGAAGAGTGCGATATTATTCTTCATGCTGGCGAGGAGATTTGGCGTTTTTGCCAAGCAGGTGGGATGTTGTCGGTTGGCGACGACGTCTATCTAGGCCGCGGGCATCCAGAGCCCAGCCGTCAAATTGTGATTGCCTCACGTGGTGGGCGCGATGTGCAGACGGACGACAAGCCTCATAAACGTCAGCAGAAAGTCTCGTGGATGCTGGAGCGCGTACCCGCGTGAAGATACTTGAAATCACGAATGTCGATTTCGCGTTAAAGCGGTTTCTTCTCCCGCTTATGAGGGCTTTGCGGGCTGAAGGACATGAGGTGCACGGCGTTTGTGCTGATGGGCCTGATATTGAGGCTGTGCGGCATGAAGGGTTTACCGTCCATACGGTGCCGATGGCCCGCTCATTGTCGCCGAGAGCACAGATACGTGCAGTGAAGGCACTGTGGCACTTGATACGCCTAGAAAAGCCCGATCTTGTTCATGCGCATATGCCTATTAGCGGTGTATTAGCTCGCCTTGTTGCATGGGCATGTGGTGTGCCGGTGATTGCTTATACAGGGCATGGTTTTCTGTACCGTCAACCGGGGCCGCTATGGCGCGTCTGCTTAGGGGTGTTGGTGGAGTGGTGCGCAGGGCGGGTGACAGACCGCTACATGACGGTCTCTCATAGTGATGCTCAAGCCGCCCGGCAGTTAGGTTTTCATCGTTGCCCTATAGCTGTAGGGAATGGGCGGCCTTCGACACAGTACCGGCCTGACCGTCAGGTCAGAAAAGCTTTTCGTGACAGGCTTAATGTGCCTGAGGATCGTTTTATCGTGCTGATGGTTGCGCGTTTGGTACGCCATAAAGGGTTGCCTGAGCTGCTTCAAGCTATGGCTATAGTGCCTCAAGCAGAGTTATGGCTCGTGGGGGAGCGATTGCCGAGCGATCATGGGGACGATATGGCCTGTATTTTAGCGGCAGCGCAACAGACGTTGGGATCTCGATTGCGTGTATTCGGTGCGCGGGATGATGTGGTGTGCTTTATGCAGGCGGCAGATCTTTTTGTGCTCCCGAGTTTCTTTGAGGGGCTGCCGATGGTGATTGTTGAGGCTATGTTGTGCGGCCTTCCTGTCGTTGCGAGTGATATTCCCGGCCCGCAAGAGCAGATTGTAACAGGGGAGACAGGCTGGCTTGTCCCTGCAGGAGATTCCCTGGCTCTTGCACGAGCGATTGCTTGGATGATCTATCATCCTCAAGAGTGTCAGCAGATGGGGCAGACTTCTCGAAAACGTGCATGCTCTTGTTATGAGGAAGAGCACGTTCTTACGCGCATGGTGCAGATTTTAGCGGGGCCGAAACAGAAAATGTGATTTACTAGCGCAACAGTAGGTTTGTTAGTTGAGAAAACCTTTGTCGGGAGAGAGTTGTAGTTTCGTTTTCCACCTACTAATAGATAGTCCTATGATGCCAACGAAAGAAAAACTTTTACGGGAAGCGGCTTTGTTTATGAAAGGCCGCGGATACTCAGCATTTAGCTACGCTGATTTGGCTGAAAAAGTGGGTATCCGTAAAGCAAGCATTCATCATCATTTCTCCACAAAGGAACGATTGGGTGAGCTTGTTGTCCAGCGGGCGATAGAAGATACTCAAAAATATTTTGAAGATGTTGAAGAATCGTCGAATTATATTGTTGAGAGATTGAGAGCGTATATGCTCCTATTTTCTGAAGGGTATCAAGAAAAAAGATTGCCACTCTGCTGTGTATTGTCAGTGGATATGGCTAATTTACCGGATAGTATTAAGAAAAAGGCTAAGATATATTTCGAAATTCAAATCAACTGGTTGACGCGTATTGTGCAGCAAGGGCGTGAGGTCGGTGATATTGTGTCATCGTGTGATCCGGCGTGTGCTGCTTTGACAATTTTTACCATGTGTGAAGGGGCGAGTGTGGTCGCGCGTGCTATTGAGAATGCAGATATTTTCGATAGTACGTTTAATGAAATTGTGAAAATCTTTGTTCAGAAGGCATAAAACGAGCGAAGGTCATGGGATTGCACGGGAAGTATCAATGACGTCCAGTGCTGACATGTTTTGGTGAGAGAAAAACCCTGTGATGAGGATAACAGAGAGGAAAGACGGTGCGGTCGTTTCATATCGGGTTGCGCCAGCCTTTCATTCCTTGAGATTTTCTCATAAGTTTTCAACCAGATGGCGGTGTCTATAGGCTCATTTTGGGCACGTAACTTCAGGCTTATCTTGGTGTGGCCGGATGGTGGGTCAAGTCCCAGGGTTCCAGGGATTTTCATGGGATTTGTGTGAGGTTCTCCTCAACGGTTGTAGACGACATACATCGGCGAGCGAGGTAGATCAGCAAGTAGAGCCTAAGCACATGGCAGTTGGTGAGCCTATCCGGGGGGAAAGTGTGAAGGATAGTGCTTCTGCTGCGTCCATCAGTGGTTACACAGACCTCGGAGCCAAAGCCTTTGCCTTAACCGGCCAAGGGCTTCATGATCTTGATAGTATTTCCCTTTTAAGCACTCCCGGCCGCCTTGTAATAGGTATGGATTATTGTGCCATCAAGCAAAACCATGCCCAGTGCGTGATCCTTACGGCTGATCAGTTTGCCATACACAAAGCTTCGCCTATCGAACAGATAATGAGGAATTTCATTCTTTTAATAAAGAACAGAGCCTAGAATTACATTCTTTTCACATAAATATATTTAAAATAACGTCATCAATCTATCTTTAAAAGTTAATATTCTTAATTTTTCTGTTTTTTTCTTTTAGAACCTCAGTATATTTCTGCGCTAAAATTAAAAAATTATTTAAATTTAAAGGGATGTTTTTAAGAATAACTACCTACTAATAGGTAGGCAGTTATCACTGATATATTATGGAGAGACCATCATGACGCAGTCAGCACGCCCATATGTTGATAATAATGCTTTGCAAGAGGCAACGCGGGCGGTCTCAGCAACACCGGAACTCGGTCGTGTTACCTTCACCTTAAAAGGGACAGCGCAAGGGGGTATTGCGGTGCAAGGTGTAACAGGGCCCCTTGTGCAAGGTAGAAATGTGGATAGTAGTCGTGCAGGGCGCTTTACTTTAAAAGGCGACGAACCTCATGCGTTGCTGGGGCACGATACAGGGGTTAGTCCTGCTGAATATATTCTGATGGGATTAGCAGGATGTTACACTGTTGTGCTGACAACGCAGGCCGCTCAACGAGGGTGGGAGCTGTCCGGCATTGAGCTTAAGTTGTCGTTCGATCTGGATTTGCGTGGTTTCCTCGGTTTAGACCCTACGGTTAGGAAGGGGGCACAGGCAATTCATGCCGACATTCATGTAACAGGGGAGGGGCTTACAAAAGAACAAGTGGAAGAGTTGGTACGTGCGTTACCGGAACACTCACCTATTCATGATACGCTCGCGAATCCTGTGACCATTATCCCAAGGGTCGTGTAACGCCAAAGAAATTTTAGGGCTTATGAGTAAATAAGCCCTAAAATCTGTTATTATGTTGGCGTAACCAGCAGATGTTTTTTGCGCCCAGAAGAGAGCTTGATTTTCCCTTCATGAGCGTCTTCTTGAGTGACGATCTGGTTCTCGTCTTGAATAACGACGTCATTGAGCCGAGCGCCGCCACCGCGAATGAGACGCCGTGCCTCACCACCACTTTTGGCTAATCCTGCCTCCGCAAAGAGCTTGAAGGCTGGGAGCCCTTCATGGAACAAAGAGGCGGGGAGTTCTTTTTCAGGCAGAGCGGCTTGTGTGGCCCCTTGCTCGAAAACTTTTCGTGCGGCTTCTGCAGCGTCTTCTGCGGCGGCACGTCCGTGGCAGATCGCTGTTGCTTCTGTTGCGAGGATTTTCTTAGCATCGTTGATGGCAGCCCCTTCAAGGGCACCGAGGCGTTCACATTCCTCCACGGGCAAGTCGGTAAAGAGCTTGAGGAACCGCCCGACATCCGCATCTTCTGTGTTTCGCCAGAACTGCCAATAGTCGAAGACGGGGAGTTTTTCAGCACTGAGCCATCGTGCTCCACTGGCAGATTTCCCCATTTTTGCACCGGAGGCCGTCGTAATCAGTGGTGTGGTGAGGCCAAAAAGGCGGGCGCTATCGGTGCGTCGCCCGAGTTCGATCCCTGAGACAATATTGCCCCATTGGTCTGACCCGCCCATCTGCAACACAGCGCCATGACGACGGTACAGTTCACGGAAATCATAGGATTGCAAAATGGAGTAATTAAACTCCAAGAATGTCAGCCCTTGCTCACGCTCAAGCCGTTGCTTCACACTCTCAAAAGAGAGCATACGGCTGACAGAGAACTGCACACCGACATCTTGGAGAAGGTCGATGTAAGAAAGTTTATCAAGCCAGTCCGCATTGTTAACGAGGCGGCATTGTTCGTTGGAAAAATCCAAGAACTGCCGTAGCGACCCCTCAATTCCCTTCAGATTACGGGCGATGGTGTCTGCGGTCATTAAAGAGCGTGCTTCATCGCGGAAGGACGGATCACCAATTTTCGCTGTGCCTCCACCCACGAGGGCGATCGGGCGATGGCCGTGCTTTTGGAGCAGACGCAACAGCATAATGGGCAGTGCACTGCCGACATGCAGGGAGTCGGCTGTAGGGTCAAAACCGATATAGGCCGTGATGGGCCCTTCCTGCATGCGTGCATCTAGCCCCTCAAGGTCCGTGCACTGAAAGATCATGCCACGCGCTTGGGCCTCTTGGAGGAAGGGGCTTTTGAGCGTTGGACTTTGGGACATGAGGCTGTCTTTCGTTCTGTCAGGTTAGCCGGCAGCTTCAGCAGGAGCGGCGAAGAGAGACGTCTGGCGGGTGACTACGTGGTCTTCCAGCGCATCAGCAATCTGATTCGCTTGTTGGGAGAAGATGTGGTCAGCCTGCTCTAAGATACGATAGTCCACATCCACATTCTTCTGCGTGTTGAGCTTTTCAACCAGCTTACGGATACCGCTTTCAGGGGCCATCGTGTCTTTCCCGCCGGCAATCATGAGTCCGCTGCAGGGGCAGGGAGCAAGAAAGCCGAAATCATAATCATTTGCGGGCGGAGCCACGCTGATCCAGCCACGGATCTCAGGGCGGCGCATCAGAAGCTGCATACCGACAAAAGCACCAAAGGAGTAACCGCCAATCCAGATCTCGGTCGAGTTAGGATTAACCATTTGCATCCAGTCCAGAGCGGCGGCGGCATCAGAGATTTCACCAATCCCACCATCATAACGTCCCTGAGAGCGGCCAACCCCACGCGAGTTATAGCGCATGACTGAAAAGCCCATTTCTTGGAAGCGGCGATACATCGTATAGGTGATGCGATTATTCATCGTGCCGCCATGCAACGGGTGAGGGTGTAACACCAGCGCCAACGGGGCATTCGGATTGTCAGAATGATGGTAATGACCTTCGAGCCGCCCATCAGGGCCAGCAAACATCACTTCAGGCATGCGTCTCTCGTCTTATGGTGCGCTCTGCCTTCCACCGCCGAAGTGGCCGCCAGAGCGTATGACAGATAAAACAACCCCACAGGAGACCTGTCGGGTCTGAGGATAATGAGGGGGAGAGATGTCAGAACCACTCCCAGAACATATAGTGGCGTTGTATATCGACTCTTGAGGGCCAATTTCTAGCAAAATCGACTCTTTTATGAAGCTTTTATGTCGCACCCTATATGTCGATGGGGGCTCAAAGGCGCTAAAGAGTGCCCTTAGCACTGGTAGAGGCGCTTTCTCCGTTTGAGGTTCATGCATGACACAGTCCTTCTCTTCTGCAATTTATTTGGATGCTAACGCGACCGAACCCCTTCGCCCCCAAGCGCGTGAGGCGGTCTTGCGTGGGCTCGACCAAGTCGGCAATCCGGCCTCGGTGCATCATGATGGCCGACAAGCGCGGGCCTTATTGGAGGGTTGTCGCAAACAGATCGCCCGTTTTTTGCAGCGAGAGGCTGATTGTTGCGTTTTCACCTCTGGTGGGACGGAAGCAGACACGCTGGCGGTGTACGCTTTTGGTCATGCCCAAGGGCGGCGTGTGTTGATTGGGGCTACGGAACATGATGCCATTCGAAAAGCAGCTCCCGAAGCGACCATTATTCCTGTTGATGAGCACGGCCTTATTCAGCTGGAGGTTCTGGCGCAACTTTTGGAAGAAGGCGACCCCGCTTTGGTGTGTGTCATGGCGGCTAATAATGAAACGGGTGTCTGTGCTCCGCTGAATGATATTGCTGCTTTATGTCGAGAGCATGGCGCGCTGTTGCATGTGGATGCTGTGCAAAGTGCTGCGCGTTTGTCCTTTGATGTGCCTGCTCTAGCGGGGGCGAGCGTGGCGCTGTCAGGCCATAAGATGGGCGGCCCAAAAGGGGCGGGGGCGTTGGTGTTGGCTGAAGATGCGCCCTTATCGCCTCTCCTCCCTGGTGGAGGGCAAGAGCGCGGGCGGCGTGGTGGAACGCCCGCTCTGCCGGCTATTATGGGCATGACGGCTGCGTTGGAAGCGAGCCAAGCGCAGGATTGGGCCCCTATAGCGGCATGGCGTGATGCTTTGGCGGAGACGGTACAACAGGTCGGTGGGCTCTGCGTTGCTGCTGACGTCCCTTGTTTGCCCAATACGCTGAGTGTTGTTCTGCCCGGTGTGGCGGCACAAACACAGCTTATGATGCTCGATCTTGAGGGTTTTTGTGTGTCAGCTGGGTCGGCCTGCTCCTCGGGAAAGGTTGCGGCCTCTCATGTGTTGCAGGCGATGGGTCTGGGGGAACGCGCTGGGCAGGCATTGCGTATTTCATTGCCTTGGAATGTGGAAGAGGCGCATGTTCAAGCTTTCGGTGAAGCGTATGGGCGCATGGCACAGCGGTTGAAGAAATAGGGCATGACGACGCTATGCTGCGCCTTATTGTGCCGTCGTCGTGATGGGAGAATAGTGGGGCCTATCCGTTTTCAATGAGCGGGCTGATACATCTCTTTGGCGGCGATCTTGCGGTCATGGCAGGGTCTTTAGAGGCACGCTTACAGTCCCTGTTAAGCGGATGCTAAATAGACGATGAGCTTCGGCACTGTACAGGCAGGTCATGCAGCTGCCTCCGTTGGATGGGGGCCGTAAGACGATTTTGGCGCGAAAGCAGAGAGTTCTTATATTCTTTTGCACAGGGTTGTGTGTTTCGGGACTTATGAACGCGTAAGGGGGCTATCTGTCGTGATCTATCTGGATAATTTAGCGACAACGCCGTGTGACCCGGCTGTTTTTGCCGTGATGGAACCCTGGTTTGGGCGTTTTTACGGTAATGCGGGCAGTTTGCACGAGGCTGGTCGCCGTGCGGAACAGGCGGTGGAAGCCGCGCGTGAGCAGATCGCAGAAGCTCTTGGGGTGCGACACCGGGAGATTGTGTTCACTTCAGGGGCAACGGAATCGAATAATTTAGCCATCAAGGGGGCGGTGCGTTTTTTGCGCCAGCATGGAGATAAACGCCGCAGGGTTATCACTGTGGCGACAGAACATAAATGCGTGCTGGAGAGTGTGCGTGCTTTGGAGGATGAAGGGTACGAGCCGGTCATTCTCCCTGTGGAGCGTGATGGGCGCCTTTCTTCACAGGCCTTGCGCCACGCGTTGAAGACGCCGCCGCTTCTGGTCAGCATCATGGCGGCTAATAATGAAACGGGTGTGCTGCATGACCTCGCAACCTTAGCGCCCATGGTGAAAGAAGCGGGGGCGCTGTTGCATGTGGATATGGCTCAGGCCTTGGGGAAAATTCCGGTTGATCTGACACAGGTCGATCTTGCGTCTTTTTCAGCTCATAAACTTTATGGCCCCAAAGGGGTTGGAGCGCTTTATGTGCGCCATCGCCCACGGGTACGCCTCCAGCCTCTCTTATCCGGTGGGGGGCAGGAGCGCGGGTTGCGGTCAGGGACAGCGCCCGTGCCTCTTATTGTGGGGATGGGCGAGGCGGTACAGCGTGCTATGCAAGGACGTGAGCAGGAGGTTGCCTCCATCAAAATGTTACGAGATAGATTGGTAGCAGGCATACAAGCGCGCCATCCAGAGGTGCGCATCACAGGGGAGGGCGCGCCGCGTTTGCCGGGAGTGGCTCATCTGTGCCTTCCAGAGGGGTGTTGGGCGCAAGAGGTGATGGACTCTTTGCCTGATATAGCTTGTTCGACAGGGTCTGCATGCTCGGCTTTGTCTGGAGCACCGTCATATGTACTTGAATCCATGGGCTTTTCTGAGGCAGAAGCGCGGCGGAGCTTGCGCCTGTCGGTCGGACGCTTTACCTCGGGGGACGATATCGACTGTGTGGTGGCCCAGCTTAGCGCTGTGCTGGATGAAAAATGCGCACAGCGACGCCTGTAATTGACATCATAGAGAGTGTGTTATGCCAAAGATGGTTTTTGTTGAACGTGACGGGACACGACGTGAGGTTGAGGCCAAAAATGGCCTTTCCGTTCTGGAAATCGCTCATGAACATGACATTGATTTGGAAGGGGCCTGTGAAGGCTCACTTGCCTGCGCAACGTGTCATGTTGTGGTGGATCCTGCCTGGGCAGATAAGCTAAGCGACGCGACAGAAGATGAAGAAGATATGCTGGATCTCGCTTTTGGGCTTCAGCCAACATCGCGCCTTGGCTGCCAGATCGTGATGAAAGACGAGCTGGATGGGCTCGTCGTTTCTCTACCAAAAGGGAGCTAAGAGAGCTTTATGCGTATCCTTGTGGCGATGTCTGGTGGGGTTGATAGCTCTGTTGTTGCGGCGCTGCTGAAACGGCAAGGCCATGAGGTGATCGGGGCAACGCTCCAACTCTATGAGCATAATGGCCCAGCGCGTCCCGGAGCATGCTGCGCTGGGCGTGATATTATGGACGCCCGCGCGGTGGCTGACCGGATGGGCTTTCCGCACTATGTGATTGATGCGGAAAGCCGTTTTCGTGAAAGTGTGATTGATAGTTTTGCGGATTCGTATGCACGCGGCGAGACACCCGTCCCCTGTGTTGCGTGCAATCAAGGCGTGAAATTTACAGATCTGTTGGGGCTAGCGCGTGACCTCGGCTGTGAAGCGATGGCCACGGGGCATTATGTGCGCCGTCTTGAGGGGCCTGATGGGGTGGAGATGCACCGCCCGGTGGATCGTGACCGTGACCAGACGTGGTTTCTCTTTGCGACAACGCGTGAGCAGCTTGAGTATCTGCGCTTCCCGCTCGGTGAGATGCCCGATAAAGATCATGTGCGTGCTTTAGCAGAAGAGTTAGGGCTTGATGTCGCGTCCAAACGTGACAGTCAGGATATTTGTTTTGTTACGAATGGCTCTTACGCGTCATTGGTTGAGAAGATGCGGCCTGAAATTGAAGGCCCCGGCGATATTGTTGATGCCGAAGGTCGTGTGTTGGGCCGGCATGAAGGGGTGGCGCGCTATACGGTGGGGCAAAGCCGTCGTTTAGGGGATATTCACACCCAAACAGGGGAGCGTCAGGTTGTCACTCACATAGATGTGAAGAACCGGCGAATCGTTGTTGGGCCACGGAGTCAACTAGGGATCGGTGACGAGCATTGCAAAATAGTTCTACGTGATATGAATTGGCTAATTGACGCGCCCCCTGAAGGCGTGTTTTGTGGGGTTCAGCTTAGGGCGCGAGAATCTTTGCGGCTCGCCCGTGTAAAGCCTGTCGGACAGGCACAGGCCGAAGTCCTGTTGGACGACCCAGCCCTTGCGGCTCCGGGTCAAGCCTGCGTGTTGTACGATGGGGAACGCGTTCTAGGAGGTGGGTTCATTCTAGCAAAGGGACGCTAACATTAGATGGCCGGTCTGTTGCTTCTTGGGTCGCGTCGTTACTCCTCATGGTCATTGAGGGGATGGCTTGCTGTGCGTCTGGCAGGGCTGGACGTTGAAGAAGAGGTAATCCCTTTGAAGGGGGGCGGTCGTACGGTGGCGATTCATCAACGGTCGCCTAACCGTCTTGTCCCCTATCTTGAACATGATGGCGCTCAGGTTTGGGAAAGCTTGGCCATTTGTGCTTATTGCGCAGAAATAACCCCCTCTTTATGGCCGCAAGACCGCTTGGCACGTGCTCATGCATGGAGTGTGAGTGCGCAAATGGCTGCTGGTTTCCGAGCGATACGGCAGCTTTGCCCGATGAATATGGAGCGTGAGCCTGCACGGCCAGAAGGTCTGTCAGAAGAACAGCAAGGAGCGCTTGAGAAGGATTTATCTTTTCTCAATACCGTTCTCACACATGCTCTGACACGCAGCGGTGAGGCGACACCGTATCTTTTTGGTGCGCATCCCGGGGTGGCAGACTGCATGTATGCCCCAATTGCCCTGCGTATTGTCCAATATGGGCTTGAACCCTTTTTCTCTCCTGATGTCATCGCATGGTGCCAGCAATGGCGAGAGCATGCTCTGATGCGACGATGGCAGGAGCTCAGTGCGCAGGAACCTGCGTCTTGGCGTCTGGGCTCTGGGTAGCGGGTTTTCTTTTTTCTACCGTTTTAGAAGCGGTGTTTTGTCTCCATTCCACTAGACATAGAGTGCAAGGTTGAGCCTCATATTTCGATATAAAAATGGGTGTCCATTTTTTAACGAAAGGTGATGGACAGCTCTGCGAATCCGTGGTGGATTGGGTGTTGGAGTAATTTTCCGAAATAGATCGGGATGTTTTTGTTACGAAATTTCTGAGGTAGTGGTTATGGCGTATTTTTCAGAACATTTTGAGCTCGTTCCGCAGCGTTCAACGTTGCGCCAAGCCATTACTCATAAGACGCGATGTTTAGAAGAGGAGTGCGTAACCGCCCTCCTTCCTGATGCGGAACTAAACGAGAAAGAAGAAGCGATTGCCTCTTCAGTCTCGTTGGAGTTGGCGCATGCATTGCGTGAAAATCGTCGTCCCGGTCTTGTGGAAAGCTTAGTCCAAGAGTTTAGCCTTGCCTCTGATGAAGGTGTGGCGTTGATGAGCATGGCCGAGGCTTTGTTGCGTACACCTGATAAAGCGACGCGTGATGCGCTGATTAGCGACCAGATTAGTGTTGGTGATTGGCTTTCTCATGCAGGACGTGGGCAAGGTGTGGTGATTAATGCGGCTTCTTGGGGGCTCGCTCTTACCGGGAAGATCATTGCGCCAGACCATCGTATGGGTGTGGTGCAGTCCATGATGAAACGTCATGGTGAGCCTGTTGTACGTCAGGCCATGCAAGTGGCGATGCAGATGATGGGCGGCCAGTTTGTTCTGGGTGAAACCATCGAGAAAGCCCTTAAAGGCGCACGCACGCGTGAGGCTGAAGGCTTTACCTATTCTTACGATATGCTGGGTGAAGCTGCCTTAGATAAGCCAGACTGCGAAGCGTATCAGGCCGCGTATCATCACGCGCTTGAAGAGATTGGCCGTGGGGCTACGGGTGAGGGCATGCATGAACGCCCCGGCTTGTCGATTAAGCTTTCAGCGCTGCATCCACGCTATTATCGTTCCCAATATAAGCGGGTCATGACAGAGCTGCTGCCGACGGTTAAGCAGCTGGCCGTGCGGGCGAAGCACTACAATATCGGTCTGAATATTGATGCTGAGGAAAGCGAACGGCTTGAGCTGTCGCTGGATATTCTAGAGGCTCTATGCCGCGACCCTGACCTGGCGAACTGGGATGGGATTGGCCTTGTGGTGCAGGCATATAGCCGTCGTGCCCCAGCGGTGCTGGATTATGTGATTGATCTGGCACGCGAAACGAACCATCGCATTATGGTTCGTCTTGTGAAGGGCGCTTATTGGGATAGCGAACTTAAAAAAGCACAAATTGACGGGGTGAGTGACTTCACGCTCTTTACGCGTAAAAGTCATACCGATGTCAGCTATATCGCTTGTGCGCGTAAATTGATGAATGCGACGGATGCTGTCTTCCCACAATTTGCGACACATAACGCGCGAACGGTAGCGTCTATTTACGCGATGCAGGGGGATGATTTCTTCCCCGGGCAGTATGAATTTCAGTGCCTGCATGGCATGGGAGAAGGGCTGTATGAAGAGGTCGTTGGCCCACATAAGCTCAACCGTCCATGCCGTATTTATGCGCCTGTGGGCACGTATGACACGTTGTTGGCTTATTTGGTGCGTCGCTTGTTGGAAAATGGGGCGAACTCGTCCTTCATTAACCTGCTAGGGGATTCGTCTGTTGAGCTTGAGAAGCTTGTGGAAGACCCCGTAGCGATCACGCGTACATTCAGCCCTGTTGGGGTTGGGCACTCTGAAATTGCGCAACCAAAAGATATGTTTGGTGAAGAGCGCCGTAATTCAACAGGGATGGATTTCTCTGATGAAAATGTTCTGACGAGCTTCCGGGAATCGCTGCTCAAGTTGCCAGAGCAGATCTATGCTGAGGCGATGATCCCAGGGCGTAAACCGCAATCTGAGATTCAGCCTGTTTTCAACCCAGCCAACCGCCAAGACCAGGTCGGTACGGTGCAGAATGCAACTATTAGCGATGTGCCGCATGCCGTAGAAAATGCGGAAGCGGCTTTCCCTACGTGGGCTGCCAAAACACCAGAAGAACGTGCGAGCATTTTAGAACGTGCCTCCGATCTTTTAGAGCAGAAAGATATTGCTTTCTTAGGGATGGCCGTGCGCGAAGCGGGTAAGTCCTACCCGAATGCCGTGGCTGAGTTGCGTGAGGCCGTGGATTTCTTGCGGTATTATGCGGCACAGATTCGTCGTGAGTTCGATAATGAGACACACCGTCCATTAGGGCCGGTGGTGTGCATTAGCCCATGGAACTTCCCGCTGGCGATCTTCTTGGGCCAGATTTCTGCAGCGTTGGCGGCGGGTAATACCGTTTTGGCTAAACCTGCTGAAGAAACGCCATTGATTGCGATGATGGCGGTGGAAGCCATGCACGAGGCTGGTGTGCCTAAAGACGTGCTGCAATATCTTCCTGGAGAAGGGGATGTTGGGGCGGCCTTGGTGGCTGATGAGCGTGTTGCTGGGGTCATGTTCACCGGGTCAACAGCCGTGGCGCAGGCTATTGCGCGTCAGCTTGCTGGACGGTTGGGTCGTAATGGACAGCCAGTGCCGTTGGTGGCAGAAACAGGCGGTTTGAATGCCATGATCGTGGATTCGTCAGCGCTGCCAGAGCAGGTGGTGACGGACATCGTAACTTCTGCTTTTGATAGTGCAGGCCAGCGCTGCTCCGCATTGCGTTTGCTGTGTGTGCAAGAGGAAGCGGCTGATCGTGTGATTTCTCTGCTGAAAGGGGCTATGGCGGAACTACGCGTTGGCGCGCCAGCGCGTCTGGAAACAGATGTTGGCCCTGTGATTAGCGAACAAGCTAAGTCAGGTATTGAAGCCCATGTGGAGGCGCTCCGGGAGAAGCATTTCCCGGTCTATGAGGCCCCTATGACGGACGAAGCGCAGCAGGGTAGTTTTGTGGCACCGACTCTCGTTGAAGTGCATACGGTTGAGGATCTGGGACAAGAGGTGTTTGGCCCTGTTCTGCACGTTCTGCGTTATCCTCGCCGTGGGCTGGATGGCTTGATTGATGAGATCAATGAGAGCGGTTACGGTTTGACCTTTGGTGTGCATAGTCGTGTTGCTTCTACCATCAACCAGCTCGTTGAGCGTGTTGAAGTGGGCAATGTTTATGTGAATCGCAACATTGTTGGGGCGATTGTCGGCGTGCAGCCTTTTGGTGGGCGTGGCTTGTCCGGCACAGGGCCAAAGGCTGGTGGGCCGTTGGCGGTGCGTCGTCAGCTTGCTGAAGCTCCGATGACACCTTTGGCGATTCCGGGAGCAGAGTTGCCTGATATTGCGCTGTCTTGGTTGATGTGGTTGGGCGTGGAAGATCACGCGCTGACAGAAGCAATTATTCCATGGATGGAGCATGGCCTGCTGGATCGCGTTTTGGAGCTGCCGTCCCCAGTGGGTGAAAGCAACGTTTATTCTCTGAAGCCGCGCGGGCGTGTCTTGGCGTTGGCGGACACAGAAGCCGGCTTGAAACGCATCATTAGTTACGCGGTGAGCTGTAATAATGATGTGGCGTTCTTGAGCACGCCTGAGGTGATGAAGTCTCTGGATACCATGTCAGATGTGCTGCGTGAGCATATCACGCCGGTGCGTCATAAGGGCGATATTGCAGGTTGTTCGGTGATTGTTGCCGAGACGGATAGCCCCGTTTTGTGGGACATTGTGCGTGATCTTCTGGCTAATCCTAAACAGCCGATTCCAACAGTTTATCTGGCAGATGAAGAAACGCTTCGCCCAGAGTTCCTGCTTGAAGAGCAGGTGATCAGTACCAATACGGCTGCTGTGGGGGGGAACGCCCAACTTCTGTCCCTCAGTTAAAGCGCTACAACGTCTTTACATCTTGTGAAAGAAGGCCACTATGGTGGTCACAAAGGGCCCTCTTGTGAGAGGGCCCTTTGTGTTTAGTCAGATGAAAAGGCGATGTCATGACAGGCCCAACCCCTTTGGACATGGCGGGAATGATCCGCATCCATGAAGCGCAAGAACATAACTTACAGAATGTGAGTTTAGAGGTGCCGCGTGGGTGTATTGTTGTGTTTACAGGGGTGTCAGGGTCTGGGAAATCATCGCTAGCCTTTGGTACGCTCTATGCTGAAGCGCAACGCCGCTATCTAGAAACAGTGGCCCCTTATGCGCGGCGGTTGTTTCATCAGCTTCCTCCACCAAAGGTTGCGTCTATTGAGGGGTTGCCGCCCATTATTGCCCTGCAACAGCAGGCTGGGACGAGCAGCCGTTCGTCTGTTGGTAGTGTGACCACGCTGTCGAATGTGCTGCGCATGTTATACTCGCGTGCTGGCACCTATCCTCCCAATACTGCGCGCATTTCTGCGGAATGTTTTTCACCCAACACTCCAGAGGGGGCATGTTCTCATTGTCAGGGGACAGGGCAGCTCTATGACGTTGCGGAAGATAAACTCGTCCCAGATGAGACGCTCAGTATTCGGCAGCGTGCCATTGCGGCATGGCCGACGGCCTGGCAGGGGCAGAACCTGCGCAATATCCTGATGATGCGGGGTATTGATGTCGATGCACCATGGCGTCTGTTGCCTAAAGAGGTGAGGGAGTGGATTCTTTATACGGATGACACCCCAAGTGAGCCGATTTACCCGGGGCTTACCTATCAGCAGAGCCAAGAGGCGATGAAACGGGGGGAGGCTCCTTCCTATCGTGGGACGTTCATGAGTGCACGGCGTTATGTGCTGCAAAGCTTTTCCTCCACGAAAAGTGCTCGGACGCGGGAGCGTGCCGCTTCTTTTATGCGTGCGCAGTGTTGCCCTGTGTGTCATGGGCAGAAACTGAATCCTCATGCACTCGCGGTAACTTTTGCAGGGCGTACGATCACTGAGTTCTCTCAGCTGTCTCTTCAACAATGCTATGATGAGGTCGTGGCGCTTCTTAAGAGGCCCCATACGGAGACGGCGGAAGGACGTGTGATCAATGAGATCGCCACGGCTCTGCAAAAGCGTATGGAGGTTTTGCTTGAGCTGGGGTTGGGATATTTGCAAATAGATCGTGCGGTTGAGAGTCTCTCGCCGGGTGAGTACCAGCGTTTGCGTTTAGGGACACAAGTTCATTCGGCGCTCTTTGGCGTGGCTTATGTCTTGGATGAGCCAGCTGCTGGATTGCATCCAGCAGACGTTACATCGTTAATGCAGGTGTTGAAGCGACTGCCTGCCGAGGGAAATTCCTTACTATTGGTGGAACATGACCCCGAGGTGATCAAACAAGCTGATTGGCTTGTCGATATTGGGCCCGGAGCAGGAACAGACGGGGGGCGTGTGCTCTATAGTGGCCCTCCAGAAGGGTTGAAAGAGGTGCGTGAGTCGCGCACACGACCTTATCTTTTTTCTCTTCCGCCGTTGATCAAGGGTGTGCAGCGTTCGTTGAAAGAGGAGCTCTGTGTAGAGGGCATCACATGGCGTACGCTGCATCAGCTGACCCTTACTCTGCCTTTAGGGGGATTGGTTGCGGTTACAGGCGTGTCGGGCTCCGGTAAGTCGAGTTTAGTCAGTCAGGCGCTTGTTTCTCTTGTTCGTCGCGCGTTAGGTCAAAAAACTGTTGAAGAGCCGCTTGGGTCTCATGCGTCGATAGATGATGAGGGTATGGCTGAGGAGCAGGATGGAGAAGAACCGTCTGGTCGGGTTACCCGTGGTCTTGAGCATGTGAAGCGATTGGTTGTCATTACGCAAAAGCCGATTGGTCGGACATCGCGCTCTAATCCTGCGACTTATACGGGGATTTTTGACCATATTCGGAAGCTTTTTGCCGCCACGCCCGAGGCAAAGAAGCGTCAATTACGCGAAAGTGCGTTTAGTTTTAATGTGCCTCAAGGACGTTGCCCCCACTGTCAGGGATTAGGGAGTGTGTCTATTGAGCTGCTGTTTATGCCCGGTGTTGAAGCACCGTGTCCAGAGTGCCACGGCGCGCGGTATAAGCCTGAAATTTTAGAGATTACAGTTCGAGGGAAAACGATTGCCGACGTTCTCGCCATGACCGTAGATGAGGCGTGTGAGTGGTTTAAGATCGAAGAGACCGTCTATCGTGGTCTGGAAACATTACGCTCATCGGGGTTGGGATATTTACGTTTGGGGCAACCTGCGCCAGAGTTATCGGGTGGTGAAGCTCAGCGACTAAAATTGGCAACAGAGCTCCAAAAACGGCGCACAGTGCCGATGTTGTACATTTTAGATGAGCCTACAACAGGTTTGCATCCAGCAGACACAGATCGTTTTCTGGGGCAGTTACAGCTCTTGATTGCTCAAGGGCATAGCGTGGTGGTTGCGGAGCATAATATGCGCGTCGCAGCGGCCAGTGACTGGGTGATTGATCTGGGGCCGGGGAGTGGTCAGGACGGTGGGTGTATTGTCGCTGCTGGAAGGCCTGAGGATGTGGCTATGTCGGACGTGAGCCAGACGGCACTCTATCTGAGACAGCTGCTTAACGCATCAGAGCAAGTAGAATGACCGGATGCATTGCAAGCTGTGCAGAACGGCTAGGATAGGTGCACGGTTCTGGCCACTGGGGAGGAGTCGTCGAGTGCGCTTACGGCTCCTTACAAGGGAGACATCCTTCCGGTATTGAGGCACGTAAGAAATGAGCGAGCTCCCGGAATGAGCTTGCTCGTGGGTCAGAGCTTCGCCACACGAGATTAATGGTGCGAGAAGCTTCAGCCTGATTAAGGTCACGACATTTTACGAGCCCTTCAAATTCCGTACGGTTCTTGAGGGCAAGGTGCGGAATGAGAGAGAACCCTTCACCGGCGGCAATCATATGCCAAAGCATCTCTAGGCTTGTGGCAAGGCGCTGATCTTGCGGTCGGAAATTGCTGGGACAGATTGATAGAGCCTGATCGCGTAAGCAGTGCCCATCTTCTAACAACAGTAAATCGGGCCGCCCGAGGTCATCAAAGGCAATATCAGGTTTGTTGGCAAGTTCATGCTGTGCGGGGAAGACGGCAACGAAAGGTTCTCTAAAAAGAGGTTCTTGTTCCAGCGTCTCTGTCGCAGCTGTTGGTGCAAGGAAGGCGACGTCCAACTCTCCCTGCCGGAGGGACTGGATGAGATTGCTGGTCGTTTTTTCCGTTAGACGAAGGCTGAGCTGAGCATATTCTTGCCGGAGGCGTTGCAACAAGCCAGGAATATAATAAGGTCCCAAGGTTGGGATAACACCGATATGGAGCAGTCCATCCAGCGGCCCTGTATGCGCGCGCGCCACCTCTAAGAGATTACGAGCAGAGGCAAGAACCTCCCGCCCGAGCACGATGAGACGAGCACCTTCAGGGGTGGGGGCCACATGGCGTCGGGATCGTTCAAATAACGTGACATTGAGCAGCTGTTCTAGCTTTCGCACCTGCTCGGACAGGCCCGCTTGGCTAACGCCGCAGCGTTCTGCTGCACGAGAGAAGTTGCGAAGGTCGTCAACTGCAACCACATATTCAATATCCCGGAGGGATAAACCGGAGAGAGGTACGTAAGACATGTCCCTAAGATAGGGTTAGTTGGAAGCAGGGGGAAGAGGAATTCAAAAAAGAAGGCTTGCAGAATATGAGAAAGGTTCTCATTTATAGGACATCGGTCTTGGCGAGGGCTGCTTGACATCTTTCGCCCCCGGTTGTTCCTTTTGGCAGACGATCCTATGTATGGGGTCAGTCATATTTCATTAAGGGAGAATTTTATGCCTGCTATCGGTTCCCAAATTAAGCCATTCACGGCGCAAGCCTTCCGCGAAGGACGCGACTTCTTTGAAGTGTCTGATGCTGATCTGCGCGGTAAATGGTCTGTTGTGTTCTTTTACCCAGCTGACTTCACGTTCGTGTGCCCAACCGAGCTTGAAGATCTGGCTGAAAACTACGAAACGTTCCAGAAGCTGGGCGTGGAAATCTTCTCTGTTTCGACAGACAAGCACTTCACTCACAAAGCATGGCACGACACATCACCAGCTATCGGCAAGGTGAAATACACCATGATTGGTGACCCTGCTGGTGTGATCGCTCGTAACTTCGATGCTCTGATGGAAGACGGCAGCCATGTTGCAGAGCGTGCAACATTCCTGATCGATCCGGAAGGTGCGATTCAGTACATCGAAACCACATCTGGTGGCGTTGGCCGTAGCGCTTCTGAGCTGCTTGATAAGGTGCGTGCTGCTCAGTACGTTGCTGCTCATCCAGGTGAAGTTTGCCCTGCAAAATGGAAAGAAGATGGCTCTACAGCTACGCTGAGCCCATCTCTCGACCTCATCGGCAAGATCTGATCTCGGTCTTCCGAAAAGGTACAGCAAGGTAGGTTCCCTACCTTGCACGGGCCAAAGAGAGGGGGCGTGTCGGGGGGATCGACACGCCTCTTTTCGTCTCTATCGACCGGCCATATGCTATCGGTTCTGGTCTTAAGTTCTGGGGAAATATCATGCTCAACGACGATCTGAAGACACAGCTACGTACGTATTTGCAGCATCTACGCTATGATATCGTACTCGAGTCGTCCCTTGGGGAGGACGAAAAGTCCCGCGATATGCGGGAACTGCTTACTGAAATTTCCGAACTCTCTGACAAGGTATACCTTGAAGAAGGGGGTACTGACAAGCGTCGTCCGTCATTTTTAATTCGCCGCAAGGATTCTGACGTTCAGGTTCGCTTTGCCGGCCTGCCGCTTGGCCATGAGTTTACGTCTCTCGTTTTGGCGCTGCTACAAGTGGGTGGACACCCACCAAAGGTTGAACCTGATCAGGTTGAGCAGATTAAAGCGCTGGATGGCGAGTATCATTTCGAAACTTATTTCTCGCTCTCTTGCCATAATTGCCCAGACGTCGTGCAAGCGCTGAACACGATGAGCATCTTGAACCCCAAGATCCATCATACTTCTATTGATGGGGCTTTGTTCCAAGATGAGGTGGAAGCACGTGATGTGCGTTCTGTGCCGCAGGTCTTCCTCAATGGTGAGAATTTCTCCAGCGGGCGTATGGATCTTGGGCAGATTCTGGCCAAGGTTGATAGTGCTGGGGCCGCCCGTTCTGCTGAGAAGCTGAATGATGAAGCACCGTTTGATACGTTGGTGATTGGCTCTGGCCCTGCAGGTTGTGCAGCGGCGATCTATACGGCTCGTAAAGGTGTGCGCACAGGTTTGCTGGCAGAGCGCTTTGGTGGCCAGGTCAACGATACATCAGGGATTGAGAACTTCATCTCTATTCCAGAGACAGATGGCCCAACATTGGCGCGTAATCTTGAGCAGCATGTGCGCAGCTATGATGTGCGTATCATTGCAGGCCAGCTCGCTGCGAAGCTGATCCCGGCTGAGAAAGAAGGCGGTCTGCATGAGGTCATTCTGGCAAGCGGTGCCCATCTGAAAGCGCGCACGATCATCGTGGCGACAGGGGCGCGGTGGCGTCAGCTTGGTGTGCCGGGTGAGGAAGAATATCGTAGCCGCGGTGTCGCTTACTGCCCTCATTGTGATGGCCCATTCTTTAAGGGGCGTCCGGTAGCTGTTGCTGGCGGTGGTAATAGTGGTGTTGAAGCCGCGATTGACCTCGCTGGTGTTGTTTCGCACGTTACCGTGCTGCAATATGACCCTCAGTTGACGGCTGATGAAGTGTTGCAAGAGAAGCTGCATAGCCTGCCGAATGTGGATGTTGTTCTGAATGCGCGCACCACAGAGATCCAGGGTGACGGGAAGAAGATGACCGGCCTGTCTTGGCAGGGTGTGAAAGACGGCGAGAATCATGAGCTGAAAGTTGATGGTATCTTCGTTCAGATCGGCTTGCTGCCAAACACAGATTGGCTGAAGGGCACGGTTGAGACGTCTCGCATGGGTGAAGTGGTAATTGATGAGCGTTGCCGCAGCACGATCCCGGGCATCTTTGGCGCTGGTGACGCGACGACTGTCCCTTATAAGCAGATCGTGATTGCAGAGGGCGAAGGCGCAAAGGCGGCTCTGTCTGCCTTTGATTACCTCATCCGTAACTCGGTTGCGTCTTAATCTCTGCTGAAAGACCGTGGCTTGAGAGTAACGGTTTTTAAGAGACTATAACGAGGAGGGCCTGCTTCATCATGAGGCAGGCCCTTTTTGTTGGGTCGGATAAGAGGTTAGGGGAGTTTATGTGATGAAAGCACCATTGGAGATGCCCGCTTTGCACACAGAGCGCTTTACGTTGCATCCGTTAACACAGCAGGATGCTACGCTATTAACGGAACTCACGAAACACAAAGACATTACAGACGTCGTTCATTTCTTGCCGACCCCTTTTACGCGTGCCGATACGGAGGCTTTATTGGAGGCTACCAGGGACGAAGGAGGGCAGCTTCTTGGTGTTTGGTTTTATGGGAGCGCCTCATTGGCCGCGGTCATCGGGGTGCATCCTGCGCAATATCGGCGCGGTATTGCTTATGAGGCGGTTTCTGCTGTGCTTGAGGCTCTCACACACCATGTTCCCCAACGACAGATTATTGCAGAATGCCGTGCTGAAAACCGCCCCTCATGGCAGCTGTTAGAAAAACTAGGCTTTGTGGCAACGGGTAAAAATGGCTTACGCCCAGGTCGTTATGTGTTCGTATGGCGTGACTACTCTTCTTAAAAGAGCGGGGTGTTATCAAGGGCAGTGGGCGGTTAGAAGAGCGTATATCCTTTCTTCTGGGGTGTCTTTTTCTATTTCCAAAACTGGAATACCGGCCTTGCGAAGAGCACGCTTTTTGACGGTCATCCGTGCTTCAGCCATGTCATCAAGGTCATGGCCTGATCCATTATATTCAATGGCGAGTTTTGGTTGGCCGCTTTTATCAATCAGCAGAAAGTCAACGCGTTTGCTGCTGTAGGAATGGAAAGCTTGGTTTGAGAGAGAGAGTCGTGGGGTGTTTCGCATGTTTTGATAAAAGAGCCCATGCCGACTTCAAAACCAATACGCCATTCTGGATGCTGCTGTCTTACCCATTTTTCAAGACGATAAAGAAGGACTTTTGCACATTCGCGATTAATGGGAGCTTTGGCATATAAGCCGCATTGGGAGACGAAGCGGAGCTGGTTTGGGGGGGGAGGTCGTTTTGGGACTCTTCTTTTTGTTTTTTCTCACGCTTTAAGCGCCATTGAGCGGTATTTTTTTGCCGATCATTCTCTTGTTTTTTAAGAGCCTTTATCGTGCCCTCAAGAGAGCGAATGGTGTGCAGCAAAGGTTTGGTTTCTTTTTTAATACGATAGGTTTTGACGAAAAATCCCAACGCAAAACCTAAGCGACCGAGAAGAGAAAGAAGGTCATGAACGGTAGTCTCTAAAAGGGAACGTAAGAAGTCTATCCATTGCTAAATGGCCGACCACTCATTTTTCTAGAGGAATAGATTATAAAAAAGAAGCCTGGCCAGGTTGAGGGGTGCTTTCATCAAGGTTTGCAAGCTGTCGGTGATGGAGGAGATACACGCCTGTGCTGGCAGCAAGTTGTCGTGCATGACGCGTATAGCCTGCATTGGAGACAACGGCGGCAAGTTGGGCGCGCTGATATTTGCATGCCGTAAAGACTTCCTGCACCGCTTTGTTGCCCACAGGACGGCTATAGAGCTTACACTGCACAACGAGTCGAACCTGACGACGGGTGGCAATAATGTCGGCGCCTTGATCGCTTCCTGTGGGGGTCACATAGGTCTGCCAACCTGCGCGCTGTAAAATTTGCGCACAATACCGTTCGTAATCAAGTGGTTCCATACGTGATGTTAAAGCCCGATCATGCGATGGGGAGAGGGGCTCTGGCGGTTCAAAGGTTGGGCTAGGAGGATGTTTGGGGGTGGTGCGGCGTGTGCAGCTTTCGATAAAGCGATCTGTGCGTTTTTTCCACATGGGCCAAAATTGAATTAGTTTTTTCTGTCGAAGGGCTGGGAGTAGGACGCTCTGGCAGAAGGTTTCTTTTTCTTTACGCCAACGGTTCGGATTGGTGCTTCCATATGAATTAGGTGTTAGGAGCTGCCGGCGTCGTTCAAAGAGGGTATATGAGTGGGTTGTGATAAGGGTGCGGATAATATGCCATGCGCGTTGACGGCGGCGTAAGGAGCGGATTCCTCGCCATACAAAGTAGAGGCCAAACCCGATAAAGGGTAGGTCAGGTGGTAATGTCGGTTGATGTACAATAGGGGAGAGCGTGATTGGGGAGAATGAAAAGCGGGGTGATGTTTCTGGTTCTAAAGGTGTTAATCGTGTTTGCGGGACATACAGACGTAGCCCATCAACGTTATTGGGTGAGACACCTCTAATTTCGACCAAAGAGCCACGAACACGGAGCTGCTCCCACAATTGATCTGTTGTTAGTGTATGACAATGGTTTTTTTGGCGCTCGTGTAAACGGTGAGCCGCTTCCGCAGAAAGAATGTGTTTATCTGCTGAATAAAGGCGGTCAGTGAGCGCCGCACTCTCACAGGCAAGGCTGGGTGTTGCTGCGTAAAAGAGAGGCTGCTGACGACTATAGGCGGGCGCAACGATGAGACCCACAAAAAGTGCTATCGTCATGATCGTGGAAAAGAGGGTGTAAGCCCCTCGTCGGTACAGCAATGTTTGGACCCCCAGGCAATGAGTCCTGCGCTTCAAATAATATTATCAAAGGTGGAGGAGATGGTGCCGACGCTCGGAATTGAACCGAGGACCTACTGATTACGAATCAGTTGCTCTACCCCTGAGCTACGTCGGCGCTCGCAGTGCCTATAAAGAAAATAGAGCGCTTTCGCAACGGGTTGCGTAAAAATAATTCTTGAGAGTGTATAAGAGGGGGTTGCAGGAGCAGTGTGCTCTGTCACATTGGGGGTGCTATGCTCAGGAATGATTATTTTCATAAAGGGCTTTGGAGTAAAGGAGGCGCGTGCTCTGTGCACCACCGCGATACGCCGCAGCCGAATCTTCGTGTTGTAGAAGGTGTGCATGAATGCCCAACATGTGGGTTGTTTCAGCACGTCCCTTCCTTGAAGCCTGGATTGACGGCTGCCTGTCCGCGCTGTGGGGGGAAGTTAGAACGGCGTCGGCGCACCTCAGCTATTTTGGCTCCCCTTGGTTTTTGTATTGCCTCTTTGGCTCTGTACTGGGCGTTGCTGCTTAGTCCGCTCTTGGTATTAGATGTGCATGGACGGCGAAACGCCGTTAATCTCATCAGCGGCCCGATTGAGCTTATCCATCAGGGATATGGAGAAATTGGCATCCTAGTCGGTTTTACGACCGTGGCGATGCCCGGGGTGGTATTAGCTCTCATGCTTGCGATCTTAGGGGGGAGCTTCCGTGCGCATGTGCCGCTTTGGATCAGGCCCTGTATGGCGTGGTATGAGCGTTTACGTCCATGGTCGATGATTGAAGTCTATGTCATTGGATTGATTGTTGCCTATACAAAATTGGTGGACATGGCGGTCGTCACTCTAGAGCCAGGGGCGTTTCTGCTTGGCGGGCTAATGTTGATGATGGCCGTGATGGACTCTACTTTTGATGCCAGCATTATTTGGGGGCATCAGTCAGTTCATAAAAGGCACGGGCTCGGTTTATACCCGAGTAACGTTCACCCACTTCCTCGTCCTGAGAAGATGCTGTCTTGTCATGCGTGTCATCTTGTTTTTGTTGCTGAGGATGCCGTGGCGGCGGAACATGATATGGGTGATTGCCCGCGTTGTGGGCAGATTTTACGCCGGCGTAAACGGAACAGTTTTAATGCGACAATAGCGTTCCTCATTGCCTCTCTGAGTTGTTACGTGCCGGCTAATCTTTTCCCTGTTATGTCGCTTACCAAGCTTGGCCATAGTGGCCCCCATACGATTATCGGCGGTGTAATAGAACTCTGGCAGTCGCAGCTCTATTTTTTATCCCTTTTGGTACTCTTTGCGAGTATCACCGTGCCTGTGCTGAAAATTGTGTCTTTGAGTGTGATGCTGTACTATCAGCGTCGTCCGCGACGATGGATCTTGCCGTGGCTTAGTAAACTCTACCGTATAGTCGTGTTTATTGGGCGATGGTCTATGATTGACGTATTTATGATCTCGATTCTTGTCGCCGTGGTGCGCTTTCCATTTTTCGCCCGCGTTATGGCGGAAACGGGCGTCGTATTCTTTGCTGCTGTCGTTATTTTAACGATTTTTGCTGCCGATTTGTATGATCCCCGTGAGATGTGGGATGCTGCAGGGCTAAATGATGATCATGCTTCGTCCTTTTCTCGAGATGAAAAGGTGGAGCCTCTTTCCAGATCTGATGAGATGGAGCCTAAACGCGCGTGAGTGATAAGAGTCCAAAAACAGAACGCTCCTCCCCTCAAGAAGCTCATGCTTCGTTGCGACCGACACGATTTTCCATTCTGTGGATTATTCCTGTTCTTGCTGTGGCGATTTCGGGCTGGCTTGTTTGGGAACATTTTAGCACGCAAGGGCCGTTGATCACGATTTCATTCGATACGGCGGATGGGCTGGTGCCGGGGCAAACGCAGGTTAAGAACAAAGCCGTTACCCTCGGGGTCGTGCAGAGTGTTGATCTTAGCGCTGACATGAGCCATGCCGATGTGACGGTTCAGATGAATGGCGGAAGTGAAAATCTTCTGACCCATAATGCGCGGTTTTGGGTTGTGCGTCCCCGTGTTAACGGAACGAGTATTACGGGGCTCGATACACTTCTTTCAGGGGCTTATATCGCTCTAGACCCTGGTGCAGCTGGAGGCCCTCATCAGCGTTTTTTCAAAGGATTAGAGAATCCACCTGGTGTGCGGTCTGACCAACCGGGCTCCACCTATTGGTTGGTTGCTCCTCGGTTGGAGTCGCTGGGGTCAGGGGCGCCGGTTTTCTTCCGAGATCTCCAAGTGGGTGAAGTATTGGGATACACGATGCCGCAGGGCGGAGAGGGGCCTATCTTGCTGCAGGTCTTTGTTCGCGCGCCGTATGATCATTATCTGAAGGTTGATAGCCGCTTTTGGAATGTGTCGGGAATGCAGGTTGGCTTCGGTGCCGGTGGGCTTCAGGTGCGTCTGCAATCTTTACAAACACTCTTTTCAGGAGGGCTCGCTTTTGGACGCTCATCTTATAGCCGTGGCGTTGATGCTCCTGAAGCTGAAGCTAATGCTGTTTTCCGTTTGTATGATAGCCCTGAGGAAGCGGACAATACGCGTTATCGCCAGCGTGTGCGTGTCGCGACTTATGTGGATAGCTCCATCGGTGGCCTGACTGAAGGCAGTAAGGTGACGATGTTTGGGGTGCAGGTCGGCATTGTCACAGGTGTTCATCTTGAATTGGATACGCCACGAACAGGGCCACGTGTGCGCGTTGATATGCAGATTGAGCCAGGTCGTGTAGCGGAAGATGATAACAGTCATTCTGGTTATAGTCAGAAGATCTTGTCGGACTTTGTGGCCCGCGGCCTTCATGCTTCCGTGCAGAATGCTAGCTTCCTGACGGGGGAATCGATGGTGGCTCTGGGCTTTACCCATAGTGGAAAGCCTGGCGAGCTGCATTATGAAAACGGGGTGGCCATTTTGCCGAACGAACCCGGTGGTATGGATGGGATTTTACAATCTGTTTCCACTGTGGCCGATAAAGTCTCCAATATGCCATTGGAACAGATTGGAGACCATATTAACGCTCTCTTAGCTGATACGGATGAACGGGTGCGCAGCCCTCAGCTCACTCAGTCTATGATCGCGTTGCAAGGGTCTTTATCAGCGTTAAATCGTTTGATGGATCATGCGGATGAGCATCTTCCTGCATTGTTGAATAATATGAACACGACGATTGAGCAGGCTCGTACGCTGATGGCCGCCTATAGTGGTGATACTGATTTCCATCGGAATCTTGGAACGCTTGTTCAGCAACTTACACAAGCATCGCGGTCAATCCATCAGCTGACCCAGTATCTGGATCATCATCCTTCTGCATTGATTACAGGGCGTAGGCATTGATTATGGTTTTTTCTTTTAAGTTCTCATCGCTAAAACGTTGTTACCACCAAGGACGTCTCGCGCTTGGATGTAGCATGGTGATGGGATGCCTCGCTCTGGTGGGATGCTCTAATAATTCTCCTACCTATTACACGCTCATGCACCAAAAGGGCCCGTCTTATCCGGCGTCACTTGGAGCCGTGCAGACGGTTAAAGTGTTACTCCCTTCCGTTCCTGAGCAGCTTGATCGTGATACGATGGTGCTGTCAGGGCAATCATATCGTATGGTAATAGATGATGGTGCGACGTGGAGCGAACCGCTGAGCACGCTGATCGGTCACACCTTGTCTGCTAATCTTGGACAACGTTTGCCAGGGCGCATTGTTTTTTCTCAAAATGATGCCGTTGCCGCGTCTCCCCAAGCTTATGTCGCGTTGAGTGTTACGCGCTTTGACCTTGGAGAAGGGCGGCACGCTGTGATTGACGGCATCTTGTCGATTAAGCCTGGTGGAGGGGCGACAGGGACGACACAGAGCTTCCCAGTACATTGGGTCTCTCCGCAGAGTGTGCCACAGCGCCCACAAGCGCTTGCTGAGGCGCTTAGTGAGGGTGTTGGCTCTGTGGCTGACCAAGCCGCTCAAGTGCTCTCTGGCATGCGTGTACCTGCTTAAGAGAGACATCTTCTTCTAAGAAGGCTTTTACGCTCAAGGGGTATGAGAGCTTATTAGAGCGTTACCCAATACCGAGAGAGGCTGGGGAAGATCGCTCCTCTCATTCCTCTCGTTTAGCCTGCAGGAGAGGTGGAGAGAGCGAGAAGGGGGCACATTCGTCACGCTCCCCTCATAAAGCCGCTTAAATGAGAGAATGCTGCTTTCTGAATAGAAAGCTCGGAAGTTACTCATTAAAAAGCCCGCCTTCTTACCCAAGAAGAGCGGGCTGTTTAATATTTTGCAGGAAAAAGAGCTTAGAGCTTCTCAACCTGATGGTAATCAAGATCAACCGGTGTTGAGCGGCCAAAGATGGAGACGCTAACTTTCAGACGCTGATGTTCTGTATCCACTTCTTCCACACTTCCGTTGAAAGAGGTAAACGGCCCATCAGAAACGCGCACCTGTTCTCCAATCTCGAAAGATAGGTTGGAACGAGGGCTCTCAAAGCCTTCCTGAGCCTGCTTCACGATACGCTGCGCTTCAGCATTTGTGATCGGTGTAGGCTTATTACGTGTGCCCAAAAAACCCGTCACTTTTGGTGTGTCTTTCACCAAATGCCACGCTTGATCGCTTAGCTCCATCTTCACCAGAACGTAGCCCGGGAAAAACTTTCGTTCAGTATTCACCTTACGGCCACGGCGAACCTCGGTTATTTCCTCTGCGGGAACAAGAATCTCTTCAAAATGATCATCCAAGCCCTTTTTTGTGGCTTGTTCACGAATATGCTCAGAGATCTTCTTTTCAAATCCTGAGTAGACATGCACAACGTACCAGCGTTTTGCCATGGGTTCCGCCTTAGCCTCCGACGCCAAAAAGTCCGCGAATGCCCAGGCCGATTGCCTGGTCCACGATCAGGAAGAAAATACAGGTAATGACAACCATGACAAGCACGGCTGCCGTTGTCGTAAGAGTGCCCCGTCGCGTCGGCCATGTGACACGTCGCGCCTCAGCGCGGACATCCATAAAATATCTGCGGGGATTGAATCCGGAGCCCTTTGTGGCCGGAGGCTTTTTATGGGAATCGCCTTTCGGCTTGCTGACCGACACCATCATCCTCAAATCTAAAGCAACCCTGATTTACATGGGGGGAACTCCCCGCCAGACAGGGAATGAAGTGGCAGGGGTGGAGGGTCTCGAACCCGCAACCTCCGGTTTTGGAGACCGGCGCTCTAGCCAATTGAGCTACACCCCTTCCGGCACTTAATCGAACCGGCGCTGTTGATGCGTGGTGATCACCAGCGGTGGTCGCGATAAAAAGTATGATTGAGCTCTAAAGTCAAGCCCTCTCTGAGGAATAAGAGAAAAAATATGATATTCTCTTTTTCTTTTCTAAACCCCCTTGCTCTCAAAAGAAAAAATGGTTTAAAAGCTCGTCCTCAGATGAGCGGGCGTAGCATAATGGCTAATGCAGTAGCCTTCCAAGCTACCGATGAGGGTTCGATTCCCTTCGCCCGCTCCATTCCCCTGATAAATTAGAAGATACTATTTCTGCATGCAGGCTTTGTGCGTGTGGTTCACTGGTGCGTTAAATTGTGTGACCATGAGGGCTGAAGCCTCTTTCCCTTCATTGAGAGATAGATGGCCTTGGTGGCCCTCTGCATCGCGAATGCTGCCACCATCTTCGTTGAGGAGGATGTCCCCCGGGTTCAGTTCGATTCGTGTGCCGTCCATCGTTTGCGTTGTGTAAATCCCAGCGACTGGCACAATCCATTCAACATGCTTAGTGGCATGCCATGGGCTCTTCCAACCTGGAGGTTGCACGGTTGTGGCCACTGTAGCGCTGCCTGTGCGGTTGGCTCCTGTCCAGACCATGGCAAGTGGAGCCGTGCTTTTCTTGTCGGCATTCGCCTCATTAGGCGAGACAGCTTTGAGCGACGTGGGGTGTTTTTCATCAACCGGGTTAAAGGAGGTAATCCGACATTTGGTGAGATGGCTGACACCTTGTGCGTCTGTCCAGTTGTCCCAATATTCCAATGAGGGGAAACTAGGTTTGTTGGTAACAGTAGCGGCTAGACCCATGCTGGAGATGCTGGTCAGCGTTGCACCTAGTATGAAAATGAACGGTTTTTGCACAGAACGTAGAAAGGGTGAGGCATTAGCAAACATAGAGATGCTCCTTGTTTTAAGGGGGGTATAGTGATGTGCCACGTGCCGATTTTACTATCGGAAGACCGAAGGAAGAAAAAGGTAATTTTCGTAAAGAGAGTGTGCGTTCACGCAATAGAGCGTGTGGTCAGGTTGCTTTTTTTTGTTTGAGCGTGTTAGAAAATAACCGTGAACGCTGGCCGGATGGGCCTAGAATAAACCTGTGCATTTGTATGGGGACTGGGGCTTGTTCGGCTGTGTGAAGCCGGGGAAAGACCGGTTTCTGATGCTCGAACTTCTGAAGACGGAACACGCCCGTGACGGTAGCACAGGAAAAGCGGATCAGAGCGCCAGGCGAAGCAGCGCAACGTTATGCCCGGGCTTTTTATGACTATTTGGCTGATGGAGCGGATATTTCTGCAGTGCTTCAGCAGGTCAAGACCCTACAACACGTTATTGCAGAAAATAAGGCGCTACGCTCTGCGTTGGCAGATCCGCGGCTAAACGTGCGCCGAGCGCCTGAGTTGGCTAATGCCTTGGTTCAGGGGCTTAGTCTTGGCGATGAGATGCGTCGTTTTGTCGGGGTTGTTGCCCGGCAGGGGCGCCTTGCCCATTTAGACGAAATTTTAGAAGCCGTCGTGCTTTTGGATGCTCGCCGCCGCGGTGAGGTACGTGTGGACGTCGCCACCGCTCAGCCGTTGAATGACGCACAGCGTGAGCGTCTTCGCGCCAGCTTAAAAGAGGCTGGCTACGACACAATCGCTATGACCGAACGCCTAAACCCCGCCCTAGTGGGTGGGATGACAGTGCGTGTTGGTTCAGTTCTTTTTGATACATCGATCGCCGGGCGTCTGACCCGCCTGCAGAACGCCATGAAGGGAGCCGCGTGATGGACATCCGTCCCGCCGAGATTTCGGAGATTCTCAAGCAGCAAATTGCTTCTTTCGACCAGCCTGAGGCGGTTTCTGAAACTGGAACCGTTCTGTCCATCGGGGATGGGATCGCTCGCGTCTACGGTTTGACCCACGTCGTCGCTGGTGAAATGGTTGAGTTTGAGGGCACAGGCCTACGTGGCATGGCTCTAAACCTCGAGAGTGACAGTGTTGGTATCGTGATTTTTGGTGACGGTGATACCGTCAGCGAAGGCGATACTGTGTTGCGAACCGGTAAAGTTGTTGAAGTGCCTGTTGGTAAGGGGCTTTTGGGGCGCGTTGTTGACGGCCTCGGAAACCCGATTGATGGTCGCGGCCCACTCGAAGATGTGGAATATCGTCGTGCTGAAATGAAGGCACCAGGGATTATGCCGCGTCAATCGGTGGATGAGCCGATGCAGACCGGTATTAAAGCTATTGATGCTTTGGTGCCTGTTGGGCGCGGACAGCGTGAGCTGGTGATTGGTGACCGTCAGACGGGTAAAACCGCTATTTTGATGGATACAATCGTTGCTCAGAAAGCTGTGAATGCTGAGGGTGACCCGAAAACGTCTCTATATTGCGTGTATGTGGCTATCGGCCAGAAGCGCTCCACCGTAGCGAACTTGGTGCGCAAGCTGGTTGATACCGGTGCGATGGAATATTCTATCGTTGTTGCCGCAACGGCCTCTGAATCAGCGCCAATGCAGTATCTGGCACCATATGCCGCATCCTCCATGGGTGAGTATTTCCGTGATAATGGCATGCATTCCTTGCTGTGTTACGATGACTTGTCCAAGCAGGCTGTGGCCTATCGTCAGCTGTCCTTGCTGCTCCGTCGTCCGCCAGGCCGTGAAGCGTTCCCAGGGGATGTGTTCTATTTGCATTCTCGCTTGCTGGAACGTTCTGCAAAGATGTCTGATGCCAATGGTGGTGGCTCAATGACAGCTCTGCCAGTGATTGAAACACAAGCTGGTGATACCTCTGCGTATATTCCAACAAACGTGATTTCGATTACTGACGGTCAGATCTTCCTCGAAACTGACTTGTTCTATAAGGGTATTCGCCCGGCTGTGAACGTGGGTGGCTCTGTGTCTCGTGTGGGTTCTTCCGCTCAGGTCAAAGCCATGAAACAGGTAGCTGGGACGATTAAGCTGGAGCTGGCGCAGTATCGTGAGATGGCGTCCTTCGCACAGTTCGCGTCTGACCTTGATCCGGCAACACGACGTCAGCTGGATCGTGGTGCACGTCTCGTTGAATTGCTGAAACAGCCTGAAACATCCCCGCTGAGCTGGGAAGAGCAGGTTGTGGTGCTGTTTGCTGGAACGCGTGGCTATCTGGATAAGGTTCCAGTGGATAAGGTCGTGGCTTATGAGCAAGGCCTGCTTTCTGAAGTGCGCCATGGTGAAGGCAACGGTGTGTTAGATGCACTCCGTAAGGAACGCCAGTTAACGTCAGAGATTGAGGAAAAGCTTAAGGCACTTCTGGAAGCCTTCGGTAAACGCTTTTCTGCCTAAGGACGGTGTAACATGGCTTCGATGAAGGAACTCCGCGCACGTATTGGAGGCGTCAAATCGACGCGCAAAATTACGAACGCGATGAAAATGGTCGCTGCCTCCAAGTTGAGGCGCGCCCAAGTTCAGGCCGAATCTGCCAAGCCCTATGCTGATACGATGTATCGGATGATGGGTGAGTTGGCATCGACCGTACAAGGGGCTGATCCATCCTCTTTGCCCCGGCTTATGGCCGGGACAGGGAAGGATCAGACACATTTGCTTATTGTGATGACGTCCGACCGTGGTTTGGCTGGCGGATTTAACGCCAACATCGTACGGCAGGCACGACATTATATCGATGAGCTTCATAGTCAGGGTAAAACCGTTCGTTTGTTGCCTGTAGGGCGCAAGGGCGGAGATGTTTTGAAACGCTACTACCCGGATGCGATCGTGGACATTTTGTCGAGCGATACAGGGCAGGGTGATTCATTTGGCCAGGCGGCTTCGATCGCGCAGCACGTGAGTAAGATGCTGGATAAGGGCGAAATTGATTGCTGCACATTGATGCGCAATTTGTTTGTAAACGCCATGACCCAGACGCCAGAACGTATTGGCCTTGTGCCCTTGCCGGTTGCTGAAAATGACAATCAGCAGGCTGATGCGGATACAGCGCAGTATGAGTTTGAGCCGAACGACGAAGAGTTGTTGGCACAGCTTTTGCCGCGTAATCTTGAGGTGCAGATTTATGCAGCACTTCTTGAGAGTGCCGCAGGTGAGCAAGGGGCGCGTATGACGGCTATGGATAATGCTAGCCGTAATGCCAGTAAGGCCATTGATAATCTGTCGTTGAGATATAACCGTACACGACAGACCAATATTACCAACGAGTTGATCGAAATTA
>NZ_WVHP01000024.1:0-2500 GCF_009834765.1 Saccharibacter sp. EH611 | reverse complement strand
CCGATAAGGGGAGTGAAAGAGACCTGAAACCAGATGCCTACAAGCAGTCGGAGCCTCATATGGGGTGACGGCGTACCTTTTGTATAATGGGTCAGCGAGTTTCTGTCCGTAGCGAGCTTAAGCCGATAGGTGTAGGCGTAGCGAAAGCGAGTCTGAATAGGGCGAATTAGTTACTGGTAGAAGACCCGAAACCGAGTGATCTAGCCATGGCCAGGCTGAAGGTGCAGTAACATGCACTGGAGGGCCGAACCCACGCCTGTTGAAAAAGTCGGGGATGAGCTGTGGCTAGGGGTGAAAGGCCAATCAAACTCGGAGATAGCTGGTTCTCCGCGAAATCTATTGAGGTAGATCGTCATGTATTACCCTCGGGGGTAGAGCACTGGATGGGCTAGGGGGGCCCAAAGCCTTACCACACCTAACCAAACTCCGAATACCGAGGAGTATGAGCATGGCAGACAGACGGTGGGTGCTAAGGTCCATCGTCGAGAGGGAAACAGCCCAGACCACCAGCTAAGGCCCCTAAATCGTGGCTAAGTGGGAAAGGATGTGGGGATTCCAAAACAACCAGGAGGTTGGCTTAGAAGCAGCCATCCTTTAAAGAAAGCGTAATAGCTCACTGGTCTAATAGAAACCCTGCGCCGAAAATGTAACGGGGCTCAAGCCACGTGCCGAAGCTGTGGGTGCATAGTTTACTATGCGCGGTAGCGGAGCGTTCTGTAAGCCTGCGAAGGAGACGGGGTGACCCTCTCTGGAGGTATCAGAAGTGCGAATGCTGACATGAGTAGCGATAAACAGTGCGAGAAACACTGTCGCCGAAAGTCCAAGGGTTCCTGCGCAAGGTTAATCCACGCAGGGTGAGCCGGCCCCTAAGGCGAGGGCGAAAGCCGTAGCCGATGGAAACCAAGTTAATATTCTTGGGCCTGCTAGAAGTGACGAATGAGAAATGTTGTCTGCTCTTATTGGATTGAGCAGGCTTTTGGACCATTCCAGGAAATAGCTCTAGCATATAGACCGTACCCGAAACCGACACAGGTGGACTGGTAGAGTATACCAAGGCGCTTGAGAGAACGATGCTGAAGGAACTAGGCAAATTGCTCGTGTAACTTCGGGATAAACGAGACCCGTTAGTGGGCAACCATTGGCGGGTGGCACAGACCAGGGGGTAGCGACTGTTTAGTAAAAACACAGGACTCTGCGAAATCGAAAGATGACGTATAGGGTCTGACGCCTGCCCGGTGCCGGAAGGTTAAGAGGAGATGTGCAAGCGTTGAATCGAAGCCCCGGTAAACGGCGGCCGTAACTATAACGGTCCTAAGGTAGCGAAATTCCTTGTCGGGTAAGTTCCGACCTGCACGAATGGCGTAACGACTTCCCCACTGTCTCCAGCATCGGCTCAGCGAAATTGAATTCCCCGTGAAGATGCGGGGTTCCCGCGGTCAGACGGAAAGACCCTATGAACCTTTACTGCAGCTTTGCAGTGGTATCAGGAAAGTTTTGTGTAGGATAGGTGGGAGACTTTGAACCCAAGGCGCCAGTCTTGGTGGAGTCATCCTTGAAATACCACCCCCAACTCTTCTGATATCTAACCGAGACCAGTAAGCCTGGTCCGGGACCCTGCATGGTAGGCAGTTTGACTGGGGCGGTCGCCTCCCAAAGGATAACGGAGGCGCGCGATGGTAGGCTCAAGTCGGTCGGAAACCGACTGTTGAGTGCAATGGCATAAGCCTGCCTGACTGCGAGAGTGACAGCTCGAGCAGAGACGAAAGTCGGCCATAGTGATCCGGTGGTCCCTCGTGGAAGGGCCATCGCTCAACGGATAAAAGGTACTCTAGGGATAACAGGCTGATCTCCCCCAAGAGTTCACATCGACGGGGAGGTTTGGCACCTCGATGTCGGCTCATCACATCCTGGGGCTGGAGCAGGTCCCAAGGGTTCGGCTGTTCGCCGATTAAAGTGGTACGTGAGCTGGGTTTAGAACGTCGTGAGACAGTTCGGTCCCTATCTGCCGTGGGTGTAAGAGACTTGAGAGGATTTGTCCCTAGTACGAGAGGACCGGGATGAACGAACCTCTGGTGCACCGGTTGTCACGCCAGTGGCACAGCCGGGTAGCTAAGTTCGGAATGGATAACCGCTGAAAGCATCTAAGCGGGAAACCAGCCTTAAAACAAGGTCTCACAGGGCCGTCCAAGACCAGGACGTTGATAGGTCAGGTGTGGAAGTGCGGCAACGTATGAAGCTAACTGATCCTAATCGCCCATATCTCTCACACATCAAAAACACATGCACAGTAGTCAGTCACACTCTCTTCAAAAAACACCAACCAACACTCCCATCACCTTACAGGGTGAGCGGGAAGACCTGGTGGCTATGGCGGGGGCTCCAAACCCGATCCCATCCCGAACTCGGCCGTCAAAACCCCCAGCGCCTATGATACTGCTCCTCGATGAGTGGAAAAGTCGGTCGCCGCCAGGTCCCCTCGCTTACCCTTACAATACCACCC
>NZ_WVHP01000023.1 GCF_009834765.1 Saccharibacter sp. EH611 | reverse complement strand
CTTTGAACCCAAGGCGCCAGTCTTGGTGGAGTCATCCTTGAAATACCACCCCCAACTCTTCTGATATCTAACCGAGACCAGTAAGCCTGGTCCGGGACCCTGCATGGTAGGCAGTTTGACTGGGGCGGTCGCCTCCCAAAGGATAACGGAGGCGCGCGATGGTAGGCTCAAGTCGGTCGGAAACCGACTGTTGAGTGCAATGGCATAAGCCTGCCTGACTGCGAGAGTGACAGCTCGAGCAGAGACGAAAGTCGGCCATAGTGATCCGGTGGTCCCTCGTGGAAGGGCCATCGCTCAACGGATAAAAGGTACTCTAGGGATAACAGGCTGATCTCCCCCAAGAGTTCACATCGACGGGGAGGTTTGGCACCTCGATGTCGGCTCATCACATCCTGGGGCTGGAGCAGGTCCCAAGGGTTCGGCTGTTCGCCGATTAAAGTGGTACGTGAGCTGGGTTTAGAACGTCGTGAGACAGTTCGGTCCCTATCTGCCGTGGGTGTAAGAGACTTGAGAGGATTTGTCCCTAGTACGAGAGGACCGGGATGAACGAACCTCTGGTGCACCGGTTGTCACGCCAGTGGCACAGCCGGGTAGCTAAGTTCGGAATGGATAACCGCTGAAAGCATCTAAGCGGGAAACCAGCCTTAAAACAAGGTCTCACAGGGCCGTCCAAGACCAGGACGTTGATAGGTCAGGTGTGGAAGTGCGGCAACGTATGAAGCTAACTGATCCTAATCGCCCATATCTCTCACACATCAAAACACATGCACAGTAGTCAGTCACACTCTCTTCAAAAAACACCAACCAACACTCCCATCACCTTACAGGGTGAGCGGGAAGACCTGGTGGCTATGGCGGGGGCTCCAAACCCGATCCCATCCCGAACTCGGCCGTCAAAACCCCCAGCGCCTATGATACTGCTCCTCGATGAGTGGAAAAGTCGGTCGCCGCCAGGTCCCCTCGCTTACCCTTACAATACCACCCACTAACGCGGGGTGGAGCAGCCCGGTAGCTCGTCAGGCTCATAACCTGAAGGTCGTAGGTTCAAATCCTACCCCCGCATCCAATACCCCATAAAAATAAAATATTCCGTTCCTTCTAAGATGAGCACGAATACCTCTCAGCCTAGAAGCACGATGCGTCTTCAAGAAAGACACGCTCTCTCTAGCGGACGTAGAACAACAAGTCCGATCCTTCCGTGCATATAGTCGTTGAGGGGCGTATCAACAACATAACGATTCCGTTTGAGGGAAGATGCGTTCCGGAAAAATAACTGGCCAGACCGCCAAATAGCAAAACCCGTATGACTTACATCAAGACCGGGGAGGCCACTGTAAATTCCGATCAGATCACCGGTTTTTAAAAGAGGAAGCGCCTTTGGAAGAGCTGAGCTCGGAAGATAAGAAATACGACGCTCTTTAACAGGAATCCCCGGTAAATAAAGAGAACCATCTGCTTTTTGGTTGAGCTTCTTGGTAACAGAAACAACGTCAGAGGAGAGAGATTGCGTAACGTCTCGCGCGAGTAAGGGGGATGCGCAGGACCAGTCACTAAAGAAGTGTCGTCGCGTAGGGAACGAAATAATATTGTTACTATAGCGTGTTTGAACTAAGGCCTGTAGGAAACTGTCAAGTGATCTGCTATGAGTTAGTGCGATAACATATTCCAGAAAAGAAAGACAATCTACGCTTCGTAAATCAACGACAAGCTTCTCGGGAGAGATTGCGGACCCAATAAGATGGTTGGCAAGGTAGGAAGTTCTAAGAAGAGCTTCTGAAATAAAAGATAGGCGGGCCGCTTCTCCACACATTTCTGAATGAAGAGAGGTGAGAGTATGAATTTTATCACGTGTATAGCTGTCGATTGTAAGGTCATGGGGTAGATGAGGACGCGAGAAGGGGCTGCATCCGCTACCTAAGAAGGCCCCACTAAGTGCTAAAAATGATCGTCTATACATACCATGCGATGTTACATTCATCTTATGCTCCTTCTTGGAGCAGCAAAAGAGGATTATCTGCGTAAGAGTCGATATCTGTATTACTTGAGATTATATCATAGATAGATGAGTGTAAGAGTATCATATAATCATATCCTTTCAAAAGGTAATAATATTGGTATTTCATAATATTCACATGTTTTTTGAGTATATTTATCAGTTCATTTTTATTATTATTAGGCGTATTAATATTCATATTAGTGGTGCTAAATAATGTCGGATGTAAAAGAAACTTTCTTGGAGCTGTATAGTTAAGCTTTTTGAAGGTATCACTTCTTAAGAAAGAAGCGATGTCAGAATAAATGGAAATAGTTTCTTTTACAAGAGAGATAATACTTTCAACAAGGATATCATCTGAGAAATCAATGTTTCTCATAATAACACAAAAGCTGCCAAAATAGGTAACACTATCAATGCAGTATTTAACAGTTAAATAATACCAATTTTCTTTTAGTGTATACATGTTATTGAACATATGCTCCATTAATTCCATAAAGGAAGAAATGAGTACGTTATTGTTATGGATTTTTCGGGTTATATCTTCTTCCGCTAGATCGCTTTTAATAATTTGTGTAAGCATTGTATTTTGAAAAGCGACGACATCGAAACCTCCTGAATAATAGGGGTCCCAAAAACCATAAGCGTCTCCTGTCAGAGCCCAACGGTCTGGAGACGTTGCATAATCGGAAAGCGTTGCAAACTTCCGAAGGATTTTAAAATCTAGAATATTGAAATTCTTTTTTCGAAGGTAAGAGCCCAATAGAGGTTCATGTTTATCTAGCCAAGACAGCATTTTTTCTTGTGATGAAAAGTCGTCAAATGAGTATCTTTCTTCATCAAACACAATACCAAGGCTAGTTGCATGATCAGAAAGCGGAAGAATCCAAATCCAATATCCTAATCCTTCAACGTGGATAGAGCTGCGTTCTCTTGTGGCATAGCTGAAAGGGGTCTCTCCATGATCAAGATAGATATCACTGACATTGATAAACCCTGAAAAACGGCTCCATACTGATGCGTGTGAGATCGGGAGCTTGCGTGTTATATTAAATTTCTTTGAAAGAACTTTTTTCATGCCTGAGGCATCAATAACCCATTGTGTTGTAAGGCTTTTTTCTTTTCCTTCTTTATCGATAAAAAGAACATGTTTATGTGATGTTTCTTCGGAGAAATCGACGAATTTATGATGATTGAAGAAGTCTACGTTTTCTTTCAACATGGCATAGAGATCATTTTCGAATTTCCCGCGTTGGAAATGAAATGAATCATTGGCAGGAAAAGCTGCAGGTCCCATTTCTGCAAAAGAGCCGTTCGTTTCTTTAAAAAAGCGCATGCCCATTTTTTTAAAATGATTATCTTCCATATAATCATGTAATTTTAAAATATGCGAAAGGTATAGTCCGCCAACCTCATTGACAGATTCTCCAACCTTATGGGCAGCATTATTAACCGGGAAAGAGCCATCATTGATCAGGGCAATTTGAATAGGACCGATATTCTGTAGGAGTTGGTAGGCAAGTGTTAAACCTGAGAACCCAGCACCAATAATGGTCACATCATAGCTAGCCATCACACAACTCCGACAGTAAGAGTTCATTGGAAATATATCTTTAGATTCTAGACATATCGTGCATGGTGTAAAGTTTATTATATTCCACAATTTTTTGATGTGATTTGAGTTGAGTAATGCCATTATCAATAATGGGACTTATTGGTACCCATTATTGATAATGCGTGTTTCTTTAATGAAGATTGGTTTTAGACAAGGTAACGCTCACCCTGCTTTGCCATTAGAAAGTAGATGCCCATATCGTTCCCGTCATTGAGCTCACGGGCAATATGAGTAACGGGGTCTTCTGCGAGTTGAAATGTTTCTTTTACATGCGTGATCAGCACTTTAAGACCGCGCACGTGATGCCGTCCCCCGCAGACTAACGCGAGATCGCGTAAGCTGTCGAGCACATGCTGTGGGGTCATGTGGCCAGCGAGGGCACTTTCGGGATGGTCGTTGTTATAGGTGGCTTCCATCACGATGGCTTTGAGGCGTTGCTCTTTCACAAGTGGTGCGACAGCTTTCCACAATTCATGGAGGTGTTGTTCGTCGTTTTCAGGCTTATCTGCCTCTGTATCGCCGAGATAGAGCACGGCTTTTCCGCCGGTTTCGATGAGAAAAGCCGTAGAGGTTATGGGGCCATGCTTCAAAGGCCAAGCGCGAATAGTCAGATCACTATCGGCAATCGTCTGTGCGATACCGCTTTCCATCTCTTGATAGCGATATTTACCAATAACCGGCTCTGCTCCACGGTCTCCTTGATTGCCCCAGATCTCATTATTAAAGAGATGGGCGGAAAGCGCGTTTAAGGTGCTGGGGAGGCCGTAAATGGGTTTGGGCGTATCGTCAGGAGACGTTAGGATCAGTCCCGCCATATGGTCCAAATGAGGATGGCTGATGAGATAAGCGCGGATGGTTTGTTTCAACACATGTCCCGCACGACTTAAGGGGGAGTCGGGCATAATGGGGATATCGTCTAGCGACCCGTTTTGATCAGCGATTTTTAACCCATGCCCTAATGTGCCTGCATCACATAAGACCGCTTCGTTACGGCCAAGAGGGCGGACCATGTATGAGGTGAGATTGCCGTCAATGACACCGCTGCGTGTTCCAAGGGCGATAATCTCGAAATCGGGATGGGTGTCTGCAAAGGCGGGGCCTTGGTTTGAGGGAGCTTTTTTGATCAGCCCGCGAAGGGATGACAGGATCGTCGCACTCATGGAATTGATCTCCTACGGATTTGTTTACACTCATGCTCTACAAGGATAGTCCTGCCTCAAGAGTGGGGAAAGGCATTTACGTGAGTAAGGAAGCTATTATGCGTCTCTTTTATCCGTCATTGGCGGTTCTAAGTTTGGTGGGTTTGGCCTTTATCGCGCCGGGTAAAGCCTTGGCAGGGCCGCCTGCTGGTGCGGTTATGCCGACACAATGCGATAATGCGCATTTTCTGGGGGATCAAAACGCATTTGCGCAGCAGTTTTCTTCTCACCGCACAGCCTATGGTCTGCACAGTGACCTGCCTGAGCATATCTGTGGCCAAGTGACAAAAATTTTCCGCGCACGCCGTAGTCGTAGCGGCTGGCATGGCTATTTCATGATGAGCGTTGGCTCAGGAGAGCCTGTCCGGGTTGTGTCAAATCTTGATGAAATGCGCGCACCTGCTTGGCCGTGGGTGAAAGTGGGCGATCACGTCGAGGTGCAGGGGCGCTATTATTACGACGGCCCTCGTCGCCAAGGGGTGGATTGGACCCATCATGGGACGAGCCGCAACTGGCCGTGGGCAGGTTTTGTTGCTGTTAACGGCCAGTCTTATCAGTAAGCTCTCGGTCAGGCAGGAGTGAGATCGCGCTGTTTCTGCGCCTTACTCGTGTCATGATGGGAGTCTGTATAGCTGAAGGTGAGTATGTCCTTCTTTACGTCAATGCGGACATGCCCTCCTTCAGCGAGCTTGCCAAACAGGAGCTCTTCAGCGAGGGGTTTTTTGATTTTCTCTTGAATAAGACGTCCCAGCGGTCGCGCTCCGTTGAGGCGGTCATAGCCATTCTCGGCCAGCCACTGAGACGCTTTCTTTGAGAGCTCTAGCGTAACCTTCTTTGCGCTCAATAATGTTCTCAGCTGCTCAACGAACTTGCTGACAATATGCTGCACAATCTCAGGTGAGAGTGGAGCGAAGGGCACAATCGCATCCAACCGATTACGGAACTCTGGTGAGAAAAGTCGCTTGATCGCTTCTTCATCATCTCCGGAACGTTTAGTGCGTGCAAATCCGATTGCCTCTTTAGAGAGGTCTGCGGCCCCAGCGTTGGTCGTCATAATGAGGATCACATTGCGGAAATCTACCACTTTCCCCGTATGGTCGGTTAGTTTGCCGTGATCCATAACTTGCAGCAAAATATTAAAGAGGTCGGGATGGGCCTTTTCAATCTCATCTAGCAGGAGGACAGCATGCGGGTTTTGGCTGACCGCTTCAGTCAGCAAGCCGCCCTGCTCAAAACCGACATAACCCGGTGGAGTGCCGATCAGACGTGAGATCGAATGAGGCTCCATATATTCTGACATATCAAAGCGAATGAGCTTGATATTGAGTGAAGATGCGAGCTGGCGCGCCACCTCTGTTTTGCCGACGCCAGTTGGGCCGGAGAAAAGGTAGCTACCGATTGTTTTTTCACCATCTCGTAGGCCTGCGCGTGATAGCATAATGGCTGAAGAGAGGGCATCAATGGCTGTTTGTTGACCGAAGACAGCCTTGCGTAAGTCTGACGATAAATGTCGCAGCGTCGAACGGTCATCTTTAGACATATGGCGTGGCGGGATTTGCGCAATGCGAGCAACTGTGGCTTCAATATCTTTAAGGCCAACTGTCTGTCTTTTGCGATGAGGGGGTAATAAGCGGCAAGCAGCCCCCGCTTCGTCAATTAAGTCGATCGCTTTATCAGGCAGGTTTCGGTCATGGATATAACGCGCAGAAAGGGTCACAGCCCCTTTAATGGCGGCATCGGTGTAGCGGATATCATGATGCGTTTCGTAGCGACTTTTAAGGCCGCGTAAGATCCGTATGCTATCTTTTTCTGAGGGCTCTGTAACGTCAATTTTCTGAAAGCGCCGGGTAAGAGCATGGTCTTTTTCAAAATGTTGACGATATTCAGAATACGTCGTGGAGCCGATGCAGCGCAGCTTTCCAGCAGCTAAAGCAGGTTTAAGGAGGTTAGACGCATCCATAGCGCCATTTGTTGTGGCGCCTGCGCCGACGAGCATATGGATCTCGTCAATGAACAAAATAGCATTAGGTGTTTTTTCAAGTTCATTGACGATTGCTTTAAGGCGCTCCTCAAAATCTCCACGGTAGCGCGTGCCGGCTAAGAGACTTCCTAAATCAAGGCTATAAATTGCGGATTTTTTAAGGATAGCAGGAACCTTTTTGGCAATAATACGCCCTGCTAATCCTTCCACAATGGCGGTTTTCCCAACGCCAGGATCGCCGACCATCAGAGGGTTGTTTTTAGTACGACGGCAGAGAATTTGAACGAGGCGTTCGACCTCTGCTTCACGTCCAATGAGGGGGTCAATGCTGTTGGCGCGAGCACGATCGTTGAGGTTCACGCAATAGGCATCAAGCGCGTCATGCTTGTCGTCTTTGGGTTCGCCCTTCGGTGCTGCATCGGGGTCTGCTGTATGTGCACGCGCTCCACGAGTGGAACGCTGATACGTGCTGCGTGGTTCCTCTTGTGCCATAGCATGGATCGCATCCAGGCGTGTCAAACCAAGATTTTGGAGGAAGAAAACCGCGTGGCTTTCACGTTCTGCAAAAAACGCCACAAGCACATTTCCGCCATTCATCGTTGGCTGACCTGCACTTTGGATATGGATCGCTGCCCGTTGGATAACTCGTTGAAAAGCGGATGTCGGCTGAGGTGGATCGCTAAGATCAGGACGTTGTAGAGCGTGGAGATCATGCTCTAGAAAGTCGGTGAGGTCGCGCTGCAGCTGGGTACGGTCAACTCGGCAAGCCTCCAGGACAGCTACCGCATCGCTATCATCACAAAGGGCAAGGAGGAGATGCTCCAAAGTGATGTATTCATGCTGGTATTGCCCAGCGAAGACGAGTGCACGCTGAAGCGTCTGTTCGAGTGTAGAGGACAGCATAGAGCGCTCCCTATAGTGAGCAAGGGTCAGACAGACGAAAATAAAGAGACAAATATGTCATGTGGCGCGTCTGCTACGCCTTCTCAAGAGTACATTGGAGAGGGTGTTGGTTTTGTCGTGCGAGATCCATTACCTGACTCACTTTTGTTTCTGCCACTTCATAAGTGAAAATACCGCAAATGCTGCTTCCCTTGTTATGGATTTCAAGCATGATAGCGGTTGCTTCTTGATGTGCTTTACCAAAAAAACGCTCGAGAACCTCTATGACAAAGTCCATGGGCGTATAGTCATCATTGAGCATGATGACCTTATACATTGAAGGATGGGCCAGGTCTGTTTTGCGGCTGGTAAGCGTTTCGTCGCGTACGGCGCCAATTCGTTCTGCCTGTCCCATAGCGGTCTCCTCAAGTGCTGGGTGAGCCTCAACATGCTCCATAAGCGACGATGATACGTGCCGTGGAACCCGTATATAGGAGAGACTATGGGCAGTTCTTGCGCGTTTGAGAAGGGGGATCATACAAAAGAGCCCTCGATCGGAAGGAGAATCGGGCGGGAAAACGGCCAAGAAATGGAAATTTTTATGGACAGGCCTGTAATCGTGATTCTACTAATGGAAGAAACGTATGGGATTTTATAATCCTTCAATCCCTATTTTCTACAGCTTTCGTCATTTATCACATAGGCTGATCATTCTCATGCCCCTTATGCGTCGTTTTGCTTTGCTCTTCTCTTTGGGATTAACTCTCTTTGCGAGCGGCATGGCTCGGGCGCAGTATGTGGGCCATCTTTCCGGTTTTGTGATGGATGCGCGCACGGGGGCTGTGCTATCAGAGACAGACGCAGACTTGCAGCGTTATCCGGCGTCTTTGACGAAGATGATGACCTTGTATCTGACGTTTCAGGCACTCGAGCAGGGGCGCATTACGCTAGGGCAAAGAATGCCTGTGTCTATTCATGCGTCTTTGCAAAAACCGTCTAAGCTTGGCATGCGGCCAGGCAGCTTTCTAACTGTTGAGCAAGGGATACTCGCTCTTGTTACAAAATCTGCTAATGATGCAGCATGCACGTTAGGGGAGTTTCTAGGTGGTGGGGATGAAACGCGCTTTGCAGCCTACATGACCAGCCAGGCACGACGTTTGGGGATGAGCAATACGACCTTCCAAAACGCTTCTGGCTTGCCTGATCCTGATCAAGTTACGACGGCGCGTGATCTCGCCCGACTCGCGCGGCACCTCATTACCGATTACCCGCAATATTATTCTTATTTTGCGACAGACCAATTCGTCTTTCATCACCGTATTATCACAAACCATGACCCATTGCTGAAGCTGTATGCGGGAGCTGATGGTCTCAAAACAGGGTTTACGGATCTTGCGGGGCATAATCTTGTGAGCTCTGCACGACAAGGCCGCATTCGCCTTATTGGTGTGGTGATGGGGGCAGAGAGTAACACGCAGCGGAATAATGTAATGATTGCGATGCTCAATAAGGGATTTGAGGCGGAAGGCCAGGCGCCACAACCCTTGTTAAAGACACCATCTCTTGTTGCTTCTGGCCATGGGCGCCGTCGTTGGGGACGACGTACAGTGCCTCATTTTGGTAGGCACAGGCATCGCGTTGTTCTCGTGTCTTACCGTCCGCGTGCTTTGCATGGGCGTGTGGCCCATCGTATCAGCGTGTCACGTCGTGGGCATCATCGCTCTTAAAGCGGCCTCATCAACACGGCAGATTTGAGGGAAGAAGCGTGGATGTAAACGTCTTCTCTTGCGTTGGCGGAGGAGCGGACGCATCTTGTTAGCCTAATCATTGAGTGATGTTAGGATAATACGGATTCATGGCTTCTCATAACGAACGTGGTATACAATTTTATTCTCAGGATGATTTCCGGCATTTGCGCACGGTTGGTCAGCTGGCGGCAAAGACGCTGGATATGATTACTGACTATGTACAGCCTGGCGTGACGACAGAGGAACTTAATCAGCGTGTGCATGATTTTACGCTGGAACATGGGGCCACCCCTGCACCACTGAATTATCATGGCTTTCCAAAATCATGCTGCATTTCGATCAATCATGTTGTGTGCCACGGTATCCCAGGAGAGAGAACGCTTAAAGAAGGCGACATCGTTAATATCGACGTGACGTCCATTCTTGATGGCTGGTATGGTGATTCGTCGCGGATGTATACCGTTGGCAAAAAGATACCTATCAAAGCACAAAAGCTAATTGACGCAACCTATAAGGCTTTGATGCTCGGGATTGAGCAGGTTAAACCAGGGGCGACGCTGGGGGATATTGGCCATGCTATCCAGACGTTTGCTGAAAAGCAGCGCTTAGGTGTGGTGGAAGATTTCTGTGGTCACGGCATTGGGCGCGGGTTCCACGAGGCACCATCCGTGCTTCATTTTGGTCGTCCAGGGACAGGAACTGTTTTAAAGCCCGGGATGGTGTTTACCATTGAGCCTATGCTCAATAGCGGAAAGCCTGATGTGAAGACGCTGGCCGATGGCTGGACAGCAGTTACACGTGATCGTTCTTTGTCCGCTCAATTTGAGCATCAGTTGGGTGTGACAGAAGATGGGTATGAAATTTTCACTCTTTCTCCTCAAGGTTATACGAAACCGCCTTATAAATAAGGGGTGTTCCCCTCTTTAAGTTGAAGCTAAGCGAGAAGGAATAACCTATGCGGAAGCGTGTTTATGCTTGTTTGTTGGGGAGTGCTTTGTGTGGGTTAAGCGGGACGGGGGGAGTGGCTCTTGCCGCCCCTCTTAGTGCTGCGCATGACCCGCTGGCTTATGGGCCAGACACTGTGCGCCCAGGCGTTCTGGTATCCGCTCCGCATGGGATGGTCGTCTCTGCGCAGCATTTAGCATCGGAGGCAGGCGCGCGGGTTCTCAAGCAAGGCGGAAACGCTGCGGATGCTGCTGTGGCAACAGGCTATGCGCTGGCTGTCGTGTATCCGGCAGCGGGCAATCTGGGTGGCGGCGGTTTTATGACCCTGCGTCCTGCGCATGGAAAGACGGTCTTTATTGACTTTCGTGAACGTGCACCAGAGCGAGCAACGGCAACGATGTATCTGGACGCCTCCGGGCATGTGGTGCCCGGGCAGTCGACCCAAGGGTGGAAGGCTGTTGCGGTTCCTGGCACGGTAGCGGGGCTTGAAGGGGTGCGTCAGCGCTGGGGACGGTTGAGCCGTGCGCAAGATATGGCCCCAGCCATTGAACTGGCCCGGAATGGTTTCACTCTTGAAGAGGGTGATGTGGAGTTGTTGAATACCTCCACCGGCTATTTCCGTCATTCTCCAGAAGCACGGTCGATTTTTTTACGTCCTGATGGTTCTCCCCTTCAGGTGGGTGATCGGCTTGTGCAGTCTCACTTAGCGCAAAGCTTAGCGCTTATTGCGCGTGATGGTGAGGACGCCTTTTATGCGGGGCCTATCGGAGATGAGATTCTTCAAGCGAGCCAGGCAGGTGGTGGCATTTTAAGCAAAGCGGATCTGCTGACCTACCGAATTCGCCTGATGGAGCCGCTGCGTTGTTCGTATCGTGGGTATCTTATAGAGACCGCACCTCCGCCTAGCGGGGGCGGTGTCGCTTTGTGTGAAATGCTGACGATTCTGTCAGGAGATGATCTGGGTCGTCTTGGATTACACACAGCCCCTGCTGTGCAGCGTGAGGTTGAGGCGATGCGCCACGCCTATTCCGACCGACGCGACCTTGGGGATCCTGCTTTTGTTCAAAACCCTGTCGCTCATTTCCTAGACCCACAGTATGCGCAGCAGGTGCGTGAAGCGATTCCGCGTGACCGCGCTTTATCCTCTGCGCAGCTTCAAGTGGGAGTTGCGCTCCCTCAGTCAGGACAAAAGGCGGGGGTAACACCGTCTTCAGAAAAACATGAGACAACCCAGTTCTCCGTCGTGGATCGTGACGGTATGGCTGTGTCAACGACCTATACGCTTGATGGGTGGTTTGGTGCTGGCGTGATGGGTGGACGCACGGGTATCTGGATGAATGACGAGATGGATGATTTCGCCATTAAGCCCGGCGAGCCTAATATGTTCGGGATTGTTGGGTCAGAAGCGAATGCGATTGCACCCGGGAAAACGCCGCTTTCGTCTATGGCGCCGAGTGTGGTGAGCAAGGACGGACATGTTGTTTTAGTGCTGGGGAGCCCCGGCGGGTCTCGCATCCCGACGATTATTCTCTCAGCCCTGACAGGAATGGTGGATTACGGGCTGGACTTGCGACAAGCGGTTGACCTCCCACGCTTGCACGAACAATGGATGCCTGATGGGGTGGAGATGGAAGAAGGCGCGCTATCTGACGCCGTTCGTCAAACGCTCACGCATGAAGGCTACCATTTTGTGCCTCATCGTCCGTGGGGGATTGCTGAGGATATTGTGATTGGTAGCCCGCGTCTGAACGGCCCTTACACAGGGCGTGTGTATGGGGTGGCAGACCCTCGTCATCCCGGTGGTGGTGCTGCTGGACAATAAGTCGTTTAAGGGGGCTTGCTTTAGTCCCCTATGTTTGTGCTAAAAGCGCGTTGGGAGATCGGCCCTGGACGGTTGACTTGCGAACTCGGTCAGGTCCGGAAGGAAGCAGCCGTAGTAAGATCACACTGGGTCAGGTGTCCGGTCTTCCACCGATGAGACAGATAGAGGCCCTTGTGCCCCTGCTCGCAATCTGTGCGGCATAACCCGACAGGGCCTGGCACATTCCTCTTCGTGGGAGGAGGCGTTACCCCTTTGACTGATGACGATCTTCCCTTACCACCTGATGAAGGTGGTGGTTTTTTTGGCGATGAGCCTGCATCGGCACCTCAGATGGCGCCCGTTGATGAAAAAAAGCCCTATCAGGTTCTCGCTCGTAAATATCGCCCTCAAACCTTTGATGATCTGATCGGCCAAGATAGCCTTGTGCGTATTGTGCGTCGGGCTTTTGAGGTTGGGCGTGTAGCGCATGCTTTCATGCTGACAGGGGTGCGTGGGGTCGGCAAAACGACGACGGCGCGTATTATCGCGCGTGCTCTTAATTGCATAGGGCCAGACGGTAACGGCGGCCCAACCTCTGAGCCGTGCGGTGTTTGTCCGAATTGTCGGGCCATTTTAGCAGATCGACATCCTGACGTTTTGGAGATGGACGCGGCATCGCGTACAGGTGTGGATGATGTGCGGGAGATTATTGAGGCCTCCCGTTTCCGTCCGATGCAAGCGCGGATGAAAGTTTTCGTCATTGACGAAGTGCATATGTTGTCCCGCAATGCCTTTAATGCGCTGCTTAAAACGCTGGAAGAGCCCCCAGCGCAGGTCACTTTCATCTTTGCCACGACAGAGCTGCGCAAGGTGCCGGTCACAGTGTTGTCCCGCTGTCAGCGCTTTGATCTTCATCGTGTGCCGCAAGTTCAGTTGGTCGAGCATTTTGGGGGCATTGCAGCCAAAGAAGGGGCCAGCTTTGCGCCGGAAGCCCTTGCGCTCATCGCACGCGCTGCTGATGGGTCTGTGCGAGATGGGCTTTCTTTGCTTGATCAGGCGATTGCTCAAGGCGCGAGTGATGCGGCTTCTGTCGCGGACATGCTCGGTTTGGCTGATCGCGGCATGGTGTTTGACCTGCTCGATGCCGCGATGGAAGGGGATGTCGCGAAAGCGCTTAAAATTGCCGACCATGCTTATGCGCGTGGGGGTGATCTGGGCGTGTTGCTGGGTGATGTAATGGACGTGCTTCATTTTCTGTCCCGCATCAAAGCCCTCCCTAAGCTCCGTGAAGGGATGGAACTGTCGGAGATGGAGCGCGTACGTGGTGGAGCGTTAGCCGACCGTCTCTCTGTGAGTGTGCTAAGTCGTGCGTGGCAGCTTCTGTTGAAGGGGATAGCGGAAGTCGATATGGCGCCAGACCGTCGGCAAGCAGCCGAAATGGTGCTTATTCGTCTCTGTCATGCCAGTTTGCTCCCGACACCAGAGCGGATTATTCGCCAGTTGCAGCAACGCACCGGGGGAGATGCCCCACCAGAGAGGCCAAGCGCACCAATGCAGGGAGCAGGAAGTGCTTCAGCGCAGAGTGCTTCGCCTATGTCGGTTGCGTCGTCGGGAGGTACCGCTGCGTTAGCCCAACCGCGTGCGGTACAGTCACCCTCTCAGCCACAACAGGCACCAACACCGCCCCGGGCAGCGCTACGCGTTGTGGCGCGTGATGGTGTGTTGGTGGAAGGCGAGGAATATCGGGAGACGACGGGAGCTTCTTCCCCAGAGCCCCAGTCTTCATCTTTCCCCGTATCAATGCCGCGCAGCTGGCGTGAAATGGTTCAGCTCGTTAAGAAAGAACATAACGACCCTTGGCTGCATGGTATTTTACGCTTTGAGGCGCATCTCGTGCAGTTTGGCCCGCCTCTGTTGGCCGTGCGTATTGATGATAACAAAGTGTGCCGACGGGCTCTGCGTGAGCTGAGTATGCTGCTGGAGCGTCTCTATCCTGGGCAGTGGCGCGTGGAGCCATCGCAGGAACAGGGGGAGCCGAGCCTTGATGAGCAAGGGGAGAAGGTCGTTGCGCTCAATCGTGATAAAGCAGCGCAGTCTCCTTTGGTGAAGGCGATGCTGACGACTTTTCCGGGGGCGACGATCGGTGAGGTGACAGACCATTCTCTTGATGAGTATGGTTTGCCGCCTGAACCGACAACGCCCTTAGGAGAGGACGGCCCGCCTGATTTGGATTTTGCACCGATTGATGCCGAATCCATTAGTGAAGACGATTTGGATTAACAAACAGGAACTCTGATGAAAAATCTTGCTGGAATGATGAAGCAGGCCACGCAAATGCAGGCCCGCATGAAAGAAGTGCAGGAAAAGCTTTCCAAGCTTGAAGTTGAAGGTGAGGCAGGAGCAGGGCTCGTGCGTCTGACGCTGACAGGCAAAGGTGTATTGAAGAATCTGACCATTGATCCAAAATTGTTGGATCCAGAAGATGCCGACACCGTTCAAGATTTGATCATTGCGGCTCATGAAGACGCGAAGAAAAAAGCTGAATCCGTCAGTGAAGAAGAAATGCGTCAGGTTACAGGTGGCCTGAAGCTACCTCCCGGTATGGATCTGCCTTTCTAAGGAGGGACGTTGCGCGTGTGGTCAAGCCCAGAAATTGAAGCGTTGATTGTCCGTTTGGCGCGTCTGCCCGGGCTTGGGCCACGCTCCGCGCGTCGGGCAGCTTTAGCGTTGTTGCAGGAGCCAGAAACACGGCTTAAGCCTTTGATGGCCGTTATGGGCGATGCCGCACAGGCGATTTGCACCTGCTCGGAATGTGGAAATCTCGACAGCCAGAACCCATGCGTGATTTGTTCAGATATTGAGCGTGATCAAAGCGTGATTTGTGTGGTCGAAACAGTCGGGGATTTATGGGCTCTTGAGCGCGCCGGGGTGCATAAGGGCCTATATCATGTGCTTGGTGGTACGTTGTCGGCTCTTTCAGGGCGTGGCCCAGATGATTTGAACACGCGTGGCCTGCTGGAACGTGTTGATGGCGGCGGTGTGAAAGAAGTCGTGTTGGCTCTCGGGGCAACGGTTGAAGGGGCGACGACAGCGCATTGGTTACATCATCAACTCGCTGAAACAGGTGTGACGGTTAGTCGCCTTGGCCAAGGCGTGCCTATGGGCGGTGCATTGGAGGGGATGGATGATGGAACCCTTGCGGCTGCGCTGATGGCACGACGTAGGCTTGAAACATGATGGGATCATTCCCCACCACTATCCCTCGTGTTGCTCTTGTGACGGGAGGCGCACGGCGTTTGGGACGTGCGATGGTGGCGATGCTGGCGCGAGAAGGGTTCAGCGTGGCGATCCATTGCCATCGAAGCGTTGAGCAGGCCCAAGAGCTTTTAGAGGCTATTGGGGGGAAAGGCTGTGTCGTACAGGCAGATCTCACCCAAGAAGAGGCTCTATTGCCGCTGATGGCAGACGTGCATGACCGGTTGGGGCCGGTTGGTGTGCTGATTAATAATGCCTCTGTTTTCCAACGAGATGAGTTTGGAGAGGTGACACGTGCCAGCTGGGATCAGCATATGGAGCCTAACTTGCGTGCGCCCTTTGTCCTCTCGCAAGCGATGGTAGAGGCGTTACCCCCTGCATCAGAAGGGGTGATTCTCCATATGTTAGATCAACGTGTGTGGAATCTGACGCAACATTTTGTCAGCTACACGGTGTCACGCTCTGCGCTGTGGAGTTTGACTCAAAGCATGGCGCTGGGCTTTGCGCCACGGATTCGCGTCAATGCGATCGGCCCCGGCCCTGTCTTGCCAGCTGCGGGACAGTCTGATGAGCATTTTGCACAGATGTGCCACAATACGCCTCTTCATCGTGGAGCGACCCCTCAGGAAGTCGCTCAAACAGCACGTTTTTTGATAGCGACACCGTCTATAACGGGGCAGATGATTGCCCTTGATAGTGGGCAGCATCTTAATTGGTCGCCTCCTCGCTGAGAGAGGATCATTTTACCAGAGTTTCGCACCGCGCTTTTCTTGCAGAGTGGCCGTGCATGTTCATTGGCAGCGTTCTATAGTCGTGCGGCTGGGGATAAAGGCTTCCACAGGCTTAACGTGGTAGGGCGTCTTTTGTGTAGCGTTCAAGCACGGCAGCGATAGGAAGATTATCGGTATGGCGGTGCAAAAGAGCCCGATTTTCGAGAATAAAACCAGTAGGGAGGCCCGTTACACGGCTGCTAAGCCTTTCACGCCAGAATGTGGTACTTCCGATAGCTCGGCCAAAGGGTGTGTGTTTATCAGCAAGCCGTGCGCGCGCAACGGGGGTGAGGCGATTGGGTACGTAGGCGTTCCAGGCTTCAGAGAGGAGCGTTGAGCCACACATAAGTTGCACATGACGTATGTTAATAGCGGCATCGCTGGTGGCACTCAGATTGAGTGAGGCGATTAATGCGCTGTCGGGAATGCTGTGGTTATGGAGTAAGACAGCGTGAATGGGTGTTTTGCAGAAGCTCTGTAAGCTTGCCGTTGCGCTGTCACGCTCTAGGAGAAGCGCGCGTAACTTTTGGCCTTGGTCATGGGCAGAAGCGGGAGCCATGCCGAATACGCCGTAATAGAGAAACGGGAGGAGGAAAGAGCGCCCAAGGTGATAAAAGGGTGCGTTGCTTATCCCAGAAAAAGTGCGCTTCAGTGCGCCTTGTAAGAAAAGGCGCACCAGCGCGGGGAGGAGAAAGATCCTCCAAAGACGTTTACGAATCGTCGCGATCGTCTTTGTCAGTGGTGACTTCAATATCATTGCTGATGTCGTCGTCATCCAGATCATCGTCGGGAGAAATCACATCGTCATCGTCACCGGCGGTGTCGAGATCGACATCATTCTCATGCTCGTTTTGATCCAGCTCTTTATCCTTCTCGTTAGGAAGGTCCTCTTCGTGCTGTTGGAGACGGGAGAGGTTAGAGGGCTGTGTTGTCCCACATTTCGGGCATACGGCCGGAACGCGGTTAAGATCATAAAAACGTGCGTTACAATCGACACATGTCCGTTTTAAACCAAGTTCAGGTTTTGCCATAATGTTGAAAGCCTGCCATGCCACGCTAAAGGAAGAAGTATTGGGCCCATGCCACTTCAGGCAGGGCCTGTCAAATGTTTCTCTCTTTTCGCTTTTGCTGGCAATGGTTAAAGTCCACTTTCTTGTGAGTAGATTGATACCATCGCAATCCCTCCGTGATGAAGGACCCTTATGACCGCCCAACACCGTCCCCTTACTGTTTCCGCTTCTCCTGCTGGGCTTTGTGGCCGTGTCCACGTGCCGGGAGATAAGTCTATCAGCCATCGTTCGCTGATGTTTGCTGCTCTTGCGCAAGGCACAACGCAGATTTCTGGCCTTCTGGAAGGTGAGGATGTGCTGTGCACAGCCGGCGCACTTCGCCAGCTTGGTGCGAAGATTACGCGTGGTGAGACAACTTGGCGCGTTGAAGGCTGCGGGGTTGGGCAGCTCAAAGAGCCAAGCGATGTCTTGGACATGGGCAATTCTGGCACGGCAGCGCGTCTTTTAACGGGTCTGCTGGCAACGCACCCTATCATGAGTGTGATGAGTGGTGATTCGTCGCTGCGATCCCGCCCGATGAAGCGTGTAACTGCGCCTTTGTCAGAAACTGGGGCGCAGTTCCTGACACGGGAAGGGCAGCGGTTGCCACTCGCTGTGCAGGGTACAGGGGCTGGCAAACCCTTGCAGTATCGTCTTCCCGTTGCGTCCGCACAGGTGAAGTCGGCTGTGTTGCTCTCTGGGTTGAATTGCCACGGCACAACCGTGGTGGAAGAGCCCGTCCTATCGCGTGACCATACCGAGAACATGCTTCAGCATTTTGGTGTGGATGTGCAGGTGTCGCCTCTTGAGGGTGGCGGGCGCACGATTAGCCTTCAGGGCCCTGCGACATTGACGGCGCGTGATGTGGTGGTCCCAGGGGATCCGTCATCGGCAGCCTTCCCACTGGTGGCGGCTTTGCTGGTGCCGGGCTCTGATTGCGTGATTGAGGGTGTGGGGCTTAATCCGTTGCGGACAGGGCTATTTATCAGCCTGCAAGAAATGGGGGCTTCACTTGAGATTCTCAATGAGCGGATTGAAGGTGGTGAGTCTGTGGGAGACCTTCATGTTCGTGCCGGGGCATTGAAAGGCGTGACGGTGCCTCCAGAGCGTGTGCCGTCCATGATTGATGAATACCCGATCTTGGCAGTGGCGTGTGCCTTTGCTGAAGGGACATCGCGTTTGCAAGGATTGGCGGAGCTACGGGTGAAGGAAAGTGATCGTCTGGCGTCAACGGTTGCGTTGCTTGAGGTCAACGGTGCGCGCGTGCATGTTGAGAGTGATGATCTGATTATTGAGGGGCAGCCGTCTCTTCCGGGGGGTGGGCAGGTGCTCTCCCATATGGACCATCGCTTGGCGATGAGTGCGATTGTGCTGGGTCTGGCTGCGCAAAAGCCTGTATCCATTGATGATACGGCCTTTATTGAAACAAGCTTTCCCGGGTTTGTGGATGTGATGAATACGCTAGGAGCAGGGATTACAGTATGACAGGGTCACGTCGGCTAATTGTTGCGGTAGATGGGCCTGCAGCGGCAGGTAAAGGCACTTTGGCAAAAGCACTAGCGAAGCGCTTAGCTCTGCCATATCTGGATACTGGGCTGCTTTATCGCGCTGTTGCACGGCGTGTTTTAGACCATGGGGAAGATCCCGCCGTACAGGGCGAACATCATGCAAAAGCGATTGAGCCTGCTGACCTAGAACGTGATGATTTGCGTGTGCCTGAAGTGGACCGTGCGGCGTCTCTTGTCGCGCGTCAGCCAGCCGTGCGGGAGGCATTGCTTGAACGTCAGCGCTCTGTTGGGCGAGCCCATGGTGCCGTCGTGGATGGTCGTGACATTGGGACGGTTGTCTTTCCCGATGCCGATTTGAAGCTATTTATTACGGCTTCTCCTGAGGTCAGAGCACAGCGGCGCTATCGCCAACGGCATGGTGAAGAATGTCAGGATGCTGAGCAGTTGGCTCAGGAAGTGGCAGCAATTGTCGCGCGAGACGAGCAAGATGCGTCGCGGGAGGTGTCGCCCTTACGTCCGGCAGATAATGCGGTGCAAATTCTAACAGACCATATGGATGCAGAGGCGGTCTTGGACCATGTCCTTAAGCTCTTACAGGAACGACAGGTGTAAGATGACGCTCCTGTGGTAATGGCGGGGCGTGCTGAAAAGACCGTGTCTCAGCTTGGATGGCTGGTAGGGCCCGTCATCGGTAACCTCGCCTTGTGGGGACTCGTCGGCTGGTTTTTCACAAACCAGCCGGTTTTGCTCGGGGTTGCTGCTTTGGCATACGGCACCGGCATACGCCACGCTTTAGATGCAGATCATCTCGCGAGTATCGACAGTGCCCTTCGACTCGATGCGCATAGGCGTGATGGGTCTGCGAGTGCTGGGCTGTTCTTCTCGCTGGGCCATTCGACAATCGTCGTGGGGATGTGTGTGCTGATCTTCTGCCTTGGTCATGGCTTGCAGCAGCATATACACCATTATATGGCGCGCTGGGCTGTGGTCGGAACGATCATCTCAACGGCATTTTTGCTGTTTGCTGGGAGTGCAACCTTGCTTGAGGGGTGGCGTGATCATCATGCGATTCCTTGGGGTGTTCGGCAGTGCCAGGGGATGATCCAGCGTTTCTCAGCCCGACGATGGGGCGTGTATCTGCTCGGGTTTTTATTTGCGCTGGGGTTCGATACGACGGCAGAAATTGGCGTGTTAGGGGTGTCGGCTACGCAATCCATGCAGGGTGTCTCTGTATGGCGTGTGCTTCTTCTGCCATGCCTTTTTGCGGCAGGTATGATTCTCATGGACACGCTTGACGGTCTTTGGGCATGGCGCGTTTATCGCCAATCACTGGGAAGCTTATCGCAAAGAAAGCGGTATCGTTTTTATACGGCCATTATTTCTTCTATGATGGCGTTATTGGTCTCTTTTTTCCAAATTTATGATGCTGTGGATGAAGGGAACTCTGTTAACACTCACCTAAACATTCATTTTTACGGAGAGAACATTTCTATCAATATAGGGATATTTTTCTCATTGATAATAACTATGGTATGGTTCGGGTTTTTACTTGCAGAGACATTAAGTAAAAAGCAAAAAATATCGAAACAACAATAACATATCATTAATGTATATTCCAAATTTAAGTGTTGATTTAAGTATGCACATTTAGTGCTTTTATCTTTGCAGAAGATATCGTAGGGTGCCCGCCAAGTTTATGTCACGCGTATATAGCCGTGCCGTGGCAAGAACCGCTGCCCGTAGGTGCAGCGGGCCTTACTGTTGTTTAGATGAACTCTCGCTTGGCTATGAGGTGAGAGGAGACGTCGCTTTATCCTCGTTGCAGAATGGGCGGCGCAAAGCGCGGGTCTTGGCCTGATTGGGTTAGAGACTCTGGAATATTGAATTACATGGCTTCTGCCACTCAGAATACACCGAATCACGAAACAGAAGATTTTGCTGCTCTTCTTGACGAAACACTCGGTAGCGATACGGGCTTTGATGGTTCCGTTGTTCGTGGTCGCATTGTTCGTCTGACAGATGATCACGCGATCGTTGACGTTGGCCTGAAGAGCGAAGGGCGCGTTGCTCTGCGTGAATTTGGTCCGCCAGGTGTGACGCCGGATGTTAAGCCGGGTGACGTGCTGGAACTGTACATTGAACGTTACGAAGACCGTGATGGTTGCATCGTTCTGTCTCGTGAAAAGGCACGCCGCGAAGAGGCATGGACTGCTCTGGAAGGTGCTTTTGCGAACAACCAGCGCGTGAACGGCACCATTTACGGCCGTGTGAAGGGTGGTTTCACCGTGGATCTTGGTGGGGCTATGGCCTTCTTGCCTGGTAGTCAGGTTGATATTCGCCCAGTGCGTGATGTTGGCCCACTGATGGGGCAGCCACAGCCTTTCCAGATTCTGAAGATGGATCGTGCACGTGGTAACATCGTTGTTTCCCGTCGTGCCGTGCTTGAAGAGACTCGTGCTGAGCAGCGTTCTGAGCTGATCCAGGGGCTGAAGGAAGGCATGATTCTTGACGGTGTGGTCAAGAACATCACCGATTACGGTGCCTTTGTGGATCTCGGCGGCGTTGACGGTCTGTTGCACGTGACGGACATCGCTTGGAAGCGCATTAACCATCCATCTGAAGCTCTTCAGATCGGTCAGCCAGTGCGCGTGCAGGTGATTCGCTTTAACTCCGAAACACAGCGTATTTCCCTTGGTATGAAGCAGCTTGAAGCTGATCCATGGGAGAATGTGTCCGTTAAATATCCGGTCAATGCTCGCTTCACAGGTCGCGTGACGAACATCACCGATTACGGTGCGTTTGTTGAGCTGGAACCAGGTGTTGAAGGTCTGGTGCACGTTTCTGAAATGTCCTGGACGAAGAAGAACGTCCATCCAGGTAAGATCGTGGCAACTTCTCAGGAAGTGGAAGTCATGGTTCTGGATGTGGACAGTGCGAAACGCCGTATTTCCTTGGGTCTGAAGCAAGTTCAGCGCAACCCATGGGAGCAGTTTGCTGAAGAGCACAAAGTGGGTTCGGTCATCGAAGGTGAGATCCGTAACATCACTGAGTTCGGTCTCTTCATCGGTCTGTCCGCTGATATTGACGGCATGGTTCACATGTCTGACCTATCATGGGATGAACCAGGCGAAGTCATGATGTCCCGTTATGAAAAGGGGCAGGTGGTTCAGGCGAAGGTTCTGGATGTTGATGCTGAGAAGGAGCGTATCTCCCTCGGTATTAAACAGCTTCAGGAAGACCCTGCTGCTGACATCCTGGCTCGTATCCACAAGGGTGACATCGTCACCAGTGTTGTGACGGCTGTTCAGAGCAACGGGATCGAAGTGAAGGTGGACGATGTTCTGACCGGCTTTATCCGTCGTGGTGAACTGGCTCGTGACAAGGCTGAGCAACGCCCAGAGCGCTTTGCTGTTGGTGAGAAGGTCGATGCTAAGGTTGTGAGCCTGGATCGTGCTTCGCGCAAGTTGGCCCTGACCATCCGTGGTCGTGAGGTTGAAGAAGACAAGCAAGCGATCAGTGAATACGGTTCGTCGGATTCTGGTGCATCTTTGGGTGATATCCTGGGTGCTGCAATCCGTCGTCGTAGCACAGACGATTAAAATTTAGAGAGTTCTGGAAAGAAAAATGCTTCTCAGAATACTCTAGACTTGCGAGAAAGGGCGGTCTTTTATAAGACCGCCCTTTCTTACGATGAATGATCAAAGTACACTCAGAGAGCAGAAGAGGGCTATCTATGGGTCTATAGCCATAGAAGGGTGCTTTTGCTAAGGGACGTGGGACATAAGATGAGCCGTCGTGCTCGGGGGGAATGATGGCTATTATCTATAATACCAACTACACACATAACCCCAACTCATATCTTACCCTTGCTATTAGGCAGGCTGCGGAGCTCCTTTTCGGTAAGGACAATATTGTTGTTGCAGATAATATGAGTTTGGGGGAGCTTGCTGCAGCAGGGGAGCACGACACGCTGCTATGTATTGATGGGCAGCGTCTCAATACGGCGCTGATCCGGCGTGTGCGTCCAGCTTTTAAGACGATGATCTTATGGACGTTTGAAGATCCGTTTATGAAGGATTTTAACGTCGAAGCAGGGCCTCTCTTTGATCATATTTTCACCAATGATCCATCGTGTGTTTCAGCCTATCAAGGTAAGGGACATTATCTTCCTCTAGCGGCGAGTCGTTGGTTGCATGAGAGGCCTATCCAGCCGGCGGACTCTTTTGAGTATGATTTGTTTTTTGCCGGCACGATGTGGCCTAATCGCGTCCAGACTTTACGACGTGTTATTGCTGCTTTCCCTGAGGCGCGTCTGAAGCTGATTTGCCCGGGTAACGAATATCTTCCTCCCCTCCCAGATGATATTTCAGCCTTGGCGTTGCAGCGTCCAGTCAGTCACGAAGCTTTTGTTGACTTTGCCAATGTCAGTGCTGTGACGCTGACCATGTTTCGCGATTATGCGAGCCATGGCGATGTCAGTCAGGCGACAGCACCTGGGCCTCGCTTTTTTGAACTTGCTTTGGCAGGAACAGCTCAAGTTGTCGAAGCGGCTCCAGGAATGGATATGGAGCACTTTAAAAGCCTTGGTGGTTTTAGCTTAGCTCATGATCCTGACGACGTGGTTGAGGCTGTGTCACGGCTTCTCAATAATAAGGCTGCTCGTCGTCGTGCTGCGCAGGCGTCTCAAAAAAGTGCATTAAAGCAGCATCTTTATGAGCATCGCCTTGAGCAGATGCGCGATATTACGAAAGCGAACTTCTCTCGTCGTAAAAATCAGACAATTCCTCTGGTAGAGCGGCGCCATCGTTTGCGTGTGCTGATGTGCACGCACTCCACTATTCATGAGCAGGAGTGGGGCGGTGTTGAGGTCTATCAGCGCGGTCTATGTTCGCTATTGGGGCGCGATGTTGAATTTTTCTATTGGTTGAGGCGCGGTAATTTCTGTCGCTTGTTGAGTGCTGCTGGGCAAGAGCTTGAGCGTTTCGATATTACAGAACAGCCTTGGCAAGATATCGTGTGTGACGCTGCTGAGGAGAGCATGTTCTCCAGCGTCATTAGTCAGTATAATATTGACGTCGTTCATTTCCAGCATTTGGGCCATCACGCGCTTTCCTTGCCGTTAATCGCGAAAGCGAATGGTGCAGGCGTTGTCTTCTCTGCCCATGATTTCTGGCTTATTTCATCGCGTTATAACCTCCTTAATCAGGATCTGCGCCATGTGGAGGGGGAGTTTACCTCTGTCTTGGCGATGGATGTTATGCTGAAGGTTGCAGAGGGGGTGGAATATGGTGGGGAGCAGACGCGCCGTGCCTTTATCGACCGTATGTTGCACCATATTGATGCGATTATGTTCGGGACGCCGCATTCGCGCGATTTGATGCATTCGGTTTATCCGATTTTGGATCAAAAACTGAGTGTCGTGAACGGAATTCCGAGCCCTGAGACGACGGTTCCGGTGACACCAAAAGCGTATAAACCTCTTGATGGGCGCCCATTGAGTGTGGCGATTGTTGGGAACTTTTTGCGGACAAAGGGGGCAGACACTATTCTTGCTCTCATTGAGGCCGCGCGTCCTGGACATTTTCACTTCCACATCTTTGGTTATATTCACCCTGAATATCAGGGTGTGTTTGACCAGATGAAGCGCTCGGATGTTACCGTTCATGGGCGTTATGATGTTGGTAATACCAGTGTATTGCAGCAGGCCGATGTCTCCTTAGCGCTGTCTATTTGGCCCGAGACCTATTGTATTTCGCTTTCAGAAGCGTGGCAGCATGGGCTTGTGCCGATCGTGACCGATATTGGTGGTTTGGGCGATCGTGTAACCGATGGTGTCAATGGCTTTAAAGTGCCTGTGAGCCGTCCTGATATTGTCCTAGAGCGGCTTGAATTGCTGCGGTCATCAGATTCTATTCGCAAGAAGATGATGGAGGCCATTTCACCGAAGTTGTGGACGCATGAGAAGGAATACGGCAAAGGTCTGCTTGAGCTGTATCGTCGTATTGCACCACGTCGCAGTATGGGTGTGTCCGAGCTTCAGTTTGATGTGGGGCAGCTTCATATTCTGCCGATTGCATCATGGCGGCACCAAGCTCCTCCACGGCATATTTTTGATCCTCCCATTTCGCGTGATTTGTCGATTGGCTTGCCTCCCCAGATCATTGACTGGTTCGCTATTCAGGGGGCTCAATGTTACGTGGATGACATCTGCCATTGTGTGCTTTCTGAGGGGTATGAAAAGCGCTTTAAAGCTGCGGATGAGTTTCATATCCGTGGTTGGACCTTCCTTCCAGATGTGAATACATCTGGACAGATCCATATCGTCCTCGTGAGTGATGATCCGGAAGGGCCACTCATCTTTATGCACGCCCAACGCGAGATACGCTCAGATATTTCTAAGCTATTTGGTTCGAATGTGCCACGTCGTTCGGGCTTTGCCGCACAAGCGGCTCTGCGTGGTAAATGGTGTGAAGGGCGTTATCGTATTGGGATCATTAATGTCATTAATGGCCGGGGGGCTTTCCAGCTTCTCTCTCACGGTGTGGAGGTTAAGGGAAGTAAGATCGAGCAGGTTTATACCTCTCCGCCTTCCAATGACGTTATTTTGAGTGATTTCCGTCGTGTGTTGAAAAGCGATAACCTGCTGCGTGGTATTCGTCTGTCGCGTTTCCCAGCGGGGACGTTCTATCCGTATGAGCGCGGACAGTTAACGCACTTTATTGATACGTTTGAGATCATGGGGGGCGAGGGAGCCTCTGATCAAGATCAAGGGGCGCTCTTTATCCGTGGATGGAGCTTCCTAGAAGGGCTCACGCGGTCAGGGCAGATTTTTGTGGCCATGGTGCATGAGAAGGACGATGAAATCGGCCTCTTTGCGACTGAACGTTTTGCCCGGAATGATGTTCAGGTTGTCCATCGTGATGCACCGTTGTGCTCTGGCTTCCATGAGGTGCTCCGGCCTTGGCAGGGGCAGGTTGATAAGATGGACGGGACATGGCGCATTGCGTTGGTTAATATTGCCGGTGACCTGTACGGCGTGACGGTTACAGAGTTGCGGGCAACCCTGACGAAGGGCCGCGTTGTCGAGGTAGATCGCAAAAAAACGTCTGAAAAGCAGGAAGACCGTATGAGGTCGCTTATTTTGCAGCTGATGGAGCGTTAAGTCGGCTATGTCTATGTCATCTAGCTCGTCTGAAGACCCAAGAGGTGCTCGTCAGCCGCGCTGGTTGATCTTTGAGCGTGCGTGGTACGTGTTGCGCTACCCGGAAGTTACCTCTTGGATGGAAGAGAAGGGCTATGATGATCCTGAACTCTTCTATCGGGAGGTGGGGTGCCTGTATGGGCACTCCCCCAACCGGTATTTTGATGAAGTCTGGTATCGCGACACTTATAGCGATGTCCATCGTGCCCTTATCAACCAGACATGGCGGTCTGGTTTTGAGCATTATTGTGCAGAAGGGTATAAAACCTACGCACCGCATTGGTTATTTGATGAGCATTATTACCGGCGCCGCCATCCATCGTTAACAGAGTTCTCTCTACAAAAAGATGGTTTGTGGAACGGGTATGATCATTACCTAGAAATTGGCGAAAGGCGCGGTTTTCAGGGGAGCCCCTTTGTTGATATTCGTCTGTGCCGTGAGATGGCAGCGCGTTACCCAGAGTATTTTGGTGACGAAGGATTATTAGCCTCGTGGTTCGTTCTGCCATCAACAATTGCCGATGCTGTGCCCATTTCATGGTATTTTGATCCGGTTTGGTATAAGCAGACCTACCCGGAGGTGCAGCGAGGGATTGAGGAGGGACGTTACGCGAACGCCCTTCATCATTATTTTATGAACGAAACGCCACGGCGTTACAATCCGCTGCCGTTTTTCTGTGAAGAATACTATCTCGAACATTCTCCTGATATTCTTCCAACGCTTGAAGCAGGAAGATTTCGTAACGGCTATGAGCATTTTGTTTACTTTGGTGCTCATGAGGGGCGTGTTCCAGAAGAAGGGATTGAGTTAGACGCGTATAGCCGCAATCTCCTTGTGCGCTCCCAATGTGAAAATGGACTGTTTGATAGTGCGTTTGCACGTTTTGTGGCTGAACGTCAGGGCTATGCTGGCCCAACGGGAGAGGACGCGCCCGAGATCGAGGAGAGCCAGTCACGCGTTCTTTTTAAACGAGAAGCTGAGGCATTGCTGGCGAGTATGGCACGCTCTCCGCTTGATTTTAGCGTGCAGGGGATGCCGGAAGTCAGTGTGATTATGGTGGTGCATAATCAAATTGCTCTGACCATGCAGGCCCTTCTATCCTTACGGGCGAACTATCGCGGGTCTATCCAGCTGATCTTAGTCGATTCAGGCTCTTCTGATGAAACATCTCAGATTGATAAGCTTGTTCATGGGGCGGATATTATACGTTCTCGTGCCAATATCGGTTATTTGACGGGGTGTAATGTGGCGTTGGCCTATGTGAAAGCCCCGGCCATTTTATACCTGAACAATGATTTAAGATTGTATCCAGACGCTCTGCCTCATGCATTGCAGCGTCTCTATCAGCATGAGGAAACGGGCGCTGTTGCTGCCAAGCTCATACGCTCAAATCTTTATTTGCAAGAGGCGGGTTCTATTATTTGGCGTGATGGTGCGACATATGGCTATCGCCGCCAAGATGATCCTAACCTGCCAGAAGCAAATTTTGTCCGAGAGGTCGATTACGGTTCCGCAGCCTTTTTGCTTGTGCGGACAGGGCTGGTGCGGCGTTTAGGCGGGTATGATAAGCGTTACCTCCCGGCTTATTTTGAAGATACAGATTTATGCGTTCGCTTAGGGCAGATTGGCGCGCGTATAGTGTATGACCCTTCCGTTGTGGTTGAACATCTCGAATTTGGAAGTTCAGGTCATGCTGGCTCTCATAACCTGATTCAGAAACACTGGCGCATATTTGCACAGACGCATCAGGAGTTTTTGCGCCATCAGCAGCCACCTCATGTGCGTAATGCGCTGCTTGGGCGTGAGCGTCGTCGTTCCGATCGTAAGCGTGTCTTGTTTATTGAAGATCGTATGCCTCTGCGGGGGTTAGGGTCGGGTTATGTGCGATCCAATGATATTATATGCGCTATGGTGGCGTTGGGGTATCATGTCACTGTGTATCCGGTTCTTCCCGTTCAGGAGGAAAGTTTCCTTCTTTATCGAGAATTTCCGGAAGATGTTGAGCTTGCCTGTGGACAGGATATGTCCACGTTAGGGCGTTTTCTGGAAGAGCGTGCGGGGTATTATGATCTGCTTTGGATCGGCCGCACGCATAATATGACGCGTTTATTGCCTATTTTGAGCGAGGCTAGTCGGTTTCTTTTCCGGTGTGGATCGGTGTTGGATACAGAGGTCGTGGCAGCGCCACGGACGCTTCTGCAAGAGAAAATTGTTGACGGTAAAGAGCCTCGGGAAAGTCTTGATACGCTTTTAAAAGAAGAGCTTCAAAGTGCGCATTATTGCCAGCAAATTGTTGCGGTTACAGAGCATGACGCGGCGCTTATTCGACGAGCTGGTTATCCCAATGTGTTCGTATTAGGCCATAGCATGAAGCCGCATCCAACGGTACGGTCTTTTGAAGAGCGTAAGGATATCCTCTTCTTAGGGGCGATGCACAGTGAAACATCACCAAACTATGACAGTATGATGTGGTTTGTAAGGGAGGTGATGCCCCATCTTGATGGTCTGGCCGATGACGTCGTGTTACGCATTGCGGGGTATGTGCCCCCTTGGGTGGATATGACACCTCTTGCGCGGCATCCGCGCGTGGATATTATAGGCGCGGTTGAGGATTTGGCACCGCTTTTTGATCGCCATCGTGTTTTTGTCGCACCGACGCGTTTTGCCGGTGGTTTGCCCTTTAAGCTCCATGAAGCGGCAGCTTATGGTCTTCCGATTGTGGCGACGTCCCTCTTGGGTGAACAGGTGGGGTGGGGTAATGGAGAGGCCTTGTTGACGGCTTCTTCAGAAGCTCCTGAGCATTTCGCGTCTGCGGTAAGAAGACTGTATGATGATCGGGATTTGTGGCATCATCTTAGAGAGGGTGCCTTAGCGTCAGTAAAGCGGGATGTTGATCCGGTTGCTTTTAAGAAACGCCTAGCGGATATCATGACAGCTTCTTTTGCTTGACCACGAAGAGGCGGACGATTTAACCGGTTGACGGCACGGACTTGATGAGGCGGGAAGTAAGCATATGACAGCAGAGACAGGGCCTAAAGCCATGGGGCATGTTTTATTGTGCAGTGGTGGGCGGTATGAAAGCCACGCGAATGCGCAGGTACGCAAGACGATTAAAGATGGTCTTGAAGCCTGCTTTGGTGAGGGTAACGTCACCTCTGTTGATATTTCCTCAGCTGCTGCATCAATCCGTCTATTAAAGCCTGTGCTGGTTTTTGCGATGGGGTCTTATTTGCCTGAGAGCACTTACTATGGAGAAGTGTCACGTGAGGCGAAGAAACATGGCGCGACGACAGCGTTTTGGGCAACGGAAGACCCTTATGAGCAGGATGCGAGCTATCAAATCGCTTATGATTTTGATGTGATTTTCTCTTGCGATCGCTGGGGGCATAATTTTTATCAACGAGACCGGGTGGTGCATCTACCGCTGGGTGCTTGTCCTAAATTGCATTATGTGCCGTTTAATGATCGTACTGAAAAAACGATTGATGTGCTTTTCTGTGGTGTGGCCTTTAGTTCGCGCAAGGAAGTTGCGCGTAATCTCATGCCTGTTCTGGAGAAGTTGAATACGCGCTTTATTGGCCCGGGATGGGGAGATATGGGGATTGGTTTTTCCGATGCCCGTATTGAAAAGAAGGAGCTGATTGAGCTCTATAGCCGGTCGAAGATTGTGCTGAACTTAGGCCGTTCTCTGCATTTTGAGAATAAACGCTTTATGATTGCGCCTTCAACGCCGGGCCCGCGGACGTTTGAGGCGGCTCTTGCAGGGGCCTTCCAAGCATTTCATGAAGAGACGTGTGAACTGCGTCGTTATTATGGGGCGGACGAGATCCCTGTGTTTTCAAATCGACGGGATTTTGAAGCGTTGATTGATACATATCTTTATGATGATGAAAAGCGCTTGGCGATGGCACGAAAAGCTCAGGAGCGTACGCAGAAAGAGCACCTCTATAAACATCGGATTCAACGTGTAGTTGATTATTTACAGAGTGAGAAATTGTTGCCGAAAGCGTCGTAACGGCGATTGGGGCTGTAAGAGATGTTGGAGCCTTCCCACACAATGTGGGAAGGCTTTTTTGATGAGGGCGTTATTGTGGTTTTGGCCCAAGGATAATGCGTGCCATATCGGCAGGGCGTATCCAACGAGAGAAGGCTGCCTGCACCTGTTGTGGTGTCATCGTATAAATGGCACGTGCTGATTGATCAGGTGTGTCGAGAGGCAGGTCAAGGGAGATCAGCCCAAGCCATGTGCCTGCAAGACTGCTAAAGCTTGCTCGTCCCATCGGTTGGCTGCGCAGTAAGGTTGCTTTTGCGAGGTCGAGTGTTTCGGTTGAAACAGGAGTTGTGCGGAGGGATTCGACATCCTCAAGGGCGCGTTTCTGTGCTGTGCTGACTTTAGAAGGATCTGCACCGAAAGTAATGGAGAAGCTTGTGCGCGTGCGGGAATAGTTAATGCCGCTTCCAACACCGTAAACATAGCCGGTGCGTACGCGGAGGTCTTGCATAAGGCGTGATGAAAAACCATCACCAAGAATCTCATTCCCAACAGCAAGCGCATGGCGGTCTGGATGTTGAACGGTGAGGGCTAAGGTTTCAGCCAGTGTGACTTTATCTTGTGAGCGGCCGGGGTCGGCAATCACAGCTTGAGAGGGTCGACTTTCAGGAAGGCTGGGGAGGTCAAGCTGTGGTTTGGGCCCTGTTGCTTCCCACGAGCCAAAGGTTCGTTCAACTTCAGCGCGTGCTTTTTCAGGTGTAATATCACCGATGACGACAATTGTCGTCAGGTCTGGGCGGTAGGCCGTGCGATAATAAGCAAGGACATCGTCCCGTGTGAGAGCGCGAATGCCCGCTGGTGATGCTTCACGCAAGGTTGGGTCTGTTGGGGGGACGAGAGCACGGCGTACGGCACGGCTGAAATGATAGCCCGGAGATTGTAAGGTGCCGAATTGTGCTTGTGCTTCTTGCTCCCGTGTAATGTCGAATGCTTTCTGTGGGAAAGCTGGGTCGCGTTCATGGTCGGCTAACAGCGTGAGCCCATCATGGAATTTGGAGCTTAATGCGCTGAGGCTGAAGGATGAACCGGCGTTCTCATCGGCTGACAGGGCATCAAGTGCGCTTGCGAGGGCGAGTCGGTCATGGCTGTGGCTTCCATAAAGGAAGAGAGAATCGGTTAATCCTGCAACCCCTTCCTTCCCATGAGGTTGCTCTAAAGCCGGATTTTGCCGAATGGTGCCAAAAAGCTCAACTGTGTGACTGACATGCTCAGGCTGCACAAGCAGACGTAACCCATTGGGTAAGACCGTGCTGACAGGTTGAGGGGCATTGGGCGGAAGGGTTAACCGCGCCAAGGCTTTCTGGGCCCAGTCGGGCAAGGTGACCGCACGGCTAGGGGGAGAGGTCAGAGTTTCTGTTCCACCAAAGCCCTTATCAGCAATGGGTTTGCCGGAATCACTGGGGGTGAGTGTTGCGCTAACCGCATTGTTGGGGTTCAGCCATTGGCGAGCGAGGGCGTCAATGTCGCTTTTACGCACAGAACGGAACGCGGCGATCATATCTTCTGGGCTGTTAAGATGTTGAATCGCTACCGCCTGTGACCAGCTCTCTGCTAAGCCGGAAATACTGTTGGCGTTAAATTCCAGAGCCGCAATTTCGCGTTGTCGTGCTGCTTCAATCAGCTCTTCTGGGAGGCCATGTTGGCGGTAATCCTCTAAAATACGCGCCATTGCTGCTTTAAGGGCTGCGGGATTACTGCCTTTAGGGAAGCCTGCATAGGCCGTGGCAATGCCTCCTTGTGCTTCTGGGGAGTACATGAAGCCTGTTTCAAGGGCTTGGCCTTGGGGCACGAGCGCAAAAAGCTGTCCACGTTCGCTTGCTAAGACATCGGAGAGTAACGTAGCGGCGGCATAACGTGGGTCACGCTGGCTTGGCATTCGCCACGCCATGGTCGTGAGGCCGATTGGTAAATCGGTGGGTAGTTGGAGGTCTTTGGCCGTGACCGATTGTGGTTTAACGGTGGGGCGTGCTGGAAGAGCGTGTGGAGGGATGCGACCAAAAGCGCGTTGCACATGGGCAAGGGCCTCTTGTGGGTCTACATCGCCTACAATGATGAGGACGGCATTATTAGGGGCATACCAGTCTTGGTAAAAATGGCGGAGTGTATGCGTGTTGGTCGCATCAAAAGAGGGGCGCGTCCCGAGAGCATCATATTCATACGGCGTATTCTTGTAGAGAATGCTTCGTACTTGGGACATATAGCGATAGATAGGGCTTGAAAGGTCACGTGAGACTTCCTGCTCGATAGCGCCCTTTTCATGGGCCCATTCTTTGGCGTCGAGAGTGAGCCCTTCCATACGGCCTGCTTCAATACGGAGCAGGATATCAAGGTCAGATGCAGGAGCTGTGAAATAATATTGTGTGACATCAGACGTGGTGTCAGCGTTATCTTCATTGCCGAGCCGTGCGCTGAGTGTTGAAAGTTGATCACGCGAGAGGGTGTGTGAGCCATTGAACATCATATGTTCAAGAGCATGGGCTGTACCGGGGAAGCCAGCGGGCGCATTAGCGGAGCCAACTTCATAATTCAGCATGGTTTGCACAACGGGTGCGAGACGGTTACGCACGATGACGACGCGTAGTCCATTGGGCAGCGTTGCGCGTAGGGGAGCTACTGTATCTGGAGAGCTAGAAGGCGCGGTGGGTGTTGAAGACGGGGTTTGGTGAGCCCAAGCGAGTGACGGAGCGGCGAGGATGGACGCACTAAGGAGCGTCCATCGTGACAGACGGGAAAGAGAGGGGAACATGCAACCTCCAGCAATGAGCGCGTCAGTGGTGGGCCAAAGAAAAACGTACAACTGAGTAAAAAGCTTGACGTCGTCTTTGTCTATGGCTGAAACCCCATGAAATGAGCGGAAAGGATAAATAAGAGTGAGTGTGCAAGAGACGATTCGTCGTGCTGATAGTGCTTTGCTTGATGGTGTTTTCCAACCGATAGCAGACCGCCTGCCCGCAGGATGGTCGTCTTGGTCGGTGGGAATGAGCTTTCAACTTGGTTCTCTGATTTTTCAGGGGGCGTCTATTGTTGTGCCTTTTCTTTTTTATCGTGTGAGCGTCAATCTTGTTGTGCAGTCTGTTTTGGGCTTTCTGTGCAGCCTTGTCTTATTTCTCGGTTTTCAGCGTTATCGCACCCTTGTTCGTCCGGATATGATGAACCCTTTGCGCCCTATGATGAGGAGCTTGCGCGTTATCGGGATTGGGTTTGTGCTCTATAGTGGCTGGTGTTTAATGACAGACCCATCAGGTGATGAGCTCTGGAATGATCTGGACTTTGTGTCTTTAGTTATTTTTGTCATTGGGCTTTATTTTATGGCCTGCCAGCCTCGACCGCCGAAAACACAAAAGGCTTCTTCTTGGAAAGGGGCTTTTCAGGGGCGTGCGGCTGCTCGGTAAACATGTTAGGTCTGAGGACTGATAGGGGCATAACTGGTCGTTATGGGAGTGAAGCGTGGCCATAAAGCTTGGTATTGGGGTCATCACCTACAATCGGAAGGAGACTGTGCGGCAATGCGTGGAGGCCCTTCGCACGTTTACGCAACATCCTTTTGAGTTGGTCGTTGCGGATGATGGCTCCCATGATGGTACGCCATCTTTGCTAGAGCGCCTGCACGTTCCTTACATAACTGGCGATAACCGTGGGATCGCCTGGAACCGTAATCGGGCGATCTGGTGGCTTAAAGAAGAAAAGCAGTGCGATGTTATCTTAGTGTTTGAAGATGATTGTCGTCCATGCGTGTTCGGGTGGGAAAAACAGTGGATTGAGGCTGTTGAGGCTTATGGTCATATGAACCATATGCCCGAAATCACGCTTGAGATTGATAATGATGTTTCCTCTGGCACTGGCACAGCGGCTGATCCTTACATTGCACCGATGCATCAAGCTTATTGCGTGGGGTATCATGCGCGTGCGCTCGATTTTGTCGGCTATCTCGAGGTTCGCTTCGAAAAATATGGTGAAGAACATGTGGAGCATACCCATCGCTTTCTAAGAGCGGGGTATGGTGGTTTGCCACAATTTAGAACGCCGGAACGGGGCCAAGTGTTCTTTTTACGTGGTGGGCTGGAGACATTGCCCTCTGAATCGCATGGAACGCCAGAATGTGTGCACCGCAATGTTGAGCTGCACCGGCAGATTCAACATGAACCACTTTATCGGGCCCCATGGCGCTCTGATGAGCAGATGTTTTTGTTTCGTGAAGAAATGGAAGCCGCTTTGAACCGTCCAACGCCAACAACACAGCCGAGTGATAACGGTTTTGATGCGGTTGTTTCGTTGGGTGGAAGTGAGAAAATCTCTCATTATCTGGAGCAGGTTTTTGGTGAAACGGGGTCGCGGCTTTTTGACGGCTTTATGGCGCCTTTTCACAGTTTGATTACTTTATTTGAAACGGATTTTCGCGATCTTTTCTCGACCAATTGTCTCTATGGCTATCACGATGCATTGCGCTGCCGCGATAGTCTGATTGTCTATCATAATTGTTTGGATATTCCCCCCGGTGAGCGGGCGAGTGTAGAGCTGTTTCATAGTCAGCTGGGGCGCCTTAAACAGGAATATCAGAATTATCTGGCACAGCTTGACCAGCTTTGCGATGGGACACAGCGTGTGCTCTTTGTGCGCGATTGGCAAGAGACGCTTCATTATGAAGGGAGTCATCGCCCTTCGCATACGCGTGTGCCTGACTTTAAACGACTGGTTGATGCCATTGCGGCGCGTTATCCCACTCTTGAGTTTCGCGTGCTCTTTACCAATTACGGGGCGGCGAGTGCTGCGGATGCGCGGATGATTTTTGCTAATAGCCAGGCCCCTGATCAGTGCGATGAAGCGCGTAAAGCTCAGGCTTGGGCCGATATGATTTCTCAGCTTGGTGTGTACCGCCATAGTGATGGAAGCTGGGATAAGTGAAAAGGAGACGTATGAAATCACCATTTTTGATGGGTTGTGCACCTATGGGGCTTGCTCTTCTGGTGGGAAGTGCTGGATGCGCTTATGCTGCCCAACAATCCTCTGCCCATCATGAGAAGAGCCCGCCTAATGGGGTGATGATGGTGCCGCTCCATCATGGTGAAGCTTCGAACCGGCAGGATGTGATCTATCATTGCACAGATAACGACAAGAAAGATGAGCATGGAGGGAAGGATTTGCTCAAATCTCTCCCTGACGGTGGACGTTTTACTGCGTCGTATCTAAATGCCGATATGACAGCGCTGGCTGTTCTTCCCGTGGATGGAAATATGTTGGCCATGGCGAATGTCATATCGGGGTCTGGAGCGAAATATGTGGCCGATCGTTATTCATGGGCGACACAAGGGGATGAAGCGACATTCTCTCGGGTCGATCGTGATGATATGTCGGTTTCGTGCCGTGTTGTGAGTGAGGCTGTAGACCATTCCAAGGCGGAGGCAGAAGGGCCCCCATCGCGTGACGCGCAGCCTAAAGCTGCTACTCCCGTTCAACAGCGTGCTGGAGGAACGTCTTCATCCTCACCAGCGAAGACCTCTGCCTCGTCTCATCAAGATAATGGGGTATCGACGTCACGGGCGTCCGTTGTGCCGTCCTCGTCATCTTCTCACGATGGTGGAGCGTTGCCTACACAGCCTTCTTCTTCGCAGGACACTTCGAAAAACACTCAACAATCCCAGCATTAGGGGTGGGTGGTTAGGCGTTGATGCACAGGAAGTCGTGTGTGGGTAGGGGAATGCTTACGCGGCGTGCCATACTTTATAAGAGCGCGGCTTTCGGTGCTGTATTTCAGAGTATAGATTCTGCTTTCCCTGCGGAGAAGGAACGGCAACTGTCACCGCATTTTATTGCAGAGGCATGGTATGCGCACACGGCTTTTCTTGTGTTGCTTGGAGCGCAAGATCGCCTTGTAGCCACGGCGGCGCGGCCGGAAATAACACCGTGGATGTTTCATTTTTTCCCTCAATTTCGCAAGATCGCACGTCTGCAACCGCCTGCACTTAATGCTGAAGCGTTGTTGTCGCTCAAGACGGATCTTTTATTTCTTCCTGAAACAGAGATGGGGCAGAGTACCGTTTTCCGTCAGCAAGGCTTACGTGCTGTAGCGCTCGGATTTTCAGATATGGAAGGGTTGCTGCATTGCGTGAGAGAAACGGCATCTCTGATCAATACACCGCTCGCTTTCCGGCGTGCGCGTGCATATGAGCGGGCGTTACGTCATGCGTTAACGCAGTGTGTTCCATCACCGCATGGGCCACGTCTTTTACATATGGCATCGTTAAAGCCGCTTAAAGTTGACGGACGACAAACGATTATTGACCAATGGATAGAAGCCGCTGGAGGGCAAAATGCAGCTTCTCTTTCGGGAAATCATCGTGAGGTCACAGCGGAGCAGATTGTGATGTGGAACCCTGACGTGATTATTATCCCAGCGTCGGCTCCAGAGCGTGATTTTTTCCAATCTCACCCTATTTTATCGCGTTTACGCGCGGTGCAGACACAACGTGTTTATCGTAACCCCGCTGGGTTGTTTCTGTGGGATCGTTACGGCCCGGAATTGTTGCTCCAGCTAGACTGGGCTAAGCAGATTGTCACGGCAGGCCATAGTGATGAAGGCGCGATGATGGATCGGATCGTGGCTTTTTATCGCGACTTCTATGGTCTGCACGTGAGCAACTGGGAGGCAGGGCGGATGTTGGCCGCCCTGCCTCCTTCTCCTTCTTAAAGAGGAGAATCTTCGTTAGCCGCGGAGTTCGCGTGCGGCTGCAACAAGGTTGGCAATCGCTGGGCGAACTTCTTCCCAACGGCGGGTTTTCAGGCCGCAATCTGGGTTGACCCAAAGTTGGCGACGGCTGACTTTCTTTTCTGCTGCGACTAACAGATCCGCCATTTCGCTTACGGTTGGAATACGCGGTGAGTGAATGTCATACACGCCAGGGCCAATTTCGGCTGGGTAGTGATGGTCGGTAAAGGCTTCCAGAAGCTCCATCTTAGAGCGTGCTGTCTCAATGGAGATCACATCAGCATCCATTGCAGCGATGGATTCAATGATGTCATTGAACTCCGAATAGCACATATGGGTGTGAATCTGGGTTTTATCCTGCACACCGCTTGAGGCAATGCGGAAGCTCTCGACAGCCCAATCCAGGTAGGTTTTCCAGTCTTGGCGGCGTAGTGGCAAGCCTTCACGCAGAGCGGCTTCGTCAATCTGAATGATAGGGCAGCCTGCTTTTTCGAGGTCTTGCACTTCATCACGGATGGCAAAAGCAATTTGGCGGCATGTTTCAGAACGAGGCTGATCGTCCCGCACAAAAGACCAGTTCAAGATGGTGACTGGGCCGGTCAGCATGCCTTTTAGAGGCTTCTGCGTGCAGGATTGTGCATATTTCCACCAATCCAGCGTCATGGGTGCTGGGCGTGTGACATCGCCATAAATGATGGGTGGGCGCACATAGCGAGAACCATAAGACTGCACCCATGCATGTTTGGTGAAGACAAAGCCGGAGAGCTGCTCACCAAAATACTGCACCATGTCGTTACGTTCGAACTCACCATGAACCAGCACATCAAGGCCGGTTTCTTCCTGCCATTTGATCGCAGAAGCGGTTTGTTCTTTCAAAAACGCTTCGTATTCAGCGGTGCTGATTTCTTTCTTAGCGTGCTTGGCGCGTGCCTGACGGACTTCCTTCGTTTGTGGGAAGGAGCCAATCGTTGTGGTTGGGAAGAGCGGTAGGTGAAGCGCTTCTTCTTGGGCCTTTTGACGCACAGGGAAGGGAGAGAGGCGTTTTGCTAAAGATGCATCTTTCTGAGCAGAGCGCTCTTTAACAGCCGTATTGTGAATACGAACAGAGCTCTTGCGGCTTTTCACAGCAGCTGCTGATTCATCAAGGGCTGCACGCACAGCATCGCGTCCCTGGTTGAGGGCTTTTGCGAGGGTGGATAGTTCGCCAATCTTTTGGACAGCAAAGGCCAGCCAAGACTTTACCTCTGGATCAAGCGCGGTTTCGCGTTCTAGATCAATCGGGGTGTGCAGAAGCGAGCATGATGGAGCGATAATGAGATCACGTTTAGCGGCAATAGGTTCAAGGCGCTCTAAAATCGCGTTGAGGTCAGCACGCCAAATATTACGACCGTCAATTACACCGAGCGACAGAAGCAGGTCTGGACGCGCTTTGCTCAAAACGGTGTCCAATTGCTCAGGAGCACGGACGAGATCCAGATGCAGGCCGTGCACAGGCAGGCTCAGAGCGGTGTCCAGATTATGGCCTAGTCCACCGAAATAGGTGGTCAGCAGAAGCTTAATAGCGGGAACAGCTTGCGTTAGGCTCTGGTAAGCTTGCTTGAAAGCGGCTTGTGTGGCGTCTTCAAGGTCTAGAACGAGTGCAGGTTCGTCAATTTGAACCCATTGCGCACCGGCTTCATGAAGCTTAGTGAGCACGTCCGCGTAAACAGGCAGCAAAGAGCCCAGAAGGTCGAGCCGGTTAAGGGAGGCATCACGTCCTTTCCCCAAAAGGAGGAAGCTAACCGGGCCAAGGAGAACGGGGCGCGTTTCATGGCCTTGTTCTTTCGCTTCGCGATATTCATCAACGATTTTAGTTGAGGAGAGGCGGAATGTCTGATCAGCGCTGAATTCCGGCACGAGATAATGATAGTTCGTGTCGAACCATTTTGTCATCTCAGCAGCAGGAACGTCGCTACCATGGCTGTGTTTGCCACAACCGCAATCCTCATGCGACTCACCTTTGACCTGACGACCGCGTGCCATGGCGAAATAGGTGGTGAGGTCAACATTGCCCTCAACCTTCCCGTAAATTTCAGGAACGGCACCAACCATCGCGCTGGTATCCAGCACATGATCGTAAAAAGAAAAGTCGTTTGACGGAATGATGTCCGCACCTTGGGCTTTCTGGCGAGACCATGCTTCAGCGCGGAGATGTTCTGCCGTTTGGTGAAGATCAGCTTTTGTGCTGGTTCCAGCCCAGAAACTTTCAAGAGCTTTTTTAAGTTCACGGCGGGCCCCAATGCGAGGGAAGCCCAGTGTAGCAACCTGTACAGTCATTTATGTGTGCCTCATGGCGTAGCGGCCAGCAGGAAAAGGGCACCTCCCGCTCCGCTCCGTAGGGAGAAACGGAACAGAGAGGGAGGGCGTTTGCCCTGTAAAACCATACTGAACCGACAGGGGTGTGTCGGGTCTCGGTCGGTGACGTGACTCCCAAAAAAAATCGTTTCACGACCGTGACTGCATTAAGCACTGACAGGCTCCCTAAAAACTGTCAATAGCCTATTGCGCATATAATGAAGTCGTTATATACACTCTCTTATGGATCGTGCGCTTATCATTTTTCAGGCTCTTGCTGAGCCGACTCGTTTAAGAATCTTACGTCTTCTGCGTGAGATGGAGCTTTCTGTAGGGGAATTGGCCCAGGTTCTGGGCCAAAGCCAGCCGCGTGTGTCTCGCCATGTTAAAGTCTTGGCTGAGGCAGAACTCGTGGTGCGTCGCAAAGAAGGGAGCTGGGTTTTTTTGGCCTTAGGGGCGAAAAAAGACCTCGACCCGGTCTTTGCTGCGCTGGATCAGTGGCATCCAGCCGAATCGGAAGCGGAAGATGACTTAGTACGAGCGGATCGGCAGCGTCTTCAGGCCGTGCGTAATGTGCGCATGGGGGCCGCAGAGGATTGGTTTGAAGTTCATGCAGCGGAGTGGGATGCGATTCGCTCCTTGCATGTGTCGGAAAAGGAGGTCGAAGCTGCTATTGGCCGGGTACTGGGCGATTCGCTTAAGAATTGCCTTGTGGATATTGGCACAGGAACGGGACGGATGTTGGAGCTACTGGCAGGGACTGCCCGTAGTGCGGTGGGTTTTGACCGTAGTCCTTCTATGTTGCGCTTAGCCCGGGCGAAGTTAGAGCATATACAAACGGCTTCTGGTGAGGGGATTAAGCTCCGTCAGGGGAATTTTTATGCCCTGCCAATGGCTGAAAATGCTGCTGATTTGGCCATTATGCATCAAGCTTTGCGGTATGCGCAGCACCCTGCGGCGGTGGTTGCGGAAGCTGCGCGTATTTTAGCGCCGGGTGGACAGTTCTTGCTGGTTGATTTTGCTGCTCACCAACGTGAAGAACTCCGGATGCGTGATGCACACGTCTATTTGGGGTTTCGTGACGAGCAGATGGCCGAGTGGTTTAAAGCAGCGGGCTTTGACCTTGTCTTAACCGAGGCGTTGGAAGGAGAGCTGACGGTCAAATTATGGCTTGGTCAGCTTCGTTCAACGGCGTCGTAAAGGCGGACATATAACCTGAGTGAGAGCCCTGAAGGGGGTGGCAGCGCTACTGCTTTGAGGGTTCTCTTTTCCGATCATGATTGAACTAATTTTCAGGAGACGCAACGAGCGCTTATGTAAAGGAAGACCGGTAGCATGCCTAAGATTTCATTCGAGTTCTTTCCCGCTAAAACGGAAAAGGGCGCCGCGAAGCTGCTGCAAACAGCGCAAACTCTTGCAGGGCTCAACCCTGAATTTATGTCCGTGACCTATGGCGCGGGGGGCAGCACGCAGGAGCGTACATTGAAAACGCTGCGTGATATGGTCGGGCTTGTTTCTGTACCAATGGCCGGTCATTTGACTTGTGTTGATGCGTCCAAGGGTGAGGTGGATGACGTAGCGCGGGCTTATTGGGACAGTGGCGTGCGTCATATTGTGGCGTTGCGTGGTGATCCACGTCCAGTTGATGGCAAAGCACGGTCGTTTGAGCCGCATCCACAAGGCTACCGGAATGCGGCGGAGCTTGTTGCCGGGCTGAAGAAAATTGCTCCGTTTGAGATTTCCGTTGCTGCCTATCCGGAAACGCACCCAGAAGCTCAAAGTCCAGAATCTGATCTTGATAATTTGAAGCGTAAATTTGATGCGGGAGCAGATCGGGCTATTACGCAGTTCTTTTTCCAAGCCGATCGTTTCTTGCATTTTCGTGATCGTTTGGCCGCTCATAACATGACCAAACCTGTCGTGCCGGGTATTTTGCCACTGAGCAATCCCGCACAGGCGTGGGGTTTTGCTGAAATGTGCGGAGCGTCGGTTCCCCAAGACTTACGTCATCTTTTTGCTGGGTTAGAAGATGATGTGGCGGTACGCACGCATCTTGCTGCGGTGATGACTGACCGTATGTGTCAAAAATTGTTGGATGAGGGAGTAGATCATTTTCATTTCTATACGCTCAACCAAAGTGCCACTTGTGCGGCTGTAAGCCGGCTTTTAGGGCATTTCCCCGAATAAGAAAAAACCCCTGCCAGTCTGATGGGGCAGGGGTTTTAAATACCCGCGATAGAGCGCCTCACTCAGGGAGGGGGCGCGAAATGGGGGTTACTTTGTTTCCCGCGTCTTTGTCGGAGCCAAGATCATAATCATTTGGCGGTTCTCAAGACGAGGGCGCTGCTCAGCCTTAGCAATATCCGCGGTAGCTTCACGGATACGCTCCATCATCTTGTAGCCAAGATCCTGATGGGCGACTTCGCGGCCCTTAAAGCGAAGAGAAACCTTCACTTTGTCGCCTTCTTCAAGAAACGACTGCACAGCTTTGGCCTTGGTCATGAAGTCATGTTCACCCGTGCCTGGGCGCACCTTCACTTCTTTGATCTCAATGACCTTTTGCTTTTTACGAGCTTCGTTGCGCTTTTTCTGCTGTTCGTACTTAAACTTACCGTAGTCGAGAATTTTAGCTACGGGAGGTTCAGCCGTCGGGCTGATTTCTAGAAGATCGAGTCCGGCAGAGAAAGCACGCGACAGGGCGTCACGGGTCGGCATGATACCAATCATTTCGCCATCAGCGTCGATGACACGAACCTGCGGCACTCGGATCTCTTCATTGACGCGCGGCCCATCACGTTGAGGGGCGGCGTTAAACGGCGGTCTAGCTATGGTCAACTCCTGTCACTATGTCGTCCTTGATCGGAAAGACTCCAAGCAAGGTATTACAATTCTCTACGATTCATAGCCCTGCTACGGCAGTGGTGCAAGGGCTATGAAGGAGACTGATTAAGGCTTTAGTGCATTCTTTTTGCGAGCAATATCTGGAGCTAATGCTTCAGAGCTTAAGGTGGTGACGGCTTCTGCAAGTGGCATAACCTTTTGAGCTTGGTCGCCAAGGCGGCGCATACTCACGGTCTGCTCCTCTGCTTCACGGCGACCAACGACAAGAATCACAGGCACGCGCGCTAAGCTATGCTCACGTACTTTCGCATTGATTTTCTCATTGCGTGTATCGGTTTCAACATGCAGGCCTGCCTGACGGAGCTGTTGGGCTGCTTCATGGGCGTAATCAGCGGCATCGGTCACGATGCTGGCCACAACCACTTGCGTAGGAGCAAGCCAGAGTGGGAATTTCCCAGCATATTGCTCAATAAGAATGCCTAAAAAGCGCTCGAAGCTTCCCAAAATAGCGCGGTGAAGCATGACGGGGCGGTGGCGGGCGCTATCTTCGCCAATGTAAGAAGCATCCAGACGTTCCGGCAAGACGTAATCGACTTGAAGGGTGCCGCACTGCCAGTCACGACCAATCGCATCGGTCAAGACGAACTCTAATTTAGGGCCGTAGAATGCCCCTTCGCCGGGGTTAAGCTCATAATCGACGCCGACCATTTCGCACGCGCGTTTGAGAGAGCCTTCAGCGCGATCCCATACCTCGTCAGACCCAGCGCGTGTTTCAGGACGATCGGAGAATTTAACGCGGAAGCTTTCAAAGCCGAAATCTTTATACACTTCACCGAGCATCGTCACGAAGCGAGCGGTTTCCTCGGCAATTTGATCATCTGTGCAGAAAATATGGGCATCGTCTTGGGTAAAGCCGCGCACACGCATAATGCCGTGCAAAGAGCCTGAGGGTTCGTAACGATGGCAAGCGCCAAATTCTGCCATACGCAAGGGAAGCTCACGGTAAGAGCGTAGCCCGTGGCGGAAAATCTGCACATGGCAGGGGCAGTTCATGGGTTTAAGGGCGAGGGTTTTATCTTCATCTTCCACAGTGGCGATGAACATATTCTCGCGGTATTTATCCCAATGGCCTGAGGCTTCCCAAAGAGCGCGGTCAACCAGCTGTGGGGTGCGCACTTCTTGGTAGTCATAGCGCTCTTGAATGCGGCGCATATAATCCTGCACGGTTGAGTACAGGCGCCAGCCCTTTTGATGCCAGAAAATTTGGCCTACAGCTTCTTCTTGAATATGGAAAAGGTCCATATCGCGGCCAATACGGCGATGATCGCGCTTTTCCGCTTCTTCTAGGCGCTGTAAATAGGCTTTCAGCTCTTTCTTATCGCGCCATGCGGTGCCGTAAATACGGGTCAGCATGGGGTTGCGATGGTCACCGCGCCAATAGGCGCCTGCCACGCGCATCAGCTTAAAGGCGTTACCAACATCAGCGGTGCTGCGCAGATGCGGGCCACGGCAGAGATCCAGCCACTCTCCCTGACGGTAGATGGAGATGACCTCATCTTCAGGGAGATCGCGGATCAACTCTGCCTTAAAATGCTCTCCATTCTTTTCAAAAAAGCGGATGGCTTCATCGCGATCCCAGACTTCGCGGGTAAAGTCAGTATTTTTAGCGATAAGCTCGGCCATTTTCTTTTCAATGGCGGCAAAATCATCGGGTGTGAAAGGCTTGTCGCGCGCAAAATCGTAATAAAAGCCGTCTTTGATGCTTGGCCCAATGGTCACTTGTGTTTCTGGCCACAGGGTTTGCACAGCTTCTGCAAGAACGTGGGCCGCATCATGACGAATCATCTCAAGGGCTTCATCATCTTTACGTGTGATGAAACGCACCTGTGCATCGTTTTCGATGGGTGTTGCGATATCGACGAGCTTCCCATCAACCTCCATGGCAAGGGCTGCACGGGCGAGGCCGGCACCAATGGAGCTGGCAATCGTCGTGCCAGTTACTGTCCCGTCGAAGGTTCGGATACTTCCATCGGGCAACGTAATGGCAGGCATGAAGGCGCTCCTTGGTTGAGGATGTTATCGATAAAAATGAGCGAGGAGGTCGGACGTTTCCTCACGAGCGGCGTAGTCTAGCCGATCATTAAGATATTTTGCACGCTTTTCTGTTGCGGCTCAAGATTAAGTAAGGGGAAGGCCCAGTCTTGAAGGTAGCGGCATACGCGCTCGGCTGAAAGGGTGGCTAGGTCACGCGTCACAAGAGAGCGGCTATAGCCCGGTGTGAGAGAGAGCGGCGCGCAAAGGCGTGGGTCACTGTCGTGGGAGAAAAGAGTGAGGCTGGGGCAGTCCATTGTGGCGGCCATATGCATAGGCCCCGTGTCGTTCCCGACCGCGAAAGCCGCACGATGAAGCAAGCCGGCGAGTTCTGGCAAAGATGTCCGGCCAGTTAGGTCGTGCGCGCTTGGCACGGTGTTGCAGATGAAGGAGCCTAACCCGTGCTGTGCAGCATCGCCGACGATGACAGGCTGTATGTCTTGCTCAACAAGCCATTGAGCGAGTGCGGCAAAACGACGGACAGGCCAGCGCTTTGCTGGGCGATGGGCGGCTGCCCCGGGGACGAGAACAGCATAGGGAGGGGAGAGAACGGGCCCCTCAGCTGTGAGCCAATCGGGGACATGGCGAGGTAGAGGGGTGAGGCCGGCTGTGCGGAGCTGGTCGTTTTGCCGTGCTAAGCCGTGCATAGCACGGCGCTGCGGATTGGTATGAGCTTTGTCGCTCTTCGCATGCTGTCCCGACCAAGCAGGTCGTCCAGCAAGGCGGAAATAGGACTGTGTGCGACCGGAGTTTTGGAGGTCAATAACCTTATCAACCCGGCGGAGAAGCTGGCGAATCCACATGTGATGACGCCAATGCGTCCATGACGGGCGATCGTCCACCAGCACGTCATCAAACCACGGCGAGCATTCAGCTAAGGCGCGATACAGGCTGCTGGTGAGTAACGTGAGATGATCTGAGGGGAAATGATGGCGGAGCGTGGCAAAAGCACTAAAGGCCTGACAAAAATCCCCTAAAGCACCGTGCTTAATGACGAGGATATGAGCCAACGTCTCCGCCTTTCATAACTGTAGAGGGATTACTCGGGTTTTTTGCCCTTGGAATCACTGTTGGCAACCAAAACCATGGCAGGCTTCAGCAAGCGGTCTTTGAGCATCCATGTCGGTGTCCATGCTTGCACAACATAGCCCGGAGCATGGTCAGGGGACTCAACTTCCTGCATGGCTTGGTGAAGGTTGGCATCGAAAGCCTGGCCTGTGGCATCCTGACGGGTGATCCCGTTGCGTTCAAGGATGGCAAGGAAAGAACGCTCCGTGCCCTCGAGCCCTTCGCGAATGCTGGTGATGATTTTATCTTCCCCTTCTTTAGGCTCGGGAAGGGAGGCGACACCGCGTTGAAGATTCTCTGCAGCTTCAACGACATCGCGTGCAAATTTTTGCACGGCATATTGGCGGGCATCATCAAGATCGCGCTTCGCACGTGTCCGCAGGGTTTGATTATCTGCTTCAGAGCGGAGCCAGCGGTTCTTCATTTCTTCAACTTCTGCTTCCAGAGCCGCAATACGCTCCTCTGGTGAGGCATCAGCTGCAGGCTTTTCACCTTCTTTTTGCTCATCAAGAGCGGCGGCAGCCTCTGCAGCGGCACGTGCGCCAGCTGTTTCGTCTGTTTCTGTATGAGGATTTTGTTCTGTCATAATATGACCCTATTGCGTTTTGTGTCTTTTAAATGGGCCTTCAGGACGACCCTTCCTTCGTAGAGGACATAATGATGATGAGCCTGAAAGCAAGAGGAATATGCCATATGGCGGCGGGAGAGGAAGGCTAAAAACAGCTCTTTGGGGGATATTTGGTCTTAGGCGCTTTCATGCTACGGGTGATCTCTCAATGCGTGCTTTTAAAATATATATTGTGTTTGATTATGTTAGGAGATCCTATAGAGATGCCGAATTCTGACGAACAGCATGGGCGTGCGAGCGGAGCGCCTATTATCACGTTGGTGGATGATGATCGTAACATTTTAGCGTCTGTGCAAATGGCATTAGAGGCAGAAGGTTATGGGGTGCATACCTATACAGATGGTGAGAGCGCATTGCAGGGCTTGTTATCTCGTCCTGTCTCGTTAGCGATTTTAGACGTTAAAATGCCCCGGATGGATGGCATAGAGCTGCTTAAGCGGTTGCGGACACGCTCTAATATGCCTGTTATTTTCTTGACCTCTAAAGATGAAGAAATGGATCAGCTGATGGGGCTGCGTCTGGGAGCAGATGATTATATTACCAAGCCCTTTTCGCTCCGTCTTCTCGTTGAGCGGATCCGTGCTTTGTTGCGACGTCATGAAGTCAGTCAGGCTGAGGTGACGGGAGAAAATACGGCCGGGCGGTCGATTCTTGTGCGTGGGCCGTTAGCGTTGGATGAAGCGCGGCATCAATGCTTGTGGAATGATAAGGAAGTAGCCTTAACGGTAACGGAATTTTTGTTGGTCAAGGCATTGGTCGTGCGGCCTGGTCTTGTGAAGTCACGCGATCAACTTATTGATGCCGCGTATGGTGATAGCATCTATGTTGATGACCGGACGATTGACAGTCATATCAAGCGTGTCAGGAAGAAATTCCGTCAGGTCGATGAGAGCTTCAATCAGATCGAAACACTCTACGGTGTTGGCTATCGTTACCGCGATATTGCGTCCTGACCTGTCTATCCTAATCGGTCTATGTTCGCCATTAAATCGCATAAGAGGGGTGTTTTAGATGCCTTCTCGCTCTGGAGGATCGTTTGATATGACGGTGCGGCGTCTTTTCCCTCGCTGGTTACGATCCCCTCGGCAAGTATCGCCCTTACTTGTGCGTGTTCTGTTGGTAAACATTGTCCCGCTTATGTTGTTGGCGGGGATGTTGCTCTATATCAATCAATTCCAAGCCAGCTTGTTAGAAGCAGATGTGACGGCTCTGCGTGAGCAGGCGCATATTTATGCAGGAGCGCTAGGGGAGTCGGCTGTTCGTCGTGGTGACCGTCATGAGGTGGCGCTGGAGGCATCTTTAGCGAGTCCTTTATTAGCCAGCTTGATGAATTCCAGCTTGAACGCCCACGCACGTCTTTATAGCCCTGATGGACATTTACTGGTTGATAGTCGGCGTGACTTCCCTCCTGATCGGGTTGGTGGTGTCGTGGTTCCGGGGCGTCCTGAGCGCTGGTCTCCGCCACGCGATAATATTTTTGATATGTTTTATGCGTGGGTATTGCTGCGTTTGCCACTCACATCAAGCGCAGGGCCTGTGCCGCTTGATAACTCAACAGATGACGCCGCATTGACGGGTTCATCGTCGATGCCGACGCAAGTAGAGATGCCTCCCTATATCCGTAGGACAGATACACATGAGCTTGTGATTACGGTGGTGGAGCCGATTATAGCAGACAGTAATGCGACGATTGGTGAGATTCAACTAACGCGTCATGCTCCAGAGATTGACCGTTCTTTGTTTGCTGTGCGTTCTTCCATTTTATCGCTGTTTTTACTGTCTTTGTGCTTGACGGTTCTTCTCTCACTTTATCTCTCATCAACCATTGCTCGGCCATTGCGACGGTTGGTGAAAACGTCGCATGATATGCGTGAGCCCGGGAAGGGGCGAGCGGATTGTGTGCCGCAAAATCTTCTAAATAGAAAAGACGAAATTGGCACGCTTGCGCGTGCTTTGCGTATTAGCACTTTGGCCTTATGGGCACGGTTGGACGACACGGAGCGCTTTGCAGCTGAGGTAAGTCACGAGCTTAAAAATCCGCTTTCTTCGATCCGCTCGGCTTTAGAAACGCTGCCACGGATTCATGACGCAGCCGCGCGCGACCGGCTTTTGAATATTGTGAGCGGCGATGTAGGGCGGTTAGAGCGGCTTATTGCTGATATTTCGGATGCAAGTCGTGTTGAAGGGGACTTGCGCCGTGGCCAGCGTGGTTGTGTGGAAATTGTTCCTTTACTGAATGTGTTGGTGGAAATGCACCAAACGACCCGGCGCGATACAGACCCGATCTTACGCCTGAAGACCGATAAAAAGGGACGTAAATTATGCTTGCGGGCGGTAGAAGATCGGTTGGTGCAGGTGCTGCGTAATTTGATCAATAACGCGCTGTCTTTCTCGCCAGAGAAAGGGGTGGTTACGATTGCGGTGCGGGTGTGCGGGAGTGAAAGCCCCCAACAAAGTGATGCTTCTCGTAGGGGGAAGAAGGGGAGCAAAACATCTTTCGTTGAGATTGTGATTGAAGATGAAGGCCCGGGCATTCCGCCTGCCAAGATTGAAAATATTTTTGAGCGTTTTTACTCCGAACGTCCTGGAACGGAAGATTTTGGGCAGCATTCTGGGTTAGGACTGGCTATTAGCCGCCAGATTGTGCGTGCATTAGGAGGTGATCTTTATGCAGAAAATCGCTATGATGCCTCATCTTCTTCAGAGGGAGGGAGAGAGGTCAATGGTGCTCGATTTATCATCCACTTGCCGCGTTGTTGGGGCTAACGATCAGACAGGGGGCGCGCATGTCGTCTTGGAAAGGGCTTCCGACATGGTGACAAGGTGCGAACAGCGATGTGATCGTAGAGGGCTGGACTGTTCATTATGACAGAGCAGACTCTTCGGCATATTTTGCTCGTAACGGGCCTTTCAGGTGCAGGGAAGGCGTCCATCCTGCGCATGCTTGAAGACCTCGGCTATGAGGTGGTTGATAATCCGCCATTGGATCTTTTTGATGCACTGATTTCGCGGGCAGGGAAGCGGCTCGCGATTGGCATTGATGTCAGAAGCCGTGGCTTTGAGGCTCAGCGTGTGCTGGAGCGTGTCTCGTGGTTGCGGGCGCAATCCGATAGTGTCGTGCATCTTCTCTATGCGACCGCTGAATATGACATTCTCCTGCGTCGTTTCACGGCAACGCGCCGGCGTCATCCGCTTGTCAGTGGTGGAAGCGTCGTGACAGGGCTAGAGCAGGAAGCCAAGCTGCTCGCCCCATTGCGCTCTGAAGCAGACCTTGTGGTGGATACGTCAGACCTTCCTTTACCTGAGTTGCGGCAACTCATTACGGCACGGTTTGGTGGGCATGCGGATAATGATCTTTCCGTCGTTCTGATGTCTTTTGCGTATCCGGCCGGTTTGCCACGAGAAGCTGATATTGTGCTCGATGCTCGTTTTCTGCGGAACCCACATTATGATGAGGCTCTTCGTCCTCGTACGGGGTTGGAGAAAGTGGTCGCTGATTATGTGAAGGAAGACCCCTTTTATAAGCCATTTTATGATCATGTTTTAGGCTTGGTATCGCTGGTGCTTCCGCGCTTTGTAGAAGAGGGGAAAAAATACGTCACTATTGCGATTGGCTGTAGTGGTGGGCGCCATCGTTCCGTGACGCTTGTGGAAGCTTTGGCACGTGATTTAGCACAACGGGAAAAGCCTGTAGAGGCTGAGCATGTGCCGATTATGGTGTTGCATCGTGAGTTGGCGCGGCAAGGATTAGCGTCATGGCGTTGGGCGGTGGCTCCGGAGGAAGGCACAGCGTCTCAGCGCGATTAAAAGGGCATGAAGGAAACACGCATGGCACAAAAGGCTGGGCAGCCTGCTCAGGATCATGACGGGGAAGAGGCAGTTTTCCCCGCCTCGGTGATACGGCGGTTAGATGAGGCCGAGCAATGGTGCCGTCAGCATGGGCAGCGTTTGACGAAAACACGGCGGCAAGTTTTAGGCTTGGTACTGTCTGAAAAACAGGCTTCGGGTGCGTACGATCTTTTAGCGCGTTTGCGCACGTTGCAGCCACGTGCGGTGCCTCCCACTGTGTACCGAGCGTTAGAGTTCCTTCTTGAGTATGGGCTGGTTCATCGAATTGAGCGTCTGAGTGCTTTTGTGGGATGCCATCATGCTCTGGATTGCCAGAGTGGTTGTCGTGAGCACGGGACATGGGGTGTGCATCGTGCGCAGTTCTTAATTTGTCGCCAATGTCGTTGTGTGGAAGAGCTGGAACAGGATGTTGTGGCGGCTGTTTTACTGTCTTCTGCACGTGGGAGGGGCTTCCAAGCAGAAGCGGCAACGGTGGAAATTGAAGGACTCTGTGCGGAATGCGCGGTGTCTCTTTCAGATGGCGGTACCTCTCACCACGGGAAAGATAGTGATCATGACCGATAAAAAGATGGATATGGGCTTATTGGCAGAGGCAACGCGTGGAGGGCGGGTTGAGTCGCGTCATTATGGGCGTGCCGTTGTCGTCGATACGGCGGGTCGTCTTGTCTGGTCGTGTGGTGATGCGGAGTCTTGGCTGTTCCCACGCTCGACCGTCAAAGCTTTTTTAGCGCTAGAATTGGTTGCAAGCGGAGCGGCGGATCGTTTGAAACTCGGTGATGATGCGCTTGCTTTAAGTTGTGCGTCCCACGGAGGGGAGGAGGCCCATACGCGTTTGGCGGCTTCGATGTTAGCTCGTGTTGGGCGGGATGAAACAGCACTTGAATGTGGTGCTCATTGGCCGAGTTATGCGCCTGCAGCTGGGCAATGGATGGCGCAAGGCCATACGGCTCCGTGTTGTTTGCATAATACCTGCTCGGGGAAACATGCAGGGATGGTCTGCCTTTCGTGTGATCAGGGGATAGACCCGACCGGTTATGTAGATCCGGAGCATGAGATACAAAAACGTGTGACCGCTTCACTAGAACAGGTGATTGGGGTGCCTCATCGCGCAGAAAATCGCGGGATGGATGGATGCTCATTGCCGACTTATGCCGTGCCTTATCGGGCATTGGCCCAAGGGTTAGCCCGTTTTGGCACGGGGGATGGCCTATCGGATGCTTACGCAGAGGCGGCGGCTCGTCTGCGCCGGGCTGTGGCGGCGCATCCATATATGGTGGCGGGCACTGGGCGTTATGATACCGCGATTATGGAGCGTTTTGGTGAGCGTGCCTTTGTGAAAATGGGTGCTGAAGGCATTATGGTTGCGGCTTTACCAGAAGAAGGTTTGGGCATCGTCGTGAAGGCTGAAGATGGTGGAGCGCGTGCGGCGGAGTTAGCATTAACAGCGTTGTTGAAGCGCTTTGGTCAGAAGAGCCTCTGTCATTCAGGAGAAGATGAGGCGTTTCTCGATCGTTGGAGTGCGCGTAAGCAGCTGAATTGGCGTGGTCGAGAGGTCGGGATGCTTCGCTCTGTTATCCGGTGATTGGCGCCGGAACAGGGGGGATGTTGCCTTGTTTATGACAAGAGCGACTGATCTATTAGCTTAGTTAAAAGTGCTTTTTGTGGTAGATGCGAGGGAACTGCCTAAAGAGCTCTCATAAAATTAGGAGCATTCCCTTTATGAAAACGGTATCGGATCAGGAGGCTACTGCTCCCGACACACCCGAAGAAGGTCACGTTAATAAAGTAGCGCGTCGCCGTGTGCTTGCTGTTTGTCTTATAGCATCACTCGCTGGCCTAATGTGTGGGCTGGATATTGGTGTTATTTCAGGTGTGCTGAAACCATTTGGCACGCAGTTTCATGTCTCAACAGGCCTCCTTGAGTGGGTTGTTGGTGGTATGTTGGTGGGGGCGACGATTGGGGCCCTAACGGGTGGTACGCTTTGTAACCATCTAGGGCGTAAATATACGTTAACAATTGCTGCATTTTTGTTTGCCGTTGGGGCTTTCGGATCGGCTGCAAGCTGGTCTGTTGCGTCGATGATTGCTTGCCGTGTGTTGGTTGGTTTAGGCATGGGGCTTTCCGATTTTACAACCCCTCAATATTTGTCGGAAATTGCTCGTAAAGAGCAGCGTGGAGCAATGGTCTCCACCTACCAGTTGCTTAAAACGATCGGGATTTTCCTTGCTTTTTTCTCCAACAGTTGGCTGTCTCCGTCGGGAGCATGGCGGACGATGTTGATTGTTGAGGCTATTCCAGCTGTACTGTTCTTGGGGGCTTTTTTGTTCCTTCCACAGAGCCCGCGCTGGCTTGTGATGCGTGGTCATTGGGAACATGCCTTTGAGGTCATGACTAATCTGCGTGATACGTCGTCTTCTGCCCAACGTGAGTTGGAGGCTATAGATGAGCAGCTTCAAACGAAACAAGAAGGTTGGAAGCTTTTACGCAGAAATTCCAATTTTCGGCGTTCTGTTGGGCTTGGTATGTTGTTGCAAATTATGCAGCAATTCGCTGGTATTAATATCATCATGTATTATGCCCCGCGCATCTTAGAAGCCGCACATTTTGATCTCACAGCGCAAATGTGGTGCACCGCTCTGATTGGCCTCGTTAACGTGCTGATGACGTTTGTAGCGATTGGTTATTCTGATCGCTGGGGGCGTAAACCTATTCTTTACATGGGGTATGCAAGCATGGCGTTAAGCATGGCTATCCTTGCGGTTATTCTCTATGTCGGGCCGAGTTCTTTGGCGCTTCAGCTTTCTGCGTTGGCGCTCATTATTGTGTTCGTCGGTGGGTTTGCGATGTCGGCTGGGCCGCTGATGTGGGTGATTTGCTCTGAAATTCAGCCTAATGCTGGGCGCAATCTTGGTATTTCAATTTCGACGGGTACCAATATGTTGAGCAATCTGTTTATTGGGACGACCTTTTTGACGATGCTTGAAGGGCTCGGCAGCTCTAATACGTTCTGGGTATTTGCGAGTTTTAACGCTCTTGCTATTATTCTCATCTATCTCTTTGTGCCAGAAACAAAAGATGTCTCGTTAGAAACAATTGAGAAACGCCTGATGAGTGGTGTTAAGCTGCGTCAATTAGGAAAATAAACAGGGGAAGGTGCTTATGAATGATGTGGTCGTGTACCCATAAGCACCTTTGCGCCATTGTTTAGAGGAAAGGTCTAACCAAAATCATGGTTGAAGAAGAGGCCCGTCAAGGACAGGGCGTGGTGTCCGCGGATGGAACAGAAGACGATTCAGCATCGTTTTTTGATCCGACACGCTTTAAGATTTTGGCTATTGGTGTTGTTGCGGCTCTCGCTGGGTTGATGTCAGGGATTGATATCGGCGTGGTGTCAGGGGCGCTCTCTTTTTTTGGTAAGCAATTTCATGCCTCCACCTTGGCTCTTTCTTGGGTGGTGAGCTCAATGATGGCAGGCGCGGCTGTTGGGTCTGTTAGCGCAGGATGGTTGTCTCATCATATGGGGCGAAAACGCGCTCTTATCTTGGGCGCTGCTGTCTTTGCTATTGGGGCGGCAGGTTGTGCCTTGAGCTGGTCTATCCCCTCAATGATTGCCTTTCGCGTCGTGATGGGGGTTGCTGTTGGGCTATCGGCTTTTACGGCGCCATTATATTTGTCTGAAATTGCGAGTGAGGATTCTCGTGGAGCGATGGTTTCCACCTATCAGCTGATGCTGACAGTTGGGATTTTTGTCGCGTTTTTATCCGATACGTATTTTTCGTATAGTGGTGACTGGCGCTGGATGTTCGGGGTGGCGGCCTTCCCTGCGGCGCTCTTCCTGATAGGAGTTTTATTTCTTCCTTATAGTCCACGCTGGTTGGTGATGCAGGGGCGCCATAGAGAGGCCCGGCAGATCATGCTGGATCTGCGTAATGATCCTTTGGAAGCGGCGAAAGAGATTCAGGCTATTCGTCTGCAACTTGAAACGAAGCAGGATGGTTGGAAGCTCTTCCGGACGAATTCCAATTTTCGTCGCTCGGTCGGTTTGGGCATTATGCTGCAGGCGATGCAGCAGTTTGCTGGCATCAATATTGTGATGTTTTACGCACCGAAAATTTTGGAATATGCGAAGTTCGATACGCAATCCCAAGTATGGTGCACGGCTATTATCGGGATGGTCAACATGTTTGCCACCTTTGTGGCTGTTGGTCTGGTCGATCGTTGGGGACGTAAGCCGATTTTGTATGTTGGTTTTACGGTGATGGCGATTGCCATGGTTGTTTTAGGATGTTTGCTTCATTCTGGCATGGGCTCCAGCGGTGCGCAGATGGCGGCGGTTTTTGTGCTGATGGTTTTCTGTGCAGGACATGCGATGTCGGCGGGGCCGTTGATGTGGGTCTTGTGCTCTGAGATTCAGCCCATAGGCGGACGTGATTTTGGTATGGCTGCGTCCACGTTGACGAACTGGCTCACCAATATGGCCGTTGGCTTGAGTGCACTGACCTTGATGGAAACGTTGGGGTCAGCAGGAACATTCTGGTTGGTAGGGGCGTTGAATGCATTCTTCCTTATTTTGACCATTCTATTGGTTCCAGAAACAAAAGGTATGGCGCTGGCCGTGATTGAAGAGCGTCTGATGAAAGGTGTGAAACTTCGTAAATTGGGGCGTTAAGGTTCCTTAGAAGACATTCCACTATTCCCGATACAAAAAACCCCTTCTCTTTCATATGAAGAGAAGGGGTTTTTTATACGGTGTACGACAGCGTATTTTACAAGACAAAGGGCGCAAAGGGGCCGAGTTGTGCTTCCAGATATTTTTGATCGCCTTCTGAGAGAACATTGTGCAGGAGGGGGAGAAGGCGGATCGTGGCTCGTCGATCTTTATGAGCCATATGGGCAATGGTTTCGAGAGTGACCGGATGGCGCAGAGTGTTTTCCAGTAACCGCATGAATGAAAGCTCGTGCCACGAGCGTCCATCAGGGGCTGTATATGCAGGGGCAAGGCTGAAGGCTTCCCATAAATGGGGAACAGGTCGATCCGCAATGAGGGGTTCGCCGGGCACTGTGGTGAGGTACGCGTGACGGCGACTCATTCCTCCTATTTGTTGCAAAGCAACGTGATCAGCTTTTTCGGTTGGAACAAGGTTGTAGCCCAGAAAACCTGTTAAGCGACTATCCGCCAAAATGGAGAAGTCGAGGATATTATCCTTGAGATCAAGTGCGAAGAGGAAACCCTGATGGGGCACAGAAGCGGTGTGTAAAACAAAGAGGCTTGTATTGTTTTTAGCCAGCCCTTGTGAGCAAACACGTGAGCCATGAATTTCGAGCTTGTCATTATTCCACGGTATAAGGCGTGAAACAGTTAGGTTATAAGGTGTCTGAGGCCGTGTGACGGAGACTTGTTCTGGTATAGAGGTTGGTCGAGGGAGGTTATTTAGCGCCTCTCCGACACCCTGAAAAACGGTCTGCCGCATCCAGTCAAGCACAAGAGGTGTACGCCCTTGATGGCGGCTATCTTGGCAGTCATTGCAGTCATCTTCGTTAAAATCAGCCAAGGTAAGGCGGCTATCACGCCGACGGCGTGCGCGCTCGACAAAGTGCTCTAGGCTTCGCACGCGGAAATGCATGATACGGGCTGTGCCCCAGTCAGGCAGCGCTTCCGTCATCCCAACCTGGGCACCCCAGGTTAGGTCACGCCCGTTAGGGTCAACATAACGACCCTCTTTAAGTGGGAAAGCATAGGTATTTTCCCACTCGCCATTCCAATATTGTGGGCGCAAAAATGTCTTGATATGCCGATTAACGGGGTTATCTTCTGTGCTATGGCGTGTATAGGCGTAAAAGGGAGGCATGTCGGGACAGGTGACGTGCCCGCTACTGCCATAAAGACACCAATGAATACCGACAGCACCGACATCGGGGCCAAAACTACGAAGGAAATTTTTCAGCGTATCGTGCCGGTGCAGGGCTAGATATTCGTCTGTATCAAGGAAACCGACCCAATCCGCACTGTCTTTGAGCGCGTGAAGGGCATCCATATAGACGATTCTTTGGCGTTCCCAGTAAACAGGTTGCTGGGGTTTCCACGATCTGCCGTGCAGTTCATTAATGAAAAACACACGGATATCATGCTGCACTGAGGCAGCCTTTAAGAGAGCGCGTGTGCCGTCATCAGACCCATCATCGAAGAGTACGAATGTATCTACTCCGAGTAGGGCATGCCAGCCTATCCAAGCGAGAAGGTCACTTGCCTCATTGCGGATAATCCCGACTAGAGCAGTTTTCATGAGGCGTACCATTCTCCATTGCTAAAGGTGATTAGGGGCGTTGAAGCTGGACAGGTTCGACAAAAAGTACAACCCGCACAGACCGTCATGATAATGGTATTTTCTCTGAGATGGAAGCCGCAGGGCATGGGATGTTTCCTCAGACTATTGCCCTGCGGGGCAAGGTATTATGATGGCTTTAACGCTGAGAAGAGGGAGTGAGCTCAGCAAGAGAGGAGATATTATCAGCCCGCATGGCTGCTAGGAGTTCTTTTTTTAACCGCACAAGGGCTGCAGGGCCTTCATAGATAAAGGCTGTGTAGATCTGTACCAAACTTGCTCCCATTTTGAGGCGATCAAGAATATCGCGCCCGGTCGTGATGCCACCTGAGGAAATTAAGGTGAGTCGTCCACGGGTGAGCTGAGAGACAAGCTGCAAGACATCATTAGAACGTGCCTTAAGTGGTGCACCGGAGAGGCCGCCTGCTTCAAGCGCATGAGAGGAGGTGAGGCTCTTGGGGCGCGCGAGGGTTGTGTTGGTGAGAATTAAACCACTGGCCCCGCTATTAATGGCTGCATCAACGATTGGTCGGTACGAATCGTCGCTGAGGTCAGGCGCAAGCTTGACGAGGAGAGGCGGATGGTCGGGATGAGCCTGCTTAATAGCATCAAGCAGGCGGCTGATTGTATCTGGCCCTTGCAAGTCACGCAGACCCGGTGTGTTGGGGGATGAAAGATTGATAGTGATGTAATCAGCATAGTTTTTTACCCGACCGACAAGGGCGGGGTAGTCTTTCAATGGGGATGAGCCGGTTTTGTTAATTCCAAGATTAATGCCGATGGGAGCCGTCGCAGCCTGAACGGTGCCGTCGCTAGCGGGGCGGTAGAGGAGGGAGAGATTTTGGCAAAAACGATCAATCCCACAGCTGTTAAAGCCCATACGATTAATAATTGCACCATCTTCTGGAAGTCGGAAAAGACGAGGGCGTGGATTGCCAGGCTGGGGACGAGGTGTCACAGTTCCGGTTTCAACATGGCTGAAGCCAAGTTTGGCAAGGCCTCGAACGGCACGCGCATTTTTATCGAACCCAGCTGCGAGACCAATAGGGTTGGAGAAAGAATGGCCAAGAGCTGTGGTGGCTAAAGCAGGGTCATCGGCAGGGGCGCTTCCTGCAAAGCCCGAGCGAATGGAATGGATAGCGATTTCATGAGCGAGCTCAGGATTAACGTGGCGGAGCACCCAACTTGCGATCGTACTGGTATCAATCATCATGCAGTTTCCTTTGACTTTAAAACCCGCTATCGCCGCACCACGTTCTTTGGCGGCGCCCAGCCTTCGTGTTCAGTGTAACGAATTTCAAAAGGTAGAGATAGCATGAGTTGGGATGATCCCTATCTTGAAACTTGCTGCCGCTCCGCGCTCCATCGTCTGTGGCTGAGTGGCGATGAAGGGCGGCCTGCGGCGGCACCTGCGGGAGCTCAGCTTCCAGATTTTAGGCAGCCCCTGAAAGATCGTCCTTGCCTGGATCGCCTTGCCGACCGTGGTTTTGCGCGTCAGGGAGAGAATGGGCGGTTTGTGATTACACCTAAAGGAGCTGCGCGCCATGAGCAGGAAATCCAAGGGATGGCCCCTCGGATATCTGCCCTGAAAAAAGGCTGAAGGAACGTGGGGGATTTGTTGCGCTTTTGAAGGGGGGGCGCTAAATTAAGCGGCCTATGAACGCCATTCCCTCCCCATCGTCTTCTGTCCAGGTAGAGCCGAGCTCTACGTCTGCTCCTCTTTTTTCTTTACCCCCGATTTCTTTGGGTGGCGGTAAGGTGATTGAGGATCCGGTTATTCTTGCCCCTATGTCTGGTGTAACAGACCTTCCATTTCGCCGTCTTGCACGTGAGCTCGGTGCTGGGCTTGTTGTGTCGGAAATGATTGCATCTTGGGCGATGATCCGTGAAAATGAGAATACGATGCGTATGGCGCGTACAGCGGGGAAAGACGGGCTTAATGCTGTGCAGCTTGCTGGATGTGACCCCGAGGCGATGGCACAAGCAGCCCGGATCGCGGTCGATGGTGGGGCTGATGTGATTGATATTAACGTTGGTTGCCCTGTAAAAAAGGTGGCCATCGGTCAAATGGCGGGCTCTTCCCTCATGCGTGATGAAGCCCTGACAGGTCGCCTTCTTGAGGCGACAGTGAAAGCGGTTGATGTGCCGGTAACGCTGAAAATGCGTATGGGCTGGGATCATACCAATCTGAATGCGCCGCGTTTGGCGAAAATCGCGCAGGAATGTGGGATTCGCATGATCACGGTGCATGGCCGAACACGGCAGATGTTCTATAATGGCACGGCCGATTGGGCTTTTGTGCGGCTGGTGAAAGAGGCCATGGATCTCCCTGTGATCGTCAATGGTGACATCACTAGTATTGCCGATGCGCGTGAAGCGCTGACACAATCTGGAGCTGATGGCGTGATGGTTGGCCGTGGGTGTTACGGAAGGCCGTGGTTCCCTGCCCAGCTTGTGCAGTCCCTCCGCACAGGTCAGGATGTGCCTGACCCTGATCTGGAAACAGAAAAACGCATTGTGCTGAAGCATTACCAAATGATGCTGGATCATTTTGGAGAGTATCCCGGCCTTCGTCTCGCGCGTAAACATGTGTCGTGGTATTCGGCAGGTCTTCCGGGGTCTGCTGCTTTTCGTGCGGCTGTTAATCATATGAGCTCCGCTCCAGATGTTGTGGAGCATTTGACGCAATTTTACGACACGTTGATTGCCGCTGGTTTTGTGCGCGATCGTGAAGGAATGGCGGCGCGTCATGCGGCCTAATCGGTTAGGTCTATTGAAGGCGGGTTGTTGGCTGATGGTGCGTGAACAGAGCGAGGTGCTCTGATGAAAACGCTTTTTCTCTACGGAACGAGTCGGATTGAGCGTCTGGAAGTAGCCCGTAAGTTGCATGCCCATAGTGCTCGTGCACGAGCTGTTTTTGTTGAGGCACAGCTGACGTCGATCCCGCAAGCGTTGCGGAGGGAGCATTTATTCGGCTCAAGAGAGGTGACGGGTTGGGTGGAGCAAGCGCAGGGCGGCACGTTGCTGATTGATGAGTTGGATTGCCTGACTACAGAGTTACAGAAGCGTGTTGCTGATCTGCTCTTAGGCCGAGATCATGATATTCGACTGATGGTGGCCAGTCGTCATGATCATGGTCTCTTATTGCGTGATGGCCAGTTAGAGGAGCCGCTCCATCGTTGGTTGGAGGGGTTAACAGCTAGTCAGCGTTTGGGGCCGGAGCGGATAAAAGCGGTACGAGCTTTGCCTGATCATAAAGGGAGCCCCGGTCTTTCTTCTGTATTGGAGCCTGCGATGCGTAGCTATGTGGAGGCTGGTCTTGAAGCAGGTGGATGCATGCTTCATGCGCAAGTGGTCGGAGCAGTAGAAAAGCCGTTAATTTCTATGGTGCTTCATCACACAGGCGGCAATCAGCTGCGTGCTGCTTCTTTGCTGGGTGTTAATCGCAATACGCTGCGTAAGCGTATTCGAGACCTGGGTATCAATCTACCGAAGGGGGGATGATACGATGAGGCGTTCAACACGGTGGATACGGCGCTTCCTAGCTCGGCTTATAAGTGCCGATGGCATTGTGTCACTCACCGTCTTGGCGCTTTTCTTGGCGTTGCTCACCTTTTGGGTGCTCGCCAGTGGTATGTCAGTAGCGCATATTCCACAGGTGCAGGCCCTCCTGTTCCTTCTGGATTTCATCACCTTATTGCTGATCGGTGCGGCGGCTATTGGCCAGATTGGGCGAATGCAGGCTGAGAGACGGATGGGCATGGCGGGAGCGCGGCTCCATGTCCGTCTTGTGACGCTGTTTGGTGTGATTGCCGTGGCACCCACTTTGATGGTTGGAGCGTTATCGGCACTCTTTTTTCATTATGGTGTGGAGATTTGGTTTTCCAACCGTGTGAATACGGCATTGAGCGAAGCGCGTTCGGTCGCTGCAGGCTATTTGCGTGAGCATAACGAGAACACACGTACGGAAGCATTTGCACTCGCTAACACCTTGTTGACGATTCAAAATGACGAGTTTTTTGCGCATGGGACGGATCTTTTCCATGCGCCTTCTCGGCTTCAAACGCTTCTAGAAGATGAAGTGACAGAACGTGGGCTTAGCGATGCCATTATTTTTGATCCTTTATCCGATAAAGTGATCGCCACGGGTGGGTTGTTCGTGGGGAAAGAGGGAGCCCCTCAGCTCTCGCTTCCTTCACGGTCAGTCATTGCGATGGTGAAAGCGGGGGATGTCGCCATCTTGGATCAGCCTGACTCTCATGTGGTGAGGGCGGTGGTATCGCTGGGGGAAAGCTCGGGGCTTGTGCTTGTCATTACACGCCCAGTTGATCCCGACATTATTCGGCATATGCAGCGCACAAATACGCTGGTGCATAATTACCAGCGTATGATGCGAAACAGGAATAAAACGCAGGTTACCCTCATCCTCATTTTGGCACTGATGGGGTTGTTAGTGCTCGCTGTTGGTATGCTGACGGGCCTTGCTTTGGCGAACCGTATTGCTCATCCGCTGAGCCGGCTGATTATTGCGGCGCGTCGTATTGCACGTGGAGACTTAGAGGCGCGTGTGCCGATTGAAGGCGTGCCAACTGAGCGCGATGATGAGGTTAAAACCCTCTCTTGGGCGTTTAACCGCATGACAGACCAGCTTGCAGGCCAGCGTTCAGAGTTGATGATGGCTTATGACCAGATCAACGAACGACGGCGCTTTACAGAAGCGGTGCTTTCAGGTGTGTCCGCAGGGGTGATTGGGTTGGATACCCGGCAGGTTGTGGAGCTGCCTAATCGCGCCGCTTCGGTGATCTTGCAGCGTGACCTACACCAGTATATTGGCCGGGCACTTGTAGAGTGTGTGCCTGAATTTACCGCGTTGCTAGAGGCCGTACAACGCGTACCTGAGCGTGAACATACCGCTGAAGTGCAGATCGACACGGAAGGGGCACAAGCTCCCGGTGGCCCTGGTGAAGGTGGGGGCGCACGCGCTGGCCGCACGCTTCTTGTTCGTGTGGCGACGGAGAAAGGGGAGCGTGATATTGATGGTTATGTCGTTACTTTTGACGATATTACGGTGCTCCAAGTGGCGCAGCGCAAGGCAGCATGGGCGGATGTTGCACGACGGATTGCTCATGAAATTAAAAATCCTTTGACGCCCATTCAACTTTCAGCAGAAAGGTTGCGGCGGCGCTTTCAAAAGGAAATCACCAGTGATCCTGATACGTATAGCCAGCTTGTGGCGACGATTATCCGCCAAGTGGGTGATATTGGGCGCATGGTTGATGAGTTCTCGTCTTTTGCACGTATGCCTCAAGCTGAATTGGCGCGTTATGATCTTGTGCGTTTGTGCCAAGAGGCGCCTATTTTGCAGCGCCATGCCCATCCTGACATTCTCTATCGAACGGAAGGGCTTGAAGCGAAAGGGGTCATGGTCTTGTGCGACCGGCGTCTTATCGGGCAGTGTTTAACTAATCTTTTGCAAAATGCAGCAGATGCGATCACGATGACAGGGCGTAAAATAAATGAGACGCAACCGTATATTGGAGAGATTGTTTTATCGTTGAAGGTAAACGATAAAGAAGCCGTCATTGGCGTGAGTGATAATGGTATTGGTTTACCATCCGGTGAACGCCATCGGCTTATTGAGCCTTATGTAACCCACAAGCCAAAAGGTACGGGCCTAGGGCTTGCCATTGTTCATCGGATCATGGACGCTCATGGTGGCCGGATCACTTTTACGGATCGTCGTGAGGGGGGCCGGTTCAATGATGACGACCAGTTCGGGGAGAGCCAGCAAGGAACGCTTGTCACACTCTGTTTGCCGCTGGTGGAAGACGATAATATTGCAGAGGAGTGTAACGGATCGTGAGGATATCAGATGGAACATGAGATTCTGATTGTCGATGATGAACCCGATATCCGTTTTCTCCTTGAGGGAATTTTGGAGGATGAGGGCTATAGTACCCAGAGTGCAGCGCAGTCCGATGAGGCGATTGCACTGTTTCGTGACTACAGGCCTTCACTTGTTATCCTTGATATTTGGTTACAAAATTCAAAGCTAGACGGGATGGAGCTGCTTAAGCTCTTTAAGGAAGAAGAGCCCAACCTGCCTATTTTGATGATTTCAGGACATGGCACGATTGAAACGGCTGTCTCGAGCCTTCATGAAGGGGCCTACGATTTTATTGAAAAGCCATTTCAGTCTGATCGTCTCTTGGTCATTGTGCAGCGAGCCCTTGAAGCGGCGCGTTTAAAGCAAGAAAATGCCGAGCTTCGTTTGCGTGCCGGGGCACAAATGACACTGATGGGCAATAGTGGTTTGATGGCCGCGTTGCGTCAGCAAATTTCACGCGTAGCCCCGACAAATTCACGTGTGTTGATCAGCGGCCCTGCCGGGGCAGGGAAGGAAGTGGCCGCGCGGATGATTCATGCGCAGTCTAAGCGCTCTGATGAACCTTTTGTGGTGCTGAATTGCGCAACCTTAGCCCCTGACCATTTTGAAGAAGAGCTCTTTGGGGTGGAGGGTAAGGAAGGCCAGCCGACACGTCGTGGCGTGCTCGAGCGTGCGCATCGTGGCACCTTGTTGCTTGATGAAGTTGCGGATATGCCGTTGGAGACGCAGGGAAAGATCGTGCGTGCTCTGCAAATCCGCACCTTTGAGCGTTTAGGTGGCACTCATAATGTAAAGGCTGATGTGCGCGTTATCGCGACGACAAGTCGTGATTTGCAGGAAGAAATTGAAGCACGGCGTTTCCGCGAAGATTTATATTATCGCTTAGCGGTTGTGCCGCTGAAGGTTCCTTCATTGGCAGAACGGCCTGAGGATATCCCAGCTCTTGCACGGCATTTTTTGGAAAGCTGCGCGGAGAGCTCTGGCCTGCCTAAGCGTGAACTTTCTGTCGATGCGCTTGCGAGTTTGCAGACCTATGAGTGGCCGGGCAATATTCGCGAATTGCGTAATCTGATGGAACGTATGCTGATCATGGCCCCAAGTGGCAGTGCGAACCATACAGACCCAATCCGTGCGGATATGTTGCCTGAGATGGTACGTAAGGGAGCGCCTTCCATGACCCGCCTGAATGCGGAGGCGGACGTGATGAGTCTGCCCCTACGTGAGGCACGCGATAAATTTGAGACACAATATTTACAGGTGCAGCTGATGCGTTTTGGAGGCAATATTAGCCGAACGGCTAATTTTGTATGCATGGAGCGTAGCGCGTTGCATCGCAAACTCAAGCAGCTTGGTGTTACGCAGGAAGAGCGTAATAATAGCGCTCAATCTGCTTCGGCTGAACGCTAAGGGCGATAGGGGAAACGAAGTCTTTATGTCGTCATCACTGTCAGGTTCTGTACAACAGGCCTTTTTGGAGCATTTGCGTCAATGTGAGGAATCGGTAACGGTTTTTCTTGTGAATGGGGTGAAGCTTCAGGGCGTTATTGTTCTTTTTGATGATCGCACGCTGGTGCTACGGCGTGATGGCCATGTACAGCTTGTGTATAAACATGCTGTGAGTACCATCATGCCCGTGGCGTCAATGCCCGATTTCACCCAAGAATTGATTGATGGTTCTGAGGAAAGTGTAGAGAGTTTGTGAGACGTCAGCCAAAAGAAACAGCACGTGTTCCGACGGTTGCAGCCGTTGTCCTTCCCGTAGAAAAAACAGGCGCCTATAGCAATCCGCGTGCCGCGCAGTCGCGCCTTGAAGAAGCCGTTGGGCTGGCAGCCTCTATTGGGCTGGAGATTGCTTACACAACGATTTTCCCGCTACGCTCACGGCGCCCTGCGACTCTGTTGGGGGCCGGGCAGCTTGAGCAGCTCTGTGATGAAGTAAAAGCGCAGAATATTGGCGTTGTGGTTGTCGATTCGCGCTTATCACCTGTGCAGCAGCGAAATTTGGAAAAAGAGCTGGGCTGCAAAGTGGTGGATCGTACGGGGCTTATTCTTGATATTTTTGGTGCACGGGCGGCCACGCGTGAAGGTGTGCTGCAAGTTGAGCTGGCTCATTTGGAATATCAACGCTCACGCCTCGTGCGGCTTTGGACGCATTTGGAGCGTCAGCGCGGTGGGTTTGGCTTTATGGGTGGCCCAGGGGAAACTCAGATGGAAGCCGATCGCCGGATGCTTGATGAGCGTTTGGTAAAGCTTCGTAAAGAGCTAGAGCAGGTGCGACGCACACGTGGGTTGCATCGGTCAGCGCGGCGGCGCGTTCCTTTCCCCATTGTCGCGTTGGTTGGTTACACAAATGCGGGAAAGTCCACACTGTTTAACACGATCACAGGAGCTGAGGTTCACGCGCAAGACCAGCTTTTTGCAACGCTGGATCCAACGATGCGTGGGCTGACGCTCCCTTCAGGACGGCATGTTATTCTTTCAGACACGGTGGGCTTTATCAGTGATCTTCCCACGGAGTTGATTGCCGCATTTCGTGCGACACTCGAAGAAGTGGCAGAAGCTGATATTATCTTGCATGTGCGTGATGCAGCTCATCCGGAAAGCAACGCACAGCGCGATGATGTGCTTTCTGTTCTTGATGATATGGCTAAAGACGGAATGTTGGATAGCCATTGGCCAGAGCGTGTGATTGAGGTGATGAACAAGGCTGACCTTTTGGGGGGTACAGCAGCGATTCCTAAACGTGAGGGTGCGGTTGTTGTTTCTGCATTGACCAAGGAGGGTCTGCCTGATCTGCTTGAAGCGCTTGATCAGTTCATGACACGCTCTATGGAAATCGTACGGACGTCTCTTGCTGTCACGGATGGTGCGGCGATGGCATGGCTTTACGATCATGGTGAAGTCATCGAGCGTGCTGATAGTGACGAGGCGATTACGCTGACTGTGCGCTTAACACCTGTGAACCGTGAACGGTTTAAACGTGCTTATCCGACTTTCTCTTTAGAAGATGTGGCTAACGCGACTGATTAAAAAGCGCATTGGCTTATACTGTCGAGCTTGCGTTTTGTGCCCTTTCCGGTCAGGTGAAGTTCGGGTGAAGAGGGTGTAGGTCGTGGTTAGTCTGTCTCACGATAGTGACGTCAGTTTTAGGGATGATCAAGCCGGAGAGTTAAGGCTCGGAGAGGCCGCTCAAATGTTTTGACTGCTGAAGGGCAGATGAGGTTGTTATCTCATGATGTTGGTTGAAAGCGGTAATCGTTATAAAAAAGGCCAGAGATAAGCAGGCACTTTGTCAGACGCGCTCTTTTTGAGGGGTTTGGGGCTACGATGGCTGGCGTAAAGCGCGTGGGCTTTTCGCTTCGGTGTGATGGAGCACACTTCTAGGCGCGTACCAAGATGACATCCCTCTCAAGCTTAATATCACGGTGGGTAAGGGGTAAAACTGGTTAGAACATGCCAGATTGTGTCAGTTGGGCATGTTCTAACCATCCTATTGATGCGGCCAGTCTTCCAAAGAGAAAGACTGGCTTAATATCATTGGTTAAGTGCGAAGCGTTTTTTCATCCGATTGTTTGTTAAAAATCGAATGATGGAGCGCGTTAAGTCCTTGGATGATCACTTTACGATCATGCCGGCGAAGCTTATCAATGGCCTTTTCCATTGCCTGCACAGAGGTAACATCCCAAAACCGTGCATGAGTGAGGTCAAATACCACGGTTGGGGCATCGGTCAGGTAGTCAACAGAGCTGGGAATAAGGTCGGCTGATGCGAAGAAGACTTCCCCACTGATGGAGTAGGTCAGCACTCCACCATCCCGAGCCGGGGTGACTTGAACCAGTTTTGCTGTACGCCAAGCGAAGAAGACACCTGACAGCAGGACGCCAACGACCACGCCAGCGGCGAGATCGTGTGTTAGCACAACAACGATGACGGTCGCGATCATGACAAAGCTCGACAATTTAGGCTGGCGAATGAGGCCCCTTAAGCTGTCCCATGCAAAGGTGCTGATAGAGACCATGATCATCACAGCAACGAGGGCGGCCATGGGCACGCGGGCAATCCATGAATGCAAGGCGACCATCAGGAGTAGCAAAAACGCCCCAGCGGTAAAGGTTGAGAGCCGCCCACGCCCACCATAGCGCAGGTTACCAACGGTCTGGCCGATCATGCCGCATCCGGCAATGCCTCCAAAAAGCCCGACGAAGATGTTGGATAAGCCTAAGCCTGTGCATTCACGTTGTGGCTTCCCGTGTGTGTCGGTCATGTCATCGACAACAGACGCTGTCATGAGGGATTCCAGCAGGCCAACAGCCGCAGCCGCTAAGGCATAGGGGAAAACGACTGAGATGGTCTGCCATGTCAGGGGAAGGTGGGGGAGGGTGAGATGTGGCAGGCCTGTGGGAAGCTCTCCAAGATCAGCCACCGTGCGCACAGGCATAGGGTGGAAGGCTGTAATGGCTGTTAGCGCGATAATGCAGATGAGGGGTGAGGGGATGGCGCTAAAGACGCGTGGGACGAGGTAGATAATCACCAAACCAATCGCGATGAGCAGGTACGTATGCCATGTTACGCCCAGCATTTGCGGCACTTGAGCGGAGAAGATCAGTATGGCGAGAGCGTTTACAAAGCCCGTGCGCACTTCGCTTGAAACAAAGCGCATGACAGATTGCAGCTTACATAGCCCGAAAATAACCTGGAAGGCCCCGGCCATAAGGGTCGCTAGCAGCATATACTGCACACCGTGCGTATGGACGAGGGGGGCCATGACAAGCGCGACGGACCCTGCTCCGCCGGAAATCATACCCGGGCGCCCCCCTAAAAACGCAATGGAGACGGAAATCACAAAGGAAGCGAACAGTGAGACGGCCGGTGAAACCCCGGCAATGTAGGAAAAGGCAATGACCTCAGGAATGAGGGCAAATGTCCCCACCATCCCGGCGAGAATTTCCTTCACCGGGCGTTGTGTCCATTCTTGGACGTAAGATGTGGCGGATACCATAGGGGATGACCCTTCTGTGATACGGGTAAGTGGTGATCAATTAAGGACAGATGCACACCGTATTCCGGCCCGGGGCGGCAATTCTTCTCGTGGTATAAAAGCTTCTCAAGACGCTGTGAAGATAAAGGATGGGATGGTGGAATGATATTTTGTTGAAAATTTATCATTTAGGGGCTGGACGTAAGGGTGAGGATTTAATAGAACTTGCCTCGCTGTATGGCGGATGTAGCTCAGTTGGTAGAGCGCCGGTTTGTGGTACCGGTGGTCGTGGGTTCGAGTCCCATCATTCGCCCCAGCATTCCCCTTTAAAAATTAAGTTGATTGAAAAAGACGCTTTAGTCCTTCGTCAAAGCTGATGGGCTGTACGCCAAGCCGTGTGGTCATAATGGTGATATCAGTGTCTTTATCTTCCAACAAACGCCGGATTTCAGGCGGTGTAATGGTCGGTAAAGCGGGAATGAATGCCGTGAGCTGGGCCAGCCGCATTAAAAAAGAGGCTGGCAAAGAGAGAACTGGACGCGGCTTTAAGCCTGCATGACGCATGATCTTTGTGATAAAATCTCGATAAGATAAGCATTCTGCCCCTGCGATCGTGATGCCTTCTGGCCCCGTGATGTTGCGTTTTCGTAAAAGCTCTAAAGCGGCAGAAAGGCAGCGTATGACATCCCCTTGGTCAATCGGTTGCACGAGAGCGCGCCCATGATTGGGAAGTGGGATGACGGGAAGAAAACGCAGAAGTTTGGTGAGGCGTTGCACGTTATTTTCACCCTCTGCACCATAAATCATCGTTGGGTGTAAGATGATGGAAGGGCGCGGGTCATTCTGCAGGGCACGCTCGCCAAGAAGGACGCCACGGGCATGGTCATCGGGCCATTTGGTGTTTTTACGGGTGCTTCCGAGTGCGACGATTGGGGCTTTTGACGCATGGAGAATCGTGGGCAAGTGGCGTGCATGGGCCGTTGTGATGATGAATACCCCATCTCGTAACGCATTCCGAACACTTTGATTGTCGTGAAGTTCAAGAGAGCGGACGGTAACGGCGTTCTGAGGAAAATGGGCGAGGTTTTTGCGCACCTGCTCAGGTGAGCGTGTGCAGGCAATAAGGGGGATGTTTGCCTTTAGAAGAGTCAGGCACAAAGCTCGGCCCGTGCGGCCATTGGCTCCAATGACGGCAACGGGCGCTGAAGAGCTCATTAATGCACCGTGACAGAGGTAATATGCGCGTGGTCTAGCACGGCATTGGTGGGGCCTGTGAGCGGGAGATGAATGACATCATCAACCGACAGGGAGCCAAGACCAATCGTTAATGTGCGGTCTTTAGGAGTGAGCACATAATCCATCATGGGTGTGAAGAGTGGACGTGCGCTGATGGCCCGTTCTAGTGCATGGATGAGATCTTCACGGAAATGGGCCCGTTCCTCTACGGAGGCGTTAATATGAGCGAGATGTGGCCAGAGATCGAGAAGCCGTTCGCCTTTAAGGGTGATAGTAGCGTCTGTCATAAGAGTGTTGTGGGCAAAATTCTTTCGATCAATGGCATTATGGAAAGGGTTTTCTGCTGGAAGGCGCGTATGTGCGTCCAACGCTACATGCCCAAGAGAAGGAACCGTAAGATGGGAGGTGAAGGCGTTGTCCCATCCTTTATCATTTTTATGGCTGTTTTCTATGAAATGTAAGAGCGTCTTTTGGCCATTGATCGACATGGTAAAATGTCGTCCGCCAGCAGGGCGTAGATGAATGCCTTGAAGGTTGCCCTCTGTATGGAGGGCTGATGAGGGGTCATTTTTACGTGTCAGGTTCAAGTGGTCGAGCCGAAAGACACTGCTATTTGTTGGTTTCCCAATGGTAAGCGCAAGGCGATGGAGCCACAGAGAGCCAGGACTTTCCCACAAATTTTGGAGAGGATCATGTTGAAATGCTTGGGATAATGCCTCTTCAATGTGGGATGAATTGCTTTGGAGCCAATGATGATGGCCATTGCGAGCATAAAATCTCTCGACCGTGAGTGTAAGAGGGATGGTTGCGGTGTTTGTCATGTCTGGAGGGCACAGCATATCGGAAAGAAGCGCAGGCCAAGTGGATGTGCTCTTTGAAGATAGCGACAACGACAAAGACGCATTTTTGATATCTGTGAGAACGCGAGACCCTATGCCATAGCCTTCCAAAGTGAAGGTTTCCACTGTGATATGTGTGAGGTGGAGGGCAGGAGAAAAGAAGGGTTGTTGAGGCGGGAAGGTGAAATCAAGCCCCTCAACATGGGTTCGGCCAAAGCGCAGTGATGAGAGATGCTGTGGGTTGAAGGAGAGAATAGCGGCAAGAGAATGCGTGCTGACGGTTGTGAGGTCTGTATGGAGTGCAGCCTTGGGGGGAGACGGGATAAGAAGATGACGGAAAATAGCCTTGGCTGCATGCAAATTAAGTGAAGGGCCGCGATAATCGGCAGAATCGAGCTGAAGGCTTGCCATGCCGATGCTACCATCGTGGAGAAAATGAGGATGTCCTAAACGAACTTGAGCAGCGTGGAAGGTAATTGTCGGGCTGTGAAACGTCACATCATGGAGCGTTGCGCCGCCTATGAGGAGGGAAGGTGAAGCGCTGCGGTAGGTGAAATGACTGCCAGCAGGCAGCGTTTCCTGAAACCGTGTGAGGATATGGGTTAGCGCATGAGACGCCTCACGATAAAGTCCAATACCAGCCACACAGAGGATAAGGACTGTTAAAGAAGTCGTCAGCCAAGGTCTTTTCACGGTGTGTCTTCTTTGAAAGGGCGTATCTTCTGACCGGGAGGGCCTGAAACGGGAAAGAGGGCCACCATATCATCCACTTTGATGGGGGCAAGCCTCTGTTGGGGACATGATTATGGCAAAAAATGATCAATCGGATGATTTGTTGGTAAAAATATTACGGTAATATGATACCACATTGCAATAAGTAGCAGTTTTTAGCCAAAAACACTCAAACTCTGTTTGTAAAAAACACTTGACCTGAACGCTATCTCTCGCGATAACGCGCCCTATCTTATGTCTTTTCTTATGCCTTGATTCTCTGACAATGAGGAGGGAGGCGAGGAAAGCTTTTCCCGGTGCGGCGATGTTCGCGGCGCCTCAAGTTGGAAACGTCATTAATGAAGACCACAGTTTCGTTGAAACCTGCGGAGGTGACGAGAAATTGGATCCTGATCGATGCCGAAGGGCTGGTCTTGGGTCGTCTCGCTACCATCATCGCTAACCGTCTGCGCGGCAAACATAAGCCTCAGTACACACCACATGTGGATGCTGGTGATGCTGTTATTGTGATCAACGCAGACAAGATCGTTCTGACAGGCAATAAAGTCGGTCAGAAGCTGTTCCATTATCACACTGGTCATCCCGGTGGTGTGAAGGAGCGCAGCATTCGCCAGCGTCTGGAAGGGAAAAACCCTGGCCACGTGGTGGAGAAAGCTGTTGAGCGTATGATCTCACGCGGCCCATTGCAGCGCGCTCAGATGAAGCACTTGTACGTTTATGCGGGCACAGAGCATCCTCACGAAGGTCAAAAGCCTGTGACATTGGATGTTGCCGCTATGAACCGCAAGAATACTGTACAACGCAAGTCGTAAGGCCTGATCATGTCAGAGACTCAAGAGCGCTCCGCCGAGCGTACCGGCACGCTGCAGGATCTTGCTAGCGCTGCTCCTGTTACTACAAATGCTGCACCGGTTTATGAAGCCAAGCGTGATGCACAAGGCCGTTCCTATGCGACGGGTCGTCGTAAGGACGCTATTGCTCGCGTATGGATCAAGCCAGGTAAAGGCGATATCATTGTGAACGGTCGTCCGGTCACAACATATTTCGCACGCCCTGTGCTGCGTATGCTGATCACTCAGCCTTTCTTGCTGGTGGATCGTTACAACCAGTTTGACGTGTATTGCACGGTTACGGGTGGTGGTCTGTCTGGTCAGGCTGGTGCTGTGCGTCACGGTTTGTCCCGTGCGTTGGCTCATTATGAGCCAGAGCTACGCCGCGTCCTGAAGGCAGCTGGCTTCCTCACCCGCGATAGCCGTGTTGTTGAGCGTAAGAAATACGGTAAGGCTAAGGCTCGCCGTTCCTTCCAGTTCTCCAAGCGTTAATTTTTCGACGTTTGGTGGCTTGGAAGCCGCTATGGAAAGCCCCCGTCTGCGTTATGCAGCGGGGGTTTTTCGTGGGAAAACTTGTGTCAGAGCTAGGAAAGTATTATTGCGTTAAATGCCCTATTTTCTTTAGGAATCTTACGTCATGGCTGACTTCCACATCGAAAAGACCTCCACTCCTACTCCGGCTGATCAACGGGAAGCACTCCTTAAAGACCCACAATTTGGTCGTGTGTTTACCGATCATATGGTGGTTATTCGCTATGTTGAAGGTCAGGGATGGCATGATGCAAAGGTGGTGCCACGCGGCCCTCTGTCGATCGATCCAGCCTCAACGGTGCTGCATTATGGGCAGGAAATTTTTGAGGGTCTGAAAGCCTATCGTGGAAAGGATGGGGACATTACTCTGTTCCGTCCTGAGGCAAACGCCGCTCGCTTTGCGGCATCGGCTCGTCGTCTTGCGATGGCGGAATTGCCGGAAGATCTTTTCATGGGGGCTATCGAAAACCTTCTTAAAGTGGATCGTGACTGGGTCCCACAAGGAAGTGATCAGAGCCTATATCTGCGCCCTTTCATGATCTCCAATGAAGTGTTTTTGGGTGTGAAGCGCGCGAACGAATATTTGTTTGTGCTGTTGGCGAGCCCGGTTGGAGCTTATTTCAGCTCTGGCTGTGTGTCTGTGTGGGTGTCTGACGATTATACCCGTGCAGCAATCGGCGGAACGGGCGAGGCAAAATGTGGCGGTAATTACGCGTCTAGCCTTGTCCCTCAGCAAGAAGCTGCTGAGAAAGGGTGCGATCAAGTGTTGTTCCTTGATGCGCGTGAGCGACGTTATGTCGATGAGATGGGCGGCATGAATGTCATGTTCGTTCATAAAGATGGTTCTGTCGTGACACCGCCGCTGAGCGGAGCCATTCTGCGTGGGATTACACGTGATAGCTTGCTCAAGCTGGGCCGTAAGATGGGCCTGACGATGCGTGAGGAGCCCATCGCTATTGATGATGTGTTTGCAGGCGCTGCTTCAGGGGAGATCGTCGAAGCATTCGCGTGTGGCACGGCTGCTGTAGTGTCCCCCATTGGGTCTTTCCATCGCGCGTCGGGCGATGAGGCGCGCTTTGGTGATGGGAAAACGGCCGGCCCTGTTGCTTTACGCTTGCGCGAAGCCTTGAGTAACGTGCAACGTGGTGAGGCAGAGGATTCGTTTAATTGGGTTCACCACGTAACATTGTGAGCAATAAAGGGACGGCTTCATGGCAGAGAGAGTTCTGATTCGTAACGCGGCTTCAGGGATCACGCGGAACGGTTATATCGGTTTTAGCTGGACATATCTCTTTTTTGGCTTTCTCGTGCCGCTTATTCGCGGTGAGATTTTGGTTGCTGTTCTTCATGCCGTTTTAACGGCGATTACGGGCGGATTTTGGCAGTTATTTTACTGCTTTTTCTATAATCGCCATTATATGACGCGTATGCTGTCTGATGAGGGCTATGTTCTGGCGGATACGCCGGAGCGCAATCAAGATGCCGCTTGGGCACTTAACATAACGCCTCCTTCTTAAAGGAGGGGAGAGACTGTCATAGAGTGTTCCCTCTCTGTTTTTTAGTGAGAGATAGAGGGAAGGTGTGATGGGAAAGGGTCTTCGATAATGAAGGCCCTTTTTTATGTGGCCAGCGTTAGTAAAGCCTCGCTCTTGGGAACGTGCTCTGTATTGCTGATACTCTTCTCTTCTATGGCCTTCTGCCTGACTGATTGTCGATGTTTGTGAGGAGGGGGGCGCGACGGAGGCTTGCTACAATAAGAGCGAGGCTTTGCGACGATAGCCCTATAGCGGCAAAGACAGAAGCAGGCGAAGGAGAGACGACAAAGGAAGGGCCCTGCGTTTATGTCAGCTGTTGATTGTGGGCATTGGGTTCTTATTTAAGAGGGACGGTACTGAGGACGAAAAAGAGGACAGCCATGGCTCTCATCACAGTAACAGAGGCGCATAAGGCTGTGCTGCGGTATGCGGGTGATTTCGGGTGTGAGTCTGTGCCGTTACATCGTGCAAATGGACGGGTCTTGAGACAGAAGGTCAGAGCAGAGCGTGATCAGCCGCCTTATGACCGTGTGATGATGGATGGCATTGCTCTAAGAGTAGGGGCTGCTTTCCCACTTCATGTTTTGGGGATGCAACGGGCTGGGGAACCACCGCGTGAACTGCCTGAGGGCGCCTTCTGCTGGGAGGTCACGACAGGCTCTGTACTGCCTATGGGGGCGAATTGCATCATTCCTGTTGAGCAGATTCGGCGGGTGGATGATCAGGTCTTTTTTGTAGGAGACGCGCTCCCTACTCAGGGTGCGTTCATTCATCCTCAAGCGTCTGATCGCACACAAGGAGACGTTCTTCTATGTGAGGGGCAGAAGTTGGCCGGCCCTTCTTTGGCCGTTCTAGCGGCGAACGGGGTGGCGACACCGTTGGTCAGCCGTGAGCCCGCTGTTTGTGTCGTGACAACGGGTGATGAGCTGGTGGAGGTGGATGAGCCTGTCCAGCCTTGGCAGGTACGGCGGTCAAATCATTATGCGATTATGGGGATGTTGCAGCTGCACGGCTGCTCAATGCTTGAACATCGCACGCTAAAGGATGCGTATGATGAGACATGTGCTGTGCTTGGGGATATTATAGCGCGTTACGATGTGGTCTTGCTCAGTGGCGGGGTTTCGATGGGGGCCTTTGACTATGTGCCGCGTGCTTTAGAACATATTGGGGTACAGTGCGTTTTTCATAAAGTCTTACAACGCCCCGGTGGGCCGCTATGGTTTGGTTATGGTTCCGCGGGGCAACGTGTCGTTGGTTTGCCGGGAAACCCCGTATCGGCCATGGTATGTATGGCGCGTTACGTGCTGCCGTTGTTGGATCAAGCGGCTAAGCGCGTGGTGGGCGAGGTTGTATCGTTGTCGTTAACGGCCCCCGTGTCACGCTTGGCACAGCGAACACGTTTTGTACCGGTGCAGGTGAGAGGCGGAGAGGCCCAGCCTTTCCCTATGCCGACCTCGGGAGATTTTATGGGGTTGTCTCACACTGATGGGATTATTGAGCTCTCTCCAGGGGAAGGAGAGGCGTTCGTTGGGACGCGCGTTCCTTTTTATCCATGGGCATAGTCATACGGGATCAGTACGATCGTGCGTGGCGGGATTTAAGACTGTCGATCATTGATCGTTGTCCATTCCGTTGTCCGTATTGCATGCCAGAGACGGACTATCCCGATGGTTTTCGTTTCCTCGCGTCTGATGAGCGCTTGAGCGTGGCGGAGATGGTCACGATTGCGCGCAGTGCTGTGCGGCTGGGTGTGCGTAAAATTCGCCTGACAGGAGGAGAGCCCCTGCTGCATCCACAGTTGTTGGAGCTTGTTGAAGCCTTAGCAGCTTTGGAAGGAGTGGAGGACTTAGCGCTGACGACTAATGGGGTGCTGCTTCCGCATCTCGCAAAACCGTTGCAAAGGGCGGGGTTGCGGCGCGTGACGGTTAGCTTGGACGCGTTAGACCCTGTGATTTTTTCTCATATGAGTGGCGGTCGTGGGCATGTTGAGCATGTGCTGAGCGGGATTGAAGCGGCTTGTCAGGCTCAGTTCCCTGATGGTGTGAAGATCAACAGCGTTGTGCAGCGGGGTGTGAATGAGCGTGAGGTTCCCAAACTGGCGGCTTATGGGGCGGCGCGTCAGATCAATACAAGGTTTATCGAATATATGGATGTGGGAACGCGCAATGGGTGGCAGCGTCATGAGGTTGTGACGGCTGATGAGATCTATGCTTTGCTTGAACAAAATGGCCCCCTTGAGCGTATAGACCCGCGCTATAAGGGCGACGTTGCCACATGTTACCGCTATCGTGGGACTGATCGTGAGGTGGGCATTATTGCCTCTGTCACGATGCCTTTTTGTGGGACATGCACACGCGCGCGGTTATCGTCAGATGGTCGGTTTTATACGTGTCTTTTCGCCCAGGAAGGGAAAGATCTCCGTTCGATCGTGCGTCATGGAGGGCCTGATGCTGTGGAGGAGGTTCTGCGTACGTTATGGCAGCGGCGTTCAGACCGCTATAGTGAGCAGCGCGCAGGGCTTGATGGGCAGAAGCCTACCTCGCAACGTGCTGAGATGAATTATATCGGGGGCTGAAATGACCATCCTAAATCATGTTGATCCTCATAATCAGAATCCGCATATGGTCGATGTTGGCCAAAAAGACGTGACCTCTCGTCATGCTACGGCGCAAGCGCGTATTCGCTTTCCCGCTGAATGCGCGCAACAGTTACGTGACCAAGGCTTTATGACCAAGAAAGGCGCGGTTTTGACGGTTGCGCAAATTGCTGGGGTGATGGGTGTCAAGGCGACGCCGCAGCTTATTCCGCTTTGTCATACATTGCTGCTGAATGGTTGTCAGGTTGACCTGCATGTTGAGGGGGACGACGTTGTTGTTCAATGCCGTGTGTCGTGCCATGGCCGAACGGGGGTGGAGATGGAAGCGCTAACGGGGGCTTCTGTCGCAGCTTTGACGGTCTATGATATGTGTAAGGCGCTGAGCCATGACATTGAGATTCATGAGGTGCGGTTGCTGCAAAAAGCCGGCGGGAAACGTGATTTTCAACGAGAAAATGTATGAGTGATGGTCTTTACGGCCTTGTCCTAGCAGGCGGACAGAGTACGCGGATGGGGTCTGATAAAGCGCTGCTGTCCTACCATGGGAAGCCCCATCTTGATTATCTTATGGAGGTGGTGGCGCCTTACGTGCAGCAGTCTTTCGTTTCTATAAGGCCTGAACAGCGCCATGAGAGCGTAAGGGCGCGTTTTTCGTGCCTTGTTGACGATAGAACCGTCACGGGGCCAGCAGCAGGGATTTTGGCAGCATATCGTGCGTTCCCCAAAGCGAGTTGGCTGATCTTGGCGTGTGATTTGCCTTTTATAGATCCGGCCTGTTTGGCACATTTATGTGATCAGTGGCGTCTATCTTCTTCCCGTTCTCTTGCGTATCGTAACGCAGATAATGGTCTCCCCGAGCCTTTGTGCGCGATCTGGACGCCGCCTATGCTGGCGGCATTGTCGGAGTACGTTGCCCAAGGGTACGTATGCCCACGTCGGGCTCTGATAAAGCAGGAGAGTGCGCTGTTGGATACGCTGAACGCGAATCATGTGAACAATGCGAATAGTCAGGCGGATCGCGCAGCGGCTCTGGCACAGATGGGAAAGGATGCCTGATGCGGATTACCTTGGAATATTTCGCTCAACTGCGCGATCTGGCAGGATGCACGCGTGAAGAGCGGGACATTGACGCGATTAGCCTCGGCACGCTTTATGAGCAGGTCAGGCGTGATTATCAGTTCCCATTAGAGCGTGATCAGCTTCGTGTGGCGGTGAATGATGCGTTTGCTTCATGGGATGAGGCACCTCATGAGGGGGATATGGTGGTATTCATTCCTCCCGTGACGGGCGGTTAAAACCATGGCGGTGCGTTTTGTCATTGCAGCTCAAGAGATGGATATAACCCCCTTGAAGCAAGCGCTGCATTTAGCAGAGGCAGGGGGCTATTGCTCTTTTGAGGGGTGGGTGCGTAACCATAATCACGGGCGGGTTGTGCAAGCGCTGGAATATCAGGTGTATGAGGCTCTGGCGCGTAAAGAAGGCACCGCTATTTTGGAAGACGCTATGGCGCGTTTTGAGATTTCAGCCGCTGCTGCGATGCATCGTTCTGGAATGTTGGATATAGGTGACATGGCGGTGTGGATTGGTGTGTCAGCCCCTCATCGTGAGGCGGCTTTTCAGGCATGCCGTTTTATTATTGATGCCATCAAAGAGCGCTTACCCGTGTGGAAGAAAGAACATTACATAGGGGGTGAGGCTCAATGGGTGGCGTGCCACCATCATGGTTAAGAAGACGCTGTGTTTTCCTGCTGTGCACGCAGGATCGTGAGTTTTTCGTCCAGAAGCGCTTTTAACTCGGGGTCTTGGGGGGCGTGAGGGCGGCTGAGTTCACGTTCCATGGCCAGAAGAATATCTGGCGTGGCGTCATGCACAGCGCGCTGCCAGAGTGACAGTGCCTCTTGGGGACGGTTTTGGGAGAGTAAAATCGTTGCATAATTATGCTGGCCCCGATAATCCCCCCCCTCTGCTGAACGGCGATACCAGTCCAAAGCAGCGCGAGGGTCACGCGGTGTTTCCCAGCCTTCTTCTATGAAACGGGCGAGAAGATTCATGGATTTGGGGTGTCCTTTATGGGCGGCACGGTGAAAAAGCGTGAAGGCTTCTTTCATGTTTTTGGGTGTCCCCAGCCCACGCATCGTGCAGATCGCTAGATTATACATGCCCCATAAATCGTTAAGCTCAGCCGCGCGGCGATAATGTTGAACGGCTGTTGGCAGATTCAGCGGACATCCCCAGCCAAACTGGGCGCAACGGCCAAGCATATTATGCGCTGGGCCATAATGGGCCTGAGCAGCGATGGTGAACCAGTCATAGGCCTTTTTATGGTCGGGGGTTACGTACTGGCTGTTGAGAAGGGTTTTTCCCCATAAAACTTGTTCAAGAACATGACCATTGGCTGCTTTTTGGTAAATATCCTGAATGGAATTCGGCAATGGGGTAGGGATGTTGTCTTTCTGTGAACGGCGAAAGAAGGACAGAAAGCGTGTCAGTGCCATGAAGAAGCAGAACCCTATCAATGGGAGAAAGCAGAAGACATCCCATGATAGAATGGATAGATGAGAATAAGAAGCATTATCTTAATATAGGCATCCTCTAGGTGAGGCCTGATAACAGATGTACGCTAAAGAGAACGGTTTTATCGGAGGGGGGATTGCTTCTGGTGCGCACTGCGGGACTTGAACCCGCACGTCCTTACGGACCCGAGATTTTAAGTCTCGTGCGTCTACCATTCCGCCAAGCGCGCAACACCAGAAGCTGAAAGCCTCATACCATACGCATAAGAAGAATACCATTCTGATGAAGATATTTTTCTGCTTTAAGACGCCCTTTTTTTCCATCAGGGCAAAAACGATCCACATGAGCCCAAAAGGCTGGGCTATGATTGAAATGTGTCATGTGAGCAAGTTCGTGAACAATCACATAGCGAGCAATGTCGTCTGGCGCCATAATCAGGCGCCAGTTGAGCATAAGGCGTCCTTGGCGCGTGCAGCTGCCCCAACGGCTCTTTGTATCGCGCAGAGTAATTTTCTGTGGTTTTTGACCCATGATGCGACTGTAATGTTCAATAAGAGCCGGCAAGGTCACTTTGGCTTTCTGATGCACAAAGTTCTTGAGGAGGCGCTGCTTATCGTCAAAACATTCACCACCGAGGAGAAGGGCGTCGGCGGTGAGTGTCGTCTCGTTGCTTGTAGAGTGCTGGAGCCGGTAGAAGCGCCCGTGTAACAGCACATGATGTCTTTCCAGAGCAGACGCGGGAAGCGCTGCGAGAGCTTCGCTGATCCAATGTGCTTGGCTGTGTAAAAGTGCGATACCCTGTTTCCGGCTTGCACGTGGGGGAAGTGTAATCACCACAGCTTTACTCTGTATATCAATGCGTAGCGAAAGTCGCTTAGCACGCGGTGCATTCTTCCAAATAACCGGAGGGGCGAACATAAACAGGCAGATTACGTGTCGGATGACAGGGGTGCCGCACAAGGCGGAGCATGCTCTGGCCATTCACCGGGCCAGTCAACCTCATGGTCTTCGAGCATTCCGGCATCGCGCTCATTGATACAACGATCACGGGCCGATGCGCCCACTTCATGGACTGTTTCATGCGTACCGCTGCGTAGCGGGTGCCAGTCTGGTAGGTCAAACCCATCACGGAGGAGGCGATAGGCGCAGCTAGGGGGGAGCCAATCTGCTTCGCGGAGGATAGTCGGCGTGAGGGTGATGCAATCAGATACACGCCGATGGCGACGATGATAGTCTGAGCAGAGGCAGCTATATCCGTCTAGAAGGCGGCATGAAACGTCCGTCCAGATAATGGCGTCTGTTTCTTCGTCACGTAATTTGTTGAGGCAGCAGCGCCCGCACCCGTCGCAAAGAGACTCCCATTGTTCTGTTGTCATGTCATCAAGGGAAGTGGTTTGCCAAAAGGGCGCGTTAGAAGTCATGGAGTCCAGTATCGTTAGGGGTGATGAAGATGAAAGCTTAACGGCGAAGCCATGCTGCGAAACGTGCTTCTAGCACAGGTGCATGAACCGTCCAGAAATGGTTGTCAATTTCAAGCATTCTATCAGAGATCGGCGTGTTTGGGGAGACATCTGCGGCGTTTGCTTCCCGAAGGATTGTCCAGAATTGTGCGGTATAAGGCGTGTATGCTGTGCCGCTCATAAAAAGAGAGGCATTAGATGTTTTCATTGATGGAACCATGCTTCTACGGGGTGTGACGCCTATCAAAAAAGCCTTTTTTTGCATTAAGTCTCGTGCCTTAGAAGGGGTGTCCCACCACACAATATAAGGTCGTAATTGGTCTAGACGATGGAACGCATGGGCGACGCCGCGTGATGTGGCAAGAGTTCTGTAAATACGCTGTGGGGGCACACCATCAGAAAGAAGAGCAATTTCAAGGGTAAGACGTGCGCTTTTGGGAAGAGCTCTTTTCCCGGGGAGCTGCACTACATTCCACAAATCTTGCCATTTGGGCGGTGTATTTAAACGTGCTTGATCCCATACTAAAATATCCTCAGCATATCTGGCAGGTTGCTCGCAGTTTGTAGGGGAATGGAGCGGTTGAAACTTCCCATGGTCGCAGTTGAGGATAAGCCGTGTTTCATCGACGAGCACTGGTGAGGTATGCTCCGCCGTTCCAACAGCACAATAAGACGGTGATGCTAAACTGAGAAAACCCCCTATAAGGCATGCTATAATTTTCTTTTGAGAATGAAGCATTTGATAATATTTTTTAGAAAAGGGAAGCATAAGGCAGCATAGGAGGTGAAGATGATAAAAAATAAACTTTAGAGTATTTTGTGAAGTTCGCAAGATTTGTTGTAGAAAATCATAGGGTTATTCTAAAAATCATTTTCAAACATGAGAAAAGGATACTATACGAAGGAATGTTATCTTATTTTCTCAAAGTTAGTAAGAAATTTAAGGATTTATAAGAAAATTAGGAATTTAATAGGTCATTTTTTATAAAAATATTATTTATTTCGATAAGGCAGAGTATATGGTTTTTGCATTAAAAGAGAGAAAGGCTTTTCTCTTTCGGTGATCTTCTTTATGTTTATAAGTCTGTTTTCTTCATAAAGAGGTTATAGATGCGCCATGAGTAGTCCTGTTGAAGTTGGTCAAGAGGTTCTTTCTGCTCAAGGGCAGATTATCGGACATTGTGCAAAGCGCTATGGATTGCGCGCTGCTTTTGCAATTGTTGCGCTGGCGTTTTTGGGGTTTGCCGCGTTGTCCTTCCACGGGGTTCTGTGGGCTCTTTTCCTGACAATTTGTCATTTAGGGCCTTTTTATTCAGCCTTGTGTGTCTTGGGTGTTGATCTGCTCTTTGTGCTGATTTTTGTTATTCTCGCGTCCTTATCGCGTCACCCTGGTGTGGCAGAAGAAAAGGCACGGATGGAGCGTGATCGGAAAGTTCAAGAACTGAAGCAAGTTTTTGCCTTGTCAACGGTCTTAGGTGTGCTGAACGGCCCGGTTGGTCGTTATGCAGGAGGTCAGGCTTTTAAGATTGTTCGCTCTCTCTTCTCACGTAAGAAGTCGTAAAAAAGAGCAAGGGCCGTTAAGGCAGATAGGACAGTGCGGGGGTTATGTCAGCATCACGTAAAGGTGATAGATCTTCGCAATAATTGGGTGGACGTACGAATAATTGCGTTATTCTGCCTTTTTTGAAGGAATGGAGAGGCACTTTCCCTCATCTGGACGGGGGTAAGTGCCTTTTCTGTGTCCAGATCAGACTAGTCAATAGTCGTCTAATTCGTTACCCTCTGCTTACTGACTTGGCTGATTCTGATGAAAAGGAATCAGCTCTATTTATTAAGGATTGGGGAGAAGCGTGGCACAAGTGTTAGCAGACCATGTAATTCGTCGTTGTGACGGAGGTCAGAGGGATGTGTAATGCTTGCTGAAGTCAATCTCTTTGGTATTTTTGTTTCCCCCATCGCTATTTATGCTGTCGTTGCCGTTTTCGTGACTTTGATGCTCCGTTTTTTGTTATGGAGGATTGGAGCCTTAGGATGGTTTTGGCACGTCGCCCTTTTTGAGATTGCGTTATATGTCTGTGTGCTTTGCCTCCTGGTGTTGTATGTTTAGCAGGGAGGCCGCCTTATGATATGGCTTCGCCGTTTCTTGCGTCCATTGTTAACATGCCTCATCCTCTGCTTGGCAGCGGGTCTTGGCTACGTTGTGTGGGATATTTATGTCCTAGATCCATGGACACGTGATGGGCGTGTTCGTGTTTACGTAGTGAATGCGGCACCTGAAGTATCAGGGACGGTTGTCTCTGTTCCCGTTATTGATAACCAGTTTGTTCATCGCGGCGATCCACTGTTTACGATCGATCCGTTACGTTTCCGCCTCAAAATTGATGAAGCGCGAGCCCGCTTATTGGGAGTGATGGAAGATTATAAGCTGAGTGTTTCTAACGCTCGTCGTCGCAAAGGCTTGGGGGGTGTTGTCTCTCGTGAAGAGCAAGACAACTTTAACTCTGAGATGGAAACGCGCCGCGCTCGTGTAGAGGAAGCTAAGTCAGACCTAGATACAGCCATTTTAAATTTGCAACGTTCGACAGTCTATTCCTCCGTTGATGGTTACATCACAAACCTTAACTTGCGGGTTGGGGATTATGTTGAGGCTGGTCAGCCTCGTATGGCTGTCATTGATGCGCATAGTTATTGGGTGAATGGCTATTTTGAAGAAACCAAGATGCACGGTGTGCATGTTGGGGATGTCGCCCGTATTAAACTGATGGGGTATCGTCGTGTTCTCAAAGGGCATGTCATAAGCATTGGGCGTGGTATTAATGATGCGAACGGTGTGTCCGATAAGCTTGGTCTGCCAGATGTCAGCCCGATCTTTACATGGGTGCGTTTAGCACAGCGTATTCCCGTTCGTATTGAGTTTGATGATGTGCCTCCAGATCTGATTTTGTCTGCTGGTATGACAGCGACTGTAGCGGCGGGAGAAGCGAAAAGAGGGGGGAGCGGTCTGTTGACGACATGGCTGCAGAATCACTTGTAATATGAAACGTACCCTTGCCCTTTTAATTTCTGGTTGTTGTTTACTTTCCTCATGCATGGTGGGGCCAAATTATAAGCCAGATAACATTGTTCTGCCGAAGAAATTTACGAGTCAGCCTCATCCGGCGACGAAAGAGGAAATCGCAGCTACGGAGAAGTCGTTAAAAGAATGGTGGGGGCAGTTTCACGACCCTATCCTCAATCGTCTCGTAGAGCGAACGATTGCAGGAAACTATGATTTACAAGCAGCCACGCAGCATATTTGGAGTGAACAGGCGCTCAGACGCCAAGCGCAGGCGGATTGGTATCCTCAGCTTGATGCCAATGCCGGCGGTGGGGATAGTCGCTATTCCATTAATGTAGATAACTGGCCTATCCGGCCCGGAAATCCCACAAATCATCCTCATGCTTCTGTTTTGACTTATGGTGCACGGGCCAGCTGGGAAATTGACGTTTTTGGGCGCATTGCTCGTCAAGTCCAGCAACGTAAACGTGCTGTTGAAGAAACGATTGAGGCAAGGCGTGGCTTACTAATTTCATTGTTAAGCCAACTTGTCAGTGACTATGTCGAGTTACGAACCATTCAGAGCCGTCTTGCTGTGACTGAGAATGCAATCCGCACAGCACATTCAAGCACGAATATGGTAGAGCGGCTGTATGCTAATGGTGTGGGCAATACCTTAGCGATTGCGCAGGCTCGAACAGAAGAGCATACAGAGCGGGCGCGACTTCCTCCGCTTCATGCTCAGCAAGAGCGAATGATTCATGCGATCGCGACGTTAATGGGCGAAATGCCCGGCACGTTAGAGCCAGAGCTTGAAGAGCGTCGTCCCCTCCCCAAGGTGCCTACGTTCCCTTCGACGATTCCGTCGATGGTGTTGGCTAATCGTCCTGATATTCGTGAGGCGGAGCGGCGCTATGCTGAAAGTACGGCTCATATCGGAGTAGCTGTTGCCCAGCTTTATCCAAACTTTAATATCCCGCTCAATTTCAACCCGAATGCATCAGCGATGTATCAGGCTTTCCAGCTTGGTGGAATGAGCTGGAATATCATGATGATGATGTCTTTGCCGGTTCTTCATGGGGGGAAATATAGCGCACAGATTGCAGAGGCGCGTGCTGAAGCTGAGGCAAGCCGCTTGCAGTATCGGCAGGTTGTTTTGAATGCCTTTCGGGAAGTGGAAGATGGGCTAGATGACTGGCATCAGGATAATGAATATGTGCACCAGCAGGAAGAGGCTGCGAGTCAGGCACGTTTAGCACGTGATCGAGCACAGCAGCTTTTTGGGGCTGGTTTGACGGGTTATCTTAATGTGTTGGACTCTGAACAAACAGCGTTGACGGTACAAGATGACGCGGTGAAAGCTCATGGGAAACGTCTGACCGATGCCATTACGCTTTACGTTGCGATGGGGGCCGGTTGGCAAGGGCGTGAACTTGCTGATGCGCGTTTGCCTATTGAACGGGGCAATCAGAGCATGCTGCTGCGGGCTTTCACGCGTTAGTTCCTCAGCGCGTGTCCGGTGGCTCTGTTTAGATCAGCATGACCGCATCGCTTTCGCTTTTTTATGGAGTGACAGCAGCTTTCCGCTTGGAATAAGGAGGCACCATCACTCTCTATAGGGTGGATGTTGTTGCCTTATAGTGCGGGCTGTCGCAGATGCTGCCTCATCGTCATCTTGTGTTAGACGGTGAGACGATGCTGCTAAAGCGCAAATTCATCTGCCTTTTTGCGCCAGTTTCATCAATAACGGTTGTTGTGGCTTTAGGGTTCAGGCGCATTGCATCATATCCGGCAAGATGGATGATTCCAGCAGGCAGATGTGGGTACGTATGTTCGCACAATAAGCCCGTTTGGCTGTTGAAAAACCATGGGCCGAGATAGTTGCAGCGTGCAGGCAGGAGTTCTGTGGGGAGGCCATCAACATGCGCACAAAGAGAGAGCGCGAGTTGATCGGAGCTGAAAATCTTTCCATGCTTTAAGATGGTTCCCTGCCATTGTTGAAGAGTGTCCCAATGAGGGGCGTGGCGCGAGAGGGCAAAAATCCCACCATTCAATGTGGGACGCACGGCAACGTGACGTCGAATGCGTCGTGAAAGGCGCGCTAAAGTCGCATTTTTATAGAGAATAGAGCGTATTTGCGCGAGATTGAACGGCGTCCAGCGAAGGCGGAATGGCTTATGGGCAAAAAGCTCAGGAATCATGGCGAGAGCCGGCGTGGTTCCTTCAGCTGCACTAAAGAGCAATTCGAGCGCAGAACTTTCTTGCACCCAGGCGTCCGCATCCAGCCAGAGCAGCGTGTCATAGTCGGGGAAAAGGCGATTAAGCCAAAGTTTGGAGAGGCCAATCACGAGGCTTGGTCGTTTCTTGAGGGCACGTGCTGATATGCCTTTGGGAATATGTGGCGCTCGGACTGGGATCCCTTGTGCTTCAAGAGTGTGAATTTGGGTGGGGGTGAGACCGCCATCAATACAGCCGATAGCGATTTGGCGCGCTTCTGGGAAACGACGAATAGAGGCGATGAGCTCTTCCATGACAGGGAAGTAGCGGGCATCGCTTCCTGTAATGATAAGACGACGTGTGGGAGGAGATGGACTAAGTTGTTGAGGAGGGTGGGACATAAACATAGTCGTTGCACTGTATATGAAGTGCGAGGATGGCAAAAGATAAAGTGGATTGATGCTGAAGAGAGCCTCTCGTTTTCTCTCTCTATTGACGCACACGCAAAGACACCCCACATTTTGGGGATAGGGAGATTATAATGCCGGGAGCAGAACCATATTCCGCCAGAGATTTTCTGGAGCCAAGGCTGCAGACGCTTTTACAGCAGGGGGTTGAGACTGGGTTTTCACGTGGTGAGCTGCTCGCCGTGCTGATTGACCTGCTTGATGATGGTAATCTGAAGGATATGGATAAGAAATGAGCGATCCTTATAAGACCCTTGGTGTGAGCAAGACGGCATCCGAGAAAGATATTCGCAGTGCTTATCGGAAGCTGGTGAAACAGTATCATCCAGACCGTAACCCAGATGACCCGAAGGCAGAGGAACGCTTCAAGGCTGTCAGTAAGGCATACGAAATTGTTGGGGATAAGGAGAAGCGCGCTCGTTTTGACCGGGGTGAGATTGACGCTGATGGCAATGAGCGTGCCCCCTTTGGTCATGCTGGCGGTGGATTTGGAGGCGGCCCTGGCGCTGGTTTCGGTGGGCAAGGAGGCTTTAACCAAGAAGATCTCGGCGATATTTTTTCAAGCATGTTTGGTGGTGGCTTTGGGGGCGGCGGCGGCCCGCAACGCGGTGGAGACCTACAAGGTGAGTTGCGCATTTCCTTTACCGATGCAGCGTTAGGAACACAGCGTGAGTTGAGTATTGGTGAGGGACGACAGGTGACCGTGAGGATCCCCGCTGGGATTGAAGACGGTCAGACATTGCGTCTGCGCGGTAAAGGCGCTCCCGGTCGTCCAGGCCGTGATGGCCAGCCGGGGCCCGCCGGTGATGTGCTCTTGAAAGTCTTTGTGGCCCCTGATTCTTATTATACGCGGGAGGGGCGCAATCTTCGTGTCACGGTTGACGTAGATCTGAAAACAGCTGTCCTAGGCGGAAAAGTGCGTGTCAGGACACCAAAAGGCACGGTGGCAATTACAGTTAAGCCGCATTCAGATAGTGGCACAGTCTTGCGTTTGCGCGGGCGCGGAATTGCTGAAACGAGTCGTCAGGCCGCTGGTGATCTTTTCGCGACGCTGCGTGTGGTTATTGGTGAGCCGAGCCCTGAGCTTGAAGCGCTTCTCCGGCAGGAAAGTCATGGAGATGATGCAGCGTAAGAAAGGGGCGCAGGCGTGGTGAAGCTGTCTGTTCGGTGGGGGGCGTGGGTGAGATGGCTGCGTCGCCAAGATCTTATCGGGGCCTTTTTTGCCACCCTTTTTGTTGTCGTCTTTGTTGTGGTTGGTTTCCACGCTATCGTGACCTTGCACGGATTACGTCTCGCCGGCGGGTAAAATTTGCGCTAGGAAGGAAGGTCGTTTCTAACCTGTTACAAAATGGCCTTCTTTATGTCTGAGCCTTATCCCCTTCCTTTGCGCCCCGCTCGGCGGCGTGCCTTCTCCGTTGTATTGGCCATCGAGCTGTGGGAGCGTTTTGGCTATTACGGCATGCAGGCGGTGCTGACCATTTTTATGGTTCAGCATCTGCGCATGAGCGATACGCATGTAAACCTCATGCAGGGGGCCTTAGGGCTTCTTATGTATTCCTTGCCTGTGCTTGGTGGTGTGGTTGGGGATCAATGGTTGGGAACGCGGCCAACTCTTGTAAGTGGGGCGATTGGCCTCACATTGGGCTATGGCCTACTGGCTGTTTCTCTACAACATCCGGCTCTTTTTCTTCCTGCGTTGACGCTCATTGCTCTGGCGAGTGGCTTGTTTAAGCCCAATGCTGGAGCATTGGTGAAGCAGATCTATGCAGGCGATGGAACGGCGCTGGATGCAGCATTCACGCTGTACTACATGGCGGTCAATGTCGGCTCAACCATCTCTATGTTATTGGTTCCTTGGTTGCAGCAATTTTATGGTTCTGCCGTTGCATTTGGTCTGTGTTCTTTGGGACTGTTGATCGGGCTGACCTATTATGCCTTGTGTTCGCGGTGGATTGGACGATTTTTCACGTTGAGAAAGCAAAGCCTGCCGAGTTTGGCTGCGGAGATATCGCGTCCTGCGCCTACGAAGCGTGCTTTAGTAGCCGGTGCTCTAGGGTTTTTAGCGCTTTGGGCCGGTTCTGTGTGGTTGATGGCGAGTCCGTCGGTCATCCGTTTTTGCGTCATCATCCTTAGTGTCGCGCTTATCTTGCTGTGGGGATGGCTTTATAAGCAGGTGCAACCTCATGAGAAAGCTGGGCTATTTTTGAGCTATGTGTTGAGCGTCGAAACCATGGCGTATTTGGTCTTTTACCAACAACAGCAAAGCTCTCTGACGCTGTTTGCGCTTCGTGCGGTGTCTGGAACCTATACGCTGGGGTCATGGCCGATCTTCACAATGTCGGCAGGTCAGTTCCAGGCGTTGAACCCGCTTTGGGTTATGGCGTTGAGTCCAATTTTGGCATGGTTGTACCAGCGAAGCGCTCGAACAGGACGTGATGTCTCGTTCCCTGTTAAGATTATTTTAGGGTATGTCTGTGTCGGGATAGCATGTTGTGTTTTGTGGTGGGCAGCATCTACAGCACAGGCGCAAGTCTCCCCCTGGGTAATGGTGTTTGCTTATGGGGCAATGTCCCTTGGGGAACTGCTGACGATGGGGTTAGGCCTTGCGATTATTGCTCGTTATGCACCAGCTCGCATCAGTGCTTTGCTTATGGGAGCGCTCTATCTGCTTTGGGGAGTGGGGATGTATGGCGGTGGTTTGGTAGCCAATATTGCTGCCCTTCCTGAGGGGGCCGAGCAGCATGTTATTCGTGCAACATTCTACGCACCGCTATTTGCAAAATTAAGTTTTGGTGCCGGGATTATGTGTCTCGTTTTGGTGGGTATTTTCCCATTTGTGAAACGTCTAGAAAGCTACCATGAAAAGAATTTTAAATGTTGTAAATAAAAGATTTCAGATGGTGCTGAATTATAGAAATTTCAAGACTTTTTTATGAGGGGCTGGTGTTTGTGACTGCAAATGAAGTATCTGGGTGGGGAAGTTGGAACGAGAAGTAAGAACGGCGTGTTTATGAACGGTGATTGCTGGAAGATGATTGGGCGAGCGCTGCTCGTCTCCCTAGCGTTCTGTACGACGGCGAATGCTCAAAACGCTTCTTCGCCAGATAGCGCGCATCAGGATGCTGCCTCGTCAGGGCGTACGTATAAGGCAAGACCGACACAGCTGCGCCGTTCTACTTTGCTTCAGCCTTATCACCCAGCAGACGAAGCTGATTTTAATAGTGGTTTTTTGCCGGAAAGCAGCTATCCGATGCCAAGCATTTTGATGGCTCCCTATTTTGGGAAGGGGGGGCGCCCTGCGACAAAGCGTCAAACCACCCTGCTCCCATCGAGTTTCGATAATTGGCTTGAGCAAGATGGCGTCTTTGGAGATCCTATGGGGTGGCGTTCCTATCTTCAAGATCATGGGGTTTCAATGGGGGGGCGTTATTTTGAGGATACGTCCGTTAACCCCATAGGTGGACGTTCACGTGGTGGACGTTATGCGGATGAATTCGCGTTTAATGTTGATATTGATTTTAAGAAAATGACGGGTCTCTCTCTTGGGATGATCCATTTCATGATGACAGATCGGCATGGGACGGGGCTGGGAAATGCTCTTCCTGTGGTGAATAGTCCTCAAGAGATTTATGGCGCAGGCCAGTACAGCCATCTAACACAGCTTTCGTGGGAGATGAGGTGGAATAAATATGTTGATACCGAGGTCGGCGAAATTAATACAGAAAATGATTTTGAGCAGTCATCTATTTATTGGGGTGGAAATCTGTACTGCCAATTCCAAAATAATGGCCTTTGCGGTATGCCGCAATCAATTGCGATGAACTCGGGTTATGGATTTTATCCCAGTGCTCATCCAGGTGCATGGGTAAAGTTTTATCCCGCTGGGAATGATCACTATCTCGTGCAATTTGGGGCATATAGTGTTGACCCAAGAATTACAGAGCGTAGACGTGCATGGAATCTTGGCCTTGGTGGTGCGACAGGCATGTTCCTGCCGTTTCAATTAGGTTGGCATCAAGGGGGTAAGGATGATTATAGTGGCCCTCTTCAAACCAATGTGAAGATCGGTGGCTACTGGGATACAACCGAAGTTCATGATGTGTTCTCTCAATTGAAGTCCTATGGAGTGCCAGCACAGCTCGCTCAGAATGTGCAGTCTCCTAAAGTGCGAGGGCGCTTTGGTGGGTGGTTCCAATTTGACCGCATGTTGGAGCGTGATGAGAATGACCCACGGCGTTCAACGGCCTTTTTTGGCTCCTTTACATGGGGGGATCCACGCACGGCAGTTGCGCCATACTTGATGACGCTTGGTTTAGTGCGGAAAGGGACATTTCCGGGACGACCTGATGATACGATCAGCTTGGGTGGTAAGATTATCTGGATCAATCCTAAGTTGAGTCACTGGGTGCGGGGGATGCAGAATAGTGGTTATAAAGACCTGTACAGGCCTGGCACTGAAAGTGCTCTTGAGTTGAATTATGGCTATCGTCCAGCACGTTGGCTTTTGATTCGTCCAGGCTTTCAGTATTATTGGCGACCAGGGGCGACAAGCCGCTACAAAGATGTGCTTCTCTTTGACATGGAAGCTGGTATAACTTTCTGATAACGTAACGTTATCGAAAGGTTATACCGTGCATGCTCTCTCGACATTATCCTGTACGTTTTATTGTCGAGGGGGAGCTCTCCTCTTGGTTGTTGGTAGTATTCTTTTAGGAGTGCCGAAGGCAAGGGGAGAGGGTGTATCTTCGTTATCTTCTAAAAGCTGGCTGTCAGATGTTGATGTGGGGCTGCAAGCTGAAGGTGGTGCCATGGGGAATTCCGGCCACCCTAAGAATGGCCAGAATTTTGGCCAGCTTCTTCCCTCCTATAGCGGTCAGCCGCTTCTTAATCAGATTGCTCTGACAGTGACAAAGCCTGTAGATCCTATTGGAGATGGGTACGGGCTGGGTGTGAATCTGCAAATTATTTACGGGGCGGATGCGCGTTCTTATGTCATTTCCGGCATTTCTGACCGCTGGATGAATAATAGAAATCAGCTGACGCCAACAGTTGCGAATGTTGCTGTGCATATGCCGTGGCTGACTAAAAATGGGCTAGACGGACAGATCGGAATTTTTTCCTCCCCTATGGGGGTGGAAGTTTTGAATCCGGCGAGTCGTGCTTTTTACTCGTTGTCTTATACGGCTCAATATTCGAATCCATTTGAGCATGTAGGGGGCTATTTCCAGTGGCATGTGACGAATCAGTACGCCGTATTGTTCGGCATTGATGCGGGCAATCAAATGTCCTTTGGTAAAGGTAATAATAATGGGGAGCCGGCCGGTTATGTAGGGTTTAGTGGCTCTTCTTTGGCTGGTGGGGCCCTGTCGTTTACCTATCTTTTGCGTGTGGGCCCTGAAGATGCGCGACGTGCTCTTGGGTCAGAACGAGCGCATTCAGCACAGCGCTTTTGGAATGATTTGAACGCAACATGGCAAATTTCACCAAAATGGAGCCTGACAGGTGAGGTCAATCAACTGCATGATGAAGGGCTGCATGCGAATACGTGGAGTGGTGTTGTGTGGGGTGCTTACGCGGCAACCTCGACGTTGACGTTCAATGCACGTGGGGAAGTGTATCGCGATAGTACAGGGTCGCTCGTTGCTCAATATCCTGACGACCAAGGATATGCGCATGCTCTTTTAGGTCTTCCTGCACGTGTTTATACCGCACCGCCTACTACGTATGGGGATTTTTCTCTTAATGCCGTGTGGCGACCTCATGTAGGCCATCATGTGAAGTTGCTTCAGATTCGTCCCGAGATTCGTTTTGATCGCTCGTTGAACAATACGCGTCCTTTTGCAGATTTTTCGCGCAGGGGACGGATTCTCTTTGGTGGAGATATAACAGTCGGCTTTTAAGAAAGGTGGGGAGGCACAAAGGCTTCCCCACCGGGTGAAGACTTAGCCACGTCCACGATAACCGGGTACGTCTTGAGAGGGAATCCACACATCTTCGGGTGGAGCGCCGGTCTGCCAAAAGACATCAATAGGAATACCACCACGTGGATACCAATAGGCACCGATTCGCAGCCATTCAGGATCGAGAAGCTCCACAAGGCGTGAGGCGATCGCGACGGAGCAATCTTCATGGAAAGCGCCGTGATTGCGAAAGCTAGTCAGGTAGAGTTTGAGAGATTTGCTTTCTACAATCCATTGGCGTGGAATGTAGTCAATAACGATATGAGCGAAGTCTGGTTGCCCGGTGACAGGGCAGAGTGAGGTAAATTCCGGCGCGGTAAAGCGCACGACATAGCGTTTTCCTTGATGGGGGGAGGGGACGCGCTCTAGAGTCGCTTCTTCTGGGCTGGTTGGGTTTGTTGTTGGTTGGCCAAGCTGGCTTAGTGCGTCTGTTCCGGGGGCTTTAGGGCCTTGGGGCGTGTGTTTAGTCATGACGATGATACCACAAAATATAAGAAAAATGATGAACCGGTTTGCAAAATAAGCAAATTCGGTGCAGAAGACGCTTCATTCTGTCTTAATTTGTCGCTCTCTGGAAGATCGCATGGACATTCGTAACATTGCCATTATTGCCCATGTCGATCATGGGAAAACGACGCTGGTTGACCAGCTCCTCCAGCAGTCGGGGTCGTTTCGCGAAAATCAGCACGTTGATGAACGTGCGATGGATAGCAACGACCTAGAACGTGAACGCGGGATTACCATCCTTGCGAAATGCACGTCCGTTGTGTGGGATAATACCCGCCTGAACATTATTGATACTCCAGGCCACGCCGACTTCGGTGGTGAGGTTGAGCGTATCCTCAGCATGGTGGACGGGGCTGTGATCCTCGTTGATGCTGCTGAAGGCGCTCTGCCACAGACGAAGTTCGTGCTGGGCAAGGCGCTTGCACGTGGGATTCGTCCGATCGTCGTTGTGAACAAGGTAGATCGCGGTGATGCGCGGCCTGACGAAGTTCATAATGAAATCTTCGATTTGTTTGCTTCCCTTGGTGCTGATGATGAGCAGCTGGACTTCCCGATGCTCTACGCGTCTGGTCGCCAAGGTTGGGCTGATGAAGAGCTCGACGGGCCGAAGAAAGACCTCAAGCCGCTGTTCGACTTGGTTCTGCGCCATGTGCCGGGCCCAGGTTTGGATGAGAATAAGCCTTTCGCGATGGTATCCACCATTTTGGAAAGTGATAACTTCCTAGGGCGTATTCTTACCGGACGTATCGAGCAGGGTAAGTTGAAGGTGAATGATCCAATCCGGGCCATTCGCCGCGACGGCAGCATTGTTGAAAGCGGCCGCGTTACCAAACTTCTTTCCTTCCGTGGCCTAGAACGTGTGGCTGTGGACGAAGCGAAGGCTGGTGATATCGTCGCGATTGCGGGTCTGTCTGAAGCGACCATTCCTGATACGTTGGCTGAGCCTTCCGTGAATGAGCCGCTGCCATCTACACCAGTTGACCCACCAACCTTGTCGATGACCTTCCGCATCAATGACGGCCCTCTGGGTGGTCGTGAAGGTAAGAAGGTGACATCACGTCAAATTCGCGATCGTCTCTTCAAAGAGATTGAAGGCAACGTGGCCATTAAGGTGACGGAAAGCCCTGAGAGCGAAGCCTTTGAAGTGGCCGGACGTGGTGAGCTTCAGCTGGGCGTGTTGATTGAAACGATGCGTCGTGAAGGCTTTGAGCTGACCATTGGTCGTCCACGCGTTCTGTTCCGTGAAAACGAAGAAACAGGTGAGCGTGAAGAGCCTTATGAAGAAGTGATCGTCGATGTGGACGAGCCTTATTCTGGTGTGGTTGTGGAGAAAATGTCTCTGCGTAAGGGTGTGATGCAGGATATGCGTCCATCTGGTGGGGATAAAGTTCGTCTGAGCTTCTTGATCCCATCACGCGGGTTGATCGGCTATCATGGTGAGTTCCTGACTGATACGCGTGGCTCTGGTTTGATGAACCGTTTGTTCCACTCCTATCAGGCCTATGCAGGGCATATTGAAGGTCGCCGTAATGGGTCGCTGATTTCTGCTGAAGATGGCACAACCACGACCTATGCTCTGTTCTCATTGCAAGACCGTGGTTCGCTCTTCGTTGGTGCGGGCGAGAAGGTCTATACCGGCATGATCATCGGGGAACATTCCCGTGAGAATGACCTTGAAGTGAACGGTGTGCGTGAGAAGAAACTCACCAACATGCGTGCTTCTGGTAAGGATGAGTCACTTCAGCTGGTTCCACCACGTAAGATGAGCCTAGAGCAGGCCATTTCTTACATTGAAGATGATGAACTGGTGGAGGTGACACCTTCTGCTATTCGTCTACGGAAACGTTATCTTGATCCTCATGAGCGCAAACGCGTCGCTCGCGGGAAGAAAGCGTAAAAGACGTTTTGAGAAAGGCCGGTTTTTCCGGCCTTTTTCTTTGTCTTTACGGCAAAGACGTGCCGCCTATAGTAAACGCTCCCTGACAGCCGTAGGCTGAGGATACGTTCGTAGAAGGAATGCTGTGATGTCTAAAAATCTTTATGCCACGATGAGAGCCCTGCCAGAATGCCGCGAGAAAGTGGCCAGCTTGCTCACGGCCTTGGCTGATAATGTACGGGCTGAACCGGGCTGTGTGCGCTTTGTGGTCTATACCCGTGAAGATGATCCGCAGTCTTTCCATGTGGAAGAAAGCTATCGTGACGAAGAAGCGTTTAAAGCACATATGGGCACAGAGCATGGGAAGCTGTTTAACAAAGCGATTGAAACGCTTGTTGAAGGTGGCGCGTCACAGGTCGTGTTTTTAAATACCGTTGGGTGACTATTTTGCGCTGACGAAAAAGGGCCGCTTCTGTTTAGAAGGCGGCCCTTTTCTTTATGCACCCGTTTTGGGAGAGAGGCGGTTATGGAGAGCCGGGTTTTCCGAGGCTTGTAGAATGCTCAAAACGGAGAGCAGTGTCAGGTCGTGCAATGGGGTGCGCTGCGTGCATGGCCATAGCGGCTTCTGAGAAGCCTTGTAGAATAAGCTTCATCTTTCCCGGATAACTGGCCACATCGCCAATGGCGAAAATGCCGGGAATGCTCGTCTCTAACGTTGCGTGCTGAACGGGGATTGTGCTGCGATGGGTCTGAATTCCCCATTGAGCAATGGGGCCGAGATCCGTTGAAAGGCCGTAGAAGGGAAGCAGTGCATCCGCTTCCAGATGGCGATTCTCTCCTTTCATCGTGGCAACCTCAACATGATGAAGTGTGCCCTGTTCACCATGGAGGGCGTGGAGCTGATAGGGCACCACTTTCTCAATCTTCCCGTCTCGTACCCTCGCCTCGACCTGAGCCAGTGTTTCAGGCGCACCCCGGAAGCGGTCGCGCCGGTGGAGCAGATAGATATGCTCTGCCACATCGGAGAGCGAGAGGGCCCAATCAAGGGCGGAGTCACCTCCGCCAGCGATAACGACCTTTTTTCCGCTGAAATCGGAGCGTTTCTTGACATAATACTGCACAGCTTGGCTCTGCTCATACGTCTCTAACCCCTCGAGGGGAGGGCGATTAGGCCCAAACGCTCCTGCGCCGGCAGCGATAATCACCGCTTTGGCATGTACTGTATCGCCACGGTCATTTTTTAAGATGAAAGCACCGCTTTCCCCTTGAAGACTACTGACGCGGCTGCCGAGCAAACGTGGAATATCAAAGGGGGCGATTTGTGCTTCTAACGCCGTAATCAGATCTCCCCCTGTGATGGAAGGATGGGCGGGGATGTCATAGATGGGTTTTTCGGGATAGAGCGCAGCACATTGGCCGCCGACGCTTTCCAGAACATCCATCAGCACGCAATCAAGGCGCAGCATACGGGCTTCGAAAGCGGCGAAAAGAGCGGTTGGTCCTGCGCCAACGATGGCGATATCTGTCGTGAGGGAAGAAGCTGTATAGGTCATGATGTTCCCTCATAAGCATTTTTTGATCATGGGAGTAGTATTTTTACACGTAATAAACACACATCATTTGTTTATGAACTCTGTTGGTTGGGATTGAGAATTGACAGAAGGGCTTTCCACCCCTCACAGTTTAAGACCTCGTAATGAGAATGGAGGAGAGGTCTCATGACTAAGAAAATCCCAGCAACACTTATTCCTGGTGATGGCATTGGTCCTGAGATCACCCAAGCGACCATTGACGTGCTGGATTCTCTTGGCACGCCTTTTGTGTGGGACGTGCATCATGCTGGAGTTGGTGCTTACGAGGCCACTGGTGAGGTGCTTCCTCACAAAACACTCGAGAGCTTGCGTCGCACGGGGTTAGCGCTCAAAGGGCCGTTGACGACGCCGGTCGGGGAAGGCTTTCGCTCCATTAATGTGACATTGCGCCAGATGTTTGGCTTGTACGCTAATATCCGCCCGACAAAGACCCGCCTTCCTGGAGGGCGTTATGAAGGGGTTGATCTCGTTGTTGTGCGGGAAAATATTGAAGGGCTTTATGCAGCGATGGAGCATTATATGCCTGTCGCGGATGATCCAGAGGCCGTTGCTTATGGGGCGGGGTTTAATACGCGCATTGAGTGTCGCCGTATTGTGCGTCATGCGTTTGAGTATGCCCTGCAGCATGGTCGCAAAAAAGTAACCTTGGTGCATAAAGCCAATATCCTAAAGAAACTCAGCGGACTTTTCCTACATGAAGGGCGGCGCGTCGCGGCTGAATATGCAGGGCGCGTGGCGTGTGATGAGCGTATCGTTGATGCGTGCGCGATGGAGCTTGTCATCCGTCCAGAAGCGTATGATGTGATTGTAACGACCAACCTGTTTGGCGATATTCTGTCTGACCTCACGGCGGGCTTAGTCGGTGGTCTTGGCATGGCACCGGGGGCGAATATCGGTGAGAAGATGGCCATTTTTGAAGCCGTGCATGGGTCAGCTCCTGATATTGCTGGTCAGGATAAAGCGAATCCCGTTGCGTTACTGAGCGCAGCATCGTTGATGTTGGTGCATGTGGGCCGAGCAGACCTCGCGCAAACGTTGGATCGTGCGATGGATGAGGTGTTGGTTCAACAGGGCGTGCGAACGGTGGATCTTGGCGGCCAAGCGGGCACGAAAGCTTTCACAGAGGCGTTGCTGTCTGCACTGAAAAACTAAGGAGATCACCCATGGTAGCTTCAACGACGCGTCCTTATTGGGGTGAACTTTCGGTCAATGGCGCGCGTTATCGCACGCTCAGTATTCCCGCTCTTCTTCAAAGTTCCAAAGGCTTGGAACGTTTGCCGACATCGTTGAAGATTTTGTTGGAAAACAGCGTTCGTCATGGCGGAGTAGCAGCGCTGCATGGATTTGAAGACTGGGTGAAACGGGGCAAAACAGAGTATGATGTGCCGTTTTGTCCGTCACGGATTTTGATGCAAGATTTCACTGGTGTTCCTGCGGTTGTGGATCTTGCGGCGATGCGTGACGGTATGGTGGCGCTAGGGGCGGAACCGCAACAGGTGAATCCGCGTGTACCAGTTGATCTCGTGATTGATCATTCCGTGCAAGTCGATGTATCCGGTGAAGAAGATGCTTTAACGCAGAATATGACGCGTGAATTTGAGCGGAACCGAGAGCGTTACGCTTTTCTGCGATGGGGGCAGGAAGCCTTTGACCGTTTCCGTGTTGTGCCACCAGGAGCGGGCATCTGCCATCAGGTTAATTTGGAATATCTAGCGCCTGTTGTGTGTGAGGCAGCAGACGCCGAGGGACAGCATCTCCTTTACCCCGATAGCGTGTTTGGCACGGATTCCCACACTACGATGATTAATGGTCTTGGTGTGCTCGGCTGGGGTGTTGGGGGAATTGAAGCTGAAGCGGCAATGCTTGGTCAAACGGGGACGATGGTGATCCCTGAGGTGATCGGTGTGCGTTTAGAGGGGCAGCTGCCTGAAGGCACAACCGCAACGGATCTCGTGTTGACCATCACGCAAAAACTGCGTGCTAAAGGAGTGGTTGGGCGCTTTGTTGAGTTCTTTGGGCCAGCTTTAGCGGCACTACCAGTTGCTGATCGTGCAACGATCGCGAATATGGCACCAGAATATGGTGCTACGGTAGGTTTCTTTCCCGTTGATCGTAAAACGGTGGAGTATTTGTATCAGACGGGCCGTTCCCAAGAGCATGTGGCGTTGGTGGAGGCTTATCAGCGCCAACAAGGGCTGTGGCATGAGTCGGAGGCACCGGAGCCGACTTTTACCGATACGTTGTCCATTAATTTGTCAGAGATTGTGCCCTCTATCGCTGGGCCTCGCCGTCCACAAGACAGGTTAGCGCTGACAGAGGCTGGAGCGGCTTTTGAACGCTTCTTACAAGAAACTGCTGCTCAGAAAGAAAGGCGGGGTGATGTAAGCGCCCCTGTTGCAGGCGAATCCTACCGTCTTACAGATGGGGCGATCGTGATCGCAGCGATCACGTCCTGCACGAGCACATCTAACCCTGAGCTTTTATTGGCGGCGGGACTTCTGGCGCGGAAAGCGCGAGCATTGGGGCTGATGCCTAAACCATGGGTGAAGACGTCGTTGGCGCCGGGCTCTCGTGTGGTGACGGATTATCTGAAACGTGCCGGACTGGATGAAGACTTAGACGCGCTGGGGTTTCAGACGGTTGGTTATGGCTGCACGACATGTATTGGCAATTCCGGGCCTTTGGCGGAGGAGGTTTGTCAGGCCATTACAGAGCATGACCTTGTGGTTGCCTCTGTTCTGTCAGGAAATCGGAACTTTGAGGGCCGGATTTCTCCTTATGTGAAGGCGAATTATCTCGCGTCTCCTCCATTAGTGGTGGCGTATGCCCTGTTGGGGCGTATGGATGAAGACATCACTCAGGCTGTATTGGGGCATGATGGGGAGGAGAACCCTGTCACGCTTGCTGATTTATGGCCAAGTCGTGCGGAAATCGCGGAACTCCTCGGTTCTGCGTTGCATCGTGAGGATTTTCGTGAGCGTTACCAGACAGTAACGCGCGGCACGAAAGACTGGCAGAATGTCCCGGTGGCAACAGGGACGGCGACGTATCCGTGGGATGAGCGCTCAACCTATATCCATAACCCGCCTTATTTCACGCATTTATCTCCTGAGGGTGCGCCGCTGCGTGACATCACAGATGCGCGTATTTTGGCGTTGTTGGGTGATAATATCACGACGGATCATATTTCTCCGGCTGGCGCGATTGCCCCGACGTCTCCAGCGGGACAGTATCTGCGGGAGCAAGGCGTTGCGGAGGCAGATTTCAACTCCTACGGCGCCCGGCGTGGGAATGACCGTGTGATGATGCGGGGGACTTTTGCTAATATTCGGCTGAAAAATGAAAGTGCCCCCGGTACGGAAGGTGGGGTGACGCGTCTTTTCCCTGACGGGGAGCAGATGAGCATTTTCGAGGCGTCTGAGACTTATCGCCAACGAGCAGTTCCGCTCGTCGTGATTGGTGGGAAAGCCTACGGCATGGGCTCATCACGTGACTGGGCGGCTAAAGGCCCAGCCTTGTTGGGTGTGAAGGCGGTGATTGCCGAGAGCTTTGAGCGTATCCACCGGGCAAATCTCGTCGGAATGGGCGTTATCCCGCTCACCTTCCCTCAAGGTGTGACACGCCGCACGTTGGGCCTGACAGGGACGGAGCGCGTGACGCTTCAAGGGTTGGAGCGTGTTGTTCCACGTGGAACAATCACAATGACGATTACCTCCGAGGACGGGGCACAACAGCAGGTAAGCCTGACCTGTTGTGTTGATACTGATGATGAGCTGGCCTATGTCCGCCATGGCGGTATTTTACCGTATGTTTTGCGCGATATGGCTCATAAGCCATGAGAAGAATGGTTGGTCTCTATGCTCATCACGCTGTCTTCCCCAGCTCACACGGCACGCTTGGCACAACAACTCGCTGAGCGGGCCCGTTTAGGGGACTGTTTTGCGTTATCGGGTGGGTTAGGAGCTGGGAAAAGCACGTTTGCCCGGGCTTTTTTGCAGGCCCTTGCGCAAGACCCCACGCTGGATGTGCCAAGCCCAAGTTTTGCATTGGTGCAGCCTTATGACACACCTTCTGGGCCTGTTTTCCATTATGATTTATGGCGGTTGTCGGGCCCTGAGGGGTTGTATGAACTAGATTGGGACGAGGCGTGTGACGGCATTATGCTGGTTGAATGGCCTGAACGTGCGGAAGATCATCTCCCTCCCAATGCTCTTCATCTCACCCTTGCTTATGGTGAGAGCGAAGAAGAGCGGCGTTTAACGCTCACCGGGTGGGACGCAGAACGCCTTGAAGGGGTTGGGGTATGAGTATTGCAACGATCCCTGCGTCTCTTCCCTTTTTAGACCATGTGGCGTTGAACTGGCTGGAACGTATTGGTCTGCAAGGGGAGAAAGAGGGCACAGAAAGCGGCACTGTTGGCACCATCCTCGTTCCGGGGCGCCGCGCCGCGCGGTCTTTGATGGAAGCGTTTTTGCGTGTGTTGGACGGGCGGGCGGCTTTGCTGCCGTCGATCGTGGCTTTAGGGGATGTGGATGGTGAGGCGCTTTTTTCCATGCGGTTGGAAGAAGGGCTGGCTCCCGCAGTAGAACCAACGCGCCGGTTGGCTATTCTGGCGCAGCTTATTGTTAAGGCCCCGCTCTTTCATATGGGGGCTGGGCAAGAGGATGGCGGCACGATTGAGCGTGTCTGGCCATTAGCGCAAGCCCTCGCAGAGTTGATGGATGAGGCCGAACGCTGCGGTATCTCGTTGAGTGAGAGGCTTCCTCATGCCGTGGCGGAAGATTTTGCTGACCATTGGCAAAAGACGCTGTTGTTTTTGCAAATTGTGACGGACTTTTGGCCTCAATGGCTGGCAGAAGAAGGCCTGAGTAACCTGATCGCCCGTCAAGTGGCTTTGCTGGCCGCACAGGCGAAGGCTTGGCAGGAGAACCCGCCGGAACATCCTGTATGGGCTGTCGGGTTTGTCGATGGGTCTGCTGGGGTCGCTACGGTGCTGGAGGCCGTTGCGGCTTTGCCGCGTGGTGTGGTGGTTTTGCAAGGGGTGGATTGCGCACTTCCTGAAAACCTATGGGAAAGTCTAACGGAGACACATCCTCAAGCTTTGTTTCGTGAGTTTTTGGCCCATGTAGGCGTTCGTCGTGCAGAGATTGAACAATGGGGGGTACCGAAGCGTCCAGGGCGAGAGGCACTGATGCGCACGGTATTGCTGCCTGAGCAAGGTATTTCCCGTTGGGGAGAACGCACGGGAGAAGAAGACTGTGCGGGGCTAAGCTTGCTTACCGCTGATGATTCACAGCAAGAAGCACAAACCATTGCCTTGATTTTGCGTGATGTGGCGTCTCAACCGGGGAAAAGTGCAGCGCTCGTGACGCCAGACCGCGCTTTAGCCCAGCGTGTACGCAGTGAGCTTGTGCGTTTTGGTATCCATGCCGATGATAGTGCGGGTGAGCCGTTGGTCAGAACGCCGGGAGCGGTGTTCTTACGGCTGATCGCGGCTTGTGTTAGTGCCGAACTATCCCCTGTTGCCTTACTGTCCGTTTTAAAGCATCCGCTTGCGGCGTTAGGGATGACGCCGGGGCAATGTCGTATTTTAGCGCGCCTTCTCGAGCGCGCCGTGCTGCGTGGGCCTGCCCCTGCACCGGGTATCGCAGGGCTGCGAGCTGCGGTGCAACATTATGGTGCGCTGCAGGATAAGATGTCTTCTGAGGAAGATGCATCGCCAGCTGTTGCGCTTATGGCGTTTTTAGATCGGTTGGAGAGCGCTCTTACGCCGCTTTTGTCCCTCGACGGCAAGGTTGCCGTACCGGATCTGCTGGAGGCGTTGATTACGAGTGCCCAAACCCTCGCTTCTGTAGAGGGGGAAGGCAGCTCCGAAGAGGCAGACCCACCCGGGGTGCGACTGTGGCAAGGTGATGATGGCGCGATGCTCTCTCAGCATCTTGTGGAGCTGCTGACCTACACGAAAGACCTTCCACCTCAGCCGGTTAGGGCGCTTGAGGGCTTCTTAACCGTTTCGATGGCAGGGAAGTCCCTGACTGGGCTGCGAGGCCATCAAGGAGGGGTGGAGCTGGCTCATCCACGGATCTCTATTTACGGGGTGTTGGAGGCGCGCCTTTTGGCCTTTGATACCGTGATCTTAGGTGGCCTTAACGAGACAGTATGGCCACCCGCGCCGGATTCCGGGCCGTGGATGAGCCGCCCTATGCGCCAGCGTGTTGGGCTCTTCTCACCTGAGCGGCAGATTGGCGCGAGTGCGCATGACTTTGCGATGGCGGCGTTAGCTGCGGATAATGTCATCTTGTCACGGTCGCAGCGGCGAGAGGGCGGCCCAGCTGTGCCGGCACGCTGGTTGGTACGGCTTTTGGCGTTTTTAGCCGGGCGGGGAGACGGTGTGGTTCTGCCGGATCATCCCGCTCTTTTTTGGCAAGAGCAGCTGGATCAGCCCGCAGGAGACGCTTGTCCGGTTTCTCCGCCAGAACCTTGCCCGCCTTTGGCTCTCCGGCCACGGCGTTTGAGTATTACGGCGATTGATACCCTCAAAACAGATCCATATGCGATTTATGCCCGCTATGTCTTACGCCTTAAAGCGCTCTCTCCTTTGGAAGAAGGGGTGGAGCATGCCGATTATGGGATGATCGTCCATAGCGCGTTGGAGCGTATGTTCCGCCGTTATCCTAAGGCATGGCCTCAGAAGGCAGCGCCTATTTTGCGCAGTTTGTGCGATGAGGTGTTGGAAGAGGTGGCGATTCGTCCGGCGCTTCAGGCTTGGTGGCGCCCGCGTTTAGCTCGTATTGCGGATTGGGTAGCGCAACAAGAAGAAGGGCGTTGTCAGGGGGAGGTGTCTGTCACGTCTCATACTGAAGTGACGACGCAGTATCGTTTCCCTGATCTTCCTGGAGGTTCGTTCACTGTTGCTGGACGTGCAGACCGTATTGATCTGGAGCCAGGCGATGGAGGAGAAGAGATGACAGCACGCGTGTATGATTACAAAACCGGCTCTCCTCCAACGGGCACAGATGTTGTTTTAGGTTGGGCTTCCCAAATGGTGCTTGAGGCTGCTTTGTTAGGGCGAGGGGCGTTTGAGTCACTGCCTCCTGCGCAGGTAACGCAACTTCTCTACTGGAAACTAAGCGGTGGGGTAACGCCGGGAGAAGTGAAAGAAGTTCCCTCTTCGAAAAGTAAGGTGAATTTATCAGAGCTTGTTGAAGGGGCCTTAGAGCAGTTACGGGCTTTGCTGACGGACTATGACACGCCGTCGCGGCCTTATCGCTCTCAACCTTGGGCCGGGCATGTGCCGCGATACACCGACTATGCACAGCTTGCCCGTGTAGATGAATGGCGCTTGTCAGCGACGGAGGATGACGCATGAGCCAAAGCCTGACAGCAACACAACGCCGCCAGCAGGAGGCCATTGCACAAGCTGATAAGGTGCAGCGGGAAGCGTCTGACCCGCGGGCGTCTGTTTTTGTGTCAGCTTCAGCAGGCTCTGGGAAGACGAAGCTGCTTATTGACCGGCTTTTGCGTTTGATGTTGCCGCTGGAGGACATCACTCCAGAGGGCGAGCGCGTACTGCTAGAAGGCTCCGATCCGGCGCGTATTTTGTGCCTGACCTACACGAAGGCGGCAGCGGCAGAGATGGCGAACCGTCTGCAAGACCGGCTCGGGCGTTGGGTGTCGTTGGAGCCAGAAAAGCTGGGGCAAGAATTACGGGCACTGGATGTCCCCGATACAGAGCATACACGAGCGCGAGCCCGGAGTTTGTTCCTTAAAGTGTTGGATCTTCCCGGTGGGTTGCGCGTGGAGACGATCCATGCGTTCTGTCAGTCCTTGCTCAGGCGTTTCCCGTTAGAAGCAGCACTAGACCCGCATTTTGCGTTGATGGAAGAAACTGACAGCGCTCTTGCTCTCCGTCAGGCGTTGGAGCAAGAGCTTAGCCTGCACCCGGCGCATGCGCAGGGCCTTGCGAGTGTCGCAACTTTTAGTGATGTCGTGGAGCGTGTCACCGGGTTTAATGAGAAGATCGCGCGCCTTCAGCCGCTTGTGACGCTATGGAACCAACGTCCACAGCAAGTGATGGCGGCGTATCGTCGTTTGCTCAAGGCTGGTGATGAAGACGCAGAGACGGTCGAGTGTGAGGCTGTGCGCTTGCCTAATGAGGAGGCGATTCGGGAAGGGCTCAACGCAGCATGGCCCAAAATGTCAGACGCTGGGCGGAAGAAAGGCCAGCAGCTTTTGGACTGGCTGGCCACTCCTGTAGAAGAGCGGGTACATGGTGTGTTGTTGGGGCTTTTGCTGACTGACAAGGGAACGCCCCGTAAAATGGGCAGTATTGTTGCAAAAGCGGCTCAGCCTCTGGCCCCGGGGTTGGTGGAAGCGTTGGAGCAAGAAGCGCAGCGTCAATTAGAGTTGCGAGAGCTGATCCGTGTACAGCAGCTCTTACGGGTTAATCAGGCTTTGTTGGGCCTCTCTGTTCCTGTCTTGTCGCGGTTTCAGAAGGAAAAGACCCAGCGTGGTTTGGTTGATTATAATGACCTGATTGCCCATACCCGGGATTTGTTGCGTGACCCCGGTGCCGCGTGGGTAATGTATAAGCTTGATGGCGGGATTGACCATCTTCTTCTTGATGAGGTGCAAGATACATCGGCGTTGCAATGGGAGATTGCAGGGGCTCTCACTAGCGATTTCTTCTCTGGTGAAGGGCGGCATGAGGACACACCACGGCCACGCACGATCTTCGCGGTGGGGGACTTTAAGCAGTCCATCTATAGCTTTCAGGGAGCAGAGCCGGAACAATTTCATAAATGGCGGAAGGAATTTGCGCGACGCGTGATAAGAGCTGGCCTGTTATGGCGTGAGCCGAGTTTGAAAGTGTCCTTTCGGTCGGTGGCCCCTGTTTTGAGCGTCGTGGATGGAGTATTTAAGCAGGATATAGCGGCATACGGACTGCGTGAAGCCGGTACAAAGACATTGGAAGAGCATGTTTCTGCCCGCCCTGGTCAAGGAGGTCGGGTGGAGCTTTGGCCATTAGTGCCTTCCAAAGATGGGGGTGAAAACCCTGATACAGATAAGGAGAGCAGCCCTTGGCGGGCACCTTTGCGCAATAGTGATAAGCGTAGCGCACCGCAGCGTTTAGCCGAGTCTCTGGCAGAATGGATTAGCACGCAGATTGGTCGTGCACCCCAGCTGGGGAAGCCGCCATTACGAGCAGGGGATGTTTTGGTGTTGGTGCCCAAGCGCTCAACCTTCTTGCGGGCTTTTATTCGTGCGTTGAAGACCCGTCAGGTTCCCGTAGCAAGCTTTATTCGATCTGGTTTGACCGAGCAGGTTGCCGTGCGGGACTTGATGACGCTTTGTGCCGCTTTGCTGCTTCCTCAAGATGATCTGAGTGTGGCTAGTGTGCTGACTTCTCCCTTGGGTGGGCTGAGTGATGATTCCCTGATGGATCTAGCGACGCATGACCGAAAAAAGGCAGCGCTTGGCTCAGGGGGAACATCGTTATGGTCATTATTGCGCGATCGTCATGCTGAACGGGCAGAATGGCGTTCCGCTTGGGAGAATCTGTCTGCCCTTTATCGTCGTGTGGATTATGACACGCCCTATCAGCTGTTGGTTCAAGCCCTTGGTGCCCAGGGAGGGCGGGCACGTCTTTTAGCTCGTTTAGGGCCGGAAGCAGCAGAGCCTGTTGATGAACTGCTGAACGCTGCGCTGAATTATGAGATGCAGCACGCGCCGTCATTGCAAGGGTTTTTGCAATGGCTGGAGGCGAGTGAGACGACCTCACGTCGCGAGCCGGAAAGTGACGTCGATGCGGTTCGGATTATGACCGTGCATGGCTCTAAGGGACTGCAAGCACGTTTAGTGGTGCTCCCCGATACGACATCCACGACAGAGAGAGACCGTGACGTGCTCTGGCCTCATGAGGGAGGGATGGATGTTCCCCTCTGGGTGCCACGGAAAAAAGAGATGGGCACGCAGCGAACCGCACAAATCACCCAAGAAGCGGCAGAACAGTCACGCGGGGAGAAGAATCGCTTGCTTTACGTCGCGTTAACGCGTGCGAGCGATATGCTGGTTATCTGCGGTTGGGAGCCTGCGCGTGGTTCTGTTGGGGAGACCAGCTGGTATGAACAATGCCGACAAGGCTTCGCTCAGCTTGAGAATGTACAAGAAGCGGCGTTTGAGGGAGGGTGGGCAGGTTCTCTTTTGTCCCTTGAAGAGCGCTGCACGGAAACGTCTCCTCTCCAAAAAGCATCCACTCCGCATCAGGCGCCGACTATAGTGCCGTCATGGATGGGGCAGGCGCCAGATTGGCAGGCAGAGCCTGCACCACAAGAGGATGCGTTAGCGCGGCCTCTAACACCGAGTCGTCCGGATGGTGCTGAGTTTGGGCCTTCTCCTGCGGCACGTTCCCCATTGGATGTCGTGCAAGGGAACGCTAAAGAGCGGTCTTTTATGACTAATGGGCCGGTAAGCCGCCAAAGGGCGATGCAACGCGGGCGGCTGGTGCATCGGTTATTACAGCTTCTTCCAGAGATGCCGGTGCAGGAACGCGCAAAGAAGGCTTATCATTGGCTTTCACGTCCGGCATGGAAGTTGGAAAAAGAGGATGTGAACCAGCTGTGCGAGCAAATTCTTGCTGTGCTGGATGAGCCACGTTTAGAGCCGCTCTTTGGCTCTCGTAGTCGCTCAGAGCAGGCTATTTCTGGTGTGCTGAGAGGAGCTGTTGGGCAAGAGGGGCAGGTGGTTTTGGGGAAAGTAGACCGTTTCTGCCTTGAAGATGACGTGGTTTGGCTGTGTGATTACAAAACGGGCCGACGGCCTCCACGTGAGGTGGCACAAACACCATCGGCTTATCTGCGTCAGATGGCGGCCTATCGTGCGGTCATGGCGCAGGTCTATCCAGACAAAGAGATTCGCTGTTTTCTCGTATGGACAGAAGGGCCACAAGTGGATGAACTCCCACGTAGTTTGCTAGAGCCGTCGTCTCTGTGAACAGGATAGTGGACTATAGCGGTTGTCTTTTTTACAAGTAGCCCAATATCTTTAAGTCTCACCAGATCGTGAGACGCTGAATTGAAAAGGATGGTTGTAATGAGTGAGAATACCGTTGCGGTGACCGATCAGGGTTTTGAAGCAGATGTTTTAAAAGCTGACGGGTATGTTCTGGTGGATTTCTGGGCAGAATGGTGCGGTCCCTGCAAAATGGTAGCACCTGCGCTTGAAGAAATTGGCGCAGAGTATAAGGGGCGTGTGCGGGTTGCTAAGGTAGATATCGATGCGAACCCTGAAACGCCAACTAAGTTTGGCGTGCGCAGCATTCCGACAATGATGCTCTTCAAGGATGGTAATTTGGTTGCTCAACAAACTGGGGCTCTGCCCAAAAGCCAGCTTAAAGCATGGATTGATAAAAACTGCGCATAAAAGAGGTATGACGCACAGCCTATGAGACCAATGGGCACATGCGTTGGGGCTTTTATTCGGGGAGGTAGGAGATTTTCTTCTGCGGGAGCTGTCTTTTTCTCAAGATTCTGTGAGGATCGAAGAGAGGAGAGCGTGGTCAGATGGGCCATGACAGTGTAGAAGAAGAGCTATGTCAAAACGTCCTGCTTTCCCTGCCCCTGTTATGATCACCACATCAGAGGCCGTTGCGTCTTTATGTGAGAAGCTTCGTCATGAATCTTTTGTGACGATTGATACTGAGTTTGTGCGTGAGAAAACCTACTGGCCTAAGCTGTGCTTGGTGCAGTTAGGGGGTGAAGAGGACGTCGCGATTATTGATGCGTGCGCTCCTGGTATTGATCTAGCGCCTTTAGCAGCGCTTTTGGCTGAGCCGACCTGTACGAAAGTGTTCCACGCGGCACGGCAGGATCTGGAAATTTTTCTTCATCTTTTTGGGCGTTTGCCAGTTAATGTGTTTGACACGCAAATTGCCGCGATGGTTGCTGGGTTTGGCGAGCAGGTTGGTTATGACAGTCTCGTTGGGTCAATCACGGGACAATCTATTGATAAAACCCATCGCTTTAGCGATTGGGCAGCTCGGCCTTTAACTCCTGCACAAATTTCTTATGCCAGTGCCGATGTCACGCATCTGCGCGATGTGTATCGTCAGCTGCGTGACCAACTCAAAGCGCAGGAACGCGTGCATTGGGTGGAAGCTGAGCAAGCCATTTTGAGCGAGGAAAAGACTTTTCGTCCCGATCCACGCCGTTTGTGGGAGAAGCTTAAGGCTCGTACGCATAATCGCCGTGTTCTTGCGATTTTGCGTGAGCTCGCTGCATGGCGTGAACTGGCGGCTCAGCGCGTGGATATGCCACGCCAGCGTTTGGTGCGGGATGAAAGCTTGTTGGAAATCGCCGCTGTTAAGCCTCGGCATGCGAAGGCTTTGGCGCGCATTCGTGGCGTTAGTGCAGAGTTTGCCGCTGGTGCGTTAGGCCACGAACTTCTTGAGGCTATTGAGATTGGCGAGTCTGTCCCTGAGGATGATCTTCCAGCGGTGCCGTATAAAAAACGCTCAGAACGCCCACGTCCTGCTCAGGGTGTTGTGGCGCTTTTGAAGGTGTTACTGAGTGCGCGTTGTGAAACACATCGTGTGGCAGCTCGCTTGGTGGCCACGAGTGATGAATTAGAGCGTTTAGCGCTTGGAGAGACGGAACTGCCTGTTCTCCATGGTTGGCGCCGCGATGTTTTTGGAAAAGAAGCCCTTTCTCTTCTTGCCGGAGAGGTTTCTCTCTCTATCTGTGAGGGGAAGCTTCATGTAGAGGAAACATCGTAACGCGTTTTTAAAAGAGCAGGTATCAATGTGTTAACAGATATAGGGCCTGCTTTGTGGTATTATAGGACGATATCTTACGATGTGCGATCATTGTGAGATCAATCATTAAGTGGGAGAGGAGCCGAAGGCTATGGAATGGACAGAGGAACTGATCGCCAGACTTCGGGATTTGTGGAGTCAGGGGTTATCAACGGCTGAGATTGGCCGCCAGCTTTCCATCACGAAGAATGCTGTTGTTGGAAAGGCGCATCGTCTGGAGCTTCCTCCCCGTCCGTCGCCTATTCGCAATCGTTCTTCAGAGGATGGGAGCACACCTCCGCGGAAGCGCAGTACAACGTCACGTAAAAAGAAAACAACGGACGAAACCGCGAGCTTGCCTTTAGAAGGTGGAAAGAGTGCTTCGTCTTCTGCGGAGAAAAAAACCTCTGCTGTGAAGGAAGCACCTCCCTCCCCAGCAGCTGCGTCGGGTGAGAAAGAGGCTGCTTCTTCTACAAAGTCCCCTGCATCACGGACAACGACAGCACCGGCAGAGCCGACACGTCCGGTTGCACCGCCACGGAAGATGGCGCCGCCTCGTCGTGTACGGGAAGCGATGGATCGCTCAACGCGCCGGGGGCCATCGTGTCAGTGGCCACATGGTGATCCAGGCATGCCGGGGTTTCACTTTTGTGGGGCAACGCCTTTACCAGGTAAGCCTTATTGTGCAGAGCATGCGGCTGTCGCGTATGTAAAGATTCGCGATCGACGCCATTAGACGTAAGTTTAGAGCAGTATGACGGAAAAGCCGCCCTTTCAAAGGCGGCTTTTTTAATTACTCCTGACTTTCGTGCTCATCGTTAGTCTCATCTTCTTGAGAGACTTTAGTTTGAGGAATGGTTGAGAGCATTTCAATCTTTCCGCTGATCTCACCCCCATCTTCGACCTGAAGACGACGACAGGCCGCATTGCCGTTGAGGCGTCCCGTTGCACAGACTTGTAGGCTCGCTTTTGCGGTGAGTTCTCCGTCAAGAATTCCGGAAATTTCAGCGACTTCAATATCAGCTGTGCCTTGGAAGCGGCCACCATGCGCGATGACGAGTTCTTTGGCTGTTAAATGATCGGTTTCCATCGTCCCTTCCACGACCAGTTTCTCAACATCTTGGACGACCCCTTGAATATGGATGCCACGATGAATGACAAGCGTGCGGGAGAAATTATGCTTAGGGCGTCCATCATGGTGGATGTCGGACGGACGTTGACGAGCACGTGCCGCTAAGGACGGAGAGCGGGATGTCGAGAGGGACATATTATCTCTAGCATTTCGTAGGGAGCCTGGGCTCTGTGGGGTCGTAGGGTGTTGCGGGGTGGAGTCCCCAGAACTGTGGGACGTAGAGCTATCGTTCTGAGCAGAAGGTGTAAGCAAGGCTACCTCGCTATATGTCCCCCATAATCAAGGGGTAATGGAAAGAATATGGACGAGATTCAGAGTGATATCCTGATAAGGTAATGAATATACTCATTTATAAACAGGATAGGTGAAGAAAATCTTATACGCGTCTTATAGTGTTCGACAAGCGACTCTCGTGAGAGAAAAGAGTTTTTCCGAGCTTATGGTGATCTTTTCGGTTCATTCGTCCCTTATCCGTTGATTTGGCCGATGGGGGCGGTATGGTGCGGCTTATTCCTTATTCTATCAGATAAAGTGGAACGCTTATGTCTCATCCTGCTCAACCAGCACGTTATGATCTTTTATGTGTAGGTAATGCCATTGTTGATATGCTGGCTTCTGTTGATACGAACGTTATCACAGAGCTCGGGGCAACAGCTGGCAGTATGACGCTCATCGACACAGAGACGATGGGGAAAATTCAACAGCGCGTGTCTATTGAGCATGTATCCGGTGGGGGGTCTGCTGCCAATACGGCTGTTGTTGCCGCGCGTATGGGAACTCAGACAGCTTATTTGGGCAAGGTCGCAGATGACCAAGCTGGTGATGATTTCACCCGTGATATGCACGCACAGAGCATTGCCTTCCCGTCTCATCCGCTGAAAAAAACGGATGGGCAAGAGGTGATTCCAACAGCGCGTTGCATTGTGTTGGTGACGCCTGATGGGCAGCGCACCATGTTTACCTATCTGGGAGCTTGCGTTGAATTCACACCGAGCGATGTGCAGGAAGAGATTGTCGCTCAGTCTGCTGTGACGTATCTGGAAGGGTATCTCTTTGATCGTCCACATGCACAAGAAGCGTTTTATCGTGCGGCAGAGCTTGCGCATAAAGCCGGGCGTAAAACAGCCTTAACGCTGTCTGATAGTTTTTGCATTCAGCGTCACCACGCAGCATTCCGTCGTTTGGTAAAAGAATCGATTGATATTCTTTTTGCGAATGAAGCTGAAATTCTAGCCCTTTATGAAACTGAATCTTTTGATGAGGCGCTTAAGCGTGCGGCTCAAGATGTGGCGCAGGTGGTGGTAACACGAGGTGCTGATGGTGCCGTTGTGCAAACGGGGCAGGAGCGTCACGACGTGCCTACACAGCCGGTGAATGTTGTTGACACGACGGGAGCGGGCGATGCGTTTGCGGCGGGGTTCCTTGCGGGTTATAGCCGTGACAAAACGCTGACAGAATGTGTAGATCTCGGTAATAAAGCAGCAGGCGCGGTGATTACTCGCCTAGGGGCTCGTCCCGATGAGGCTTTTGACCTGAGCGTTTAAAGGTCACTCCAGCTGATGGGCTGAATGCCGTGTTGCTCAAGAAGTTCCTGCGTTTGGGGGGCGAGCAATGCGGCCAGTTCTCCTTCCTGATCATAGCCGGGCATGAGTGTTGCCATTGAGGCATTTTGTGCGGTTGCGGGGTGAAAGTAAATTTCACTCACCCCGGCAGGAAGGCGGGGAATGAGGCTTTGGATGCGTTGTGGGGTCATATGGCCAGACCAACGCAATCCAAAGCACGAATCATTCGTCTTCATGTGAGCGCGTCGAAGTTGGGCACGGAGCAGGTATGTCCAGTACCAGAGGGCGCGATCTCCTAAAGAAGCGTGTAGGCCTAACGGTGCGGCGGGTTCAGCAGGGGTACGCACCGCTTTAAGGCCATGCGCCTGTCCTGTTTCAATCAGCATCCGCCCAATAGTGGGGTGGAGGTGCATATGCTTATGAGCATTCGCGTGATCAAGGATGAGCCCCGTACGTGAAAAGGCGCGGAATTGTGCTTCAATCTCGCGTTTCATGGCAGACCGTGCGCGTGGAGAGAAGAAATACTCCACCCCGAGCTTGAGCTGATCGCAGCCGAACCATCCATCGTCATCGGTAATGGCGGGAAGCTTCAAGACTGAATCCCCTTCAATCGTGACAAGGTGCAGACCGACCTTGAGTGAGGGAAGGCGGCGTGCCCGCCTAAGAGCATCTTCAGCAGCGGGTGCTGCAACCATGAGGCTGGTCGTGGTGAGTACACCGTCACGATGAGCACGCTCAATGGCTTCGTTAACTTCATAGCTCATACCGAAATCATCGGCTGAAATGATGGCGCGGCGGGGAGAGAGAGGAGAAGAAGCCATTAAAAATCTCATTTATCAAAGCGCTAAAAAAAGGGGGAGGCCCCACGGCCATCCCCCTTTTATCATGGTGAAACGTGAAGACGCCGCGCCTGTTAGGATGTGTGACGTTGGCGGAGGAACTGGAAGAATTCCACACCTTCACGCAAGCGGCGTTTCATCATCTGCGGATCACGGATCATCTCATTGAGGATGGAGAGAATCTTAGATGGGCGGAAATAGAACTCCCGGTAGAATGTCTCAACACTCTTGAAGATTTCTTCATGGGAGAGGTGAGGATAATGCAGCGGGGCGATCTGCACACCGTCATCATCAATCAACTCAGCTTCAGATTCATTAAACCAGCCATTTTCTGTTGCTTGCTTGTGAAGCAACGTGCCCGGATAAGGTGCTGCGAGAGAAACCTGAAGGGTATGTGGGTTGATCTCTTTAGCAAAGTTGATCGATTCGCGAATCGTTTCCTTGGTTTCCCCCGGAAGGCCAACAATGAAGGTTCCGTGAATCTTGATCCCGAGCTTACGGCAATTTTCGGTAAACTCGCGAGCAACCTCAATGCGCATCCCCTTCTTAATGTTGTGAAGGATCTGCTGATTGCCGCTTTCATACCCGACCAATAGAAGGCGTAGCCCGTTATCGCGCAAAATTTTCAGAGTCTTGTAAGGCACATTGGCTTTTGCGTTACAAGACCATGTGATGTTCATCTTCCCAAGCTCACGAGCAATAGCTTCTGCACGTGGGAGGTCATCGGTGAAGGTGTCATCATCGAAGAAGAATTCTTTGACCTGCGGGAAATATTGCTTCGCGAGGCGAATTTCTGCTGCGACATGCTCTGGGCTGCGCGTACGGTAACGGTGCCCACCAACCGTTTGCGGCCACAGGCAGAAAGAGCATCGTGACTTACAACCACGCCCTGTATAGATGGAAATATAGGGGTGTTTGAGATAGCCGATGAAGTAGTCTTCAATCTTGAGGTCACGCTTATAGACTTCTGTCACGAAGGGCAGGCAGTCCATATCCTCAATGATCTCACGATCCTTATTGGTGATGATCTCGCCATCGTCGTTGCGCCATGTAATTCCGTCCACTTCAGCAAACGGCTTACCTTCAGCAATGTCTTTGATGGTGAAGTCAAATTCATTGCGTGCCACAAAATCAATGGGCTCACCTTGGGCGAGGCTTTCATTGGGCTGTACGGCCACTTTTGCGCCGACCATCCCAATTTTAAGCTTAGGATTAACGTCCTTGAGCATGCGCGCAACGCGCACGTCGGAGTTAAACGACGGTGTGGAGGTGTGCATGATCACCAGATCACGATTTTTCACATCCTCTAAAATGGGTCCCATGCCCATCTTGGCCGGTGGAGCGTCAATGAGACGAGAACCTGGAACGAGTGCCGCAGGCTGTGCGAGCCATGTTGGATACCAGAAAGAGCGAATCTCACGTTTAGCTTGATAACGTGACCCCGCCCCGCCATCGAATCCATCAAAGGAAGGGGGCTGAAGGAAAAGAGTTCTCATCATGATCGGACGCTCCTGTTGATGTCTGACCTGTCGACGCCGGGTCCGTTGACGGTCGGAGAGGAAGGGTCGGGTGTGGTGTGTGTGTGACGACGCGACGATGTGTGCGTTGTTTTCCGAGTGATATGGACTGTTCGGCCTCGCCATGCAACGCGTGAGCCGCACGCACTCGCAAGCATTACAGCGGCAGAAAGCCAATCACGGAAAACGAGATAGGGGAAAATGCCGGGAAGAGAGCATTTCGTCAAACGGGCTGTATGATGCGTTGTGAATCCGCGCAAGAGCCACCCTCCGACCAAGAGGCCCCATGAAAGGGGAGAAGTCGGGGCGAAGGCGACACAGACGGTGGCCCAAAAGAGGGGGAGTTGCAGGGCAGAGCATGCATAACCGAATGGTTCAATGCTGCGCACAGTGCGCCCCCAACGAATTTCGTGTCTCATAAGCTCACGAAAATTATTTTCCGCCACAGTGGTCAAGCACAAGGTTGGAGCCAGGGTAATGGCCCCCCCTTGACGGAGAATACGATTCCCTAACTCTGAATCGTCCGCAATATGGCTGACAAGAGATGTAAACCCGCCGACTTCTTCAAGGCGTTGACGGGTAAGAGCCATGGTGGCGCCTAAACAATCTTGCCGCCCTAAAAGCCGAGACATCATCACGCCGGGAAGAAAATTGGCATTAATGCTATGAGCCCCAAAGAGGCGTGCCAGCTGAGTACTGGCCGGGAGACCTGCGTATAGAGTCGTGACAAGCTGCGTTTCAGAGTGCTGCAAGGTTGTTGCAATATGGCGCAGATAGTGAGGCTCAACATGAATGTCGGAGTCCGAGATGACGAACACATCATGATGGCAGGCTTGCTGCATGTTGATGAGATTACCCACTTTACGGTTAGGCCCGTGATCGGTCGAATCGCATACAACAAAAACAGGTTGTGCTGGATAACGCGTGCGGAGGCGTTCGATAATGGCAAGCGCAGGGTCATCAGTGCGTTGAACACCAAACACTAGCTCGTATTGTGGATAATCTTGCCTAAAGAAGCTCTCTAGCGCATCTTCAAGGAGAGGTTCGTCCCCATGAAGGGGTTTGAGTACACTAATTTTGGGCCAAGAGGCTGCCTGATCGTCTGTTTTAAATGGTGCAGAGTGTTCTTCTTTGTTGTGGAGATGCACAAAGCGGGAAAGCAAAACAGAGCCCAAAAGGCTCTGACATTGCCCAGCAACAGAGAAGGCACCACTGATGAACGATACAGACGAAAGAAATGGCAGCATGATGCGACGTTACCCTGATTTGGAACTATGAAGGCAACGAGGCGCTATAAAGTGAGGATAAGCAGCACTGCCTTGTTTTAGAAGACAGTGCTGCGTGGCGTGAATGGTTTTATTCATGTAGGAAATTATCAGCCTTAGTCGTTAGTGACTGCGCGAGACCGCGTGCGCCGCCTTGTCCGAAAATGGTTTTAAAATCAGAGCGTTGAGCCCCTACTTGACTAATATGCCCGTCAAGGAGAACGTCTGTAATGCGCCAACCTTGCGGGGTTTGCGTCATCACATAGTCGATGGGCGTTGCTTCGCTTGCTGGGTCTGATTTCCCGCGGAGAGAGGTGTGGAGAATGACACCACCCGTTGGGTTGGGGTCTGTGGCGGCCGTAACGGAAAAAGCAGCTTCCGAGCCAGGCTTAAAGGTTGCTGCATAGCGTGCGATTGTGAATGTCCGGAAGGCTCCGAGAAGCTGGGTGCGCTCCCCATCACTCAAACGATCGTAGCGTAAGCCAATAGAGCGACGCAGAATGGCGTTGAGATCAAAGGCTTGGTCAACAGCTGGAGCGATGATGGCGCGTCGTTCTGGAATGCCTGCACGAGATTGGGCGCGTTGCAGAGCGTCATAAAGCGTCTGTACAGCGACGTTCGGTGCTGCGTCGTTCACAGTGGCCGCGGCTTCTGCGTGAGGTGCGGTCAGGTAAAATGGCACGCTTGCTGCCACCAAAAGGCTACTAGCAAGTAGGGTTGAACGGATAGTGTCAGTCATTAAACAACGAATCATGCACATGCTCTTCCTCCTAAGTAGGATTTTTCGCAAGGGGTTCTCCTCACTAAGCTGCTCCTAAAGGGCAGTAACGTCTAGGGCTGTGTTGGATATGATACAGTTATTGCAAGAATATGGCGATAAGACATTGAAGGACCGATCCTCGAGATTGTATAGCATCTCCATATTACGTGGCGTTTACCGTAGTCGGTGACGCGTGGCTGCACCTGGTCCGGCTTCAGCGAGTGCTGGGGAATGTGACTGGAGGTGCGATTTTCCCGCTCGGTCGTTACGTGAGGTTAAGCATAAAGATCCGGGGTGCGCCGGAGTGCAACCCTAGAGAGTGATCAGAGGATTATAATGGCCGTACCCTTAATGCAGGCTGTCCGAGTTGGACGGTACGTTCTCAAGCAGCATCTGACAGGGCGTAAGCGTTACCCGCTCGTGTTGATGCTTGAGCCGCTGTTCCGCTGCAATCTGGCTTGCGCGGGCTGTGGTAAAATTGATTATCCAGCAAAAATTCTTAACCAGCGTATGAGCTTGCAAGAATGTTTGGATGCTGACGCTGAAGCGGGTGCTCCTATTATTGCCATTGCCGGTGGGGAGCCGCTGCTGCACAAAGAAATGCCCCAGATTGTAGAAGGGCTGGTTGCGCGTAAAAAATACGTTTATCTGTGCACGAATGCGCTGCTTCTTGAGAAAAAACTGAAGGATTATAAGCCTTCTCCATTTTTCTCATGGGATGTTCATTTGGATGGCGACCAGCAAATGCATGATTCGTCTGTCTGCCAAGATGGTGTGTATGAGCGCGCCGCTGCTGCGATTCGTTTGGCGAAATCGAAAGGCTTCCGCGTTTCCATTAACTGCACATTCTTCGACGGCGTTGATCCCAAAAAAGCGGCTGACTTCTTCGACTCAGTGATGGAAATGGGCGTTGATGGTGTCATGACGGCCCCGGGTTATGCGTACGAGCGCGCACCTGACCAAGAGCATTTCTTAAACCGTCAGAAAACCAAGACGTTATTCCGTGATATTTTCCGTTACGGGAAAGGGAAGAAGTGGCGCTTTACGCAGTCTCCGCTTTTCCTCAACTTCTTGGCGGGGAATGAGAATTACAAATGCACCCCCTGGGGGAAACCATTGCGCACTGTCTTTGGATGGCAACGTCCTTGCTATTTGCTCGGTGAAGGTTACGCGAAGACCTTTAAGGAGCTGATGGAAGACACAGCTTGGGATGACTATGGCACAGGTGCTTACGAAAAATGCGCTGACTGCATGGTGCACTCAGGTTACGAAGCAACCGCTGTGATGGATGCCGTGAAACGTCCTTGGCACTTTATCAAGGTGGCTCTTAAAGGGCCAGAAACTGAGAAGCCGATGGTTCCAGAAATTTCTTTGGCTCATCAGCGTCCAGCAGAATACGGGTATGACGCCCAAGTTGCTGAGCAGATGGAACGTTTGGAAACAAAGGGCAAGCCAAGCCGTGGGCCACGTGTGCGGGTCAATGGTAAGGATGTTGAATCTCAGAAGTCTTCTGCAGCGGAATAAAAGGAGCGTATAAGCGAGCAGATAAGGTGTATGATCACTTTATCTGCTAGGCTTCCCATCCATGGTCATTCCATTACTTACGGTCATTCTCCTAATTGTTCTCAACGGTGTTTTTGCCACGGGGGAATTGGCTTTAATATCCGCTAAAAAACCGCGTTTGCTTCATCTGTCGCGTGCGGGTGTTCCCGGTGCTGAGCAGGCTTTAAAGTTAGCTGAACGGCCTCATAATTTTCTTCCTACAGTGCAAATTGGCATGACCTTAGTCTCCATTGTGGAGGGGGCGTTTGGGGGAAGCCAAATTGAAGACCATGTGCGCCGTTGGATTAGCACCATTGGGCTATTGCGGCCTTTTGCTGATGAGCTTTCCATAGGCCTTGTTGTTGCGCTGATTACCTGTGCCATGCTGGTATTTGGGGAGTTGGTGCCAAAGCAGATCGCTTTGCAGCGCCCTGAAGCGATCGCGATTCGTTTGTCCCGCTTTTTGCTTGTTTTAGCGTGGGCAACCAAGCCGATCGTTTGGCTTCTTAGCCAAGCGTCCTCATGTGTTTTACGGTTGATGGGGATTGGCCCTTTAGCGCGTGAAAGTGTGACAGAAGAGGAACTACGTGCTGTCTTGGCCGAAGGGATGCGTGCCGGTATTTTGGAAACAGAGGAGCGGGCCATTATTGAGCGTTTGCTTCGTCTAGCAGACCGTCCGGTGCGGGCCATTATGACGCCGCGGAATGATCTTTTCTGGATCGACCGTCGCGCTTCTCAAGAGACCATTGTGCGCAAACTGCGTCAGTCTTCTTATGGGCGGATCGTGGTGTGTGATGGCGACGTGGATCATCCCGTTGGGGTTATTCTAGCCAAAGACATTATGGATCGCCTTTTATTAGGTCTCCCTGTGGCGATTGATGCCGTGTTGAGAACTCCGCCCGTTATTCCAGATAGTTTAACCGCTCAAGGAATGATTGAGCGCCTGAAGGGGATCTCTTTAGGTATTGTCTTTGTGCTGGATGAGTATGGGTCTTTTGAAGGGATTGTGACGCCTTCAGACGTATTTGAGGCTATTATTGGGGATGATAGCACAGAATCTGTGCCCCTTCAGCCGCTAAGGCGTGAAGAAGGCGTGGAGGAGTATGTGTTAGACGGGGTTATGCCAGCTGATGAGGTATCGTCTAAGCTGGATATTCCACCATTACCTGACTCGGCGACCTATCACACCCTTGGGGGGGCGATTATGGCATTGCTCAGACGCGTACCGGCTAAAGGTGATAAGGTTGTCTTTTCAGGATGGCTGTTTGAGGTGTTGGATATGGAACGCCGCCGCGTGGTTCGTGTGCGTGCCAGCAGGCGCTTATTAGCACAAAATTAGAGTGTGGTTGACCAATCCTCGGTTTTTTACCATGATTTTTGCGCCCTAATTGGCGGTAAAGCCCTTGGCGAAAAGGATGTGGGACGATATACATCCAACCGATCACCTTCTCTTGTATCGTTCAATGGTAGAGCGGTGAGGTGATGGTGATGCGTCCAGGACAGGGAATTGCGCATGATCACGCTTTCGCCAGATTATCGTCCATCCGATAGTGAAGAATTCATGAATGAACGGCAGCTGGAGTATTTTCGCCAGAAGCTTCTGCACTGGCGAGGCGAGCTGCTGAGAGAAGCGGGTGATACATTAGCAAGCCTTTCAGAAGGCGGTATTCACGAAGCCGATATGACGGATCGTGCGACGGTCGAGACAGATCGCGCTTTTGAGCTCCGTACGCGAGATCGTGCTCGTAAACTGATTGTAAAAATTGATATGGCGCTCGCTCGTATAGAAGACGGGAGCTATGGTTTCTGCGAAGAAACTGGTGAACCAATTGGGTTGCAGCGACTTGAAGCGCGTCCGATTGCGACCCTGTCGTTAGAGGCTCAAGAGCGTCATGAAAGACACGAAAAAGTGTATCGTGATGATTAAGGGGCTTGCATGGCGGGCTAGAACAGGCTAGGAAGCCCGCCAAGGAACACATGCTGCTGTAGCTCAGTGGTAGAGCACTCCCTTGGTAAGGGAGAGGTCGCGAGTTCAATCCTCGCCAGCAGCACCATATCATCACATGTTACGCGTGGTATATGGTTTAAGGATTTATGTGGGGTGGCGGTCACCCTGCGCTTTTGTAACAACTGACCGTTCTTCTTCTTTGGCACGTGATACGATCACGTTATCATTATTCTAGCTTTGTTCGGCTAGAGCCTTACAAAGAAGGGGTTCTGTGTTCCAATATGGTCAAAACAAACCTGCGGGTCGTACCGGGAGAGAGAGTACTGTGTTGTGCTGTGTCTCTTCGAAAGAAAAGGTTTCATGGGCTGTACTGTAACCCTTTACGGGATTCGAAACTGTTCTACCGTTAAAAAATCCATGCAATGGCTTGATGACCATCATGTCGCGTATTGTTTCCACGATCTTAGGAAAGATGGTTTCGATCAAGAAATTTTGACAAGATGGATCAGATTAGTAGGATGGGAAAAGCTTCTTAATCGTTCGAGCATGACTTTTCGTCAGTTGCCGGAGGAGGACAAGCAAAGCCTTAACGAAGGGAAGGCTATACATTTGATGTTGGTTAACCCTACGGTGATACGCCGTCCTGTCGTTACTACTGAAAGTGGTGTGTGGGTCGGCTTTAAGCCCGAGACGTATGAGGCAGTTTTTGCCGCATTCAGAGGATATTGATTTCTGATTGATACCGACCTTCAGGCTCTGGCCGGTTATTTAGGGTAGATTTTGGAGGACGGAGCAGATTTGCGCCGTCAACCCACTTCATGTGTTGCGCGCATAGCTGCTATATTTTTCCGGAATAGAGGAAAAAGGAAGATGCTATGGCGAATCAAGAAAAGCTGGCGTCATCGCTAAGCGCTCGTCACATTTTGATGATCTCTTTAGGAGGGATGGTAGGGGCAGGCTTCTTTATTGGAGCGGCTGCTGCTATTCTGAAGACGGGTCCTGCCGTTTTCATATCCTATATTATTTCCGGCTTGTTGGTCTATTTGATCAATTTGTCTATTCGCGATCTTGCTCTACAGGGCGGTCGTGAGAGTGGGTCGTTCATGACCCAAATTCGCACTCATCTTGGAGAGCGTATTGGCTTTCTAGCGGGTTGGGCATACTGGCTGACATGGGTTGTTGTCTTGGGTGCAGAGGTGCTGTTTGGCGCTAATATGATCCACGACTTCTTGTCGCCCTATGGCATTGCCATTCCTGTTGTGACGCTAGAAATTATTGTTTTGGCGGTTATGACAGCCATTAACTTGATGTCTGTTAAAGGGTATGGCGAGTTTGAATATTGGTTCTCACTGATCAAATTGATCGCGATTGGTGTTTTCGTTGCTATTGCACTTTGGGTCATTATCCGGGGAGCCTTGGGCTTAGGGCATGCTGTACCGATTCATCATAATCTCTTTGATTTTGGCGGATTAGTTCCTAAAGGCTGGCTAGCCGTTTTGGCTGTTGTGCCAACTATCTTCTTCTCCATGAATGGCAGTGAGATTGTGACGGTTGCTGCTCTTGAGTCGGATGATCCAGATGGGAATATTGTGCGCATTACACGTACGATCGCTGTACGTATTGCGGGCTTCTTCCTTGTCTCGATCGCTCTTGTGCTGGTCATGCGTCCATGGACAACGCTGAATGCGGGGAATTCTCCATTCCTTGATGTGTTACACCAAGTTGGTATTCCTTTTGCCGGTGAGTTTGTATGGATCGTGATCCTGACAGCGGTTCTGTCTTCACTCAATTCCGCTCTTTATGTAACGTCTCGTATTCTTTTTGAGATGTCAGAGCGCGGTGATGGGCCAAAATTCTTCTTGAAGGTTGATCAAAAAAGCCAGCTTCCTCGCCGTGCTGTGGTCGCTTGCTTCATTGGTGGTGTGCTCGTTGTCCTCGCATCGACCTTGTCTCATGATGAAGTGTATTTTGTTATGCTGAGTCTGACGGGTGTGCTGATGTTGTTTAATAACTTCCTCATTGTTGCAGCACGGATTAAGAGCAATCCAGAAGGGCATTTTGCTCCCTATCTTGCTTGCGTTCTTTTCGCATGTATCGTCGTTGCTATGGCGTGGATGCCGGAAACGCGTCTTGAAGCTGGGATTGGGATCGTGGCTCTTAGTATCATTGCCGTTGCCGCCCTCTTCCATCATCGGAACACGCCGATTGGGGATAGTAGCGAGCGTTAAGTGCTGATGCTATCAAGAGGGGTATGGAAGCTTTTTCAAAACGTTCGCGGCCTTCTTCGATAGAAGCGAGAGACGTTAAGTCTCTCGCGGTCGTGACACCGGCACGATTTCAGGCCTTGTTTGATCGACGTTTGAATGACATTTGTGCGCGTTTTGATGAGTGGAGTATTCCTTTAACCGTTATTGGTCGTTTAGGCGAGGTGCCGCCTGATACGTGGCGCCGTCATGAATCGCTTCCTCTTATCGACCAACAAGGCGGGGTTGAAATCCGCCTTGAGGTGCCGCTTTCAGTACTGGATGAAAGCGGCCTTCGCCCAAGAGATCTCGTGCGTGCAACCGGGTTTATGCGGGCGCGTTTGGTGCGAGATCATCTGGTTGCACGTTTAGAAGTGCTTACATTATGTGCTCACGAGCACGGTATGCGCCTCAATTCTCCCCCTGCTCATACGGTTCAAACCTTATTGCGAGACCTTCCATCTGGGCGTCATGCCTTTCCATGTCGTGGGGATGCGACGCTTTTGGTTATTGGTGTTGGGGTTTCGGCTCAATCATTAGAAGGTTTATGCCGCCATTTTGGTGGTTTTTGGCGTCCAGAAGCGGTGCATCGTTTGGCTCTTCCTATTGATGATGCGGCTCGACTCGCTCGGCATATCCATCATGCAGAAGAGGACATTGTGTTGTTGGTTGCTGCTGAGGGGTCTATAGCGACGCTTGAGGATGTAACTGTGTTGAAAACACTAGCGTTTTCTCAGGCATGCCGACTTTTGGCGTTTCAGCATGATTCGGATGAAACAGAGCTGCGTATTGAAGAGCAGCGTGGTACGATTGCTCAGCATATTGTTGATCATGCTTTTGCATCTCCCTTAGAAGCTGGGCGGTATATTCGCCAAGAAAGCGCTCAATACTGGGAAAAACGTGAAGAAGAGCGTGCCCGAGAGGAAGAGCTTAGCGCTTTACGTACCAGTCTTGCTCGTCTCACAGATACCCCCGAAAATTTTACACGACAGGGCACAACGAAAGCTGTGGTGACTGGAATGGTAATCGGAGCATTATTGCTTGTGGGATTCGACGCTGTTGCGCTTATCGCGTGGCGTTCAGGAGTGCTCTGATTGAGCTAAGGCGCGTAGAGAGTGCCTTTTATATTTTTTATGTCTCAAAATTTGGTTGTTTACGTAGGCAGGATCGTTCTGTGCTGAGTGAGACTTTTGTTTCTTAGGGCACATGTCATTACAGCCCTATCAGTGTACAGGTCGTAGGCGTGTCTTGTCATGTGCACCGGCAGATGCCCGAAAGGTAGTATGTTTCGGTCATCTGTCGTGTTGCACCTATGATCTTCTTGTTACGGTAAAAAAGGGATCAACTCGGGAATATTCTGGCCGAGTTGCAATGCCTCTTCATGAAGAAGAAGGCAGAGAGTGCGCTGTATATCTTGAGGGCGTGCCTCAGGATGTGTTTCTAGCCATGTCAGTAAGCCATTAAGGCTGAGGCCTTGCCGACAATCTAGAGGCGGTAAAGGGAGAAAATCAGGTGGTACCATGTCTGGTAGAGGAACGGCTTCAAAAAGCGTTTCGCCATGTCCTGCCTCTTCGGGAAGAGAGAAGATTTCTAGACGATGGGTGCGCCGCGACAGCACTGTAGCCATGCCATAAGGGCAGGGGATATCTCCCAGAGTAAGGTCGTGCTCATCACGGGCGACTAATGAAAGAAGTCGCGGATTTTGCTCTTGTATAAAGGCGATCACAGGTCGATGAGATCCTGCAGGATCGGCTTCTAACAAGGAGCCTTCTGCTGAACGCAGAAGGAAAGCCCGTGTAATCCCATAGGGAGGCGCTGCTTGTGGGACGAGCAGCAGCTGATCCTTGCGTGATGGGCGCATTCTTTCATAGAAAAATCCAGGCCGTTGGGCGCGATCAGGCAAATCAAGATCGGGATCTGGCTGGGGTGGTTTTTGTATTTCTTCTGCTTGTGACGCCATGGCTCGTAAAGCCTGTGTGCCAGCATTGAAGAGCGTGCGCGATAATGCATTAAAACGATGACGAGCCGCTGTGATCAAAGATGCAGGGGCCGGGTCATGTACATCATTACGATCGAAATGTAGCCGTAATGATGGAGGAAGCGTCGCAGCATCTTGTGTGGCTGGACAGATAAAATGAGAGATTCGTCCACCTTCCCAATGTGGAGAACGATCTCCTTCCTGCACGGGGGTTCCATTAGGTGTGACTAATCGCTCGGCAGGAATGTCTAAATCCTCAGGGGCTGCCTGGTGCTCGGGAGATGTGAGATATGAGCTCCGAACCAACAAACGCGTGAAGCCATGGTCTGGTAATGTTTCATGAGCCCGGTATGAGTATGTGGCGACGAGGGAGCCTCGTGGTCGTTGGCGATGACCTGATGTGCCGTAAATACACCAATTCAGAGCGATTCCTGCCGCATTTTTGCCGTGACCTAGTAACGTGAGCAGGTCTGTATCAGGAACAAGATATTCATCAGCATCTAAAACAGTGACCCACTCTTCCTCACCAATCATGCGGCTTAGTGTATGGCGGGGGAGCGTTGAACGGCGTTCTTCAGGGGAAAGGTCAGCTGGCAGTTCCGGTGCGTCCCACATAATGGGCCAGTCTTGGGTTAAGGGTTGGACAAGCCGTTCTGTTGCATCATGGGAGCCAGCGTCGATAACGAAGATGCGCTGAAAACCAAGAGAAAGATGCCAAGCAAGCCAGTCTAGGATGGTCGTTTGTGCATTACGCACGAGAACGGCGCAGGCAGCAGAAGGACGATTAACGGACATTGATGCGTACCATAGCTTGGTGGGCAGTGGAGTCTGTAGTGACACGCATATCAATTTGGACAGGGCGTGCACCGGCTGCAACGATATGGTTTGTGACGGGCACAGCAAGATGTTGCGTTAGGTTGTTTAGAGTCTGAGCCTGTTTGTCCGGCGTGTTTTGCATAGGTGCTATGCCCTGTACGATGAAAAGAACATTCGGTTTACGATTCAGCGCTATTTTTGTGGCTTTCTCGATAGGACCAGCATAATCGCTTTCCGGTGTCCCTTCTACAACCTGCAAGAAAGGGGCCTGTTTTTTAGGTGGCATGGGCTGTGCAACATGCACGTGGGGTGGTTTCCCTGCATTAGGGTCGAATGTGCGCTGGTCAAGCGGGGCGCAGCCCTGAAACCCAAGCCCCACCAACGAAAAGAGGAGGGGAAGAGTGAGAAGAGAGACGCACTGAGGGAAAAATTTTTCAGAACTAGCCATAGTACACGAAATTCTTACAGGAAGTAGAGGGTTAAGCAAGAGGGAAGCGGCTATGCATGAAAAACTTACGTTACCCCCCTGTCGCTTCGTTGCAGTGGTGCTATGGATAGTGTTGTCTTTAGTTCCAAGTTTAATCGGAGGAACCGACCAATGGCCGTTAAAATTGCAATCAACGGGTTCGGGCGTATCGGACGTCTAGCGCTACGTGGTATTATCGAGAGCGGGCGTACTGACGTAGAGCCGGTACTGATCAATGATCTCGGTTCTGTGGAGGCGAATGCGCACCTCCTGAAATATGACACTGTGCATGGCCGTCTGCCAGCTGATGTCGAAGTTGTCGATGGTAATCTTCTTATCAAGACACATTCTGGCCGTCAGATCGGTCCGATCAAGGTGACATCAAACCGCAACCCTGAAGAAGTTCCGCTGCAGGGTGTCGATGTTGCCATGGAGTGCACCGGGCTTTTCACAACACGTGAAAAAGCTTCTGCACTGCTGAAAGCTGGCGCAAAGCGCGTCGTGATTTCTGCACCAGGTAAAGAAGCTGATGCAACGATCGTGTTCGGTGTGAACAACGATGCTCTGACGCCAGATATGAAGGTCATTTCTAACGCGTCCTGCACCACAAACTGTCTGGCTCCAGTGGCTTCTGTCCTGGATGAGAAGTTCGGTATCGAGCGTGGTTACATGGTGACGATCCACTCTTACACGGGTGATCAGCGCACCATTGACACATTGCATAAAGACCCACGTCGTGCACGTGCCGCTGCTGTGAACATGATCCCAACGTCAACCGGTGCTGCTCGTGCCGTTGGTTTGGTACTGCCACAGCTGCAGGGTCGTCTGGATGGCACGGCAATCCGTGTTCCAACACCAAACGTTTCCCTCGTATCTCTCGACTTCGTGCCGAAGAACCTTCCAGGCTCTGTGGACGAAGTGAATGCGGCTCTGAAGGAAGCTTCTGAAGGTCGCCTGAAGGGTATCCTTGGCTACAACACTGAAGCTCTGGTCAGCCACGACTTCAACCATGTGCCATACTCCTCAACCTTCGATGCGACACAGACCGCGATGGTTGACGGCGGTAAGCTCGTTCGTATCTGCGCTTGGTATGATAACGAATGGGGCTTCTCAAACCGTATGGCTGACACGGCAGCACTGTTCGGGAGCCTCTAATTATGGCTTTTCGCACGCTTAATGATGTGGAAGTACGCGGTAAACGCGTACTTCTTCGTGCCGACCTGAATGTGCCAATGCATGACGGGAAGATCACGGACACAACCCGCATTGAGCGCGTTCTGCCGACGATTCGTGAATTGGTTGAGAAGGGCGCGAAAGTTGTCCTTCTGAGCCACTTTGCTCGCCCTAAGGGTAAGGTTGTTCCAGAGATGTCTCTGGCACCTGTCGGTGAACGTCTTGCTCAACTTTTGGGCCGTCCAGTTTCTTTCGCAAAGGACTGCATCGGTTCAGAAGCAGCAGATGCTGTCGGTAAGCTTCAAGATGGTGATGTTGTTCTTTTAGAGAACACACGTTTCCATGAAGGCGAAGAAAAGAACGATCCAACATTTTCCAAAGAGCTCGCTGCTAATGGCGACCTTTATGTGGATGATGCGTTCTCAGCAGCTCATCGTGCTCATGCTTCTACAGAAGGTGTGGCGCGTCTGCTGCCAGCGTATGCTGGTCGTTTGATGGAAGCTGAACTGAAGGCTCTGTCTGCAGCGCTGGAAAATCCGAAGCGTCCTGTTGGGGCTGTGATCGGTGGCTCCAAGATTTCCACGAAGCTTGATCTGATCGGTAACGTTTTAGATCGCGTGGATGTGCTGTTCATTGGCGGTGCCATGGCCAATACCTTCCTTGCCGCTGAAGGCGTTAAGGTTGGTAAGTCCTTGCAAGAAGGCGATATGCACGAGACAGCTCGTACAATCGCTGCGCGTGCTAAGGAAAAAGGCTGCGATTTGGTTCTGCCAGTTGACGCTGTTGTGTCTCGTGAATTCAAAGCCGGTGCTGAATCTTCTGTCGTTCCTGTGGATCAAGTGCCTGATGACACCATGATTCTTGATGCAGGGCCAAAAACGGCTGAGCTGATTTCAAAGCGTTTAGAGACATTGAAGACACTTGTCTGGAATGGCCCTCTAGGTGCTTTCGAAATTGAGCCTTTCGACCGTGCAACGGTAGATGTTGCTCGTGCAGCGGCTAAGTTGACGCAGGAAGGTAAGCTTCTGACGGTTGCAGGTGGCGGGGATACAGTCTCTGCTCTGCGTCATGCAGGAGTTGATACCAAGATGAGCTATGTCTCCACAGCTGGTGGTGCATTCCTCGAATGGCTGGAAGGAAAAGTGCTTCCAGGTGTTGAGGTACTGCGCGCTAAGTAAGGAGCAAGCTTCTTCTTGTGCGAGAGAAGGGGGGAGGGCCTAAAGGCCTTCTCCCCTTTTTTTGTCAGTATCGTTTTATCAAGAGCATACCTAAGTGGGGAATCTCTATAAGGGCTGTCCTCGTGGAATGCTGTGCTAAAGGTTCAAAGCATAAAGAAAGGCCTCAGAATTATCTGAGGCCTTTCTCCGTTCTCCAAAGGAGATTTTGTTTTAAGCAGCGAGTCCTTGTTCACGGCGTCGTGCTTCAACAGCAGAGGCCATCGCTTTTTGGATTTTCTCCATAGCGCGCGCTTCAATCTGACGGATCCGCTCACGAGAAACATGATACTGATGTGAGAGCTCTTCCAATGTGGAAGGGTCTTCTTTAAGGCGACGCTCCGTTAAAATATGTCTCTCACGATCATTTAAGTTCTTCATAGCTTCCGCCAGAAGAGCTTTACGACCATTGAGTTCTTCAGATTTGGCGAGCGTTTCTTCTTGGCTTTCCTGATCATCAACGAGCCAGTCTTGCCATTCCCGTTCGCCATCAGCACGAAGAGGGGCATTCAGGCTATGATCGGGAGAGGACAAACGCTGATTCATAGAAACAACGTCATGCTCTGGTACACCAAGTGTCTTTGAGACGTGCTGTACCTGCTCTGGTTTGAGGTCTCCCTCATCGAAGGCCTGCATCTGGCCTTTCAGACGACGCAGATTGAAGAATAATTTTTTCTGTGCAGCGGTCGTTCCCATTTTAACGAGTGACCAGCTGTGCAGAATATATTCCTGCATAGCAGCGCGAATCCACCACATAGCATAAGTTGCTAAGCGGAAGCCGCGTTCTGGGTCAAAACGGCGCACAGCTTGCATGACCCCAATGTTGCCTTCGCTGATAAGCTCGCTCACGGGTAATCCATACCCACGGTAGCTCATAGCGATTTTCGCTACTAAGCGCAGATGCGATGTCACAAGTCGATGGGCTGCTTCACGATCTTCGCTCTTGCGCCAGCGGCGTGACAAATCCAGTTCTTCCTCAGCTGTGAGCAGAGGAAAACGACGAATTTCCTGTAGATAACGGGACAAGTTGTTTTCTGGTCCCACAGAAGGAATAGCAATTGGAGACTTCATAAGTTTCGACTCCTTGCGCTTAGATGGCGAAGCGTTCTTAGTGAAATTTGCTGATTCAGTAAGAGGTGGAATGCTTCACCCTCCAATAATGACGCAAATAGGTGAGGATCTGAGCTCCGTTCAGACCCACCACATTCATTGGAAGAGAAGGGTATGAAGGAGAAGAACATCCGTTCTAGCGATGCGTCTAATCAACTAGACTTCTTAGAAGTTTAATAGGTTTTCCTATATAAGTCAAATACAAATTAAAGCTTAATCTATCACTTTTTTGCCATCTTTGGTGCATTCTTTTGCCATAATTGATGTAAGTTCCTGTAAATCTTGCGGAAATGGGGTCTCGAAATGGAGGAAACTGCCATGCCGCGGATGGTAAAACCCTAGAGTCGCCGCGTGCAGTGCTTGACGAGGGAAGTCTAATCCAGCTTCACGTAATGGTGATGGTAAAGAACGTGCTGCAGCAGGAATACGGCGTAGATAGGTGGGGTCGCCTAGTAATGGATGTCCCGCTTGGGAAAGATGTACTCGGATCTGGTGAGTGCGTCCTGTTGCAAGACGGCATTCAACCAATGAAACAGAATTATGAAATATAGCTTTTGTTTTGAAATGTGTCAAAGCATATTTCCCGCCTTGTTTTACGACGGTCATCCGTTTTCGGTCACGTTTATCGCGCCCGATAGCGCCTTCAAACGAGCCCTCTGATGGAAGCAGCCCCCACGCTAAGGCGTGATAGACTCGTTGAATGTCACGGTTAGCAAAGGCGTTAGAGAGCGCTTCATGGGCAAGAGGTGTTTTCGCAACAACCATAACGCCGGACGTATCTTTATCGAGTCGATGTACGATTCCTGGGCGTTTTTCCCCCCCAATTCCTTCAAAATCGGGGCCGCAATGGCCGAGCAGAGCGTTCACGAGTGTTCCTGTTTCGTTGCCGGGGGCAGGGTGGACGACCAAACCTGCGGGTTTATCAAGAACGATTAGGTCACGATCTTCATAGAGAATAGAAAGCGGGATATCTTCAGCGATTGGCCGTGCAGGCTTTGCTGAGGGTTGGATCAGATGGAGAAGCATGCCTTCACGCAGTGTGAGGGAGGGATCTGTGCGTGTTATTGAATCGCACTGGAAGTGCCCGCCTTCAATCAAAGCCTTGACCCGGGAGCGGGAAAGCGTGCCGATAGCGTCAGCAAGGACGCGATCCGCGCGTTGACCGGCCTGCTCTGCCGTTACACGGAAAGAGAAGGACGTTTCTGTTGTATCAGAGAAGGAATCAGAAATGGGAGCATCAGACATAGAACAGGGTTTAGCTGAGAGCGGGCCAAACGGCGAATCGAATCAGCAATTTTCGACACCAAAATGGCTCACAGGGCTCGTGATCTTTATGGGAGTGCTGATTGTTATCGGCACAGCGGCTTTGTTATGGGTCATTGTGAGTCGCATGATGCACCCGCACCCGGAGCGCGCGGCTGCTCATGCAGAGACAGGGGCTGTAGCCTCTTTTCCGACGATGCCGGCCATGCTGACTGTGCCTCGTCATGGTGAAGAGCAGATTCGCGCTGTTGTTCCCCGTTCTGATGGGACGCTAGCTGTAACATTGATGGCACCTCAGGGCGGTGGTCGAGTGGTGCTGTGGATGCCTGAACAAGCGCGAATCGTAGCGGAATTTGACCTAGGGTCGGGAGCCCCCTGAAGACGCAGCCAAGATGGCGTTCATCAAACCGGGGAAACGTTTTTCCAAATCATCCAAGCGAAGGGTATTCCGGTGATTAACGCCATCAATGCGTGTGTGGAGAATGCCACTTTCACGGAGTACCTGGAAATGGTGCGACATGCTTGATTTAGGACGTGAGCCCAGAAGTGTGCTGCAATTAGCCTCGCCGAGTTGATGTAAATGCCGGATCAATTCTAGGCGCACAGGATCAGCGATGGCGCGCAGAATGCTGATCAGATTAAACTCTTGGGGGTCGGGGTGTGTGTACGTATTGGCCATGAACGGCGTTATCTCTCTCTTGACATCAGAGTGCAATGGTCTAATTGTTCGAAATATATCGAACTATAAGCCCGCCTGCACGATTCTTTTTAATCAAAGGAGCGCTGCTGGATAAGTGGTTCAGGAGGAACGAGAGATGCCAACATTATTTGACCCGATTTCATTAGGGGCAATTGACGCAAAAAATCGTGTGTTGATGGCGCCGTTGACACGTGCACGTGCGGAGAAGAGCGGTGTGCCAACTCCGATCATGGCGGAATATTATGCTCAACGTGCCAATGCAGGGGTGATTATCTCAGAGGCGACGGCTATCTCACGTCAAGCAATGGGATGGATTTACGCACCGGGCATTTGGACGAAAGAGCAGATCGAGGCATGGAAGCCTATTACAGAGGCTGTGCATGCGAAGGGTGGCAAGATTGTTTGCCAGATTTGGCATATGGGTCGTCTTGTCCATTCGTCTGTCACAGGTGAGCAGCCGGTTGCACCGTCACCATCTACGGCGCCAGGATATACGCATACCTATGATGGTAAAAAGTCATATGAAGAAGCGCGTGCTCTGAGCGTTGATGAGATTCATGAAATCGTGAAAGATTTTGGTCAAGCGGCCCGTAATGCCATTGAGGCCGGGTTTGATGGCGTGCAAATTCACGGGGCTAATGGCTATCTTGTGGATGAGTTCCTCCGTGACGGCACGAATCATCGTGAGGATGAGTATGGTGGAACACCGGAGAAGCGGCTGCGCTTTCTACGGGAAGTAACAGAGAGTGCTATTGCAGCGATTGGGGCTGAGCGTGTTGGTGTGCGTCTCTCACCTAATGGTGAAATTCAGGGAGCGATGGACAGCAAGCCGGAGACGGTTTTTGTACCCGCCGCACAGATGTTGCAAGACCTTGGTGTTGCGTGGTTGGAACTACGTGAATCCAGCTCCCAGAGCACATTCCAGTTAGAATCTCCAACAGATCAACCGAAACTTTCTCCAGAAATTCGTAAAGTCTTTAAACGGCCATTGGTGTTGAACCAGGACTACTCACCAGAGGAAGCGAAAGCTGATGTGGCAGAAGGACGTGCTGACGCGATTAGCTTTGGCCGTGATTATATTGCCAACCCAGACCTTGCAGAGCGTTTGGAGAAGAACTTACCGCTCAATGAGGACGATATCAGCACATGGTATGGCGCTTGGCATGGCGCAAAAGGATATACGGACTACCCAACGGCTCAGTAATTTTCTGCTTTAGGAAAGACGCTGATAAGGAAAGCGGCCCCGGAAAGAGGGGCCGCTTTTGTCGTTTAAGAGGATGAGAGCGGCCGTGTGAGCTCATACAACGCGACGGCGGAAGCGTTGGAGACATTGAGGCTCTCCATCGGGCCTGACATGTAAATAGAAGCGATCTCATCGCAGGTTTCACGCGTGAGACGTCGTAAACCAGCTCCCTCTGCCCCTAAAACAAGGGCAACACGACGGTTGCCGAGTGTTTCGCGGCTTAAACGCTGACCGCCTGCATCCAGGCCGACAACCCACAAGCCTGCACGTTGTAACCCTGCGAGAGCGCGTGAGAGATTCGTTTCACGCATGAGAGGCACGATGTCGAGCCCACCGGAAGCGGCTTTGGCCATCGTTCCCGTTTCGGGCGGGGTGTTGCGGTCTTGGACAAGGACAGCCGCGGCTCCAAATGCGGCAGCAGACCGTAGAATCGCACCGATATTGCGTGGGTCTGTCACTTGGTCCAGCACTAAGATCGGGCCGGGGCGTTCAAGTGCTTCAGCAATGATAAGGGGGGTGAGGGGTTCAACGCGGAGACACACACCTTGATGAACCGCGTCACGGCCACATAGGGCGTCAAGCTGCTCGCGAGCGACGAGGGTTGGTTGGTGCTTGCTGTTATGTGGAAGGGAAGGGGCGGCTTCTCGGGTGGCAAGGAGTTCGTAAATAGTGCGGTTAGGATTGTTCAGAGCAGCCTCAACAGCATGGATGCCATAAATCCAATAGCCATTGCCAGCAGAGGACTTCCCTTTTTTGGGAGTATCAGGCCCTCGTCCAGAACGATTACGGGAAAGGTTCTGAGAGGGAGGAACGGAGAGACGCGTGCGTGATGATTTTTTAGCCATAGATTTCTTTATAATCCGACAGAAGGTGCATTGACAGAGCGCGTAAGGCCTACTATCAAGCAATCAACCTTTTGGAGGGATGCCCGAGTGGCTAAAGGGGGCGGACTGTAAATCCGCTGGCGTACGCCTACGTTGGTTCGAATCCAACTCCCTCCACCAGGTTTATAAGTTTTCCTAAAATTATCTCAGTATCATATTGACATTTCTCCTTAGTTCGGGTATTAAGGCCAGGTTGTTTCTGTGACCAATTATAATATTTTTGGGAAAACTTATCCTCCTGATGGATCTCCCCCACAGTATTTTAGTATTGACTTAGATAATCATAGCTCATCCCAGTCGACGGTTCGCAATGCTCCGTGGCTTAGTGATACGGCGACCTATGGTGGGCAAGGTGGTCCTAATGTCAACCGTGCCGGGAGTGGTACGTCTAATGACCGTGTAGCAGGAAGCGGTGGCTATGGATACGATCCTTTTTCGGGTTTCCATTGGGCAAGTAATGTCATTGAATCGCCCGTTACAGACCCTAATTACCAAGGAGAGTATTTTTACTACGGTGCTCAGGAAGGTGGTCGGACATTAATCGAGCCAGCAATGATTGGTGGGCATTGGGCCAGTCAGTTGGGGACTTTGACGCCTACTCATTTAGAACTTTCGATGCAGTCGGATGGACAGACTTACGGTGTGACGTCGACTTATAATCTGAACAAATTAAAGGGCATGAACGTTGGCAACAACAGTTTCACATACGGCCCAAATGGTTTTCAGTGGCAGACGATTAGTCCCCAACTGAATACACTGATGCAGCAGCACGGATTTGATACCATTACGGATACTGTATCAGGAAATATTTCATCAAACAACTTGGTGCCAACTCAAGTTTCTCTCGTGTCACAATACCATACACCGGACGGTAATAATTACACGGTTGTGAAAGCGCTGAACCCCGGTGTTGCTTCATCCAGTGCGACTTCTGCTCCAACTATTAACTTAACGTCTTCTCAGCAGAAAGCCGTCTACGTTGTTACATCAAGTCCTATTGATTATACGAAGACGTTTGATCCATTTCAGCTTTATACAGCTGTCATGAATAGTCCTGATGTATCAGATGCTGATAAATCAACGTTTTCTCAAATGGTAAACATGACGACAGGAGATAGTGGGAGTGGTAATTACCCAGCTTTTGTGGCTGCTTTTCTGAGTTATGGCATAACACCGACATTATCTGGTGATGAGATCGATCCTAATGGTTCAGGAGGGTACCAGTACACTAATCTTCCCGCGGGTTTTTGGGATGCGATGTCTAGAAATCACGATACGATTGAAGATGTCATCCATTCTGGTGCGGTTGGTGGCGCCCCAAGCTATATGTATTCATGCTTTCTTCCTGGCGCATTGATCCGGACGGAAGAAGGTGACAAACCGATTGAGTCTCTTCAAGTTGGGGATCGTGTATGCGTTGGAGATAGCGTAGAAGGTCTTACCCGAACACGTCCTGTAACGCGTGTATTAAAGCATCATGTTTGTGTGGAAAAGGGGCGTTCATCCTCTTTCGCAGGATGGCCTATTTTGATTGTTAAAGATGCTTTTTCCATAGGTGTACCATCTCAAGATTTACGTGTAACGGCCGAGCATTGCTTTTATTTTGATGGATATTTCGTCCCGGCACGGATGTTGGTGAATGGTAAGACCATTCGCTATGATGAGAGCTACAAGGAGTATGATTATCACCATATTGAGCTCGACTCTCACGATGTCATCTGGGCGAATGATACTCTGACTGAGAGTTGGCTAGATACAGATACATTTTTTCATCAAGGCGACGATGGGACGTGGCATCCTGTTTCTGAAGATCATGATCCGCTCCAAGCGCCAACTGTGGATATGAGTTCGTTTCGGAAGCTTGAATGGGGGCAAGATTCGGCTTTCCCGCTTGCCGTTGAGCGGAGCTTTGTGGAACCTCTTTATCACAAGCTGGAAGCTCGAGCGGTTCTTTTGCAGCGGTATTCTGTAGAACATATTTCAGAAACTTTAGGTGCAGCCCAAAAGGATGATGGGAAGGAGAGTGGTGTCTATCTTGAGTTAGAAGATGGTCGCCGCATAAGCCCGATGAAGAAGCGCGGTCGCTTTTTATATTTCCCTATTCCTGATGAAGCGGGATCGGCAGTGTGGTTGTGCTCGAATGTGTCGCAGCCGAGTGAGATGGAAGGGCCATTTGTTGATGACCGGCGCTATCTGGGGCGGTTAATCGGCATGATTTCTCTTTGGGAAGGAGGGCAAGAAATCGCTTTGACCGACCATCTAACGTCAGATCATTTGCCCGGCTGGTTTAAACGAGAGGCGGGGCCTTATCGTTGGACGAACGGACATGCTGTTTTGCGTTTGCCGAAGCGGCAACCTTCTACATTGACGAGAAAATATACGCTTGTTCTTGAGGTTGTTGCAGGCGATTGCACTGAGCAGGAATCTGTAGATGGGCAAAAGGTCTTAGCTGAATAAAATTTACGAAGGGGCCGTTGATGAAACGGATTGATGTACCAAAAGACTTATTTCTTATGGGAGATTTTTACCCTTTTTCGAGTGATGTAAAGCAAGCTTTGCCTTTCTGGTATAGTGGGGTATTTTTTGGTGCTGTATTCCAACGCGCTGAGTTCCGTATGATGCCGGCTTTATGGGAGCAAATAAAAAAACGCTCTGATATTAAGGATGGTGAGGGATGCTACTGGCTTGAGTTTACGCGCGTTGATACAGGGCATGGGAGGATAGCTGGCCCTCCTCAATATGACTTTCCAAATATGCAAACGGTGCAGGCCGCAAAGGAGAAGGTCGGGTTGCTGTCATCTACGCTGTTGATTTTCGGTTTAGAAAAGATATTGGAAAAACATACAGCTTCTTATGGAGCGAAGCGGTATTTTTTTGATGTTTTTGGAGCGGAATTACTATCATTTTACCAGTTTATTATGCGCAAAGAGGCCTCTTATCCTTACAGAAAGTATGATCTTATTTACCACACAAAGGATGAGTGGAAGAATGGAGATTTCTCATATTTTGAATTAGTTCCTAGGAGATAGGAAAAAGAGCGTGTCATGAAGAATTATGAGATGATATTTTCATGCATGTGTAAAAACGGGTAATTTTATTTTTCATAATAACTCTGAAATCTACAAATTTCTGTTTTTATGGTTACTCAAGTTTTATTGACGACATCATTTTGTGTGAGATGACTAGATCATGAAAATTGCTCTTATCTGTGATTCATTTAAAGAAAGCCTCTCCTCGTTGGAGGTTTCTCGTGAAGTTGAGTGTGGCTTCCGTAAGATTTTCCCTGCTGCTCAGTATGTGTCGTTTCCCATTGCGGATGGTGGTGAAGGAACAATTCAGGCCCTTGTTGAGGCGACACAGGGGCATTTGGTCAGGCAAAAGGTGAGTGGCGTCTTAGGGCAGCCTGTAACAGCATCTTTCGGTGTGACGGGAGATAATAAGACGGCCGTTATTGATATGGCAGAAACAGCTGGATTAGGCACATTACCTGCTCATAAACGCGATCCATTGCGCACCACGACATATGGTGTAGGGGAGCTTGTGCGTGCTGCTTTGGATCATGGGTACCGTCATATTGTTCTTGGTCTGGGCGGAAGCGCGACCAATGATGGTGGTGCTGGTTTTGCTCAAGCGTTGGGTGTGAAATTCTACCAGCGTGATGGACGCCTGCTTCCCGTTGGTGGGGCTGCTCTGGCAGATTTAGACCGTATCGATCTGTCGGGTTTGGATGAACGTTTGAAAGAAACACGACTTGAGTGTGCCTGTGATGTGACTAATCCTCTACTAGGCCCTTCTGGGGCATCTCATGTTTTTGGCCCGCAAAAAGGTGCGAGTGCTTCTGATATTGAACAGCTTGAAGCAGGGCTGCGGCATTACGCACAATTGATTGAACGTGATACGGGACGACAAATTGCAGAACAACCAGGGGCTGGGGCCGCTGGTGGTTTGGGGGCTGGATTAATGGCGTTCACAGACGCGCACTTTCAACCGGGGATCGACCTTATTGCGAAACAGATGAAGCTGGATGACGTTTTTAAAACAGTAGATCTTGTGATTACGGGTGAGGGATCGCTTGATCGTCAGACAGCAAGCGGCAAGGTGCCTGTTGGGATTGCACGCTTGGCAAAAGTGCACGGGAAGCCGGTGATCGCTTTAGCTGGGGGAGTGAAAGTAGGGGCTGAAGCAGTTTATGATGAGGGGATTGATGCCTTTTTCCCTGCGGTGCAGCGGCCCTGTTCATTGGAAGAGGCTTTAAAAGAAGCACGAGAGAATGTATGTCGTTCTGCAGAGAATATTGCACGAACTGTGCGTGTTGGGCAGGCGTTGGCGGCGTCTTGTTAAAAGTGATTAAGAGGGATCAAGGAAAGACAGGCGGAGCTGTGTATCCGCCTTGTCTTGTGGCACTAACCCTGAGACGGTAATGCCGAGCAGACGGACAGGGCGCGGAAGTGGGAAGAAGCTCTCTAAGATATGTTTTCCTGCTACAAAAAGCATGTGCTGATTGTTAATGGGATCATGAAGTGTTCGAGCACGCGTGCTGGTTTGGAAGTCATTTGTTCGTATTTTAACCGTCACTGTGCAGCCTGTTAGTTTGCGTTGTAGGCAAGATGCCCAAACTTTGACGGTGAGTTGCTCAAGGATTGTGAGAAGTGTTGTGAGGTCGTTACTGTCTTGACGAAATGTTGTTTCATTGCCGATAGATTTGCGTGGGCGATGGGGTTCGACAGGGCGGTGATCAATACCGCGGGCAATATGATAGTAAAAGGAAGCCGAGCTCCCAAAATGGGCACGTAAGAGCTCCATAGAACAGCGCTTGAGGTCAGCTCCAGTACGAACGCCTAAAGCATGCATTTTTGCTGTCGTTGCAGGGCCGATCCCATGGAAGGCTTCTACAGGAAGGGAGGCGGCAAAAGCGGGCCCTTGTTTTGGGGTGATAACGAAAAGGCCGTTAGGTTTATTTCGGTCGGAAGCGAGTTTAGCGAGGAAACGATTATAAGAGACGCCAGCCGAAGCAGTCAGTTGAGTTTGTTGGGCAATATCGCGTCTAATGGCTTCTGCAATGGCAGTGGCTGAGCCAAAGTTCCCGAGGTAATCAGTGACGTCCAGAGCGGCTTCATCAAGGGCTAGTGGTTGAATAAGAGGCGTATAGTGGGAAAAAATGGCGTGTATTTGTGCTGAAACAGCGCGGTATTTTTCTGGGTGTGGTTGAATAAAAATCAAATCAGGACAGAGGCGCTGCGCTGTGCGTGACGGCATAGCTGAGCGAACACCATAGCGGCGTGCTTCGTAACTCGCAGCGGCGACGACACCACGTGATTCAGACCGCCCCACTGCAACAGGTCGCTGACGTAAAGTGGGATTATCGCGTTGTTCGATGGAGGCGTAAAAGGCATCCATATCAATATGGAGGATACGTCTTGTCACAGGAGGGATAGATTCGTGGATCATGATAGGGGGAACAGAGGGAGTAGAGCTCTACTCTTCAATGGGTACAAAGGATTTCTTACATTATAGGGGAATTAATAGTGAGAATCTCATGCAAGAACAAGAGTGCAAAGTTTAATAACTTATTACATTTAGTCTTATGTGCATATTTCCTCTTTCTAAGAGAACAAAGAATATTGATTTAGTAGAGATCTTGGAATAGATATTCATTAGAAGTTTTATATTATGTCTAATTCTTTTTGGACAGCTGTTGTCTGATCGTAAAAAGTAGGAGAGTATAGGATGCCCTCTCAGCGACGCATGCATAGACTGTTAATGTCGACATCTTATCTCTGCTTATGTGCTGGGGTGGGCGGTGCTTTTGCGACGTTGAATAGGGCACAGGCACAAGCGCTTCCATCTGATCCCCCTATGTAACAAATGATGGATCAACGGTTACGTATTCACCTGCTGCTAACTCAGTGCTGAAACAGGTTGATCATGGTGGGGTCATTTTTAACAGTGGGTCAAATATTAACCTTGTTCAAGACGGGCCTGGGACCACAGAACTTGTAAGTAATGAGACCAGATCATGCTCGCCATCATATAACTGTGTTAATTATCAGGGTGGCGCGACAATTATTAAACAAGGTACATTACGTATCGTTGGGAATGCGAATACATATGATGATAAAGGAAATGAAACAGATCTCATACAAACAACAAATGGAACTCTACCAAACACCTCCTATGCAGAGGTTTATAAGGATGGTGTCCTTGATGTCAGTGGCAGTAACGGATGGCGTAATACGGCGCTTTCCAGCAGCGGTGTCGCACTAGGGGGCTTGAGAGGTAGCGGTACTGTTATCTTGGGTGATTCTGCGCAGATTGATTTGCGGCCCGCAGGGGGAATTGATGGGAAGCCTTTTGAGAGTACCTTTTCTGGCACGATAACGGCAAATCAAGCCAAGTATCAAAGCTCGGTTCTTATTATTGATAATGGCACTCTTACGCTTGATCATGCGCCACGTGTTGAAGGAAATTTGGTTTGGATTGGGACGACGTCAGCACAGCCTGCTACGTTGAATATTACAAACGGTACTCAAATGACGGTATTCCGTGATTTGCAAGCTGGCATTACGACGACGGATAAAGCAAGCGGACATCAGCCAACCGATGGTATTATCAATGTATCGGGGCCAGGAACAAAGGTAACAGTTAATAGCTTACTTGGTGTGGCTTCTGCTGATTGGTTTGTGCGTGGTGGGGAATACGCCGCAGGTGGTGCTGCAGCGTTAACTGATGCGGCTAAACGAGACTTAGAAGGCGGACTTGGAAAGATCCAAGGGACGGTTTCTGTTACAAATGGCGCGATGCTTTCTGCCCCGCTTGTGACATTAGGGTTTGCAGGTTTTGGCAATAATTTTTGGAATGGTATTGTTGCAGGGAACGGTACGTTAACGGTTGGAGGTTGAGATAGCACCAATAAGGCTGCTCAGCTTCTTGTTGGCCTGAAAGAGGATAAAACAGCCCAAGATGGGTATTCTCTTTTAAATGCGTCCAGTAGTAACTTAGCCTTATGGGTTAATTCTCGTGGTAATGGCACGGTTAATATTGACCGTGGTGGGGTTGTCACAACGTCTAAGGTGACTTTGGGGGCGCCGGAGCAAAATGGTGTTCCCAATGCTGGAGCCGTACATGGTGATGTGAACCTTAATGAAGGCGGTATTTTACAAGTTTTAGGTCAAGGAGCGGATGCTTCTCATGATGCTATTGTTAACTTCAACAATACATCACTTGGCCAACGTGGGACTTTTTCCTTAAATGGAGGCACTCTTCAGGCTATTGGAGGTGATTTATACGCCTCGATGGATTTGAACTTTCAAAAGACGAATGACACTATATTTTCAACAATTGATACAAATAAACATAATATTGTCCTTGCCGGTCAATTAACAGGAACAGGTGGGTTTAAAAAGACATCAGAAGGAACGTTGACCTTAGGTGCATTAGCCACAGGAAATGCAGCGAATGAAGGTTATCTTGCAGGGAAAGGCCAGAATACATATTCTGGTGGAACAGATATTGAACAAGGCCAGATTTCTGGAACAGCTGGTAGTTTTGGAACGGGAACAATTAACGTTCAAAAAAATGCTAATCTGGATGTAGATCAAGAGACCTCTGTGGGGACGGAAGCGGCTTCTCTGGTAATGCTACTGTGCAAGCTGGGGCTATGGTGGTTTATGGTAATTTAAGTGGCGCGTCAGTCATCTCGATTGCCCCAAAAGCCGGGTTGTATGGAAGCGGAAGGAGCTTTGGCTCTGGAACTGTCGATGTACAACAGGGCGCTAAGTTTACCATTGATCAGACAAAACAAGACAATCATTCGTCATCGCCTGATGGACAGACAGAAGCAAATACCTTGAAATCTGTTCTTAAGGGACAGGGGAATTTTAATAAAACCGGCGATGGAGCGTTGCATTACGCTGGTGATGGCAGCGGCTTTACGGGAACAGCGAACGTTCAATCGGGCAGCATGGCTGTTGATGGGAACCTTCGGAATGCAGGGCTCATCACCGTCTCTCAAGGGGCTGGTCTTTCTGGCACGACGAATAGCTTTGGCTCTGGCGTTGTGGACGTTCAAAAGAACGCGACCTTTGATCTTTCACCGTCATCTTCTGATGCTGGGAGTGTAGCAAATACATCGCAAACGGTCTTAAAGGGCGAGGGTCTCTTTAATAAAACCGGCGATGGAGCGTTGCATTACGCTGGTGATGGCAGCAGCTTTACGGGGACAGCGAACGTTCAATCTGGGAGCATGGCCGTTGATGGGAACCTCCGGAATGCAGGGCTCATTACTGTCTCTCAAGGGGCTGGTCTTTCTGGCACGACGAATAGCTTTGGCTCTGGCGTTATAGATGTTCAAAAGAACGCGACGCTGACAGTTGCTCAGGGAGCACCGACAGGAAGCGCAGCAACAAATCCCGTAACAAGTAATAATGTTGCGACCAATACACTTGAAGTTTCACGTTTGAGGAAGAGTTCTTCAGCTCTACACAGTGTGTCATTATCGCGTTTAATGACACGGAGTAATATAGCCAACACATCGCTGCTTGCGTCACTTGCACAGAATACTGCGAGTACAGAGGCAGGCCATACAACGTCAACCGATACGCTCAAGACAACACTTAAAGGACAGGGAGAGTTTAAAAAAACAGGCAGTGGAACGTTGCATTATGCTGGTGATGGCAGTGCTTTCACCGGGAATGCAACGGTTCAAGAGGGGACTATGGCCGTTGATAGTCATTTAAGAAATGCAGAGCTTATAACGGTTGCTCCAAATGCAGGGTTGTCTGGGACTAGTGGGAGCTTCGGGTCTGGTACCATTGATGTTCAACAAAATGGTAAGTTCAATATCGCTCAAGATGGAGCGGCGGAGAATGACGCTGCAGCGACATCTGCCAATACATTACAGAGCACCCTAAAGGGGCAGGGGGAGTTTGATAAGACCGGAAGCGGTACTCTGTATTATACAGGGGATGGTCGCAGCTTTGGCGGGAATACGTCTGTGCAAGCAGGCACGATGGTGGTCAATAATACCCTAGGTGATGAGAAGACTTCCTCAATGTCGGTCGCTCAGGGAGCTACGCTTTCTGGTAATGGAACTGTGGGAGGCAACACAACAGTTTCTGGGACATTAGCTCCAGGGAACAGGGATGGGGCGCATGCGATTGGCACTCTGCGTGTCAATGGGAACCTCACTATGTCGAATGGATCGACGTTCTATGCAGAAGCGAAAGATGGAAATGCGGATAACGTTCTCGTGTCAGGGAAAGCCGATTTAAGCGGAGCAAAGGCATCGTTTAATGTGCTCGATAACCGCCCCATGCAAAGTGGTAACGTTTATAATCTCGTGCAGGCTAGTGGCGGTCTTCTGACCCATTTTGGGGGGTATCAATCTAATGTTCAGGGGGCGTATCCGTATTTAAAGCCTGAACTTACGTATACGGCAACTAATGCTCAGGTGACGGTTGCTGATGTGCGTGGCTCCGGTACGAATGGTGGCGGCACGAACAGCAAGCCTGATGACGGCAGCCATAATGCGACGCCGAACAATGGTGGTGGCACGA
>NZ_WVHP01000022.1 GCF_009834765.1 Saccharibacter sp. EH611 | reverse complement strand
CCCATTGTCACCGCCATTGTAGCACGTGTGTAGCCCAGGTCATAAGGGCCATGAGGACTTGACGTCATCCCCACCTTCCTCCGGCTTGTCACCGGCAGTCTCTCTAGAGTGCCCACCCAAACGTGATGGCAACTAAAGACAGGGGTTGCGCTCGTTGCGGGACTTAACCCAACATCTCACGACACGAGCTGACGACAGCCATGCAGCACCTGTGCGGGAGGTCCGAAGAAATACTCATCTCTGAGCACGTCCTCCCCATACAAGACCTGGTAAGGTTCTGCGCGTTGCTTCGAATTAAACCACATGCTCCACCGCTTGTGCGGGCCCCCGTCAATTTCTTTGAGTTTCAACCTTGCGGTCGTACTCCCCAGGCGGTGTGCTTAACACGTTAGCTTCGACACTGAAAAACTAAGTTTCCCAACATCCAGCACACATCGTTTACAGCGTGGACTACCAGGGTATCTAATCCTGTTCGCTCCCCACGCTTTCGCGCCTCAGCGTCAGTTCCGAGCCAGATTGCCGCCTTCGCAACTGGTGTTCTTCCCAATATCTACGAATTTCACCTCTACACTGGGAATTCCGCAATCCTCTCTCGGACTCTAGTCTATACGTATCAAATGCAGTTCCCAGGTTAAGCCCGGGGATTTCACATCTGACTGTATAAACCGCCTACGCGCCCTTTACGCCCAGTCATTCCGAGCAACGCTAGCCCCCTTCGTATTACCGCGGCTGCTGGCACGAAGTTAGCCGGGGCTTCTTCTCTAGGTACCGTCATCATCTTCCCTAGTGAAAGTGCTTTACAATCCGAAGACCTTCTTCACACACGCGGCATTGCTGGATCAGGGTTGCCCCCATTGTCCAATATTCCCCACTGCTGCCTCCCGTAGGAGTCTGGGCCGTGTCTCAGTCCCAGTGTGGCTGATCATCCTCTCAAACCAGCTATTGATCATCGCCTTGGTCAGCCTTTACCCAACCAACTAGCTAATCAAACGCAGGCCCCTCCTAAGGCAACAAAAGCCTTTGACCCTCAGGTATCATGCGGTATTAGCACCAGTTTCCCAGTGTTATCCCCCACCTCAGGATAGGTTCCTACGCGTTACTCACCCGTCCGCCACTAACCCCGAAAGGTTCGTGCGACTTGCATGTGTTAAGCATGCCGCCAGCGTTCGCTCTGAGCCAGAATCAAACTCTCACGTTCAATCCTACCAAAACGCACAAGCATTCAAAGCATCTAAACTATGTCAGAATACATCAACACTTGCGTCCTAGCGTCTAAACACTAAAACGCCGCCAATATATCCCTTCCAGTCTCTTCCTATTCAACTTTCAAAGATCAGCATCTCTACCGGTCAACCCCGCCGCGTTTCCGCTCCAGCGCCGCCGGTGAATGGGCTTATACGCACACACCCCTATACCGTCAACAACATTCATAAGAAAAAATGAAAAAAGAACCCCTCAAATTCAAAAAACCCCAGAAAACCAACAAAAATTAGAGGGAATATTCTTACATAACACCCTATCACCACTCCGAATCATCCCCAGACCTCCCCACACTCTGGGACAAAAATTCCCACTAAAAAACGAATCCCTCACTAAAAACACAAATCTCCCAGAAAAAGACTGTTCTTGCCCCATCTCTATGTCTTTGACCGCTTCATCAGGCGGCTGCCCCTTACATAGAAAAGCCGCCATGCGGTTCATCCCACATGGCGGCTTTCTTCATAAACACGCTATCAAAAGAGAACGTGCTTTATTTCTCACTAATCACAAGGTGATCGTCATCCGCAGAGACAAGCACGGTCTGCCCATCATGAACGGTTCCTTTAAGCAGCAACTCAGCAAGCTCATTTTGTAGCTCACGTTGAATCACGCGTTTCAAAGGACGTGCGCCATATACAGGATCATATCCTGCTGCAGCCAACCATTCGCGCGCTTTATCATCCAGCTCCAGCTCAATCTTGCGGTCTGCCAGCAATTTGCGCAGACGGCCCAACTGAATGTCAACGATCTTACCCATGTCCGCCCGCTGCAGACGAGAGAACAGGATAATCTCATCCAACCGGTTGAGAAACTCAGGGCGGAAATGCTCACGCACAACGCTCATCACCTGATCCTGAACCTGCTCTGTCGGCTCACCATCTTGTTGTTGAGACAGAACATCCGACCCGAGGTTGCTGGTCAGCACGATGATCGTATTGCGGAAGTCCACCACACGACCTTGGCTATCGGTCAAACGCCCATCATCCAATACCTGCAAAAGGATATTGAAGACGTCAGGATGGGCCTTCTCGACCTCATCAAACAGAATGACCTGATACGGACGACGACGCACCGCTTCTGTTAACACACCGCCTTCATCGTACCCGACATAGCCGGGAGGCGCACCGACCAAGCGAGAGACGGAGTGCTTCTCCATGAACTCACTCATATCAATCCGCAGCAAGGCGTTTTCATCATCAAAGAGGAACTGCGCCAGCGTTTTGGTCAGCTCTGTTTTCCCGACACCTGTGGGGCCTAAGAAAAGGAACGACCCAATCGGACGGTTAGGATCCTGCAGCCCTGCACGCGCACGCCGCACGGCATTCGATACCGCGACCAACGCCGTTTCCTGCCCAACAACGCGCTCACGCAGCACGCTCTCCATCCGCAGAAGCTTGGAACGCTCACCCTCCAACATCCGATCAACCGGCACACCTGTCCAGCGTGAGACAACAGCGGCAATGCCTTGGTCTGTCACCGTATCGGCAAACAGACCAGCCTTATCGGCACTTGCTTCAGCTGCCTCTTGCGCTTGAGCAATTTCCGCTTCCAACTGAGGAATCTGACTATACATCAGCTCAGATGCTCGCTGGAGGTTTCCTTGACGCTGCGCAATCTCCACCTCTGAGCGTGCTTGGTCGAGCTTTTCTTTGCTCTTCTGCACAGCGCCCATACGGTCTTTCTCCGCATGCCATTCCGCGCTCAGCTCGTCAGACTTCTCTTGCAAGTCAGCAAGTTCTGCTTCCAACGCCACCAGGCGTTCCTTGGATGCGGAATCCTCTTCCTTACGGATCGCTTCACGTTCGATCTTGAGCTGAATAATGCGGCGATCAAGCTCATCAAGGGCTTCAGGCTTGCTGTCGATCTGCATTCGCACACGGCTGGCGGCCTCATCCACAAGGTCAATCGCTTTATCAGGGAGGAAACGATCCGTGATGTAACGATTCGACAAAGTTGCTGCAGCAACAAGCGCATTATCGGTAATACGCACCCCGTGATGAAGCTCGTATTTCTCCTTAATCCCACGCAAGATAGAGACCGTATCCGTAACGGAGGGCTCACCGACAAAAACCGGTTGGAAACGACGGGCCAAGGCCGCATCTTTCTCAATATATTTGCGGTATTCGTCTAGCGTCGTCGCGCCGATACAGTGGAGAACACCACGTGCCAGCTCTGGCTTAATCAGGTTAGACGCATCCATCGCCCCGTCAGAGCGCCCAGCACCCACGATCGTGTGCATCTCATCAATAAAGAGAATGACTTCGCCTTCAGCGCTTTCAATCTCTTTCAACACAGCTTTGAGGCGCTCTTCAAACTCACCGCGATATTTGGCCCCTGCGACCAGCGCACCGAGATCCAGAGACAGCAAGCTCTTATTACGCAACGCTTCAGGCACATCGCCGTTAATGATACGCAGCGCTAGCCCTTCCACGATGGCGGTCTTACCCACACCGGGCTCCCCGATCAGCACGGGGTTATTCTTGCTGCGTCGTGCCAAAACCTGCACAGCCCGACGAATCTCTTCATCACGCCCAATCACAGGATCCAGCTTGCCTTCACGTGCGACCGCCGTGACATCGCGCGCGTATTTCTTCAATGCATCGAAGGTACTTTCTGCCCCAGCAGAATCCACCTTGCGCCCTTTACGAATCTTTTCGACAGCTTGCGCCAATGCTTCCGGCGTTGCATGGCCACCACGTAGCGCATCGCCAGCAGGTGTTTTGCTGCGGCTAATCGCTACCAGCAAACGGTCTTGCGCCACGAAGCTATCACCCGCCGCCTGAGCATCCGCCTCAGCGCCATCAAGAACACGCACAAAATCAGGCGTTGCTTGCGGCTGGCTTGCACCAGAACCCTGCACTTGCGGCACTTTCGCTAAAGCAGCGTCATTGGCTGTTTGAACCTGCTTTGGGTCTCCCCCTGCTGCACGAATCAGCGCTGAAGCGGCCCCTTGCTCGTCATCCAGCAAGGCTTTGAGCAAATGTTCCGGCGTTAATTGCTGGTGATAGTCCCGCAAAGCAATCGTTTGCGCGGCTTGAATAAAACCTTGGCTCCGTTCGGTAAATTTTTGAATATCCATGGGTAACTTTCTCTCCTTAATCGTCCCATAAGAGGCGACGATGACTGTTCGCGCCGTCCCAATTGGCAACGGCCCGTGCTTAATATTTAGGCAGTCTTAGAAAGAATTCAAGGGTCATGGCAGCAGCGCACATGCCAAAGCGCATAGCAATCGCGCCTCATAGACACACGAACACTCTTAAAGGAGCGAGATAAGAGAGGCATGAACCACCGCACAACAACCATTCCATCTATGGTGACGTTTGATGCTGTACATATGGGAAGCACGCTGATGCACGACCATCCCCGCCCCTGCCCCTCACCCTATTGTGATCATGAAAGAAGGATTAAGCCTCCCCCACAGCTTGCGTTAAAGAAGCCGGATGAACCCCAACGGACGTCAGTGCGTTGACCCATTTACGACGAGGATCAGCACCAAAAACGAGCTCCTCAGTGGCTGGGGCCACATACCATGCATTGCCATGCACAATCTCTTCTTCCAACTGTCCGGCTGTCCAGCCCGCATGGCCGAGCAACATCATCGCCTGACGAGGCCCGCGCCCTGCCGCGAGCTCACGCACGACATCCAAGCTCACACTTAACCCAGCGAAATCCGTCGTCATTAGCGTGCTGCCTTCGCTCCATTCTGGCGAATGAAGGACAAAACCACGCCCCGGCTCAACCGGCCCTCCCACGCCCACACCAAAAAGACGCTGCGGTGGATTCGGTGTTATCTCCAGCTGCTTGAGAAGGTCTTCCATGCTCGGTTGGTTAAGACGTCTATTCACAATCACGCCCATCGCACCTTCTTCTGTGGAATGGGCACAAAGATAAATAACCGTCTGTGCAAACTCAGTTTCGGCCAATACCGGGCTCGCTACGAGCAACTGGCCCGTCAGATTTTCACCTAGAGATATAAAAGGCATTTCCATCCCTTTCAAAATGACGGCATGCTGGTCTCTTCACGACGGAGCATATCCGTCCTTCTTCCTGATATCTTAGGAGAGTGTGATCCATGACATCTTCCCAAACAATTCTTGTTACTGGAGCCACATCCGGCTTTGGCGCTGCCCTTGCAAAACGTCTTGTAAAAGAAGGACACCGCGTCATTGCAACCGGACGCCGCACAGAACGGCTCACAGCGCTTCACCATACGTTAGGCGATGCACTCCTTCCCGTCACGCTCGATATGACAGACATCAGCGCTATTCGTAACGTACCACAACAACTTCCTGACGCTTGGCGCTCTGTCGATGTTCTCATTAACAATGCCGGTTTAGCGCTTGGCGTTGGCCCCGCTCAAGACTGTAACCCCGATGAGTGGGAAACGATGGTGCATACCAATATCTCTGGCCTCATTGAAATCACACATGCTTTCCTCCCCGGTATGATAAAACGCCAACAAGGCTATATCATTTCCATCGGGAGTACAGCTGGAACGTATCCTTATCGCGGTGGAAATGTCTATGGCGCAACAAAAGCATTTGTTAGCCAATTTATGCGCAACCTCCGCACAGACCTCCTCGGCACACCGCTGCGTGTCACCAATCTGGAACCGGGGCTCTGTGGCGGAAGCGAGTTTAGCGATGTCCGCCTTGGCGATTCGGCCAAAGCCGCGGCCGTTTACGAAGGCACAACCCCTCTCACTCCAGACGATATTGCTGAAACTGTTTCGTGGCTCCTACAGCTTCCCGCTCATATGAACATCAACCGCATTGAAATGATGCCGGTCTGTCAGGCTTCAGGAGGACTGAGTGTTCAACGCACACCCAGCGCCTCATAAGAAAAAAGGCGGCCCCATCATGGAGCCGCCCCTTCCTGAAATCTTGAACTCTTTTATGAACGACGACGTGTCGATTTCTCACCACTGCGCGGCCCAGACGGACGCTTGCCCGGCCCACCACGACCACGGCCACCGCCACCATCACGACGACCACCAAAACGACCGCCTCCTGGCCCACCGGGACGACGTCCGCCGCCACCAAATGACCCACGGCCACCACGACGTGGAGGGCCTGCTGGAGGAGCCTCGGCAGGCTCAATAGACGCTTCGCCATCTTCAACCCCGGCACGGCAGGCATTAAAGCGAGCGACTTTCTCATCACTAATCTGAAAAAGCGTATCTTCTTGCTGAATACGAATGCTGCCGATATCGCGCTTTTGCACACCACCAAGGCGACAAATCAGCGGAACCAACCATTTTGGATCAGCTTTCTCACTCCGTCCCACACCAAGGCGGAACCAAGCCCCCGATTCGACACGCCCGCCAGAGCGAGCGTCCCGCCCCTTAGGCGGCTCCAAAGACACAGGACGCACTTTTTCAACACGTGGAAGGCGTGACTTATACATCCCCACCAGCGCTGTTGCTAAACGCGTTGCATCAAAGGTTTCCACTAGTTTTGCCACCCATGGGTCACTCTCGCCTTGAGGCTCTTGCGTCAACAGTGGGTCTTCCATCAAGCGGCGTGCATCTTGCTCAGCCACGGCGTCAACAGACGGCACGTTTTCCCATGTTGCTTTAATCTTCGCTTGTGCAAGGAGACGCTCAGCGCGACGACGCTGATTAAACGGCACCATCAGCACACTTGTGCCCTTGCGCCCCGCACGGCCTGTCCGCCCTGAACGATGCAACAAGGTTTCCGACGAAGACGGCAAGCTCGCATGAACCACAAGCCCAAGCGCTGGAATATCAATCCCACGGGCAGCCACATCCGTGGCCACACACACGCGCGCCAACCCTGATTTCAGGCTTTCAATCGCACGGGAGCGCTCGTTCTGCCCCATTTCACCTGAAATGGCGACTGACGCAAAACCACGCTGAAGCAATTCAGCTTGCACCTGCCCAACCAGCAAGCGCGTATTGCAGAAAACCAGCGTGGTCGGGCTATCATAATAGCGCAACACATTGACCAGAGAACGCCCAATTTCTTGGGGAGCCGTCACCACGCCACGATAGGTAATATCAGCATGCTGCTTCTGGCCAGAAATAGTATCAATCCGCGCCGCGTCTTTCTGGTAGCGACGCGCAAGACCAACAATCTCACGCGCTAAGGTCGCAGAGAACAACAACGTCCGGCGTTCTGGAGGAGCAGCATCCAAAATCTGCTCAAGCTCCTCACGGAACCCCATATCCAGCATCTCGTCAGCTTCATCCAGCACCACGACCCGCAATGCTGATAAATCCAACTTACCGCGTGAAAGATGGTCGCACAGGCGGCCCGGCGTGCCCACAACGATATGCACACCACGCTCAAGAGCGCGTGCCTCACGTCGTGCATCGGTGCCACCAATACAACTCGCAATACGGGCACCGGTTTCACCATACAGCCATGTTAGCTCAGACTGCACCTGCAGAGCGAGCTCACGCGTTGGAGCGATCACCAACGCTAAGGGAGAACGGGTAGGAGGAAGCTTCTCTTTTTCTCCCAGAAGGGTAGAAGCAAACGCCAGACCAAAGGCAACGGTCTTTCCTGACCCAGTCTGAGCGGAAACAAGGAGATCTCGTGCATCCAACCCCAGCTCTAACACAGCTTCTTGCACGGGGGTCGGCTGGTCATAACCTCGCGCTTTAAGAGCACGGGTCAAAGCGGGATGGGTATCAGGAAAAGGCATCGTCAACGAACACTCGGTCAAACACACGCTGCCACAGGAAGGTGGGCAGCTTAGAAGGGCGGTGAATAGCCCTTTATGTCTCTGAATACCAGAGAATATCACATACAAGGCCACACATCGTTATGTTAACATTAAAATGGCTCTCACAAAATCACCATTTTATGAGGGAATTATTGCCCTGCAGAGCGCCGTCCAATCACCGCACGTACCGTGTCTTTCCACGCGGTGAGATCCTCTGGTGGAGCCACTTCCCCTGTATCAAGGTCTGTGAAGCCAGCCCGGGCCATCAACGCACTTGTAAAACGCACGCGATCTTCCGGCTCCAGCGCTTGCCAAATGGCAACGGCTTTCTCAGGTAAAAACCGGTCTGAAAAACTCACGATAAAAGGTACATTCGGTTTGAGAACACGGTAAATTTCTTCAAACACGACCTGTGGTTGTGTCAAATACGCCAAACCATCGCACATCACCACGCCGTCAAAGCTTTGATCTTCAAAAGGAAGATGCGGCGTTGTGTTGAGGTTTTGCACCGTCCCCAGCGTCAGCACATTATTCGCATCGAGAGCCGCTTGGTTGACATCAAGGCCAATCAACTCCTGAAAGACGGCATCTTCTGGCATATGGCTCATCGCCCCAGCCATCACATCTAGCGTACGTCCCCCTACCGGAAGTGTTGTGCGATACAGAGCCGTTACAGCAGTGCGAGCGCCCATATCCATCAGTGAATCGAGCCCCTGACGGGCAAAAAAATCCTCATCAGGCTCATTATTGGCCTGCATAAACGCTTTTTCGTGAATCCCTTCCACGGTTTTCCCTTTCCTCAAGCGTCTCACGTCACGCTTATTGTCACATCATAAGGGCACGCGCCCATATTTTCTGTAGTCTAACATGAGAGGGCTCTTCGTCCATAAAAGGCCGAGAGGACACACTGCTTGATACACGACAGGCATGCAAAGCTTCAGCTCTTATGAACAACTCATTTTCTCACCTCTATTCCCATCTGGATCGTAGTTAAAAAAACGGTAACCACGATGAGGGTGGCAGAGAGAAAGGAAAGAGCGGTCTTTACATATCGGGTTACGACAGCCCGTCCCTCCTTGAACCTTGCCCGCAGTTTTTCAACCAGATGGCGGTACCTGTAGGCCTATTTGGGACAACTGGCATCAGTCTTGTTTCATTATGTTCGAATAACAGGGTGCGCTCCAAAGTCCCAAAAACCACGTTTAGACCTTCGAATGACACATTGTGCAGCCATCCACCAAGAACCATACTCAGAGGGCACAGCACGCCATGTCGCACCGTTCTGATGCCGCCAGAAAATCGCACAAGCTACGTAATATCACCTAAGACACATAAAACTTTTTAATGCTGAAGATAACCAGGAAGCGCATAAGTTATGCTGAACCCATGAGACATTTTCCTATATATTGCATCACAATTTTTCCCATAACCTTCTCCAATATGAATGTCATATGCGTAATCATCATGAACTCTATTCCATTTTGCTATTTCACAGTAAGATCCCATGTTCGAAAGTACATCATCCAACGATGATGAATCATCCGTTAATATGTCTACAGAAATTATCTTCTCTTTATTTTCCACCTTTAAAGAATAATAATCCACGTAAAGACCATGAAAGAAATTGTTATGTGAATTCAATCCTCCTGCATCTATAAACGCACGAACTTTGTCTCCAGTGCCCGAGTGAATATCTATAACATCCTCTAATCCTTTCGAATTAAATATCATATTAGACGGGCAAACCCCTACTTTCTTAGCAGCATATGATGCTTCATCCATTGAATAATTGTCAGAATAAGGTGAAGACAACTGCTCAACAAGCGCTTTACATGAAAAGCCTTGAATATCCAAATATGAATGCGCTTCCTTTACTGCTTGTTCTTTCCAATCTACTTTTAACGCATTAACTGCCACCGTAGCATCTTCTTTAGAAAAGCCTACTATATCGCTATCTAATTGATGAATAAGGCCTATACGAGAAAAAGAATTTGAATCAAGATAACTTTTGGCCTCTCTAAACGCATTTTGTTGGGTAGGTGTTAATGAATACGGTTTATAATTACTATTGTTTCTATCCATTGCAGAAATATTATGTCTTCTCATGCTTCCATTAAAATGATTGAAAATCATTAAAAAAGAGACGCTTATTACCGTCACCCCGATAATCTTATGTGCTTTAGCCATGTCATAGAACCTTCCATTTAATGACATATCTCCATTTTACCCTATCATCATGACTATCAGAATCACCAAAACTGACAAATATTCGACAGTCTGGCACCAGCTAAAAGCCTTTTGAAAACTCATTGTAAAGATTTTTCAGGGCATCTGAGCCTTCTATTCCGGCTCTTGATCTGGCCACCTGCACAACGAGACCAAATGACCACCATCACACGCCCTATGATGACACATAGTTCTTTGAGAACTCTCTCACCCTCATCAAACATCTGGCCTCTCTCCTTGACTACTTCTTTAAAGGGAAGACGACCTAGCTGAACGTTGAAGAGCTTAACTCACTTTAAAGAAAAAAGGATGGTTCTGGAGGACTGTTCAGCTCCTCTTCCTCCCCATATAATCACCCTATGAGTCTTGTTTTTACGAAAATGCACGGGCTGGGCAATGACTTCGTCGTCATTGACGGCAGAACGACCCCTACGCCCCTCACCGAAGCCGAGATTCGCGCCTTATGTGACCGCCGCCTTGGCGTAGGCTGCGACCAGCTTGTTCTGCTCACCCCGCCGACAGACCCAAAGGCAGATGTCTTTGTGCGCTTCTATAACCCTGATGGATCAGAAGCTGGCGCATGCGGCAATGCCTCTCGCTGTGTTTCATCCTTGCTGGGGAACGAGCCCGTTTTGCAAACCCAGAACGGACTGCTTCCCACATGGCAGGAAAATGGGCTGATCACGGTCAGTATGGGTATTCCTAAGCTTGATTGGCAGGACATCCCCCTCGCTCATGCATGTGATACGCGCCATCTTCCGCTCTATGACGCCGCCGCCTGCTCTATGGGCAACCCCCATGCGACCCTCTTCCGCTCTATTGAAGAGGCCACCACGTTGGGCGAAGCCTTGGAGCATGACGCTCTCTTCCCAGAACGGGCTAATATCGGCTTTGCCGAAGTCCGCTCGCGCACCCATATCCGCCTGCGCGTGTGGGAGCGCGGTGCGGGACTTACGCTGGCCTGCGGCTCTGGTGCCTGCGCTGCGGTTGTGAATGCTGTGCGTCGTAATCTGGTCGAACGCACCTGCGTGGTCACGATGGAAAAAGGCGACCTCACCATCACGTGGAACGAGGACGGCACCGTGCTTATGACGGGCCCTGCAACCACCGTCTTCACCGGGACACTCGCATGAGCGTCTCCTTATTGACCTTTGGCTGCCGCCTCAACGCCCATGAGAGCGAAGGGATGGAGCATTACGCGCGCCTTGGGCAGATCAATGACGGGGCGCCTACCATCATCGTCAATACCTGCACCGTCACGGCAGAAGCGGAACGGCAGGCCCGTCAGGCGATTCGTCGAGCACATCGCCAAACACCCGACGCGAAGATTGTCGTCACAGGCTGTGCGTCAGAGCGTGATGCCGCGCGGTGGGAGGCTCTCCCGGGCGTGCAACGCGTCGTCCCAAACGGAGAAAAGCTCACCCCGGCTATGTGGGGCGTGCGTGATGGAGAAAAGCCAAGCCTGCCCCCTTCACGCCATGTGCGCGCTCTGCTCCAAATTCAGCAAGGCTGTGACCATCGCTGCACATTTTGCATTATTCCCTATGGCCGTGGTGATGCCTCTTCCATCGCCTTAGAGGACATTATCACCCGTGCGCGTGCTCTCAGCGAGGCTGGACATCATGAGCTTGTCCTCACAGGCGTTGACCTTGCCTCTTGGCAGCAAGATGGGCAAAGCCTCGGCACACTCTGCCGCGCCATTTTGCAAGCGGTGCCGGAACTTGCGCAACTACGCCTCTCCTCTCTTGATCCCATCTTGTTGGATCCTGAGCATGGCGACCGCGTCCTTTGGGATGTGCTGGAGAATGAGCCGCGTTTAGCGCCGCATCTCCATCTGTCTCTTCAAGCTGGATCAGACCTCATTTTGAAACGCATGAAACGCCGTCACTCCACAGCGCAGGTCGCCACGATTTTACAGCATGCACGGGCATTACGCCCCGATATAGGCGTGGGAGCCGATGTGATTGCAGGCTTCCCCACAGAAACAGACGCGCTTTTTCACGAAACCAAGGATTTCCTGACAGAACAGGCGATCCCGTTTCTCCATGTCTTTCCGTATAGCGAACGCCCCGGGACCCCTGCTGCGCGTATGCCCGCTGTGCCACGCCCCATCCGGCAAGAACGCGCCGCCCAGCTTCGCGCCGTGGGAGAAGCCAGCCGGGATGCCTTTCTGGATCGCTTCATCGGGCGTGAAGACACTCTCTTGATGGAAAGTGCCACAACGGGTCATCTCCCCAACTTCGCCTCCGTGAGGCTTGAAGAGAACGCGCAAAGCACACGAGGCACCCTGCAAAAAGTGCGCATCCTTCACCATACGGGCGGGAAACTCATCGCCCGCCCTCTTTCTTCCTCTTGACGATAAACCCCTCTTAGGCTCACTGCTACACGATATGGCTGGATTTTTCTCACGACTCAAACAAGGTCTTTCCCGCTCAAGCGAGCGCCTCAACTCTGTCTTTGTTAAGCGCCTGCTTGATGATGACACGCTGGAAGAGCTGGAAGATGAACTGATTGCGGCTGACCTCGGCCCCGCCGTTGCAGAACGGATCATCACAAAGTTTCGCGAAACGAGCTTTGGCCAAAATGTCACCAGTGAAGAGATTCGCGCGACATTAGCCCATGAAATTTCACATGTGCTCGAGCCGGTAGCTGTTCCCTTTACGCCAGACCCAGAGAAAAAACCTCATGTCGTGCTGGTTGTTGGGGTTAACGGCACGGGGAAAACCACCACCATCGGCAAAATGGCCCATCAGTACCGCCAAGAAGGAAAGTCCGTCACCTTAGTGGCTGGGGATACCTTCCGCGCTGCCGCCGTTGAGCAGCTTCAAGTCTGGGGGGAACGCGTTGGCGCCCCCGTCATCGCTGGCAAACAAGGCGGTGATGCAGCAGGCCTCGCTTATGATGGGCTCAAACGGGCGACTGAAGAACAAACGGATGTTCTTCTCGTCGATACAGCCGGACGGTTGCACAATAAAAATGCTCTGATGGAAGAACTGGCCAAGATCATCCGCGTCATGAAGAAATTCGACGACACGGCCCCGCATTCTGTCCTTCTCGTTCTGGACGCCACAACGGGGCAAAATGCCATTGAGCAAGTGCGTGTCTTCCAAGAGCTCGTCAATGTAAGTGGGCTGATTGTCACCAAACTCGACGGGTCAGCACGCGGTGGCATTGTCGTGGCCTTGGCAGAGAAGTTTAAGCTGCCTGTTCATATGGTCGGTGTGGGAGAGAAAGCAGAGGATCTCCGCCCATTCTCTGCCCAAGACTATGCCCGTGGTCTTGTTGGGGAAGCGGCTACCCCATAAACGATCGATCCCTTTCCCCTTCCTAAAACGCGTCTTGCCCTTCCGGTAGAGACGCGTTTTTTCTGCGCCCTACTTCCACAAAGGCCCGCCGCGCTCCACAAGCGCACCATAGGCGTGAACGCGCCTACTATGCTCGGATTCTACAATTTTTTGCGCTGTGCAGACCACCTGCCGCCGTTGTTGGTTTGTCTCACGACGGCATTCTTGCGCCAGCAACACGCTATCGCGATTCACAGCAGCACTCACCATTTGCCGCACTGAGTCAGGCGTCGCTTGCCGCATCACCGACGATGACAGGCACTCTCCATCAACCGAGGGAGGCGCCAAAGGATCGCCATAGGTAATGGCAGGCGGAGGACAATCCGCCAAAGCACGCTGCAAGACAACATCCACAGCTTGATTGAGGTCGTCCCCTTTAAGGAATATCTGCCTCCCCTCTGCATGAGCCGTGGCTGTTATCATCACTGTAAGAAGCGCAATCGTAAAGCTGCCTGCAATGCCTGTGACATACCGACGGGTCGTTAGCTTTTTCTCTTCCTTACGCATCTGTCCTCTTGCCCCGATCGTCCGATCAATCCGTATGAGAGTATACCACGCTCTTTCACAACATGTCTCTCGTCCCGCGGGGGACGGTAGACAATCATCATGACGATGCAACCTCTTCCCTTGGTACAGCCAACCCCAGAATGATTCCAATACAGCGAGCGCAGCGCTCATCTCAAGACGAACCCAGCAAACCTAAAATGGACTTCTTATCATATTCCATCCCTTTCTTAGGCTTTGGCTCACAAAGAGGGCCTACTCATTATGTAGGAAAGGTGCGCTGTCAGACCAAAATGAACCGCTTCATATAGTTTAATAAATTGATAGCTATTATTTATGAAACACCATACCATAACGATATCGTAAGTAAATTATCTAAAGAAAGCTGGACAAACAATGCGTGGTTATATTCTTGGGCGTGATCACACAACATCCCAAATTTTCATCAAAGGACAGAATGGAGAACGCTATACGGCCCCTCATAGCCAATGGAAAGAAGATACCCCTCCCTCTAAAGGGGAATACGTTGACTTCGATATAAGTAAAGACAATGAAGCCCATAATGTTTTTAGAGAAATAACCATCCCACAGGATATAACAAACATCTCTTCCCTAAATATGTGGGAGATTGCTCTTAAATGCTTCAAAAATACATTCAATTTTAGAGGTCGTGCGAGCCGACGAGAATATTGGATGTTCTTTGCGTTTAAGATTATTATGTTAATATTTTTTGAATATGGCGGTCTTTTAGGAGATTATGAAATAAAATCACTTCATGATCACACTATTTCATGGCATAGCTTCTATAGTGAGGTTAGCGATCAAACAGATATATATTCTATTCTGATTACCCTCATTTTCACCATACCAAGCCTATCTGTTCAGGTTCGACGCCTTCATGATCGTCATCTTTCTGGTTGGTGGGTTTTATTAAGTTTTACTCTTATAGGGGAAATCCCTATCTTTATTCTCAATATCCTCAAAACAAAGCCTGAAACCAATCGCTGGGGCCCTCCCGCCGTATAACACTGCACAAAAAAGGCTGGCCATCTTCATGATAGCCAGCCCTCCACAGTTCGTTCTGCGCTAAAAGCCCTTAGCCTTCAAACGGGTCTGTCACCAAAATCGTATCGTCACGCTGTGGGCTGGTTGAAAGCAGCGTCACCGGTGCCCCGGTCAGCTCCTCAATGCGACGCACGTATTTGATGGCTTGTGCAGGAAGTTCGGCCCATGAACGGGCTCCTGCTGTCGTCTCACTCCAGCCTGGCATGCTTTCCAAAATCGGCTTAACGCGCGCTTGAGCGCCCGGCGCTGCGGGGAAGCGTTCAATCCGCTTTCCATCCAGCTCATACCCTACGCAGATCGACACGGTGTCCATGCCGTCCAACACGTCCAGCTTCGTCAGAGCAATGCCATTGACGCCGCCCACACGCACGGCTTGGCGCACCATGGTGGCATCAAACCAGCCACAACGACGAGGGCGGCCTGTTACCGTGCCAAACTCATGACCACGCTCGGCAATGCCTGCGCCGACATCATCAAACAATTCTGCCGGGAACGGCCCTTCTCCCACGCGGGTTGTGTACGCTTTGGCAATCCCCAGAACAAAACCAACAGCCTTTGGCCCCAAGCCACTGCCCGATGCCGCGACCGAAGCCACCGTGTTTGAGCTTGTGACAAAAGGATAGGTGCCGTGGTCAACATCCAACATCACGGCCTGCGCCCCTTCAAAGAGAATACGCTTGCGCGCACGCACGGCTTCATCCAACCGCGCCCAAACCGGACACGCAAAAGGAAGAAGACGCGGGGTGATCTCATGAAGGAAAGCGAGAATATCGTCTTTACTGAACGTCTCGGCCCCAAGACCCGCTAGAAGCGTATTATGATGCAGCAGCAGCTCATCAATCTTCCAGTCCAAGGTTTCAGGCTCTGTCAGGTCGCAGATACGAATCGCACGGCGTGCTACTTTGTCTTCGTAAGCAGGGCCAATGCCACGCCCAGTCGTGCCGATCTTATGCTTTCCACGCGCAACCTCACGCGCACGATCCAAGGCCCCATGCACAGGCAAGATCAACGGTGCTGTCTCTGAAATCCACAACGTTTCCGGTGTGACCGTCAAACCCTGCTCAACCACCCGGTCGATCTCGCTCATCAAAGCTTTCGGGTCCACAACAACGCCATTGCCGATCACGCCAATTTGGCCACGCACCAAACCTGACGGCAACAGGGAAAGCTTATAGACTTTGTCATCAACAACGAGCGTATGCCCAGCGTTATGCCCCCCTTGGAAGCGTACGACGATATCGGCACGACTGGCTAACCAGTCAACAATCTTGCCTTTACCTTCATCCCCCCATTGGGTGCCAATCACGGTAACATTGGACATAAAAACGGACTTTCCCTCGAGCGTTACACAATAAGAACCAGTGATGTCAGGAGTCAGAGCGCAACGGCTACGCCATCCTGCCAGATATGGCTGCACCGTAGATGACGAGCAGACTCCTTTAGGTCAGCCTCGTCGTCCAACGCTGCGACCGTGGCATAGCCTGCCTCATGCAGACTGGACAAGTCCTTCTTCGATAAACCTGCCGGAACCATGCATCGTGATGTCTTAGACAGCGATGGCGCAACACGAAGCAAGGCTTGAGGATGGAGCGTCAAACCACAGGCATCTTCTTCACCCGCACGATAGCGCCCACCGCGCCCAAGCTCCTCACGACAATTGAGAGCAAAAACCGTCATGCACACACCGGTATGGTAGCGCCATCCGCGGAAATCAATCGGATCAACCGTGACATGAACCTCTGGCACACGATGCAGCACGGCTCTGACGGTCTCTTTCAAACGAGCGACATGCCCTTTGAGACGTTCAGGAAAAGTCAGCGCATCCAACAGCTCCAGCGCCCGTTTCGCTGGCCCCGCCGCATTCATCATGCCAAGGAACAGATCCGCCAATTCACCGCCTTGCTCAGCCACAGCCGCGGCATCACGACGGTCAAGCGCATGGATAAGATTGTCCCGCACCGTCCCCGCAAACGATTCATCAATTAACGTCCAAACTAAAACCGGCATCGACAGATCAAAAGAAATATGCTCAATGCCCATCGCTTGAAGCGCTTCAGCCCCCAGAGCGATCACTTCCGCATCGGCGGCTGCGCTATCAGGGCCAATGAGCTCAATGCCCGCCTGCGCCACCTGACGCTCTCCTTCACGGCCCGGCGTACCGATGACCACACAGTCCCCTGAATAAGACAGACGCAGCGGGCGTGGTAGATCTTTCAAACGCACTTCAGCAATACGAGCAATCTGCGTTGTCATATCAGGACGCAACGCCATCATCCGGTGCGACGAAGGATCCAACATCCGAAAGCTCTGCTCAGACAGCGCTTCCCCGGCTCCGCTCAACAAGGAACTTTCAAACTCTAGCAAAGGGGGGCGCACGCGCTCATAGCCATGACGACCAAACACCGCCATCACCTTGGCAATACCGCGTGCTTCTGCTTCCGCCTCTTGTGGCAGCAAGTCCACAAACCCCATAGGCAATAAAGCTGGGCTGGATGTTTCAGGGCTGGACATCATTGTTCAAAAACCTCTTTCGTACGTGCACATGCCCAATCCAACCATGGAAGCAGGGCGTCAATATCATCTGTTTCAACCGTGGCTCCACCCCAGATACGCAATCCAGCAGGTGCGTCACGATAAGCCGCTAGATCATATCCAGCTTTCTCTTCTGCCACCTGACGTGTCAGGAACGTGACCGCTTCACTCTGTTTCTCCACAGGAAGCGCCGTAAACCACGGGGCGACAATTTTCAGGCAAATGGACGTGCAAGAACGGGTCGCCTCTTTCTCACTCAAAAAAGCGACCCAGTCACGTTGCGCAACCCACTGGCTCACCGCCGCGAGATTGCGCTGAGATCGCGCTTTAAGAGCAGGCAAACCACCGATCTCTTCCGCCCATTTCAGCCCGTCCAATGCATCTTCCACGCAGAGCATCGATGGGGTGTTGATCGTATCGCCACGAAAAATCGCCTCGTTCAGCCCCTTCTTGTTAGTCAGGCGGAAAATCTTTGGCAGGGCACGCGGTGCGGGCTCTTCCAGCCGTGCAACAGCGCGTGGGCTCAAAGCGACCATCCCGTGCGCTGCTTCACCGCCCAGCGCTTTCTGCCACGACCATGTCACCACATCGAGCCGATCCCACGGTAAATCCATCGCAAAAGCAGCCGAGGTCGCATCGCAAATCGCGAGGCCCTCATGCTGTTCGGGCACGACATCCACCGAGGGCATACACACACCGGAGGTTGTGCCGTTCCACGTCATCACCACATCACGCGACCAATCAATCTGCGCTAAATCTGGCAGCTCGCCATAAGGAGCGTCCAGCACACGCAGATCATTAAGGTGCAGCGAATCCCGTAAATCCTTCGCCCATGTGCCTGAAAAGCTCTCAAAAGACAGGACATCAACGCCACGCTGCCCTGCTAACGCCCATAAGATCATCTCAACAGCGCCGGTATCAGAAGCTGGAACAATACCCACCTTCCATCCCTTCGGCACAGCGAGCAACTCAGCTGACCGTGTAATGACCTCATTGAGACGCTCCCGCCCTTCCGCAGCTCGATGGGAACGCCCAAGCAACGCATTACCCAGCACATCGGGATGCCATCCGGGGCGTTTGACACAAGGCCCTGAAGAGAAAAATGGTCGCGCTGGACGGTGGGAAGGTTTAGGAAAGGACATGATAGCGTATCGACCCATTCGCAAAATACAGCCAGACCCTAGCACACCAAGGCTTTCCCACCCTGGCCTCCGGGCCCTTACAATGCAGAATAATAGCAGGCTTTCCCACTAAAATCCCACGCTGTTTTAGGTGTCACACGCTCCCTAGAGCGTCAAGGCACGATCACTCCGAAGACGCAACGGACGCCCCGCTTTTATCCAGCCCCTGTGCTTCCCACTCTTTATATGTTGTGGATGTTCCCACAAGGCGCCACGCTGTCGGCCCCGCCGCACTACGTCCCTGCACGATTGCCGCCGCTTCAGACGTGCTGGAGCACACATAGTCCGTCACAAAGACGCCCTTTGACCCCTCCTGTTTCAACACACCATTCCGCAAAAGCTCTTCATGACGATGGCTGTACGAAGAGTTCTTATCCCCCTTCCACTGAGGGTACGCTTCTGACCCTGCTTCCACCACAAAGTCACCATCTTGAAGCAAGGCCGTCGCGTGTATGTGATATTTACGATAATTCAGCTCAAACCGTGGCGCCTGACGTTCTGCCTGTTCTTTTGTTGAATGTTGGGATGGCACAAGCTGCTGATGAAGGGTTGAACCGGCGGGGCGGGCATTTTCAATGAACATATCCACCCGCACCGCAGGAAGCACCATAAAGAGGTTATCTAAAAACCCCTCCATATTAGCCCGCTCCGCTTCGCGCAGCAGGGGTACTGAGGGAGATGTATTATTGTCCAGAAGAACACGTTGCACTTTCTGTGCCCGTTCAATCAAACGCGATTCAAGATAACGACCATACGCTTTGTGAAGCTGATTATTGGTCGTCGTCACGAGAACAGCTTTTTCCCACCATTGCTTATCATCCGCTCGTGCATGCTGCCCTAGTCGCGTGCGCAATTCTTCCGCTTCACCAATATAGGCCCGTGGCCGTCCCTGCTCATTCTCTCCCAAAAGAAGATAAACGCCGGCATAGGCTGTCTCAGCGCGCGCAAGCGCTTCCTTGAGACGCAAGCGCGGCACGACAAGCACATGGCCTGTCCAATCAAAGATTTCTGCGGTTAACAGCCCATCTGGTCGGCCATCAATATAGAACAGCTCAAGAGAACGTTTATTGAAGCCCATACGACTTCTCTCCTGTATAAATACAGCAAAGATCGCACGGCCTGTCATCAGGATGTGTTAGAAAGCTTTGCTCTATCCTAACAAAAAAGGGCCTCACGGCCCTTCTTCAAAACTTATGGTGCGAGAGAGGGGACTCGAACCCCTAAGCCTTAAAGGCGGTCGATTTTGAGCCGACTGCGTCTACCAGTTCCGCCACTCTCGCTTTGTCATATACACCCCGTTACCGGAGCGTTGAGCGGGACCATACTCTATCCCGCTCTAAAGGACCAGAGCTAGAAGAGAAAAAAGACGTCTTTTCTCACAGTTTTTCCTGTCCGCTCATCAGCAAGAGGTTCCGCACCGCAGCACCAGATGCCCCCTTACCCAAGTTATCCAGCCGAGCCGTCAATACAGCATGCCCCCCCTGCCCATGCACGCGGAGCTCCATATCATCACGCCCGGCCAATGTATCCGCCAGCAAGTTCGGCTCACTGTCACACACACGAATCGTCTTCGCCCCTGCGTACGCCTTACGCAAAGCGTCATGCAGGTCTTCTAATAACGGACAGCCCGGGAGTGTCACCAAATGCAGCGGGATGGAAACAATCATTCCTTGTGGGAAATGCCCAACAGACGGCACAAAAAGCGGATGGCGCGCCAAGCCACTATAATGGGTGATCTCTGGAAGATGTTTATGGTTCAGCGATAGACCATACAGCATAAAGGCTGGGCCACCATCACGCTCATGATCCTCCACCATTTTACGGCCACCGCCACTATAGCCTGACACCGCGTTGATAGACACGGGATGATCCACCGGGAGAATCCCCGCTTCCACCAATGGATGAAGAAGCGCAATCGCTCCTGTCGCATAACAGCCCGGATTGCTCACAAACCGAGCCTGAGCGATCTTTTCTCTTTGCTGATCGTTTAGTTCTGGCAGACCATACACCCAAGCCGGATCAACACGGTGGGCGGTACTGGCGTCCAAAAAGCGCGTCTGCGTCTCTTGCCCAATCGCCACCGCTTCACGCGCAGCATCATCAGGCAGGCATAACACGGTAATATCGGCCTGCTCCATCATCGCACGGCGCGCATCTGCCTCTTTACGCAACGCTGGATCAATGCTCAGGAGTTCAAAGCCATAGGTGGAAGGGAGCTCCTCAAGACGACGACGAATCCCCAAGCCCGTTGTCCCAGCTTCACCGTCAATAAAGATACGCGTCGTCATGTTCATCTCCTCTAGGCAACATTCACCACTGAAAACGCTGCTGCCGTTTCTCATAGAGAAGCATGATATGGCCATCCCTTTCAAACGACTCAAGGTGCGTCATACCGATCGCCCCTAAGATAACCCGAGATGCTGTGTTATCCTCACGCGCCACCGCCACAACCCGTTCTTCCCCACGGTCGAGCACAAAAGCAAGCGCGCAGGCGGCAGCCTCTCGGGCAATACCCCGCCCCGACGCCCACGGGAAAATCGAGATACGCAACCCCAACCCACGCCCATCGGGCCGTTCATGCACGCCTGTCATGCCGACAAAACGGCCTTGCTCAATGATAGAGAAAATACCGACACCACGACGCGCCCATAGGGCGACGTCTTCAGCCATGTCCGCCTCAGCCTGAACGCGGCTCCTCACCCCGCCCAGCATACGCCCAAAGGCACAAATATCCGCCTTGAGACGCGCCATATCCTCCATATCCGACCAACTGACCGGACGAAGGACGAGGCGCGCTGTCCGTAGCTCATGGCCCAGCACAGCGCACCCCCTTTCTGTCCATAAGCGGGCTTATGCCCGTCATCTTTTTACCGTTAGCGTACAACCGGACGATAACGGATCCGCCCTGGTTCGGTCGAATCGGGGCCTAAACGACGACGTTTATCAGCTTCATATTCTTGGAAGTTCCCCTCAAACCATTCCACATGGCTATCGCCTTCAAACGCTAAGATATGGGTTGCCAAACGGTCAAGGAACCAACGGTCATGGGTGACGACCACAGCACAGCCGGCAAAGTTACTGAGCGCTTCTTCAAGCGCACGCAAGGTATCAACGTCCAAATCGTTGGTTGGCTCATCGAGCAGAAGAACATTGTTATCTTGTTTGAGCATCTTCGCCAAATGGACGCGGTTACGCTCACCACCTGAGAGAACGCCCATGCGTTTTTGCTGGTCTGGCCCCTTAAAGTTAAACGCCCCGACATAGGCGCGCGATGGCACGGAACGTTTACCAAGATGGATCACATCCGTTCCACCGGAAATTTCTTCCCACACGGTTTTGTTATCATCCAGGTCATTACGGGACTGGTCCACATAGCCAAGCTTAACCGTATCACCGATGGTCAAAGTCCCAGCATCAGGCTTTTCTTGGCCCGTAATCATCTTAAACAGCGTGGACTTACCCGCCCCGTTCGGCCCGATCACCCCAACAATACCGCCCGGTGGCAGCTTGAAGTTCAAATTATCAATCAGCTGGCGCTCACCAAAACCTTTGGAAAGGTTTTCAGCCTCAATAACCTCACTGCCCAACCGTGGGCCCGGAGTGATGACAATTTCTGCTGTGCCACCTGTGGCTTCCTGACCAGCCGCCAGCATCTCTTCATAGCGCGTAATACGGGCTTTGCTTTTTGCCTGACGCGCCTTTGGAGAGCTGGAAATCCACTCTTTTTCCGCTGCCAGAGCACGCTGGCGAGAGCTTTCCTCTTTCTCTTCTTGAGCCAGACGCTTCTGCTTCTGTTCCAACCAAGAGGAGTAATTCCCCTCGAATGGATAGCCACGACCGCGCTCAATTTCCAAAATCCAGTTCGTGATATTATCAAGGAAGTACCGGTCATGGGTAATGACCATCACGGTACCGGTGTAATCACGCAGCGTCTTTTCCAACCATGCCACACTTTCCGCATCCAAATGGTTGGTCGGCTCATCGAGCAGCAAAATATCGGGTTTTTCAATCAGCAAACGGCACAGAGCGACACGACGGCGCTCACCACCAGAAAGCTTTTCCACAGAGCTATCAGCCGGTGGGCAACGCAGCGCATCCAGAGCGATCTCTAAACGGCGGTCCAGCTCCCAGCCTTCACCCGCATCAATCTTTTCCTGCAGCTCCGCCTGCTCTGCAAGGAGATCATTCATCTCCTCATCAGACATGGGCTCGGCAAATTTACCAGAAATTTCGTTAAAGCGATCAACCGCTTTTTTGAGCTCACCAAAGCCCTGAGCCACATTTTCGCCAACCGTCAGATTCGGATCAAGCTGGGGCTCCTGCTCCAGATAACCGATCTTAACGCCTTCGGCAGCCCAAGCCTCGCCGCCATATTCCTTCTCAATCCCTGCCATAATCTTCAGCAAGGTGGACTTACCGGCGCCGTTCACACCAAGAACACCGATCTTCACACCAGGCAGGAAGGATAGCGTAATGCCTTTAAAAACCTCACGCCCACCTGGATAGGCCTTTGTGAGGTCCTTCATGACGTAGACATACTGATAGGCGGCCATGGCAGGTCTCCTCTAACGTAAAGGTAAGGTGGGCATCGGAAGCCGGATTATAGCACGCCCAATGGCAACAATAACCCGAAAAGAGAACCGGGGCACTCCCGTTATAAAAATGTCACCTGCGCCCGGCAGGACTCGAACCCGCAACCAAGCCGTTATGAGCGGCCGGCTCTAACCAATTGAGCTACAGGCGCATAGACAGGGCATCTCTTCGCTCAAGATAAGATTTTTTTCAAGCCTCTTTTACTAAAAAACACAGAAAGGGATCATTATCTTCTCCACTCCCCCTCTGGGCAGCGCCTTCATCCCTCGGTAAAACCACAGGACGGTCATGTGGCCGCACACACTCTTTTTACAGGTGCCAATCATTATGGATGTTTCTAAAATCTCCGCAGGCAAAGACGTGCCCAATGATGTCAATGTCGTCATTGAGATTCCGCAAGGCTCTTCCGTGAAATATGAAGTGGACAAAGAAAGCGGCGCTATCTTTGTAGATCGCTTCCTCTTCACGCCAATGGCCTACCCAACCGCCTATGGCTTCATCCCCAACACACTCGCCGCTGATGGCGACCCGGTGGATGCCCTCGTGCTCACCCCCGCCGCTGTCGTGCCTGGAAGCGTTATCCGTGCCCGCCCCATCGGCGTGCTGCATATGGAAGATGAAAGTGGCCGCGATGAAAAGCTCATCTGCGTACCTCACGACAAAATCCATCCGCAGTTCCACGACATTACGTCAGTGAACCAACTGCCAGAGATTACACTGAAATCCATCGCGCATTTCTTTGAGCGCTACAAAGACCTTGAGCCTAACAAATGGGTGAAAGTCTCTGGTTGGGCTGATAAAGACGCCGCCTGCAAAGTGATTGAAGAATCCATCGCTGCTGCGAAAAAATAAGACGTTCTTACGGTGTGTTCTTGGTAAGAGGGGCTCTGTGCTCCTCTTACTGGGAGACCTTAAAAATCATATTTCCCCACTCAAACATCGCAAACACAAATGACAGAAGACATAGAAAATAAATTAGAGAAATTTAAAACATACTTCGGCACAATCTTATCAATAACCACACCTATACTCACAATTTTGGGTGGAATGATATTATGTATTTACGGAATTATGAATGATTGTCTTCCATATATTGAAAAAAACTTATCAGCAGTTAACTTTATTATCATAGGAACTCTTTCCAGCGTTTTTTACACTATTACTCGTATATGGTTCACTATCTACTCTTTTTTTAGTCATGATTTTATTTCACAAACTCCATAAAAAGAAGAGACATTATCTTTTTATGGAAGAAAAAATATCTTTGAAAATAATCTGGTTCTTAGTTTCTTTTTTACTATGTTTTATTTTCATTTTACTAATGAAAATTTCTTACTCAAAGACCAAAGATCCATCTCTAATATATTTTTTGTATTATTTTATGGCATCAGGATTTATTTCCATGGCCATTATTGGAAAAGAAAACACAAAAATAGATATTCTGCAACGAAGCGGGCTATCCTTAATAATCAGCGTAATCCTTTTAGTGCCCTTACATCAAGCCACAGCCCCCATCATGAATGTCATTATGTCGATCATGGGATACCGCTCAAATGCTGAGGAAGCTATTTTCGTAGATGATGACGCCGCTCACAAACTGACTAATGTGCTTAGTCTGTATAACAAAAAACTCAGTGCCTGTTCTATTATGATTGGCCCCCAACGCATGTGGCGTTTAGAAAATGGCGTTATCACACTGCAGGGCATTGGAGAAAAAATCTATATCCATATACCCAACCTGCCCTCTCAATCTTTCCAAGCAAAACAGGTTCTCACACTCCCTTCTAAAGGGCTGAACGACTGTCAGTTTCCTCAGCGCATAACCACAAATGCGCCGCACAAAGTTCCAATCGACACCGCTCATCAAGCATCATTCCATGAGCCTCATATTGGTTTCCCTGATGACCCTCCACCCAAGAAAAACTAACCCATCTCCTCATTCAGCCTACATGTAGATCAACATATTTTTTAACATCTCATCACGATCTTTGTGGGAACCGGTTATGATGAGGCTCAACGCTGTCATGACTTCATTGAGCTGACAAAGCTTCTCAAAAAAACTACACAAAAAACACCCCACCAAAGTGGAAGGGCGTTAAAACAATCTCATTTTCGTGATGATCTCGACTGGAGCGGGCGAAGGGATTCGAACCCTCGACCCCAACCTTGGCAAGGTTGTGCTCTACCCCTGAGCTACGCCCGCGTTCCGTTGTCGATGAGGGGTTTATGCTCTAAAACAGGATGAGATGCAACCCCATCTATGCGTTTTTTTTGATTTTTTTTACGTCTTTTCTTTTCTCACCGTCAAAAAGCTTTCTCTTCCCTTGTCTTTGCCCATTCAGCAACAACGTCTTTTGATAGGGAGTGATCTCCTGTTTGTTTGTTCTTTCCCCTTATCACCATAAAAGAATAGGTGTTTCCCTCATGATCTTCACTTTCGCACCCTTACCACACACAGCTCTCTACGAAATTGACCACTCTCCTCCTTGAGCTTCTCGCAACATTTCGTAATGATCGTTTATACACAGTAACAACAGAGCGGCTCTGTTTCTTTTCTGCGTGAGGGACCGCCGCATTTTAATCATTCAAACACGCAGCAACAGTGTTCACTTCTTCTTGTCTGATTAGCTTATGACTCCTTCTCACTCCCCAGATGTTTCACCTCGCGTTCCCTCTTTTACACGACTTACATTAGCTGATATTCCGCCACGTGTCGGACTTTTCCCTCTGACAGGCACTCTCCTGCTGCCGGACGGACACCTTCCTCTCAGTGTCTTTGAGCCACGCTATATCGCCTTGCTTGAAGCCGCCCTTGCCCATGAACGCCTCATTGGCATCATCCAACCTCAGATCCACTCTGAAACGGCTGATGAAAAAGATCCTCCCCTCGAAAAAATCGGCACGTTAGGCCGGATTACCTCATTTACCGAATATGATGATGGGTGCTTTTCCATTACCTTAACGGGTATCAGTCGGTTTTCATTACTTCGAGATGAGCTCACCGCCCGTGGATGGCGTGAAGGCATGATCGACGCGGCATCTTTCGCACAAGATTTGCTCGAGAATAGTTCTATTCCGCTTGATCGCGACGAATTTATGCCCCTGCTTAAACATTATCTGGATGCACACCAGCTTAAGACGAACTGGGAAGCCCTCCAACATCTCGACGATGAACGCTTGTTGACCGAGCTTCCGATGCTCCTTCCCTTTACCGCGGTTGAGAAACAGACGCTTCTTGAGGCCTCAGACATGAATGAACGTGCTACCGTTCTGCTCAACATCCTTCATAACAACACGCACACATCATAGGGCGTGTACCGCATGGCCATGATCGAGCCTCCCCATGCACAATAACCGTTCGATTATACCTCTCGCCTTAGCAGGCGACAGACATCACAGCAGGTTCAGGGGCAGATCACACAGTTTCTCCCATTATTTACCGTAAGAAGCTTCTGTATCGGTTAGCGATGGATAAGCTGGTGGGGGGCCATTTTCTCCACTCCCCCGGATCGGGCGCTGAACCGCCGCAGCTGCTGGCTCTGGTAACGGCGGAATACCAGGAGGCATAATAAAATGAGGCCCTTGAAGTGCAAGTTCAGGATGCTTGCGCTGCACGGAAAAAGGTTTACGTGGATATTTCTCTGTCATATCCGCATGTGGCCCTTTAAAAGAAGCACTATCCATAGCACACCCTCCACCTGCCAGCGGAAGCATCACGCAGAATGTTACAACGGAGCGTTTCATAACATCGTCCTGTAGCATATTCTGCAAGAGATGAATGTCTCTAAAGCACCATGAAAAGAAAACACCATGTTTAAGGGTACTCTAACCTCTCCTCAAAAGCGCCTTCACGCTTGGTACGATAGCCTATTTCATGACCATGCGATTTTTCGCCTTGCCTGGACTAACCTCACTCCTGTGGTGGCAGGAAAGATATGGCGTTGCAATCACCCAACCCCAGCACGTCTGAGACATTTACACAAAAAACTTCATTTAGAATCTGTCATTAATCTCCGCGGGCACCGTCAATGTGGTTCAGACGCTCTAGCGCGCCATACCTGCCAGTCCCTCAACCTTCCTTATATTGATATGGCATTTGAGAGCCGCAACGCACCGCATAAAGACCGTATTCTTCGTTTTTACGACATCTATCAAAAGCTCGATGGCCCCACTCTCATTCATTGTAAATCAGGAGCAGACCGCACAGGACTTGCCAGTGGCCTCATTATTCTCTTTGAAGGGGGATGCACTCAAGAAGCCCTGAAGCAGCTCCATTGGCGCTTTTTACATTTCAAAAGATCGCGTACCGGCGTACTGGACGCTTTTTTCTTGCTCTATCGACAAGAAGCAGAAGGGAAAATCCCTTTCATAGACTGGGTGCGCTCTCATTATGATGAAGACGGCCTCCGCACAGCATTCCGAAAAGACCGCGCCACTACGCTCCTCAACCCTTTATCTGCCGATGCGAGGAAATTTGATTAATCTCCCTTAGAAGAAACACCTGCAATCTTTTCAATCAAATCAAAAGCATCGCGACGTATCTTCCCATCGGTAATCCGATAATAAGTCCGCACCAGACGAACCGTCTCAGGGCGCATCAATAGCTGCAAATCAGCCGCATCATACGATGGGCTGACGTCATCCTCGGTCGCTGAAAAAGCTTCTTGCGTTTCAGATAATCCTACAGCCTCTGCAGCGACAGGCTCACCAAAGCCTTCAAAGAAGAAATTAATCGGCACATGCAAAAGACACGCAACTTGATAGAGCCTTACCGCTGCCATACGGTTTTTACCATGCTCGTATTTCTGCACTTGCTGGAACGTAATGCCTAAAGCGGCCGCAAGCTTCTCCTGCGACACCTTCCGTGCCTTCCGCAAAAGACGCATCCGTTTACCAATCTGAACATCAGTTAATGATGTGGGCATTCTTTATAGCCTTACTCAATAAGGATCACACACATTTCACAACCATATAACAACCCACGCTAATGGTTAATTTACTATTTATTAAATTTTAACGCACCATCAAGGGAAGTCTCGTTTTAAAAAAATTTCTACCCTTAGAAAGAAGAGAGCACAAGAGAAGAAAAAAAGAGACAATTACCACTCCTACATTACTGTAGCGAGAGAATAATGTAGGAGGGAGGGGAGGAGAAATAGATTGAAGCAATGTTTGCTCTCTGCCCCAAACGGTTCTTTTCTCTTCATGACCAACTGCATTATAAATTGCTGAAACACCACGATTATTTGAAAAAACTACAGGCAATCCCTCCTCAACAGCCCGCATTCGCCCTGTCGCCAAATGCTGACGCGGCCCTGCACTGTTCCCATACCACGCATCGTTAGAGATCGTGACGAGCCAGTGAGGGCGCTTCCCTGGCGCCACCACAGCTCCTGAAAAAATAATCTCATAACAAACCATCGGCCCGACACGCCCAATATTGGGCAGCTCCCATGTCTTGAGCCCATCACCGGGCGTCAAAACGGCTGGAAGAATATTAAACGGAATAATCCATGGCTGATATTCCCCAAAAGGTACCAAGCGACTCTTATCATAAATCGCTTCAAGGGCTCCACCAGCTCCCACAGCTTCTAGGCTATTATACCAATGCCCATCTGCACGGCGATCAGACCCCACGAGAACAGGAGCCCCTTGGGCAGCATCTGAAATCATGCGTCGAGCCAGCTCATCCTCATCCAAAAGCCCCGGGAACGCCGATTCAGGCCATACCACGACAACCGAACGACCTTCAGCCCGTGCTTGAGGTAAAGCTTTCTGCACCCCTTCTGTTGTCTGCGTCAGATAAGATTGGAAATTATGCAGCGCATCACCACGGCCAAGTACGTCATCTTCTGAAACATTGCCCTGCACTAAGACTAAATAAGGATTGGTAACAGCTTGTGGCTGCACATGATCAAGGCGCCAAACACCAAAAATGCACCACAGCACGCCCCCAATACACACAACTAAAGCCGCTCGCCGTCCGTGCCACAACGCCAAAGAGGCCAAAACAAGCGCGAGACCTAAACCATTAACCCCAACAATACTGGCCGGTTGAATCAACACATCGCCGATAAAACCTGGCACCTCCAAAGCACTTCCCAACGGATTCCATGGGAAACCCGAAAAAAAGAAGACGCGGCTCATATCCGCTAACGTCCAAGCCGCAGAAAATAAGAAAATGCGTGGCCAACCAGAGGGCACCAAACGACATGCCATTGCTGGCACAGCGATAAGCGGCGCAATAATAAGAGCCACCCCAGGAGCTGCAAACGGCACCACCCACCAGAATTCATGTACCCGCGTTAGGATCGCACAGGTGAGCCAATACAGCCCAGCTGTGTGGAACCCCATACCAAACAAAAAACCCCACAATGCTGCCCATCGCATTGTAGGGGCTTGAGACGCTGTTTTGTACAAAACAATAAGCGCGAACGGTAAAATCGGGAAAGCATAAACCGGCGGCAATGAAAGCGCCGCAGCCGCCCCAGCACACAGCACCAATAACGCCGTTTTCCAGCCTGTCGCTGAAAAAAGGCGCCTGAAATCAGCTGTCATAAAGTTGTCTTAATCCAAAGCATCTCGTAAACGACGCTCATAATGGCGGTAATATTTATCGGCAAGAAGCTCACTTTTCACCAATACCGCAACATCGGTCGTGTTGAATTGCTCATCAACGACAGCGCCGTCTCCAACATAACCTCCCAACCGGAGATAGCCCTTAATGAGGGGAGGAAGTTTGTTAAGACAAGCCCGCCGATCAAGATGCAATGGATCAGTGCGCTGCATCTCCACATAACGTTCGGGCAAAGCCTTTACCCGTAGAGCAGGTGGCGCCAAATGATTATAATAAAGCCATGTCAGCTCATCACCCAAAGCATCTGGTGATGTGCCATGTAAGCTCGCACAGCCAAACAACACATCAATGTGATGAAGGAAGATATAAGAAGCAATCCCACGCCATAAAAGCTGCATCACCGCACGCCCACGATATTCAGGCGCAACACATGAGCGACCAACTTCTAAAATCCGACCCGGAAATTCAGTCAGGCACGAAATGTCATATTCCGCAGATGAATAGAAACCACCTGTTTTCGCAGCCACATCGGAACGCAACAGACGATACGTCCCTACCACACCCTCCGCACCAGATGAACGGGCATGGTCAATCACCAATAAATGATCCGCCGCCTCATCGAAAGGGTCAACGTCACGACGCGTCCTCAGGGCTTTTTCATCAGGACGCGCGCCCATTTCCTCAAAGAAGACACGGTAACGCAGAGCCTGCGCGGCATCACGCTCTGCTTCCGTCGTCGCAAGACGCACACCGAGGCTCCCTCCCCTTAATTCCTGAAATCCGCCATCACGGTTCAGAGAGAGGGTCGCCAAAGTTTCCATTTGTTTCCGCGCCGTTTCACTACTCCTGAGCTGAACACCCGCCCCTGCTTCAGGAAGAGTAGACACCACATCATTTGAAAACTTTGGCACAGTCTCACTGGTCATTCATGATCATCCTTCGTCTGGAGACGATATGGCCTATACGGACTTCTTACCCTCTGAGGAGGTATTCTTTCCTTCATCCGCGGTCGCACCTTTCTCAGTACGACCAAACAGCTCTGCTCTATGAGAAACTAGATCAAACCCCAGCTTCTTTGCAATCTGTGACAAGAGCGAGACGAGCTCTTCATTCTCAAATTCAATGACACGTCCACTATCAATATCAATAAGATGATAATGACAGCCGTTTTCACTCGCCTCATACCGCGCACGTCCACCGCCAAAGTCACGGCGTTCGAGAATGCCGCGTTCTTCCAGCAAACGAACTGTCCGATAAACAGTCGCCACCGAAATGCGGTTATCAAGCGCCGCCGCCCGCCGATAGAGCTCCTCCACATCAGGATGATCATCGGCCTCAGAGAGGACATGGGCAATCACACGGCGCTGACCCGTCATCTTCAGCCCACTTTTGACACAAAGACGCGCAATGGGAGAATCTCCCACCACACTCTTAGAGGAAGAGCGAGGACGCTCCGTATTTTTTGTGCTTACCACCATAGCTGAGGACTTATCCGATCAAGAACCGACTTGTCCAACCCCAAAAACACACAAGAGCCATATTTTCCAGCTCAGTAGTGCTCTTGGGGCCAGATCATCAATCTTCGCGACGACGTCCCAAACCGATTCGACGGGCCAAAGAAGAACGATGGCTTGCGTAATTTGGTGCTACCATAGGATATTCTGCCGGAAGCCCCCAGCGCTCACGATATTCCTGTGGCGTCATATTATACGCTGTCTTTAAGTGACGGCGTAGAAGCTTCAGCTTCTTCCCATCTTCCAGGCAGATAATGTAATCTGGGAAGACGGATTTGCGCGGCGGCACCGCTGGAACGGGTTTCTCTGGCGCAGCCTCTGCAGGAGCACCTGCACCAGAAAGAGCTGCATGCACAGACCGAACGAGTTCTGGTAGTGCATCAGCAGGGACATCATGGCTGCTCACATAAGCGGTAACGATCTGCGCTGTCAGCTGCCGTAGACCCGGGAAGTCAGACTCTGTCGACATATAGTAACTATCTCCACATAATTTGTATATTTCTCTATCCGATGTAGTTAGATAACTACAAGAAAAAAACCCTCATTTCACCTATAAAATGGAAAAATAGGCTCATTATGACAGATAACATACTGAACTTCCTTGATATATGTCACTTATCGTGCCCTCTCAGCAGTGTTCATGTCCGTTTACGACTTGATCAAATCCCTAATAATAGCTTTTTAACGATCTCACTTCATGGAAAAGAAACTTATAATAGTATTAGGTCTTTCCTATCAGCACTTCATTATCCCATTGTTCAAATCGAAGAGCCCTCAGAAGGACGTCAAAATTACTTTCTTACGGTGAAGAAAACCTAAGCACGCGCGCATCCTCTCCGTCAGGATAATAGCGCTTCCGAGACCCTACTTGAGTAAAACCTAGTGATGAATAAAGATGAAACGCTCTGTTATTCGTCACCTTAACTTCAAGAAAAATAACAGCATTTTCTAAAAGAACCTGTGCCATGAACTCTACCATCAGCGCACGGCCTATTCCCCGCCCTCTTCTTTGTGGATGCACCCCTAATGTTAAGACCTCATACTCTCCAGCCACATAATGAACGAGCAAAAGACCTATGAGGGCTTCTCCCATATATGCCCCCCATCCTGATGTTCCGTTCATAGACAAAAGCTGTGCGAAAGCCTCTTCACTCCACTGTTCTTCCCCTAAGAAACAGTCTTTATGAAGCTTTGCCAAACAAGACGAAGCGTCTCGCTCAAACGGTACAATATCGACATCTAGGCCTGTAACCGCGCGGCTCATCGCTGAGGGGCTGGGCGCAACCCACCAGCTGGCAACTTCGCTTCAGGAGGGTCAATATAAAGCGGCATAAGGGAACTCTCTTCCGCCGATAACGCCGCTCTTAAAATACCAACAGCACTTGGCGCGACACAATCCACAATCTCAGGGCCGCTGTTGTCTTCATGCCATTGTGAAAACTCAGCCACATGATCCACACCCGACACAGCGTCCCCCGCAAGAGCAGACCATGGGCGTTCTTGCGCTTCTGTAACCGTAAGAGCATACGGCGCCCCTTCGGCAGGATCGACAAACACACGCCCACGTCGAGCCAGACACATCACCGTTACATCAGATCGCTGCACCGTCTCCCGCACCGCGTCCCCCAAACGCACACCGACACACCGACAGCCCCAACCCCGGGCCAACCCAGAGGCCAAGGACAAAGACGCACGCAGGCCCGTAAAAGAGCCCGGCCCAACAATGGCCGCCACGAGTTCAGGTGGCTGCTCCCAACCAGCTGTCTCTAAAAGAGTCTGCACGGCGGGAGCAAATTTTTCTGCTGCCCCACGTCCAGCCATAATCTGCGAGGCAACGCAACGCTCTTCTTCCAACAGAGCGATCAGATTACTCTGCCCGCGCCCGGCACCCGCTCCATTCATGACCAAGGAACGCGCTGGCATCACAGACACAGACATGCCTCCTCGAAGCTCAACCGAGGCGCACGTTCAGGCAAAGGGTCAGCATCCTCGGCCGGATAACCCAAAGCGACCAAAAAATTCGCTCGCCAGCCTTGCTCACGGAAGAAACGCTCTTCCACCATCAAAGAATCGAAACCAGACATCGGAAGAACATCAAGGCCCAGCATACGCGCGGCAAGGATGAAATACCCTCCTTGTAGAGTTCCGTTACGAAAAGCTGTTTCCTCACTCAACCCAACATCAGCGGCAAACCAATCGCGCAAACCTGGCAAAGTGCCTACACGGGGGAGCTGTTCAAAAAACATCGGATCATGACCAATGATCGCAACGACAGGCGCGCGTAAGGCACGCTCTATATTCCCCGCAGACAAGGCAGGCCGCAAAGGCTCCTTCGCATCATCCGTTGTTAAAAACGCAAAGCGCCCCGGCGTACAATTTCCAGACGTCGGCCCCATTTTTACAAGGTCGTACAGACGACGCAAAACGTCTTCCTCAACAGGACGAGACGATAAGTCCCGCGGCGTGCGACGTTCCGTGAACAACGCCTCCCAAGAAGCCTCGTTTTGCGTCATCATTTCAGTCCTACTCCTCTACCGCCTCCACGCCTTCAACTTCAGGCACGTAGTGGCGCAACATGTTTTCAACACCATGACGTAAGGTTGCCCGAGATGACGGGCACCCCGAACATGCGCCTTGCATGGCAAGATAGACAATACCATCACGATAACCACGGAAGGCAATATCGCCACCATCACCGGCTACAGCAGGGCGCACCCGTGTATCTAAAAGCTCACGCACGCGAGAGACAACCTCTTCATCCTCGGGAGCAATCTGAAGAGAAGGTTCCACATCTGGCCGCGTCAGCGCCTCTTTCCCAGAAGCAAAAAACTCTGTGAGCACGCTCAGCACAAGCGGACGAACCTCTGGCCATGACTGATCCTCAACCTTGGTCACAGACACAAAGTTTTCACCAAGAAAGACACGCTGCACTTCAGGGAGAGCAAACAACATCTCAGCTAAAGGAGACCCCCCCTTCGCAGCATCAGCATGCGCAAAGTCAACAGGCCCTTGAGCTCCTGTCACCTCACGACCCGGCAAAAACTTTAATGTTGCCGGATTTGGCGTGTCTTCCGTCTCAATTAACATTACGATCCCACCCTCTGTTGAACACACATTCGTGCTAGATATTCCTTCACCTATGGATCATCCTTTCATAGTGCAAGGTTTGCGGACTATAATAGTCCTACTTCATGTGTGCCCGCATTTTATGCTTTCATCATGCTATCATACCGCAATGACCTGACACATGACGGCCAATCTCTGTTATTGTGCCATGATCATGGTTCATCCCCAATGACAGAGCCTACAGGCTGTAATAGACAAGGCGCTCTCGCAAACATCATGCGCGATCTCAATGGAGACAGTCATGCCCCGCTCTTTCTCTACCACAGCTGTTCCTCCTGGTGTTGTCACGGGCCGCGATTACCGCACCCTTTTAGCAGCGTGCCAACATGGGCGCTACGCCCTACCGGCTGTCAATGTTACGAATACGAACACGATTAACGCGGTTTTGGAAGCTGCAGCACGCAATCACTCTGATGTCATTATACAAATCTCTCACGGTGGGGCGCGTTTTTTTGGCGGGAACGGCTTACAAGACTTTCATCGCGCTCGCGTATTAGGTGCCGTTTCTATGGCGCGTCATGTGCATCTTATGGCCAAGGAATACGGTATTGCCGTCATCGTCCATACTGACCACGCTAACCGCCCTCTCATTCCGTGGCTTAACGCCCTAGTGGCATTCAGTGAGGTCAACTACGCTCAAACAGGGCGACCTCTTTTCTCCTCCCATATGCTCGACCTCTCAGCTGAGCCACTAGAAAACAACCTTGATGAAGCAGACGCTATGCTACGCCGCCTCACCCCTCTGGGCATGGGGCTGGAGATTGAGCTTGGGATCACCGGTGGGGAAGAAGACGGGATCGGCGCTGAACTAGGAGAGGATCACACTGCAAATCCCTCTTTTTACACCCAACCGATAGAAGTTCTTACCGCATGGAAACGTCTTTCCCCGCTAGGAACCGTCACAATTGCTGCTTCTTTTGGCAATGTACATGGTGTGTATAAACCGGGGAACGTGACCCTCCGTCCTGAGATTTTAAAAAACTCTCAAGAGCTCGTGTCCTCCCAATGCGGAGGGGGCCCCAACCCACTCCCTCTAGTTTTTCATGGCGGTTCCGGGTCTGATCCCGCCATCATTCACGAAGCCCTCTCTTACGGCGTCATCAAGGTCAATCTAGATACTGATATTCAATTTGCCTTCGCGCGCGGCGTCGGAGCTTATGTGCAGCACCACGACACCGCCTTTCAACATCAACTATGCCCCCAAACAGGGCGTCCACTCAAAAAACAATACGACCCACGCACATGGCTGCGCGCTGGGGAAGAGCACTGCATTGAACGCCTTAACGACGCCTTCACGATCCTCGGCTCTCGTGGGAAAAGCCTGGCGTCTCCACGCCCCTAAGAGGGTTTTTTCCCCGCCCCATCATGCCCCGATCTTTCGGAAGAACGAGACGCTTCATCCTGCTTTTGACATGATGAGGCCGGCGCCATATGCCCACGCTGACAGACCGGCAAAGGGCCATGATGAGAAGGCAGCGGCCAAAAGAGCTCAATGCCAAGAGAGGTCAACACCAACAACACAGCCAACACAACCCACGGTACCATAGAGGGTGGCCGCCGTTTGGGAGGAAGCAATCCTTCCTCATACTGATAAGCCCGCCCTTCACTCAGAAGTCGATCCCAATCACTCATACGGCGTCCACCTCCTTCCGTCATCGCATCATGAAGCGTCTGCCTCAAGCACGGCCATCATCTCGGCCCATTCACGCTTCGTAATGCCGGAATTTTCTTGCGTCACATCCTCACCTGCAAGGCGACGACGAAGCACTTTCAGCATTCCTGCCGAAAAACTATGCGCTCCAAGACGATACTCCTCAAACGCTGCGGCCGTATGAGGCACCCACGCTTTAACGATCTCTAGCATCTTCTGCGCATAAACACGGATTTCATATTGAGCATGAGGATCCGAGCGCAAGGCAAGAAAATGCATCAGATTATGGAGGTCAATTTTCCAATACCACTGCGTATAGGTGTTGAGTGTCAGGTTCACACGCGCCAATTCACGCGCAACACCCATCCCCTCTGGGTCTAGCATCTGCTCATAATCGTCATAACATTGCAGCGCATCACGCTGTAGGATGGACAACACCTCTTGGGCTGCCTCCGCACTCAACGCATCCCCGCGTCCTTGTTTATTCGACCGACTTTGAGCCGCAATTTGCTCGGCTGCAGGCAGATAGAACTCTTTATCCAAGACAGAATAACGCGCTGAATATTCATTCACATTCGCCATGCGATGACGAATCCATTGCCGTGCAACAAAGAGTGGAAGTTTCACGTGAAACTTAATCTCACACATTTCAAACGGTGTGGAATGACGATGACGCATCAGATAACGAATCAATCCCGCATCTTCAGACGTACGACGCGTCCCCTTCCCATAAGAAACACGCGCCGCTTGCACGACAGCCGAATCGTCGCCCATATAGTCCACAACGCGCAAAAAGCCGTGATCAAGAAGCTCAAATGGCTCAAAGAGAAGCGCTTCCATCGCCGGAACTGTTGGTCGCATTGTTTGCGCCGGCGCATGACGCTGCGCTGTAATTTCAGCGCGCTGTTCATCTGTCAGAGCCATGGGCTTTCTCCTACCATACCAAGCTAAAACGTATTCTCTGCCTTCTAACCTTTTTCTCCCCCACTCGTCACGTGAGCCTTTCACCCCTTGCTAAAAATATGTACACGCCTTATCTTAACTCTTGCCGGGGTTCGCTCCGGCTATGGCGATAAACGATAGATGGAATAGGTGTAGTGGACCCGGGGGCAGTGCCCGGCGTCTCCACCAAGACCCTCCTTAGGAGGGCTATGGGGACGAAACAGGCTCGACACGCACAGTAAAGATCTATTTTTTGCCCGGCATGGTACCGCCGTCATCGGGCTAAATTTTACAAGTGCCAACGATAACTCAGAGGTGCTCGCTGTTGCTGCATAAGCGATAAGCGCGGTTCGGGAGGCACCGGGCAACAGAAGCCTCCCACTCACGCTTACTTGATGGTTCCCAATACACTCTAGACAGAAAAAAACACCTTCTTCTCTTGCTATCTGTGGCATTCTAGCCCAGAAATTGAGAACCATTCACACTAAACCGTGTAGCAAGCTATCCATGAGCGACGATCCAAACGACCCGACCTTCCCTACGAGCCTTTTACCCTATGACACATGGTTAGAAGACGCACATCGGGGCGTTGTTCTAAAGGCTTTGGATTATTTATGCCATCACGGCTTACCGGGGGAACATCATTTCTACATGACGTTCCTCACAGACTATCCCGGCGTTGACATCCCTGCACGTCTAAAGGATCGCTACCCTGACGAGATGACTATCGTCCTTCAGCATCAGTTCCTTAACCCAACTGTGAGCGAGGATCGTAGCGTTTTTTCTGTGGGGCTTTCCTTTGGCGGAACACCTTGTACGTTGCGTATTCCCCTTAAAGCAATCACGGCCTTTGCTGACCCGCATATCCAAATTGCGCTCCGCTTTAACCCTGAAGGAACGACCCCAGAGGTTGAGCAGGACAATGGCGGCCCGGAGCTCTATCAGGATGAACCTGACAGTGCTTCTAACACCCCTCAGCATGAGGAAAAAGAAACGCAAGAAGCAGAAGTTGTCAGCCTTGCCGCTTTCCGCAAACGTCACAATAAGTCAGAGAGCTCCACCGACACGGAAGATCCCTCCTAAGCAACAAGATTCATGGCGCACGGTACACTCTCGCCCTATCAGTACGGGAAACGCTGGCTTGTACTGATAGGGCTGTCAGCCGTGCTTACGGTTGCCTTCTTCAGCGCACATCTCGCAGCAGGCACCATGCTGGGCCCCATGATCGCCGGGATTATTATGGCGGTAAGCGGTCGTCAATTAACGATTAAACGACCCATCTTTTGTCTCGCACAAGCCGTCCTTGCCTGCGTTATCGTAAAATCTCTCTCAATCGACATTCTCCAAAATTGCCTCCATCACTGGATGCTCATGCTATTCAGCGTGATATCAGTGATTGTCGCCAGCTTTTTCACCGGAGCTGTGCTGGCTTGGTTCGGCAATATGCCTGGAACCACCGCACTGTGGGGAGCTTCTCCCGGTGGCGCTTCGACCATGACTCTCATGTGCGAATCTTTTGGAGCCGACCCACGGCTTGCAGCTTTTATGCTGTATTTCCGTGTGATTATGGTAGCCCTCTCAACGTCACTGGTCGCTTGGTGTGTTGGCAGCTCCCATTCACCATCTCATTCTCTACCGCCGCTATCAATTCTTCATCAAGGCGATATTTTCCCCACTCTGGCCCTTATTATAGGCTCAACATTCATTGGCATGCGCCTACCTTTATCGGCTGCGCCGCTGCTTCTCACCTTATTCCTTGGCGGGATCGCTCAGCTTACAGGCCTCTTCGCTATTAGCACCCCTTTATGGCTCTGCGTTCCTGCTTATATGTCGATCGGGTGGGCTATTGGCCTTCGATTTACCAAAGCTGTGTTGTGCTATGCCTTTCACACCCTCCCTGCCGTATGTCTCTCTTCTTTTATTCTCATCTGTGTTTGTGCTCTTTTAGCCATCCCCGTTGCGCGCCTCGCTCAGATCGACCTTTTTAGCGCCTATCTAGCGACAAGTCCGGGCGGGTTGGACACCATCGTCATTATCAGCACATCCATCCCTGTAGCGCTCCCCTTTATTGTTGCCCTCCAGACCGCCCGTATGCTCGCTGTCGTTATCCTCGGCCCCCTCATTGCACGCCCAATCGGCACATGGCTTGAGCGCCACAAACCAAAGAATCAGCAAACACCACCGTCATAAAAAAAGCCCGAGGAAGATCCCCGGGCTTTGCCATTCTCACTGTGCTGAACCTATGCGTCACCTTCACGCATCGCATCAAACTCATCCACTGTATCAGCTGGTGGAGAAGTGGACATCCGCAAGAATTCTTCCCACCGTGGCACGTAATGTGCATAGCCAGCTGGATTTTGGAAAAACCAATGACGCCATGTGTGAAAGACTGGATCATGCTCACGATACGCAGGATCATCCAGCAAATGACGCGCCGCTGGTGGTTTGCCGGCATGGAAATGCACGATGACCGCATCATCATTCACACCCCAATAAGGCTTCCAGTTAAAGCGCGCAGATAACGGGCTCCATTGAGCATTATAAAAAACGCGCAACAGCTCCTGATCGTAACCAGAAATGTAATACAGATTGTCGCATAGGAAATCGATCATCGCCGGCAAGTCATTACGCAGGCGCTCAAGGTTCATCACCATGACCCCTGAGTTCATATCTGTGTAATAATCCTGCATACCAAACTGACCACAAGCTGCAAAAATAGCAGGACGACAGAACTCAACTTGCGGATCACGCATGAACAAAACGTCACAGTCTGTATAAAGGACGTATTGATCTTCTTTTTCCAACAGCGGCAGATCAAGGCGCATAAAGGCCCCTGCAGCCGTCTGCATGTAATTCGGCCATTCAGGCTTCTGACGGCGTTGCGCCTCATGCAAGCGATCATAAAAATGGATGCGGTGGAAAATAACCGTCACACCCAACTCACGCATCTCGCGCGTAAAATCGCATTCCTGCCCGTCAAAAACCATGTGCGGCTTTAACGTCGTATTCTCTCGTGCAGACCGTACTGCCACACGGATACAATCAATAAATCCATGATCTGGATCATTGGAGAGCGTCTGCTCTGTAATTGCAAAAAACCACTTCATGCCAAACGCCCCTAATGCCCCAAATCTAATAGACAGCCGTGCTGAATCATATCCGCCTGTCCTAACAATATCACCTTAGAAATACACTCTACCAGTAGAAACACATTCTACCAATTTTTGGAAATGAGCCAAAACTCTTCAGACGTCAGAGTAATCACACCAGTCTTTTGCGTCTGTGATGCAGCCACAGCTAACGCATGAATTCGTTCAATCATCGCCGTCTTACGTTGATGAACTTCAGAATCACTGGACGTCATCTGAAGAGTCTTCAACGCATTCTCGGCCGCTTTCGCAACACGTTCTGCATCAATCGCAGCGTAAGACAAGACCTCTCTCCTCAAAATATCAAGCTAGCTTTCCTACAAACAGAGCGCCACCTACTACAAGATCTACAGCAGCACCCGCCCCACGAAAGAGCTCAATGCCGTGTTAGCACGCTTCACATGATTTGATAACTCATCGAGTCGCCATAAAGGCGTTTCTTTATATATAGCCAAAATAATCCACTATCCCAAGAGGGGTTTTCTTTTTTCATAGAAATTTATTTATTTAAAAATATCATAATATCATCATTATTTTCATATATTTAATTTTTTATATTAATTTAATATAGAAATATTATTTTTTAGCATAAAAGTCACATATTTTTCATATCATAGTTTTCTCGTTAATTTAATACTTTATAACTATGATATCCTGCATTGTTTTTGATTTATTTTCTCTCTTATCGTTGTTTCTTTTCACTATTATAATAAGAATATCTTATTAAATTTATAAATATATTATGTTAGTTTGGCAAAAAATGAATTTGTCAATCGTTCTAGGCGGAGCCTCTTCTTTCCATGTCTCTTCATATTTGCTCACCCCGCTCTGCCGCTGCCGTGGGGTGTCTTGGCTTACTCGCCGCCTGCGCAAATACACCATCTTCATCCATATCTCCACAAGCGCTTGTTCACGAGCAAGAGCAATATCAAGCACACGCCCAAAGCTCTTATACGCCACCTGGCCCGGCTTACGATCCATGGGGGCCTTATATCCGTGAAGCATCCGAGCGTTTTGATGTGCCAACTGCCTGGATTCGTGCCGTCATGCATCAGGAATCCGGAGGGCACATTTATGACCGCCACGGACATTTCATCACATCACTCCCAGGTGCCATGGGACTGATGCAGATTATGCCCCCTGCTTATGACGACCTGCGCACACGCTATGGCCTAGGCCCCGACGCTTATAACCCACACGACAATATTTTAGCTGGCACTGCCTACATGCGGGAAATGTACGAGATTTATGGATCCCCGGGCTTTTTAGCCGCTTATAATTATGGCCCCGGAAGCCTTGACCGTTATCTTCGCCAGAATAGAGCTCTGCCTTTAGAAACGCGGCGTTATGTCGCCGCCATCGCTCCGCATATTGCTGGGATTTGGCCCAAGCAACGTTCTCATAACGACCTCATGGTTGCCCGTCACGACCCGACCGCACAAACACAGGGCAATGCCACGATCGAGGACACACAGCCAGCACCGATAACATCCAACCCCGCTCAACAATCGATTAGTGCCGCGTGGGCCGCACGAGGCTTCTCGAGCCCCCCTCCACAGCCGCGCAGCACGGCTTCACATAAGCCCCCCCAACCTGAACCATCACCAGAAGAGACCATTCATGTTCAATCCATCCCATTAGCGCATCCACCCTACCGTAGCGGGTTAGCAAGCGATATGTTGAAAAATAGTTCCGCCCAATGGGCTGTTCAATTGGGGAGCTATTCAACCCGCGCCCAAGCCTCGGCGGTCTCCACACAAATCCGCCATCTTACCGGCCTTACGCCCAAACGCGTATCTGTCCTCGTTACCCCTGTTCATTCAGGCCGGCATCTACTTTATCGCGCCCGATTAACGGGGCTCTCACACGATCAAGCTCTAGCAACATGCCGAAAGCTTACCCATAGCATCCCCTGTATGCCCCTCTCACCTCAATCCCATTTCTGAGGGTAATAAAGTTAGGGACTTAAAAAGGCCTTCGCTGCACGCTACACCTATCCCCTATGACAGAGAAAACACATCACGTTGGGTCATCGACCCCTCTTCGTTTAGCTGATGATATCATCAGCACCGCCATTTATGATGGCCCACAAGACTGCTATCGCTACAGCTTAAAGCGCGTTTGGGATTCAACACGCCCTCTTATCATGTGGGTTATGATGAACCCCTCTGTCGCTACAGAAGTGGGCGATGACCGCACCGTGGCCAAATGTCAGCGCTATGCCCGCGCTTGGGGATATGGGGGCATCTATGTTGGCAACAGCTTCGCCTATCGCTGCACCGACCAAAAACGCCTTCTGGAAATACCAGACCCTATTGGCCCTCAAAATGATGCGTATCTCTTAGAAATGGCCGCAGATGCCCAAACCATCGTCCTGGCCTATGGCACGCCTCAAGCAAAAGCCCTCCGCTCTCGCGGGACAGCTGTCGCCCAACTCCTAAGCCAAGCTGGCCACGAGATCACAGCCCTCCGGCTCAGTCGTAAAGGAAGACGGCCAGAGCACCCGCTCTATTTACCGGCTGCTCTGACCCCTCAACCTCTTGATCCTACAACATTAAGCGATCATTAAACGCTCTCTGCGACCCAGTTTTTCCGCTTGGTAGAACGACCAATTCCCGGATTCATGCAATTGCATGGATCCAAGCTCCGATAATGATCCAGCATGGATTGGGGGGCGTTATAGAGATGGCCAACATTATGCTCTGCCGGGTAACGCGCCCCACGTTTATCGAGCAATGGCCACATTTCATGCTCAACCGCCACAGGATCATAACCCTGCTTCACCACATAATCCTGATGCATCACATGGCAGAAGAAATGGCCGTAATAGAGCTTCACCACCAGCTTATTATCAACTTCAGGTGGTAGCTTTTCAAACCACTCACGATCATTGCGACGCAGCCCAACATCAAGGGCCATCATTCCCCCTGTTGTTTTTCGATTAACCGCCGCATATCGACCAGCAGCACCTGCGGCTGCAAAACGGTGGAGGAACGCTCGCTTGCCTTCATCTGCTGTGCATTCAAAGGATGCCATGTCGCCGTCTTTACAGAACTCCTGCAGCCACGGACGTAATGTATCCGCAAATTGGCCTGATACCTTCAACATCAAATGGTGCTCAAAACGCTTATGATAGGCCATAATCCGCTTAGGCACTTGCGAGGGGAACAGCCGGCTCATCGCCTGCAAAACGCGATCTCCTAACGCATCTGGGAAGAAGGAGACTTTTTGCGATAGAAGGTCAATCTTCTCTTTCATCGCAAAGAAGAAAGGAAGATGCTTCGTGCCCAAATAGCGAATAGCTACGACCGTATCACGCCCGTAATGGTCTGCAATCTCGAACGTATCACGATGGAGATACTCACCGGCAATCGGCATCTCGTCAAATTTACTTAAGACCGCACGGCGCAAATCTTCCAGTTTTTCTGTACTGTTTGTCCCAAGGTAGAAGACAGCCGTGTCTTTCTCCGCTGGAAACGTATCAAGCCGCACCGCAAACACGACCAACTTCCCCGCACAGCCAGAGGCTTCATAGAGACGACCTGGATCCGCATTAAAGCGAGCGGGTGTGTCCGCATCCACATCACGCACACGATCAATATAATCAGCATCATGCCCGCGTCCGGCAGACCATTCCACATCATCAGGTGAGAAGGTGCCTTTTTCTACCGCAGCGAGCACCTGTTCTGGGTCACCCTTTAAGCGAAGCCCAAGGTGATTCACGAGATGCAGCGCGCCTTTTTCATCCACCTGGCCAAAAAGCGCCATTTCCGTAAAAGCTGGGCCACGCTGCACAAGTGATCCACCGGAATTATTGCTCACACCCCCTAAAACAGAGGCCCCGATACAAGACGACCCAATCAAAGAATGCGGTTCACGCCCAATCGGGCTTAAAATTTCTTCAAGCTCATACAAAGTAGCACCGGGCAAGCACACAACCTGCTTGCCACCACCAACGAGATGAATGCCTTTTAAATGACGCGTGCTGACGAGTATAATGGGCCGATCATACGCATTACCATCGGGCGAGGATCCACCCGTTAATCCCGTATTGGACGCCTGCATGATAAGGATCCGATCCGCTTGCACGCAGGACTGCGCGACATACCATAACTCCACAAGAGAATGAGGCATAACTACAGCCTCTACACGGCCAAGTCCAAACCGAAACCCCTTACGAAAAGGATACGTTGCACTTTCTGATGTTAGAACGTGTCGCTGGCCTACAATACCCTCAAGCTTGTTAAGCAGCCCCGACATCGTGTCCTCTCTTCCATTCATTTTTCTTTTACGGGACATTCCGTAAAATCTTTACTGAAAGAGTCTTATTTTACACGCCCAAAAAGCTTTTCCAATGCGTCCTTACTGAGACGCAGCCATGTCGGACGCCCATGGGGGCAAGTATTTACGCGCGGATTTTGCGCCATATCCCGCAGCAAAACCTCCATTTCCTCGCGCTTTAATGTCCGCCCAGCACGGATGCTGCCATGGCACGCCATACGCGCAACAACCCCCTCAAAGCGACGGTCTAGGCTTTCTGTTTGTCGTGCGGACAGATCAGGGTCTTGAGCCAACTCCTCAGCAATATCGCGCACAAGGGCTCCCACATCACCACCACTCAACGGCGCGGGAAGTGTGCGCACCATCACACTGCCTTCCCCAAAGGATTCCAACTCCAAACCAAACTGCGCCAATTCCTCAGCACACGCCATCACGGCATCAGCCTCATTACGTGGAAGATCAACCACCTCTGGCAACAGCAATGCTTGCGCCTTAATCACACCACCTTCAAACCGTGCAAACAAGCGCTCATGGGTCAGCCGTTCATGAGCGGCATGTTGGTCAACGATAATGAGGTCGCCATCGGCAGCAATAGCGAGAATATATGTGGCGTGGATCTGACCAATCGGCACCCCAAGCGTTTGCTCAGAAGAAGGCGGCACCTCATGCGCTCCTCCTTCATCCTCACCCGCTGGAGCAAAGGACGGGGTTGCACGGTCAAATAAAGCCGTGGCTTCCGATAATCCGGCCTCTTTTTCTGGCATCGGCGAACGCGCAACCTGACGCACGGAAGGGGCAAAGCCGAAATCTCTGTCCTGCTTCCAGTCACGCGCAACAGCCGGGCGTCGATCATTCCACGACGCAGGCGCCGAAGGCCGTGCAGAACGCGAGGCTCCCCCCGGGGGCGTTGGCTCTGGTGTCACCACCCGCTCTAAATCAGCATGCACACCGCCGCCATCTCCCGCACCACGAGCCAGAGCACGCCCAACAGCGCCGATGACAAAAGCGCGCACTTCCGCTTCATCAGCAAAGCGCAACTCTGTTTTCGCCGGATGAACATTCACATCCACCCGCTCATAGGGCACGTGAAGATGCAGCATCAACACGGGAAAGCGGCCACGTTCAATCACAGGACGATAGGCCACACGTACAGCCGTCCGTAACACGGGGTCAGTTACGGGACGGTCATTAACGAGCAAAAACTGCCCCGCACCCGTTGCACGCGTATGCGCTGGCCCACAAATAAAGCCCGAAAGATGCATACGCCCACGCTGTTCATCCACCGCGAGCAAACTATCATGCGCCACCCCCAGCACCGCAGCCACACGTTCCTGAACGCTTTGAACGGGAAGACGCAAGACTTCCCGCCCCTCAAGGGTAAAGGAAATCGCGCAATGGGGCGAGCTTAACGCCATACGCCGCATGACCGCTTCCGCATGGCTTCCTTCCACGCGCGGGCTTTTCAAAAACTTGCGCCGTGCTGGTGTGGCAAAAAACAAATCACGCACCACAACGCGCGTTCCGACCGCCCCAGCAGCCGGAATGGCGGGCTCGACAACACCCCCTTCGACCCGCAGGCACCACGCTGTATCGGCCTCTGCCGTGCGAGAGGTTACGCTTAAGCGCGCACTGGCCCCAATGGACGGGAGCGCTTCACCACGAAACCCAAGCGTGCGGATGTGCACCAAATCATCATCAGGCAGCTTAGAGGTGCAATGACGCTCGATGGCTAACGGCAATTCCTGCGCGGTCATGCCGCGCCCGTTATCAGTCACCTCAATGCTGTCACATCCGCCGCCACGCAACACCACGTCAATGGAGGTCGCGCCCGCATCAAGGGCATTTTCCACAAGCTCCTTCAACGCCGCAGCGGGGCGTTCCACCACCTCGCCGGCTGCAATCAAATCAACAACATGATTTGAAAGCCGACGGATCGTCGCATGAGGCATGACTGTACCGTCTCTAACTTAAAAGAAAATACCGCTCTTAGCGGCTTTTCATGGTGGGTGTCGCCCCGTGGTTCAGGGGCTGCCCCAAGGCACTATTATGCTGGATCCGCTGATTTTCAGAATCACCATCCACCACATCACCCGCACGACCACCTTGCCAGAACATTAGGCTATCAACGAACCCAGCGTCCGAATCACCCAGTTCCGAGTTATCCGGGCTATGGGCTGCTTTGGAAACATCACTCACAAGGGCGCTCTGACCAGCACTGGGGCTCCCATCAAGCGGATGAAGCGCAACGTCAGGTGCCAGCGTTTCCAGCGCTTGCATACGCGGGCTTTCATCAGGGCGGTTCGCATTCGCAGCCCCCGGCAGCACCAGCTTTTCAGAAGGTGGCATAGACAGCGGTGCTCGTGTGGTCACCGTATATTCATCAGGCATTGGCCGCTTGAGGCCAAAACTACGCACCACATCGCTCCCCGAGCATCCAATAAGGGTGAGACCAATAGAAGCCGCAACTCCAGCTTGTATCCCCCAACGAATAACGGAAGGAGCAAAACGCCGCATGACAGGTTCCCGCACTGCACTCATGATGTTCTTAGTCCTATCGTTCCCACAGAAAATGGGCAAGCATTCCAGACATGTTCCCGGAGGAACGATCTACCGTCGATCAGCGATAAATGAGTCGAGGATCCATAACCCTACACCACATACAATCGCTGAATCAGCACCATTGAAAACATACCATGACCAACCAGCAACATGGAAATGGAGGAAATCCACCACCGCTCCATAATGCACACGATCAATCACATTGCCGATCGCCCCACCGATAATACCACCGCACGCTATACTCACAGCTTTACGACGGCTTCGTGCGAGGACGACTAAAAGCGCCAGCACAGCTAACACAGAGATCGCAACAAAGACCCAGGCGCTATGCCCGCCAAACATGCCAAATGTTACGGCATGATTCCAGACCATGGTAAAATTCAACCATGGCAAAACTGGAACACTTCCCTTCTCCGGCAAGTTTAGCCCATAGAGAATCCATAGCTTGCTCGCTTGGTCTCCCAGCAACACGAGCAAAGCGACGACCAAGCCAACGCCTCGCCAACTTGACGGTCGATGAATATGAAAAGTGCGCCGTGCCGCCATCAGCCCTCCACCACGCTAACGCAGCGGCGGCAAAGATGTGAATGGTCTTTATTCTCCCCAACATCGGGCAGCACACGCCAACAACGCGCGCATTTTTCTCCCTCAGCAGGTTCCACCGTCACGGGGGCATCAGCGCTTCCGTCAACCGTGTAAAGCTGTGACGCAATGCACAACTCTGCCCAATCTATACCGTCTGTCTGGCGTTTCTCGTCCTCTGAAAGAGGCAGCTGAACACACGCTTCCAGAGAGCTGCGGATCGCCCCATCACGACGGGCGCCTTCCAGCGCTGTGGTAACGCGGCGGCGTGTGTGACGGAGGGCTTCCCAGCGCGCCCCCAGCTCGGGATTGTGCCACGCTTGGTCAGGTGTGAAGAGACGTTGCAGATGCACACTCTCTCCCTCACCAAAACGTGCCTGCCACGACTCTTCAGCAGTGAAGACCAAAGCAGGGGCCAACCATGTTGCTAAAGCCCGGTGCAAGATGTCCAACACCGTCCGTGCAGCACGCCGTGTTGTGGATGCAGCCCCATCGCAATAGATCGAATCTTTACGAATATCGAAATAAAAGGCCGACAGGTCATTATTACAGAAGCCATGTAACAGCGGATAAACGCCATTCCATTGATGGGTCTTCACTGCTTCCATCACGCGCTGATGCAGCTCTGTCAGGCGGTGGAGGATATAATGTTCCAAAGGCGGCAGCTCCGCATAAGGCAGCACTTCTTCCTCTGAAAAACCATCCAAAGCCCCCAAAAGCCAACGCAGCGTATTGCGCACGCGGCGATAAAGCTCGCCTTGCTGTTTGAGAATATCGTGACTAATGCGCAAATCTTCGTTGGTGTCAGAATTCAACACCCAAAGACGCAGCACATCAGCACCGAGCTTCTTGGTTACATCTTCAGGAAGAATGACATTACCAAGAGATTTAGACATTTTGCGGCCTTGGCCGTCCAGCACAAAGCCGTTTGTGACGACCGCTTTATAGGGGGCCCAGCCTTGCGTCCCGACGCTTTCAAGCAAGGATGATTGGAACCAACCACGATGCTGATCTGACCCTTCCAGATACAGATCCGCCGGGTAGTTCATCCCCTCTTGTTGCAAGACGAAACGATGGCTACAGCCACTTTCAAACCAGACATCGACAATATCGAAAACCTGTTCGTAATCCGCCGGGTCACGCCCCTCACCGAGGAACACGGCTGGATCGGTGTCATACCACGCATCCGCCCCGCGTTCTTGGAAGGTTGTGACCACACGCTCCATCACAGCGGGATCACGCAGCACTGTTCCTGTGCGTTTTTCCACAAACACAGCGATCGGCACGCCCCATGAACGCTGGCGTGAGATGCACCAATCGGGGCGCTGCGCCACCATCGTAGTGAGACGACGACGCGCGCTTGCCGGCACGAAAGACACATTCTCCAAAGCATCAAGGGCTTTGGCACGCAGGCCGTCACCGTCTTCAGACTCCATCGCGATGAACCATTGCGGCGTTGCGCGATAAATCACCGGTTTTTTAGAACGCCAAGAATGCGGATAGGAGTGCTCAATCACGCGCTGGCCCATCAGCCCAACAGCACGCCCCTGCGCCGCCGCTTTATCGCGCTCTTCTTCCAACAACGCACAGACAGGCGCGGTTGCTTTAAAAACATGCACACCGGCAAGCTCTGGCATCCACGGCACATAGGTGCCGTTATCTTGAACTAGCTCTGTGACTTCCACGCCATGCTCACGGCAGAGCTGGAAGTCATCCTGACCATGAGCCGGCGCCATATGCACCAGCCCCGTCCCCGCTTCAGTCGTGACAAACTCACCCAAAAAGAGCGGCACATCATGCTCATAACCGCGCTCACGCAGAGGATGGGCAAAAACAGCCCCCTCTAACGCGCTCCCCGGCAGGGTATGCAGCACCGTCCATTCGGTCAGCCCCACGTCAGAGGCGAAAAGCTCTAACCGTTCCTGAGCAATCAGCAGCTTACTGCCAACAGGCACAACGCTTTCATCCGTGACCCCCGTGACCTCAATGACCTGATACGTAATCTCAGGCCCAGCAGCTAAGGCGCGGTTGACGGGGATCGTCCATGGCGTGGTCGTCCAAATAACGGCGGACACGTCACGCAAGAGCCCTTCAGGGGTTGGGTCATGCGCAATGGGGAAAGCTACCTGAAGGGTTGTGGATTTAATATCGTGATATTCCACTTCCGCTTCAGCAAGCGCTGTTTTCTCAACTGGGCTCCACATAACAGGGCGCAACCCACGATAGAGACGACCATTGAGAAGAAACTTCCCAATTTCCTCCACAATCTGCGCTTCGGAAGAAAAATCCATCGTCACATAACGATGATCCCATTCCGCCTGAATCCCTAAACGCTTAAAGTCCTCGCGCTGTGCATCCACCCAACGTGCTGCGTAGTCACGGCATTCCGCACGAAATTTCAGAACAGGAACAGCGTCCTTATCCTTTCCTTTTTTGCGGTATTCTTCTTCGACTTTCCACTCAATCGGCAAGCCGTGGCAATCCCAGCCCGGCATATAGCGCACCTCGGCCCCATTCATCCGCTGAGCCCGATTGATGACGTCTTTCATCACCTTATTAAGTGCATGCCCAATATGAATATGACCATTCGCGTAAGGAGGGCCATCATGCAGCGTAAAAATACGCTCCGCCTGTTTCCCAGCCTCGCGAATCGCACCATCTAGGCCCATCTCCGCCCAGCGCTTGAGCGTCTCAGGCTCACGCTTTGGGAGGTTCCCCCGCATAGGGAAGGATGTTTTGGGGAGGAAAACACTCTCGCGATAACGCTCTTGTTGGTCACGAAAAGCTGAATCGGTCTTTTCTACGGGGTCAGACATGAAATAAGCGCGCCGGTTTTAAGAAAACAAAAAAGGTCTGACCATATGGGGAGACGGACCCTCTCCGGTCAAGACCTAGCAGGTAGAATGACGCTCTAAACACGCACGAGCTTGCCGTGCATCGCAAGCAATTTGCGCTTTCAGTTCGTCCAAACCCTTAAAGCGCTTCTCTTCACGCAACAATGCCACGAGGGCTACGCTCAGTGTCTGACCATAAAGGTCTTCATCAAAATCAAAAAGATGCGCTTCTAAACGGCTTTCTTTGCCATCATTAATGGTGGGACGCCGCCCAACATTGGCCACACCCGGCACGTCGCGCCCATCCGGCAAGCGAACCTGCACCGCATAAACCCCACGAGCAGGCTCAATATAATCTCCAAGCGCAATATTCGCCGTCGGGAATCCCAACAATCGCCCACGCTGGTCTCCCTGCACAACCTCCCCCGTGATACTCCACGTGCGCCCTAGCAGCTCAGCGGCTCGCTCAGGATAGCCTTCTTGAATGAGACGACGGATACGGCTGGAGGAAATAGGGCCTGACACATCGGAAAGCTGTGGAACAATGCTCACCCCAACACCATGCTGGCGCAACAAGGTTTCGAGAAGCACAACATCACCCGTGCGACGGTGACCAAACGCGAAGTCAGCCCCGCACGCTACATGCGCAACATCGAGACCACCGATCAACACGTCACGCACAAAGTCGCGTGGCCCACTGTGAGAAAAAGTCGAATCAAAAGGGATCTGCACGACATGATCCACGCCCTGCTCACTCAAAGCCTGAGCGCGCATATCCGCACGCATGAGGCGGAACGGCGGGTCTTGAGGACGAAAAAACGCACGCGGATGCGGTTCAAACGTCACCACGGCTGGTGGGCAATCAGGGCGCGCCATCTTGAGGCTTTCTAACAAATGCACATGTCCACGATGCACACCGTCAAAATTCCCCAACGCAACGGCGTTCCCTCGCACAGCCTGAGGGAGTGTGCGCCAATCTGTATAGAGTGTCATAAACGTCTAATACCGCTCCGCTCTCCCACTTATCGTGGAGAATGCGCCGATTCTTCTTCAGCCATACGTGCATCACGCTGTGGTGCTGCCTGACCGTCCTTCTTCGGAGGAGTGAGACGTTCATCGGGTTTTTGCTCGGATGACGGCGGATCTTCTTCAGCCATACCCTTCTTGAAGGACTTAATGCCCTTCGCAAAATCCCCCATGAGGCCGCTGATTTTACCACCGCCGCCAAACAAGACTAAAACGACAATGCCAAAAATTACCCAGTGCGTAATACTCATGCTGCCCATAGGGTCATACTCCGAAAAGCCAAAAGCTCCTCCAGCATGTGGCAAGGGTTGGCCAATTGTGCAACCCCTTCTCTGCACAGAACTGCTCTACCGTGACGTCAGGAGAAAACCATAGGTTGGGTAAAAGCGTGTTCCCCAATGCCCTGTTGGCGACCACCACACCCGCACGCGCGACCAGTTTGCTTTTGGGGAAACATCCTCAACCAGCACATTATGCTCAATCTCGCCCGGCACCCAATTGGCCTGATCGACGGTGATACGTCGCTCTGTCAGCACGCGTCTCACAACCGCCACATGCCCATCTGGCACGCGTGACGTTGCACGAAACACCAACACCGCGCCTTGGGCCGGGCGATGAACCCGCGCATAATGCCCGCGCGCTTGCCACCACCAACCCGCCGCCGGGCCGTGCAATTTCACTCCTGTAAGACGACGCGCATAAGGCGCACATTGCACAGAGCCATGATACCCGCTGCACCCAGCACAGCCTAAAAGGACAAGCAAAAATACGTAAGAAAAATGCTTCATCATAACTGAGGGACGAAGGGTCATCATGATCAGTATCTGGGTTGCCACGCAACCTTCTGGAGTCACTCTTGTGGATGGAATAGCACGAAACAGCTAAACAAAAAGACAGACGCTAGAAAGCACGTCATCATTGTGAAAATTCATGACATCTCTATATCTGTCCACAAAAGCCCACAAGACAAAGCACCTTCCACTCAACTCTTAACGGTTTTGCCACCTCTCAACGACCGTCATACACCTCAACCGCTCTCCAAAGCCTCTTTAAGCGAAGGCAGAGAATAAGCGCGGTATAACGCCACTATTGGTTCACAAAGAGCGAAAAGCGAAGATCCTCTCCTCAGCCTCCTCCAGCTCCATCGCCAAGGCAGACTGTGCGACATCCTGCGAAAAACCATTTCGAGCAAAAATCGCCAAAACCTTATGACGCTCCTTCTCTGGTCGATCAGGACGGGCAAAAGGGCCAACGCGACGTTTACGCGCCAAAACAAGCGCGGCTCCAAGCTCCGCCTCTCGTCCAGATTCGTCTGAGCGCTCCCCCAAGCTCTCATCTATCGCCTGATCCAACGTGTCTTCCTCCACCCCCTTGGTGCGTAAATGCGCTTTGACTGCCCGGCGTGAACGCCCTGTGCGCGTCATGCTCCGCGCTCGCGCTCGCGCATAACCCGCATCATCAACAGCTCCCAGCCCTTCCATGGAAGCCACAATCTCATCAATCCACGGCTGGCACTGCTGCTCATGCGCAACAGCCTGCTCCTCTTCCAGCCCAGCTCGCACAGCCCTGCCTGCCCAACGACGAATACGCCGCTGCAAAACCAACCGTAATCCCTGCCGGGTGGTGGCGAAACGCGCCAAATGAGCCAAAGCAGCCTCACGAAGCTGCGTTTGTGTCGGAGCGGGGGGGATTTCTGACATTGTATCTCCTATACTCGTCCCTACTAGTTCCTTACATATCCTTTTTTCAGAGACGGCTTTTACCCATGTCCTCTTCAGACACTCTTCATACCGCCCTCTTAGAGATTGCCCAACGCTACCCCGGGCCCGGCGGTGCTGTTGCTATCCTTCGTGAAGGAGAAATCATCGCGCGCCATAGTTGGGGCTATGCCTCTCTTGAACGCCGAATACCCTTCACGCCGTCTTCTCTTTTCCGCATCTGTTCTATCACAAAACAATTTACCTGCGCTGTGATGTTGGATCGTTATCGCGACCCAGAAAAGCTCGCCCCCTTCGTACGGCAAGCGCTCCCTCATTTAGCAACACAGCACCCGACCATCCATCACCTCGCCCATAATCAGTCCGGCCTACGGGACTATTGGGCTGTTGCGATGCTCCATGGAGCCGCTATTGAAGGCCAGTTTAACGAAGGCGATGCACGCCGTGTGATGGCAGGCACACGCTCGCTTCAGTTTGAACCCGGCACATCTTATTCTTACGTTAATCAGAATTTCCGCCTCCTTTCCAATGCGATGGAAGCAGAAAGTGGCGAAAGCTTTGCAGCACTCCTCAAGCACCATATCTTCACCCCCGCACGTATGCACACCGCCCTTCTCGCCCCCGAAACCCGCGCTCTGCCTGATGGCACGACCGGTTATGAAGGGACGACAGAAAGCGGCTTCCGCCCCGCCGTAAATCGTATCTACTGGACAGGGGACGCCGGCATGGCCGCATCACTTGATGATATGATCGCGTGGGAACGCTCTATTGATGCCACACGCAATGACCCCAACAGCCTCTATCAACGTCTCAGCGCCCCCGTCACTTTCCGCGATGGCACACCGACCTCTTACGGCTTCGGCCTCCAACACAGCCGCTTGGCTGGATACGAAGTCACGGGGCATGGTGGTGCACTGCGCGGCTGGCGCTCCCATCGCCTCTATTGCCCAGAAAAACGCCTTTCTGTTGTCGTGCTGTTTAACCATATGTCCGCCGCCCAAGCCGCCGCGAGCGACCTCTTCCATCACGCTCTCGGCCTAACGGCACCACGCTCCACCCCGTCCAATACAGCACCAGCCATCGCCCATGACTTTAACGGAGTATGGCTGGATGAAGAAACAGGGCTCTCGGCACGTATTGAAAACGCAAACGCCTCGACCCTTCGTCTGCGTTACCTCATGGTGCCCGAGGAAATCCCCCTCCTTACCGCAACAAATGCCGGGAATGGAGGCGTGCAGCTTGAACGCACAGCTGAGGGAATCGTCATGACACGCCCTGCCGAAAACCGGCATTGCCTGCTCACACCTCACAGCACAGCTCCCACCCCAGAACGCCATAAAATCGTCGGACAATATCGTTGTGGCGAGCTGGATAATTCTGAACTCACCATTACCGAACAGGGAGGACTGCTCTATGGAGGGTTCAGCGGCCTGTTAGGGGAAGGGCGGATGGAGCGCCTCACTGAAATTGGCGAAGATCTGTGGACCTTCCCCTGCCCACGCGCCCTCGACCACACCGCCCCCGGTGATTGGACGCTTAACATTGAACGCACTCAAGGGTCTGTACGGCAGGTGCGCGTTGGGTGCTGGCTGGCACGAAACCTCGTTTATGAGCGTCTTTCTCCTCGTCCATCTGGAGACGTTTAACCCTTTATGTTAAGGTTAAGTTTGACGTCTTCTCTCTCCTTGAGCACTATGTTGGGGTGGGTTTGCACCCTGCTCTTTCTTTTCACCAAGGGGAGTGGGGCTTTCTGCTTTGGGAAAACCATCGAAGGAAGTGATGCCTTCCCCGTTCGTTATTGTCTGTTTCACCCTGATAGGATCGCACACTCATGATCCCCACCGTTATGCCAAACTATAAACGCTTCGACCTTGCTTTCGAGCATGGGGAAGGCCTCTGGCTTACGGGAACGGATGGACGACGCTATCTCGATTTCGGGGCTGGTATTGCTGTAACCTCCCTGGGACATTCACACCCCCAGCTCGTGAAAGCCATTACCGAGCAGGCCGGACAGGTCATGCATGTCTCTAACCTTTATCACGTGCCTCAAGCGCAAGCCCTTGCCGACCGACTCGTTGCACATTCTGCCGCAGATTCAGTCCTTTTCTGCAATTCTGGTGCAGAGGCCAATGAGGGGCTCGTTAAACTGATCCGCCGTGCTCAGTATCAAAACGGCCATCCCGAACGGAACCGGATCATATGCTTTGAGCATGCCTTCCACGGACGCACCTTGGCAATGATCTCCGCTACAGGGAACCCTGCCTATCTTGAGGGATTCGGCCCGACGGTGGAGGGGTTTGACCATGTGCCGTTTAACGATCTTGACGCCGTTAAAGCAGCCATCACCCCCCAAACAGCTGGTATTCTTGTCGAGCCTATCCAAGGAGAGAGCGGGATCCGTCCAGCCACTCCAGAGTTCCTGCAAGGGTTGCGAGCCCTCTGCGACGAATATGGGCTTTACCTTGGAATTGATGAGGTTCAGTCTGGAATGGGTCGTACTGGGACACTTTTTGCTCATGAACATGCTGGGATTGCCCCTGATGTTATCTCAGCAGCAAAAGGCATTGGTGGCGGCTTCCCTCTTGGCGCGGTTCTCGCCCGTGAAGAACTGGCCAAACATCTCACGCCCGGAACGCACGGCACCACCTATGGTGGGAATCCACTGGCCTGTGCGGCTGGGCTTGCCGTTACCGATGTGCTCCTTGCACCCGGTATGTTGGAACAAATTGCTCGCGTTGGGCACGCCTTTGGCACCATGCTTGATGCTTTGGTTGCTGACATGCCCGAAATTTTCGACGAGGTGCGCGGTGCTGGGCTTATGCGTGGCCTACATTGTCGTGTCCCCGTCGGTTCCCTTGTTAGTGCAGCCCTTGGTGAGGGTCTCCTTGCCGTTGCAGCAGGTGATAATGTGATGCGTCTCATGCCACCCTTGATCGCTACAGAAGAGGACTGCCAAGAGGCCTGCACGCGCTTACAACGTGCTGCCCACGCCCTTACCAACAATCAGGAGAAGAACGCGTGACCGCGCCCCACTCTTCCACCCCCCGTCATTTTCTTGACATTAAAGACCTTACAGGCGACGAAATTCGCGCCATTCTCAACATGGCTTCACGGGTCAAAGCCAAACAAGATGGACGCCGCTTCCCTCTTCATCCTGACAGCCCCCTTTCTGGTCGGGCCCTAGGCCTCATGATGGCCCGACCCTCCACGCGCACACGTGTGTCTTTTGAAGTCGGCATGAAGCAGCTGGGCGGGAATGTGAGCGTTCTTTCCCCTTCTGACATGCAGCTGGGCCGTGGAGAAAGCATTGCCGATACGGCCCGTGTCCTCTCGCGCTTTTTAGATGTCATCGTGCTCCGCACTGGGGAGGATGAGGCTCTGCGTGAGCTTGCCCGTTGGGGCAGCGTTCCCGTCATTAATGGGCTTACCCCGGTCTCTCACCCGATCCAGATCCTCGCTGATGTGATGACGTTTGAGGAGCATCGCGGGCCTATTGAAGGCCGTACCTTAGCGTGGGTCGGTGATGGCAATAATGTTGCAACCTCACTGATTGAGGCCTCCGCCCTGTTAGGGTTTAACCTGCGCCTTGCAACACCCGATGAATTTGATCCTTCTGAGGAAGCTATCGTCTGGGCACGCAGCAATGGGGCCAATATCATCACCACGCGTGATCCTCATGAAGCTGCTGAAGGCGCTGATGCCGTCATCACGGATACATGGGTCAGCATGGGCGATGACGATGCTGAAGAGCGTCAGCGCGCTTTCCGTCCGTATCAGATCACTGAAGAGCTGATGGAAAATGCCGCCTCTGATGCCCTCTTCATGCACTGCCTCCCCGCTCATGTTGGCGAAGAAGTCACTGAAGGTGTCTTTGAGAGTGACGCCTCTGTTGTCTTTGACGAAGCAGAGAATCGCCTGCACAGCCAAAAAGGCTTGCTGCTCTGGTGCTTCGGGTATGACGAAATTTTCTAAGTCCGGCGCCCTTCCCCTCCCTCTATAAGGGGAATATTTACGACGCAGCACTCTGCCTTCTCATGAGGAGGCAGAGTATCGTCGCCCTCACCCAGACAGAAATGACCTTTGTGATGACTGACGCTTCTTCCCCTAAACATGCCTCCCCAAGCACCGGCCTAACCGTCGCTCACGCTGTGCAGCCTTTCTATCTTGACCGTGCGCCTGTGCGTGGTCGTCTCATTCGCCTCGGCCCGCTCGCACAGGACATTCTCTCCCGTCATGATACGCTGCCAGATGCGGTTAAAGCACTTGGCGGGGAAGGTTTAGCTCTGGTCGCTGCGATGGCCACGGCCTTGAAGTTCAGTGGCACTTTATCACTCCAAATTAAGGGGGATGGGCCGATTTCCCTCTTCCTTGTCGATTGTACTGACAAAGGCGAATTGCGCTTTATGGCGCAAATGAGTGAGAAACATACCGGCCCCTTACCCGATACCGCGAAAGGCCTTTTTGGCGACGGCTACTTTGCCTTCACCATCGACCAAGGCCCTAACACAGAACGCCATCAGGGCATTACTAGCCTTGAAGGCAAGACCCTAGCGGACATGGCAACGCGCTATTTCACCGATAGTGAGCAGCATCCATGCTCCATCCATCTCTTCGCACGACCAAGCGACCAAGGCTGGCAGGCTGGTGCCCTCGTCTTAGAGCGTCTCGCTGGAGAAAGCAGCGACGCTCATAACGACAATATCGCCGCGCAAGCCACAGCCGACGAAGAAGATGTGTGGGACACGGCCTGCACGTTCGCAGACACGCTCAATGCGGACGAGCTGTTCAACCCTGAGCTCTCCGCCGTCACGCTCATCAATCGCCTGTTTGGCACACTGAGTGTGCAGTGCGCGGCGTCACGCCCGCTTTCCTTTGGGTGCCGCTGCGATAAAGAGCGTATGCGCAGCTTCCTCACGCGCTTTAGTGATGACGAACTTGATGAGATGGCCCAAAATGGCGTGATCTCAATGAATTGTGGTTTTTGTAATACCCGTTTCGACTTTAACCGTGATGACCTCCCCAAGGAAGATCACCACACATGATGAGCAGCGTCCTTCTGGCACAGCTGACGATGAACGATGAGCCGGTTGAGCGCCTCTACCCAGGCTGGGAGGCCATTGCCCGCTATGAGGCCCCAGCTCAGCTAAATGTCGTTCTCTTTCGTCAGCGTGACACAGGGCGCGAAGCATGCTGGTGGGTCACTCCTGAGGGGAACTATCTCGCCAGCCATACCCTAGCCCTTAAGCCAGACCGCCAAACAGAGCTGATTGAGTGCCTCGGCCCCATCCTGTACCCCTTGCTGGATCAATCACTGGTTAACACACCGCATCAACCTTTACCGGTGCACGATCCTGTTTTTCGCTGTCTGGCAGACTTGCCCACTATCGCTCTCACCGAGGTCGTCGGCTTATGGTACCATCATGTCGCACAAGGCACCTTGATCATCTCTCCTCATGAACTGCTTGAAGACGTCGCGCAAGAAGAGCAAAGCACAGATAGTGACGATGGCTCATCAGAGCCTTCGCCTTTCTCCGCTGGGCGCATTCGTCAGGTTATGAGCTGCCGCTATCATGAAGAACAGCCTCCAACGGCAATATCACCCTTCTCTCTCTTGCCGCTCAAGCCACAGCTTGTGATGAAAAACGGAGCAGGCGTGGCTTGTCGTTTTTTTGATCCCGTTGAAGAGCTTACGTTCTACCTCTTCTGGGCGGCTCCTTCCTCTCGCAGTCCTTCCCCTCATGAAGAACCACTTTTTTATTATCCCAAAGGCCCCTTGATTCTAGGCGATGGTATTGAAGCAAACCTTCTGCCCACACGACTTCTTGTTTGGTTTATTCAACATCCTGACCATCCCGACACAATCCGTCAGGCGCCCTCCTTCCGGCTTGAAGACTATGGCGTGGGACAAATTTCTGGTATTTGGAAAGACTTCGCTCGTTCTGAGAAGGAACCAACCACGCCACCACAAGAGCCCCTTGCCGCCCATTCTCCTGCTTGGGAAAGCTGGTTTACGAACTCACCTGCCATCCGCACGCCTTCCCCAGAGCCAGAGCCAGAGCCAGAGCCAGAGCCAGAGCCAGAGCCAGAGCCAGAGCCAGAGCCAGAGCCAGAGCCAGAGCCAGAGCCAAGCGCTAACCCGTCTTCACCCGTTCCACAACCCTCATCACGCCGCAAAAACCGCAAAAAGAAAGGCCGCCGGACATGAAACGCTTTCACCTCCTTTCTCCCCGTTTTGCTCAATCCATCAAAACGTTCAGCACAACAGCACTGTGCGCCGCCGGCCTTAGTCTTTCCTTGGCTGTTACCGGATGCAGTGGCGACCAACCAGAAGAAACATTCCCCACACCAAGCTATAGCTATTTGCCAATTTTCCACCTGAATGTTGGGCAAATTGACATCAGCAATCGCGTCACATTTGATAAGCACGATATCGCCGCACAAAGCCCAACCTCACCGGTAACGAACTTAGAGCGTATGGCCCAAGACCGCCTTAAAACAACAGGCGTGACAGGGAATGCGCACTTTACCGTTCTGAAGGCCGACATCACGAAAGAACATGGCTGGCGCCAACTAAGCGGCACATTCTCCGTGCAGCTCACACTGGATGACCCCGCCCAGCAACATCATGGGAAAATCGTCGCGACCGTGCATCAAACCCGTAGCTTTTCAAACAAAACATCTCATCAGAGCAACCTATATACCCTTAATCAGGCTTTGATGGATGATATGAATGTTGAGCTAGAATATCAGCTTCGCAAACATTGCTCTGAGTGGTTGACCGATGCCACAGGCACCCCACTCAATGCGAAAGTCCAAAGCCAAGACCTCGACGCCTCACAAATGGGCTCTATCTCGGGCAGCACGCTCACACCGCCATCTAGCCCAAATAACGCTCTTCCTGCACCGGGCAAGGCAGCAACACAAAGCCTGCCGGCTCATACCTCTCATGGAGGGGAGCTCCACCTACCGCAGCGCTAAAACATGTAGTGTGTAGTGTCGAAAGGAAAGAGCGTTGCGAGCACGGGCGCGCCCGTTGCCAATATGGTCTTTCCTTTCCTATGATGGCGTGTCTTTTGTCATTTTTGCTAGGGCGGGCTGTTCTCTCATGACGCATCACCACGCCACGATCCCCTCAAGGCCCTCTTTGGCACGACGCCAATTCATCAAAGGTGCTACCGCCCTAGCCTCGGCCCCTTTTTGGCGAAACACAGCAACCGCACGCACCGCCCCCCCAACACGCTCGCCAGATCTGCCGCGTTTTTTCACCTCTGACGAATTCCGCTTTATTGAGCGTGCCAGCGAATGCATTCTCCCCCATGATGAAAACGGGCCCGGCGCACAAGAGCTGGGCGTTGCGCACTTTATTGACCAGCAAATGCAGACCCCTTACGGCCATGGGGAGTTATGGTATCGCAAACCACCTTTCGTCTCTGGGCCGCCAGAGCTGGGTTATCAGCTGCCCTACACGCCACGACAGCTTTACCGGAATGGGATCTATAGCCTCACCCAACAGTGCCTACGCCATTATCACGCCCCCTTTCATCAGCTTCCTCAAGACACACAACAGCTGGTGCTGTCACACTTAGAAACGGGCGCGCTAGCGTTAGAAGACATTCCGGGCCCAACGTTTTTTGAACAACTCCGCAGCAATACGTTAGAAGGGGCCTTCTCCGACCCGATCTATGGGGGCAACCGTGATATGAAAGGTTGGATCATGATGGGTTTTCCCGGAGCACGGGCTGATTTTATGGATTGGATTAACCAAAATGGTGCCCCCTATCCCTTTGGCCCTGTCTCCATCTCTCCTTCTCTGTCTATGACGGTGCGTGAGTAATATGAACGCTTCCTCCACAACAGCCCCACGCCATAGCGATGTCCTCATTGTCGGCGCGGGATGGGCTGGATGCATCATGGCTAAAGAGCTGACCGAAGCGGGGCTTTCCGTCACCATTTTAGAACGCGGAGAGGATCGCCATACGGCCGAAACCGGCGCTTACCCGAACTCCATTGATGAGCTTCGCGGCAGTGTGCGCAAGCGCCTGTTTCAAAAGCTTTCCCGCAACTCTTTAACCATCCGCAATAGGATCGACCAAACAGCACTACCTTATCGCCAGCTTGCCGCATTCCTCCCCGGGGAAGGTGTGGGTGGGGCAGGGCTTCATTGGTCTGGCTGCCATTTTCGCGTCATGCCGGATGATTTACGTCTGCGAAGTGCCACGATTGAACGATATGGGAAAAAGTTCATTCCTGACGATATGACGCTGCAAGATTTCGACGTCACCTATGACGAACTTGAGCCGTTCTTTGATAAAGCAGAGAAAGTCTTCGGCACCTCAGGGGAAGCCCATATGGTGCAAGGAAAGCCAACGGGAAACGGCAATGTCTTCGCCCCCAACCGTTCGTCTCCCTTCCCTCTTCCTCCTATGGAAGACACTTTCTCAGCCGCACAATTTCGCGCAGCAACGCAAGAGCTCGGCTATCATCCCTACAGTATGCCTGCCGCCAATGCCTCCCGCCCTTACACCAACCCCTATGGGTGCCAGATGGGCCCTTGTAACTTCTGCGGCTATTGCAGCGGGTATGACTGCTTTCTTTATTCTAAAGCCTCTCCCAACATCAATATCCTCCCCGCATTGCGCCGCGACCCGGGCTTTACCCTTGTTCCACAAGCACAAGTGCTCCGTATTACGCTGGATCAAAGCAAAAAACGCGCCACCGGGGCGGTCTATGTTGACCTGAACGATCACCATGAAAAAACTATCTCAGCCGATCTTGTGATCCTCGGGGCCTTCCAACTCTATAACGTGCATCTCATGCTGCTGTCGGGCATCGGCACTCCTTACGATCCACACACAAACACCGGTACGATTGGCCGTAACTTCTTTTATCAGACCATTACAACCTCGCGCTTTTGGCTCCCCAAAAACCGCTATACCAACCAGTTCGTCGGGGCGGGCGGTGCTGGTGTGGCCATTGATGACTTTAACCAGCCCGACTTTGACCGCGGCCCACATGGTTTTATTGGTGGCTCCCCGCTTTGGGTCAATCAAGCCGGCGTTAAGCCGATTGCAGCCGCCTCTGCTGGAGGCGGGAAAGGTCGTCCACGTTGGGGAGCGCAGTATAAAAGCGATATGATCGAGACCTATAAACACTCCCTCAGTGTTGATGCCCATGGCAGCAATATGACTTACCGCGATGTGTATCTCGACCTCGACCCCACTTGGACGAATGCCTATGATCAACCGCTCCTACGCATGACCTTTACGTGGAAAGATAACGATGTCCGCATGAATCGTTATGTCGTCGATCAGCTCAAACCGATCGCCCGTGCCATGGGAGCCACGCGCACCGAGCTGAACATGCTGGACTATAACCAACCCTTCGATAGCCGCCTTTATCAAACCACCCATTTAGGCGGCGGTGCGATTATGGGAAGCAACCCCCGCACCAGCGCACTCAACCGGTATCTGCAAAGCTGGGACGTGCCCAATGTCTTCGTGATTGGGGCCAATGCCTTTCCCCACGGGCTCGGTTATAATCCTACGGGACTGCTGGCTGCCTTGGCCTATTGGTCTGCCCATCATATTCGCACAACCTACCTCAAATCCCCCGGCCCCTTGGTGCCGTCATGATGCAACGGTATCTTTCTTTCCTCAGCTTTTATACGCTTATTGGTTGGCTCGCCTTTTCACCCGCACACGCCGAAGACACCCCGTCCATTGCCCATGAAGTCCCCGCTTCTTTAATGGAGCAAGGCCATTATCAAGCCATTTTAGGGGATTGCATGGCATGCCATAGCGCCCCGGGACGCCCTGCTTATAGCGGAGGCGTGCCCTTTGCTCTGCCGATCGGCACGATTTACGCGACCAATATTACACCCGACCCCATTCATGGGATCGGCACCTATACAGAGGCAGACTTTGCCCGCGCCATACGGCAAGGGATCCGCAAAGATGGCCGCACGCTTTACCCGGCCATGCCCTATCCGTCTTATGCTCGGCTCAGTGACAGCGATATTCACGCCCTTTATGTGTATTTCCATCATGGCGTCGCCCCGCAGCCCGTCTCTCCCCCGCCCAACCGCCTGACATGGCCGTTATCTATGCGCTGGCCCCTGACTTTCTGGCGCTGGTTTTTTGCACCAAACGTCACAAAAGCCCAGCAACGCACAGCCGCGGAATTTACCGACCCAGTGCTGGCACGCGGTGCTTATCTCGTCGAGGGAGCTGGGCATTGCGGTGCCTGCCATACGCCACGCGGCCTCACTATGGCCGAAAAAACGCAAACAGCGCAGGGCGGCTCCTCTTTTCTCTCAGGTGGTGGTGTTCTGGAGCAATGGGTTGTCCCCTCCTTACGCCAAGAAAATCGCACAGGCCTGGGGCGGTGGCACGAAGACGATATTGTCGCTTTTCTTAAAACCGGTCGTGCGCCCACAGGGGTCAGTTTTGGCAGTATGACCCCTGTGATTGAACACAGCACACATGCCTACAGCGACAGCGACCTCCACGCGATCGCCCGTTTTCTACAAACCCTCACGCCTGCCACTCTGCATGAAAAAGAATGGCAGTATGACCCATCAAGCCGCGATGCCCTACAGCGCGCTGACCTCTCAGAGCGTGGCGCCCAGCTTTATATTGACCGATGCGCGGCCTGCCACCGCACCGATGGTCGCGGTTATGGCACTGTTTTCCCTCCTCTTGCAGGGAACCCTGTCGTGCTGAGCAAAGACCCAACATCGCTCATCCATATCATCAAAGAGGGTGATACCATGCCAAGCCTATCAACGGCACCGTCTTCTTTCTCCATGCCGGGGTTTAAGAAGACATTAAGCGATCAAGATATCGCCGATATTACACGTTTTATTCGTCATGCTTGGGGCAATAATGAATCTGGGGTACAAAAAGAAGATGTTAAAAATATTCGTAGTGGAAAATAGTATTTTTACATGATTAATACTAAAAATAGTGTCATTAAAAATATTTTAAATAAATGATATTTAATATATGAATGATGATTTAATACGCTTTCTGAAAATAATTCTCTAGGTTGGGAAAACTGTTTCTAAGACTGTAGCACTACAGGAACACGCACCACCATGAATGCCATTGTCATTACCGCACTAAGGCGACCACTGACCTTCGTGGTCTTGTCGATCCTTATCCTGATGTTCGGTATCATGTCTGTCTTTAAAACCCCGACAGACGTGTTCCCAAATATCAAGATTCCGGTCGTTGCCGTCGTTTGGACCTATGGGGGCATGCTCCCTGAAGAGTTTGCCGGCCGTATTATCTATAACTACGAGCTTATGGTGACCTCCACCGTCGAGGGCATCGAACATATGGAGTCCAACTCCTATTATGGTCGCGGGATCGTCACGATCTTCTTCCAACCGGGCTCTGAGATCGGGGAGGCTGAGGCCGAAGTCACCGCTATTTCCCAAACGGTGATCAAACAGCTCCCGGTCAATATCCCTGCACCCATGATCATGCGTCTTGATGCATCGTCTGTTCCGGTGATTTCGCTTCAGATTACCTCTGATAAGCAAACACCGTCAGACTTGTACAAACTGGCAATGATTCGTGTGCGACCACTCCTTGTAACGGTCAGCGGCTCTGTGGTGCCCCATCCTTATGGTGGGATGGACAGCTTCGTCATGGTCACCCTCAACCAGCAGCAGCTTCGCGCCCATCATCTTTCAGCGATGGATGTGCAAAATGCTATGCACAACCAAAATATTGTGCTCCCAGCAGGGGATCAAAAGATCGATTCTGTGGACTGGATGGTGCAAACAAACGCCACACCGAAATCAATGAAAGCACTGGGTGATATTCCCGTTAAGCGCGTTGGTAATGCGGTTATTTACGTCCATGATGTTGCTGATGTGTATCGTGGCGGACATCCACAAACCAACCTCGTGCTCGTTAAAGGCCGGCAAGGGGTGGAAGTTGTCGTCATGAAAAGTGGTGACGCCTCTACGCTGGATGTGGTCGCCGGGGTAAAGCAAACCCTGCCACGCCTGCGCGCTGTCTTGCCTAGCGACGTCAAGGTGAGCATTCTTTCCGATGCCTCCACCTTCGTGAAAGATGCCATCCATGATGTGGTGCGTGAAATGGGCACAGCGGCCTTACTCACAGGCATTGTCGTGCTGCTCTTCCTGGGGTCGTGGCGCTCCACAGTTATTATCGCCACCGCTATCCCACTCTCTATTCTATGCTCTGTCATTGGGCTCGGCTGGGCAGGACAATCCATCAATGTGATGACCTTGGGAGGGCTCGCTCTCGCCGTTGGGATCTTGGTGGATGATGCGACGGTCATGATCGAAAATATCGACACCCATCTGGAAATGGGCAAAGACCTTGAGACCGCCATCATTGATGCGGCCAATCAGATCGTTGTTGCGACGTTCGTCTCAACCTCCTGCATCTGCATTGTCTGGCTTCCACTCTTTGAGCTTGATGGGGTTGCGGGCTTCTTGTTCCGCCCGATGGCAGAAGCCATTATCTTCGCCATGATAGCCTCCTTTATTTTGTCTCGGACACTCGTCCCAACGATGGCAAAATACCTGCTCTCTGCTCATAATACTGAAGAGCATGGTCATGCGGCTGCCCATCCCAAACGTGGGATCATGGGCTTCTTTATCCGGTTCCAAAAAGGGTTCGAAGAAAAGTTTGAAGCCTTCCGCAACAGCTATAATGACTTTCTGAGCCGTTGCGTGGCCGCACGTGGCCTATTCGTTGGCGTCTTCTTAGGGCTCTCCGTGCTCTCTCTTGGGCTTTACCTCGCTGCTGGACGCGACTTCTTCCCAGAAGTAAAATCCGGCGCACTGCAAATGCACATGCGCACGCCACTTGGCACACGTATTGAAGTCGCTGGGCGTATTGCCGCACTAACAACCGACCGCATCCGGCATGATTTGCCCGGTCAGGTGGAAGAAGTGGTGAGCAACTGCGGCCTGCCTGAAGGGCCCCATAACCAAGCCTTCATCCCAACGCCTTCTATCGGTACGCAAGATTGCGACCTTACGATTGCGCTTAAAAACGAAGCCTCACCGGTCTGGGATTACCGCTCTATTTTACGCAAAGATCTTTCCGCACAGTTCCCCGGTACGGTCTTTACCTTCCAGCCGGCAGACCTCACAGCGAAGATCTTAAACTTCGGCTCACCAGCACCGATTGATATTCAAATTAACGGGCCCGACATTGGCGATAACTATGCGTATGCACGCCATATCGTTGGCCGTTTGCGTCATATCCCCGGTGCCGCTGATGTCGTTATTCAGCAAACCATGAAGACCCCGACCCTTATGATTAAGGGCAACCGAACCTTCAGCCAGGCAACAGGCCTGACCGAGGCAGACTTGGCCAATAACCAACTGATGACCCTATCGGGCTCCAGCACGGTTGACCCGCAATTCTGGCTCGATCCGGCTAATAACGTCACCTTCCCGCTCAATACCTATGTCTCCCAAGATCAGCTCACTCATCTGAATGACCTGCTGACCGTTCCGGTCGATAAAGGCGACGGGAACCCAACAGGGAAAGGGGATCAGCTCCTTGGAAGCATCAGCACGATCGTTCCCACTGGAACACCAGGGGAGGTCTCTCACTTCAATTCCATGCCAGAGATTGACGTGTATGTGTCCACAGAAGGATCAGACCTCGGCTCTGTTCTCAAAAATGTTCAGCAAGTCATCAAGGATACGAAGCAGCTTCTCCCCAAGACCGCTGCAACCGAAATTCATGGGGCAGCCGTCACCATGTATAGCGCGTATTCACAGCTCATTTTAGGCCTGCTGGTCTCTGTTTTTCTGATCTATTTGCTGATCGTGGTGAACTTCCAATCTTGGCTGGATCCCTTCATCATTATTACCGCCCTCCCAGGCGCGTTGGCGGGCATTGCATGGTCTCTCTTCCTCACAGGCACGCAGCTATCTGTGCCGGCCCTCACAGGAGCCATCATGTGCATGGGTACAGCTACAGCAAACTCCATCTTGGTGGTCTCGTTTGCGAGTGAACGTCGGGAAATCCACGGCAATGCTCTCAAAGCCGCGATTGAAGCGGGGCATGGCCGTATCCGCCCCGTGCTCATGACGGCGCTTGCCATGGTCGTAGGGATGGTTCCAATGGCTATCTCAAACTCCACCAACGCTCCCCTCGGGCGCGCGGTCATTGGGGGGCTACTCATGGCAACTCTGTCTACTCTTCTTTTTGTCCCTTGCGTTTACGCCATCATCCATAACCGTTCTGCGCGTCATCAGGAGACTGTCTAATGGCTATCACGGCTCGCACACGTAACGTTCTTATCGGCGCGGGTGTCTGCGTCCTTGGCCTCTATATTGGCAGCCTCGTGGTGGGGAAAATTCATCACGCTGCCACGCTTCACACCGTGGCTGAAGAAAACGCTGTCCCTAATGTCGCTGTCGTCATGCCTCATCATGCCAAATCAAAAGTCGAGCTCACACTGCCCGGCACGATTGACGCGTGGTATCGCGCCCCGATCTATCCGCAGGTCTCTGGTTATGTGACGATGTGGTATAAAGATTACGGGGCCACCGTCCATAAAGGCGATGTTCTGGCAGAAATTAACGCCCCTGCTCTGGACGCCCAATATGCCCAAGCGAAGGCGGACTTAGACGCTGTCACCGCAAAATACCATCTTGCCGTTGTCACCGCGAACCGCTGGCGGGCAATGGGACGGTCACAGTCCGTGTCTGGCCAGTCTGTCTCCGTTGCTGAAGCCAATGAACAAGCTGCCGAAGCTAAAATGCAAGCCGCTCAACGCAATGTGGATCATTTTGAGGCGCTGGAGAAATTTAAAACCATCGTTGCCCCTTTTGATGGGGTCGTCACATCCCGCTCTATCAGTGTTGGGGACTACGTCAATAACGGCGGTGGTGAGCTGAATGCTACTGGCTCTGCGTCCGAGCTCTTTACGGTAGCAGATACCCATAAGCTGCGTTTGTTCATCTCTGTGCCAGAAATTTTCTCTTACATCTTACAAGATGGGCTGCAAGCCGAGGTCAGTGTGCCGCAATATGCCGGGCAAAGTTTTAAGGCCACCTATCTCACCACATCTCGTGGATATGACCTCAATACCCGAACAGCCGTTGCTGAGTTCACGATGGACAATGATCAGCAAAAGCTCTGGCCCGGGACATTCGCCTCTGTGTCCTTGAAGGCTCATAATACAGCGGCCAATCAGCTTGACGTGCCAACAGGCACATTGGTTTTCCAAGAGAAAGGCATGCAGGTCGTCGTCGTGGATGACCACAACCATGCTCATTACCACAATGTTCAAATTGGTCGCATGGCTGATAGCTCCACAGAAATTGACGCTGGGTTGAACGCAACAGACCATATCATCAACAACCCGCCTGCCGATTTATTAGAAAATGACGTGGTTCATGTGGTCACGCCAGCGCGTGGGTATAACGAAAGCGGCTGGCAAGAATCCGGTGACGAGGACTAATTCATGGCATTGACATCATTTTTTGGCCATCGCACGGCTCTTAAAGGCGTCTCTTTGCTGGCCATGATTGGGCTGGGGGCTTGCGACTTGGCCCCCGCCTATAAGCCCCCTCATTTCGTGGTGCCTGATAGCTGGCATGGGCAAGCGCCTTTCGCGCCAGCCGCACCAGCAGACGCGACGCTACCAACCAATTGGTGGACTCTTTTCCACGACCCGCTCCTCGACAAACTTGAAGACCGCGCCACTGCTGAGAATGGTGACCTTCAGGCTGCAGGAGAGCGCTTTCTCCAAGCGCGTTCTCTCGTCGCCCGTGCCCGCGCTGATCTTCTGCCTCATCTCAGTTTAGAAGCAGGTGGGTCAGATAATAAACAATCCTCTGACCGTCTCTTCCGTAATGGTGCCACGTTGGTACAAACGCAGGAAGAATATGGAGGCCTAGCCACATGGGAGCCCGACCTTTGGTCGTCTATCCGCAACCGCGTACGGATTAATCGCCAAGCGGCTCAAGATAGTGCCGCTCAATTCGCCATGGCCCGGCTAAGCCTGCAAGCAGAGTTGGCCTATGACTATATCCAGCTCCGCGGCTATGATGCGCAAATTGCGATTTACCAACAATCCATCGCCTATTATCAGCGCGCGTTGCGCATCACCCAAAACCAACTGCAAAATAAAGCAGCGCCTAGGCTCGATCTTGCGCGTGCTCAAGCACAGCTCTACAGCACACAAGCAGCGCTGTATGACATTCAAGCAGCACGCCAAGTCACGGAACATGCTCTCGCGGTTCTGACCAATTCGGCACCCTCAAGCTTCCAGATCGCCCCTGTTCAGGCGCTCGACTTTAAGCAACCCTCCATCCCAACCGGGATTCCATCCGGGTTGCTCCAACGACGCCCTGATATTGCAAGTTCCGAACGTCGTATGGCCGAAGCAAACCGGGCCATCGGGATTGCACGCGCGGCTTTCTACCCCCACTTCTCCCTCAATGCTGATGGTGGGTTTGAAGCAAACGGGTTTAAACTGGCCAACCTTGCCAATTCACTTTGGACTTATGGCGCACGCATGAACTTGCCTCTCTTTGATGGCGGCATCCGGCGGGCCGAGCTCCAGCGCACATGGTCGTCTTACCGTGAAATGCGCGACAGCTACCGCGCGACTGTTCTCTCCGCCTTCCGAGAAGTGGAAGACGGCCTGTCACGCACGAACCGTCTCAATGCCGAAAACCAAGCGCTTGAAAAAGCCGTTGAGGCCAACCTCGCCTCTCAAAACATGACCATGACTCTCTATCAGGGCGGTGTCGGTACCTATCTTGATGCCATCTTCAGTCAGGAAAATACGCTACGTTCACGCATTACGCAGGTTGAGGTCGCAACACGCCTTTACCAAGCCGATATCAGTTTAGTCCGTAGCCTTGGTGGCGGATGGAACGTCACGGCCCTACCAACAATGGGAGAAACCAACTCTGTTGGTGCATTCCAATATGGAGGCCTCCACCACGCACGCAGCGTTGGAGATATACATAGCTCAGAACATCCTGAAAATTCTGAAAACCTCACCACTCCAGCGCCTGATATTGACGGGCGCGGCACAAACGCTGCTTTACGCCCTCTACCAACCGGCGCATTTCACTAAAGCGCGCTTTCACACTCATGGCACATTCCTCTCTGTGTCATGAGTGCCTTTCTTCTTAAGACATGCTACAGCAATCCCACGGTCATATTTTGTCATTTCCACAGCGGCATTGGATGTAGCCATGATCATACGCCCCGCCTTGCCTCATGATATTGATGCGATTACAGCCATCTATAATGATGCCGTGCTCACAACGACCGCCATCTGGAATGACAAACCCGTTACGGTTCAAAACCGATTAGATTGGTTGTATGCTCATCAGAAAGCAAAAATCCCTGTTCTGGTTGCCGTTGACCAAGACCAAACTGTCATGGGTTACGCCACTTTTGGGCCATGGCGCAATTTTGACGGGTTCCGGCACACGGTAGAACATTCCGTTTATGTTGAAAAAACGAAACGTGGACACGGTGTTGGTCGCAAACTTCTCGAGGCCCTCATTGATCAAGCGCATTCGAACCATAAGCATGTCATGGTTGCCGCGATTGAGTCGCGTAATACGGCCTCTATTCAGCTCCATAAAAAATTAGGGTTCATACAAACAGGCCATATGCCCGAGGTGGGCGAAAAATTTGGTCGCTGGCTTGATCTCACCTTCCTACAACTCACCCTGTAACAAGAGGCTTTATGCACCACTATTCCCCTCTCTCATGATTTCTGTATCAAACCGCCCATTTCTCCTATATATCCTCCTTTTCTTTGCCGCCTTTGCCCTGCGCGCTACAGCTTTTGGAACGCCCTTTTTTGCTTCTGATGAAGAATTTTATCTTTTTGTTGGGGGGCGTATTCTCTCAGGCGATCTGCCTTTTGTTGATGTGTGGGATCGCAAACCGATCGGTATTTTTCTCCTTTATACCGTCTTCCATCTTTTTGGTGAGTGGCGCTTCTGGGCTTATCAAATTGGTGCAACACTCAGTGCCGCTTTAACGGCCATTTTTATTATGCGCTCCGCACGCATCATTGCCCCTCTTGGTGGCGCTTTCATCGCTGGCTTTCTTTATCTCGGCTGGATTAATGTTGCCCATGGTGGTGGAGGGCAAACACCCATCTTTTATAATGCTCTTATCGCCTATGCTCTCTATTTGATGATAAGAAATATCGATAATTTTGACAAAAAAACTATAAATACTGTTGGTATTAACGTAATGGCTCTTTTTGGAATTGCCATTCAGATAAAATATACGGTTGTTTTTGAAGGGATTTTTGCCGGCCTCTACCTTATCTATGCGTTATACCGCCATACAGGGCGTATATCTGACTTCGCTAAGTCTATTCCACTATGGGTCGGCACGGCTCTTCTGCCTACACTTATTGTTTTTCTCTTTTATGTTTCACTAGGGTACGGTCATCAATGGTGGTTTGCAAATGTTGAATCTATTTTCCTGAGAGAAAAAATAGAAGCACGGCCCAATGAAATATATATGGCTTCTATCTCAGCCTTCCTGATTACTCCACTTGTTTTGCATATTATTTTTGAAAGAAAACGGGATAAGAAAGAATATTTTATTCTTTTATGGTCTCTCTCATCATGGTTTGGTGTTTTTATTGTTGGAGACTACTTCAAACATTACGTTCTTCCCCTCTTTGTTCCATTTTTTATTGCCTTTGCACCATTATGGACATCACGTATTGGAAAAATATATCTCTCGCTATCAACACTTATCGGCATTTTCATCGGCGAAAAGGTCATTTATCATTCCAGTCATAAAGAAAGAACTGAAGTGATGTATGATATCCATCATATTATCACACAGAAACCAGGATGTTCTTTTGAGTATAATGGCCCCTCTTCTCTGCAAGATGTACGCCCTTACTGTCACATAACACCTTTTCTTTTCCCCGGTCACTTAAATGCTACACATGAAAGAAACGCGATTGGTGTTAATCAAGCATTTGAATTAAAACGCGTCTTTTCTCAAAATCCACTTTATATCATAGATACTATTTCTCATAATTCTGACCCCAATATAAGTGTACAAAACACAGAACTCTTTAAAAAAGAGATCTCTCAGAAATATACTCCCGTATATATAAGCAAGCCTTATAAAAAAGAGGATCAGATTATTCTTTATCGACTAAAAAAGCCATAAATTTATTATACCCTTGATTTTATTACAGTCTTAAAATGAGTGTGTTGTTAACAGCACACTCATTTTTTTATGTCTTATATCTCTCTTAAACAGTTTATCCCAATAAAAATTTGTAGTTTAATTAATTTACTATGTAATATAGTTGATATATGAAAGTTTGATTCACTATGCGCTCTCACTTTCCTCTCACATGGCTCAGCTTATCAAGCATATCCCTCGTAATAGCATCATCTGCCTGTGCAGACACACCACACCATCACGCTGCCATCCTAGCAGGCCATGAGACCCTCTCCGTCCGTGCACACCCTGTCCGCCGTGGCACGCAAGAGGTCTTGTCTCATAAATTGATGGAGCAACAAGTACCCGGAACCAACCCTCTCAAAACCCTCGCGCAACTTCCCGGAGTGCAATTTCAATCGGATGATCCTCAAGGGCTCGATACCTATTCAAACCAGCTTTACATACATGGTTTTACACAAAACGATATCGGTACGACCCTTGATGGCATCCCACTGGGGGAGCCGACATTCCGTAACTATAATGGGTTAAGCGCCTTGCAAGCCATTTCTTCTGAAAATGTGGAGCGGCTTGATGTCACCCAAAGTGCTGGGGCTGAAAGCACACCAAGCACCAACAATCTTGGCGGCTCCATCAACTATATTTCAGCCAATCCAAAAGAGAAAACGGGCGGAACTGTTTCCCAGACCTTTGGCAGCAACGCTCTGTTCCACTCTTTCTTCCGTGTTGATTCAGGGCACCTTAATGATACGGGGACGAAATTTTTCGTCTCTTATATGCGCAACCAAGGGGAAAAATGGAAAGGCGGTGGGGATCAATTTGTTCAACAGGTCAACGCCAAACTTGTTCAACCCATCAATCAACACAGCCAAATTAGTGCATTCTTTGATTGGGATGCCCTGCAAATGGTCAACTACCAAGACTACACCCCTAATTGGCTTAAAAATAACGGAACAAAACTCGATAATTTTTATGGCACACCAAACGCATGGAGCAATGCGTATAACGCCTCACAAGGAATATTCCCCTCATCTTATAAAGGGATTAACGACCCCAAAGACGTTTCATATTATGACAGCACCGCCTCTTCGAGCGACCTCTTTGGAGGCATCACCGCTGACCTTGCCCTAACCAATAAACTGCGCTGGAAGACAACCTTTTACGGTCATGAAGAAACAGGCCACGGCACCTATGCCAACCCTTATGCATGCCGCGATGCCTCTGCCTCACCATGCCCTGCACAGGATGATACCATACAGCTCAACGGAAGCCGTATTTTCGAGCAAGTGCGTAAACCCGCTCTTGAACGTTTTGGTGGTATAACCTCGCTCAATTATCACATCGCCCATCATGCCCTTTCAGCGGGGCTATGGTATGAAAACAATCATTACACCTCGTACGAATATGCTTATCAGCAACCTCTCCCCGGACAAGGCGCACCGCTAAATCCTTTTGGCAGCTTTAAAAATGTTCCAAGCCGCACGCTTTGGGGGCAAGAGTACAATACCAACAGCTTTACCGCCTTTGTAGGAGATACCTACCATCCGCTCCCTTCACTGGAGATCCATGCCGGGTTTAAGTCGCTCCTCAACACGACACGGGTCGGTCATGCAACGAACTGGTCTCTACGTTTCCCCAGCTTGGCGACTGGAGAGAGCCTGACCACAGCTAAAGCGTTTCTCCCCCATATCAGTCTTGATTGGCATTTTCTCCACCGTCATGAGCTGTTTGTTGATATTTCAGAGAATGTGCACGCCTATCCGCAGTCAGGCTATAACTCCAGCAATTCCCCCTTTGCTGTGTCACAAGCGGCCTATAACGCCACCCGCAACACCCTCAAGCCAGAAACCGCGTGGACATTCGCAGGCGGCTATCGCTATACCTCCCCACAATTACAGGGGAGTTTGTATCTTTACCGCACCAACTTTAATAACCGCCTCCAGCAAATCTTAGCCAATACAGGGGCCGGTGCGCTGCTCACCAACAACACCACAACAGTGCAGAATGTGGGCGGTGTAACGATGAATGGTGTGGATGCTTCCGTGACCGTCTCTCCGATTGAAGGACTCTCACTGTTTAACAGCATCAGCTATAGCCATTCGACATATGATCAAAACATCCGTAGTGATTCCACCACCTACGCGACACGTGGTCAACAGGTCGTCGCTTATCCTCGCTTTATGTATAAAGCGCGCCTCGCCTATGAATGGCATCATTGGCAGGCCTTTGTGGATGCCCAATATTACGGGCGCCGCAGCTTTTCTTATACAGGGGACTTCAAGCTCCCCTCGTATTGGATGAGCGATCTTGGGCTTTCTTACACGCTCCATGATGTCAGTCTGGGAGCATTAAAAGCGGTGTCTGTTCATCGCCTCGTCTTCTCGTTCAATATTTATAACCTCGCCAACGTCAAATACGCGTCCACCATGGGCCAAAATGGCTTCACAATGAATAATGCAGGCGGAGCAGCCCTGAACAATCAGTCGATCCTTTTGGGAAACCCACGGCAATTTTTTGGCTCTGTTCGGGCTGAATTCTAATCCCCCATAGAAAAAGGGCCTCCCCACTCTCGTGGGAAGGCCCGATCCTATCACTGAGTTCCACCACAGGAGATAGGATTAAGGAGTCACATCGCTAGAAACGACATTAATCAGCTTCTGATTAACGAACTCCTTAATACCCAAGCCAACAAGCTCACGCCCAAAACCGGAACGTGCGACCCCACCAAAAGGCAGATCTGCTGTTGGGACAACAGGACGGTTTACATACACCATCCCAGTGCGAATCTTAGAGGCCACGCGCACGCCGCGCTGCTCGTCTCGTGTAAAGACAGAACCACCTAGACCAAAGGGTGAGTCATTGGCGATACGGATCGCATCATCTTCGTCCTTTGCACGATAAAGCTGTGTGACAGGGCCGAAGAACTCCCAATGCCGGGCTTCTGAGTTTTCTAAATTCGTCAGCAGAACAGGCTGGAAGAAAGCACCTTCTTTGGGGACAGGTGCGCCAATAACCTCGACCTTAGCACCTTCCTCTTGAGCTTTACGCACCTGCTCAGCTAAGTCATCGGCTGCCCCTTGAGAGGAAAGCGGCGCCAACGTCGTGGCAGGATCCATCGGATCACCCGCTTTAAGGGCCGCAACGCCTTCTTTATACAGCTCGACAAAGCGATCATAGAGCGCATCAGCAACGATCATACGCTTAGCCGATACGCAGACTTGGCCTGCGTTCCAATGACGCCCGAACACAGCCCATTGCACCGCTTTTTCAAGGTCAGCATCATCGAGCACGATAAAGGCATCGGCACCGCCAAGCTCCATCGTTGCTTTTTTGAGTGACTTACCAGCAATGCCAGCCACAATCGCACCAGCCCCTTCAGAGCCTGTCAGGGCAACACCGCATACGCGGGCATCGCTCAAGATCATCTCGGTATGAGGGCGCGCGGTGTAGAGATTTTGGAACAAGCCTTTAGGAGCCCCAGCTTCCAGCATCAGCTCTTCCATAATCGCAGCGCATTGCGGCAGATTACTTGCATGCTTCAAAATAACCGCATTCCCAGCGGACAGCTGAGGCGCGACAATGCGAACCACCTGATAAAAGGGGAAGTTCCACGGTTCAATCGCCAGCACAATGCCTTGTGGCTCATGCACCATTGTCGCCTTGCCATCTTCAGGCTTCGCAACCTCAAGAGGCTCATCCTTGAGCAGAGCCTCAGCATGTTTGGCGTAATATTCCAAAATTTCAGCAGATAGAATGACTTCCGCCTTCGCTTCAGCAAAAAGCTTACCCATCTCCAACGTGGCAAGACGCGCATATTTATCAATATCACGACGCAAAATTGCACCCGCTTTGCTCATCAGCTCAGAGCGCTGTGCAAAAGAGGTCTCACGCCAATTTTCGTAAGCGCTATAGCCATCTCTCAGTGCGTTTTGCACGTCCTGATCTGTTGCTTCAGGAAATGTTTTGATGACTTCATTGGTAAACGGGTTGGTTGTTGCGTAAGCCATAAGTGACCTCATGAGCCTTTCAAGAAAAAGGAGCTGTGGCAGATCCCGCCTCTGCCACAGACATAAGATATGTGATGATTAAGCAGCGGTTTCTAGGATCTGACGGCTGATTTCTAACGTAATGTCTTTATGCTCACCCAGAGCCGTCATGCCGTGCTGCTCAAGCTGCCCAACAATGGCGGTAATCCCATCTTGCCCAATGTCATAACCAGACAAGCGCGTTGGCATACCAAGGCTTTCAAAGAAGGATTCTGTCTGAGCAATCACCGCATCAATGCGCTCATCATCGGTGCCTTCTGTCAGGTGAAGAACCCGTGACGCATATTGCAACAGCTTTTCACGCTTGCTGTCACGACGCACCTTCAGCAGAGCCGGGAAGACGACCGCGAGTGTGCGTGCATGGTCGATATGATACTTCGCCGTCAACTCATGGCCGATCATGTGCGTCGTCCAATCCTCAGGCACACCCGCACCGACAAGGCCATTGAGCGCCTGTGTGGCCACCCACATCATATTAGCCCGCACATCATAATCTTCTGGAGCATCGACGATTTTACCGCCAATTTCCAAGATGCTGGACAAAAGCCCTTCAGCATAACGATCCTGCACCATGCCTTGGGCTGGGTACGTCATATACTGTTCCATGACATGAACGAACGAATCCGCCACCCCATTGACCACCTGACGCATTGGCAAGCTGTACGTACGTGTTGGATCCAAAATCGAAAAGCGTGGGAAAACCTTAGGGTTTGCAAAAAGAAGCTTATCACCTGTGGACTGACGAGAAATCACACTAATGGAGTTCATTTCAGAACCGGTAGCCGGCAAGGTCACGACCGTTCCCAAAGGAACAACCTCTTGCACAGCCTCGCCTTGGCTCGTCAGGATATCCCATGGCTCCCCGTCATATTTTGCAGCGGCAGACACAAATTTCGTGCCATCCATGACAGAACCACCGCCTACAGCGAGCAGAAAGTCGATCCCCTCAGAACGCACAACCTCAACGGCTTTCATGAGCGTTTCATAGGTCGGGTTTGCTTCGATCCCGCCAAATTCTTTGACGTTGCGCTGCCCCAAAGCCTGCCTAACTTCTGGCAAAGTTCCGCTCTTTTCAGCACTGGCGCCACCATAAAGCACCAAGACTTTAGCATGTGGAGAGAGTTGCTCATCAAGCTTAGCAATCATGCCTCGCCCGAAGAGAATCTTCGTCGGATTGTAAAATTCAAAGTTCAGCATTCTTTCCCTCTTTATTCCTTTAATAGACCGGTCGTCTTAAAGTCTCTTCCACAAGAACCCTCTACCGGCGTCTTCATCTCGATTTCTATGAACGCTGCAACAAGCTCTGCGTCGCGCTCAACGCCACGTCAAAGGGCTGTGACGTATGGGTCATCTTCATCATCAACGTCGCTCCAAGCCACATCTGATACATCGTAGCCGCCAATACAAAGGCGGATGTCGTTTGTGTAATGGAGCCATCGTTCTGCCCTTCAGAGATCACAGTCTCTAGCCGCTTGATCACCTCTGACGTTCCGACTTCTAGAATTGCCCGCATCCGTTCAGAAAGGTCAGAAACCTCAGCAGCAAGCTTCACAATCAGGCATTTATTTCCAATCTGGCCGTTAACATGAGTTTCCTGCCACCATTGGCAATAGGTCAGCATCTTTGCATAGCCATTCCCCCCTTCTCGACGGAAAAGCGCCTCCACATGCTGCAAATATTCTTCAACATACATCTCCAGCAATGCTTCACCGAAATGCTCTTTCGACGAGAAATAATGATAGAAAGACCCTTTAGGAATCGCGGCTGCTTCTAAGATTTGCGACAATCCAACGGCCGAAAACCCGCGTGCCCCAATAAGGGGACGTGCTGATCGTAAGATCGCTTGCTTTACCTGAAGATGTCTTTCTGTCTGGCTCATGAGGATTGTCTAACCTGTTCTAGACCGATTGTCTAGTAAAAATTAGACCGGTCGTCTCAAAAAAGAAAAAGCGGCCTTTCCGTGCATTAATCCACGCAATTCGTTAGCGTGCCCGCTTTCATACCGTGTTAAATGGATCATTATGAACCTCTCTTTTTCAATGCCTCTTGCTCTCCTCTCCCTTGGAGCGGCCGCATGGTTGGGGCCTCTGCCGTCTCGTGCTTTAGCCGATTCTCCTGCTCCTGATTGTCTGCCCCTGCAAACACTCACGCCCCCTACCCCCAATACAACCTCCCCACAGGCTCCATTTTTTATTGATACAACCGGGCTCAATGTTGCCACGCCCATGATGCCCCAACGTGACCCCCATAATCCGCTCTATCCCAAAGCAACCGACCTTCCCGATGAGCAACTTCCCCCGGCAAATCGCATCGGCAATTTTGTTTTAGGGCCCACCCATACGCCACCACACATTTGGGATACGGCCCAAACCACACCCCATGGGCGCATTGTTTCCTTCACGCTTTCCTCACAAGAAAGTCACGGCTATAGCCCCGGTATCACCCGCACAGACCCACTCGCTTGCCCACAAGGAAGCGGAAGTGAGCCTTACAGCCAACCGGGCGACCCGTCTCACCTCATCCTCCCCCATACAGGTTCGACAGACTGGACACGTCCCGTCGATCTATACATCCCTCACAATCTTCCTCGTGGGAAACCGGTTCCGTTTCTGATCTTTGGTGATGGTGGGGAAAATGGGATCTATCCGGGACGCGATCTTTTCGCTTTGGTTGATGTGCTCATCAGCCAACATCGCCTCCCTCCCATGGTCATTATTGGCGTTGGCTCCGGCGGAGGCGATGCGCAAGGCAGTGAGCGTGGACGCGAATATGATACGTTCTCGGGCGCTTATGCCGACTGGGTTGAGCATGAGGTGCTTCCACGCGTCGAAAAACACGGCCATATCGCCCTCAGCCATAACCCCGATGACCGCGCCACCATGGGCTTCAGCTCCAGCGGAGCGGCCGCTTTCGCGATGGCCTGGTTCCGCCCTAACCTCTACCATCGCGTGCTTGCTTACTCGCCAACGCTCGTCAATCAACAATGGCCTCATGACCCATCCCTTCCCGGTGGCGCATGGCAGCTTCACTCCCCTTGGGCTGGCGCTCCTCACGCACAGCCACCGCAAAGCGGTGCGGCTTTAGCCCCTAACACCGACCGGAAACCGCTGCGCGTATGGTATGAAATGGGCGATCAAGACCTCTTCTACCCCGTCCGTGCCCTTCCCGATGGGATGCATGATTGGGTACTCGCTGGGGAAAATATGGCGCGCGTTTTTCACAATAAACACTACGACTATCAGTTCGTTCTCTCACGCAACGCCAACCATGTGGATGGCCCTACAATCGAACAAACCTTACCAGAAGCCCTAGAATGGCTTTGGGCACCTAGCCATCACTGAAGACCACTTCTCACAAAAAGGGGCTCCCTAAAGAGCCCCTTTTCCACAGCTATAAAAAGCGCAATCCCTTAGAGCGGCAAGCTTTTCAGCACACCCTTCTCACGGATCTCTTGACGGAAGGCAACAATATCATCCTCCACTTTTTCTGTGAGCAGGTCACGCCAGCTGTCAAAGCCCGGAAGAGCCAACGAAGCCCGATAATCGTCCGAACGCGCAATGTTGCGTTGCTCGTCCGTCAAGACAGGCTCTGGTAAGTCAAAAGACTGACCATCTTCACGACGACCCCGCATGAGCTCCAGCTGTAAAGCAAGGAAATAGGCAACACGCGTATGGTCATGGTCGCGGCTCAGCACGCTCCGCACCGTTTCCGTCCAGAACACTTGTGCTTTAGAGGTCGAATCAGCCGCAATGCGCGCCACTTGATCCGCTAACGCCGGATTAGCAAAGCGATTAAGGATGGTCTGCTTATACTCACGCAGATCAACCCCTTCAGGGGCATGCAAGGTCGGGATCACGTCACGATCAAGCACCTCATCCACAAACTGACGCACCTTTGGTTCAGCCAGCACCTGATCAACCAACGGCACGTTCTGCAACATTCCCGCTGCACTGATAATCAAATGAGACGCGTTGAGCATACGGATCTTCGCATGTTCATAATCCGCCACGGCATCAGAAAACTGCACGCCGACTTTTTCCAGAGCGGGGCGCCCTGCTGCAAATTTATCTTCCACCACCCATTGCGTGAAATCTTCCGCCAACAAAGGCTCAAGATCATCAAGGCCGCTTTGCTGGTTGAGCGTCGCTGCCGTTTCAACAGAGACGCTTGGCGTAATACGATCAACCATCGCATTGGGGAACGTGACGTTCTGTTCAATCCAAGCCGCCAGCTCGCTATCAACAGCACGCGCATAACCCAAGAATGCCTTACGCGATACTTCACCATTTTGACGCAAATTATCACAGGACAGGATCGTCAACCCACCATGACCAGCATCACGACGACGACGCAGCCCTTCAACAATAAAACCAAACACCGTTTTAGGATGCGTTGGGTCTGCTAAATCCTCTTTCACAGGTGGGAAAGACAGGCGGAACTGACCCGTTGTCTCATCAATATTATACCCACCCTCTGTAATGGTCAGAGAAGCGATCTTCGTGGTTGGAGCAGCAAGAAGATCCAACACCTTTTCCGGCTCATGCGGTGCCAGAAGATAGTCACGTAACGCACCCATAACGCGGGTCCGGCGTGTCCCATCTGTTGCTGTTTCTGTCAGAGAGTACAGCCCATGCTGTGCCAAGAAATTTTTCGCTTTCTTCTCAGACTTCTCCCCAGCACGTAGCCCAACGCCAACAATTCCCCATTGTTGGGAATCTGGTAATGCTAAAGCACGATCAATATAATACGCTAAATGCGCACGAAAGAAGTTTCCCACACCGAAATGGATGATCCCCGGCGTAACGGCATCAAGCGCATAGGATGGCCCTGCAACATCAGCAGGAAGAGACGTAAGAGTGTCGTAAGTCAGCACAGCATCACCTCATAACAGTCAGACAGGCGAGATATAGGGAATAGCCAACACCACCGGTGCTCTCCCCCTGTTTAAGAGAGCACCGGAAACAGCACTGACATTAATGCGCTGCCTGTTGAGCGGCAATAATCTTCTTGAGCAAGGGCACAAGCTCATCAAGATGTTGAATACGGAACAGACCCGGCCATGACGGCGCAGGCTTATCAAGGTCACGCAGCAGCACACAGGCCATACCCGCACGACGTGCTGCTTCCACACCTGCATCGGAATCTTCAATAACGATGCAGTTCTCTGGTGGGATGCCCTCTTGCTTGGCCCCATACAGATAAATATCTGGGCGTGGCTTCGGCATATTCAGATCACGGCCTGAATGAATACGATCCACAGGTAAAAGCTTATCAAGCCCTGTGCAGGAGAATTTCGCTTCCATCTCCGCCATAGAGGAGTTCGACCCCACGCGGACTGGCAGCTTAAGCTCTTCTTTCACTGCACGCACCATGCGCTCGGCCCCGTCAATAGCAGGCGCTTTGGAACGCATCATATCAACGATGCGCTTTTGCATGATCATATCCCAGTCAGCAGGGAGCTTGTCACCCGTCTTCTCAGCGATCATTTCGCCAATTTTTGCGAGTTCACCACCACCGAAAAGCTTATTACCTTCTTCATCGGAGATATCCCACCCATGACTACGGGCATCTTCGGACATAAGAGCGGTTGAAAAATGCTCACCACCCACCAAAACGCCATCGCAGTCGAAAAGCACCATACGAAGTTCACCCTTAGGCTGAACAGCAAGCGGCGCATCTGCAGGGATTGGGAAGTTAACGTGTTCACTCATAGTACGCTCTCCTTCTTACCTTTATCTGAGGCAGCTAGATGTGTTTTTTACGTCTTTTGGGAAGCCTATCAAGAAGACAAAAGAGCGTCGTTCTTGAAATCTTCACAACGTTTCCTATACCTTGGAGCTCATTGAGAACCCCGCAAGATATAGGCGGAGTACGGCAAAAAAATGGATCGGGGGCTTTATCGACCAACCGATAGTAGGCTCTCCATTCATTGATGGAGAAAATGACGATGATGTTCTACGTCTGGATGGTGATCAAGCTTGTAACAGGCTTTGCCTTCATTATCACCTACCTCAATGTCTCAGGACGCAGCCAATTTTCCCAAATGAATGCCATTGATCTTGTGGGCAATTTCATCTTGGGCGGGCTCGTCGGCGGCGTCATCTACACCACGGCAATCCCATTTTATAAATATGTGCTCGCACTCCTTATCGGTATTTCCATCCTCCTTACGCTAAACGTCTTCTGCCGAAAATTCAATCTCTTCCGCAATGTGACCATTGGCCGCCAGATTCCGATCATCAAAAACGGTCGTTTTATTATGGAAAATATCCTTAATAAAAATAATAAAATCGACATGATTAATATTTCTTCACAAATCAATCTTCAGGGCATTTATTCATTTGATGAAATTCAGTTTGCGCAGATCGAGCCTAATGGCTCCGTAACCGCCATCTGCGATAAAGACAAACTGCCCTCCGTCATCGTCTGCTATCAAGGCGTCATCCGTGAAGACGACCTTGAAGATACCGAGCACAGCCGGGACGATCTGATTAACGACATGAAAGCCCACGGGATTGAAGACGTTGATGACGTCTTTCTTGGTGAGTTTCACAAAGGGCATTTTAAATATATCTGCAAAGATGGCACTATTCGCCCAACGCGTGCAGCCCTCAACAAGCATTAGATCTTCGTAAGGCAGTTTTTCTTCATCTGCCGCGCCAACCATTCCACAAACACCGAGACGCGCATTGGCCGTCGCGCATTTGGTGGTGTTAAAATATGCAATGCCGTCGGCGATGCCTGCCATTGGGGAAGAATAATTCCAAGGCGCTTCTGCTCTAGGGCGTGGTGGATCATAAAAGAGGGCATCACCCCCACACCACCGCCACTCTCCAACAGCGGCAAGAAAGCCTCTGCATTATTACTGACAAGGCGTAAGTTACGAGGTGTGATCGTGACGGCCTCCTCTTCCCCACGATAGAGGGTAAGCCGCGATGGCCTCACGTTCCCGGCCCCATACAGCACACTCATATAGGCCTCTATATCCCGCGGCGTGTGTACGTTCTCCCCATACTGCGCAATCCACTCTGGGCTTGCCACAAGGCAGCATGGAATGGTGGCAATACGCCGCGCCCGCAAAGACGAATCCGCCATAGCCGAAACACGCAGTGCTACATCATACCCATCGGCGACCACATCCACGGCGCGATCACTGAAGTCTATATCGAGCGTTATCTCAGGATATTGCTTCATAAAAAGTGGCAGAAAGGGTGCCACATGCTGGATGCCAAAGGTCACAGGCATCGAGATGCGAATGCGCCCATGTGGCGGGCCTGCCGTTTCCTGCAACGCCGCTTCCGCTGCGCGCCCTTCACTGAGCACGCGCCGTGCATGCTCAAGCACGGCCTCTCCCGCGGCTGTAAGAGAAAGCTGACGCGATGTGCGTTGAAAAAGCGCAATATTAAGCGTCTCCTCCAACCGTGCCACAGCACGCGACACCGTAGGACGAGACACAGAGAGATGCTCTGCAGCACGCGTAAAAGAGCGGTCTTCAGCCACCTGCGCCATAATGGCCCAAGCTTCAAAATCAGGCAGTAACGTCACAGTACATTCCTGAAAAACTAAGGTTCACTTCTGGATATGGCACAGCAACGCTTCTGGCACTACGTCTTCTTCAACATCTTTTCCTATAATGTGAGGGAGACCCCCAATGATTGAGATCCGCCCGTTTACGTCGTTAGGCCACGCTAACCATGGTTGGCTTAATGCCCACCATCATTTCTCTTTTGCCAATTATTACGATCCTGCACGCCTGCATTGGGGACGGCTCCGTGTTTGGAATGACGACCTCATCGCTCCACAGACAGGCTTTCCTACCCATCCTCATGCCGACATGGAAATTGTCACCTACGTGCGCAAAGGGGCGATTACCCATCGCGATACGGTCGGCAATGAAGGCCGCACAGAGGCTGGAGACGTGCAAGTCATGTCTGCCGGCACAGGCATTGCCCATAGCGAATATAACCTTGAGGACGAAGACACGCTCATCTTCCAGATTTGGATGATCCCCGACCAGCAAGGTCATAAGCCTTCTTGGGGACAACGGCCTTTCCCTAAAAAAAGTCGTGAAGGGCAGTTTGTCGCGCTCGCTTCTGGTTTCCCAGAAGATAAAGACACGGCTCTGCCCATTCATACGCCCGGCCGCGTCTTAGGCAGCACCCTTCGCGCTGGACAAAGCCTGACCTACAGCCTTAACCCACAGCACAAGGCCTATCTTGTGCCGTCCACAGGCACCATTGATGTCAACGGCCACCGCGCCAACACACGCGATGGTGTGGCCATTGAAAATGAAGAAACACTGACCATCACGGCTCACGATGATGCTGAACTTGTCATGGTCGAGACAGCCAGCTGACCATGTTTAAATGGGAAAACTGTTAAGCCTTAGATCGACGTAGCAACGGCTACGCTACGAGCGGACAGCCAGAAGAAGAAATAACCACCTTCTTCTGGCACCATACGAACGAGAGAGCCGCCTTCTCCTTCGCTTCATGCTCAGCGAAAGGACATAAGTCGCAACAATGGACGCTCAATAGGCGGGAAAGTCATCCATCGCAGCCCATACCCCCGCAAAAGAGCCTCTATTCTTTTTCACGCAGTAAAGCTCTTAGAGCCAACTCCAAAAACGCTCCCAGAATCCATCTTTTAAGTCGTCTTTACAGCGGTCAAACTGATGCTGATACAGACGTGCCCGCGTCCCCACTTTATCAGCGACATTAATGAGCCACGCCTTGGACGCATAGGTACGACGACGATAGCCGCCCCAACCATCATGATAGGCGAGATATTGGCGGGTCGCATCGGTTACGGGGACGTGATCAATCTGCCGTGTGTTGGTGATGTACCAATTCATAAAATTGAGCGCATCCGCAAAATTATCGCGGCTTCCACTCACACCAGCGCGACGCTCATAATCATGCCATACATCGGTCTTGGCCTGCGCATAGCCATAGGCCGTCGTGATATAGCCCCACGGGATCACCCAGAAAATATGCGTCCGTCGTGTATGGACATTGCTCCGAAAGCTGGATTCTTGGTGCATGATCGCCATCGGCACAGAAGACGGAATATTCCACTTGGCTTCCTGCCGCATCGCCGCATGATACCAGCCCCGTTTTTCGTGATAGATGGCGCACAGATCATTAGGATGGGTTGGCGGCGCTGTAGCACAAGCCGCCAACGCCGCCATCAAAGCAAGGCCAACCACCAGCCTTGCCTGACGCATCAATACAGGCATCGTTAATAATGCCTCACATCAGAACGGAATTTCGTCATCAAGGCTGTTATCGGCCGGGGCATCCCAACCACCGCCACCACCAGATGAACGCTGCGGCGCGCTAGAACCCCCAGTATTATTGCGGGCAGGAGCTTGCTGATCGTTATAGCCTCCCTGAGACGGGCCACCGCCAAAGCTGTCGCCACCGCTGCGTTGGCTATCAAGTAGCACCAGATCGCCACGGAAACGGCTAATCACGACCTCTGTCGTGTACCGTTCCATCCCCTGCTGGTCGGTCCATTTACGGGTCTGAAGTTCACCTTCAAGATAGATCTTGCGGCCTTTACGAAGAAAACGTTCGGCCACATCAGCTGTGCGCTCATTAAAAATAACGACACGATGCCATTCAGTGCGCTCACGACGTTCACCTGTGGCACGGTCTGTCCATGTATCACTGGTGGCCACCGTCAGATTGACAATTTTTGCCCCTGACTGCGTGTTGCGCACCTCTGGATCACGGCCCAAATTCCCCACCAAAATGACCTTATTGACGCTTCCTGCCATCCGCTTTGCTTCCATTTTTCAAAAAGATTGCATTATCGGGGTGATCCTAGCGCTCTCAGCGCGTATGATCTACCGTCGTTATGCTGAACGGTGGACATAATCGCGTGAAACACTCTCCTGATACCCTTAATCCAAACGCTATCCGGGTTCGTGGCGCCCGCACCCACAACCTTCAGCAGGTGAATGTGACGATTCCACGCGACCAGCTTACCGTCATTACGGGGCTTTCTGGCTCGGGGAAATCGTCCCTCGCGTTCGACACGATTTATGCGGAAGGCCAGCGCCGTTATGTCGAGAGCCTGTCAGCCTATGCGCGTCAGTTTCTCGAACTCATGGGCAAGCCGGATGTCGATTCGATTGAAGGTCTGTCCCCAGCAATTTCCATCGAACAGAAAACAACGTCCAAAAATCCGCGTTCAACGGTCGGGACGATTACTGAAATTCACGACTATATGCGTTTGCTTTGGGCACGCGCCGGAACACCCTACTCCCCCGCGACCGGTCTGCCGATTGAAGCCCAAAGTGTGAGCCAAATGGTCGATCGTGTCATGGCCATGCCTTCTGGCACACGGCTGATGCTGCTGGCCCCTGTTATTCGCGACCGTAAAGGGGATTGCGCAAAAGAACTGGCAGAGCTGACACGACGTGGCTTTGCCCGTGTGCGCATCGACGGCACATTGTACGACATTACCGACACACCGAAGATTAACCGCAAAACCCGCCACAATGTCGATGTAGTCGTGGATCGTATCGTGCTGAAAGAAGGCATCGAAACACGTCTTGCCGATAGTTTTGAAACAGCGCTCACCCTCTCCGACGGCCTCGCCTCTGTTGAAGAAGTGCTGCGCTCTGGGGAAGAACGCAAACCTCTCAAAGCGGCCTTTTCATCCCGCTATTCCTGCCCTGTGTCGGGCTTTATTTTAGAGACGATTGAACCGCGCCTCTTCTCCTTCAACGCCCCTATGGGCGCGTGCCCGACCTGTGACGGGCTTGGGACAGAGACGCATTTTGACCCCAACCTCATCATCCCCGATGAGAGCCGCACGCTCCGTGATGGTGCGATTGCCCCGTGGCGTGACGAGCAAGACCCTCTTTTTGAACAAACCCTCGCCGCCCTTGCTCGCCATTGTGGGGAAGACCTCGATACGCCGTGGGAAAAACTCAAAAGCAGCACCCATGACTTTCTCCTCAATGGCAGTGCCGAGCCGGTCAAAATCCCCTATTTAGACGAAAACAACCGCACCCATACGGTCAACCGTCCCTTTGAAGGGGTCATCAGCCATCTTCAACGCCGCCTTGCCCAAAGCCATAGCGTTTATGTCCGCGAAGCCTTGGGCCGTTATCAGTCGGCTATGCCATGCCCCGCGTGCCACGGGGCTCGTTTGCGCCCTGAAGCGCTCTGCGTCAAAGTCAATGATGCCACCATTGCTCAGGCGTCTGATCTTACGATTACAGAAGCTCTTGCATGGTTTAGCGGCGTAGAAGAAAAGCTCACGCCACAAAAGGCAGAAATCGCCCGCCGTATTTTGCGTGAAATTGTCGAGCGCCTGCATTTTCTCGACCGCGTCGGCCTCGACTATCTCACCCTCTCACGCAGCTCCGGCACGCTCTCGGGTGGGGAGAGCCAGCGCATTCGCCTCGCTTCCCAAATTGGGTCGGGCCTGACCGGCGTGCTCTACGTGCTTGATGAGCCCTCTATTGGGTTGCATCAGCGCGATAATGCCCGTCTACTCGCGATGCTAGAGCGGCTGCGTAATCTCGGGAACACGGTGCTAGTGGTCGAGCATGATGAAGACGCTATCCGCCAAGCGGACTATCTGGTGGATATGGGCCCAGGTGCCGGCACACAAGGCGGCCATGTCATGGCGTATGGCACCCCTGAAGACGTCGCGCGAAATCCTAACAGTATTACCGGCGCATGGCTCGCCGGTAAGCGTGGCATTCCCGTCCCGGCTCAGCGACGCAGCAGCAAACGATGGGTCGGCGTGAAAGGCGCACGCGGCCATAATCTGAAGAATGTCTCCGTCAAAGTGCCGCTGGGCACGTTTACCGCTGTGACGGGAGTGTCAGGGAGTGGGAAATCAACCCTCATTACCGACACATTCTATAAAGCACTCTCGCGTCAGGTGATGAAAACGGGCGCCGTGCCACTGCCTTATAGCCGCCTTGAAGGGGTCGATCAGCTCGATAAAATTATCGAAATCGACCAGTCCCCCATTGGACGCACCCCTCGCTCTAACCCTGCGACCTATACCGATCTCTTCGCCCCGATCCGAGATTGGTTTTCTGAACTGCCTGAAGCCAAAGCACGTGGTTATAAGCCGGGACGCTTCAGCTTCAATGTGAAGGGCGGACGGTGCGAGGCTTGCCAAGGGGATGGCGTGCTGAAAATTGAGATGCACTTCCTCCCCGATGTTTTCGTCACCTGCGACACCTGCAAAGGCGCACGCTATAACCGTGAGACATTGGACATTACCTTCCGGGGGAAATCCATCGCCGATGTACTAGCCATGACGGTGGATGAAGCCCTTCCTTTCTTCCAAGCGGTGCCGCGTATTGCTGAACGCCTGTCTATTCTCCAACGTGTTGGGCTGGGCTATGTCGCCCTCGGCCAGCAAGCCACAACTCTTTCCGGCGGGGAAGCCCAGCGTGTGAAGCTCGCTAAAGAGCTCGCCCGGCGTGCAACAGGCCGCACGCTCTATATTCTGGATGAACCCACCACGGGGCTTCATACCGAAGACGTTAAGAAGCTCCTCGAAGTGCTGCATGCCCTCGTTGATCAAGGCAACACCGTGTTGGTGATTGAGCATAATCTCGACCTCATCAAAACAGCTGATTGGGTGATTGATGTCGGCCCTGAAGGAGGAGCTGGCGGTGGGCAGATTATCGCCACAGGCACCCCTGAAGAGATCGCGGCCTGTAAGAACAGCTACACAGGCCAGTTCCTCGCCGATATGCTTGCCCGTCCTTCGCTTGCAAGCGAAGCAGAACGCCCCAAGGGCTCTAAAGACAAACCTAAAAAGACTAAGAAAAAAACCACCGCGAAAAAGAGCGGAAAGAAAGACAAACATTCATGAGTGCAGCCACCCTTTCTTGGGCCTTTCTCTTTGTCGCCATCGTGCTGGAAGTAGGCGCAACAAGCCTGCTGAACCTCAGCGATGGCTTCCGCAGGATACTGCCCACCATCGGCTCTCTCGCGTTGTATGCTGGGGCATTTTACTGCCTGTCTTGTGCACTACGCCATATCCCCCTTGGCATCGCTTATGCCGTTTGGTGTGGCTTTGGCAGTGTGTGCATTGTGGCAATCGGCGTGGTCGTCTTTCGACAGTCCTTTCCCCCCCCCGCCTATGGAGGGATCGCCCTGATTGTGCTTGGCACCATTCTGGCAAGCCTGTTTGGTGGGGTTAAAGGCTGATCCGCACTTATGGCACTGATAGAACGCCCCTTCTTGCCCCCTCACTCCAAACGACGATGGGGGCTGGTCATCGTCCTGCTCCTTGCTCTCGTGGGGCAACTCGGGCTTCAATCCTTCGCGTATAGCGGCGAAAGCCCACGCGCAACGCTCTACCGCCTGACCTCCATTGATATTGCCCCTCCATCGGCCTCCATAGAGGCACCGCACTGCGCGCCAGCACACCATCATCACCATCCAGCCTCCCACCATCAGCATGATGGGGACTGCCCATTATGCCCGCTCTTGGGGCATATCCTCTTTGCGCTCAATGCGCTGGCATTCTTCTTAGGGACGAGTGCCCTCATGCGGGCTTTATGGCGCTGCACCCCGCCATCGCAAGCGCCGCCACGCCTCACACGCGACCGCCCCCCAAGCCGCGCGCCGCCACTGCCTGCCTGAATCTGTTCTCGTAACGCCCACGCCTCTCTTGGCGATGAGGGCGTTTTGTCGTGACCTCTTTCAGGATAACATCTCGTGTCCTCTACTGCTCCCTTTACGCGCTGCTCTGCGTATAGGCCGCGAACCCCTATGTTCCCGGCCTCTCTGCTCGTTTGTACGGTACTCACCTGCGCGCCTTTTTACGCTGCCTCCGCTCAAACCACGCCTGTGCCTTCTCCGCCATCCGCCTCTCCTGCCCCAACGGAAAAAATGACGGTTGTGGGCAGTCGGCACTCTTTCCAACAAAGTGCTGACACACTCTCGCTCTTCAAAGACACGCCCGGATTTAGCTCTTACGCGACGGGGGGCACAGCCTCTCTCCCCGTGCTCAACGGCATGGCCGATGACCGTGTTGCAACCTTCGTTGACGGCATGCGGCTGGGCTCTGACTGCCCGAACCATATGAACCCCGCCTTTTCGCAAATTGACCCAGATGCCGTTGCGACCAGTAGCGCCATTGCAGGCATTACTTCAGTCAGTATGGGTGGTGATAGCACAGGCGGAACCATTTCCGTTGAACGCAAGGCCCCGCAATTTGCTCAAAAGGGGAATATCCTCGTCACAGGAAATGGACGGCAGGACTGGCGCAGTAATGGTGGGGGCTCAGGGGCTTCGGGCTCTCTCACCGTCGCTAATGACAGTTTCAGCCTGCGTTATGAAGCCTCCTATAACCATGCCAGCGATTATAGCGCAGGCGGCCGTGGCGGGCGCGTCCTCTCCACCCGTTATCTCAGCTATAATCACGCCGTAACGGCCGGCTTTAAGCACCGCAACCATCAATTTAGCCTCACCTTTGGCCAGCAAGATGTGCCTTATGAGGGGTTTCCCAATAGCTATATGGATGAGACCAATAACCGTTCAACCTTCGTAAATGGCAAATATACCGGCCATTTCCATTGGGGAGAGCTTGAAACGCGTGGGTTCTGGAAACGCACCACCCACGCGATGAATATGCTCGCCGATAAAGGCGGGCACAGCGCCACCACCGGTATGCCCATGAATAGTGACGGGCGTATGGCTGGGTATGCCATCACCGCCACCATCCCCCTTACCAACCGGCATCGTCTCAAAGTGGGCAGTGAGTTCGAGCATAACGGGCTCAATGATTGGTGGCCCCCCGTTATGGACAGCATGATGATGGGCCCCGGTACCTTCCATAATCTCAATGGGGGCTCTCGCAATCATCTGGGGCATTTCTTCCAGTGGAATGCACAATGGACACCCCGTTTTTCCACCGAACTCGGGGCCCGCAGTGATGTCATTATGATGAATACAGGCCCGGTTAGCCCCTATAGTTGGGGAGGAATGAGCGGCATGATGGGCATGTCGGGTATGATGGGGGGTATGGGTATGATGAGCATGGGCGACGCCAAAAATGCCCATGCCTTCAATGCCGCCCATCGTGGCCGCACAGACAGCAACCTCGACATCACCGCCCTCGCACGTTGGAACCCAACCGACCAGATCAGCCTAGAAGGTGGCTACGGACGTAAAACACGCTCCCCCAACCTTTATGAACGCTATGGCTGGAGCCAAGGCGGGATGACCGCCAAAATGATTGGCTGGTTTGGCGATGGGAACGGCTATGTCGGTTCACTCAATCTCCGCCCTGAAATTGCGAACACCGCCAGCTTTACCGTGCATGTCCATGACACCCAGCGCGCAGTATGGGACGTGATGATCCAGCCTTTTTACACCTATACGCAGCATTATATTAATGTGGTGCGTCTTAAAGGACTCTCACACGGGTTTAACCTACTTCAATTCGCGAACCATAACGCTCAGAGCTACGGCATTAATGCCGCTGCTCATACGCTTCTATGGGACAGCCATCGTTGGGGAATGGGCCATCTCAGCACAACGCTCAACTGGGTGCGTGGGCAAGATAATGTCACCCATTCCGGCCTGTATCAGCAGATGCCCCTCAACGGGACCATCAGCCTGCATGAAACGCGTGGCCCTTGGTCGGGACGTGTCGAGCTCACCCTTGTGAAAGCCAAACACACGGTAGACTGGGTCCGTAATGAGCCCAAAACACCGGGTTACGCCCTGCTGGGGCTCGGCATGGGTTATCATTGGCGTTTTGTCCGCCTTGATCTGAGCTTGGAGAACCTGCTGAACCAGCGCTATTTCCTGCCCCTCAGTGGGCGGGAATTGTCATCGCTGCCATCAAATGGCGCGCTGCCCTCCCCGGTGCTGGGAATGGGGCGCTCGGTCAATCTGACCTTGCGTGAAAATTTCTAAACGCCATACGGAACAAGAGACGTGATGTCAGTGGGGCGTAGTCATCAATACCCGCTGGGCATCACTCACCCCACCTCCAAGACACCTTGTGCGGCCGAGATACACAGCCTTATAAACGAGCCCCACATACAAACGGCCATGCAGCATTCACACTGCATGGCCGTTTCTTCTCGTGCCTCAAGCGGCAGCTTTAGACTTGGGTTTCTGCCTTTTCCCCAAGATGGGCCTTGCCACGTTTTTCAGCTAGCTTAGCTTGGCGTTGCCGCTCCCGATAGCGCTGACGCTGGGCGTCCGTGCGCTTCCCATAACAATGAGGGCAGCTCACCCCCTCTTCATACTGAGGAGAGGCTTTATCCTCGTCATCAATGGGGCAACGGCAGGCGTGGCAGAGGTCATAATGGCCCAATTTCAGCCCATGCCCCACCGAAACGCGTTGGTCAAAGACGAAGCACTCTCCGTCCCATAGGCTTTCTTCTTCTGGGATTTCCTCAAGATATTTCAAAATACCACCCTGAAGATGGTACACCTCATCAATCCCTTCCTCACGCGCAAAAGCGGTCGATTTCTCGCAGCGAATCCCTCCTGTGCAGAACATCGCTACCTTAGGCGTGCGTCCTTGCGCTTCAATCTCACGCCGCCAATTCCGAAACCATTGGGGAAATTCACGGAATGTTTTCAAGTCTGGATCCACCGCGCCGCGGAACGTACCGATGGCGACTTCGTAATCATTACGCGTATCCATCACGACCGTATCCGGGTCAGAGATTAACGCATTCCAATCTTGAGGTTTTACATAGCGCCCGACACAGGACAACGGGTCGATATTGGGTTGGCCCATCGTGACAATTTCACGCTTGAGCTTCACCTTCATGCGCAGGAACGGCATGTCTTTCGCACGGGATTTTTTGAAAACAAACCCCTCACAGCCAGGCAACTGGTTAATATAGGCAAGAACACGGTCAATCCCCTCATCGGACCCCGCAATCGTGCCGTTAATCCCTTCTGCAGCCAAAAGAAGGCTCCCTTTAATGCCTGCCTCCCGACAGCACTGTAACAATGGCTCGCGCAGCGCTTCATGGTCGCTAAATCGTGTGAAATGATACAAGGCCGCAACGCAAATGGGCAGATCAGTTTCAGACATCATGGTATCTCCCAAGTTATGGCCTCTCTCACATGTCCAAAGGCCACCTTTTTACTGTGTTCTTCTTTATCACAGTCTCTCCTTCATGGGGAGAATGCGGCTATGGATAGAGCAAAACTCTCCATGAAAGAACCATCACGCTTTTTTAGACCGAGCACGTTTCTTATTCTTACGCTTTTTTCCCAATTTCGGCACAGCATAATCCTGGCAAACACGGTCAATCGTCGCGTTTACGTAGTCCGCACTAATAATACGGGTACACTCAAAGAAACGTGGCGTGCCCTTATGGCGCGGGCAAAACATGTAATCATTATGTTTGAAGGGCGTGCGCACATCATGCCAACAACTATTACATCCGTGCGTTGAGAAGACACGATACGGCGTGTGAAATTCATTGCTTGGATGAGTAAAGCCACTAATCAACACGACTGGCGTTCCCACAGACCACGCCAACCAAGAAAGACCTGACGACAAACCAACAAAGAAATCCGCATGTTTAAGCCAACGTGCGCGTTCCTTTAGGGGACGATTGCCTGTTTCGTCCTCGACCCCATTAGGAATCACGTTCCAATGGATCGAACTGGCAACAGCGGGGTCACGGTCAATGCAAATAACCCGATAGCCTTTTGCTTTAAGATGCTGGACGGTGTCCATCCATCCTGTCGGATTGTTCCACATTTTACAGCCACAGGAGGCTTGCACAGCGACCACCACATAAGGCTCTTCTATCGGGCGTGTGTCCTCATCCTCAATATCAACACGTGGCGGCTCTTCTGTTGGATCAACACCTAAAATATAACCAGCCGTTCGATGAAGCCCAACATAGCGGAAATCAGCCGGTTGCCAACTATTTTCCTCATCATCAAAGAAAAGACCCAAATAATAGGTCGCGTAGAGGGTCTCCCGAATAGCGTCAAATTCATCCGCTAAGACAAACCGAATATCTGGATAGACAGGCTCTAACAGCTTCTTTAACGGTTCTGATAACATCACTGTCAGGCGACATTGATGCTTCTTCGCAAAACGCACCGCGTAAGGGAACCAGCCTAGAGAATCCCCTAACGTTCCCCCCGGCATAACGACAGCCACATCTTTCCCCGCTGCGTCATAATCATGGGCCCAAACGATTTCGCCGTCTTTTTCCAGCTCAATCCGTGCATTAATAAAATGCCGTTTGCGCGATAAGACCTGAAGAGCATCACCCTCCGTTTGATAAAGAACGGTATAGGTATCAAGGTCTCGAAAACGGATTGTCCATTTCCCTGGCGGCAAAATCGCCCGAATGCCGATATTAAAATCAAACCGGAGCCCATGTGCCCCCTCTTGGGTCGGCACCAAAACCGGATCGGGAAAGGGCATTCCCTTCATGATCCCAGCCCCAGCCTTTTTATCGTCAGAAGACGTGTGCGACGATGCCGAGGACGATGGTTGAGCAGAAGGAGAGCGCCCATCCAGATAAACCGATGATGACGGACGAGAAGACGAAGAAGACGCTGATGATGACGGTTCAAAGCCCGACACTAACGAACGCTTCTCTGGCGCTGAAGATGGCCCTTTAAGGGTCACAATATCATTAAGAATGCGGCTTTTATCATTTTTATCAGTCATCACGCTGCACTCCAAACCCTGGGATCGTCTCAATAACAGACATTACATGCTGTGCAGAAATAGCTTGGGTACATTCAAAAATACGGTCTGTTCCCTTATGGTACGGACAAAAGAGTGGATCCTCTGGATGGAGACGCTTCGTCACATCATTTCCACAACTATTGCAGACATGACGGTTAATAATCCGGTACGGCGTGTAAAACTCATTATAAGGCTGTGTATAACCGCTAATCATCACCACAGGTGTTTCTACCGCCCATGCGAGCCATGACAATCCGGATGATAAGCCAACAAAGAAATCAGCATGTTTGAGCCAACGTGCCCGCTCACTCAAAGGCCGATCGCCGGTTTCATCCTCCACACCATGAGGGATCATGCGCAGCGCTTCTTCCGTTCCACCAACCCGAGACCGGTCAATGCAGATCACACGATAGCCGTGCTCTTTCAAAAAACGCACCACCTGATACCAGCCCACAGGATTGTTCCAATATTTACTCAATCCTGACGCTTGCGAACCAATACACACATAGCGCTCTTTTATAGGGCGTCCACCTGGATCAATCATAACACGCGGTCGGCGCTCCGCATAAGGGAGCCCCAACGTATCAGCCCCCATATGGATCAAGCCAGATTGACGATAATCAATGGGTTGGAAATTATGCTCTTTATCGTCAAAAAACACTAAAACGCGATAATGCGCATAATAACGCTTCATCGCCTCATCATCGACATCTGCAACAAAGTGAATATCGGGATATGTCTTCTCAAAAAGCGGAATAAGCGCTTCTTGCACACGGCACGTAAGGCGGCATTGATGCTGCTGAGCAAAAGCAACGGCATGCCCCATCCATGCAAGATGATCCCCTAATCCGCCCAAATGCATCGTGATGAGCACATCACGCTCTTTAAGGTCACAATTATGGGTGAAAACGAGCTTATCGTCTTTCCATACTTTGATCTCGAATGGAATATAATAGCGCTTCGAGCTTTGAACCATGCCTGTTGACGTAAACTCATGCTGATACACCACCGTATCAGCCGCTCTATCACGCAAGCGGATACGCCAATGACCGCCTTCTGGCACCCATACACGGCAACCATCCACAAAGTCATAGCGGATGCCTTCCGGCCCTTCTTGTGTCAGAATTACTACGTCACTCATCAGCCCCGCCTACGCGCTTTCACATTCATGGTTCTTACCTATCTCCAAGCCAATACTCGTCCTACAGCCGCATTTCAGGCCGATTGATGACTTCAACCGTTTTAAGCCTCTCTTCTCCAAACTGCCGGTCATCTAGCACAGGAAGGCCTCCTTCCTCCAACGCTATGCGCGTTGCTGAGAGACGTATCTTACCACTTGGTGTGCGGCAAATCCCCCCCGGTCGTACCAAGACAATCCGCATAGACTTTACAACCGGGCATACCCGCGCAAGGGCTCGTCCCATTGTCCATGCCAAGGCCTCTCGCTGAGCACAAGACACAGAGGCGGCAATCTCTCCGAGAACACATAAATCATCATTCTGGCGGAAAACAGCAAGACTCCGCCCTTTAAAAACTGGGCAAGCGACACGAACCACATGCGCTAAATCATCGGGATCAAACACCCGCCCTTCAAACATGATCTGATTCTCCATCCGTCCCGTGACATAAAGCTCACCCTGATGGAAGAACCCCATGTCACGACTACGGAAAAAACGTTTCCCATCATGGATAAAACCAAAACGCTCTCGGTTTTCATCATCACGGTTAAGGTAACCAGGGGTAATAGAAGGCCCGCTTAGCCACAGCTCACCGACAAATCCCTCAGGGAGGACATTTTCACTTTCAGGATCAACCACAAGAATAGCGTGGTCTTCAATCACCTTGCCACAGCTCGCCAACACGCGAACATCATCCTCATGCTGTGGTACCTCAACATGTTTGCAAGCAAGCGCGGAACGTGAAAAACGACCGAAAGAAACGACCTCATGCCCTTGTCGCCCCCCGCTGGCAATCATCAAGGTTGTTTCCGCCATCCCATAGCCAGGGCGCAGCACCGTCTTTGCGAGGTTTGACGGCTCAAACCGTTTAAAAAACGTCGCAACGGAATCTTCTTCGATCATCTCCGCACCGATGACAGAACGTCGCCAACAGGATAAATCAAGCCGTCGCGCCTGTTCATCAGACACATGATGAGCACAGAGCTCATAAGCAAAGTTGGGCCCTGCTGAGAAACCAACACGGTAACGATCAATCGCCTCCACCCAGCGCTGCGGCTTCTCAATGAAATGCTGAGGCAACATCAGCCAACAGGGCCCACCGACCACAACACCAATCAACAGGCCAATCATCAAGCCCATATCATGAGATAGGGGCAACCAGCTCAACCCTAAGCCACCATCGTAAAATCCCGTACGCTCTAACAAACGCGATAGGTTAGCGCCTAAATTGCGATGGGTAATACACACCCCGCGTGGCCGCCCAACAGAGCCAGACGTATATTGCACAAGGGCGACATCATCCATCCCAGTTGCATGATGACGATGCAGCGGTGTTGCCTTTTGCGCCCCTTCAATAGGGATCCATTTCACGCCTTTCCCCCGTCCTTCTGCGTGACGACGAAAATCCATCAAGGTTTGCCGCAATCCAATCACCGCAACGGCTTGGGAATCATCCAAAATATCGAACAGCCGGTCTCGACTACCAACAGAGGACGGATACACACCAGAAACCGGCACCATATTGGCGTAGGCGCAACCAAAGAAGCCCGCGATCGCCTCCATGCCATTATCAAAGCACAGCAACACCCGTGACCGTTCAGGCACAAAGCGCGTCAACAATCCCGCAACCAAACAAGCCCAATCATGAGCTTCTTTGAACGTCATCTCCGCCGTAACGTTCTCGCCATCGCCCAAAACAGCGAACTGCTTTTGGTCAGGCCGCTCAAGAGCCCGGAAACTCAACAGCTCATCAAGCGTTGAGACGTGCCAGTCCAAAAGCAGCCGACCATCCTCACAATAGCTGTACTGATAATCATCCAGAACCGCCATCAGGGTGTCTCTTCCTCCGTTTTAGGAAGGGCGGTTTGCCCGTTCTTCACCTGTGATGCCTGACGTAACAAAGAGCGCGACATCTCAATAATCGTTTCATTCCGCGCCAATAATACCAGCGACACGTCCACACCAAACTCAGAACGAATGGCCATTTGCAACTCAACACCCGCCAGCGAATCAATCCCGAGCTCAGAAAGGCGTGCATTGTCGCTGATACTTTCGGGATCAATCTGTAAGACAGAACCAAGCTTCTCTTTAAGCTTCACAAGCACGTAGCCCAGACGTTCCGCTTCGGGCATGGCAAACAACGCTTGCAGTGTATCCGATAACCCGTCTTTACGGATCTCCTGCCGCACCGTCGCAAAACGTGCCAAATGATCTAACCAATTGAGCGAATTAAACGCTTTGAAGAGGTCAATATCCACAACAGAAACATAGGGGCGGCCCGTCTTAAGCACATCTGGAAGCATCTCGAGCGATTGCTTGGCACTCATTGGCGTCACACCCACCGTATCAAAGAAACGTACGGCTGAATTATTCCGCTGGAGCATACCGACATCACCAATCGCTCCCCATCCAACCGCAAGCGCAACCTCTCCACGCTGACGACGGCGCTCAGCAAGAGCGTTAAGATAAGAGTTCGCGGCGATATAAGCGCTTTGCCCCAAATTACCAATTTCCGTCGTAAAGGATGAATAAAGCACAAAATAATCCAACGCCATGCCGCGGCAGGCCTTATCCAGCACGGAACTCCCTTGTACCTTCGGCTTCAAAACACCGGCCACATTCTCAACCGTCAGATTAGGAAGCATCACGTCATCAACGACACCAGCCGTATGGAACACGCCACGCAACGGTTTTTCCGCCGTCCGCAAAGACGCGATGAGGTCGTTTATCTTCTTTGGCTCTGTAACGTCTGTCTTGTGAGGCACCACGGCACAGCCGACCGATTTTGCGGCGTCACTCAGGGCTTTGAGGGCCTCTTTCGCCTCAGACGTACTCGGGAGGTTGCGACCAATCAAATGCACCGCACCTGCGCCTTGACGCACAAGTTCCTCAGCAGTTTTTAAACCCAAACCTCCGAAGCCACCTGTCACAAGATAAGAAGCATCTGAACGCACCCGGGGAAGCGGCTTCTTAGGAGGACGCGCTTTCACGTTACTCATATCTTCAAAAGAAAGGATCACTTTCCCGATATGTTTGGAGGAGGCGAGAAAACGGAATGCCTCAGCCGCTTCTGCAGCCGGATAAACCGTCGTATCAATGAAATGCAACTTATGCTGACGGGCTAAAGCCAGAACCTCCCCTAACATCTCGTTCAATCGTGGATCAGGCATCAAACGATCCATATCAAACGAGAAGAAAGACAAGTTCTCGTTGAAGGGGGTAAGATCCAACCGACGATGTTCAACAATATCGCGCTTACCGATCTCGACAAACCGCCCCAACCGCGTCAACAACGAAAGACTATGGGTCATCGCTTCACCCGGGAGCGAGTTCAGTACGACATCAACCCCACGTCCGCCGGTCACCTCACGCACACCATCAACAAATTCTAATGTGCGCGAATCCCATACACCAGCGCAGCCCTGCTCACGCAAATAGGCGCGTTTTTCTGGGCTCCCTGCCGTCGCGTAAACCGTTGCTCCAAGATAATGCGCAATCTGAATCGCAGCCTGACCAACCCCACCTGCTCCCGCATGAATGAGGACTGTTTCACCCTTAGCCAAACGCGCCAAACGGACCAAACAATAATACGCCGTGACGAAAACAAGAGGCACACCAGCCAGCGAATGTGGTGAATAATCCAACGCCTCATCTCTAAGAACCATCATACTCACATCCGCATCCACCACACGATGCGATGCAAAGCTGTCAGGATACACGACGAGCACGCGATCACCGACCTGGTAACCCTCGACATCATCGCCAACGGCCACAACTTCAGAAACAGCCTCCATCCCCAAATGATGACCGTTATATGTGCCTTCCACGACGCTTTCTGGCAGTAAAGACATCGCTTTAAGCACGTCTTTAAAGTTCAAACTCGCTGAAATGGTACGGAGCGTGATTTGACCCTTCCCAGGCTTAGGCACTTCATAAGCCTGCCACGTCAGCCCTTCCAACACACCAGAACGTCCAGAGGTCAGACGAATACCCAGCCTATCTGTGCCGCCCCCTTCAAGGCTTTCCAGGGACACAGGGTCGGGCTCTGGGTTCAGAGCCGGTGTCATCAGACGCTGCACAGCCCGTTGTTCAGGCCGCAACGCAACCGTATCCTCCGACGTATCTTCTAACACGACTTCAGCGGCGAGCTCTTCCATCATCGTTTCTGGGACGTCAGCGGGAACGTCCACGCAACGAACGCCAAGGTCTGTCCGTTCACTTTGAACCGCACGGAAAAACCCAGCTAACGCGCGCTGTGCTGGTTCAACAGGCTGCTCCTGCCCGTCAAGGTAATAAGCCCCACGCGTGACCACCACGAATGGAAGACGCCCTTCTTGAACCTGTACAGGGATCATATTCACCAGCTGACGCGCTGTATCGATAAGCGGAAGAACATCATCCTCCGACATCTCAGCCGGCAGCATCCACACAACAGACCGCACCTCAGACAAGGCCTTACTATTGCCTAACAAAGGCTGAAGGTCATCAAGCTGCATCTCTGGATAGGCTGACACCTCAACACCATTCTCTTGGAGATACGTCTCCAAACGCGACGCTAGTCTGTTCCCATCGCCCAAAAGAGCGACGCTCATCGGTTCACTCATCAGCATTTGCTGGTCTGTCGCCACCCAACTCGGTGAGTAGAGGTAACGCCCCACACGGCTCGCTTCATCATGCCCTGCCCGTGCCAAACGACGGCATGTTAACCCCAAGAGCTCCGCAACGGGCGCACCCTCAGGGGTATAAAGGCGCAAGTCAGCCTCTACTTTTTCCTCAGTTCGTAAGGTTGGCGTCACTTTGACGACCAGTTTTGATGTTTTTACGCCCCAATAACTCAGCCGATGCAGCTGTGTGGGCACAAACACACCCATGTCCCCATCAAGTGGGAAGGCACCAATCATCGTGTGCATCGCTCCATCTAACAGAGCTGGATGCAGCCAATAATCATCTACAGCTTGGGCCTCTTTCTCGTTGAGCGCAACTTCCCCAACAGCAAACCCTTCCCCACGATGAAGCCGGGTTAATGTACGGAAAGATGGGCCATATTCTAGCCCATGCTGTACGAACTCATCATACACCGCCTTCCCCTCAAAAGCGGTAGTCTCTTTGTAAAGCGATGGGATATGAACAGCTGCTTGCCCCCAAGGCGCGGCCTGTAGAACGGTAACGCGCCCATGCTGCTGCCAATCACCATTCCACGCGACCGTTTCACTAGAGAATGTAAGCTCACGCGACGCTGGGTCAAACGACCACATCACGACAGGGGCTTGGCCTTCTTGCAGCACAAGAGGGGCATCAAGGCTCAGGTCTTCCAGCACGGCAGGCTCTTTGGACTCAAGCTGGTGATGAGCCGCTAGGGCAGCCTCAATATAACCCGCAGCAGGAAAGAGCGTCACACCATCAATGCGATGGTCAGGCAACCACGGCATAAGAACCGTCGTCATGTCCGCCCGCCAGGAGGGATGATCCGTCAGTAAAGAAGGCGTGCCCAATACGGGATGTACATACAAATCCAACCGGTCTCGTCGGGCCGCTTCTGTCTCAAGCCAGAGATTCTCTTCAACACACCAGGAATAAAGAGGCAGATCAACACGCCCGGGGCGCATAATATAGCGCCAGTCTGGCTCCGCCCCAGCCAAAGACAATCGCACCAGCGCTTGCGTTAAGGTATCAGCAACCTCTTTATTACGCCGCAAGGTCGGGATAATCGCGACATTATGGCGGCTCTCCGCCGCCACCTGTTTAATGAATGCTCCCAAAACAGGCTGAGAACCTAACTCAAGGAAAACAGTCTGTTCGTCTTCCAGCATGTGCTGAACCACATCAGCAAACCGCACGGGCTGACGCGCATTGTGATACCAGTAGGTCGCATCATGGCGTGCTCCCTCCTCCCAACGCTTTCCTGTAACGGTGGAATAGAGCGGGGTGGTTGGCGCTTGGTCGTCCAGATCAGCCAAAGCACGGAGCATGTCCTGCTCAATCTCGGCCATTTGCGGGCTATGATACGGCACGTCCACCTTGAGGAAACGAACAAACACGCCTTCCTCTTCCCACGCAGAAGCCAGCTTCTCGAGCGCTGCACGCTCACCAGCGAGTGTGCAGGATTTTGGTGCATTCACCGCGGCAATCGACACCGTCTCTGCATAAGGGGTAAGAGCTGTTTGAAGATCGTCTTCACTCAACCCCACAGCCAACATCGTCCCACGGTCTTCTAAGCGCGCCTGCAGCTGACTGCGATAATAAACAACCTCAATCGCATCCTTCAGGCTGAGTGCACCGCTCACATAAGCCGCTGCGACTTCCCCCACACTATGCCCAACAACAGAGCCAGGGCGAACACCATGCTGCACGAAAAGTTGAGCAAGGCAAATCTGAACTAAGAAGATCGCCGGTTGAGCAATCCGTGTATCATGAATACGGGACTGTTTTTCAGGCTTGCGCAACTCTCCAAGGATAGACCAGCCCGCTTTTTGCGCAAACAACGCATCGCAGTCTTGCGCCAGTGCTTTCACCGCCGCTGGAGCTTTGTTCAGGATAAAGCGCCCCATCCCCCACCATTGCGTACCCATTCCGGAGAACACAAAAGCTGGGCTGACTGGCTGATCCGTCACAGCGTCTTCTGCAACTAAAGCGGGATGTTTCTTGCCTGCTTCTAAAGCGCGAAGCGCCTGTAAGGCCTCTTGACGCGCATCTTCCCCCACACGCGGCAACACAAGCCCACGATGGAGGAAACGCCCGCGATACCGCACAGCCGAGAAGCACAAGGCCTCCCAGTCAATCTGCGGTTTATCTTCCAACAGATCAGCATAACGTCCCGCCATCGCTTGAAGCGACTTTTGGGAAAAGGCAGAAATAAGCAGTGGAATCCGCTTCATAAAGCCAGCAGGCCGCACGCCCTTCAGTCTGTTTTTGGGCCCCACCTTACGCGCTGCAGACGTACGCTCTGCCTCTGTTGGCGCGCGCAGCAAGGCCACAGCATTCGTCCCGCCATACCCAAAAGAATTCACCACAGCATAGAGCGGCCCTTCTTCTGGCAACGAAACAGACTGATGCTGCGGGATAGACAGCCGATACTCATCAAAAGGGATAGCCGGGTTCAGTTCCGTCAAATTTGCTTGAGCTGGCACACGGCGATGCTGCAAACATAAAGCCGCTTTAAGAACACCCAACGCCCCCGCAACCGCTTCTGTATGGCCCAAATTTGCCTTCACGGCCCCGACAACAAGGGAGCGGTCTGCGGGCTGATACTGCGCCACAGCGCGGGAAATCGCCTTGGTCTCAATCGGATCTCCTACAGGGGTGCCCGTCCCGTGTGCTTCCACATACGCCACCTCTTGAGGAGATACATCAGCGCGGGACAGCACGTCACGAATCAGCTTCTCTTGTGCATCAGCATCCGGCATGGTCATCACCGGAGTGCGGCCATCCTGGTTCACCCCTGAACCGCAGATGACACCACGCACATCATCGCCATCACGCAGCGCATCATCAAGGCGTTTGAGCGCCAGCATCACACAGCCTTCACCACGGCCATAGCCATCGGCAGAGGCATCAAACGTCTTGGAACGCCCGTCCTTGGCTAAAAAGTGCCCTTTGGTCATGAGCATGGCCGTTTGCGGGGACGACATAAAATTCACCCCTCCCGCAAGGGCGAGGTCGCATTCATGAAGACGTAAGCTATTACAGGCCTGATGCAGCGCGACTAAAGAGGACGAACAGGCCGTATCCATGGCCAAAGTCGGCCCTTCAAAGCCATAAACATGCGCAATACGTGCAGCCAGCATCGTCATCGGAGCGGAGACAGCGGCAAACTGATCGCGGATTTGCGTCCGCATAAACGGACTGCCACAATGAACCAAATGGTCTTGCGTAAAGCCGCCAATAAACACCCCAGTCCGGCTACCATTAAGGTCTGACGGAACTAAAGACGCATCTTCCAGCATGTGCCATGTCACCCCCAACAGCAAACGCTGTTGAAAGTCCATCACCGTGCCTTCACGCGGGGAAATGCCAAAGAAAAGCGGTTCAAAATGATAGGATGCTTGATCGAGGAAATTCCCCCACCGCATAGACGTTTTGCCCGGCGTTTGCTCAACAGGGTCATAAAAATGCGCCAAGCTCCAGCGATCTTTAGGAATTTCAACCGCTGCATCCCGTTGCTCTTCAAGAAAAGTCCACAAAGCATCAGGCGTGCTTAACCCAGCGGGAAGCTCGCATCCCATGCCGATAATGGCAATATCACCGTAACGCTTCTGACCCATGACCGACCTTTCTTGACGTCAATACCGTGTTTTATAACGTATCTAAATCCATTTATTGGCGTTCTAAATGAACGGAAAGCGACTGTGCGAGCCGCTCCCGATCCACCTGCCCAACTTCTGTATAAGGCAGCTCACGTACCCAAATGACCGTAACGGGAGGAAGGGCGCTATAGCGCTGACGCAATCTCTTTGACAATGCTTCTCCATCAAGCTCCCCTGTGGTGATCAGAGCGCAATAGAGGGCCTGCTGGCCATCCTTACCCCACCGCACAAAAGAAGCCGCATCTTGCACAACGCTTTCTTCTTTGACCATCTGGTCAATCAGGTGAAGGTCAAACTTCCCACCACCAATGGCAACGAGATCATCCACCCGACCACAAAGATGGAGCTCCCCAATCGTTGAGATAAATCCGCGATCGCCCGGATAAAACCATCCGTCACGAAAACGCTTTTGCGTCACATCCGGTTCATTCAGATACTCCGTAACAGCCCCCGTCGCACGTACACGAATCACCCCTTTCTCCCCTTCGGGTAGAGGGTTCTCCTCTGCGTCAACAATTTGCACCCCGGCCCAAGGGAGCACACGCCCAACACTTTGGGGCCCCTCTCGCTTCGTAGCATCTATGCTAGAGAGCACACCGCACTCATCAATCCCGTACGCTACGGAGATATGAGGAGTGAGACGACTTTGTGTACGCTCCAATAACAACGGCGACAAAGCTGCTCCCACAACCGTTAAATGTAGGTGAGAGGCGCGCTTCATCCCCGGCGGTAAAGACCGTAATAGATAGTCTAAATGCACAGGGGTCAGCACGACAAACAACGCATGTCCCTGCGCAACCTCTGCCCCCATGGTTTGCTCACTCGCGATACGCACCGTCGTGCCCGCCACCAGTGCAGCCCCCACCATGAGAAAGCCACTCATCGACACAGGGCTAATGGTGCATAGCAAATGTGGCTTTTGCCCATCAGAGGCCATAAGAGCCAAGGCCTCGCCCATGTCCTGATAAACCAGCCGCAACAAAGAGGCCTCAACATCAGCGTAACTAAAGCCAAGAACATGCATATCACGATCTGTTCCCATCGCGACGGCAACGCGGCATAACGCATCCGACGCCACAGGGACGGGCGGGTAATAATCCTCAGAATGGTCATCGTCCACGCCATCAAGCACAGCACGAAACCAGCCATCATCAAGAGAGAGACGCCCTTCTTGAGCGGGAAGATCCCCATTATGAAGAATAATCAGGTCAGGCGACAAAACAGCCAGCATTTCCTGAGGCACATCAGCATCGGGAAGAGAAACAGACGCCACACCAAGACGACTCAGCACAAGAAGGAGCATCCAATGGCGCCAACTATCGACACATTGCACCGCAACCAACCGCGGCGCGAGCTCCCGCAACCCCTCTAAAGCACGTGCTAAACGACTAACCGACGCTTCAAGCTGGTCAAACCGGCACTGGCGGACAAGTCCACCTAATGCCACGACATCCCCACAACGACGGGCGTTATGGAGCACGAAACGATCGAGCACGCCTTCTCCTCACATAATAGCTGTTTCTCTAAACATTAAATGCACTGATAAAATCACCCTATCGGCCCGTTATCTCGCACATCTCGTCCCTCGCTTTCGCGTAAGTCCTTCTTCTCATTAAGGAAGTCTATCAACTTTCTTCAAGAAAAGAGAGCACTATAGACTTTATAGAGAGCTTTTTCTGTCACGTCTGGATGATAACGGCGTGCTGTGGCCACACCATGCTGTCGCATTTTTTGCCACACTATCCCCCCGTTTTCAGTCATCTCAAGGGCCAAGGCTAGTGAATCAACCACCCCCTCAAGGTCTTCTGGAGAATGCCAAAATCCATTATGGGCGGTCGCATAGTCCTCGCCGCCGCTCCCATGAAAGCCCACAACGCAGCATTCTGCTGACATCGCTTCTAAGGCTGTCATGCCCAGCGCCTCCAAGCGCCCAAGAGACAGACAAACCGTTGATTGCCCCATCGTATCCGCCACAACCTGCTCAGAAACATCTCCCAAAGCAAACCAAGGGACAGAGGTGAGAGCAGGATATTTCCGCCGCAACATCTTACGAATGAGCCGGTCATAAGGTGGCAGATGGTTCTCTCCATCCCATTTCCATCCTGCTGAAACGATGCGGGGCTTCTTTTCGCCTGCCGCAAAAAGTGCTGGGTCAATAGAGGGTTGCACCACATCAACAGCATCAATCCCCAAAACAGACTGCACGCTTCGCTTCGCCCATTGGCTTGGTACAATAATGCGCTCAACCCCCCATTGCTCGAGCTCTTCTTTAGAATGACAGTACCAAAAAAAGTAATAGGGATTTTGGCAGAAAATAACCTTCTTAGCGGGTAAAGGCGCGCGGATCACATCACCAAACCATCCGCTCAATGTTTCTGGAAAAACCGCAACATCACCACCATCTAAAGCCACATCCTGACACACTAACTCTTGCGCATTCGTCTCTTTAAGGCGCGTCGGCGGCCCTTCAGGCTGCAAGACATGCACATCAAACCCCTGCGCTTTTAGGCGCGCTGCATGATGATAGGTGGTTTTAATGCCTCCTGAGAACTGATCTTTCGGAAAGCAATTAAGAAAGACAATCCGTCCCATTGAACACCCCCCCCTTTTTGTATTCTTTACGGATGATCGACAGAACCCGTAATCGTGTTGATCACCCCATGGGGCGTTAAGATTTGAGGCAACATCGTACCGTCCTGGTGCGGTGGGTAATAAAGATAAAACGGCACGCCGTCGCGCCCATGTTTTTTCAGATAAGCCGAAATGGCCTCGTCACGATTCGTCCAGTCCCCACGTAATGTCACGATATGGTGCTGATCAAACAAAGCCCGCACAGACGGCGCCTCAAGGGCAACGCGCTCATTCACCATACAGGTAATGCACCAAGACGCTGTCATATCCACCAAAACAGGTGTGCCTTCAGCGCGTAAGGCCGCGAGCCGGCTTTCTGAAAAAGGCTCTACAGCACCGCTCTGCTTCCGGGCTATCTCCGGTGAAGGCCCCGTCTGGTCAGATGACAGCGCCATGCCCAACCCGACGCAGCTTAATATGCCACACAGCACGGCCAAACCATACGCCATACTCGTCTCAAACGCGCCGCCATCGCGCATGGCACGACGCTGCCCAAGCCCGTAAAGCCAACAGCCCAACGCCAGAAGCACCGCTCCTCCGGCTGTCACGAGCACAAAGCTCGACCCATGCTGGACACTCACCACCCACAGCAACCATACGCAGCTTGCTAAGAGAGGGAACGCAAGAAACTGTTTGAGCACTTCCATCCACGCACCCGGCCGCGGCAAGCGTGATGCGAGACCCGGCACCGTTGCGATCAGCACATAAGGGGCCGCCAAGCCAAGCCCCATCGCAAGAAACACAGCCATACCGAGCAGAACAGGCCCGGCGAGCGCTCCGGCAATGGCTACCCCCATAAAAGGAGCTGTGCAGGGTGTCGCGACCAAAACAGCTAGGAACCCTGTGAGAACATCACCACTGCGCCCTTGTGTGCGGCCCATCTGGTCTAATGTTCCCGCTAATTTCCCTGTCGTCACTTGGAAGACGCCCAGCAAATTGAGCGCAAGAACGAAAAGAAGCCAACATACCGCCACCACAAAACCAGATGACTGGAACTGAAAGCCCCATCCCGCAACCGACCCCACAGAACGCAACGCGATCATGACAGCACCAAGAGCACCAAAGCTCACCACCACACCGCACGCATAGAAAACAGCACTCTCAACCTGCTCACGCCGTCCAGCGCCGCCCATACGCGCTAGAGAGAGCGCTTTCATCGCTAATACCGGGAACACGCAGGGCATCAAATTTAAGATCACCCCTCCCAGAAGAGCAAAAAGCAGCACTTTTGCAATCCCCGGTGCCGTGAACGGCGGCGGCATTGGAGACGCAACAGGCGTGACAGGCTGGGCAAGAACCTGCATCGCGGAGCGCTCCCCCGCTTTATCCTCCAGCACCACCACACCTGAAAGCGGGACTTGCCATAATGGGGCACGCTGGCTGGCGTCCGGCAACAAGCTCAACGACACACGGCCCTTTGTGACGGTCAAATTTTGCGGAGCTGTTTGACGGATCATCCCCCCTTGAAGAGGCAGAAACCACGCATCTTTGACCATCTCTGGAGAAAGCCCGGCGCCTTCCATTTGGAGAACCCCATCAGGAAGGAGCGTCGTTTGGAAAGGAGACGTTTGAGGCAAAGACGCTTCAGCCGCATGAAAGAGTGACGCTTCTGCGCTTTCCTCATTAGAAGCTGAGGCACTACGCGGAAGAGTGAGGGTAAACTCCCCATTTTCTGGCACACAGACATCCGCGCACACCAACCAGTCCGCCGTTGCCTTTAGGGTAACAGAAGACCCGGAAGAACCAACCACATGAAGCGTCTGAGACAGCACCACAGAACCTGTATAGGCATAGGCCATCAAGCCGCCTTCATTAATCCGCTCTGGCACCGGCCATTGGAAAAGATGGCTTTCCCCTCGAGCGCCCCCACTCGCCTCAACACTCATATGCGGCGCATCGCCCGCATCTCCGGGGTTAACCCAGTAGGTATGCCAACCCGGCTGCAGTTGCAGATGAAGCCCAACCTTGATCGTCCCATCAGGGCCGATTGTGTCATGGTCTGTGATTAAACTCGCACGACTATGAGCGGTGATATGAGCGGTACTTTCTGCCGCGTTACCATGCTCACCCCCTAGTACAATGGCCACTAATGCCATCATCACGATGATAAAACGCGGCATCCCCATAAAGATTCCATTCTGTCGCTTAATATTACGTTACAAAACAGCATACAAAACTTCACCACAGACAAAAATGCCCGCTCATCAAAATGATGAACGGGCATTCCAAAACGCATGACAAAACTAACAGAAAGATTAGTGCATAATCCCCGTATGACCAATGCTATACCGGCCCGGTTGTGGCCAAACCGTCAGACCATGGGGTTCATACCCAACACGAATTTTCTTAACCGCCCCTGTTTGCGTATTGATCGCGTACACTTCGTCATCAAAACGCCCAGAAAGCCACAGCATGGAACCATCCGCACTGACATTGCCCATATCTGGGCTTCCACCACCGGGGATCGGCCATGTTTTGAGGACTTTGTCCGTCGCCATATCCACAACGGCCACGCTACCTTTGCTATGACGTGGGCCATGAATCATGTGAGAACCACGGTTAGCGACATAAAGCAGCTTCGCATCACGGCTTGGATAAAGCCCATGCGTCCCAAGTCCCGTTGGGATAAAGCCTGTTTCCTTAAACTGGTCGCCGTCAATGATAAACACGCCATCAGCATGCATATCGGCAACATAGAATTTATGCCCATTCGGAGCCGCCAGCACATCTTGTGGCATCCCCCCTTTAGAGAGCTTCAACATCCCTAAAAGCTGACGATTGACCGTATCAACCTTGGCGAGATACCGACCAAACTCACAGGTAAAGAGCGCATAACGCCCATCCGCAGAGAAGGCCGCATGGTTGATCCCGGCGCAACGAGGCGCTTCCACAGAGCCTTTGAGCGCCATGGTATGTGGGTCGCGGAAATCGAGCCGATGATGCGCTTCTGCCACCACAATGGCATTCTGCCCATCGGGGGTGAAATACATATTGTAGGGGTCATCCACGGGAACCGCCTTACCCGGCTTACCCGTCATCGGGTCGATCGGCGTGAGCGATCCATCCGTACGCTCTTCGCTGTTATTGGTCGTCCACAGCGTTTTCAAGTCCCATGATGGCACGACATGCTGAGGGGAACGCCCAACCGGGAACGTATCCACCACCTTAAATGTGCTTGGATCGATGACGGAAACACTATTGCCACGTAAATTGGGCACATAAACACGGTTCAACTGCCCAGCAACGGCTGGAGACATTTTGTCAGGCCCGCTGGCTTCACTATAAATATTGGCTGGATCAATCACCGGGGGCATTCCGGGGATTGTCTGCACGGTCGTCGCGGCCGGTTGTGCGGTGGCAGGCACCTGACCTGCCACGGTGGGAGCCGTGCTTTGTTGTGCTTGAGCATGCCCCACGCCAAACAGCGCGCAGGCTGCAAGAAGAGACGTTTTCAGCCTCATAGATGACTCCTGTTAAATGAAGAGATGGCCTCAACAGCGGCCTGCACTTGCAGATCAGTCCCAAGCCGACCAAGCTCAGCCGTTGCCTGCCGCGGGTCGCCACCATAAACCCCATCGGCAGAATGTGGTTGTGCAGCGTGGCGTAACGCCTCTTGCCGCACAAGGGAGGGGTCAACCGCGAGCATGAGCGACGTATCGCTCAGCTCTGCATGTTGCCCAACAGCATTCCCATAACCGCGCTTACGCAAAAGCTCTGCATAGTGGGTGGGAATAACCTGATAATAGTTATGCACAAATAAAACCTGTGCCCCTTGGTGCTTCCACGCCGCATTGAGCGTTGTCGCCACATGAGCGAGAGTGCGCTGATCCCCGCCATGATCGCCCAATAAAACAATCGTCTGGAACCCCTGCACACGCAAGCTCTCCGCCGCACCACGCACCACAGCTTCAAAAATATCGGGCGGGAGTGACAACGTGCCGGGAAAGCGCATATGAGAGCGGCGCGGCGTCGTGCTCCCCTCCGGCACATACGCCATCACGGGCGCAACAATAGTATGGCCTAACTGACGTGCGATGAGATCAGCCAACAGTTGAGCACGCACATTATGTTTTCCAACAGCGATATAAGGCCCGCTTTGCTCTGTCCCTCCTATAGGGATGATAGCCGTACGCGTCCCTGCTTTTTGTGCGGCTGCGATCTCCGTCCAACTGTGGCACGCAAGCTCTACCTCACGCGCCAATGCGGAGCATGTCGGTTGTGGGGACAGTGGAACAAAAGAACGTTCTGCCGCCAGACTACGCGCCCCCCCACCAATGACCATGATCATGACCAGAAAAGCACTCAGCAGAATAATACTATCTGCCTGCGCGGTCTTTGCTTCCCGTCCTGTATCGCTGGCCTTCATAACGCGTCTTATGTCCGTCTCTATCGTTACGCGCGCATGGTATTCTAGAAATGGTGTGAAAGTCTTCCCCCATTTTCTAAATGTTTCTTAGAATAGTCTTAATCCTCCCACTATACACATCTCACATTCTGCCATGTCATACTCCTCCCCTTGAAGAAGCTGCGATCCTCCCTCAGAAAGAGACTTTCTCACCATGAACGAGGCGCGTGTCTATGAGTTTACCCTTCACACCAGAGACTGAAACGATTGATAGCGCTGCGCATCTGATTCAGATCGCCCTAACGCCAGTCTTCATGCTTTCTGGGATTGGATCACTCATTAATGTGTTCAACACACGTCTCGCCCGAGTGTCCGACCATCTGGAAGACGTTACAAAACGCCTAAACACATCATCTGGTGACCAAGAAGATCACAGCAGCTCCTACGAATCCCCCCATCGCCTCCGTGTGCACCAAGTCCGTCTAAGACGGCGGATCTTTGTCTTAGACCTCGCCATTATCTTAAACGCCATGGGAGGAGCAGCGACATGCGGAGCCGCTCTTGTGCTCTTTATTGGCTCATTACGTAATAGCGCCACATCCACATGGCTTCTCAGCCTATTTGGCATTGCATTAGCCTGCACAGTAGCCGCCCTCACCGCCTTCTTTGCCGATACACTGCTAAGCTGGCACGGCATGAGGCGGGAGGGCAAAGCCTCACTGCTTAATGAGAAGACGACGTCTCCGACGAAGGCCAGCTCTTCATAATGCTTTCTTGCACAGTGCGAGGCAGGCCAACATAACCAAGCGTGTGATTGACCTCCTCACCATGCTCAAACCCCCATGCAAAGAAATCATGCACGCCCTTCCCCTCAGGGCGCAACACAGCCTCTTCGGGAATTAAGACGTAGGTTGGGGACACAATGGGCCAGCTTCCTGCCCCTGCTTGATCCAGCAAACTAACAGCATAATGGTTTTTCTCCTGCCAGTCGGCTGCCTTGGATGCTTCAGCAAAGCCTTCCAAGGATGGAGAGACAAAGTTGCCATCATGATTTTTAAGTTGGGCAATATTCAGATGGTTCTGCGACGCATAGGAATATTCAACATATCCCAAACTACCGGGTGTCTGCTTCACAAGAGCGGCAACGCCATCATTGCCACGGCCCCCTGCACCGCCTTTCCAATCCACCAGCGTGCCAGCCCCGATCTGATCGTTCCATGATGAAGAAACGCACGATAGATAAGACGTAAAGACATAACTCGTGCCAGATCCATCAGCACGATGAATGGCCGCAACATCATCATCAGGCAACGTGACCCCAGGATTCAATGCTTGAATACGAGGATCATTCCATTCCGTGATCGTGCCATCATAAAGCATGGCCAATGTGGGCCCATCAAGGCGCAGCTTTCCTTCAGGAACACCTGGCAGGTTAACAACCACCACAACCCCGCTCATCACAGACGGGAACTGGTACAGATGGTTCTTCGCAAGCTTCTCAGCCGCCATCGGCTTATCAGAAGCGCCAAAATCAATCGTCCGGGCGGACACTTGGTCTTGCCCAGCGCTTGAACCGACACTTTGATAATTCACACTCACACCCATTTGTGTCGCAACAGGCATACTCCAACTTTGATACACAGGAGCAGCAAAGCTAGAACCTGCCCCTGTAATCGTCACAGCCTGCGACGCTGCATGCGCAGAAAGCGGCGCCACGAGAGCCACAGACATAAGCGCCCAAGCGCCACGAAAACAGTTGGGCAAGACGGCGTGATTGCAGCCCATAAAGAGCTCCTCTTTTTGGAGTAGTCCTGTGTGGCTTTATAGTCTCACTACTGCTCTAAAACAATCACAACAAACAATTCGATGCTGTATTTTTTACGATGTTGAAATAGAAAAATCATGTCCTTTCACTTAACGGCAGGCGCCCAAGATGACACCTTTGCCCCACTTCAGGACCGCTCGTTCCCCCTCTCTGCTTGCTGCGAGCACAGCACTTGCAGCTCTTATCCCCCCTCTCATATCCCATCACGCCCATGCGGCGGGCTCCGCTGATGCCATCAGCGCCATGGAAAAGCAAATCCATGCCATGCAGGCGCAGCTGGCCACCATGAAAAAACACCAAGCCGCAGAAAATAAACGTATTCGTGCTGAACTCCGCGCCCAGCGTGAGCTCATTGAAGCCGATCCTTACGCCCCTCGCGCTCGCCTGACACGCAGCTCTCTCTCAACACCGTCCATACTGGCAAGCCCAACGTCGGGATCATCAAGCTCGGTTGATAGTTTCGGCATTGATAGCGCTCTTCTCTCTCCACCACGCACAGCAAGCACGCCTTACGGGGAACTCACAGCCACACCCCCTGCCCATCCCGACCTCTTTAGCCCGCTCCGCCGGGGGCAGCTCCAAATCGGTGGTATTCGCATTACCTTAGGCGGCTATCTCGAAGCGGCAACCATTTGGCGCTCCCGCTATACGGGCTCGGATATTTCCACAGGCTATAATGCCATTCCTTGGGGTAATAGTGCGCTTCATCATATGAGCGAGTTCCGCCAAACAGAGCGCCAAAGCCGCTTATCCGCTTTGGTGGAAGGTATGCTCACCAAAAATATTGAAGCCGATGCATACGTAGAGACCGACTTCCAAGGGGCTGGCTCTGCATCCAACTCACGCCAGTCGAACTCCTATGTTTTGCGCACCCGCAATGTCTATGGTGAACTCAAAGACAAAGCCGATGGGTTGTATCTCTTAGGCGGACAAAACTGGTCACTCTTGACCATGTTCAACAAAGGTATGTTCGCCCGTGATGAGCAAGTGCCTCTGGTCATTGAAGCCCAATATATTCCCGGCTTTAACTGGACGCGCAACAGCCAAATCCGCTTAGTAAAAACCTTTGGCGCGCAAGAGCGTTACGCCGTCGGCCTTTCCATCGAAAACCCCAGCGGTGTGCCTGGGGGGAAAGCCTATCTGCGCCCCGGGCAGACCAATACTGACCGTGTTTCTGGCACGAATGTGAACAATCCTGACACTTATTACGCGACCGACCCCGCCCCCGATCTCGTTGCCAAAATTGCGGCGGATCCGGGCTGGGGACATTATGAGCTCACCGGGATTATGCGCTTCTTCCGCAACCGCACCAGCACAACCGGAGAGGGCCATAACCACACCACGATCGCCGGTGGGGGTGGTGGCGGTATGGTGCTGCCTCTTATCGACAAAAAGTTCTACTTCCAAGCATCCGGCTTAGTGGGCACGGGGCTTGGCCGTTATGGCACCTCAAACCTGCCTGACTATACCTATAACCGAAATGCAGCCGTGACCCCGCTACCCGAAGCCAATGTGCTGGTTGGCTTCTATGGAGACCCCATAGCCTCGCTACGCCTTTATGCCTATGGCGGCGCTGAAACCGTCATGAGCCGTCGGGGCTTCGACGAAGGTGGCTCCCCCTACGGCTATGGCAGTCGCAACACCGTTATGAGCGGATGTTATACGGAAACATCATCCGCCTGCGGGGCATCGGGTAATGTCCGCACGGTTGCTCAAGCCACAGGTGGCTTTTGGTACACCGCCGCCAAAGGCGATTACGGCACGCTCCGCGTTGGCGGGCAATATGCACATACCTACATACAAGCGTTCTCTGGGATTGGCGGCAAACCCCATACCGATGCTGATATGGTGCTGATGTCGCTCCGTTATATGCCGTTTAACTAAACGTTTTGACATTCACTCTGAGAGGGCCATAGCGGGGTACGCTATGGCCCTTTTCGTCAGTATATGCTTCAAATGGACTTCCGTAGGATGTAACAAAGTGAAACATTATTATATCGTTATAACTCTCTCATTCGGATAAAGCTTGATGAAACGTCTTTCTCCTCTTCTCTTCCTTTATGTGCTCTTCATAGGCCTCACCCCTCAAGCACAGGCACAAACAGCAACAGCTTATTTCCATTCCACTCTTTTCGATGAAATTTTTCTAAACGATGAAGCTACATCTATCCCTCACATGACCGATGATGGTCGTGCAGGAACCATTATCCATACATGGCGCGAAAACGGTAATGCGTGGGGGTACCATGTCTATATGGTGACAGCGACTTCCGACAAAACAGAAGCACATATAAGCCCCATCTCTCTTGTCGAGATTGACGGCAAGGATAAGCTCACAGCCAGCCCCCACACAGGAGACGATGCCCTCTCTACAGCAGTCTTTGCCAGAGGAACAAAGCAAGGAGAAACAACCTCTCATCTCTATCTCATCACCGTCAGACGCCCTATGCTGGATTCCGTTCCCGATCCTAGCCCAACCACTGTCCGTATTTATCGGCTCATCCATAGCTCTCCCAAGAAAGCTGGGCACGCGACGCTGGATCGTTTCGTCCTTCAAGAGAGCATCAATGCTGGAAACAGCTCAAACACACAAGCAGTTCTCAAGGACATTGTAGGACTAACCCCTTACGAAGATATCTTTCCATATGCCTATCGGCTTCATCATCCATGACCCTCATACTACGCAGAATTTACAGAAGGATACACGCCATGAAGCATACTCTGCCATCCCTTACCCAGCTCGCTATAGCCATCCTCACCACTCTCAACCTTGGGGCACCCTGCGCATGGGCCGAAAGCGACACTGCTCCTCCACAAAGCGTCACATTTGAACCCATTTCTTTCGATGACAACAGCGCATATATCCCCAAGATGACGGAAGATGAACGTTATGGAACCGTCACACGCACGTGGCGCAGAACGGGAAAAAACCAAGGATATTACGTGTATATGGCCACGATGGACCCGGCAGACTATACCGAGGATATGGGGCCATCCAACCTCGTCCAAATTGATGGCCAAGATACACTCACAACGGACCCACAGCATGTAGGGGAGAACTCTCTCTCAACCATTATCGTTGCACGTCGAAACGAGCACAACAACACCCATAGCACAGTCTACCTCCTCAAAGCGACGCGCCATCCCCAAAAAGGCAGATCCATTACCTCTCCCCTTCCAACAACGGTCGATCTTTACGCTCTCACACACAATACTCCAGAAGGTTTCGTTGGTTTCACGCCAGATTACTTCCAAAGCGATGAGCGTAATGACATCAACATTGGCAATTTCACAAGCGCTGAAGCAGCCTTAGATGCTGTTGTGAAGAAACATCTTGATCATCAAACACTCATGCTCCTTGGTATCCCGTAAGAGACCTTCCTTCCTCACAGCCACACCCAAAGAACCGTTTGAGCATCTCCGTTTTACCCGTTAGAGAGGATCATGCATCACCGTGGAGGGACGTCATGAAGATTGCCATCATTGGCGGAGGCTATGTCGGCCTCGTCTCTGGAGCCTGCCTGGCAACCTTTGGGGCGTCTGTCACGATTGTTGACCGCGACCCCGCCCGTTTTGCACAGCTGCAAAGCGGGCATGTGCCCATTTATGAACCCGGGCTTGATGCTCTTTTCTCGCAAGAAGCCAGACGTGGTACGCTACGCTTTAGTGCGGATATGGAAACCGCGTTAGCAGAATGTAAAGCCGTCTTTATTGCCGTCGGCACCCCGACACGACGCGGCAGCGGCCATGCCGACTTGAGCTATGTTTATGCCGTCGCCCATGACATCGCCAAAATGGCCTCGCATTCTTTACTCGTCGTCACCAAATCCACCGTCCCTGTAGGAACAGGCCGCGAAGTCAGCCGTATTTTACGCGAAAATCGGCCTGATCTCAGCTTCCATATTGCTTCTAATCCCGAGTTCTTGCGTGAAGGCAACGCGATTGATGATTTTATTCGCCCTGATCGCGTTATTATTGGGCTCGACCAGCAAAGCCCCGACAAAGGAGCCCATGCCCGTGCGTTCCTGACAAAGCTCTATCATCCACTGACCACTCCCCATAACCGCCTGACCTTTATGGGGTTGGAAAGTGCCGAGCTGACCAAATATGCCGCCAACGCCTTCTTAGCGATGAAGGTGACTTTCGCCAATGAAATGGCTGATCTGTGCGAAGCAACAGGGGCCGACATTCGTGAAGTCACCCACGGCATGGGGCAAGACCCTCGCATTGGCCCCGACTTCCTCACGCCCGGCCCCGGCTATGGTGGCTCCTGCTTTCCTAAAGATACACGCGCGCTTGCCACCTCAGCCCGCAAGGCAGGCACACCAACGCAGCTGATTGACATCACGATCGCCGCCAATGAAGCGCGTAAACAACGGCTTGCTGACCGTATTTTAAGCTTGCTCGACCATCCCATTCATACGAAAATCATCGCTGTGCTGGGCCTCACCTTCAAAGCCCATACCGATGATATGCGTGACGCCCCAGCTTTAAGCATTTTGCCCGCACTACACGAAGCCGGAGCACGCCTCCAACTGTTCGACCCACAAGGAATGGACCAAGCCCGCCCGCTGCTCCCCCAAGACATCCCGTACGCGGACAGCGCTCTGAACGCGACAAAGGGAGCTGATGTTGTGCTTATTTTAACAGAATGGCCGCTCTTTAAAGAGCTCACCCCTCATCAGTTAAGCCGCACGATGAAGGGACGCCTCGTTCTGGATTATCGCGGCATTTGGGAGCCCAGAGCCTGGCGAGACGCTGGTTTTACCTATCACCGTCTAGGCTGCAAGAACGAAACGGCTTCGTAAGGAGATGGCGGAGAGACTATTATAAAGCCCCTCCGCCTATTCTCTTTTACAAACCAACAGCGCGGTTCATCACCGTGACGAACTCAGCAATACACGCCTTCTCGTCACCATCGGCAGGCAGCACGATGTCGGGTTTTTGCGGGGCTTCATAAGGGGCAGAAACGCCTGTGAAGTCTGCAATACGACCATCGCGCGCTTGTGCGTATAAGCCTTTCGGATCACGCTTTTCACACAAAGCTTGCGGAGCGTTCACGAAGACTTCGTGCCAGCCTTCCCCAATAATGCGCCGCGCAAGCGCACGATCCTCCGCTAAAGGAGAGACAAGGGCGACCAACACAATCTGCCCGGCATCCGCCAAAATTTTCGCGACATGAGCCGCACGGCGAATATTTTCATGCCGATCTTCTGGTGAAAAGCCAAGGTCAGAGCATAGACCAGAGCGCAGCGTATCGCCATCAAGGACGGTCACCGCACGTCCGGCCGCAGCGAGGCGTTCTTCTGCACCACGGGCGAGTGTGCTTTTGCCCGACCCTGGCAGGCCTGTCATCCAGAACACACCGCTCTTATGGCCCTTCAGCGCTGAACGTTCTTGTGGGCTCACGCGGCTGGCCGTAGGGTGAATCGCATGCTGTCCCTCAGCCGTTTCAGCAGGGCCTAACAAGGGGGCGCCCCCCACAATACGCTGATGACGATCCACCAGCACACCGCGCCCGTCAGGCATCCCCGGAGCAAACGCATCAAACAACACATTGTGAGAAGCCGCTAACGTGATTTCGGCAAATCCGTCAGGGGGCACTTCCTCACCGGGACGAAGGCTGAGATCATCCAAATCCACGACCGCATCAATAGAGGCAACCGTCACATCATGCTCGGCTGTTGCAAGACGCAGACGGAAGCTCTCACCAACTTGTAGCGGTTCACCACGCAGCCAGAAGAGACGCGTTTTTAAACGAGGCGCACAAAGCGGCTTCGCGGCCTCATCATGGGCAGGATAGAGCAGATCACCACGGTCTGGCACTAAATCCGGCTCTAACCGCAACGCGATAGATTCACCAGAACCTGCCACACCACGATGAGGCGCATGCCAACGACAGACCTCCGCAACCGTTGCTTCTTGGCCTTGGCTGCCAATCACCAGCCGATCGCCTTCACGCACCGTTCCGCGTTCAATACGACCGGCGACATAGCGCACGCCTTCAAAGCGATACACGTCCTGCACAGGCATACGGAATGGCAACGCCCAGCGTGACGGCGGAGCAGGAATAGCGGCCAATGCTTCCAACAAGGTGGGGCCCTGATACCACGCCGCCCGCTCTGAGCGGTTCGCGATATTATCCCCATCGCGTGCTGACGCGGGGATGACCTCTGTCACTGGAATCTCGAGCTGCCCAAGGAACGCACGCACCTCACGTTCGGTCTGAGCCAGTTTTTCCTGATCGAAATCAACCGCGTCCGCTTTGTTCATCAAAACGATGACATGACGAATGCCGATCAAGCGCAACAGCATAGCATGACGACGCGTTTGCTCCCGCACCCCTTCACCTGCATCCACCACCAAGACAGCGGCTTCTGCATCGGCCGCACCGGTAATCATATTGCGCAAAAACTGGCGATGGCCGGGCGCATCCACGATCACATAATCTCGGTTATTCAGTTGAAAAGGAATACGTGTTGAATCAACCGTTACCCCTTGGTCACGCTCAATCTGAAGAGAATCGAGCAAAAAGCTCCATTCCACAGCAAGACCACGTTTCCGGCTTACCTCAATGATCTGTGCAACCTGCCCATCTGGCAGACTGTCTGTATCATAAAGAAGGCGGCCAATGAGGGTTGATTTCCCGTGATCCACATGACCAACGATCACAATCGGTGTGCTCACCGCATGACGCCGCGGTGATGATGATAAATCTGTCATAAAATACGCCTCAACCCTTAGAGATAACCAGCCACACGAAGACGCTCAAAAGCATCCTCAGATTCATGATCCATCGCACGCCCAGCACGTTCTGACGTGCGACTATGTTCAAGCTCTTCAATCACCTCTGCGACGGTTGAGGCATGGCTCTCAATCGGGCTTGTAATGTCTTGGTCCCCCAATGACCGGTAGCGTTTACCATTCTTGGCGAAATACAGATCCACCAGCGGAATATTCTCTCGCTCAATGTACCGCCAAATATCAATTTCACGCCATGACAGAAGCGGATGAACACGCACATGCATCCCCTCTTCATAAGGTTTGGCGTATTGATCCCAAAATTCAGGTGGTTGATTGCGCACATCCCAACGATGGCCCGCCCCACGCGGGCTGAAAACGCGCTCTTTCGCCCGGGTTGCCTGCTCATCACGGCGGATTCCCGCCACAACACCACGCAGCTTTTCTTTTTCAATCAAGGAAGCCAACCCTGCTGTCTTCCGCGCAGCAGAGCGTGCAGCGGGGGGAAGGGACGGATCCATCTCTTCAACAGGGGGACAGTCCCCTAACAAAAGATCAAGGTTCCATTTTTTAACGTACTCATCCCGAAACGCATACATTTCTGGAAATTTCTTCCCAGTATCCACATGCATCACGGGAAACGGCACATGCCCCATAAACGCCTTACGCGCGAGCCAGACCATCACGTTGCTGTCTTTACCAAGAGACCATAGCAAGGCCATCGGTTTGAGCGTGCGGTAAGCCTCACGCAGGATGAAAATGCTCTGGGCCTCCAACTGGTCCAAAGCGTCCATCGCTTGCGGTTGTTCAAGGGTCGTCATGCTTATGCCTTTCGTAAAATCCTGTCCGGCGATGCGTGTTTTATGAAGGAGAAGAAACGGGGCGATGAATGCCACACTCGGTTTTCGCCTGCCCGGCCCAACGTCCAGAACGGCTGTCTTCACCCGCGCCTACCGCCCTCGTGCATGGCGCGCAGCCAATAGAAGGGTAACCCTGTGCAACGAGGGGGTGCGCAGGAAGATGATGAGACTCCATAAAAGCGAGAACCTCCTGTCGGCTCCATCCCGCCAACGGGTTGAGCTTTACGCGGCCATCGTCCTGCGGTTCCACCACAGGTAGAGCGGTGCGCGTCGATGCTTGATTACGCTTCCGCCCAGTGATCCACACATCAAACTCTGGCAGCACGACATCCAAGGGTTCTACCTTACGCAGCGCGCAACATGCATCGGGGTCAAAATCAGCGAGCTGATCGTGAGGATCACGCGCCTCTAACGCTGGCCGCTGAGGTGATAAAATGCGGACATCACGCAACCCCAGCGCCTGGGTTAATGTCTCACGATAAGCCAATGTCTCGGGAAAATGACGTAACGTATCAAGGAAGAAGACAGGAATTGTCGCATCATACTGAGCGACCTGCGCTAATAGAACGGCAGACTCCGCTCCAAAAGACGACACAACAGCCACACGTCCTCGCAATGTATCTGCCACATAACGCAACACATGCTGTGTTGTTTGTGCGGCATTACCGCTTGCTTCCACTTCTCTAAGAGCGGCTAACTCCTGTGTTGAAAGCGCCATAGACTCCTGTCCTTTCGCTTCTACGCTTCCTTAGGCCTAGACCCTTATTCTCTATTTATCAATGTTCTTTTATAAAATAACGATGTATTATCGTTTAATTTTCATCCTTTCCTTCCTCTCTCCTCAAGATGGGCCTATCATCACAGAACAAGAGCCCCTATACTGTCTTGTCATTTCGGGAATTGTGATCGCAGAGAGTATAGCGCCTCTAGCAAGTATTATGCTCAAGCGTCCAACATTGGGAGTTCATGCGTGAAGAAGCGTCCTATCCTGTCCGCCCTCCCTCTTTATGGGCATATATTCGCTCTTAGCTTACTGAGCGCACTCACGGTGAGTGCCCCTCAGGTTCACGCAGCGTCTGCCACCCGCTCCTCCGTCTTTTCTGGCGACGAGCTTGACCTCAGCGCACCCTGTGCCTCTGTTCATTTAAAAGTAGATCCCGCACTGAAAACAGGACTGTCTCTCGATGAGGCAACCAACAGAGCAACAGTCGTCCATACAACAAAAGACGGTGCCGAACAGAGCGTGCATGTCGCTTTGCCCAGCTGCCGGCAACATCTTCCGCTCTTCCTGCGCCTAGCCCCCGGTACCACACTCACCCTGCATGATAGCCCCCTTGCGACCATTAAGATCACGGGGACGCTCTCCACATTAGAAAGCAACCTCACAGATGCCACTTTAGAGATTGACCATGTGCAATCGCTGGATCTCTCTCTTCGTGGCACATCATCTGTGTATATTCATCAGCTCGATCGCGCTGCTGAAATTCTCATCGCAGAACAAGCCCGTTTGCATGTTGATCAAGCTTTCCTCACCGCTTTATCGGCACAAATGAGTGGGTCAAGCCAACTCTCTATTGCACAAGGGCAAATCGACACATTGTCCCTTATGATGGCAGACCAGTCGAACGCCTCTATCATGGCCCAGCTTGGCACTGCGAACACCTCCACACGCGACAATTCTTCCCTCACGCTTGGTCATATTACCAATAGCCTCAATCAATCGGGGAATGGCCATATCCACCAAACAACGAACGCTGAACAAGCTGCAGCCGCCGCACCAGCTCCAGCAAGCCCCGATGCGCCTACACCCAATAAACCAGATGGTTCAGCTCAGGGGTTAGGTACAGCCCAACCTATCCCTAGCCCGCAGGTTTCTACACAAGAAGCTCCCCATCTGCACCCGGTGCCATCCTCTCATCCATCACCAAAAGCTCCAACACCGCCTGTGGCTGCGCCATCACTGACACCCCCTCAGAAAGCACCATCCTCTGCCCCGCCCGTCTCCCAGACTGACGGTGCCGCTCAGGGGCTAAACAATGCACCACCACTCTCTAACGCACCGTCACCCCCAAAGACGCAGACGGCTCCTTCTCTATCCACAGAACATAAAAGTCCGTCTGTCACTTCCCACCCACATATAACGCCATGAGGCAGCTCTCTTACATGGCGACCGCGCGTAACAAACCGTAAGAGAGGGCTAGCGTGTGAACATCTTTCTATCTCCCTTCGTCCATCTTGGACGCAGCACTCTTTCCATCCTACAACGGGTCGGCAGCATCACGCTTTTTGGTCTGAAAGGACTCTCTGGGATTGTCCGCCCGCCTTTTTACGCCGCTATCTTTGGGCGAACATTGGTCGAAATTGGGTTTCTCTCACTCCCTGTTGTCGCCTTAACGGCAATCTTCTCCGGCGGGGTCATTGCGCTGCAATCTTATAGTGGTTTTCGCCATTATCACGCAGAAAATGCCGTGGCGAATATTGTGGTTCTTTCCATCACGCGAGAGCTTGGCCCCGTTTTAGCCGGTCTCATGGTTGCAGGCCGTGTCGGGGCGGCGTTATCAGCCCAAATTGGCACGATGCGGGTGACAGACCAGATTGATGCGCTGCGCACTCTATCCACTGACCCGATGAAATATCTGGTCACACCACGCCTTCTTGCAGCGATTGTTGCGTTGCCTTTCTTGGTACTCATCGCGGATATTCTCGGTGTTTTTGGCGGCTTTACCGTAGCGATCGGAAAGCTGGGCTTTACACCAGAAAGCTATATGAACGGCACGCTAGCCTCTCTTAACGCGATGGATGTGAGCGTTGGGCTTATTAAAGCGGCTGTCTTTGGCTTTCTCATTGCTCTGCTAGGCTGCTATCATGGCTACCACAGCAAAGGTGGGGCTGAAGGTGTGGGCGCGGCGGCAACAGCCACTGTGGTGGCCGCTTCTATCCTTCTTCTGACCTTTGATTATCTCCTCACTGATCTTTTCTTTACTACCTAATCCTCCCTGTCTCTGAGCGCTTTTATGACCCAACAGCCCCGCATCCGCATTCGTGGCCTTAAAAAATCGTTTGGCTCTAAGGTCGTCCTTGATGGGGTTGATCTGGACGTCGAAACGGGCACATCCATGGTCATCATTGGGGGCTCTGGCACGGGAAAGTCCGTCCTCTTGCGGTGCATTCTCGGCCTTATTGAGCCTGACGCCGGCACAATCGAGATTGATGGTGTCGATGTTTTGCGTGCCAAGCCACACCATCAACATCAAATCCGTCAAAATATCGGGATGCTGTTCCAAAATGCCGCTCTGTTCGACAGTATGAGTGTGCTTGATAATGTGATGTTCGGCCTACGTGCTAAACGCCGCGCTCAATCCAAGCCTCTCCTGCGTTCCGAAATGCAGCCCGAAGCCCTCACACTTCTCTCCCAAGTTGGGCTTGATGAAGCCGTCGGCGCTCTCAGCCCATCAGAGCTGTCTGGTGGGATGCAAAAACGCGTCGGCCTCGCGCGAGCGATTGCTAGCCATCCCGATATTCTCTTCTTCGACGAGCCCACCACTGGCCTTGATCCTATCATGGGAGCCGTGATTGACGGGCTTATCGCAGACTGTGTCAGTCACCTTGGGTCTACAGCCATTGCCATTACCCATGATATGGCTTCCGCCCAGCGGATCGGCAATCGAGCCGCCATGCTCTATCAAGGCAAGCTCATTTGGCAGGGCCAAGCCTCTGAGCTCATGCATTCAGGCAACCCGATTGTTGACCAATTCACTCATGGGCGGCGTGAAGGGCCCATCAAGACTGAACATCCCCTTTAAGGGTTAAAGCTATGGCCAAAAAACCCACAACCACGTTCATCTGCCAATCCTGCCACGCCCGTACCAGTAAATGGGCCGGACGTTGTGAACAATGTGGAGAGTGGAACACGCTGGAAGAAGAGACCGTCAGCGCCACACCTAACCGCACCTCCTCCAAAAAAGCAGGACGCCTCGTCACAACGCGGCTGGACGGCAAGGTTCAACCCCCGGAGCGCATTGATACCAGCATCACTGAACTGAACCGTGTGCTGGGCGGGGGTATTGTCCCCGGTTCTGCCGTGCTGGTTGGTGGAGACCCCGGGATTGGGAAATCCACCCTCATGCTGCAAATGACCTGTGCCTTAGCGCGCTCTCAGCACCCTGTACTCTACGTATCGGGAGAGGAGGCGATTGACCAAATCCGCCTACGGGCCCAACGCCTTGAGCTCGACCAGAACCCGCACGCTCTTGATAGTCTCGACCTCGCAGCATCCATCAATGTGGCTGATATTGCCGCCACATTGGAAGAACGACGCGCTCATAAAGTCGTGGTCATCGATTCAATCCAAACCATGTGGCTTGAAGATGTCGCCAGCGCCCCCGGTTCTGTCTCACAAGTACGTCATTGCGCTTTTGAGCTGATCCGCTTGGCCAAGACAGTGGGCTTCTCACTCGTTCTCATTGGTCATGTCACCAAAGAGGGCGCGTTAGCAGGCCCACGCGTGTTAGAGCATATGGTGGATGCCGTGCTCTATTTTGAAGGCGATCGTGGCCATCAATTCCGTATCCTTCGGGGGGCTAAGAACCGCTTTGGCGCAACGGATGAAATCGGTGTGTTTGCCATGACCGATACAGGCCTGCGTGAAGTGCCCAACCCTTCAGCCCTCTTCTTAGCAGAACGACGCGGCAATATTGCAGGCTCCGCCGTGTTTGCGGGCCTTGAGGGCACACGGCCCGTCCTGCTGGAAGTCCAAGTGCTGCTCTCTGCTAAATCAGGCGATGGCGCGGCTCGCCGTGCTGTTTTAGGGTGGGATAGTTCACGTCTCAGCATGATCTTGGCCGTGTTAGAAGCACGATGCGGGCTCAAACTCGGCTCTATGGATGTGCATCTGAATGTCACGGGGGGGCTCAAGATCTCTGAACCGGCAGCCGACCTCGCCGTCGCCGCGGCCCTCATCTCCGCCGCGACTGGGCAACCCACGGCCGCAAATTCCGCTTATTTTGGGGAAATTGGCCTCTCTGGTGAAGTGCGGCAAGTGCCCCAAGCCGAACTCCGCCTGAAAGAGATTGGCAAGCTGGGCTTTCAACAAGCCGTCGTGCCGCGCCATGTCGGCAATGCCAATGCCCGGCCCAAGCCCCCCAAGGGACTCGCCTTACAAGAAACAGGCCATCTCAGTGACTTGGTTGAGCGTTTCGCCGCTCCAGAGAAAGACTCCTAAGGCGCACATAGTCACGCAGGGTCATCAAGGAAGCGGATCGGCCTTTGCCCGCGTGTCAGGTCACGCAACCACGTTGTGACGGCCTCGCACTCAGCAACGGGGACACCCAACACCATCTCCGCCCCTTCTGCGTCAAACTCACAGGAAAGCGTTTCGACCTGCCAACCGGGCAGTTTGGCTTCTACCTCACTGTAAATATGGAACGGGCAATGAAAGCCAAGCCTTGTGCGTTCAATATGTTCGCTCTTACTCGCCTCCCGCAAACACGCCGCTGCAGCGCCGCCATAGGCACGGACAAGCCCACCCGCTCCGAGCTTCACACCGCCAAACCAACGCGTGACGACCACCATCACACCATCAAAATCCTGCCCCTCAATGGCCGATAAAATGGGCCGTCCTGCTGTGCCAGACGGCTCCCCGTCATCACTCGCACGAAAGCGCCCTCCGGCTTTAAACGCCCAGCAATTATGCGTTGCATCCGGCACGGCAACCTCACTGAGGAAAGCAAGCGCTCCGGCCTCATCAGCCACCGGCGCCGCCCGCGTGCGGAAGACGCTGTGGCGGATAACGCTTTCATGTTCTGCAATGCCATCAAGTGTCCAAGTCATGGTCATTATTGTGCCGAAAAAAAAGGATTCTGTCAGCTCTCAGTAAACATCGCTCATCATTAAAACAGGGATAGAAAAAAACATCCTAGAAGAGTATGGGTCATAACTATGCTCTCGGATCTGACAAACAGGCTCAATGCCTTCTGCGCCCGCCACGCTTTCCTCGTCGTGGTTCTGTTCGTCCTCCTCTGCACAGGAGCGGGATGGCTCAGCATGAACCAGCTCGGTATCACCACCGAGACAGACAAGCTTTTTGCTGATTCACTGCCTTGGAAGCAGCGCAACACAGCCCTTGAGCACCAATTCCCGGGGGAAAAGGGCACCTTAGTCGCCATTATTGATGCCGCTACCCCAGAGGAAGGCCGTGAGACAGCCCATCAGCTCGCCCTCTCTCTGCAGGCCGATAAAGCGCATTTTGTCTCTGTTACCGAACCAGACGCAAATCCGTACTATACCCGCAATGGTCTCCTCTTTTTAGACACTGACACGCTTGAGCCTGTCTTGGATTCCACCATTGCTGCACAGCCATTTCTCGGCTCCTTAGCCGCTGATCCTTCGGCTCGTGGCCTTTTTAGTACGTTCGGGCTCATGGCTATGGGCCTTCAACATGGCCAAGAACTGCCCGCAAGCTTTGCAAGCGCTCTTGGCACCATGGCCACCACATTAGACCATGCGTCACGCGGGGACGCACAACCGCTCTCATGGCAGACCATGCTGGCTGGTAAGCTTCAAGAAATGGGCGGGCATTATCAGTTTGTGGTCACTAAACCGCGTGTTGATTTTTCCTCATTTGAACCATCCGCTGCTTCTACAGAGGCCATGCGCGCTGCTTTTAACCAGCTCCCAACGGTGAAAGCAAAACGCGCCTCTGCTCTGATTACGGGAGAAGCCAAACTGAATGATGAGGAGTTCTCAACCGTTGCGAGCGGCATGGTTTTGGGTCTCATCCTCTCTCTCGCCCTCGTCACCCTTTGGCTCGTTCTCGCTGTGCGCTCTTGGCGGATGATTGTGCCGATCTTGCTGACCCTTATCTCAGGATTGCTTCTCACCACGGGCTTCGCAGCTGTTGCGGTCGGCACGCTTAATCTGATTTCCGTCGCGTTTGCCATTCTCTTTGTCGGAATTGCGGTGGACTTTGCCATTCAATATGGCGTCCGTTTCCGCAGCCAAGAAAACCACGATGGCCGCCCTCTTTCTGCTCATGACGCCATTGAGCGAACCGGAAAAGAAAGTGGTGGGCAGATCTTTATCGCAGCACTCGCCACCGCTACGGGCTTTATGGGCTTCACCCCCACCAGCTTTGTTGGCGTCGCGCAGCTTGGCCTGATTGCCGGGGCTGGGATGATCATCGCCTTCTTCTGCACGTTGAGCCTGTTGCCTGCGCTCCTGACCTTATTGGGTGCGCAACCTGTTGCCCGTAAACGTGCCACATCCCGTCTGCTGCCCGTTGATCTGTTCTTACGGCGGCATCGTCGTCCATTATTAGGCGTCTTTGCACTCTTGGGCCTCACAGGCTTAGGGCTTACGCCTTTCTTGTCGTTCGACTCAGACCCGTTGCATACCAAAAACCCCAATACAGAAGGGATGAAGGCGCTCACGCTGTTAGAGGCTAATCCTCTCACCACCCCTTATAATGCACAGGTATTGGTGGCAGACAAAGAAACAGCTGAGAAACAAGCGAAAGCCTTTAGTGCCCTTCCAAGTGTGCATGATGTCCTATGGCTTGGTGCGCTCGTCCCTGAAGACCAAAACACGAAGTTTCAGCTCTTGCATGATGCGGCTGATATTTTGCTCCCCACCCTCACCGTTCCCCATCCTGCTGCCCCGCCTTCTGCGCAAGAACTTCGTGATGCCGCACATGCAACAAGCCAGCGTTTAGGTGCCCTAAGCGACAAAGCGCTTACCCCACCATTACGCACGTTGCGCGAGGCTCTTGAGCGTCTTTCACAGGCACCAGATGCAACGGTTATGGCAGCAAATGCCGCTTTAACACGCTTTCTGCCAGACGAGCTTTCACAGCTTCGCACAGTGCTGACCCCATCACCCGTTGGGCTAAACGATATTCCTGACGATATTCGCGCCAATTATCTCTCCCCTGATGGGCATTATCGCTTGGTCATCCACCCAAAAGGGCAAATGTCTAACCCCGAAACACTCCATCGCTTTATTACAGAGCTTCGCACCGTAAACCCTACCATTGCGGGCCCTGCTTTGGAGATTACGGAGAGTGCGCACACCATTACGCATGCCTTCCTGATTGCAGCATTATGCGCCATCATCGGTATTGCACTTATTTTATTGGTAACACTCCGCCGGTTGGTCGATAGTCTCCTCGTCCTCATCCCCTTAATTCTCTCGTCCTTACTCACCGTCATCTTAATTGTGGCGATACCAGAACCGCTGAATTACGCGAATATTATCGCTCTGCCGCTCCTCCTTGGCGTCGGCGTGTCGTTTAATATTTATTTTGTCATGAATTGGCGTGCAGGGATCCGCCATCCATTGGCCTCCCCAACCGCACGAGCCGTGCTCTTTTCAGCCCTGACAACAGGTTCCGCCTTTGGGTCGCTTGCTTTGTCAGCCCATCCGGGAACAGCCAGCATGGGGCGGCTTCTCCTATTATCACTCGGCTGCACATTGCTATGCTCGTTGTTCTTCATCCCGGTTTTGCTGCCAACATCGTCACAGCAAGACAGCGAGTAACCCCTCATGAGCGGGCAACAAGCCCGCTCATTTACTATCCCGTTCTGCCGATAAACCGTTCAGCGAGGCAGAGGCCTTTTCCCAAGCTCTTCCAGCTAAACATCGCTCAATGCATGGGAACACATGTATGAGGCACGTTCCCTCAAAGTAGTCGAGCCATTTCCATCTTGATCTCTTCAGTAATATAACGGTGATGTTTCAGCACACGAAGACGGTCTTCCACATCTCTTTTCCTTTGAGGAACGCTTTCTTCTGCCCCAGCCGTCCAACGGCCTGAAAGACGCTCAAGATAGCGCCTTAAAGACCGACATTTCTCGATCATCACACGATAAAGACGCTGGCACCTACCATCTCCCTCTTTGAGATCAATAGAGACCGCCACCCCTCCTGAAACCACGCCAGACCATGCAAGATTTTCTATGTGAGGGAGCTCAAGATAATCACGAAGCGTCGTAAATTTAGGGGATAAAATGCCAAATTCCACCAAATACGACAAAGGCGTAAAAAGAGCTTCCAAAAACCTCATGGCCTGTTCTTGCCACATGTTAGGGACATGACCATCTCCACCAGCCGTATAAAACCGAGCAAATAACTTTTCTCTCATTGTATGAATATCGTCGTTCTGGAATGCATCCAAAAACATTGTCGTCCTTCCTGACGTCTAAAAATACCTGTGCGTGGGATAGAGATGTATCTTGTCAACAATAGGATTTTCCTCCCATCATCAGGGATGAAATGTGTGAAGGAAAACAAGGCGTAACAAACGTCTGGCTTAAATATAGTCTCCATGTGGACAACCAAACAGCCAAGGCAACGCCGCTCTTCAAGGCATCCCCTCACCGCTTGTTTGAACCATCATGATGATCTTCAAAATGCCCCAATAATACAGAAAAAGGATGCGTTTTTACCCTATCTCCGCCAAGAAGGGTCACAGATGCACGCGGGAATAATGGAAGGGGCCAAGGAATGACAAAATGGATCATGGTCTGGGGTATCGTCACCTGTCTTATATCACTTTTTTATACCCTCACTGGCCTAATCCCATTTCCCAGCAATCTCTTCTATGCTGCAGCTATTTCATTCGTCATGGTTCTGCTTTGCGTCATACTCGCAGCTCATAAGAAGAAAAAGAAAGCGCAACAAGACGCCATTTCTTCCCCAACCATTCCTCTTCAAAATGGCATGTTAAACTTGGCCAAAGAATCCAATGACAATAAGGTTATTCTAGAAAACGGTCTCGTTATCCAACCACCAAGCCTTTTTCTTCCCGAACCAGAAAAATTATATGCAACGCATGCACAACCAAGCCGCCTAGCGATCACCTACAAAGACGATGACGCCCCGACTAGGCGGATCACCTTTGTGATCCACCCTATTGAAGTCATCTATATCGTGCGTGAAAATAACCTGATTATCACTGAAATTAATGCCTTCAACGAAACTGAGAATGACACCGATACTTTTACGTACCGCGATATTCTCAGCGCAACGGATACACGCCATCATCAGCCCATCAATAATCTAGGCTTTATCCTTTTAGGGAAAGAATTTCGTCATGATCAAGCGAACACCCTGTCTTAAAAAACAGCGTCCCACAGAAGCTTTCCATTGAGCACCACGACAATGCCAACAATCACCCACGACACAACCATAAGAGGATGTGAGAGACGTAACGCCCCCATGATACGTTTATGAGACACAAAATAGACCAACGGAATCACCGCAAAAGGCAGCTGCATGGAAAGGACAATCTGACTGAAAACCAGCAAAGCTCCGACTTTGCTCTGTCCATAAAGCCCAACAATCACCACCACAGGCAACACGGCAAGGCCACGCGTCACCATACGCCGTGCCCAATAGGGAAGGCGCAGCTTTAAAAAGCCTTCCATCACAATTTGTCCGGCTAGCGTACCCGTCACCGTCGAATTCGTACCAGCTGCCAGCAGTGCCACCGCAAAAAGAGTAGAGGCCAGACCAAAGCCCAGAATAGGGGAAAGAAGCCGCCATGCATCGCTAATCTCTGCAACGTCATGATGCCCCGTTCGGTAAAAGGCCGCCGCCGCAACAATGAGGATAGCCGCATTCACAAACAAGGCTAAGGTGAGCGCAATCGTGCTATCCCATGTTGCCCAGCGTAGCGCGTCTTTCCGCCCCTCAAGCGTACGATCATAATTGCGGCTCTGCACGAGAGAAGAGTGCAAATATAAATTATGCGGCATCACCGTCGCACCCACGATGCCGATGGCGATATACAACATATCAGGCTGCGTCAGAAGCGTGGAAGAGGGCAGAAAACCTTGAAAAACCTCGCCAATATCTGGTGATGAGGCGACCATCTGTATCCCGAAGCACACGGCAATGATCCCCAGAAGGGTCATCACAAATGCTTCTAACCATCGGAAGCCATGCCGCATAAGAAGCAGCACTAAAAACACATCAAGAACGGAGATCGCCGTTCCCACCAAAATGGGGAAGCCAAATAGAAGCTGCAAAGCCACAGCCGTGCCGATAACCTCAGCAAGATCACAAGCAATAATCGCAACTTCACAGGTCAGCCACAAGGGGAGGCGCATCCATCCCGGTAACCAAGCCCGACATGCTTGAGCCAAGTCATGATCCGTCACGACACCCAGTCGAGCGGACAGCGCCTGCAATATCACGGCCATGATATTGGACAACAAAATAGCAAAGAGCAGCGTATAGCCAAACTCAGACCCACCTTGAAGGTCTGTCGCCCAATTGCCGGGGTCCATATACCCCACCGCCACCATATAACCCGGCCCAACAAAGGCCAGAAAACGCCGCAGCCAAAAAGCGGCTCGCCCCGGCACAGACACTAATCCTGCCGGATGCATGGAAGAAGACGGCTGAGCGTCAAGAAACGGTGGCGAATTTTGCTTCATAGACCAACAACTATAGGCGTAATTCTTTTTATTGCCCAAGAAGTTATTGCCTATAGACGACAATAAACGCTTAAGCGACAGCAAACCTGAGACAAGTGCCCCTTTATCCCGCTCTTTAAGAAAACACTCTTCATACGAACAAAAGAGTGAAGAGGCCATTTTTCACCTTTGATGACGACAGCCTACTCCACCCTTTTTTACTCTTTATGATGGTAGCGACATGTGACGCGCTAAACAGAAACGAACGATCGTGCCACACGTCACCACCATATTTACTGAGCGCCCCCTGTATGGAACAAAAGGGATGAACCAGCCCCCTACTACGTGTCTTTTAACACTTTATGGGTCACGCGTGGATCCACCCCACGAAGCATACCATTCCAGTATAGACGCGGGAAAATCTGCGTTTTTAGCAGCCACGCAAAACGACTGGGTTTACGCTGATCATATGGGAATGTTGGGGCAACCTTCCCATCATAAAGGAACTCGGCCAGCACAACACGCCCGTAGGACACGGTCAAAGGGCACGCCCCATATCCATCATACTGTTCTGTTAACGGACTACCGGAAAGAGAATTCAGCACATTCCCCGCCACAATCGGAGCCTGATCGCGCGCTGCTGCGGCTGTTTTTGCGTTACTCGTCCCCAACACATCACCAAGACCAAAAACCGTCGCATAACGTTTATGCTGCAATGTATGAGGATCGACATCCAACCAGCCATTGTCATTCGCTAACGGACTATTTTTAACGAACGCCGGCGCACTTTGTGGTGGAACAACATGTAACATGTCAAAAGACCGCACCACCGTTTCATCAGTGCCTACTTTCTGGAAAGTCGCTTCCTTCTTCTCTCCATCAACGGCGATAAGATTTTCCTTATAGTGGATATCTACCCCGTAATAATCCATCGTTTTTTGGAGAGATGGCACAAAATAAGGAACGCCAAACAACGCCCCACCCGCTAGGCAAAACTGCACATTAATATGATGAAGCACCCCCTCACGTCGCCAATAGTCTGACGATAGATAGACGGCCTTCTGTGGTGCACCCGCACATTTAATCGGCATCGGTGGTTGCGTAAAGATCGCTTTTCCCTGGCCTAAATGCCGGACGCACTCCCATGTATAGGCAGCACTATCGCGGTCATAATTCGAGGTGACACCATGGCGGCCTAATGTCTCTTTCAGGCCTTTTACGCTGTCCCAATCAAGCTGGATACCTGGGCAGACAATCAAACGTTGATACTCAACGACTTGGCCATTCTCCAGCATGACAGACTGCTCATCTGGTTGGAAGGACTGCACCGCCTCACGCAGCCATGTCACACCCTGAGGGATCAGTCCGCCTTCTTGGCGTAACGTCTGGGCGGATGTCATCACACCCGCCCCGACAAGAGTCCAACCCGGCTGATAGGCATGCGTTGCTGACGGATCAATCACCGCAATGGTAATATGCGGGTCTCGGCGTCGCAATCGGGCGGCAACAGAAATTCCTCCTGCACCACCACCAACAATCACAACCGTAAAACGTTCTACGGAATGTGCCTCTACCATACCGGCTTCTCCTCATATGTCTTTATTTAGGAAGCAGCTTCTTCTTCCTTAAACCAGACTTCGACCGGCCCTGACAGTTTCAGGGTCATGGGGCGTCCTTTACGATCCAACGTACGCCCCACGGCCACACGAATCCACCCTTCACTGAGGCAGTATTCCTCAACATTGGTGCGCTCTTCTCCTTTAAAGCGCACACCAATCCCGCGACGAAGCACCTCTTCGTTAAAATGAGGGCTATCGGGATAAATCGAGAGACGATCAGGAACCGTATCGCTCATAATTTTATGTCATCCTCTAATGGTTAAATATGTCTTCATGCTGGCAGACATTATATGGTCATAATTCCTACCTGCAAAACGCTGTTACGCGACCTCAACCATTGCTTCAACTTCTACAGGAGCATTAAGCGGCAAACTTGGCACCCCAACGGTAGACCGTGCGTGCGCACCCGCCTCCCCAAAAATAGCAACAGACAAGTCAGAGGCCCCGTTCATCACCGCAGCATGATCGGTAAAATCTGGTGTGCACGCCATAAACCCGCCTAACCGCACAACACGACGCACGCGGGAAAGGTCACCGTCCAGCGCCCCTTTAATCTGCGCAACAACATTCACTAAACAGGCGCGCGCAGCCTCAATCCCCTGTTCATTAGAAAGCTCTTTCCCCAATTTCCCGGTATAGAGAAGCTTTCCAGCCACAAGCGGCAACTGCCCAGAAACAACCAAAATCTGCCCTGTCTGCATCGTTGGGCGATAATTCGCTACCGGCGCTGCTGCCTTGGGAAGAGTGATGCCAAGTTCAGCAAGACGTTGTTCAACCGTTGCACTCATCGACGAGGCTCCTTTGTTTCAAAATCACGTCCCCCTACCCTGCTCTTCACGGACGGCCTTTGCCAAGCCTGACATTCTAATTTCTTATTAAACAGAAAAATGATCCTCACCCGCGAGCTCCCGACGACAGCGCTCAAGCTCGGCCGTATAACGACGGAGAGTGTATTGCTCACTAAGCTGCCCAACCACTTGGCGTGACTGGTGGTCTTCCACCACCACCAGTACATCCGCCTCCGCGTCAGCAAAAGCTTCAACGGCATCGCGTGCGCTCATCGTCGGGAGCAGCACGGCGTCCTTAAAATGAGCAAGCTGCCCAATCGGCTTGTCTGACGGTGGGGCTAAATGCAGCTCGGCAATCGAAACCATACCCTCATACCGCCCCTCCGAATCCATCACGATAATACGCTGCCCCGTCTCAAGCGGGTAAAGTGCTTGTGCCTGCGCAACAGTTGCAGAGACAGGGAGACTCCGCACCCGGTCACGCATCAGACGTTGAACTGTCAGCGAGCGCATCCAGCCCACATCCACGGCTGAACGAATCGTCTCCCCACGCAAATGGAAGCGCCATGTTGCAAAATTATACCCAAAGAGCCGCCGAACCGTCAGCAAAGACAGAACAGAAGCCAGCACAACACCACCCCCAATGGACGCATTATCGGTAATTTCGAGCATCATGCAGATAATCGTCATGGGGCCGCCAATGATAGCCACCGCCATCGCGCTCATCCCCAAAACAGCGCAAATGGCCAAACTATCCGGGGCCAACCCATAAGGGGCTAAAAGAGCCCCATAGCCTTCTCCAGCAAGGGCTCCAAGATAAAGCGACGCAAAAAACAATCCTCCACGGAAACCCGCCCCAATCGACAAGCATGAAGCCAATGCTTTCATCACGAACAGCAAGAGCGCAACCTGAGGCACGACCTCCCCGGCCAACACACGCCCCATCCCCGCATGGCCAGCCGACAGCACGGATGGATAAGGAGCGGCAATCAACGCGACAAGAGCGCCCCCCAAAACAGGGCGCCCCCATGCTGGCAATGGAAAGCGACGAAAAAAGGCTTCTGTCTGCGTCACACAATACATCATCGCAATAGCACTGAGGGCGCACGAAATACTCAGCACTGCCACACCCGTGCAATCATGCCACCCCATATGCCAATTCTCATGCAGGGCATTCGTCGCATGATGACCGTGGACTAAGTGAATGACCCCCACACCCACCACAGACGCCACCGCAACAGGGCACAAAGCTGCAATAGAATATGTGCCAATAATCAACTCAAAGGCGTAAAAAGCGCCAGCGATTGGGGCATCAAACGCCGCCCCAATGGCTCCTGCCGCACCCGCACCAACCAACATACGCAAATCTTCACGCCGCACACGAAAAGCCTGCCCAATACGCGACCCTAAAGCAGCAGAAATCTGCGTATAACCTGCTTCAAGACCGATCGACGCCCCTGCCCCATTGGACAGAATAGTTTGCATGACCAACAGTAAGCTTTCACGCACAGACATACGCCCACCATGCAGGGCATTCGCCTCCACCGGATCCACAGGCCGCCGGTTAAGCAAACGGCTCACCAAAAGACCAAACAACCCTACCACAAGGCCCCCACCACCGAGAGCCAACACACATCGCCATAATGGAAGAGAAGGCAATCCCGAAAGCCGACCGCCATTATGCAGACCATAAAGAACACTATGAGCAAGAAGAGTGATGTTTGTCACGATCAGGACGCAAAGGCCGCCCAGCGCCCCGACACATCCGGCAAGGATCGTCAGCCAGACCTCACTTTTGCGCACCAAAACACGCAAAGCAGGCGGCACATGCAACGCGACACGACGTCCCCAGCCTTCAGACAAGCGCCCCATCTCTCCCCTCCGGTTTATTGGCCCACATGGGCTGGGCGCCAGTTCTATCATAGAAAGAGGGGCTATTCTAAGACAGAGCAAAAACAGCGTTTTGTCGTCGCATTACCACCGCCCTCAGAGTTCAGGAGGGCATTCCCCGCCGCCTTACCAACTATACAACGTCTCTAACCCAAAATACCCAACATATACGAGCCATGATGCGTCATTGCCCTTCTGTGCACTTCCTCCGCTTGAGTAGAACAACACCCTCTTCCGCCGTGCACGGGTCAGCACCTGTCGCTGTTATCTCCGCACAACATGTTCATTGCACTAGTGCCATAAATATGTCGGGTGCGTTGGCACATATGTGCCTGCACCATTAGGACGACAGGCTATAATGCAGGGCCTTTATTCGATGGCTTCTACCGCACCCAAGCAAAGGAAGGCCCACTGAATGCCATTCCCTCACCCTACATAGAAGTGCCCAAGCCTCTCGTTCATCACAAACACGAGCTATCGGCTGTCACAACGCCTCTAACCGATCCCAAAGGCCCGGATACAATAAGAGTGGATGACAACCATGTGAGTATTACTGTTTCTCTATCGCCAATGGCCGGGTACGCGAGGACGTTATGCGTCACATGCTGACGGCGCAACACTACGCACCAACGCGCATCCCAATCCTAATCTCCTAAGTCGCCTTAATGGGCCTCAACACCCATCAAACAACAAGGCACAATCCAATCACCCCTAGCGAGCAGCCGCCTGTAGAGCCTGTGTGAGATCAGCTTTCAGATCATCGGGATGTTCTAACCCAATAGAGAGCCTTACATAACCGGGAGAAACACCTGTCGCACGCTGTTCTTCTTCCGACAATTGCGAATGCGTTGTTGAGGCCGGGTGAATGGCCAAGCTTCGTGCATCGCCAATATTAGCGACATGGTAAAAGAGCCGCAGCGCATCAATAAAGCGCTGCCCTGCTTCATACCCACCACGAAGCTCAATCCCGACAAGACCGCTAAAACCACGCGGGAGATATTTCTGAGCACGTTTAAGCGCATCCCCTTCTTGGAAAGTGGGGTAAATCACCCGCTCTACATCTTTTTGGCTCTGCAAGAACGCGGCGATGACTTGGGCATTCTCGCTATGGCGCGCCATACGCAAGGGAAGCGTTTCCACCCCTTGCAGAATTTGAAACGCATTAAAGGGCGACAATGCTGGCCCCATATCGCGCAAGATCACCGCCCGCGCCCGCAATGCATACGCAATCGGGCCCAGCGGTTTCGCGGCTTCCGTCCAGATAGCGCCATGATAGCTGGGGTCAGGCGTATTCAGCAACGGCTGGCGCTCTCCAGCTTTTTCCCAGTCGAAATTCCCACCATCAATGATCATGCCACCAATAGAGGTGCCATGTCCGCCAATATATTTCGTGGTGGAATACACAACAATCGCTGCGCCATAATCAAGCGGGCGCGCTAAGAGAGGTGCCGCTGTATTATCAACAATCAGAGGAATCCCATGACCCCGCCCAAGCGTTGCAATCTCCTCAATGGGGCACACAATCAGCTTAGGGTTCGGCAATGTTTCAATATACCAGCCCCGCGTCCGCTCATCGCTAGCTTTTAAAAACGCGTCAGGGTCAGAAGGATCGACAAACCGCACTTCAATACCCAGATTTTTGAGCGTATTGGCAAAGAGATTCCATGTCCCGCCATACAGATCTGTCCCACTGACGATATTATCGCCAGCTCGCGCAATATTCTGCACCGCCGTGGCCGAGGCAGCCTGCCCAGAGGCAACAGCCACGGCCGCAACACCGCCCTCAAGCGCTGCAAGACGCTGCTCCAGCACATCGGTGGTGGGATTGCCCAGCCGCGTATAGATTGTGCCCAGTTCTTTCAGCGCAAAGCGATTAGCTGCTTGCTCTGCATTGGCGAATTGATACGACGTGGTTTGATGGATGGGAGGCACGACAGAACCCGTTGTCGGATCCGCACGCCACCCACCATGAAGGGCCAGGGTTTCCGGATGAAGCGACGGTTCTGTCATAATCCATACTCCTCTAAGGGGCGAAAGCGTGCCTTACCAATCGTTACTATGGCCAAGCTGTTCTAAAATATCGCGCCGTAACGCAATCACATGCGGATCATCACGATGACGCTGTTCGGCAGAGAGATCAATAGGTCGGTCACTCACAATGCGTGCAGGACGAGGGCTAAACACCAGAACACGGGTCGCGAGCAACAATGCCTCTTCCACATCATGGGTGACCATGAGCGCGCTGAAACCTCGCTTTTGCCAAAAACGCCTGATCTCCCCTTGCATCGTCAAACGCGTTAGACTGTCGAGCTTACCCAGCGGCTCATCAAGGATCAGCATACGCGGGTTATTCACTAAGGCCCGCGCCAAAGCTACACGCTGCGCCATGCCACCAGAGAGCTGATGCGGCCATGATGACGCGTCTTTCTCCAATCCCACCAGCTGGAGCGCATCACGCACAATCTTCGGGTCGCGCTTTTTATGAATATCCAACCCTAACGTCACATTCTCTTCCACCGTGCGCCACGGATAAAGCGTGGGGTCTTGGAACATCACGATCCGATCAGGGCCGGGGCCGGTAATCTCTCGGCCATCTGCTTCAATCGTGCCTGATAAGGGCACCTCCAGCCCGGCGATCAGACGTAACAAGGTTGATTTCCCACAGCCTGAAGGGCCGAGAAGAGCGACAAACTCCCCCGGTGCCACATCAAAGCTGACATCATCCAACACGGGGCGCATCGCCCCTTGGGCCTCATACCCATGATTGAGATGATCAATATGCAGGCTCAGCGGTTTTAGAGCGGGCTGTGTCGCTGCTGTCTTTACCATTTCAGCCCATCCTTCTGCCATCTCAATACATAATCACGCAGCTTAAAGAGCAAGGTCATCAAACTTGTGCACATGAGTGCCATCACCAGCAACGCGGCATACATGTTCGGATAAGCGGCCCATCCTTGCGCCCATTGCATGTAAAAGCCCAAGCCAGATTTCACACCCAGCATTTCCGCCACAACAAGCATGGAAAAAGAAGCGCCCAGCCCCATAAAGAGCCCAACAAAAATTTGCGGCGTCGCAGCTGGCAAGGCGACACGCAGCACAAGAAAGCGATCTTTCGCGCCCATTGTGCGGGCCACATCATAATAGGCCGGATCCACCGCCGCGACACCCGACCATGTCAACACGGCGACCGGAAAACCAGCCGATAGCGCCATCAGGGCCTCGCCTGCTAAACGCGTGGACGGCATAATAACAAACGCCAGCGGCAACAGCGCAACAGGCGGCAAAGGCCCAATGACCCGCATAATGGGCCGCACCCAATAGCGAAACCGTAATGACCGCCCAAGCGCCATTCCCACAGCGATCCCCACACAGGCCCCTATGCCATAACCAATCAGGAGCAAGAGCAGAGAGTGCAGCAGGCTATCGCCAAGGCGCTTCCAGTCTGTCAGGAAGACATCGAGCAAATCTTGCGGCGTGCCAAAGAAGGGGCGTGGCAGAAGGAGGAATTTGGCCTGAACCACCTCCCATGCACCAAGGCCAAGCCCAAGAACCGCACTCCACGGCGCCCAATAACGAAGGCGCTTCAACGCTGCGAGGACGAGCAACACCACGCCACAGGCCAGAAAAAGTCCAGCTAGTAACGTCGTATCGGGAAAGTCATCGCCATCAGGAAGCCACCATGTCAGCAAGGCTGCCAAAGCCCAACAAGGGCCTGCCCCCCAACGCCATAGCAGCGCTTTAAAAGACGGTTGTTCCGCTTTTTGTGCTGACGTCACGCGACTCATCCCAGCAAATCCTGCGTCACACGATCTGCATAACGGCTTGTATTAAAGGACGGACGGAAAACCCCAATCCCCTTAAGGGCTTCAGCATAGCGGATCACCTCATCACGGAACGGCCCATCAATGACCTGATGATGATGGCCTTGCATCCGCAGCATCTGTGCGAGATCCGCTTGACTGACCTTCGGAGCAAAAGGTTGGAAGACAGCAGCCGCTTCCTCTGGGTGGCACGGGATCCAAGCCCCCGCTTCTAAAATCGCGCTCGCCACCGCTGCGGCAACATGGGGCTCTTCTTTCACCAGCTTTTCACGCAGCCCAATCACACAGCATGCATGGTTAGCCCACTCACCCGCCATATTGCTATCAAGATCGAAGAGATTGAACTGGCGACGCTGCAAATAAGCCACCGGATCATCATTGGCGATGGCCTGCACATCCCCTCGCTGCAACGCGATAGGCAGCAAATCAGATGGGAACTGACGCCATTGCACATCCTCTTCAGGGTCAACACCCGCCTCTTTCAAGCGAATAGCAAAGAAATTTCGATCCGGCCCACCAATATCAGCCACACCTACGGTCTTTCCCCTGAGGTCTGCTAGGTTTTTCACACCAGACTTCTGCGATGTCATGAGGTAAATGCACCCCGCATGAAGCCCTGCAACCAGCTTTACCGCAAAGCCCTGTTGCAAGGGTTTGAGCCAACGCAACGCCATCCCCGGCGCACCGTCCGCCTTCCCAGTCGATAACGTCTCAAGCAACTGATCAGTTGATCCCGCAAAATTTACGTAATCAACATCAAGGTTATATTTTTTGAAAAAGCCTTTTTCCTTCGCCACCGGAACAGCAGACGTGCAAATGGAATCCTCATTCCATGCGATCGTCAGCTTACGCGGCGCACCGGGGATAGGGGGCACCTTGCCGCTCCCGACCGCCTGACACTGCATTCCATCCTCACCCATCGCAGCAGCATGAAGCGCACGCCCCCCACTAAAGAAGGCCATTCCTCCTAGTGAGGACAACAACAGAGCGCGACGGGATACAGAAGCACGGTCAGACATACATCACCTTAAAATCTCATCACCAAGACAAACCATTGCCGCAGTGATCTCAATTCATAAACACCTACCACATTGTGATATTTATTCAATTATACTTTTCTTGATCGTTGTAAGTGTGTTGTTATTTATTCCGGTAAAGTCCTAATTTCTTTCTTTTTCGCCATTTAGGTTTCACCATACGCACCACTCTCGCCACAAAACCTGCATCGAGATAAACAACTTGACCAACATGTATAATATTTACATTTTTATCATAGAATTTTTTCTTAAGTAAAAAAGCATAAAGTAAACGCTCTGATAAAAAGCCATACACACGTTTTTGGTAAGAATCATATTCGGTTGTGTCAATAATACTTTCTGCTGAAAAAAGAACAGAAAACAAGAATGAACAATATTCATCTAAAACATCTCTTCTCATAACAAACAAATTGCCAAAAACACACTCTTTACTTTTCATAGCCATAATAACATAATCATAATAATCTTTATGTTTATTCTTTACAATAGAAATAACAACATCAATATCTTTTTTGTAATGGTGTTCACAGTAATGGTTATATACATTATCTGATGAAAAATCCTCTACATCCAACAAAGGAGGAAGAACAATAGAATGATCATAACAAATCTCTTCAATCCCTTTGGAAAAACAAGAAATTTTATCTATTTTTTTATCAAAGAAACTTATTTTATTAAAATAATCTCTTTCGAAAATAATGTACCTTCTATAATGATTTATACCTACATAATCATGATTCGTATTTTTCCATATCCAATATAAACCTGTAAGCTCACACCACTCTCTATTTTTAGAAGAAATATTATCTCCCGTATCATCACCAATAATACCATTAATGACTTTATGAGAAAGAGCACGACCGACCTGAATAGGTTCAAAATATTTATTTCTATAAATCGTACCGTCTTTATGATGACATACATAAATTTTAATATCCATTATACTATCCTTTTGAAAGCTTCTCATCATTGCAGAATCTATCTTATCTCAAAATATTTTAACAGATTTCCTCTTCTCCTAAAGTAAGAAGAGATGTCATGTTGTTAACATTCCACATTCTTCACAGTCCTAGGCCCTGTTGACAAAAATCTTTTCAAATTTCTTCACATATGATGCCCTCGCACTATGGGAAAGCAGTCACCTACTTCCTAGATAAGAAGCTCCACGAACATTTTGGGCCCACAATTTTCTTACCATAAGGTTTTCTATGAAGCTCGCGTCCATCATTCGCAACGATACTGGCAATGATCACGCACCAACCGTGGTGTTGCTCCATGGTGTTTTCGGGCGGGCCCGTAATTTAGGGATGCTCCAACGCGCTCTCAGCCCTTATTTCAATACCGTTGCACTTGATCTCCGCTCACACGGCAACAGCGAGCACGGACGATTGACCTATCCAGATATGGCTCATGATGTGCTCGAAACATTGGATCATCTCAATATTTCATCAGCAGATTTTGTTGGGCACTCAATGGGTGGCAAAGTCGCTATGACCATCGCGCTCCACGCCCCTCATCGCGTGCAACAACTTCTCGTAGCCGATATTGCACCAGCTCCGATGCATCATGGGCAAAATGCGCTCGTCCAAAAACTGGATGCGCTCACGCTGCCCGCCCTTGAAAATCGGGCAGCCATCCGCTCCTTTTTAGACCCGATTACCGAAAACCCCGCTGTGACGGAGCTGATTGGACAGAATATTAAGCCCGGCTCTCCTGCCCGTTGGCTCATCGGCCTGCATGAAATTGCCCAAAGCTTCCCCACGATTGAAAACTGGCCCAATACCCTGCCCAATGCGCGCTGGAGCGGCCCCACCCTCTTTATCCGTGGTGGAAAATCCCCTTACATTCAGCCCGAGCATCATGGGCTTATCCATCACCTCTTCCCACGGGCGCATATCCGCACCATTCCCAATACACACCACTGGCTTCATGCTGAAGATCCAGAAAGCTTTAACGCCATTATGCTGGATTTTTTACGTCACACAGACTGAAGCACTTGCCCCATAAAAAACCCCACCAATCCACCACATACCGTCTATTCTGTCCTGAGACACATTGAGGCTCTGTTATGTATATTGCGATGAATCGTTTCCGCGTTAAACCTGACTGCTCCGACGCTTTTGAGCAGCGTTGGCAAGACCGTGAGGTATTCCTCAACACGGTTCCGGGTTTCGTTAGCTTTCAACTGCTTCGTGGCCCCGAGCATGACGACCATACGCTCTACGCATCCCATACCATATGGGAATCGCATGATGCGTTCATTGCGTGGACACAGTCAGAACAATTTCGCCAAGCGCACCGTCATGCCGGTGAGGGCCCGGCCCTGACCTTAGGCCGCCCCGTTTTTGAGGGATTTAACGTGCTGCAAGAGCTCCGCGCTTAACCGTCATACAGCACCGTTTGAGAGAGGGGCACACGGATGCCTCCTCTCTCAGAACACACCATTATTTTAACCGTTCAGACAAGCTCATCGCGTGAGCATCTAACCCTTCCTCCCGAGCGAGGCGAGCACCAGCCGGGCCTACTTTTTTCAACCCTTCAAGGTCTGTCTCAATCGTCGTGGTCCGTTTCAGAAAGTCATACACCGAGAGGCCTGACGCAAAACGCGCTGTGCGGCTCGTTGGCAGAACATGGTTCGGCCCACCGACATAATCCCCCACCGCTTCTGGACAGAAACGGCCCATGAAGATCGCCCCTGCGTGACGCACCTTGGCACTAAACGCACGTGGGTTTTCAACCATCACTTCAAGATGCTCCGGGGCAAAGAGATTCACGATCTCCGCTGCCTCATCATCATTCTGAACCGTGATAATAGCCCCACAATCACGCCAGCTCTTTCGTGCAATCTCCGCACGCGGGAGCGTCTCTAGCTCACGTTCAACCGCAACGCTGACAGCCTCAGCAAAGGCTGGATCTTGGGTAATCAACACAGACTGCGCTTGCTCGTCATGCTCCGCTTGTGCCAGCAGATCAATCGCCACCAGACGTGGGTCATTCGCACCATCAGCCACGACCACGACTTCTGAAGGGCCAGCGATGCTATCAATGCCAACATGACCAAAGACCTGCCGCTTCGCTTCCGCCACAAACGCATTACCCGGCCCAACGATACGATCCACTGGTGCAATGCGCTGCGTCCCAAAGGCGAAAGCGCCAACAGCCTGTGCCCCACCAACACGGTAAATCTCATCAACCCCGCACAGTTTAGCCGCTGCCATCACAAGCGGATTAATAACACCATCAGGCGTTGGCACACACATCGCCAAACGACTCACTCCTGCCACCCGTGCCGGAAGCGCGTTCATCAACACAGAGGACGGATAGGCCGCTTTACCACCGGGCACATAAAGCCCTACAGCATCCAACGATGTCCAGCGCATCCCCAAACGCAGGCCATCTTCATCCGTATAATCAATATCTTTGGGTAGCTGTGCTTCGTGAAAAGAACGGATACGCTTGGCAGCCAGGGCGAGCGCCTCATGCGTTTCAGGCGAGACTTTCGCCGCGGCTTCATCCACCTCTGCTGCGCTTAACCGCAGCTTATCAGCGGGAAGGGCAAGACGGTCAAAACGCTCTGTATACTCACAAAGAGCCTCATCTCCACGCTCGCGAATATCGGCCAAAATAGCCCGCACCGGCTCCACAACAGACCCGCTTTGTTGGCCACGTTCAGCTAAAACCGCTTTAAGACTTTCCGAAAAATCAGGGGATTGTGTGTCCAAACGTCTCATGAAGCTGTCCCTCCCGACTGAGCAAGCTGCGGCAACGCCAGACGGAATTGCTCAATCAAACCATTAATCTCTTCTGGGCGCGTTTTGAGAGCAACGCGATTGACAATTAAGCGGCTTGTGACTTGGGCGATAACATCCACCTCTTCAAGCCCATTAGCCCGCAATGTTGACCCAGTATCAACCAAGTCCACGATAACATCCGCCATATCCAGCGCCGGAGCCAGTTCCATCGCTCCATGAAGATGAACGATCTCGGCATTCACCGCACGAGACGCAAAATAGCGTCGGGCAATGGCAGGATATTTGGTCGCCACGCGCAAACGCGACCGCCCCTCTGGCATCACCTCGCCGCCCCCTTTAAGCCGGGCGACAGAAATGCGGCACCCGCCAATCCCCAGATCAAGCGGTGCATAGAGGTCTGGATAATCGAACTCCATCAGGACATCCGCCCCGCACACGCCGATATCCGCCCCACCATAGGCCACAAATGTCGCGACATCGAACGAACGCACCCGCACCACATCGAGAGACGGTTGCGACGTCGGGAAGCGCAAGCGGCGGCTGCTTTCGTCCAAACAATCCGGGGCGGGCTCAAAGCCTGTATGCTCTAAAACAGGGCGCAGCGCTTTGAGAATACGCCCTTTAGGGAGGGCAAGAATGAGCGGTGAGCTCTGCGGGTCTGTCATGAAAGGCTCCTGATCGGCACGCACGGTAAGAATCTCATTGTCTCTATCTCTACCACGTCCCAGCAGGCTGGAAAGCCCCACAAACACAGCATCACCATTAAAGCGCGTTTAATCTTTTAACAAACGCTGCTTTTAAGACAGTAGTGGTTTTAAAGACGCAGCAATATCCATACGCCTCGGGCTAGCAAGACGCGCCGCCTTTAACACAGCCTCAGCCTCATCAACGGCCGTCTCTAACGTCTCATTCACCAGCGCATACTCAAACTCCTCCCAATGCGACATTTCGCTGAGAGACGCCTTCATCCGTTTGGCAATTTCATCATCACTATCAGAGGCCCGGCCCCGTAACCGACGTTCCAGCTCTTCAAGAGACGGAGGCAACACAAAAAGCCCCACCACATCGTCAGGCAGAGCTTTCTTCATCAAACGATAGCCCTGCCAGTCAATATCCAACACAATATTGCGCCCTTCTGCGAGGGCCGCTTCCACCGGGGCGCGTGGGGTTCCATACCCCCGACCGAACACTTCCGCCCATTCGAGAAGCTCCCCTTGTTGGGCCATCTCGCGGAATTGTTCCATCGTGCGGAAGTAATAATGCTGCCCCTCTATTTCACCGGGACGAGGCGCACGGGTCGTGACAGACACAGATGTAAAAAGATGCGGGTCACGCTGGCGCAACGCCTGAGCAATGGTCGATTTCCCTGCTCCCGATGGCGCTGAAATGACCAAACAAACCCCACGGCGCGCTTGTTGTTGCATGACCTCTCTTCCTTCCCAATGGCCTTATGATGCGCCCTTCCTAAAGGATGACTCTTTTTCTGGCCAGAAAACATCTTCACAATGCTGTGTTTATCGCGTGACTTTTACGCTCTGCGCCCCCATAATTTTGTAATATCGGCTTTACAGCGAGGAGGTTCCTCTGCTTCCTCCAAAAGTTGGTCTAACCCTGTCATAAAGGAGACATCTCATGGCTTGGAACACACCAAAAGTGACAGAGATCCCATTGGGCGCTGAAATCAACTCTTATGTGTGCGGTGAAAAGAAGTAACTCTTCCATCACCTAAAAACAGGGAAGCGGTCTTATCCTCTTCCCTGTTTTCTTATGCCATGATCAACGCCAGAAAGGGCCCTCATGCTGGATGTCATTGTCCTTGGTGCTGGAGCGGGGGGCGGTTTCCCCCAATGGAATTCAGCAGCCCCTGCCTGTCTTAAAGCGCGCTCAGGCCACGGTGCCAAGCCGCGCACGCAAGCCTCGTTGGCTATTAGTGGCGACAACACGCATTGGTTTCTCCTCAATGCCTCGCCTGATCTCCGCCAGCAGATTTTGACAACCCCCGCCCTCCAGCATCACGGCTCCCCACGTGGAACGCCCATCCAAGGCGTGATCCTCACAGGGGCAGAGATTGATACGACCGTAGGCTTGTTCACGATGCGTGAGCGTGAACCCTTCACTCTCTATGCAAGCCGCTCCTCTCTCGCCCAGCTTGACGCTAACCCGATGTTTGAGGCGTTAGACCGCGAGATTGTCACACGCTCCCCCCTTCCTCTCCATCACGTCTTTTCCCTCCCGCTTAAAGATGGCCAACCATCAGGCTTAACGCTGGAAGCATTCCCCGTTCCCGGCAAAGCGCCGCTCTACGCGGAAAAGGACGGCACGAAGGAAGATGATAGCCTTGGTCTTTCCATCAGCGACGGGCAGCGCACCCTCCTTTACATCCCCGGATGCGCGTCAATCACGCCTGAGCTGTTGGAACGCGCTCAAGCCGCAGATCTTCTCTTTTTCGACGGCACACTCTGGGACGATGATGAAATGATCCGCGCAGGACTAAGCCCCAAAACGGGCCATCGCATGGGCCATGTCTCTGTCAATGGAGATGACGGGCCATTGAAGCATTTTGCCGCATGCTCAAAGCCCCGCAAAATGTTCATCCATATCAACAACTCGAATCCCATCTTGCTCGAAGACAGCCCCGAACGCCATGCCGTTGAAAAAGCGGGCTGGACTGTTGCCGAAGATGGCATGACATTTCAGCTGGAGGCCTTATGAGCACCCTACTTTCTCCCGACGCCCTAGAAGCCCGCTTACGCGAGATTGGCGCTGAGCGCTATCATCGTAACCATCCGCTCCATAAAGCCATGTACGCCGGCGAGCTTACCAAAGGCCAGCTCCAAGCATGGGCGCTGAACCGCTATTACTATCAAGCACAGATCCCCATTAAGGACGCGACCCTCCTCGCCCGCCTGCCGACAACCGAACTCCGCCGTGAATGGCGCCGCCGTATTGAAGACCATGACGGCACAGAACCCGGAACAGGCGGCATTGCGCGCTGGCTTAAACTGACGGAAGGATTAGGGCTAGACACCCCCTACGTAGAAAGCCTACGCGGCCTTCTCCCGGCCACACGCTTTACCGTGGATGCTTATGTGGCTTATGTGCGGGATCGCTCCATTCTGGCCGCCATTGCCTCGTCTTTAACAGAGCTCTTTTCCCCCACCATTATTGGGGAGCGTATGGAAGGGATGCTGCGCAATTATTCGTTCATCTCTGAGGATACGATGGCCTATTTTGCACCGCGTCTCACCCAAGCCCCGCGGGATTCGACCTTTGCGCTGAACTACGTGAAAGAACACGCACGCACAGTCGAGCAGCAGCAGGAGGTTATTGACGCTCTCGAATTTAAATGCTCCGTCTTGTGGACACTTCTAGATGCTCTCGATTATGCCTATGTTGAGGGCCACACCCCACCTGGCGCCTTTATTCCAACAACACCATGAGTTCTGTCACCCTGTCCTCCGTCCCCCGTTTCACACGGGGGTATCGCCTGCAACATGACACAGTCCGTCAGCAATGGATCATCCAAGCCCCTGAGCGTGCCCTCATTGCAGACCCCATTGCGGCGGCGATCTTACGCCATGTTGATAATACTCGTTCCGTTGACGTCATTGTGGACGAACTCTGTCAGAGTTTTGATGCTTCACGTGAAACAATTACACATGATGTCCTCACCCTCCTCTCTGAGCTCGTAGAGAAAGGGATCCTTCGTCTGTGACCACGCCCATTACACCGCCACCAATGAGCCTCCTCGCTGAGCTCACCCATCGCTGCCCGCTCGCCTGCCCATACTGCTCCAACCCTGTCGAGCTAGAGCGCAAAGACCAAGAGCTGACCACACAAGAATGGAAGCGCGTTTTTGACCAAGCGGCTGAGATGGGGGTCTTGCAAGTTCACTTTTCAGGCGGCGAACCCATGGCGCGTCCTGACCTGATGGAACTCATCGCCTATGCGCGTCAGCTGAACCTCTATACCAACCTCATCACCTCAGGCGTGATGATCAATGACAAGACCATGAAGGCTCTTGATGTGTCTGGTCTTGATCATATTCAGCTTTCTTTCCAAGATGTTGACGTGGATGAAGCTGACCGTCTCAGCGGGTATAAAAATGTTCAGCCACGCAAGCTCAAAGCTGCGCATCTCATTAAAAACGCCGAAATTCCATTGACGCTCAATTTTGTCTTACAAAAGAACAATATTGACCGCATGCCCGAGATGTTCGCGCTTGCCCGCCATTTAGGCGCACAACGCATTGAAATGGCCCATACGCAATATTACGGTTGGGCTCTCAAAAATCGCCTTGCGCTTCTCCCCACCCCGCAACAGCTAGAACGTGCCAATGCGTATGTTGCAACAGAGAGCGACAAAGGCGGCCTCACCATTGATTACGTCACACCCGATTATTACGCTGATCGCCCGAAACCTTGCATGGGAGGATGGGGACAACGTTTCGTCAATATCGCCCCTTCCGGGCGCGTCCTCCCCTGTCATGCCGCTGAGACCATTCCAGACATGACGTTCGACACAGTTCGAGAGCGCTCTTTGCACGATATCTGGTTCCATGGTGAGAGCTTTAACCGCTTTCGTGGAACCGACTGGATGCCAGAGCCATGCGCATCATGTGACCATAAGAAAACCGATTGGGGCGGATGCCGCTGCCAAGCGCTCGCTCTTACTGGACGTGCCGAAACCACTGACCCTATCTGTAGCCTCTCTTCTCTTCGGCATCTCGTCGATACAGCAATTAACGAAGCGCATGCTTCTACGCAGTATGATTTTCAGTACCGACGCTAACATTATACCGGAAGAAGATATTACACTGTCTTCTTCCTTAAAAAGTTCGCATAACGCCTTACCGAGAAAGACGTCTTCACAAATGGAAGATGCACAGACAGCCGCCCCCTGCTGATAGTGACATAATAATTATTGAGACATAAATAACGCTTCAACAGCGCTCTATACCCTGCTGCTCCACGGTAATAGCGCCAATATAAGCTCTTCAGGGGATGCATACAGCTCACCCGCCAAGGCTTACGACGCCCTGTGAAATGCAACACAGCAGGATTACGACGCGCCTCGTCATGCTCTTTCTTAGTATAAGCGTATTCTTCCCCCTCAGCACGCCCACACACATGGCTCGTTCTCTGATAAAGATAGGCGGAACTGGCGACATTCCAACGAAGAGGAAGAATGAAAATATCCTCTTTATACGCTAAATTGAGAATATCCTGATCTTGCATCGTGATATTATGAGTATTCTTATAAAAAGCTTCCGCATATAAAAATTCGAGATTGCCATAGCGCTTCTTCGCACGCGCCACATCAAAGAGCAGCACACCAGAATTAATGTAATTATTGTTAAAACTCTCTCCAAAAAGACGGCGCGATTCAATCAAACCATCTTCGTCACGTGCCCCACCCAAAACCTTACCATGAAGATCTGTATTCCAAAGCTTTGTTACATCATCGCAAATAACAACATCTGTATCAAAATAAATGACACGTTCAACCGTTTCCGGCAAAACACTACTAATAAGAAGCCTATAATACGCATTCACGTTAATATGCTTCCTATTCATAGGGAAGTATTTAACAAAGGTATCCCCAATACGAACAAACTTAATCTCCAGCAATCGTCCATAACGAGCCATAACTTTTCTAATCACATCATCAGAAAGTCTAGCATCATGAATAACATAAAGCGTTATTTTATCCGTGTTTCTCGTATGTCTAATGATAGAGCTAATCGTCGCACAAGCCGGTCTGTAATAATTTGCATCAAAAGAGACAACGAGATTGATATGGCCTCCATAAAGAACGTCCATCGGTTTATCATGATGCACCCTCTTTTCATGCAACATAATTTCTTGGGAAACGTTCTTAAAATCGAGGCCAATATCATCATCGTCTGTATAAATAATCGATGCTTCTCGTATAATAAGGCGACTATCTTTTTCGGACAGATTTTTTAGGTAAATATTCCCTAGGAACTCAGCAAGCAAACACCATAAATTCCTCTGGAAAGAGCCGCTTTCTGACAAATATTCTATGTCACATATGACAGAAAATACAAAAGAGCAATAACCATGAAAAATATGACTCTTCATGACAAAAATATTCCACGGAACCATTGATGTTCCGTAAATAAATTCTAATGCATTAATATAATATTCAGGATGCTTTTCCTTTATAAGACATAAAAAGAGTTCAATATCACGGGCACTCCCTCCTTCTTCGATAAAGAAATCGTAAGGGGAATAAACTCCTTCAGAAAGACTAATATCTTCTAGTGAATAACGATGAGGGATAAGCACATCACATGATTGCAAAAGGGTCGTCGCACCACGCCGAGTCCACGCATGACGGTGCACTAACCCCCCTTCTAATCGTGCAACAGCACCGTCTTCATTCCATTTCGACGAAAGTGACAGATAACGCCTATTTTGCATCAGCCCCACATAATCGTGACGCACATTTTTCCACATCCAATAGAGGTTAGCGAGCTCTCCCCACTGCTCATACCCTCTCTCATAATGGGCCTCATCCACCTGAATGGGAACGAAAAGATCATTGCTGAGGACAGGATGGTCTCCTGAGTACCGCACATAGACCCGAGCATCAATAAGTGACATGACCTAACCCTCTCCCGCACTGTTATACATCATCATAAATACCTTTTGGCTTTGCTCTTATGAGCTTCTCTTAAGATTTTCTATTGAAAACAACGTCCTAAAATCCCTATTCTGCCGCAGTATCACTGCTCCTTTTTTTATGGTTATAGCGTTGTTAAGAGAGAGAATATATTCTCTCCAAGAAAGACGAGAGGTCTTCCTTAAATATGACCAAAAAAGCGCCTTCAGCGGGTGCATGCTATTAAACTTCCACGGTTTTTGCTTCCCCGTAAAATGAATAATCTTTGGGTGGTTGACCGCTTCCTGACGCTCTTTGTCTGAAAAAAAGTTCTCCCGCCCCTCGTAATCTCCATCGGAATGGGCACTTTTTCTATAATAAGCAGACGAAGGCACGTTCCAACTAAGAGGGAGCAGAGCGATATCATCTTTATAAGCAATATTGAGAATATCTTGATCCTGCATCGTAATATTTACATCATTCTCATAGAAAGACCGCGCATACAGGAAATCAAGATTCCCATATTTTTCGCGTGCCTTTTTAAGATCAAGAAGAAGAACTCCCGCATTCACATAGGTCTCATTCATATGTGAGCCAAAAAGACGCCACGAACAGACAGCTCCACTTTCATCACGTGCACCCGCCATAAGGTGATTATCCAAATGGAAATTCCATAAATCGACAATATCATCACACACAATAATATCTGTATCTAAATATATAATTCTCTCAACACAAGAAGGCATAGTATTTTGCAACAAAAGTCTATAATAAGTATTTACATTAATTTCTTTTCGATTAAGTGGAAACCTATTAACAAAACTCTCCCCTACTCTCACAAAACAAAAATGAGCGTCACCTTCATAGGTGTCCTCTATTCTATTTATCGTTGATTGAGAAAGCCCCTCATCATGAAGCACATAAAAGGTAATGTCATTCTTATTTGCCGTATGCGTGAGGATAGAATTTATTGTCGCACAGGCAGGCTTTAAATACCGGTCATTAAACGACAGAACAATGTGAACGTGCCCACCATGTTGCACCTCTTTAGGGGATGCTGTCTTGATCGCCCGTGCATGCGCAGCTTGCTGCGAAAGAACCTTCCGACGATCAAAAGAGAGATCATTCCCATCCACAAACAGGATAGGCTGCTCTCGCAATTTTAAAGCCGGCTCTACCGCTAAACGATAAATAATGTCGATATTTAAAAGACATTCCGCCAGAAAAGTCCAATTATGACGTTGGCACCCAATATGCCCTTTCATATCATGACGGTTCTTAAACGCTTCTAAGACAGAAAAAAGAAATGCTCCATAAGACTGAAAGAGCTCCTGTTTCATCACGAATAGATTCCAAGGCCTCATAGAGTGCCCATAGAAAAACTCTAGCGCATGAATGTATTTTTCTGGATAAAGCTCCTCAATGATCCTTAATAAAAGAGCGATTTCTTGCGCTGTCCCGCCCTCACGCACATAAAGGGCATACGGCGTTTCGACCTCTTGTGACACGGTAATCTCTTGCACATCATAAGCCCGCGGCACGACAATATCGTAGTGCTTTAAGAGGGAGCGTGCCCCCACTAACGTCCATCCATGATGACGAATAGAGCGCCGCGAAAACCCTGCTAAGGCGCCATCTTCTCCACCTTTGGCAAGAGACAACAACCGTGCTGCCTGCATCCAACCAACATAATCATGCTGGGTATTTTTCCACACCCAGTAGAGAGAGGTTAGCTCCCCCCACTGAGTGTAACGATCGGATATATGGTCGCCCGTATCATCTCCCACCATATCCGGCAGGGCCTCATCAGCCTGCTGCCGCCCTGCCTGGAGCGGCACAAACAGATCATTGTCCAATACCGGGCACGCCTTCGTGTGACTGACATAGATACGAGCATCAATCACAGGCGATTTTCCTCACTTTCGGGTTAAGAACGCGCAAAACCTAGCAAATGAGGGAGAATTCTCAATAGAATCCCTCGGATTAATACCTAAATTATTGTTAGGATTTCGGTGTTTCCCGTAGGAATGACACTGTCTCCACGCAAGCAGCCGCGGCCTCCCGCCCCTTATTATGGGCATCATCGCGTGAACGCAGTACCGCTTGCTCTTCCGAATACGTCGTTAAAATACCAAATGAAATCGGAGTTTCCGCTGCCAACTGGGCCTGCATCAAACCTACCGTTGCCCCTAGCGAGATAAACTCAAAATGAGCTGTATCGCCCTTAATCACACAACCAAGACAAATAACCCCTTCATAACGACCCGTCTGCGCTAAACGCTGCGCCATGATAGGGAGTTCAAATGCGCCTGGTGCATCGTAACAATCAACAGAGTCGATGTGATGTTCAGACAACCAAGCGAGCGCCCCTTTTTTGAGGCCGCCCGTCACATCAGTATTAAAACGACTGACCACAAGCGCGATCTTAGGGGACGGGGACAAAATAAGCCCTTCTGGTGCCGTCGCAATATGCTTACTCATTGTTCAGCTCTCCTGCAAAAAATGACCCATACGGGTTCTTTTTGTTTCTAAATAATGGCGATTAAACGGATTAGATGGCACGTCCAAGCGTTCCACCGCCTCAACATCAAACCCAGCGTCACGCAATCCTTGTTCTTTCCGAGGATTGTTGGTCAACAAACGCAGCGATGTCACCCCTAGAGCACGTAAAATGCCCGTACCAACGTCCCATTGTCGTGCATCAACAGGAAGACCAAGCGCTTCATTCGCGTCCACCGTGTCCATGCCCTGATCTTGCAGTTCATAAGCGCGGATTTTATTCACCAATCCGATGCCACGCCCTTCATGGCCACGCAAATAAACCACCACACCACTTTGCGCTTGAGACACACGGCGCAACGCTTCACGCAATTGCGGCCCACAATCACAGCGCAGAGAGCCAAGTGCATCACCCGTCACACATTCAGAGTGCAACCGCACGACAGGCGTTCCCTGCGTTGGATCTCCTTTGACAAGAGCTAGATGCTCTACACCATCAGCAGAACGAAAAGCATGAACTTTGAGATCAGCCCCACCACAGACACTTGGTAGATTCGCGACAGCCAGTGCAGCATGCTCAGAAAGTTCTTCCTGAGGCAGCACTGCCTCAACCTCTCCCACATCACCACGACCATGCAGGGCAATCCATGACCGCATCTCTGCAATACTGATCAACGGCAGCCCATGACGCTTGGCATACTGGCGCAAGGCTGTCAGGCGCATCATCGTGCCATCTTCAGCCATAATTTCGCAGATAACGCCCGCGGGCACCAACCCAGCAAGGCGCATCAAATCTACCGCACCTTCTGTGTGACCTTCCCGCGCCATCACCCCATGAGGATTGGCACGGAGAGGGAACATATGCCCTGGTGAGACAATCTCGCCCGGTTGCACATCAGGGTTTGCGGCAACCCGCACCGTCCGCGCTCGATCTGCAGCTGAAATCCCAGTCGTAACACCCGTTGCGGCCTCAATAGACGCTGTAAAGGCCGTCCCGCGCGGGTCTTTATTATGCTCAACCATTGGCGGCAATCCGAGACGGTCAATTTGCTCACCTTCCAATGACAAGCAGATAAGCCCGCACGCCTGACGGGCCATAAACGTCATCGCTTCAGCCGTCGCAAACTGCGCAGGAAGGATCAAATCACCTTCATTTTCCCGGTCTTCATCATCAACCATCACCACCATACGCCCCGCACGCACGGCGGCAATAGCTGCTTTTAGAGAAGAAGAAAGCTGTTTCATGATCCCTCTCCCCCAAGGCGACGCACGGCATCCTCTGGAGAGAACCGCAGCAGATTCTCCACATATTTAGCCATCATATCGACCTCAACATTAAGAGCATCCCCCACTGACAACGTCGAAAGATCTGTATGCGTCCATGTATGCGGAATAATCATCAGACCGATCTCAAAACCCTGCACACCCTCATGCGACTGCCCATCATGAAGGTGATTCACCGTAAGGCTAATCCCATCTAACGTGATGGATCCTTTTTCCACCACATAACGCCGTAGCTCTTGAGGAATGAACATATGAAGCTTGTAGGAATCACCTGCTTTGTCCACCGACGTTAACACGGCGATCGTATCCACATGGCCTTGCACAATATGACCCGATAGACGCGTATTAAGCGATACAGCCCGTTCCAAATTAACGGACGCTCCTTTTTTGAGGCGCCCTAGCGCTGTCCGTGCAAGCGTTTCACCACTGAGGTGGAAACTCACACGACCCTCATCGTTAAACTGTGTCGCTGTCAGGCACACCCCATTAACGGCAATGCTCTCACCCTCTGTTAAATCTGTGAAATGGCTCTCAATCTGCAAATCCATTGCTTGGTCACGGACTGTTACCGCACAGACCTGACCGACATGTTCAATAATTCCTGAAAACATCTTACTTTCCCCTAATACGCAACAAAGAGAGTGGGCTCGCGCCCTGCTCAGACCCATCACGCATCTGCCATGATATTTGGTCGTCGTGATCCTCTGCCTGCTGACGAATCGTCAGCCAGTCGTCCCACAAATTCGCCTCTTCGATAGAACGCAACGCGCTTGGCCCTGCCTCAATAAGCGCCCAATTCGCCCCATAATCGCGTAAGGCTACCAACATAGCCTCAAGCGATGAACAAACTCGCACATCAAAGCCATCATGCTCCCGCGCCTTGCGCCATTCTTCTGGCAGACGCCCTTGCCCGCCCAGCACAATCAACAACCGTTTTTGACGATGCGCATGATCAGGCAGATGACGCACCGTAAAAGACGGATCATCCGCTAAAACGGTGCCAATGCCCGTAATAACCGCATCAGTTGCACGGCGTATGTGATGTGCAAAAAGCAGAGATTGAGGAGATGTGAACGTTTTTGTCCCTTTAGGAGGGATCATACTACCCGAACGATCCAGCGCCTGCTTAACGGTCAACCATGGTCGATCCTTGGTCACTCGACAGGCAAAAGGAGCGAGTAGAGCGCGACATTGTTGCGCAATCTCTCGGTAGGCAGGCTTATCGTCCAGAAAAACGACCCTCTTTGCCCCTTCCCCTTGCGCTAACGACGCACCACCACCGGCAGCAACAGGGTTGGGGTCTCGCGCGCCAATCCACACAGCCTGCACAGGGCTCTGCCGCAAACGCTCACTACACGGGGGGGTGCGCCCATGATGGGCACAGGGCTCTAACGTCACGAGAGCCGTATGCGCACGCTCTAGCGTGCCTTCTTGATACGCTTGCTCTAACGCCATGACTTCCGCATGCGGCTGTCCAGCGGCTTCATGCACACCAACGCTGAGCACACGACCCTCTTGGTCAAGCAACACACAGCCAACAGATGGGTTAGGCGCAGTCGCACCTAATGTGGGAATCGTCTTTTTAAGTGCCAACTCAAAGCCTGCTCGTATGGCTTCAGTCTGATCCTGGCACTGTGTCTGCTGAGACACGGTCATGATCTCTGTCCCTACCTTTAGGGACGTCCGCGGCGACGGTACGCCTTCCTCCCCCATAAATGTCAGCACGAGCTGAGGACACACCCCAACACGACCAACCTTCATAGGTCGGAGAGCGTTCTCTCTCATCCGGACTATCACCGTCGGCTCTGGAATCACACCAGATCTGCTTGTCCTCTCCAGTCAAACTGAAGAGCGCTCGCGGGCTTAAGCAATATATACTGCTCTCACCGCCGGTAGGGATTTTCACCCTGCCCCGAGAACGTCTAAGTTTCGTCTTCCCTCTATATGGTTAAAAGCCTCCAAAAGAGCAAGGGCGCCTCCCTCTGGAAGACGCCCTTGTCCGAGAAAACTTTTAACGAGAGAAAACTCTCTGAGGCTTTCTTATAGGCCGCCCAAAGCCTTTCCAACCGCACCGGTAGCCGCATTGCGTGCTTTCTGCTGGGCTTGGTCAACCTGGCCCTGTGCCTGGTTCTTCAGAGAATCAACCTGATTCTTCCCCTGAGACTTCCAGTTGTTCAGCTGGCTCTGCGCTTTCTGGCGCACATCATCTGGTGCGTTCTGAATCTTGTCCTTCAGCTGGTTCAGCTTCTCTTTCTTAGCGTTCAGCTTCTCTTTCTCTGCATCAATCTTGGATTGCACAGAATTGATACGCTTTTTGAGTTTAGCGCGCTGTTTCTCAGAAGCATTTTCATACTTCGCTTTGAGAGCATCCAACGTCTTTTCATGGTTCTGCTCAAGGTTGGTCAGATTATTATACTGATTTTGAAGCTTGTTGCTTGCAGAAGCAATTGATGAAAAAATGCCGTTATCATCAGCATGGGCCTGTGGAAGCACAGCCAAAGATGACGCAAGAATTGACGCAGAAAAAAGAGCACGAATGTTCATGACATTCTCCTCGTTAAAAAAATACAAAACGGCAGCAATGAGACCAGAGCTTAGCCGTTACCTTCAGCGATAGCACGAAGACGCTGCGGCGCTAATAACGTTACTGCCGTTACCCCCTGTACCGTAATCAGTTTTTCTTTCTTGAAAACCCCCAAGGTGCGACTCACCGTCTCAATCGTCATGCCAAGATAATCAGCAATATCTGTTCTGGACATTAACAACTTGATTTTAATCGGTTTTTCTTCCTTTTCCAATAAGTCAGATGCCGTACAACAAGGGGGAAGACTTTGCTCAATCAAGAAAGTTGCAAGACGTTCACGTGCTGTCTTACGCCCTAATAAAACCAACCGACGTTGCATAATAGTTAATTCACGCGACGCTTCATCTCGCAACCGATGCTCTAAATGGGGAAAACGCTGCGTAAGACGCTCAATCCCCGAATGCGAAAAACGACAAAGTGTTACGTCACAGATCGCTTCAGCACTAAAAGCGTAGTGATCTACCGCTGCAAGCCCTAGAAAGTCACCACAGTCTGCAAAGCCTGCAATTTGACGCCGACCATCAGGAAGGAGATTAAAAAGTTTTACGCGCCCTTCTGTGAGAACATAAAACTCATGTGCTGGTGCGCCTTCTTCAATAAAAGCGCGTCCCTTTGCGACCTGTACCCGCGCAGACTCCGCTACCAATATTGGTAGATCATCATCGTCAATCACATTACAAATACTGTGCGACCGGCCAGGGCAGTGGGCGCATCGCTCACGTACTGCATCGCTGGTAATGGATGTCACCATGCCTGTTCCCTATAATCATTTATCCCCTTCTACCGGGAGTAGTCGCTGGTGCAAAAATAACACAACCGATAACAGTTATCGGTTTTTATATAATTTTTGATCTAGATCAAGGAACTTAAAAAAGCTTAATGCTCTTTGCATCAACATCGTCTGGTTTCATCAAGATATTACCGTACTTAGGGTCAGGACATCACCGCGCTATGAAACGCTCACTTTTTAGAACGGCTTGCGCCGCTTTCGGACTGCTTGCCTCTTCCTCTCTTGCTTTGGCTGACGCCCCTCAAACGACAAGTGCCACAGCTGCCACAACCAGCCCTATGCAAGCCGCTCCGGATGTGAACCTTCATGTCCAAGCTCCTAAGACGCGCTACCCTGCAAACTGCCTCTTCGCGAATTGCCCGGGCACGAAGGTTGGCCTCGGTAAGGGGGACTTCATTGTTCGTCTTTCGGCAATGGGTCTGATTACCAACAATACCCATTCATCTGTGAACCTTCGTAATGCCCCAGCCCCCCTCAATGGGCGCCAAGGGCACTTAAATGCAACGAACCAAGCGGCTCCTGAATTCACCTTTGAATATTTCTTCACTGACCATATCTCCCTTGACGCCATCGCTGCTTCCACACGTCATGAAGCCAAGGCTGTCGGAACCAAAGCAGGCAATGTCGATGTTGGTAGCTTCTGGGTGCTTCCACCAACCCTAACATTGGCTTGGCATTTCCGCCCGCATAAACGTTTTAACCCTTATGCCGGTATCGGGATCACGGTGGCCTTCTTCCACAATACCAGTGCTGCCCACAACAATCTTGGCTTGGGCAATAACACATTTAACAAGCTGAAGCTTAACCCAACCGTTGGGCCAAGCTTCAACCTTGGGTTTGACTATCAAGTGGTTGGCAACTGGTTCTTCAACTTCGATATCAAACAGATTGTCCTGCTTGATACGCCCATCCACATCAACCATCACAACTCTGGTGCTGTTGGTCGCGTACATGCACATGACAGCATCAACCCAACAGTTGTTGCAGCTGGTATCGGCTACCGCTTCTAAGGTCTTGAGAATACCCGCAAACCATGAAAGGCAGACTCTCTGATAAGAGTCTGCCTTTTTGTTATTTAAACAAACTGTCATGTTACTACCGATTATCTCCACCAAACATGACAAATGTTTCAGTTATAGAACCGTGACATAATATCCATATCATGGCAGAAGAGTGCGTCTTTCTGATCACAGAAGCAGGAACCATGACATGCGCGCATCGCGTTCACTTATCACTCTGATCGTGCTGTTTCTGCTGATCGTTCTCGGCGGTTTGCAATTCTGGCGTTTCACTCATCACCCACATGAGGCCTCGCCTGAAGCCCCTATGGTCATGCAAGATGGTGACACGCTTCGTGTGAGAGCCAACAGCCCTCTCCATCAACGCTTAATCATCGAACCTGTTACGCTTTCCTCCTCACCGCATCACATTGAGCTGCCTGCCCAAGTCATTGCTGTCCCCGGACGAAGTATTAATATTTATACACCTGTCTCTGGCCGCATTGCCGATATCCATGTGCAACCGGGACAAACTGTCCAAAAAGGCGACGTCCTCGCGATATTGTATTCTGGAGACCTTGCCCAAGCATGGTCAGACCAACGCAAAGCCCAAGCAACCCTAGCCCTCACCCGCAAGGCTTACCGTCGTGCAACAGCAGTTCTGTCAGCTGGAGGCAATGCGGTAAAAGACATGCAGTCTGCCCAAAATGACCTCGAGCAAGCACAAGCAGAAGCACACCGCGCTCAAGAACGCCTTCAGGCTCTTGGGGCCAGCAGTGCAGAAGGGTACCAACCCATTATTGCCCCCTTTACAGGCACGATCGGTACCGTTTCCATTGGTGTTGGGCAAAATGTGACTGACCCAACATCAGCACTGATGACCCTTGTTGATACACAAGATGTGTGGATTTCTGCCAGCGTGCCTGAAAGCATGCTGTCAGAGCTTCGCCCAACCATGACATTGAGCGCACCTTTTGACGGACAAACATGCTCAGGCCCTATCACAACGCGTGACCCGACCTTACGCACAGACACACGGCGTTTGAACCTGTACCTGCGCTGTTCAAACGCACAGGCTATTTTGCGTCCTGGTCAATTCACAACAGCGTCTCTCAGTGTCCCAAGCCAACCGTATCTGCAAATCCCTAAAACAGCACTTCTCATGAATAATGATGAAGTTTCTGTCTTTGTTGAAACCGCCTCCAATGTCTATCGACGTCGTACGATTGGTATCCGGTACGATGAAGGGGATAATGTCAGTGTTCTCTCTGGTTTAAGCGACCATGACCGCATTATCACCCATGGTGCTATCTTACTAAACGACAACTAAGCCGGGAGAACGGCCCATGCATATTGAACGCTTTATCTCCTGGTGTTTTGAACGTCGGAAAGCTGTTTTCTTCTTCTCCCTCTTCCTCGCGATCGCCGGTGCTATCGCGTGGAAGCAAATTCCTGTTGAGGCCTATCCTGACATTGGCCCAACCAGCGTGCTGGTCACCACGCAAATGCCCGGCCTTGCCGCCGAAGAGATGGAAAAACAGGTTACAACACCCGTTGAACGCGGCCTTGCAAGCGTCCCCGGTGTAGAAGAAAGCCGGTCAAGCAGCACATTTGGCCTCTCCCTCGTCACGCTTATTTTCCGTGAAGGGACGGACATCTACCTGGCTCGTGAGCAAGTGCAAACACAGCTTGCCAGCCTCCAGCTCACCAATGGTGCACAACCTTCTCTTGGCCCCATTTCTGGCCCCAGTGGCGAGATCTATCGCTATACGCTTGAATCTGACGACCAAAATCTCATGGCACTGTCAGATGTTCAACGCTGGACAGTTATCCCAACGCTTCAGCGGATCCCTGGCATTGTGAATATTGATAATTTCGGTGGTTTCACACGCGAATATCAGCTCATTCTCGACCCCAATGCTCTTATTCGCTACAGCATCGCTTTAAGCGACATTATGAATGCGATCCGCAACAGCAATGTGAATGCAGGTGGGGGGCGCGTCACCCGAGGAGAACAATCGTACATTGTTCGTGGAATTGGCCAGATCCATTCTCTTGCCGATCTTAGCGACATTGTTGTTGCTCATCATGATGGTATCCCCGTTTTTGTGCGTGATCTCGGCCATGTTGAGTTTGGCCATCAAGTCCGTGAAGGGATGCTCGGCAAGAACGGCAACCCCGATACGATTGAAGGCGTTGTCACCATGCTACGCGGGGAGAATCCCTCCCTCGTTTTGGACAATCTGCACAAAACAATCGACAAACTCCAAAAAAAGCTCGCCCCGATGCATATGCGCATCGTCCCTTATATTGACCGCGATAATCTGGTTCAGAACACCACCGCTAAAGTTGGGGAAACGATTACGGAAGGGATTATTCTTGTCCTCGTCATCCTTTCTTTTTTTCTCGGTTCCCTCCGAAGCGCCGCTATTACCGCTGTCACCATTCCCTTTGCGCTCGCTTTCGCGTTTATCCTCATGCGCTCTTGCGGCATGGCGGCCAATCTTTTCTCCCTCGGCGCCGTAGATTTTGGCGTGATCGTTGATGGGGCTATTGTGGTAACAGAGGTTATTCTTCGTATTCGTGAAGAACACGCCTCAGCGCCCCTTGATTCTAAGACGGTGCTTGATGTGACCCGCCGTGCAGGACGGGCCATTTTCGCATCTACCCTCATCATTATTGTTGCCTACAGCCCACTTTTTGCTTTTTCAGGCAGTGAAGGAAAAATCTTCCGCCCCATGGCCTATACGGTGAGCTTTGCTCTCCTAGGCGCCTTACTGTGCGCGCTCTCCCTCACTCCAACGCTCACCTTCCTCGCGCTTCGTAAGCCCCATAAGACATGGCATAATCGTCCCCTTGAATGGCTCCATCACCGTTATGACGCAGCTCTACAAACAGCCCTGCGTCATTCCTACGCCGTTTTCTCCGTCGCTGGTGTCGCCTTAGTACTCGTCATTATTCTTGGTGTAAGCACGGGACGAGAATTTTTGCCTCCTCTGGATGAAGGAGCGTTATGGCTTCAAGTGCAAATGCCAACCGGTATTTCTCTTGAAAAAGGGCAGGAAATTGCAGCCGAAGTGCGCCATGCTGTCCGCGAATTCCCTGAAACATCGTACGCTATTACCCAGCTTGGACGCTCTGATGATGGGACTGATCCATGGACGCCGTCCCATATGGAAGTGCCTGTCGGGCTTATCCCTTATGACAAATGGCCTGACCGAGAAAGTAAGGCAGAGCTGGTCACGCGTCTTCGTGCGCGTTTGTCCAAGATTCCCGGTATCAGCTTTTCGATCAGCCAGCCGATGGAAGATAATATCAGTGACCTCATGGGCGGCGCTCATAGCCCTCTGGTCATGCGTATTTACGGTGATGATTTTAACGAGTTGCGCCGTATTGGGCAGCATGTCGTTAAAACACTCTGGCAAGTGCCGGGGACAGTTCAAGCCGCCATCTTCCAAGAACCGCCCATTCCGCAAATCGCTATTACAGCTAACCGCCGTCAGGCTGCACGGTACGGCCTTAATGTGTCTGACGTCTCCGATGTTATTAATAACGCTATTGGAGATGGGCCGTTAACGACGGTGATTGAAGGCGATCGTTTTTACAATGCGACCCTTCATGTCGATACGCCTCATCGCTCAAACCTCGAGATGATTAAGCAGCTTCCACTCGCCACATCAGACGGCGCGGTGGTTACCCTTGGTGATGTTGCTTCCATCAAGCTTCATATGGGAGAGAGCAACATCGCTCATGAAATGAACGAACGAGAAATTACCCTCCAGGTTGATAATGGCAGCCGCCCCATGTCCCAATATCTCGCGGACGCCCAAGCGCGGATTGACCGGGATGTCTCTTTTGACCATCAACATTATCGTTTGGAATGGGCCGGCTCTTTCCAACAAGCGCAAGAAGCACAAAAGCGCCTCATTATCGCCTTGAGCATTATGTTCACCGTCATGCTCGGCCTCCTCTATGCAGAGTTTAAGAAAATCCGCCAAGCTGTGCTTATTCTCAGCATTGTGCCGCTAGCGACCTTAGGCGGGCTGATTGCCCTGCATCTGCGCCAAGAAACGCTCAATATCGCAACAGCCGTTGGATTTATCGCCCTCTTTGGTGTGGCGATCCAAAATGGGATTATCATGGTCTCCAGCATTAACCGCCACCGCGAGGAAGGGCACGATATTCGCACCGCAACACGCATAGGAGCAACCGAGCGTTTCCGCCCTGTGCTGATGACAGCTACAGTGGCAAGCGTCGGGATGCTTCCCGCCGCCGTCGCAACGGGGGTTGGCACTGACGTTCAACGCGGCCTCGCCACTGTTGTGGTCGGTGGGCTGGGCATTGCAACCTTGCTGACTCTTTTCATTCTTCCCGTCAGCTTCTGCCATTTAGAAGAATATGTTGCTCGTCGCACCAAAACCGCTGCTCAAAGCGAGGGAGAAGAATAAGATGTCCCATCCTTTGGTTCACACCTCCCCTCTTTCCACCCACAAGGCACGTTGGGGAATTCCTCTTCTGCTCTGCGCTCTCAGCGGATGTATGGTGGGGCCTAAAGGCGATCCCCCGCCATTGCCTGATAAGGCCGGCTATACAGCCCAACCTATGGCCCATACGGCTGGCCGTACGGCAGGAAGCTCTATCCTTCGGCGTCAGGACTTTGTGACAGGGATGGATATTCCCGGGAAATGGTGGGAAATCTTCAAAAACCCCAAGCTTAACCAGCTTGTTGAGCAAGCCTTGGCCAATAACCAATCGTTAAAGGCTATGCAAAATTCTCTTAAGGCGGCTTGGGAACAACGACGCGTGGAAGGGGCTGCCCTTTATCCAAGCATTTCAGCCCAATTTATTCCCTCACGCAATAAAACCTCTAAAACGCTCTCCCCTGTCCCAAACAATAATAGCTGGCTGTATAACCTCCATACAGCTCAGCTCAATATCGGCTATGTGCCTGACCTTTGGGGAGGGACACGCCAAGCCATTAAAGCAGGCGGAGCACAAGCAGACATCCAACATGCCCAGCTTGAAGCGACGGCCCTCACGATGGTGTCCGACCTCGTCACAGCCACAATTACAGAAGCTGGATTACGCGCACAAATCCGTGCGAAAGAAGCTCAAATTTCAGAGCAAACAAAAATGCTCGCTATTGGCGGGCATCAATTTGGCGCGGGCGATGTCTCTCGCCAAAGCCTCCTCGTCCAGCGCGACGCTTTAGCACAAATTCAAGCGGATCTTCCACCTCTCAAAAACCAGCTTGCTCAGACACGTGACCAAATCGCAACGCTGATTGGCAGCACCCCCAATGTGGATCTACCCGTTTTTGAGCTAGATGACTTTACACTCCCAGAAAAGCTCCCCGTCACACTTCCTGCCACTCTGCTTTCACACCGCCCTGATGTCGAAGCCGCCCGCGCTCAAATTCAAGCAGCCGCCGCACAGGTGGGAATCGCCATTGCCAACCGTCTGCCCAATGTGCAGCTGAGTGCTTTACCGGGCCAAGCGGTCGGCCATATGAGCCAATTCTTTAAACCTGGATATGGCAACTGGGATATCGCCGCCACTGTTACACAGCCGATCTTCCAAGGGGGATCACTCCTGCATGCCCAACGTGAAGCACGCGATAACCTCCTACAAGCCAACGAATATTATAAATCAACGGTTATCAGTGCGATCGGTGATGTCGCCAATAGCCTGCATGCCGTAGAATTTGACAGCGACACCTTACTTGCCGACCAAAAAGGGCTCGAAGCCGCGCAAGAGTCTTATAAAATCGCCCAGGCCCAACACCGCCTTGGCGATAATAGCGAAATTGACCTCCTCCAATCCCAGCTCGCCGTTGCTCAAGACGAGCTTTCTGTTGCTCAAGATAAAGTCGCTCGTTTTTCCGATACGGTCGGATTATTCCAATCCCTTGGCGGTGGATGGTGGCATCGTAACGATCTCGGCATGTCTCCCAAAGATGCCAAAGAGCTCTCAAAATCTCTTCTCCCTTGGTAACATATTATTCAGCTCCGTCATTCCAGCACCTCCTACAAGGAAACCTTCCTATCATGAGGGGGTGATATTTTTTTCTTGACCAATTGGTCATGTTTTGAGAGACAGGAATATCGTCATTGCTGACGCGCCTCTACCTTTCACCGCTCTCCTTCTCTCCGGGGTGGCAATAAAGAGGCCGTGTCCTTTGTTCCTTGAAAGCCTGAATGCCTCACGACCGCTCTCCACAGAACATGCCAACCGTCTGGCCGATCGTTCGTACCGCCTTCCCACTTGGCCTTCCTCTTGTCCTAGGAGGATGTTTTTTACAGGGTGCGACCAGCTTTCCCATAGCAGGTGCTTACTTTCCCGGCTGGCTCACCTGCCTATTTGTTGGGGTGATTAGTGCGATTCTCTTTCGTGCGCTATTTCTCGCTCTCAATATTGATTCCTTCTTAAGTCTCCGACTTTTTACCTACGTATCCCTCGGGAGTCTTGTCGGGCTTATCCTATGGGTTTGTCTTTTCGGAGCCTAATTTATGGAACGTGTCCACCTCTCTGGCAAAAAGCCTTTTGGGCTTATTATTGCAGCTCTTTGCATCGCAGCAGCCCTCGGAGCTGCTTTCTATGTCGAGTATGATTCCTATCATCATCCAGAGACCGATAGCGGCACATTATATGCCGACACCGTCCATGCCGGTGCGCTCGTCGGCGGACGCCTCAAGACACTCCCCATCCGGATCAATCAGTTCGTCCATAAAGGCGATCTTCTCTACCAAATTGATCCAGAACCTTATGAGATTGCCTTACACCAAGCTGAAGCCAATCTCGGCCTTGCTCAAGCCAACCTTGAAGAAGCTGAACGTCAACTCAAGGTACGCGTCAACAATGCAGCGTCTAGCCTAAAGCGGTTGCATAATGCCGAGGATGAGCGAGATCTCCTCAGCCGCACCGTCACACGTCTTAAACCTCTTGCGGAAAAACATTACATCTCATGGCAAGAGTATGACCAAGCCCTCACAAAGCTCAACGGTGCCAATGACGCCCTTTCAGAAGCTCGCCATGCAGATGAAGCCTCTCACACCGCTATTGGTGACTTAAAACGTTCTCTCGCCTCTCGTGATGAAGCACAAGCGGCAGTAGAACGCGCACACTATAATATTAGGCAAACAACCGTTCGTTCGCCCGTTAATGGCTACATCACGAGTTTAGATGTCAAAGAAGGGGAAGTCCTCGCAGCCAATCAAATCCTCTTCACGATCGTCAGCAGTGATGATTGGTACGCCATTGCAAATATTCGTGAAATTAATTTACGCCCCGTTAAACCTGGAGCCTGTGCAACCGTTTATTCGATGATTGACCGGCAAACCCCCATTAAGGGACACGTCGAAAGCATTGGGTGGGGGGTTAAAACCGACCAAATGGCTTCCCAGCCCCAAAATCTTCCTTATGTAGAGCGCCAGATGGATTGGGTGCACGTTTCCCAGCGTTTCCCTGTCCGTGTTCGTCTCGATCCATCAACAGCACCAGACCTTCTACGTGTGGGCGCTACAGCTGATGTTGAAATACTCTATGGCGCAGCCTGTCATTAAACCCATCATTCAACCCGCTCACCTTTCATGGGGGCGGGCCAGACGGCTCATCACCCGTCCAACGCCGGGACGGTTGGGCTTTACGCTACGCATGACTGTTGCAGCCCTATTTGGGATTCTCATTGGCGAAACATGGCAACTTCCAGCGATGGATCTGATTCCCATTATCGTCGCTGGGGTCTGGCAAGAAGATCGTATGACAAATCTTGCGATCGGCAAAACCATTATTATCTTCTTCACCTTCTCATCTTTCCTGACGCTTCTTGGCGCTATATTAAGGGTTAATAATGACTTCATGACCCTTTTTATTAATTTGGCGCTTAGCTTCTTATTTCTATTCTTAGGCTCCGCTAGTAAATTGAAAATGATCGGCATTGTTTGTGGGATTATTCTTTCATACTTACTGATCACACTGGATAGCGTCTCTAACGGCGATAAGATTGCCCGCTTTGTCCTTTATTCTTGGTGGGACATTATGATTTCGGCCCTCATTATTATCGTCTTTGGCCTCCTTGTTTCCCCCTCACCACGCACACTTCTGATGGAGCGCATTTCTTATCGCCTTCAGTTGGCCGCCCGACTGATGCGTTCTCCAACAGATCATACCCTCAATGAAGAAGTGCATGATGTCCTCCACCAAGGAACATCAGGCATGCTCACAAATATTGCTTTAGCGACCAAAGAAAAGCTTTGGTCTCCTCATGATCTCAACTGCCTTCGCCAATCGGCTATTCACAGTTTTGGCCTTTTAACACTCGCCGACAATATGGCCCGCCATCACACCACCACGCATCAAGAAGAAAAGGAAAAGCTCGCCCAGTTATTAGACGATATGGCGCACTGTTTTGATGAAGATGCCTATCCTCGTCATATAACGCCCCCCTCCATTGAACACCCAATTTTAGGCAAAATGTGCGCTATGATGGCTCGCTTTAGTGACCCATCAGAAGAAACATTGCCCCCCTCTCCCCCACCGCCTAAATTCTTCCTGCCCGATGCATTTACAAACATTGACCATATTCATTTTGCCCTCAAGGGTACTCTTGCGGTGTTACTCAGTATTGTGACCTACAAAGCCCTCAACTGGCCAGGAATTCACACCTGTATCGTTACGTGCTTTGTGGTCTCCCTTCCCACCATCGGGGAAGTTCGTGTGAAACAAAATTTGCGTATTATTGGTTCCCTTATTGGCTGCTCGTTAGCTATTTTGGGAATCATTCTTATTTTGCAACACCTGACCAATATCGCCCAGCTTCTTCTGATGATTGGCTGTGTGCTCATCTTTGGGGGATGGATTAAATATGGCGATCCGCGCATTAGTTATGCAGGGCTACAAATTATGTTGGCCTTTTTCCTCTCCGACCTTACCCATTTTACACCCGCGACTGATATTACAGTTCCCCGTGATCGGGTTATCGGTATTCTTATAGGGCTGTTGATTAGCTACGTTGTCTATACACATTTTTGGCCCAAAAGTGCTGCTCATACGCTTGATGACAAACTAAAGAAAATCAAAAAGCTGCTCCATGGCGAACACACTGCCTCTACAGAACTTGAAAAAATTGTCCTCGCCTCACGCGCACAAGAACTCATCGGTGCGACAGAGCAATCTTTATTTCATGCTACCCTTGAACCTCAGCCCTTCAATCCCTCGCAACAGAAGCGCGCATTCTACCGCACGCAACTTCTTCAGGCGACCACACTTATGGAAGATTTACTCAGCTTCCCTTACCCCAAGGATCAAGCCCCACCTGCGCTCCATCATTTCTTAAACAAACAGCCGCAGACCAAATAAACCCTTTCCAGCCGATGCTCTCAAAGATTACACATCTCATGAAACACGCTCTTTCTACTCTCTTCCCAAGCGCTTTTTTCTGCCTCCTTTGCGGTTGCGCGACAACGTCACTCCATGATGCTCCCCCCGCACCAGATCAGCCATGGGCCGCTACGAGTGATGAGCATGGCATGATCACGCCCCCTCAATCCCAGCATCTTCACCACCATAAAGGGCTGGCTTTACCACCGGGATACCGTCTTCCGACAGACTACACCCTGCCACACCAAGACACGCCGCTCCATTTACCCCCCGACCACAGTTACTCCCTCCCTGAGTTGGTTGATATTGCTCAATCTAGCAGTCCGACAACGCGTGTTGCGTGGAATGCAGCCCGTGACAGTGCATTAGCGACAGGTCTCACCCGGGCAGCCTATCTCCCTCAACTCACCGCCAGCGTTATAGGCGGGTACGGCCATCTCAACACGCATATCAGCAACTCCACCATGCATGGCAGCCCACGCCTTTCAGGAGAAGGGGAAGTCCAAGCACTCTCGCTCAGCTGGCTTCTGTTTGATTTCGGAAAACGCTCTGCCAGTATAAGCGCGGCTCAACAAAATTCATTAGCGAGCAATATTCTTTTTACAGGAGCCCATCAAAAAGTTGTTTATGAGGTAACCTCAGCATACTATCTCACCATCGCTATTGAGGCGCATATTCACCTGATCGAACAAGCACTCCATAACACGCGCGCGATTGAACGTGCTGTAAAAGCCCGCCTCCTAAACGGGCAAGCCACCGTTATTGATACAGCACGCGCTGAACAAGCCACAGCACAAGCGGAACTTAACTTAGTCCAGACACGTGGCGATCTAGAAAACCACTACCTCGCCTTGATGACAGCCATGGGTATCTCTCCAACAACTCGTCTCTCTCTTCAAAAGGAAGCCGACCGCGCTTTAACTGTTCATGACGTCACATTGAGTGAAAAAATGGTGCAAGAGTCCGTTGCCCGTCGCCCTGATGTTCTTGCCGCCTACGCCAAAGCTCGCGCCTCTCGCAGTCAAATCCAAGCGGCTCGAGCTGAATTTCTTCCCAAAGTCTCCCTTTCTGGTAATGCAGCTTACGGCGTTGGCCATCTTGGCCTTTCCGGCCTTGGAAGCTCCCCGTTGAGCGTAAATGGCAATGGCTTTGGCGGCCTTATTTTAGGGCAAATTACAATGCCTATTTTTGATGGCGGTATGCGGCAAGCACAGCTCAAACGGAGTAAAGACCAAGCCGATAGTGCTGATGCCCAATTGCGTGATACACGCTACCATTCTGTCCAATCCATTGTCTCAGCAGAGAATACGCTTCATACAGGCGTGAGCGCGTACCAAGCTGCCCAAAAAATTGAACACACAGCCCAAACAGCATTTGATGCCGCTTTAGCAAGCTATAACACGGGGGAAGGGTCCGTCACGCGCCTTCTCGATCTACAAACATCCCTCTTTAACGCCACGATCATGCGCTCAGATAGCTATTACACAACCCTCATCGCCGCCGCCTCCCTTGCCTTTGCCACAGGCTCTCTCGGTGATGCTAACGCCGTTCAAAACAGTATCACCGACCCCTATGAAGCCACTCCCTAAGCCTCTCTCCATCACGCATCACAGCAACGTTATGGATACACCACCATCATTTTCTTGATCGACAATTGAAAACATCCACCTTATGGGAGACTCTCTCGTGACGGGACATCATCCTCTCGCACAAAAGAGGTTAACCGTCTGAGGAAGACCTTATTTCATGTCCTATAAAGTTGCCTTCGTCACTGGCGCATCCTCCGGTATTGGTGAAGTCACCGCCAAAAAGCTTCTCCAACAAGGATACATCGTTTACGCAGCTGCGCGGCGTGTTGAACGTATGGAGCCCATGAGCCGTTTAGGGATTCATATACTCTCGTTAGATGTAACGGACGAAACCTCCCGACACGCGGCGATCACCCATATTATGACACAATCCGGTCGTCTTGACGTTCTGGTCAACAATGCAGGCTATGGCGCTTACGGCGCCCTTGAGGATATTTCTCTAGAGGAAGCACGGGCCCAGTTCGACGTTAACGTTTTTGGCGCTATGCGCCTCATACAACTTGCCCTGCCCCATATGCGCGCGCAAAAATCTGGCACCATCATCAACGTCTCGTCTATCGGTGGGAAAATTTATACACCACTTGGTGGATGGTATCATGGCAGTAAATTCGCCCTTGAAGGGCTCAGCGACTGCTTACGCCTAGAGGTGGCGCCCTTCGGCATTCATGTCGTCATTATTGAACCCGGAGGTATCAAAACAGAATGGGCCGACATTGCCGCAGCAAAACTCCTCAAGACCTCTGGTCACGGGCCCTACGCTGCCCAGGCACACGCGATGGCCCAAACAATAACCGGCACACTCAGCCGCCGCTATCAATCAGCTCCTGAACTCATCGCCAACACCATCGTCAAGGCCGTAACGACAGATCGGCCAAAAACACGGTATGTCGCAGGCTTAGGCGCTAAACCCTTACTTCTCTTCCGACGTCTTCTCTCAGATCGTCTGTTCGACCGTCTTATTCGCCTCACAGCAAAGAGAGCTCAAAAGTAGCAAACGCCCTAACCCCGTATCCGTGTTTCTCTCCCCTTTTCCCTGACAATAGGAGAGAAACCAACGATCACGCCGTTACACAGAAAGGCTCTGCTCCAACACCCATTGCTGACCATCAAGGTAGGCCTTCACAGGAACCGCATTGGCTAAACGGACATTCACCTCAAGCCCCATCGCATAACGAAGCGCCCGAAAAAGAGCACCATGAGCCACAATAAGAGGAACCCCTTCAGCCTGCTCTTGAGCACGATTAACGCCTTGAACAGCACGCGCGGTCAGCTCCTCAAAGCATTCTCCTCCTTCAGGAACAAAATGTCCTTCAATCCAAGGATTATACCAGTCCCCCATAGGCTTGCCTTCCTGCACACCAAAGCACACCTCTTGGAGGTCTCTATCATGTGTAAGAGGGAGCTCAACGCCAGCCTTCTCTTTAATGGCCTGCTGCACATATTCAGCCGTGACATAAGCCCGCATCAAAGGAGAGGCCACAATATAAGAAAAAGGACGCTCTCCCTGAGCAAAAAGAGCAGCTAGCGCCTCTCCTGCACGCTTCGCCTGAGCAATGCCCGTATCATTAAGAGGAATATCCGTCCGCCCTTGTGACAAATGGCGAGCATTCCACTCTGTTTCCCCATGGCGCAAAAACCAATAGGGGCGCGCAAGCAGTTGAGACATGGCCGTGATTTACTCCCTCATCGATCAGGTCAAACGACCTGCCTCAATCAAATAATGTCGAGACGGAACTTTCATCCGACACCGCACGGATAGCACGTCCTAACAGATCAGCTGTTGTGATCTGACGGATATTTGGTGATTGCGTCAAGGCTTCTGTTGGCGGAATACTATCTGTCAGGGTCAACATGTTGATCGGGCTTTCTGTCACACGTTCACATGCATTGCCGGTCAACACACCATGCGTCACATAAGCCTCCACTCCGGCAGCCCCATAACGCATGAGTGCCTCTGCAGCATTACAGAGTGATCCACCACTATCAATAATATCATCCACCAACACGCAATAGCGCCCGCGCACGTCTCCAATAACGTTCATCACCTCAGAGACACCAGCGCGCTCACGCCGTTTATCAATAATGGCCAAATCGACATTGAGACGACGAGCAAGCTGACGAGCGCGCACCACCCCGCCCACATCTGGCGAAACCACCATCAAGTCACGATCAGCATGACGCGCCATAATATCGCGCACGAACAAAGGAGCCGCGTAGAGGTTATCGGTTGGGATATCAAAAAAGCCTTGGATCTGCATCGCGTGCAAGTCCATGGTCAGAATCCGACTCGCACCGGCTTCTGTCAGCAAGTTCGCGACCAATTTGGCGCTAATAGGCGTGCGCGGGCCGGACTTACGATCCTGCCGAGCATAGCCAAAATACGGCATCACAGCCGTAATACGGCGTGCAGAGCCACGACGTAGAGCATCAAGAACGATCAATAATTCCATCAAATTATCATTGGTCGGTGTGCATGTGCTTTGGAGGACAAACATATCCTCTCCACGCACATTTTCTTGAATCTCAACAAACACTTCACCATCAGAGAAGCGCCGGATCATGGTCTTACACAGAGGGAGGCCGAGTTCTTTAGCCACCGCCGTGGCTAACGGGATGTTACTGTTACAGGCGACGATTTTCATAATCAGGCATTCTCACAGACTGGCAAAAGAGCGCCTTCCTTCTACCAGCCTACCCTCTCTCTGTCATGGCTTTCTCGACAGATCGGTCTTTATTAACGTGCAGGGCTCGTAGGCGACGTATGCATAAGCGGCATATCATCATCGTCTTTATCCACCCCCGTTTGCGGTGGAAGTGACTTATGGTCACGCCCTGAATAATTCGTGATGATCGTATGCACAGCACCCGCGGCCTCCTGAGCTGCGGCTTCAGCGACATCACCCCATGCCCCATCGAGCGAATGAGCCGGCACCCCATGCACCTGCGTTGCAGCACCCGCTTCCTGCCCTTTGGGAGTTAAAACATGCCAGATAATCGTCACGAGCTGCTCAGCATTTTTGGCTTTAGGTGCGGTAGGAAGTGGCGCAATCTTGACCGTCGTCTTAACCGTATAATCCGCACCTTTAGCCGATGTTTGCACGGTATTACGCGTATCAGGGAAGAGCGTATAGAACGCACGCCCTAGCGCCACATTGCCATCCCCCGGCGCACCTTGCACGCCAGCAAAATAGACCCGCGCTGCTCTATTCATCAAGCTATGAGGGTCGCTATGCATCAAATCAGCTTGGATCCCTGTCAGATTCTGCGCAATATCAGGCGCCATCTGTAAAGCTACCGTATTGAGCGCATCAGGGTCTGCCGCCAGCCAACCAGCACGATCAATCTCCGCGCCTTCACCGCGCGCCCGCACGCGCCCGTCCGGCCCCACAATGGCATAGCGTGGGATCACACCACCATCAGGCGCATGTTTTGCCCCAAGACGCACCCACCAATCACCTGGCTTAGGGTTCTGAGACACTGCCGGAACTGACTGCCCGAGCAGCGCAACAACAACATCTTTCGCCCAGCGCGCAGTGGCCGGGCGCCACGGAGCATTAACCGGCACGGGAACCGGCACAGAAAGCCGCGATGGTGGAAGATTATCCTGCGTTAAGCGGCGCGCCTCTTGCCCGGGATTGGCAAAAGGATGCGACACACTCAAACAGCCCGGCAATCCAAGCAAAGGCATCAAAACGCACAGGGTACGACAAAAACGCATAGCCACTCTATGATCCGATACTATCAATGCGGGCATCCATCATACCCTCAAAAGGGTTCTACTCTGATTAACGATGAAGCAGGATGTAGTTAATCGTTACATCAAGATCAAAATGATCCCCTGCCATATCTGGCGGCACTGGAGGCAACTGCGCCCCTTGGAACATACCAACCGTTGCTGCATCAAGCGAATATGACCCTGATTGCCCCGAAAGACGCACAGCTGTCACCCGCCCGCTGCGGTTAATAACAACATGAACAGAAGACGGGCCATCCTCTCCAGCATTACGGGCTTCATCGGGATAAAACATATGCGTACGCACCCAACGATCAATCTCCTCACCATAATCCGAGCTCACCCCTTTCACGCTATTTTGCGTTTTATAGGGGGCATTCACCTGGCCATTCAGGCTGAGAGGCCCCGTTGACAGGTCAATCGGCCCACCAGAGCCACCACGGCGTCCGCGATGACGTGGATGGGGAGACGGCTCACCACTAAAGGAGAGATCCATCGGATGAGCAAAAGGATTATTGTCCTGATGCGCCTGCGTGCGATGCTTTGTCGGAGAGGGACGTGCTTTATGCGTATGTTTGGGCGTTGCAGGTGTAATCGCATGAGAAGTCTCAGGGGCATCCGCGAGCTCGCCCGATGGAGACGGCACACTCGGTGCCGAAGAAGGTTGCTGCGTCGTCGGAGCAACAGCTGTTGGCGATGATTCTGTTGAGGATGCAGCAGGAGACGATGACCCACCGCCATCCTCACGTGATCGCGGCCCTTGCTCACTATGCTTTACCGGTGGCGTATCGAACACCATATCCACCTGCGGCTGATCCATACCTTGAGGTGAGCCATGCGGTTGAGATGGTACTGCTGAAAACAGCCAAAACAAAAAGATATGCACCAAAAGTGAGAGAAAAGCTGTGCCCACCAATGGTGTGTCCACCACCAACTGAGGACGCACCATAGGGGTACGCGCCATCTCGAGCCCTGATGGGACAGCCACATATTCACTCAAACGCTCACGGTAGCGCTTTGGGGCAACATCCGATAACGTCACAAGGCGTTTTTCCACCGATAAAAAGAGGGGCACAACAGGATCATAGTTATGACACTTCCTTGTGCCCTAGAAAAGACCGTATTGTCATTAGTCCCTTTTGAAATATCCGGACTTCTCCACGTTTTAATGGATTAATTTAACGCAATGTCTTCTCTCCCCACTGCTTTTCAGACAGACCCAGACCTTGCTCGCTTTATCAACATTATCGGCCCATGCCCCCTTCGTGTTGATTCAACACCCTCCCCTGAAGCCTCCCTTTATACATCCCTGCTCAAAGCCATTACGGGCCAGCAACTCCATAATGCCGCAGCGCGTGCTATCTTTAGCCGTCTCTGTGCTCTCAACCCTCACGACCCATCGCGCCCTCCATCCCCAGAACAGTTCGCGCAGCTCTCTTATGAAACGTTACGAGGCTGCGGCCTTTCCCGAGCAAAAATCGACACCATCCAACGGGTCGCCACCGCTCAACACAATGGCTCACTTCCCTCTTTGCAAGAAGCCATCACGTGGAGTGATGACGCCTTAATCAATACACTTACACAATTTAAGGGCATTGGCCGTTGGACAGCCGAAATGTTGCTTTTGTTCACCTTTCACCGACCCGATATTTTCCCAGCTCATGACCTCGGCGTGCGCGAGGGCTGGCGCCGCCTCAAACAGCTCGCTCACCGCCCTACCCCTACAGAGCTTCTTCAAAAAACGACCCTTTTTGCCCCTCACCGCTCTACCCTCACATGGTATTGCTGGGAAGCAAAAGCTCGCCTACCGCTCTCTGCTTCCCCTCGTTAAGAAGCAACAGTCAGGCGCTAAAATCAGGTAAAGCAACGCGCTTAAGCCTATTTCTCTTGACGTCAGGCGATGAGCGTCGCACATAATGCGACAAATTATGCTGTGATGAAGGCTGTCTCAATTATGTCTTCGTTGTTGCATGAACATTATTCCACCCTCCTTCTGGCCAAGGATACCCATGCCTAAAGAAGATCTTATCGAATTCACCGGCACAGTTTCTGAACTTCTGCCTAATGCCATGTTCCGCGTTACTCTCGATAACGAACATACTATTTTGGCCCATACAAGCGGCAAAATGCGCAAAAACCGTATTCGCGTCCTCGCTGGTGACCGCGTGAATGTGGAAATGACCCCTTATGACCTCAGCAAAGGTCGCATCACCTTCCGCTTTAAATAAGCACGAGAGGGCTTCGCCTTCTATGGTGGCTTCTTCGACCGCATCTTCTGCCGTCCCCACAAGGGAGCGCCCGGCTCTCATTTTAGCATCCGCCTCCCCCCGGCGACTGGCTTTACTTGAGCAAATCGGCCTGCCTCCTGATGAGATTCGCCCTGCTGACATTGACGAAACGCCACAGGCTGGGGAGCTCCCCCGTCCTTACGCGGCTCGTATGGCGCGCGAAAAGGCAGAAAAAATTGCTCGTGAGACGACTAAACCAGCCCTCATTCTCGGGAGCGATACGGTCATCGCGGTCGGGCGTCGCATTCTCCCTAAAGCGCTTGATGAAGACACGGCACGGCACTGTCTCTCTCTGCTCTCGGGGCGGCGTCATAAAGTGCTTACCTCGGTCGTATGCTGCCCAAGTGCTGCTTGGCCTGAGGGGCATCATAATGCACGGCTGGTGGAAACATCTGTTATTTTCAACCGCCTGACCTCCCAGCAGATTGACGCGCTCATCGCCCAAGGAGACTGGCGCGGCAAAGCAGGTGGGTATGCCCTCCAAGGAGCAGCCGCGGCCTATATCCGCCAGATCAGTGGTAGCGCATCTGGGGTTGTGGGACTTCCGCTCTTTGAAACAGCCCAACTCCTTCGCGGGCAACCACGTCCCGCTCACGCACGTTGGCTACCTTAAATGATAGAGCTGCGGCTTTCTGGCTCCCCGGGAGAAGTTCGCATTGCTTTGCTCGAGGACGACACGCTTGTTGATGTCGCCCTCTGGCGCCCAGGCGCCCCCGATGGCTGGGGCAATATTTATGACGTCCGCGTCAAAACTGTCGTCCCGTCCCTTGATGGAGCCTTTATCCAAACAGATCAGGGGGCCGATGGCTTCCTGACCTCACGGAAGAAGATAACAGAAGGCTCGTTGCTCTGCGCGCAGCTCATCCGTTGTGCACAAAATGGCAAGGGTGCTCGCTTTAAACCCATTGCTCGCCCAGCCTCCCTTCCTCCGGCCACGGAACCACGCCTTCTACAATGCGGCCCCTCTGCTCTTGAAGAACTGGTAGAACGCGCTCCTCACGCTCCTATTATCGTCGATGATATGACCGTCGCGGCAGCCCTCCCTGCTGCTCTCAAATCCCGCGTTCAACGGGTTCCCAAAAGTTTCGATACTGTCCTTGAAGGAGAGTGGGATGCCCTCATGCAGCCTTCCGCTTCCCTTGGGCCTTTCATCGCACATTTTTCTCCCACACCCGCTCTCACAGCGATTGACCTTGATTCCGCATCGCATCCCGACTTCGCGACAAATGTGGCCTGCTTTCCTGAGCTGTTGCGACACATTCGCTTGCGCAATCTCTCCGGCACACTTTTAATTGATCCCGCTGGTGTCCGCAGTCGCAAACGCCCTGCCCTTGTGCCCTTCCTCAAAAAAGCGGTTGAGCAGGAAAAAGACCCCTTACAACCCCGGGTCACGGGCGTCACCCCATCGGGGCTCCTCGAACTCACCCGCCCGCGCCGTCGCCCTCCGCTTCACGAACTCATGCGCTCTCCTCATGGGCAGGGTTTGGCCATTTTGCGCCAAATTATACGTGACAACCTCCCCGGCCAGACGCTCCACGCTCCGCCTGAGATCGTACACGCCCTTGAAGAAGACCCAGATGCGCTGTCAGAATGTGTACGCACTCGCTGCCAGCCTCTGGCTTTGCATGTTGCCCCACCCTCTTCCTCTTGCTGTTGGAACCTGTCATGAGCTGCCCCATCTGCAAAAAACCAACTGCTCAAAATTATCGTCCTTTTTGCTCAGACCACTGCGCTCAAATTGATCTTGGTCGCTGGTTTAAAGGCGATTATCGCGTACCCTCTTTCCGCCAAGATAATGACGACCCTGCCGACCGAGAAGAGCTCGCCCAAGCGCACAAAGCTGCCGCTCACCAACAAAATGACCGGTAACACGCTACGTTCTTTTCCCTCCTGAGCAGAAAACATCAGATAGAGGGTTGATCCCCTCCCCATCATGAGGTAAACCCCTCATCACAGCAGGTGCTTCTTATTCGTAGCCTTGCCCGGTGCCCGAGTAGCTCAGTTGGTAGAGCATGCGACTGAAAATCGCAGTGTCGGTGGTTCGATCCCGCCCTCGGGCACCATTTAATTTCCCTACAAATTATTCTTTGCTTGAAGAAAAAGAGTAAAAGCGTTCTCCTGTCCTGATCATGTTCTAGAGTCTTTCTATGACAGTCTCGACATAAGGAGCTTCCGCTATGGCAGCCTCGACCCTTCCCACCATAACACTTCGCGATGGCACCTCCATTCCACGGCTCGGTATGGGCACATGGCGTATGGGCGATGACCCCGCACGCCGTAAAGACGAAGTGCGCAGCCTCCAAGAAGGGCTTGATAGCGGGCTTCGCCTCATTGATACGGCTGAAATGTACGGCTCTGGTCGCTCTGAATCCGTCGTCGGTGAGGCTATTCGTGGACGGCGTGATGATGTGTATCTCGTCAGCAAAGTCCTACCCTCTAATGCAGATTATAACAGCACGATTAAAGCCTGTAAGCGTTCACTGAGCTATCTTCAAACAGATAGCCTTGATCTCTACCTCCTTCATTGGCGCAGCAGCACACCGCTAGAAGAAACGATTGGAGCCTTTGAAACACTGCAAAAAGAGGGCCTCATTAAACGCTGGGGTGTCTCAAACTTTGATACAGACGACATGAATACTCTGGATCGCATTAACCCTCAGGCGATGGTGAACCAGATTCTTTACAGTCTGATTTATCGTGGCACAGAATATGACCTGCAAGAACGCGATGCCCGCCATCATGTCGCCAGCATGGCCTATTGCCCCCTTGGGCAGGGCGGTGCGTTTCTCAAGAGCGCCACGTTGGTACAGATTGCTCAGCAGCATGAAACATCTCTTGGCCCCGCGACTCCCGCGCAGATTGCTCTCGCGTGGGTACTGCGCCGCCCTAATGTTATCCCCATTCCCAAAGCTGCAACGCCACATCACCAACATTATAATCGCGCCGCGACCGAGATTCAGCTGACAGAAGCCGACCTCGCAGCACTTGACCGCGCGTTCCCGCCACCTCGTCACAAAGAACCTTTAGCCGTTATCTGATCAACAACGGTCTTTTTCCATACAGCTCTGATGAACACACCTGTTGCGAGAGCCGTATGGAAAACGGCGCCCTAGTACCAGCTGTTCCTTTGTTACGATAATAATACACATCGCTCCAAAGAGAGCATCAGCAATGAAACAGGCTCTCCTTCACCCATCAACGGAACGATTCATCGTCGCACGAAGCGGAAAAATCTCGACATGATGCAACGTCGCCGCTGCGTTGGTGACTTGAAGCGTTAAAACCTCCAATGGGTTCGTCGGGAATACGAGGGCACTGCCAACCGACATCCCATCATTGGCAAACACTTCCAACGTGCTGGCATCGAGAATGATCCGCCATTTAAAGCGCTTGCTGCCCGGCACGAGAGGAGACGAAAAGCTTCCTGTAAAGAAGGGATGGTTAAAGCCATGAAGATTACTGCGATCGAGCCACATTTGGCTTGAAAACGCATCAAAACCGATGCTCAAGCTCTCGCCCTGACGGTTCGAGAAGATCGCCGCAAAACGTCCAGAACGCCCCTGATCCCCATCTGGATCCACTGTGCCGCGGTCTTCAATCGTCACATCCAACAGCACTTCTACGGCTTGCATCACCGGAATCGCCACCTGCGTGCTACTTTGCTGTGGAAGACGTTTTTTATTAAAAGGCAAGGCTTTCAAACGGAGCGCTTCTAACCGGTACGGATTTTGCACCAAACGCAACCACCCAGCCTCATCGCGTCTCAACACAATTTGACGAGGAAGCGTCATCGTCCCACGCCATTTTTTGTTAGGAACTTCCTCGCAATACTGCCAATTATTGAGCCAAGCGAAATAGGTTTTCACACCACCGGGCATATTTTCATATGTTTGCAAAGCGTAACTATCTTTTGCAAAATCTGTAAGACCGACAACCGTATCTTCAGGCTCAAACCGCTCCCCGTCAAAATGCCCAACAAAATATTGCGTAATACTGCCCCCCTGAGGGCCGCCGGGATTAACGGACACAAACAACACCCAGCGCGTGTCATTCTTCCCTTCTCCTTCAACGGGAACTTCAATAAGGGAAGGGCATTCATAATCCACCCCAATAACACCGGCAGGGCCGAAATCACTGAGATGCATCCAATGCAATAAATCAAACGACCCATAAAAGGACACTTTATGGTCGCGCGCACGCACCACGACCATCACCCATTTTCCACTATCACTATGCCACAGCACTTTAGGGTCACGGAACGAGTTATGCCCAATATCCAGAATGGGATTCTTGGTGTAATCAATAAAGCTTTGGCCCCCATCGGGACTCCACGCCACATATTGTGTCTGACGTTGCGGCGTTGCTCGCGTATAGAGAGCGACGAGCCCGCCGGCCATCGGAGGGAAACCCGTATCCATCGGAGCAGGAGAGATGTCTTCAGCAACGGGATGCGATAGCTCATGAAAAAGCCCGTCTTTGGATGGCTCTATCCCCAAAACCTCACGCTCACTGGCAGTGAGATCAACAGGCCGTCCTTTCTGCAATTCTGGCGTGAGGTCTTGCGCGGCTTCCTGCGCAGCCGTCGTCGCAGCCCCTGGCTGGGGGTTTTGTGATGTCCGAGGAGGAAACAAGCCAGATCTATTATCACGGTCTAACACCGCACATCCGCTATACGCCTCTCCGGCTTCTGTTTCTTGAATAGCCGTAGGCAGATCTTGCCAATGATAAAGATCTGTACTGACCGCATGACCCCAATGCACATGCCCTGCATAAGGCGCATACGGATTATACTGATAATAAAGATGATAATAATGACCATCAAAAATGAGCCCGTTCGGGTCATTCATAAAGCCTGTTGGCGGCGTAAAGTGAATAGTCGGCCGGTAGAGGACATCTTGCGGTGTCGTCGCAACAGGGGCAGAGGCAATATTGGGGTTATTACCCGGCTCGCCATGCGCGTTATTAGGCTGCGCCGGTGCGTCATCTCCCTTCGTCGCAGAGCCCGCGTATGCCCGCCCAAAGAGTGCCCCTGTCGCAAGAAACGATCCCAGAGCCATACGCCGATTCATCATCACACGACCTTCACGTCTTTTGCACATAATGCGATGATGTCACTATAGTTGCTCTGCTTTTGCAAGCTCTCTCTTTGACGGCCCCTTATTCTCACGGGAAAATGCCATGAAGCGCCTCGATCCATTTCTTACTTCCTTGATCTGTGCCGTCCTCTTGGCGTCTTTCCTCCCATGCCCGCCTTCTTTGCAACCTTGGCTCTCACGTCTAACCTCTTTGTTGGTCACACTGATGTTCTTTTTCCAAGGGGCTAAATTACAACGCCATGCCATTGTTGAGAGTCTCCAAGATTGGCGTTTACAAGGGGCAACGCTGATCATGAGCTTTGGCGTTTTCCCCCTTATCGGACTCGGCCTCTTCGCGCTCTGCCATGTCATTTTCCCCAATGGGCTCCTTAAACCTGATTTATGGACAGGTGTGCTTTTCCTGTGCTGCCTGCCCTCCACCGTGCAATCATCCATCGCTCTGACATCCATTGCACGCGGCAATGTTCCAGCCTCTATCTGTGCCGCCACGGTGTCTAATATTCTGGGAATCCTCTTTACACCGCTCCTCGCAGGCTTACTGCTCCATCGCAGTGATAGTGGGTCTGGCCTTGGCACGATCATTGATGTCAGTCGTGAACTTCTCCTGCCCTTCATTATCGGGCAACTCGTGCAACGATGGGTTGGGCCAATCGTCAAAAAACATAAAGTGCTGCTGTCTTTTACCGATCGTGGCTCAATTATCGTTATGGTCTATGCCGCCTTCAGTGCCGCTGTGCTGCAAGGGCTCTGGCATCGTATCCCGCTCATTCAACTTGGAGAAGTTGCTGTATTAGATAGCCTCTTGCTCGCCATTATCTTAGGCCTCACGGCTGCTCTGGGCCGCTTGATGGGACAGACGATTGAAAATGATATTTCGCTCCAATTTTGCGGTTCTAAAAAGTCATTGGCAACCGGGGTTCCTATGGCAAGCGTCATTTTCCCTTCCGGCGCAGGGATTGTCGTGTTGCCGCTTATGCTATTTCATCAAATTCAGCTTTTTGTCTGCACCGTTCTCGCGCGCCATTACGCGCAGCGACGCAGCTCATAACGTATAGCCATCCCTTTCGCTCGGATCTATCTTTCTATGCCTAACCGTCATGCTCTGACTGAAACTTATATTGAACACCTTCACGCCCACACGCTCTTAACCGAAAGCCTACGCGAAAATCTCCTTGAGGCCCTCAGCCGACCCGAGGCTCCTAAAACGCTGCAGCAATGGATCACCACCATTTTGGAGCAAAATCGCCAGCAAGCGCGACACATCAACCGGATGTTGCGCCAGCATGGGGAAAAGCCTCGTGATGATCATGACACCGTCTCTTCTATGCTGGATACAATGGTTTCCTGCTTGCCACCCGGCCAAACACCGCACCATCTTCTCGGTGTCGTGCTCAACCTCGCAGGCGCCATTGCACGCCAGCGCACCTCTCTCGCGCTGCTACGCCTCTTAGCTGACAAACAGGGCCTTGACCGCGAAACACAGACCCTTTCTGAGCTCCGACAAATGAGTAAAAATGCTTCGCGCGACCTAAAAGAAGTCCTTCCTTCCCTTCTTGATGAGCTGGAAAGCTAACACAGCCTTATGTCGTCCTTCCGCTTTCTTCACGCCGCTGACATCCACCTTGATAGCCCACTCCGAGGCCTTGACCGGTATGACAGCTTGCCCAAAGACGAGATCCGCCATGCAACCCGCCGTGCACTCGAAAATCTCGTTGAACTCGCCATTACGGAAAAGGTCGCCTTCGTCCTTCTCGCAGGGGATCTATATGATGGCCCGTGGAAGGATTCCCATACGGGCCTCTTTATGGTGAAGATGCTCACTCAATTAACCAGAGCAGGGATTGAGGTCTTCTCCCTCTCAGGTAATCATGACGCTGTTTCCATTGTTCAGCAACAATTCCATATGCCCGAGGGCGTGCATCATTTCTCCTCCCAAAAGGCAGAAACCATTCTTCTCGACAAATGGAATGTCGCTCTGCATGGGCGCAGCTTTCCTAAACGTCACGTCCCAGACGATTTCGCTCTACACTACCCCGCAGCTCACGAAGGTTTCCTGAACATCGGCGTGCTTCATACCTCCCTAGAAGGCGTCTCGGACGGTCATGACAGTTACGCCCCCTGTACGCTCGATGAGCTCAACAGCAAGGGCTATGATTATTGGGCACTTGGCCATGTGCACCGCGCTCAGATCGTCCAACAAACGCCTTCATGGGTTGTCTATCCCGGTGTGCTGCAAGGACGCCATATTCAAGAAACAGGGATGTGCGGTGTCATGCTTGCAGACGTTGACAATGGACAGATCACCGACGTCCGTCCCGTTGCCTGCGATGTGCTTCGCTGGAACCCTATCACGGTCGACCTCACAGGTGCAGACGCCCCTTTCGAGCTTGAAGAACGCGTCCAACACGCCCTCAAAGAGGTCTTTACAGCGCACCCTGACCGTTCTCTTGTCGTACGGATCACCCTCACCGGACGAACGTCCCTTCACGGCTTCCTATGTGGCAGAACGGACTGGAAAGACACGCTTCATGCTTTGCCAGAGCTCATCAAAGAAGACACGCGCTCTCTCGGTATTGAAAAAATCATCATCAACACGTCAGAACCTCGGGCAGAAACCACTCTCCACCACGAAGCACTCAACCAAAGTTTTACAGAGGCTATGGCAGACCTCATTAACGCAAAAGAAAAGGATCAGGAATTCGCTGCTTTTCTCGCACAACTTCCCGATGACATTAAAAGCGCTCTTCCGTCACCATACGATGAAGACACTCTTGACGATGCCCGCTCTGCGCTCACTTATCGCTTAAAGGGAGGAGCTCTCTAATGCGTTTCCATGATTTTTCTCTCAAATATTACGGCGGTTTTGAGCACAAAACATTTTCCTTCCCTACAGGAACTCATGACTTCCATATTATCTACGGCCTTAATGAAGCAGGGAAATCTACTCTCTTACGCGCATTTCGTGACTTTCTGTTCGGCTTTCATCAACATACGCAAGGCGAAAATTGGAAATACAGCACGAGCCTTATTCGCCTTGGCGCGACCTTTAGTCATGATGGTCATACACAAACAGCGTGGCGCCGCCGCCCTGCCACCAAAAGAGGCGATTTTTTTGACAAAGACGACACAACACCTCTCAACCCAGCATTACTTATACAAGCCTATGGCCAATTAACGCGCGAAGAATTCTTCCTCTCGTGGGCCCTTGACCATACGCGCCTTGCTGAGGGCGGAAAAGAAGTCGCTCATGAGCGTCAAAATGCCGAAACAACCAACCTTGCAAGAGAGTTGGGGAATATTGACAACCTTTCCGACATTATCGCCTCCCTAGAAAAGGAGAAAAGTGACTCTTGGGACAAAAAACGACGGAATCCCCGCATAAAGGAACTGATTAAGAATTATCATGACACGAAAAAAGCGCTAAGAGACGCCACAACATCTCCGCAAAAACTCAAGGAAGCACAAGCGACCGTTCAAAATCACAATGAGCACTACAAATCATTACACATACAAAATAGTAATCTCATTCAACAAAGCAATGAATACGCCCATCTCCAAGCACTTATTGGCCCCTATGCCAGCTATCAAGAAGCAAAGCGTCTCGTTGATGAACGACCACAACCCGCTTTTGATAAAAACGAATCAGAAACAATCATTTCTCTTTTTGATGCTCGTGATAGCTCTCATCAGCAGATTGCAAAAAACAATGCTCTTCTTGAAAATAATAAGGAAGAACTCGCCACCCTTGGTGCACGTCCATCCCTGCTTGACGATGAAAAGACTCTCATGCTTCTTTCCCAAGAAGCGCTTAAGGACGCCCAACATCAAAGAGAGTTCCAAGAGAGAGAAAGAACCTATACTAAACTTGACCAAAAAAGGACGGAGCTTTTCGCTCATCTTTCCCTCTCAGAAGAAAGCAGCTTTCCAACACTTGCTCAATTAAAGCCACTATCGGATTTATTAGAAAGGTATGCTGAGATTACCGCACGTCTTAAAGAACGTCAGCGCGCTCTTGCCTATGCCTCTCCCCCAGAAGAGCTGCCACAAGCCCCTAACATAGAGCAACTAAACGCCCTCAAGGACTGGCTTAATACCGCTATCCCATATGCTCAGCTTGATACAGAGCATGACACCTTGATGAGCACGCTTGCAACACAAAAACGCTCCATCATCACATCCCTTGAAGCCTTAGCTCCTTGGACAGGAACATTTGAGGAGGCGGATACTCAACTGCAACGTCTCACACCGCCAAGTGAAGAAGAATGTCAGAACATTCTCTCAATCTTTAACGCCTATACACAACAGGCGCGTGAAGCCTCCCAAAAGGCCATGACAGCGCAACACGCCTATGATCGTCATGAACAACATTATCACCAATTCAGCCATGCTCCTGAATGGGTTTCTGAAGCCACACTTAAAGAGGCTCGCCAAAAACGTGATTATCTTTTAAATAAAATCAGTAAAGACACATTCTTATCGTCTTGGGAAAATCTTCAAAATCAAATTCATCACACCGACCGTCTTGCCGATCAGCGTTTTCTCTCGGCCCAAATCGACGCACGTTTGCGCGATATTCGCCGCCAACAAGAACTTCTAACGTTGGACATCCGTCATGCCCAGCAAGAAGAAAAAACGGCTCTGTCTGCCCTTCAAGAAGAACAAGAAAAATGGAACAAACGCCTTAATGAAGCGGGCCTTCCCATTTTGACTCCGCATCAATTTTCCACATGGCGACAGCAGCGCACGGCTATTTTAGCGCGTTATGACGCGTACTATGACACGCAAGAAAAAATGCTGCAGCTTGCTCGCAAACGCCATCAGCTCATAGAGCAATTTAAGGCGATCATCCCACATCATAAAGAGTGCGATCTTTCACATATCATATCTATATCAAAACGAAATATAGAAGAGCTTTCTTCACAACAAAAGCATTATGATCATGCTGTAAGAGAGCATCATAGTGCACAAAAAAACCTTATCACCCTCAAAGCTAATCTTGCAGATGCTGAGCGCGAGCGCAAAGAATGGCACGAAGAATGGACTCAAGCAGCTCAACACAGTGGTTATCCTTTAACCCTCTCCCCTGATGCTCTTCCTGCGTATCAAGAACTCATTAAAACACAACAAGACTTCCAATATATTTCTGAAGAGAAACAAAATAAAGAATCAGAACGCCGCAAGCGTCACCAACAACGCACCCAACTCTTAGAACGCCACCAAGCAGTCTCTCTTGATGCTTTAGAGAAAACATTAGAAGCCGCAAAGCGCGATGATAAACAACGAGACATTCTCTTAAAACAAAAGAAAGATAGGGAAGAGGCGCTTATTGAGCTGGAAGAAGACGCCAAGATACTCGACGATCGTCTCTCACGCTTCCTTCTCCGCCTTCCGGAAGGCAGCACCCTAGATGACCTCCTAAAAACCGCCCAACGTGATAGCGAGACAGCCCAGCTTGCAACCTCCTATCACGCAGCCAAACGCGCTCTGCTCAATGCCGGACGAGGGCGCTCCCTTGATGACATTACTGCAGCACTTGGCACGCTCGATTATGAGCAACTGGACGAAAAAAAGGCTCTCATCAATAAAGAAAGCGCTCGCCTAGAAAACGAGAAAAGCATCGTCAGTAAGCAGCTCTTCCACGCTCAACAAGAACTTGAACAGCTTGAAAAGAAAGACGAGGCTTCAGCACTCGCTGAAGAATTACAACACCTCAAAGCGCGCATTGAAGAAGAAGCAAAGCAGTATGTCTCTCTTCATGCGCAGTATCAGCTTCTCCAACATATGTTGTACCAGCAAAAAGAGAAACTGCACGGCCCCTTCCTAACATTAGCGAGCACCTGCTTCTCTCGCCTCACCTTAGGCGAATACGCAGAACTTGCCCTAGAAAGCGACAATAAAGGGACGCTCACCTTCGTTGGGTTACGCCCTGATAAACAAGAAGCTGTGCCCCTACCACAGATGAGTGAAGGCACATGCGATCAGCTTTATCTTGCCCTCCGTCTTGCTGACATTCATCAGAAACTGGATGCAGGCATTTCTCTTCCCTTCTTTGCCGATGATCTTTTCATCACCTTTGATGACAAACGCACAAAGGCAGGGATGGAACTACTTGCCGAACTGTCACAGCGCACGCAGGTTTTCTTCTTCACCCATCAGCTTGCCACGTTAGACCATCTTCCACCAGAAAAAGCACAACGGCTGACCCTATCAGTCGAGAGCTAGGGTTTATGAGGTATTAAATGACCAAACGCCCTACATAACGGTTTGTCATAAGCAATGGTATCGTCCGATTTTCTCATCAAAGCAGGTCTTGCTAAGAGCTGTTAATCAGGAAAATCCGTGAACCATTAACAGACGACCTCCGTGATTTTGTAACGGCTCCCAAGCGGTGCGACATGCCGCTCCCTTACGCCTCTAGGTTTAGCTCTTGGTATATGGCAGCGTCTCTTTGAGATAATCAGTCGCAAGGCCCAGAACCGAGCCTAATCTTTCTTGATGACAGACGGTCGCACCACGATATGAAAAAAAACGCATCATCGTTCCCCTCTGCTCTTTTGGTGCCCAAAAATGAACACGTAACCCTATGCCTTGATTTGATTTCGATAGGTTATTGTTTTTGCGTATTCCCTTCAAAATGTTTCCATCTCTTTATCGCGTTTATTCTGCTCACGCAAAACATCGCCGCTATCTCATAACCCTTTACCTCACCATTAAAAACGGCCAATCAGCTCAACCATATCCTGCCACTGTAGAAACAAAAAAGGGAGAAGGCCTGCAGACCCTCTCCCTTTCGTCATCCATAATGCTCTACAAAATAAGCTTTCTTTAGCTTTCCACTTTTCCAGCCAGCAAAGAGGCAAGACTGCGAGCAAAACCGCTTGGGTCTGGTAAGGATTCCCCTTCCTGAACGCGGGCAAGGTCGAGCAAAATACGTGCATGTTCTGTCACGCTTTCACCCTTCGCAACACGATCAGCCAACGCACGAATGAGCGGATGGCGCGGGTTCAACTCCAGCACAGGCGGCACAGGTGGCATAGCTTGCCCAGAACGGCGCATCAGACGCTGCATTGCCAAATCTGGCCCACCTTCAGTGGTCATTACCACGGCACTACCTGTCAGACGAACCGTGCTGCGCACGTCCTTCACTGCCTCACCCAGAGCATCCTTCAATGCAGGAACCAACTTATCCATCTCAGCTGGCTCACCCTGAAGCTCCCCTTCTGGAGCGAACTTCTCAAGGTCTCCATGCGCCTGCGCAACAGAGCGGAACGTCTTGTCTTGGTAAGAATAGAGACGTTCTGGCCAGAAGCTATCCACCGCATCAGAGAGCAGCAACACTTCCAGCCCGCGTGCCCGGAAGCCTTCCAGTTGAGCCGAAGCTTTCAGCGCGTCTAGGCTCTCACCCACCAGATAATAGACCGCATCCTGCTCTGGCTTCATGCGGCTGATATAATCATCCAGCGTGGTGAGCTCATCACTATGGGTAGAATGGAAACGCGCAAACCCTGCAATTTCCTGACGATACTCAGAATCTTCCCACAGCCCTTCTTTAATAACGAGACCGAAATTATCCCAGAAGGTTGTGAATGCCTGATCCGCCTCTTTCGCACGGTTCTTGATTTCATTGAGCACACGACGGGTTACCGCCTTGCGAATACGCGCCAAGACAGGTGTCGCCTGCAGCATCTCACGGGACACATTTAACGGTAGATCTTCTGTATCCACCACCCCTTGAACGAAGCGCAGCCAGTTCGGCACAAGGTTCGCCTCATCTGTGATGAACATCCGCTTTACATGCAGGTGAATGCGGCTCTCACGGCTGCTTTGCTCCATGAAGTCCATCGGACGCGCCCCGGGGAGGTACAGCAGAGACGTAAACTCTGTCATCCCTTCCGCATGCCAATGCAAGGTCGCATAAGGCTCATCAAAAGCCCGAGCGACGTGGCGGTAAAATTCCGTGTATTGTTCCGGCGTGATCTCAGACTTCGGACGACGCCAAAGAGCTGTCCCCTCATTGACGGTTTTATCTTCGCTGGTGCCGTCTTCTTTTGTTTCGTGCAGAACAACCGGCCATGAAATATGATCAGCCCATTTGCGGATAATGCTCTGCACGCGCCATGGATCGAGGAACTCTTCAGCATCCTCTTTCATGTGCAGAATAATATCCGTTCCAGCTTGGTCGCGCTGCGCTGCTCCTAACGCATACGCCCCTTTACCCTCAGACTGCCATGAAAAAGCGTCATTGGTGCCAGCCTTGCGGGAAATCACCTCAACACGATCCGCCACCATAAAGGCCGAGTAGAACCCGACACCGAACTGACCGATCAGGCTTGGGCGATCTTCCGGCTTCGCTGCACTCAGCTTTTCACCAAAGGCTTTTGTGCCAGAGCGCGCAATGGTGCCTAGATTTTGAACCAACTCCTCACGCGTCATCCCCAGACCATCATCTGAGATGATCAGAGTCTTCGCTTCCTTATTCGGCACTAAGCGAATGGTTGGCCCTTCTGGAAGCGCAACAGCTGACTCCGTCTGCGCTTCAAAGCGTCTTTTATCCATGGCATCAGCCGCATTAGCGACCAACTCGCGCAGGAAGATTTCACGATCTGAGTAAAGAGAATGCACCACTAGGTCGAGAAGCTGTCCAACTTCAGCGCTAAATTGATGCTGTTCCATCGTGTTCTGTGTATCGCTCATCGCGTTATGTGTTCCTTTAATCGCACGAGAGAGGTCCCAATGTTAGGCAACCTCATCTGTGCATTATTGTCCTAGAAAACACATAATATATGGGAATTCTTTTCCTATTTTCAACTATTATAGCAGGACAATGACGGCAAGCTTACGAGACAATGCCCAGCGTCGTCCCTTCATCCACCACTAACGAAGCCCCATGCATCGCGATAGCTCCTTCACTGGCTAAAAAGGCCACGACATTGGCAATATCCTCTGGGGTCGTGAAAGCACGCCCGCTGGGGTTTGATGCCGCAATCTCGCGCAAAACATTCTCCTGCGCGGGGTCGCTTAGTAACGCATCATGCATGGATGTTTTGACGCGACCCGGCTCCACTGCATTGATGTTGATCCCCAGAGGCCCCAGCTCCAACGCTAAAGAACGTGTTAGAGATGTCACGGCTGCTTTACTCGCGCTATAGCCAGAGTAATTGGCAAAGCCATAAAAACCGGAAATAGACGAAATGGCGACGATTTTACCGCCACTAGTCTGCCCCATTTTCCGACGCATATAAGGCAGCGCTGCTTGGACGATATGCCACATGCCATTTACATTGACATTCATCATACGCACAAAAGCATCGGGAGTTTCATCAGTAATAGGGGTATCAAAGAAAACACCCGCACTATGGACGAGAACATCGAACGTGCCCACTTCATCATGAACATGGGCGAGTAATTTTTTAACCGCAGCAAAGTCTGTAATATCGACGCCATGCGCCATAACATTCGGCTGACACCCGACCTCTTCTGCCGCAACACGAACCTCTCGCACAGCAGAACCATAATCACGCGTTGGGTTGCTCCCAATCAAGACGAGATCATGCCCATCTCGGGCAAAGCGCTGTGCAATCGCCAAGCCAATGCCAGACGTACCGCCTGTGACAAGAACTTTCTTCGGGTGTGTCATGACTCTATCCTTTCTTATGATGGCGCGTCATTATAGCCTCGTTTCTATGTAAGTGATCAGCTCCGTCTATGTCAGTCCTTCTCCCGCGACTTTATAAAACTTTAACGCGTCCAGCTCTCACAGGAAGTCTTCTTATCATCAGCGCTCTTGCTGGTATTTTCTGTGCCTCTTCATCGTTCAGCACATTTTATCACGCCTGTTTAATAGCCGTTCCCATCCCATCCTTGCCGCTTTCGCTTGAAGGATGGATCAGCCAAGGCGTCATGACGCTCTTCTTTACCGCGCTCGCGTTAGATATCCGACAAGATATGCGCCCCGGAGGGCCATTAAGCCGACGGCGCGAAGCGACCCTCCCCCTTATCGGGGCCTTAGGCGGCATGCTGGCCCCCGCTTTAATAGCGTTCTTATGCGGCTCCCTTATCCCCTCTAGGCCACTCCTTAGCGGCTGGGCTGTACCCACCGCGACGGACGCCGCTTTTACCGTGCCCATGCTTGCTCTTATCCCGGGACTTCCCGCCTCTTTACGATCCTTTATTCTGGCACTCGCCATTTTTGATGACCTTGGCGCGATCCTCATCCTCGCGCTCTTTTATGGGCATACGCCTCATATGCTATGGCTCGGCCTCAGTGCAGCCCCATTTCTGGGCCTTTTCACGTTGAGCTGGATCGGGAAAAGTGCTCTTTGGCTTTCTCTGCCCCTCACACTCTTCCTTTGGTTCACCCTCTTTCATGCTGGTGTGGAGCCCACTCTCGCTGGCGTTGTCTTTGGCCTGTGCTGCCCTCCCCAAACAGGGCTCCGCCTTGCACACATGCTTGCCATACCCGTTGGACTTGTCGTCCTCCCTCTTTTTGCGCTGAGCAGCACAGGGATTGACCTCCGCCTCTGCACCGCCTCTGTTCTACTCTCCGCGCCGTTTCTGGGGGCCGCTCTTGGGCTTTGGCTGGGCAAACCATTAGGGATTAGCGGGGCTGTCTGGCTCGCCACACGCAACAAAGCCGCTCGCCCCACCTTGCGAGGGCGCGCGCTTATCGGGCTGAGCATGATTTGCGGAATTGGCTTTACCATGAGCCTCTTGATCACATCCTTAGCCTATCATAACCCAACCGCCTTGATGGAAGGGCGTTGCGGCGTGCTGGTCGGCTCCTGTCTTTCCGCACTCACGGGATGGGCCGTCCTCCGCAACGCTTTCCCTCCTGCGGCTAAAACCAGCTCCTGATCCCAAAGGTAAAGCGCGCTTGGGCAGCCCCTTCACCTTGCTGCCGGGCAATGCGCCGCGCTTTATAAAGCGGGCTGTCATACGTAACCGCCACGTAAGGCGCGACTTTACGCCAAATTTCGTACCGTAACCGCAGCCCCGTATCGATATCCGACAGTCCTGACCCCACGCCGCGCCGCCAGTCAGACTGGCTATAGGCATTAAGCTCGACCTGAGGTTGTAAAATCAGCCGGTTCGTCAGAAGAATATCGTAGGATCCTCCCAACCGAGCCGCAACACCGCGTCCACTGACAAAGCCTGCCAAACGAACATCAAATTGATAGAGCGCGAGCCCTTCAATCGCGAGGGTACCCCACGGACGCGTTGGCCCTGAATCAATATCAAGCCGAACACCCGTTTGGAGATTAAAGTACGATGAGATAGCCCGGCTATAGAGAAGTTCATGACTGCCATCATGCACCTTTCCCTTAGTCATCGTGCCTTCGCTCTTAACCCATAGCCGGTTATAATCCGAGCCATACCAGAGGTCTCCATCCCACCGAAGAGAACTCTTACCTCCAGCCTGATACCGGCCTTCAAACTCGTTCAGAATACCGTGGAACCACCGCGCTTGATCCATCACGGGCATAACACCACCCAGTGTCACCATCGGGGCCGCCATTGGCGCATCAACTGCCTTATGCACAATACGCGCTGGGTGTTGCCTCCGTGCCTGAACAGCGCCCGGTACTGTCTTCTCCGACTTAGGACGTTTTGACGCAGGCTTAGAAGGTGGCTTTGGAGACATATCGCCCATATCCATCCCTTCCATTGAGCCTCTATCCCCCATTGGCTCTTCAGCCTGAGCCGCTGTTGCCATAAGGATCGTGAAAAGGGGGAGCATTTTAAGGAGCTGGGTCATCACACCACCTCCACAATACGAAACATGCCTGTATCCATGTGATACATCAGATGACAATGATAGGCCCAGCGCCCCGGGGCATCAGCCGTAATGAGCGACCGCGTGATGGAGCCCGGCTGGGTGATAATCGTATGTTTGAAGGGGCGATACTCCCCTTGGCCATTTTCAAGCTCCCCCCATAGACCGTGCAAATGCAAGGGATGTTCCATCATCGTATCATTGATAATCGTAAAGCGTACGCGCTCGTTCCGCCTTAAACGGATCGGGCCTGATTCTGAGAATTTGCGCCCATTAAAGCCCCAGATATAGCGTTCCATATTCCCAGTAAGGTGGAGAATAAGCTCTCGTGATGGCGGGCGTGGATCATGCGACGGTCTGCATGCACGCAGCTGACTATAGGACAACACGCGCCGACCCGTTTTCTCCAGACCATCGCCGGGGCTCATGGTGCGATCCAACGGGTGCTTTGCGATGTTCTGATTTTCCACCGTCAATGACAGAGGGCCGGGGTCATCAATTTCCTCAGCCTCACCAGCAGGAAGAGTAGAAGAGGGACGTTCCATCCCATCCATCCCCATCATCATTCCGGCCATTTTTCCTTTAGCGGACATAGCCCCCATAGAGCCCATTCCCATATCGGCCATACCGCGCACAGGTCGCGGATCCATCTCAGGGATGGGGCCCTGCAGTGAGGGCCGCGGGGCAAGGTTACCAGCCGCAAAACCGGTGCGGTCTTCACTTTGAGCAAAGACGGTATAGGCTTTGTCCTCTTTAGGATGCACCAACACCGTATAGGTTTCCCCATTACCAATCCGAAACTCATCCACCGTCACGGGCTCAATGGGGTTCCCGTCAGCTTCCACCACGACCATCTCAAGGCCGGGAACGCGCACATCAAACAAGGTCATAGCCGAGCCATTAATCACACGCAGCTTCACCCGCTCGCCGGGGTGAAATAGCCCTTCCCAGCGCTCTTGATGGCGCTTACCGTTGAGCAAATACTGGTAAACAACCCCACTCACATCTGAAATATCTGTCGCGGCCATGCGCATCTGAGACCAGCGCAAACGGTCTCCTAATGCGCGTCCCAAGCCCCCTTCAACACGGCTCTCATGCGGTAAGCTCTGCACACTCCGCTGGCGAAACGTATAATAATCGCTCTGCATTTTGAGGTTGCTGATAATATCCGCTGGCGGAACGTCACTCCAATCACTGAGGAAAATGACATAATCACGCTCAGACGGCGGCAGCGGGTCTTCACCAGCCGGTTCAATAATAAGAGCCCCTGACAGACCATTAGGCTCCTGCCCGCCAGAATGGCTATGATACCAATAGGTGCCACTCTGTTGGACAGGGAAATGATAGGTAAAGCGCCCCCCAGCGGGAATGCCCGCAAAGCTCAACCCGGGCACACCGTCTTGGTCTGCAGGGAGGCGGATGCCATGCCAATGCAGAGAGGTGGGTTCATCTAAATGATTCACGACATGAATCGTGACCTCTTGGCCTTCTTTCCAACGCAATGTCGGGCCAGGGAAGCTGCCATTGATGCAATAGATAGGCCCCGTTACCGCTCCAAATTGAGCGGAACGACGCGTGATATGAAGCTCAAAAACCGCTTCTGCTGAAGAGGCCGTATGAGCGAGAGCAGAAGGCACGAGACCAACCGCCCCCAAACCCGCCAACATGTGACGGCGAGACAGAGAGAACGAAGACATACGCTTCTTTTTCCTTGCTGAACGCTTGCCCAAAACCGGGCGTTAAAACAACTCACGCAAGAAAAGAGATCGGCGGCCTTAATAAAGCAGGGACGTAGGCTGTCGGTTGATGGTGGAAGGCCTCATACAAACGAGCACGCTTACCATCCCTCAAAGCAAAAAGCGCTTTATGATCAGACAGCAGCACAAGGTCACATACTCCACTATGGGTCACGCAACATTTACCGATCATAGCGTGATGCTGGCCAGCTGCAGCCTGCATCATGGTCGGGAGGTCAGATCCTCCATGTGCCTGATCCATGGAATGATGCATAGAATGCATCGACGAAACCATGTTAGATGACGTAGAGGCATGCGTCATCGTAACCGGCCCTATCTGCAATGACAGCAGGGCCAGCATTGTCAGTGCCAAATATGTCAGCTTTCTGACCACGATGAGTGTCCTTATGGTATAGCTGCTGATAGAATCACATAAGAAAGACCCACTCCCTTTGGCAAGTGATCTTTTAGCGCAAGGAGTCATTTGATCATGACCAAAACAGTTCGCATCGCCCTTGAGGGCCTAACCTGCGATGGGTGCGTAAGCTCCCTCACCACGGCTTTTATGACCAATCCTGCCGTAGAGAGCGTCACCGTCACCCGCGACCCGTCCCAAGCTACCGTCACGTATAATCCAGCAGAAACAACAGCTGAAGCGCTCTGCTCTCTTGTCGATGATGCTGGCTTTGAAGGTACTGTCAGTGAATCGTAACTAAGCCACTCCCTCACGCAAAGGCTCAGCCTCAGCAAGGGGAGCAGACCTCATGTCTCTCTCACAAGGCACACCCCACTATTATGGCGAACCGCCCTCATCCTCTCTCCGCCAGTATCGGCCCTAAGGGACCATGCGCTCCCACTCGTGCACGTTTCGTGCAGGGTAACATTATGCGTCATGTCGTCATCATGGCCGGAACGGGGGCGATCGGATTGATGGCGGTCTTTCTCGTCGATCTGCTCAATTTCCTTTATATTTCACATCTCCACGACCCAACACTGACGGCCGCTATCGCCTTTGCAACATCCCTAAGCTTTGTTCAAAGTGCGGTCTCTCTGGGAATGTCGATCGGTTTAGGGGCCAGCACAGGGCGGCTTATTGGGGCCTGCCGCTCCCATCGAGCCCGACGTCAGGCCTCGGCTTTTTTGGTGGTGATGGTTGGTGTCACCCTGCTTCTCGGCTGCACAACCGCCCTTTTTGCTCACCCGCTTTTAGCGCTCCTTGGGGCTCATGGCGGCGCTTTAGAGCATGGCACGTCTTTTCTGCACATCGTTTCGCCAGCACTTCCGCTCATTTGCCTAGGCATGGCCCTTTCCTCGCTTCTTCGCGCGGTCGGTGATGCGAAACGCGCCATGCGTGTCACGCTAACGGGGGCGGTCTGCACCGCTATTCTCGACCCGCTCCTTATTTTCGGCCTGCATATGGGCCTTGAAGGGGCGGCCATTAGCACCGTTTTATCGCGCTGCATGATTTCGCTCAGCGGTTTTCTGAACCTACGTGGCTATAATATGTTGGAATGGCCACGCCGCCGCATGATCCCCATCTCCTGTCAGGACATTGGCAAAATTGCCCTGCCAGCCATCGCCACCAACATGGCGACACCCATCGGTAATCTCTTTGTCACACGTTCTATGTCTCGCTTTGGCCTTGAGGCCGTTTCAGGACAGGCAGTGGTGGACCGTATGGTGCCTGTCGCTTTTGCTTTTGTCTTTGCCCTTACCGGTTCAGTCGGCCCCATTATGGCGCAAAATCTCGGGGCCCGGCAGCCAGCACGCGTGCGCGAAACGTTCCTCTCCGCCCTTAAGCTGACCGCCCTCTGCGTTGGGCTCGCTTGGGCCCTCTTTGCCGCAGCCCATAATGTTATTCTCCAAGCTTTCCATGTGCAGGGGGCCGGCATTGCGCTCGTTAAACTATTCTGCTGCTGGGTGGTGGCAAGTTATATGTTTATCGGCCTGCTTTTTGTCAGCAACACCGCCTTTAACAATCTCGGCCATCCGCTCTATTCCACCGGCTTCAACTGGGGCCGCGCCACCTTGGGGACCATTCCTTTTGTCGCCATTGGAGCCCATTACGGCCCCCAAGGCGTGATGATCGGCCAAGCCTTGGGGGTGGTGGTCTTTGGTTCTCTGGCCATGATGACTGCTTTGTCTGTCATCGGCAATCTTGAGAAGAAATACGGTTCTTAACCCTCAAAAACCTGCTGATAAAAAGCCAGCTCACGTTGCAGCGAGTCCACAATCACATCAGGTGCCCGGAAACCGTGCCCTTCATGCGGATAAATATGGAGCTGCGGCTCACCGTCAAGCTGTGCCACCAGCGCTTCTGCTTGTGAAAGCGGCACGACCTTATCGGCCCCTCCATGAAGGAACAGTACAGGCGCTGTGATCTTCTCCGGCCAACTGAGGGGAGAGCGTGCACGATACACCGCTTCTCCCTCAGGCCATGGGGCAATCAACCGGTCTGTATAGCGGGCTTCAAAACGGTGCGTATCAGCGACCAACCCCCGTAAATCCGTCACGCCATAAAGGGACGTGCCTGCAACAAACAGATCCGACTGCGCCAAAGCCGAAAGCACCGTCAGCCCACCAGCGCTACTGCCACGGATCACGCAACGGGCCGGATCAACGCGCCCTTGTGCGATCAGATAACGCACCGCCGCACAGCAATCACGCACATCCCGCACGCCCCATTGCCCATCTAGCGCTTCTCGATACGCACGGCCAAAACCTGTGGAACCACGGTAATTAACATCCAGCACCGCAAAGCCGCGTGATGTCCACCATTGCACTTTAAAGGACAAATCCGTCCGCGCTTGCCCTGTTGGCCCCCCATGAACGATCACCACCAAAGGCGGCGTCTCCTCCGCTGGAAGACAGTGCGCTCCGTGAGCTGGGGGATAGAACAACGCATAAAGGGGGCTTGGGCCGTCATCGTCCACATCAATCTGCAAGGTTTCTGGTGTGGCAATATCCTCTTTCGTCACGCCTTCTGGCACCTGCCATGCTAGGCGGAAGCGCTCAATCGGCCCTTCAAGTCCGCCCAGCGCTACAGCAGGCGGCAAATCAGCCGGGGCATCCAGCCATGCCACGCGACCGCTGCCATCCTCCAACGGGAAAGGCACAGTCTCCGGCGCTCCCTCAAACGCCAAAATGTGCCAACCGCTCTCAGGCTCATAGCGCAAAAGCCGTGCAACACCATGATACAGGCCACGAGCCAACAACCCGCCCCCTTCAAGCGGCACGCACGAGCGCTGCCCAAAGACCCACGCAGGAAGGCCAATTTCAGCGCCAGCTGGCGGAAGCAACGCAGGCTCCCATCGTCCTTGTGCCTCGTCAAAAGCAATCGGTGTCCAGAGCCGCTCTTGCCCCTCAACCGTGCGATCAGAAAGCGCGTAAAGACGCGTGCCATCCCAGAAAGGCTCCATCACACTGCAGGATTCGGCCTCTCCCTCAAGAACCGTAGGAGAAGCACCGCGTGTCAGAGCAGTCACGGCAAGACGTGTTTCCGTCCAAGGCATATGGGGATTATCCCACATCATCCATGCCAAGAAACGTCCATTTGGCGATGGACGAGGGGCTGCGTAAAAGTCCGCTCCCTCTGCCCAAACATGCTCATCTCCTTGCTCGGTAATCGACACAATCTGAGCCGTTTCTTGCCCCTCGTGATGGGTTTCTCGCACACAAAACACCGTCATCGCTGACGGTGCAAAGCAGAGATCCGCATAATGGCACACGCGCCCATCACGATGGGCTTCTGCACACCACGCCACCGAAGGCTGCCCATGACGGCTAAACCAGACACCACCCTGACGTCGATCGCTATAAACAACCTCCACGCCATGCTCTGTCACCCGCACGTCCCATGCACCACCACCATAGACATGCACAGAAGTACCAACATCACTGCCTTGCGGTGTCAGATCTTGGCAGTGCCCATCAGGTGCACGCCCCACCACCACACTCCGCCCGGCCTCGTCTGGTCGGCGCTCTAACCAAAAAACCCACCCTTTCTGTGCGCGTACTTCTGAGAGGGCACGGTTTTTTTGCACCATGAGGGCAGGACTGACCCAAGAGGTACGATCGGATAATGACTGTGATGAGGACATGAAAATGAGCCTTTTCTCTATGATCAGCGCCTCTCTTACAGTAGCATGAACCGGCTACACTGTCTGTTCTGGCACGGTCATAGCAGTCACGTTTTCTTGCAGGAGTACGAACCCTGTCGCATTTTTTTGATCTTATTGGGCATTTCTTCGACTCAATTGGGCATACTCTTTTCGACATGCTTGCCCATCTCCCACCGATGCATGCCTATATTGTCCTCGGGCTCATCATCACGTTTGAAAGCACGGGCATTCCTCTTCCTGCTGAAAGCTTGCTAATTTTGCTCTCCGTTTATGCCGCGCGCACCCATCATCTTTCCATGGAAGGAATTATGAGTGCGGCCATCATCGGGGCTATTTTAGGCGACAATATCGGCTATCTTATTGGTCATTATTTTGGCTACCGCCTGCTGGAACGTCATGGCAGTAAAGTCGGCATTAACGAAGACCGCTTGCTGCTGGGCCGTTACCTTTTCCGCCGTTTTGGTGGATTAGGGATTCTGTTTGGTCGCTTCCTCGCTATTTTGCGCATTTTTATCGCACTCCTTGCCGGAGCGACGCGCATGCCTTGGAAGCATTTTATGTTTTACAATGCTCTTGGCGGGATCATTTGGGGAGCAGGCTATGTGTTCGTCGCCTATACAATTGGCGACCAAATGACCCATTTCTCTGGCCCTATCGGCCCAATCATTGGCGGCCTACTCATCGTAAGTATGCTAAGCGGCCTCTTCTTCCTCCATCGCCACGAACATACGCTTGTTGAAAAAGCCAAACGGGACGAGGAACGTGGTAAACAGACGCCCCAATAAACGGGGCGCCTCCTCATTTAAGGGCGTACAATAATCATCACCACAATGATCATCATTAAGATCGTAGGAACCTCGTTGGCTACACGATAATAACGCTCACTATGGGCATTGCGCCCCTGTGAAAAACCACGCCACCAACGCGCGCATGTTCCGTGAAAAGCAAACATCCCAATAACGCTCACAAGCTTGGCCCACCACCAACCCGCGTGCCAATCAACCACGCCCGGCAAGGAGGCCATCGCGCTCCCTGTCAGAAAGGTCACGACCATGGCCGGCGCCATGATCTGCTTGAGTAAGCGCCGCTCCATCAGCGTAAAGCGATCACTCTCCGTTGTACCGTGCTGCACTTGAGTATGGTACACAAAAAGACGAGGAAGGTAGAAAATCCCCGCCATCCACGCGATCACCGCCATGACATGCAACGCGATAATCCAACTTAAATGCATCATAAGAAACATGGTCATAGCGTGATCACCCTTATCAGTTACGAGTTCAGAGCAAAGTTAGTTTACCCTGCAAAAGTGGAAATACCTCACGTAGATGGCGCACACGCACAAAGCCCGCCACCGGCCAATAAGGAGGCAGAGGCAACCCGTCATCACGTAATAAAATACATGACATCCCAGCCTGACGCGCTGCATCAGCTCCCGTGTCACTATCCTCAATCACCACCGTTTCCGCCGGCGTCACCCCTTCTTGCTGGGCAGCATAAAGGTAAACGTCAGGATCCGGTTTTGGGTGGTTACGGTCTGTCGCGGAATGAATACGATCAGGTGTGAAATACCGATCCATCCCCGTGCGACGGAACTTTGCTTCCATTTCCGCCTCTGAGGAGTTCGACCCAACCCGCATCGGCACATGCTGCGCCGTCAGAGCTTTAAGCAGCGCCATCGCCCCCTCAACAGGCTCTGCCCCTTTTTCCATCAAATCAACCAAGCCTTGGCGAAGAATATCCGCTGTATTGGGTGGAAGAGAGTGGCCTAATAAGCGTTCAAGCTCCTGCGTGACTTGAGGTAATGCCTTGCCTGCAAAGCGTTCCAGCGCTTCTTGATCAGACATCTCCAGCCCTTGCGAGCGCGCAAAACGTGCTGTTGCGTGGCAAGAGGGACGTTCACTGTCGATCAACACACCATCGCAATCAAAGACAACCAGTTTCAGGTTATTTCTTAGCTCTGTCATGCTCATGAAACATCCCGGATCGTATCCACAAGGAGCGCCACATGCTCAGGCGGCGTTTGCTTCATCACACCATGCCCTAAATTAAACACATGAGGCCGCCCTTTCATACTATCACGAATACGTCGGGCTTCTTTGACCAACTTATCGCCACCATTAAGCACCGTCATAGGGTCAAGATTGCCTTGTAAGGGGAGGGTATCGGGCACCATGCCCGCTACTTTGGTCATGTCGGCACTTGTATCCAGCGCCAATGTCTGCACCCCTGTTTTCTCAGCATATTCTGCAACCATCACACCGCCCAAACGCGGGAAGCCAATCACAGGAGTATCTGGGTGATGCCGATGGATTTCTTCCACAATCCGGCGTGTCGGCTCAATGACATAGCGGCGGAATTCTTCAGGAGGCAGCAGCCCACTCCATGAATCAAAAAGCATGACTGCTTCCGCACCCGCTTCAATCTGACCGCACAGCATTTTCGCTGTATTGGTCACCAGCAGCTCTATTAAGCGATCATACAAAGCAGGGTCTTTTTGCATCAGCTGACGCGTATGCATGAAGTCGCGCGATCCGCCGCCTTCCACCATGTAGCACGATACCGTAAAGGGACTGCCCGCAAAGCCTAGCAACGTCGTGTGCTCAGGAAGCTCAGTCGTCAAACGACGCAGCGCTTCACGCACAGGAGCTGTGGCCTCCATCACGCGATTTTCATCCAAGGCGTCGAGGTCTTCTTTCGTCCGAATAGGCGTTAAAATCGGCCCGCGCCCTTCTTCAAAACGCAGAGACTGTCCCAACGCCCAAGGGAGGATCAGAATATCGGAGAACAAGATCGCCCCATCCATCTGATACCGGCGAATAGGCTGCAACGTTAGTTCCACAGCGATGTCAGGCGTCATGCAGCGCGTTAGAAAATCCGCTTTCTCACGCATGGCGCGAAATTCGGGAAGGAAACGCCCCGCCTGACGCATCAGCCACATTGGCGGGGGCCATACGGCCTCACCACGCAAAGCCCGCAGGAGGGGTTTTTGACCTGTTTTAACGGACGGGGAAGACGTGTTTTCCAATGTCATACAACCTACTTAATATTCATAAAGACAACGATACGATGATGATAGAAACAGAGTTTGTGCGCTTTGCGGCAAAGCTCTTTCTTACGACACACCACAACTTACCCACAGAGCAAAAGCCCTACATCACTTGATTTTCCAAGGGATTAAAGAGTTTTCCCATTTTTTCCACAGACTTTTATACACAAACTCTTACATCACTCTTGTTCAACATCTCCGATCATGCACCATAGCCCAGACCTCCTCCTAACAGTACAGGCCTATTTTTTCTGCAAGTCTCGTCAATTATGACAGCTCTGTTTCTCTTCTAAAAGAAAAGCGCACCATGTCCTACTTTCCAACCCAATTTCCGCTCATTCTCGCCAGCGGGTCTTCTATTCGGCGCACCCTTTTACGCCAGGCAGGGATTGACGCAACATCACGCTCTGTTGATGTGGATGAAGCCTCCCTCCGACAAGAAACTGAAAAAAATGCGCTTTCCCCAGCACAAACGGCTCTGTCGCTCGCACGGGCTAAAGCAGAAAAAGCAGCGCAAGATTCCCCCTCTCAAGCACTTATTATAGCTGCCGACCAAATTCTTGACTGCCACGGCACGATCTTTTCCAAACCCTCCTCACGCCACCATGCCAAACAACAGCTTCAACAACTACGAGGCCGCTCCCATAGTCTCCATAGTGCGGTTGTACTATGGCAAGGAGACCGCTGCTTATGGGAGCATGTCAGCTCTCCACACCTCACCATGCGGAACTTTTCTGATAGCTTCCTTGACCAGTACCTAGCCCTTGATGGTGAAGAAATCCTTTATTGTGTCGGGGGTTACCGCCTTGAAGGGATCGGGATACAGCTTTTTGAGCAGTATGAAGGAACCTATGACGCGATCCTTGGGCTTCCGCTCCTCCCACTCCTTGAGGCCTTACGCTGCCATGGCGGGTTAAAAACATAATTTGCTCTTGCCAGCATTGTGCAGACTCGATATAGAGGCTGCACACGCGCGATTTTAGTCGCGCTATCGTGGGGCCATAGCTCAGTTGGGAGAGCGCCTGAATGGCATTCAGGAGGTCGTCGGTTCGATCCCGATTGGCTCCACCATTTCCTTTTAAGGAAATTACCCTCCAGAAAATTCTTTCTCACCGCTTCCTTTCTTGAAGCAGTAGCTTTTCTGTGTTGATCAATGTTACCATATAACATTGACCTATAACCGGAACTGAAGGGGTTTTCATGCGTTCTTTGCGCCATGGCGGCTTACAGACCATTTTCGCACTGAGCGTATGGGCCTTCATGAGCTTCTCCTCTTCAGTCGCTCATGCAGCTCCGCGTCATATTGTCTGTGTTGAAAGCGTTTGGTGCCGTATTGCCCAAGACATTGGCGGGGAGAGTGTCACCACGCAGGCCCTCATTACCAGCCAAGATTTAGACCCTCACCATCTGCACCCTACACCCTCTATGGCCCGTCAACTGGCACAAGCTGACGCTGCACTGATCAATGGCGCAACCTATGATGATTGGGCGCTTCCTCTTTCAGAAAACACACCGCTACGTATGGTCGCAACGGATTATGCGCCTTCTTGGAAAGAAGGTGATGACCCGCATCTCTTCTTCGACCCAGACACAGTTTATCACTTTGGAGAGCATTTTGCTCACTGGCTCATCTCACAAGCGCCTGACCATAAGGCCGCCATTGAAGCACGGTTAAACACGTTCCAGCGCCATTATGACGCAATTACACAGCATTTAGCGTCTCTTAACGCCCGCTTTCATGGCCAGGCCATCGCTGTAACAGAGCCCGCAGGGGAGCGTCTTCTCCACCGTGCTGGACTACACGTCGTTGACCAAAGCTGGGCACACGCCATTATGAACGATTCTGGCGTCTCCCCACGCGAAACCGCTGCACTTGAGGGCGCGATCACCCAAAAAACAGTACGGTTTTTGCTCGTCAATCCAACGGTTACCTCACCACAAATAGACAGGCTGGTTTCTCTAGCGCAAACGCATTCTGTGCCGGTTCTACGTCTGGGCGAAACGCTTCCTTCCGGCTTGTCATGGGCTGAATGGATGAGCACGATTCTGGATCCCATTGATCGCGCCTTATCACAGTCCACACCATGATCACACCCTGTCTCGTTGGCCGTAAGCTTTTACTCCAAGTGGGGCCGTGTACCGTTCTCAATAATGCCGATTTTGACCTCCCCCTAAACGGGATTACCATTTTACGTGGGGCTAATGGCGTTGGGAAAACCAGCTTTCTCCGCGCCATTCTTGGGCTTATCCCCCTCCAGACTGGTACCCTCTTGCTTGACCATAAACCTCCCAAGCAAGCCCGACACCTTATTGGCTACATGCCTCAGAAAGCCGGACAACACGCTCCGATGTTACCCGTCATCAGCCACGTCATCGCCTGTATTTCCGGAAAAAATTGGGGGCTTTCATGGTCACGTGCACCACGCCGCGAAGCCTTACGTCTCTTGACCATCACAGGAGCGGCCCATCTAGCAGACCGCCCATTAGGCGTGCTCTCAGGTGGAGAGCGGCAACGGGTGGCTCTGGCTCAAGCTTTAGCCCATCAGCCACGTCTGCTCATTCTTGATGAACCGCTCGCAGCCCTTGACCCACAAGCTCGTAACGCCAATAGAATCCTCTTTTCTGAGCTCTATAACCGTTACGGTATTGCCTTGCTCATGACGGCGCATAGCGCGCTTGAAGCAGATGATTTTTCATGCCCCGCTCACGAAATTTGGCTTGAAGAGGGGCAGCTCCATGTTTGACTTCCCCTTTATGCAACATGCCTTTGTTGGCTGTTTGCTCGTCTCCCTTCTTGCAGGCCCCATCGGCTGGTTTATGTTACTCCGCCGGCAAGCATTCGCTGCCCATGCCCTGCCTCATATTGGCTTTAGCGGAGCGGCCGCTGCTATCTGGCTAGGGATCGCTCCTTTATGGGGGATGATGGGCTCCAGCCTCATCGCTGGACTGCTTATGGCCCAAGAAAGCAAGGGAGAGGGGGGCACCTTCGCGCCTATTCGTCGCGAAAGCATGACAGGGCTCGTTTTGGCCGCCAGCTTAGGTATTGGTGTTTGGTGCCTTCATATGGCAAATAGCGCCTCTAATCAGGCCTCTACATTACTCTTTGGCGACGTGCTCGGCTTAAGCGCCCACACCCTTTTCTCTTTGGGGGGCATTCTCATCTTCTGTATAAGCGTGCTCGGAATCATTGGCCGCCCTCTGCTCTTTAGCAGCATTGCGCCTGACCTTGCTCAAGCACGCGGCGTCCCCATCACTTTGTTGTCGCGGCTTTTTATGATGCTCGCCGCTTTTGCTACTGCAGCATGCTCAGAAGTCGCAGGCGCGTTACTCTCTTTTAGTTTAATGATCGGCCCGGCATCTGCCGCCCTTCGCCTTGAGCTCTCCCCAACAAAGGGCCTTCTTTTCTCTCTCGTCAGCGCCCTCTGCCTTTCCTGGGGTGGGCTTATCCTCTCTTGGTATACGGATGCCCCAGTGGCTTTCTGGATCGGGATCGGAGCTGTAGCGCTTTATATCAGCGCCAGCATCATCCAGCACTTACGCCAGACACGCAGACTTCTCTAGAAGTCATGCATGGTCGATACCTTCCAATGGATAAAGGCAATAAAGCTGAGCATTAGGACATGAAGGATAATCAAAAACTTCATGTCCACAACTGGCACGGCGCTTGGGTCTTTTTTCGGCCGCTTCCAAAAACGAAGATTCATCGCCTTAATGCTGCTTTAGCTGCTTGACCGTCTGGGCCAATGTTGCCCGCCAATCTGGCAATGTCACACCAAATGTGTGTGCCAATTTGCTGTTATCGAGCCGTGAATCTGCGGGGCGAGGGGCGGGGGTTGGCCAATCCTTCGTGCCGATAGCGGTCATCTTGGGCATTTTCTGACCGTAAACTTCGGCACATTCAAGCGTCGCCTGTGCCAGCTCAAACCATGTCGCCGCATCCCCTCCGCCTGTCGCATGGAAGATCCCTCCATAAGAAGGCTTCCACCCGGTGCGTTTGACAGTCCCAACAATCGCCAAAATCGCTTGGGCGAGATCGTCCGAACTGGTCGGATTGCCTTGTTGGTCTCCAACAACACGAAGCTCAGGGTGCTTTGTGCCCAGCGCCAACATCGTCTTCACAAAATTCTTCCCATAGGGGGAATAAACCCAAGCAGTCCGCAGGATGATATTTTTCCCCTCAGTCGCTAAAATAGCTCGTTCACCAGCCGCTTTCGTCCGACCATAGGCACTCTCTGGGCAGATAGGGTCTTCCTCCGTGTAAGGCTGGCCCTTTTTGCCATTGAACACATAGTCCGTCGACACATGAAGGAAAGGAATATCACGACGTGCACATTCCTCCGCCAAACGGGCTGGCCCCGTATGGTTAGCACGATCTGCCGCGTCTTCCTCCTCTTCTGCGGCATCCACAGCCGTCCACGCCGCTGCATTCACCACAAAGGAAGGCTTGAGACGATCAAGTAGGGCCGCAAATTTTTCCGGATGGTCTAGATCAATCTCAGGCCGCCCAACGCAGGTAACGGCCTCTCCGCCAAAATGACGCAGCGATGTCGCAAGCTGGCCGTTTTTACCGACCACCAGAAGAGGGGAAGAAACGGTCATGACACTCACCCTTTATAGGAAAACCACCCTTGAGCGGCAGAGAAGGACGGAGAGGCGAGGTCTTTTTCTGATAGAACCGCCTCATCAGCTGAGATCGGCCATTCAATGCCGATCTCAGCGCAGTCCCACTTAACGCCGCGCTCAGAGTCTTTATTGTAGAACGACGTGCACTTGTACTGCACTTCCGTATTTTCTTCTAATGTCACAAAGCCATGCAAAAAGCCCGGCGGCACCCAGAGCTGAGACCAGTTTTCAGCAGAAAGCTCAGCACCAGCCCATTTCCCGTAGGTTGGGGAACCCGTCCGTGCATCCACCGCGACATCCCATATAGCCCCTCGTGTTGCCCGGATGAGCTTCCCTTGTGCGTAAGGCTCAAGCTGGCAATGCAGACCACGCACGACGCCTTTTTGACGCGACAAGCTCTGATTATCCTGCACAAAAGGTGCGGTAATACCAATCTCTTTAAGGGTATTTTGATTATACGTTTCAGAGAAGAAACCACGATTATCTTCAAAACGTCGTGGTGTAATCAATAAGACATCTGGAAGAGAAAGAGGGGTAACATCCATAATGATGGCCTCCTGATTATGATTTTTTACGTTTTAGGGGGCGTTTATTCCCCTCAGCGACATTCAGCAACATCCGCCCAAGTTCTGTTTTAGCCATACTTTGCCCACGTTCACGCAGCTTCTCTGCAGAGAGAAAGCCCATACGGAAAGCAGCCTCCGTCGGTGATCCCACCAATAAGCCTTGTCGCGATTGAATAGCCTGCACAAACGTCCCAGCTTGCATCAAGCTATCCGGCGTTCCCGCATCAAGCCACGCACAACCGCGATCCAGATGATCCACGTGCAACGTACCCTCTGCAAGGTACATACGGTTCAGGTCGGTAATTTCAAGCTCACCACGTGGGCTCGGTGTCACTTTATGGGCCATCTCACACACGCGATCATCGTAGAAATAGAGCCCTGTTACCGCCCAGTTTGACTCCGGCTCTTCAGGTTTTTCAACAATATCAAGCGCTTTACCCTGCTCATCAAATGTCACCACCCCATACCGTTCGGGGTCACGTACTTGATAAGAGAAGACCGTAGCGCCACGCTGACGCCGTGTTGCATTAAGCAACATAAACTCCAACCGGTCGGCAAAGATCAGGTTATCACCCAAGGCCAACGCACAATGGGAACCCTTGAGCCAATCCTCGGCAATAAGAAAAGCCTGCGCAATCCCTTCTGGGCGTTGCTGAACCCGGTAGGTAAACTCAACACCAAAAGCCGACCCATCCCCTAGAAGCCGCTGAAATTGAGGCATATCCGCCGGGGTGGTAATCACCATAATCTCCCGTATTCCCGCCAAAATCAGCGTTGATAACGGGTAAAAGATCATCGGTTTATCATAAACAGGCAAAAGCTGCTTAGAGGCAGCCTGCGTCATGGGATAAAGACGTGTCCCAGACCCGCCGGAGAGAAGAATACCCTTTGTATGCGGGGCTGCATGCGGAGCAAGTTCTGTCATGATCCCTTTCCCAGACGTTGGCCATTATAGCGCTGATCCATAATCATCTGCCACCAGGACTGATGATCAATATACCACTGAACCGTTTTTCTCAGCCCAGCGTCAAGTGAATGCGTTGCCGTCCAATCCAGGCTCCGCTTTGCATGAGAGGGGTCAATCTCATAACGAAAATCATGACCAGGACGATCCGAAACAAAGTCTATCAAACGCTCACGCGGCTCTAAATGGTCAGGCCGCAACTCGTCAACAATAGCACAAATTTTACGCACGACGTCTAGATTTGTATGAGGTTGACGTGCGCCAATCGCATAAGTCTGACCGGGAACACCACGCTCCACCGCACGGACAAGCGCCTCAGCGTGATCTTCCACATATAACCAATCCCGAATGTTTTGTCCCTGACCATAAACGGGCAAACGCTCCCTCTTGAGCGCTTTGATGATCATAAGGGGGACAAGCTTTTCCGGGAAATGTCGCGGGCCATAATTATTGGTCGTATTCGTCACAAAAGTTGGCATCCCGTAGGTGCTATGCCACGCCCTCACAAGATGATCTGATGCTGCCTTTGTCGCAGAATAAGGACTTCGTGGATCATAAGGCGTTTCTTCAGTGAAGGGAGGATCTTCTTTGCTGAGATGTCCAAAGACCTCATCAGTCGAAATATGCAGGAAACGAAACGCCTCTTTCTTCTCCACAGGGAGGGCATGCCAGTAGCCACGCGCTGCTTCTAAAAGCGTATAAGTGCCCATTACATTTGTTTGTACAAAAGCATCCGGCCCATCAATAGAGCGGTCAACATGGCTTTCCGCCGCCAAATGCATCACCGCCTCAGGCTGATACTCAGCAAAAACCCGCCGAAGAGCAGCACCGTCCCTAATATCGGTCAATGAGTGCGTATAACGTGCGTTAGACGCAAGATCTGACAGGTTTTCAGCTGATGCTGCATAGGTCATGCAGTCAACATTGAGAACATGGTGGGCCGTATACTCAATCAGATGACGCACCACGGCCGAGCCAATAAAACCACACCCACCCGTCAATAGAATTCGCATACCTATCCCCCGCCTTGCAGGGGTTTCCCCCTTACTGGTTACTAGCATCAATACTGTGTTCGTATGGCACTATATTAACGCCATCCCCTCTATAAGAAAAGCAACCCTGATAACGAATTCAAGCCGCTCATACCTTATACAGTTTGAACCACAGACCAGAACACCCTTTGAGATTAGAGAGATAGTGGTAAAAGGGCCTCCAGTATTGATGGAAAGGACAGAACATGCAGCGTGACGATCTGGAAGCCAGGCTGAGAAAGGTTCTTCAAAGACCGGATCTTCTCGTCATGTCAGAAGGCCTTCAGATTGACTGTGACCTCCACCTAAAAATGGGCCTTTCCTTACGCTACACAGACCATGGTGCCATCCTGCATCTTGGCGGCTCTAGTCCACGCTTTGACACATTATCTCCAACCTTGATCCGCTACGGGATTGAGCTTTTTTATCTCATTGAGGCTGGTATCCCCCCGATGGTCGCCAGCTTTGCCAGCGCACGCATTGCCGCACAGTTCCATTTGCTTGATGTTGCTGACGCCTGTCCACTTCCGCTCTTTCTCTCTCCTTTTGCTTCAGCTCATCCTGATAAAGACGCTCTTTTGCATCGGATCGCCGATCTCTGCGCCTTTCTTCCTGATAAGGCACTGCCCAGCGCAGCTGAACGCCACGACGCTGTTCAGACCGTTATGGCTCTCTGGTCTCTTCTCGCGCCAACGGAAACATTGATGGGTGGAGGAGGGGATTCCCGCCTCGCTGTCGATACAAAAACGGGGCTTAACCGTTACGCATGCTCGCATCGCCCTCGCCCTTGGGCGGTCTCTTTTGGCTCATCAACCGCTTCCTCCTTATCTGAAAGAGGCTTTGGCGGTGCCGAAAAAGCACGCCGGGCCATGATGATAGCGCTTCTGTCCAATCATAACGCTCACGATGTCCAACATCACTGCCTTGTATCCGTCAGAGAACGCATTGGCCGCCATATCGGCCTCCCTGTTGACCAAGTTATTGTCAACGCCTCTGGAACGGATTGCGAGCTTGCCGCCTTAAGTCTGGTTGCAATACGCACCTCCCGCCCCATAAGCACCTTACTCATTGCCCCAGATGAAACAGGCAGTGGCGTACCACTCGCCGCACAGGGGCGACATTTTGCCTCCGACAGTGCCTGCACAGACCATGTGCATAAAGGCGAACCGATTAACGGTTTCCCTCAAGACATCACGCTTATTCCCATTGCTATCCGCACTGAAGACGGAAAAAGCCGCACACGTGAAGAGATTGACCAAGAATGCCGCCAGATTGCTCTCCAAGAAGCAGAGAAGGGACGACATGTTCTTCTTCATCGCTTAGATCAATCGAAAACGGGCATGGTCGCCCCCTCCATTCATATCGTCGACGAACTTATGGAACAGCTCGGCGAGCATATCACCGTCGTCGTTGATGCGTGTCAGGCCCGTGTCAGCCCTAGCCGCATGACGCAATGGGTTCAACGCGGCATGATGGTGATGCTGACCGGCTCCAAATTCTTTACCGGCCCTCCATTCTGCGGGGCGCTCCTTGTCCCCAGCTTCCTTGTTGACCAGCTTCGCCATACATCACTTCCCACCGGACTGCGCCATTACAGCCATCGTTCAGAATGGCCCGATCATGCCGATGAAAGCGCCCTCAGCGAAGGGTATAATCTTGGCCTCGCATTCCGGTGGGAAGCCGCTTTGGCAGAAATGGACGCGCTCTTCGCCCATTCCAATGAAACCATCCGCGCGCGGCTTGACCATTTTATGGATTATGTCAAACAAGCCTTAGACCATATCCCGCAGATAGACTTAATCCCCCCACCATCCCTCGGCAATGACCCTCTATGGGATGGTATTCCAACCATTCTATCCTTCCTCGTCCGTGACCCGACAACACCCAACCACCCGCTGTCCCTCGAAGACGCACGCCGCCTCCATCGCTGGCTCAATGCCGATCTCAGCCCATGGATTTCCGAACCTGATGAGGAACCCTCCCTGTTTTGCGTCCTCGGCCAACCCGTGCCTGTAGCCCATAGCGCTCTTAGAAGCCCAGCGGGGGCTTTGCGTTTCTGTGCCGGTGCGCGTCTTGTTTCAGGCGAGCCCTCTCATAGCCATCTCAACAGCACGCAACGCATGGCGCGTGAATGCCGTGATGTTCAGCGTGTGTTGAAAAAATTGCAGCTTATTCTCCGTCATTGGACTACTCTTCTTGAAGCTGACCCCATTCCTCGCTATGCGCCTCTATCACAGCCATGATGAAGGCATCACGTTTGACACAGAACACCCGCCCAGCTTTAGACCCGCAAGCTCATTTCATTGATGGGCCTACTCTCCCTTCGGGAACAACGCGCTTTTGGCTTGTCCGTCATGGCGTGGTCGAGGAAGATGCGCGACGCACAATGTATGGCACACTGGATGTCCCGCTCTGCCCCCGCGCTTTACAAGACCATCAACCAGCCTACGCGTCTCTTGCGCGTCGCCTGCCACATGATGCCTTATGGTTTAGCTCACCTCTCCAACGCGCCTATCAAACAGGCCTGACAATCCAAAAAGAAGGCCATTTCTCCACGCCAATCGTGACAGATGCGGACTTTACCGAGCAATCAATGGGGCAATGGAGTGGGGAGCCTCACACAACCTTTCCAACACTCCTTAGTAAACCCTCGCACCCTTTCTGGTCTATTGCGGCAGATGAAACGCCTCCAGAAGGAGAAAGTATGGATCAGGTCAAACAGCGCATTGGTTCATGTTTAGAGCGTCTAGCGCACACCCATACAGGACGTGACATGGTTGTCCTCAGCCATGGCGGAGCCATTCGTATGGCTCTCGCACATGCTTTACAATGTTCACCCGATATGGCCCTACATTTGACCATCCAAAATCTTTCTGTATCCATCATTGAGCATATTGCTGGCTATTGGCGCGTGATCAGCGTAAATGCTCTTCCCGATTTCGGGGAAAAAACTGTATGAAAAAATGGTTCCATGATGATCTTTTTGCGTCCATTCTGAAAAATACGGGGAAGCTCGGGTCAGGAAAACTCATCGGGGCCTTGCTCGGCTTGCTCGCCCTTACCTGTGCCAGCCGTGGCATGAGCGCTCATGACTTTGGGGCCCTCACCATGATTGGGGCCTATATCGAATCCGTCTCTGCCATTGTGCAATTCCAATCGTGGCAGGTTGTTCTGCATTACGGATCGGTACCGTGGCAGAAAGGGGAAAAGAACCGCGTTAAAAATGCTATTCGCCTCGCCGTCGGACTCGATGTCAGCGCCGGGCTTGTTGGGATGATTGGCGGAATCATTGCCGTGGTTCTCTTTGGTCATCAGCTTGGCATCCATGCCCGTTATAAGCATCTTGTCGTGCTCTATTGCACACTCATCCCCGGTATAGGCGCCTCTAGTGTTTACGGGATCTTACGTCTTTTCGACCGTATTGATATCGTCGCACGCCAACAGGTCTCAACTCCTTTTGTCCGATCCCTCATCTGTGTTTTTGTGTGGATCTTCCATGGTGGATTAGCTGGTTTTGTCCTCGCTTGGTATGCCGGAATCCTAGCAGGACAGCTTTATATGTGGGCAGGCGCCGTCGTAGAACTCCGACGTCGAAAGATGCTTGATGCTCTCAAACCAAGTCTTTTCGAAGCCGCTCGCCACATGCCTAAAGGCATGTGGGGGTTTGTCTGGACAGCCAGTCTCACCACCTTACTCGAAACAGCTTGGGAACCTGTCAGTAACCTCATCATTGGTCGCCTTTTAGGGACGGCCTCTTCTGGTATGTATACGCTGGCGTTAACCTTTCTTGATGCCGTACAACGCCCAGCAAAACTTCTTGAAAAAAGCTATTATCCAGAAGTTGTGCGCCTCGACCCTCGCACCATACGGCCATGGAAACTAGCTCTACGCACATCTCTTCTTTCCGCTCTCGTTGGGGTTGCCGCAACGGCTCTCGTCTATATCGGCGGCGCTCCTGTGATTAGTCTTTTTGGCCATCGCTATGCCAGCGCCGCTCCCCTGATGGCCTGGATGTCCCCAGCGCTTATTTTCTTTATGGCGGGCTTGTCGATGGAAGGGGTGCTCTATACGGCAGGACGGGCGAAATATATCATGGTCGTGCAACTGATCAGCGTAACCTGCTATATTCCGTTCCTGATCTTTATGAGCCGTCATTACGGCCTTAACGGAGCGGGCCTCGCTTATGCGTTAGGCATGGTATGGCTCACCTTCCTGACCTTTATCCTAACGATGGCCACCTTCATCCGTCGTCGCCATATTATTCCTCCCCATGAACGAGAAGAAGCTCTTTAGGTGTTCGTGAGTATGTTGCCTTTTTCCCTTCCTGCCCGCCTTAAACGCTTACAGAACCCTCGCTGTTCTCAAGAATCCCTTGAGACTGTCTTCAACTATGTCTTGCTTGACGACGTTCCCCATCCCAACACGCCCCTTCCTTCAGACGTCCTGCCTCGCTCAACTTCTGAAGAAATTATGGAGAATTATCGTCTCTGCTGGCAACTGCTCGAGTTTGGCGTTCATCGTCCGCAATTTCGAGCGCTCACAAAACGCATCGCATGCACAGGCCATGCATCTGTTGATGAACAACGAGCCTTTAAATACGCACGGGCCAAGTTCAAACATATGCGCTTTGCCTGCGCGAACCTCAGTAAAGCACATCGTTATCCACTCATTTTGCATATCGTCACCATTATTATGGGCAATATGCAGGACGCTTTTAAAAACAACCAACGTCTCAGCACATTCATCAATGGCTGCTTCCTTTGGGTTGCCTTAACCCCAGCCTTTTATTGGCTCATCCAGCTATCGCTTCTTACGTTACGTCTAGATAGCCCAGAAGGCGTGCTCGCTTATCAGCACAAACAGAACGCTAAGCTCGCACAGCTTATGGAAACACTGGATGCAACAACAGGCCATGAGTTTCATATCATGCGCAAGATCATTAGTCGGCGCGTCGCTTATAATGATTCACTACGAACCATTCGCCCAAGCGACGCTCTCAACCAACTCTCAGAATATCTCGCCACCATTAACGGCATGATGGGCGATATGCATGATGATTTGATCGAAAAGAAACTCAACGGCACACAACATTACCGTCGTGACCGCTTTGAAGCCCCCCGTGAGATTGTCAAACGTATTACGGTTTTCCTCACCCGTTCTAAAGCGTTAACGCCTGATTAAATCAGGCGCTTTTTGCGTAGCTGCGCAACAATATCCTCTTTCACAGCCAAATACGCCTGCCGCGCATCCACATGAACGCACTCTGCTCCTCCAAAAGTAAGCTGAGGCATAAGCTCGATTTTGGTCTGGAGTGCGTCCCGGTCATGATCGGGCTTACGGCTGAGCGCTGTATCCACGTCAACATCTAAAACAACCACAAGATCAGGACGATAAGCCGCGATCTTCTGATACAAGCGTCGCTCTATCCGCGCTAATAGACGGATAATCGGATTATTCGTCTGCGCGGCGGACAAACCAGGCCCATCACATTGCCCAGGGATCTCATCTTGGGGATAGCGATCCGTAATGACAAAATGACCATGCTCAACGGCCTTTTTAACGTGAAGAAACCGCTTATAGCGTAGCAACGAAAACCCGAAGACAACCAAGGCCGTGATTAAACCGGGAATTTTCTCTCCCTTTGTTCGTGTCTTTTTTGCCTTCTTTGTCAGCTTTCCTTCGAGCCACGGCCCAATAAGCGGCCATGTTCCGATACGACGGCCAAGGTCACCAGAACCAAGCCCTAAATAGCCGTACAGTGTGGGGCGCATCCGCCCCAAGCACTTTACGAGATCCGCGCTTAAGCTCGATTTGCCACTCCCATCACACCCGACAAGAGAAACAAGAACCCCTTCGCGCTGAGATTCTGGTGCTGGATAGAGAGACAAGACCTGATCCACAGCCTCTTTGGCGTGCGTCAGCACTGTTTCCAGTGGTTGTGTGGAATCAAGCTCTAAGATAGGAGCGCCATTAAAACTAAGCTTCGGCAGATCACTAATTTTACGCTCAAGCTTAAAACGCACATGATCCGGCTTACGCTGCAATGCTGTTTCAATATCTACATGCAATCGGATCACTAAGTCAGGCTTAAAACGAGCCATACGTGCATAAAACACACGCTCAAAACGACTTAATAGCCCCGCCCAATGCTGGGTAAAGTTCAGATTAGCAACGGTCGGGCCATCCATAGGGCCGGGAAGGCTATTTTGGGGATAACGATCCGTTAAAATCGCATAGCCTCGCCGATGCCACCAACGCATTTTGGAGAAACGCACAACGCGACGCATGGACAAAATAAAGCCTGTGATAATGGCAACAGAGGTTGCTTTCTTCCCCGTTTGTATCCGCTTATTTTCACTCTTCGCTTTTTTACTGACCAACGAACCGATGAATGGAACAGGACCAAGGGCACGCTCCAAATTTCCCGCTTGCTTGCCTAAATGACAAAAGGCCGTCGGGCGCTGTTTGGACATTTCTTCCAACAACACAGAGCCAACCGTCGATTTCCCACTCCCATCACACCCAATAAGAGCAATAACGGGCTGTTTACGTCCTGAAATAGGCGTTAGGGGAGGGAGGTCTGCACACATAAAACGGGGCCTCATACCTAGTGAAAGGCGCGATGATATGGCTTTTTACCCTAAAGAGATAGAGGGCTTCATTAGAGCTTCAAACCACATTGTGAACCGACCCATGTGACCAACAAATACAGCACGCAGGTCAGGCTACAGCCAATGGCTAGTACGAGCCAAAAATCCATGCCATGCCGTAATAAAAAGGGCATCACTAAAAACATCGGTAACGACGGCAAGACATACCAAAAGGTCGCCTCTGTGTGGTTTGCCATCAGGGATGGGTCTGGCTTTTCAAGCCATAGCCACACCATTCCCAAGACAGATATAAGGGGGAGGGCTGCAATAAGCGCACCAAACCCAGGATGACGTCGCGCAACACTCGAAACAACCGCAATCAGAAGACCTGAAATCAGTACCTTAACAAGAAACATGGTCTATCTTACTGCGTCGCTTTAGCTCGCATCCTGATTTTTAGGGAAGGAACGACCCGGTTATGGTGGGCACACTAGGGCTCGAACCTAGGACCCGCTGATTAAGAGTCAGCTGCTCTACCAACTGAGCTATGTGCCCATAACCGGTAGTCGTTGGCGATTTTCTAGCAGCCTCTGCGAAAGACCGCAAGAGCTTTTTTTAACGTTCTGCCTGTAAAACACGCATAAGTTCTTCAAATTGCTCTAAAGAGCGATAGCTAATTTTAAGCGAACCGCTTTTCCCGTTAAATTTAATCTGTGTTTTAAGCCCCAGCTTCAAAGAAAGATCTTCTTCCAGCCGTGTAATTTCAGGGGCGCGCTCTTGAGTAGAGGAGCCGCCCTCCACTGCACGATTAGCTTGCGCTACGAGCGCTTCTGTCTGGCGAACATTGAGCCCTTTGTCCAATACAACCGCCATCGCCGCAACAGGGTCTGGATGGCCGAGGAGAGCACGCGCATGCCCAGCGCTAAGCAGCCCATCACGCACATGCTGCAACAATTTTTGAGGCAGGTTAAGCAGCCTAATCGTGTTGGTTATATGAGAACGTGATTTCCCAACAGCGCCCGCCAACTCTTCTTGCGTGAGATGATATTCCTGCAGCAAACGCTGCAACCCAACGGCTTCTTCGATCGGATTAAGATCAGAACGCTGAAGGTTTTCCACCATTGCAGCTGCCATCGCGTCCGTATCATCAAGCATACGAATATGCACCGGGACTTCATGCAGCCCCGCACGTTGCGAGGCCCGCCAGCGACGCTCCCCAGCGATGATTTGATAGTGACCTTCTTTATCGGGATTTGGTCTTACAAGAAGAGGCTGAATCACCCCACGTGACCGAATGGAATCCGCAAGCTCATTAAGCTTATCAGAATCCATATGCACACGCGGCTGGAAAGGGCTCGGCGCGAGCAAGTCAACAGCAAGAGTGCCGGGCTGGTTCACGATGTCCGTCTCCTTCGCTGTTTTATGACCCGCCCGTGCGAGAACTGGCGCTTGATCGCCCAACAAAGCAGCCAACCCACGGCCTAGTCGTTGTGGGGGTCCCTTTTTGGCCATCGCCTTATCCCTTCTTCTGACGCGCTATCAATTCTTCTGCGAGCGCCATATAGGCTTCCGCCCCTGAAGAACGCCGCGCATAGGTCAACACCGACTGTCCATGACTTTGCGCTTCAGGAATACGAACGTTGCGCGGAATCAGCGTTTGAAACACTTGATCCCCGAAGAAACCGCGCGCATCTTCCGCCACCAAAGCGGAAAGATTATTCCGCCGGTCATACATCGTCAGCACGATCCCCTCGAGATGGAGGTCTGCATTAAAGGCATGCCGCACCCGATCGATCGTGCGCACAAGCTGGCTAATCCCCTCAAGAGCGAAAAACTCACATTGCAGTGGCACCAAAACACTTTGAGCGATTATGAGGGCATTGAGTGTCAACAGCCCTAAGCTCGGCGGGCAATCAATGAGGATCGTATCATACCGGTCTTTCACCTGCTGCAACGCATCGTGCAGGCGATATTCGCGGCGCTCCCCATCCATAATTTCCAATTCCGCACCAGCGAGGTCTCCATTCGCAGGGATCACGTCAAGCTGTTCAATCGCACTGGGTTGGGGAAGGGTGGAAGGCTCTTCATCGCCCACAAGGGCACTATAGCTCCCCCGGCTTCGCTGGTCATACTCAACGCCAAGCCCCGTTGAGGCATTCCCTTGCGGGTCAAGATCCACCAACAAAACACGCTGATGCTGAGCAAGAGCTGCCGCAAGGTTAAGGCTGGTTGTGGTTTTTCCCACCCCGCCTTTTTGGTTCGCAATGGCGATAATTCGAGTGTTGTGTGAAGGCTCTTTAGACACGTTTAAGTTCACTAATTTTAAGAAGAACGCCGTCCTCACTGGACTGGCTGGGGAAGCTTTCTGTTGTCATGTGCCAGTCACGGGCAGCGTCGGTCAACTCATCTGAGGCTTTTCGCCCTTTTAAAAACAAACAAAACCCGTCTTTTTTCAAAAGCGGCTCTGCCCAACCGAGCAATCGCGACAATGGAGCGAGGGCACGCGCGGTGATAATATCCGCTGGCTCGACCTCAGCAGCCTCAATTCGTTTTGCAATGACCGTTGTCTTTACCCCGCATAGTCGGCTTGCTTCACGCAGAAAAGCACATTTACGTTGGTCGGATTCGATCAATGTCACCGGATTGCCCGTCGCCATCGCAAGAATAAGACCGGGAAAACCACCCCCTGAGCCTAGGTCAATCATGCGTGCCCCCGCAGGAATATGCGCCGTCAGCTGCACACTATCCTCAATATGGCGCGACCAAAGATGGGCCATATCGCGGGGGCTAATGAGGTTAATGCGGCTATTCCATTGCTCTAACAGGGCGGCAAATCGCTCTAGTTTCTCATGCGTTTCACGTGAAACACCTGTCATGATCGACTCCTGACATGCGCAAGCAGAGCAACCAACGCAGCCGGCGTTAGGCCACGCACACGCTGCGCTGCTGCAAAGTTAGGTGGGCGTGCTTCTGAAAGGCGCTCTTGCATTTCACGGCTTAACCCACCAATCGCACTGTAGTCCAGATCATCGGGAAGTTGCAGCCCCGTTTCACTTTGTAGCTGAGCAATATCGCGCTCTTGCCGGCGGAGATACCCCCCATACCGTGCTTCTGTCTGCACATGACGGCGGACACGCTCAGGAAGCTGCGCATACCAAGGGGCGAGGGCCTTCACCTGTTCGTCCTGCGCTTGGGTCGCAAGAACATCAAGCAAGCTCCGCCGCCGTCCATCTTGAGACACCTCGATCCCCTGTTTTTTGAGATCCTGTGGAAGAAAGATTTTCTCCGACGCGCGTTCTATCGCCACATCAATCTGGCGCACCGTTTCTTCAAAAATCTGACGTCGTTTATCACTAACACAGCCCGCTTCAATTCCCTTAGGCGTTAAACGCAAATCCGCATTATCGGCTCGAAGAAGAAGACGATATTCTGCCCGCGAGGTAAACATGCGGTACGGCTCGCTAATGCCATGCAAGGTCAGATCATCAACCAACACACCCAAGTAAGACTCATGGCGACCTAACGTCAGCGGTTCTTTGCCCGCCACAGCACGCGCCGCATTGACGCCAGCCAGCAAGCCTTGCGCCCCAGCTTCTTCATAGCCTGTCGTGCCGTTGATTTGCCCAGCCAGATACAGCCCCGGCAATTTTCTCAGCTCAAGAGAAGGACGCAACTCGCGTGGATCGACATAGTCATATTCAACCGCATAGCCCGGTGTCACGATCCGGGCATTTTCCAACCCCGGCATGCTGGCAATCATTTTCTCTTGAACGGAAGCGGGCAGGGACGTGCTGATTCCGTTCGGATACACCAAGTCACCGCCGGGATTTTCAGGCAGTCCCTCCGGCTCCAGAAAAACCTGATGGCTATCACGCCCTGCAAAACGAATGATTTTATCTTCAATAGATGGGCAATAGCGCGGCCCACGCCCAACAATTTCTCCCCCGTACATGGCGGAGAGATGCAAATTGTCACGAATAATCTGATGGGTCTCTGCCGTTGTGTGGGTAATTCGACAGGTCAGCTGACGATGAGGCAGCTCAGACGTGAGCGCACTAAAAGCCTCTGGCTCCTCATCCCCCACATCAGCAGGCAAGCTCTCCCAATCAATGCTATCGCGCGCAAGACGAGGAGGGGTGCCTGTTTTTAACCGCCCCATAGCAAGGCCAAGCGCCTCAAGTCGCTCCCCAAGCTGCGTGGCGGGGGCTTCCCCAATACGCCCCGCTTTTTCTTTGACATCACCGGTATGGATCACCCCGCGCAGGAACGTCCCACTGGTAATCACCACAGCGCCCGCATGATAGCGACGGCCATCTTCACACACCACACCGCTCACGCGCTGATCGTCAACGATCAGATCCCCCACAGCCCCCGCCTCAATCACAAGATTGGGTGTCGCGCGCAACAGCTCCTGCACCGCTGCACGATAGAGAGAGCGATCCGCTTGCGCACGCGGGCCATGAACAGCAGGCCCTTTGGAGCGATTAAGCAGCTTAAAATGAATACCAGCCCGATCAGCCGCTTTGCCCATAATCCCATCAAGGGCATCAATCTCACGCACAAGGTGACCTTTGCCGATCCCACCAATAGCAGGATTGCACGACATAGCCCCAATGGTGTCGGGGTTCTGTGTCAGTAATAACGTCGCCGCCCCCGTACGAGCGGACGCCGCCGCGGCCTCGGTGCCCGCATGGCCACCACCGATGACGATCACATCATAATCTGGGGTCATGATCTCTTATTTCCCGATACAAAACTGGCCAAAAATCGTGTCGAGCAAGGCTTCAACATCCACATGCCCGGTTAAACGCCCCAAAGCGCGCATGGCTAAGCGCAGCTCTTCCCCACGAATTTCCGGCCATGGGGCGCTCATCGCACGCTCTAAATGATCGCGCGCTTCCTCCAGCCCTGCACGATGACGGGCCCGCGTTAGAGGAGGGGCCGCACGTTGGCTCATCAACGTCTTCACCACATCACTGAGGACCGCCCGCAGCGGCACAATCCCCTCTGGGCTTTGCGTATGAATGCCAATCTCTCCCTCTAACGCCGGCGCAATGTCAATCTTTGTGCGGACACGGATCGCATCAGGCGCCAGTGTCTCAGCGTCATCACCAGGGCCAACAAGATGCAACACCCGATCCGCCTTTTCTACATGACGCATGGCACGACGGATCCCTTCCGCCTCAATCTCATCATCCGTCTCACGCAGCCCGGCGGTATCAATCAAGCGCAGCTTAATACCATCTAACATCCAGTCCACACTGATCGCATCACGCGTCGTCCCGGCTTTTTGCGTGACGATCGCCGCATCATGCCCGCACAGCGCATTCAACAAGCTCGACTTCCCAACATTAGGTGCCCCTGCGATGACAATCGTCAGGCCTTCACGCGTAATCTCCCCACGTTCATCCTTTAAATGCTCGCTCATCTCGTGGCCTAACGCCCGACACTCCCCAAGCAGCGCTTCTTCCACCTCAGCTGGCAGCTCCTCATCGGGGAAGTCAATCAAGGCCTCTTGCTGCGCAAGCCCCTGCCGTAAACGCTGGCCCCATCCCTGATACAACGCACTGAGGACACCATCAGCTTGGGCAAGCGCTTGCTTTCGCTGGGCTTGTGTTTCCGCATCCACAAGGTCGGCAATCGCTTCTGCCTGAAGCAAGTCTAGCCGCCCTGCTTGAACAGCGCGGCGCGTAAACTCACCCGGCTCGGCAGGCCGTGCACCAAGAGAAACAAGGGCTTGTGCGACCGATTCAATAATCGCTGGGCCGGCATGAAGATGCAGCTCCGCGCTATCTTCTCCCGTATAGGACCGTGGGCCTGGGAGCCAAAGGATCAAAGCGTGATCCAACACCTCTCCATCATGACGCAAAGAGCGTAAACTTGCATAACGTGGAGAGGGTAACGAGCCTGCAAGGCTCTCGAGAATGAACGCACTTTGAGGCCCACTGAGCCGCATAACGGCAATCGCCGCACGGCCAAGCCCGGTCGCGAGTGCAAAAATAGTGGGGGTTTGTGAGGACATGGAGGCAGTCATGGGTGCTTCCATACAGCACTCTTGAAGGAAAATCAGCTTTATTGACGTTCTCAGCTCAAAAAGGCAGCTTAACGCTATGGCTCAGCTTTCTTTTCACACCCCTCTTGGTACCATCACGCTCAGTGAAGACGATGGCCACATTGTCTCTCTGGATGAAGGATGGGGCCGTGACCAAACCGAAACCCCGCTTTTGGTCAAAGCACGCACCTTGTTGCAGGATTATTTCGACGGTGTCAGCGTTGATCTCTCATCCCTTCCAGTACGCCCTTATGGAACGAATTATCAGAAACGCGTCTGGGAAGAGGTGCGTCACATTCCTTTTGGACAGACACGACGCTATGGCGATATCGCGCACGCTGTCGGTGGAAGTGCCCAATCCGTCGGGACAGCCTTGGGCGCAAATATGATCCCGCTGCTTATCCCATGTCATCGAGTTGTCAGTGCCCGTGGGCCTGGTGAGTATTCCGCCTTTGGCGGCGCTGAAGACAAAGTCCGTTTACTCGACCTTGAAAGCGGATTTTAACGCTTCAATCACATCTCACCAAAAAGGGGCCCTGAGGCCCCTTCATGATTAGTTATTCATCGCATCAAAGAAGTCTTGATTAGACTTGCTGTAGCGAAGTTTGTCGAGGAGGAAGTCCATCGCATCCATGGTGCCCATCGGGGCCAAGATACGACGAAGCACCCACATTTTCGACAAGGCAGCACGATCCACCAACAATTCTTCTTTCCGCGTACCAGACTTCGTGATGTCAATCGCAGGGAAGGTGCGTTTATCGGAAAGCTTACGATCAAGGATGAGCTCAGAGTTCCCTGTGCCTTTGAACTCTTCAAAGATCACTTCATCCATGCGAGAGCCCGTGTCGATCAACGCCGTCGCAATAATCGTGAGCGAGCCACCTTCTTCAATGTTACGAGCCGCACCGAAGAAACGCTTTGGACGTTGCAGCGCATTGGCATCCACACCACCGGTCAGCACCTTACCAGAAGACGGAACAACCGTATTATAGGCACGCGCTAAGCGAGTGATGGAATCAAGCAAGATGACCACATCCCGTTTATGCTCAACGAGACGTTTCGCTTTTTCCAACACCATTTCCGTCACCTGAACGTGGCGGTTCGCCGGCTCATCAAAGGTGGACGCCACGACTTCACCGCGCACAGAGCGCGCCATGTCAGTCACTTCTTCAGGACGTTCATCAATGAGAAGAACGATCAGGAAAACGTCAGGATGGTTCGCGGTAATAGACGCCGCAATGCTCTGCAACATCACGGTTTTACCCGTCCGCGGAGGAGCGACGATCAAAGCACGCTGGCCCATCCCGATAGGGGCAACCAGATCAATAACACGCGAGGTATGATCGCGCTGGTCACGGCGGCCTTTACTTTTGGTCGTCTTCGCTGTTTTCTCGTCTTCCTTTGGTTCCGTTTCCATCCGCAAACGACGTTCTGGAAACAAAGGCGTTAGGTTATCAAAATTAATGCGTGATCGGACAGTTTCCGGCGCTTCAAAGTTGATCGTATTGACTTTTAACAGCGAAAAGTAACGCTCTCCGTCACGCGGAGCGCGGATTTCCCCTTCAACCGTATCCCCTGGACGAAGACCAAAACGGCGGACTTGGTTGGGTGAAATATAAATATCATCTGGCCCAGGGAGGAAGTTCGCCTCTGGGCTACGAAGGAAACCAAATCCATCAGGAAGGATCTCAAGAGTTCCTTCCCCGTAAACACTTTGGTCACGCTCTGCCAAGGTTTTGAGAATGGCAAACATGATGTCCTGCTTACGCATGGACGAAGCATTCTCAATATCCAACTCTTCAGCATAGTCGAGCAGATCGGCAGGAGTTTTCTTCTTCAATTCGGCGAGATGCATGAAAATATGCGCCTTGATGTGCCCCTTAAAAGGACAATATCTGACAGAAAGAGAAGATACACCGTCGGCATGGAAGCTCCACCAAGGGAGCCGAGCAAGAACGATAAGCTGAACAAACAGGCTATCAGAACATTTCCCGTAACAAGGACGGGACGAAAAATGGTGTATCCGATGCGGAGGGAACGATCAAAAGCAGGAAAACCTGCCCTGTAAAGATCGCTCTATTCCTTAGAGAAGGACCCTCCGCTCTGTCAAGACGCTCTTCCTTATTATATGACTTTCATCATCGCTTCCGCTGTTCTCAGGGAAAGCGCCATGATCGTTAAGGCTGGGTTTGCCGCCCCTGCACTGGGGAAGGTTGAGTGGTCACTAATCCACAGATTCTCAATGTCAAAGCTTTGCCCATACGGCGTCACCACGGCTTTCGCGCTATCTTTGCCCATACGGCATGTGCCAATCATATGAGCAGCGCGGCTGAAAACACGAATATCTTTTGCATCAACAGAGCGCCATAGAGCTGTCATCACCTCGGTTGCATGACGATGCATAGCCTCTTCATTGGGGCCATAGCTGTAATCAATGCGCGGTTTAGGCAGACCGAAACCGTCCCGTTCCTCTGATAACGTCACGCGGTTTTCATCACGCGGGAGCGTTTCGCCATGCATCCCAATCCCGGCACTATGGTTATATTGGGCCAGTGTTCGCGCTAATGCTTCACCACGTCGGTTACTGCCGCGTGCAAGCCCAGCCGTCCACGTAACGGGCATCATACCCAGAGACTGCAAAAGATAACCGCCCGCAAAATCAGCCCCTTTAGGACGGATCATATCCTCCGTGATGGTCAGGGATGGATACCCCTTATTAGGCCGCATTTCGTCATCAAACACACCCCATACTTGGGTCGAGAGATGAGTCATATAATTGCGGCCCACCAAGCCGGAGCTATTGGCAAGCCCCGTATGAAGCAGTAGACGCGCTGTCTCCACAGCACCAGCGGAGAGCACAACAGAACGGCATTTTTGGCGTTCTTCGCGCCCGGCGCGTTGATAAATCACGGCCGTAATTCGCCCTTGAGTGTCACGCTCAAAGCCTGTGACCATACAGCCCGGGCGTATTTCCCCACCATGAGCAACAGCCATCGGTAGCCAGGTATTATCAGCTCCCGACTTTGAACTATTACGACACCCCTGATGGCACGCTCCGCAATTTTGGCACGCATCACGCCGCCCATAATAAGGCTGGTCACGTTCTTGGGTTACCAAAGCAACGGGGCCATCGGCATGGCGCAAACCGACTTGGTCACACGCATCGCGCATTTTTAACGCAGCGCCATTAGCAGCCGGTGGTGGGTACGCATAACGTCGTTGCGCATCCCATGGATAAGATGCAGGACCGCTCACCCCGATAAAATCCTCAACCCGCTCAATATAAGGGAGCAGCTCATCATAACCGAAAGGCCAATCTTCGCCCTCTCCTGTCTCTGTTTTAAGCTGAAAATCACGCGGGTCCATTCGCGGCAAAAAAGCACCATAATGGAGCAGCGACCCACCAACGCCCGTGCCACTATTATTGCCGCCAAAGGCTTGGGGTGTTGTACCGCCAGAGAGGCGCTCATGCCGCCAATAGAGCTCCTGAGCACCCATTTCATCAGGTGTATAGCGGTTTGGGTCAAATTTAGGCCCAGCTTCTAAAGCCACAACCGTGCGTCCTTGCCGGGCAAGTTCGGCCATTAATGGCGCGCCACCTGCGCCCGTACCGACGATAACGGTATCAACGACTTTATTGGCAGAAAACCGTGTCATTGTCTCATTCATGAACGCACTTCCGTAGATGTGTGTGTACTGGGGTACATGGGGATTGTACGCCCCCATGACCGTGTGGGTACCGAGTACCGGGGACGGTACTGTACCCGGTTATAAAAAGGGGATTGTACACAGCCTTACTGTGGACAATTCTGGATAACGTGCTGCAGCCTTTGAGAATGCTTAGCCTTAGAGTTGTACACAGTGTGAGTAAGCTGGGGTACATTTTTAGAAAGCCGGGTACCACAGTACTCACAGGGTTCTTCTTCATCTCCATCTTTTTCTCTTTTTATATTTATTATTAGGGAGAGAACACTTTCCTGTGCGTTGATCATCTCACACTTACAATCCTTCAAAGAGATCACGTTGGTTTACCCCAACCGCTTGGAAGCCTTGAAGATGGTCATCCCCACCTGTCAGAAGAGCTGAAATATCTAGCGCGTCTTGAACAAACGGATGAGCAAGAAAAGAGCTCATAAGATCAGCGCGAAGATCACAACTCCACAAAGACATCTGATACGGCGATAAAGGTGCAGATACGTCCTTAGAGAGAGAGCCGTCTAAAGCCTGATCAAGCAAGGCTCCACGTTGACCCTCTGAAAGTTCATGATAGGTTCGGTGATAATGTGCTTGTGCATGCACAGCTATGGTTTGTAGACCTTTCTCCCACGCCTCTTGATCTCTTGGGAGATCAGCATAACGCCACCCATCCCGTAATCCTTCTAAGGATTGATCAAGAAGAGATGCTAATGGCACTTTTATCCCATCGGGTAGGAGAAATTGTTGGGGAAGAATATCGTCACAGATTCGCTCTAAAAGCAAAAAAGCATCGTGTGATAGATGGCGAGGTTCTCTGTGAGAACTATCCATACGCTGCAAAAGCAAAGCACGGGTACGTGATGAAAGATGGGCTGATTCTAGGAAAGAAGATGAGGTTAGAGACATAGCAAAGAGACCATTGCAGAAGATATCATGGAACAACTCTTCCCGTTTGGCTGAAAAATACGGTATCGTGAACCGGAAGAGATCTTCTCCTTTAAGAAAAACCTCTTCTTTTAATGTTAATGTCTGCACGACAGGAGCTAAAATGACGGTTGAAATCCAGGTGCCCGTTTTGGGTGAAAGCCTCAACACGGCAACAGTGGCACGCTGGTTAAAAAAGCCCGGAGAGTATGTGCAGGCTGGTGAGACCATTGTTGAGCTTGAAACCGATAAAGTAACGCTTGATGTGCCTGCCCCTACGTCAGGCCAGCTTCAAAAGGGGCGGCCTGAAGGCGAGGATGTGGACGTTGGCCATGTGTTGGCAACAATTGATGAAGATGCCACGCCTCCTACTGCCCCCCAAAATGCTGAGAAGACTGTAGCAGAGAAAGAAGATGCGCCATCTCCTGCACAAGAAGCTCCCTCAGCGCCACAAAAGGCGCCTGAGGCACCTGTAGAGGAGAAAATGCCCAGCGCACCTGTCCTGCCGTCAGATCCCTCAGAGGGCGAACGACGGGTGCCTATGAGCCGATTGCGTAAAACCATTGCACGCAATCTTAAAGAGGCACAGAACACAGCCGCTCTTTTAACGACATTCAACGAAGTCGATATGACCGCTGTGCGTGAGCTACGCGCGCTGTATCGGGATCAATTCGCTGAAAAACATGAGGGCACGCGCCTTGGGTTTATGTCTTTTTTCGCAAAAGCTGTGACGGGTGCGTTAAAAGATTACCCAGCTTTGAATGCCCGTATTGATGGCGATGAAGTCGTTTACCGTGATCATGTCAATCTCGGTATTGCGGTAGGGACAGAACGGGGGCTTGTTGTGCCTGTGTTACGACAGGCCGAGACACTGAGTTTCGCGTCGATTGAGCGTCAAGTTGCTGATTACGGCAAGCGTGCACGCTCAGGGACGCTCGCTCTCGAAGAATTAAGCGGGGGAAGCTTTACCATTACTAATGGCGGTATTTTTGGTTCGCTTTTGTCCACTCCGATCGTCAATGGCCCTCAATCGGGGGTTTTAGGTATGCATGCCATCCAAGAACGCCCTGTTGCACGCAATGGCGAGGTGGTGATTCGTCCCATGATGTATGTGGCACTGACATATGATCATCGACTGGTTGATGGGCGTGAAGCGGTGAGTTTTTTAGTAAGGCTTAAAGAATTGATTGAAGACCCAAGACGGCTTCTCTTGGATTTATAAGCTACTGTTATGCGTATAAAAAAGCCCGACCTTTCATCTCTGAAGGGTCGGGCTTTTTAACGAATGATGCCTAGATGGGCACGAAAAGCTTAGTGGCCCCAGTTTGAGGGAAGCTTTCCACCATTTTGAGCGAGTTCTGAGTAGACTTGCTTGATCAGCCACACATTCATTGTCGCGGTATCATTTTTATCACCGCTATAATGAAGTTCATCAGCAAGTTTCTGACGGGCTGTCAGAGAGCTATCCAACCCAAGAAGTTTCAGCAGATCCACAATTGAGGTCTGATAATTCGAAGGTTGACCAGCTTTAGCCGCGAGGTCTTTAAGCACAGCTTCAACATCGACCTGCGCAACAGAAGGGGCGGCAGTGCCAGATTCAGCAGAAGGAGCTGACGCAGCCTGTGGTGCTTCAGCCGCTTGAGCGGAGGAAGACCCCGTAGCGAAATGAACGACCTTAGAGACGATATCGCTAAACAATCCCATGAGAAAACTCCTTTGTCATGACAGAAAACCTTTCCTACCGAAGAAGAGGTAGGAAAGGCATGATCATGACTTAGTAACGGTAAAGATCGTGTTTAAAAGGCCCCTCGACAGAGACGCCAATATAATCAGCTTGGGCTTTGGTCATTTTAGAAAGTTTCGCACCAACCTTCTCAAGGTGAAGGGCAGCAACTTTTTCATCAAGGATTTTAGGCAACGTATAAACTTTAGCTTCATACGTACCGGGTTCTGATGTCCAAAGCTCAATCTGAGCCAATGTCTGGTTGGTGAAAGAAGCAGACATCACAAAGGATGGATGGCCTGTCGCATTCCCCAGATTGACCAAGCGGCCCTCAGAAAGAAGAATAATGCGGCGGTTTGGTGCTAACTCGATTTCATCAACCTGTGGCTTAATGTTAGTCCATTTATGGTTGCGCAGGGCAGAGACCTGAATCTCGCTGTCAAAATGGCCAATGTTAGAAACAATAGCGCGGTCTTTCATGGCACGCATATGCTCAATGGTGATGATATCTTCGTTACCTGTGCAGGTGACAAAAATATCGCCACGTGGAGCGGCATCGTCCATTGTGACGACTTCATAACCTTCCATGGCAGCCTGAAGAGCGCAGATAGGGTCGACTTCTGTCACCAGAACACGGCAACCTGCATTGCGGAGGGAGGCAGCAGAGCCTTTACCCACATCACCGTACCCTGCAACAACAGCAACCTTACCGGCCATCATCACATCGGTGCCACGGCGGATGGCATCGACCAAGCTTTCACGACATCCATAAAGATTATCGAACTTGGATTTTGTGACACTGTCATTGACGTTGAAGGCAGGGACTTTCAGCTTTCCTTCGCGCTCCATTTCCCACAGACGATGCACACCCGTGGTTGTTTCTTCAGACAGACCACGCACATCCTTGAGGAGTTCAGGATATTTTTCATGCATCAATGTGGTGAGGTCACCCCCGTCATCAAGGATCATGTTAGGTGTCCACCCATCAGGGCCCTTGACGGTCTGTTCAATGCACCACCAAAACTCCTCGTCTGTTAGACCTTTCCAAGCGAAGACTGGCACCCCAGCAGCGGCAATAGCAGCGGCAGCTTGATCTTGTGTAGAGAACACATTGCAAGAAGACCAACGCACGCTTGCCCCTAAAGCGACGAGCGTTTCAATCAGCACAGCGGTCTGAATAGTCATATGCAGGCAACCGGCGATGCGTGCCCCTGCGAGAGGCTGACTCTCACCATATTCCTCGCGAAGAGCCATCAAACCTGGCATTTCACCTTCAGCAATGGAGATTTCTTTGCGACCCCAATCCGCAAGGGAAAGATCGCGAACTTTATAGTCCTGTGTCGCCATGACATATTCCTTATCTGTCAGTCATTGGGTTGATGGAAATGGAGCAGAACGTAAACGCTCTTCTAGTCCCCATAACGATAGAGAGAACTATAAAGCTTTGCTCAAGAGGTGGAAAGAAGAGGCTGCTTCTTCCACAGAACATTCAGAAAAAATGTATTTAATATTGCGTTTGACGATATGACGTGTCAGAGACCGGAAGATTATATGGAGTGAAGACCATTATGACGTGGAGATCTTCATTCTATAAATGTTTTTGGTGATGTTTCTGCCATGAAGGGAGGATGCCGTGTCCGATAACACTGCCCGCAACTTTCCCTTCACAGTGTTAGATCCATCGCTGCGCGGGGGTAAAAAGCCCACGATTGCTCACGGGCTTGTCTGGGCGATTGGTGTCTCCCCTGGGCAAGAGCTTCACTCTTTAAATGCAGAGACCGTTCAAGCGCTTCTTGCTCCCTCTCCGTCGTCAAATGCTTATCTGGATAGAGCAACCCGAGGGTGGGACTGGGCGTGGCTGCATTTTGATACGGTGCATAGTTCAGCACGCGCCCATGTCGCACAACTTAGAGATTTTCCCGAAGAAGCCGGGGCCATGCTGGCTGAAACGGATTACAGCATTGCTCTTGAAGCAGAAGATGATCGCGTATGGGGCGCTTTGCCTGCTTTTGATGATGCTCTTGCTGAAGAAGACCGTGAGATTTGTGCATGGCGCTTTGCGATGAGCGAGGAGCTGCTCATTACAACGCGCCGCACGCCAATCCCAGTGTTAGGGACGGCTTATCGGTCATTACGAGGGCGTGGTATTCCGCCTAATCCTGCTGGTGTTATTGACCGTGTATTGCGTGATTTTACAGGCACGGTGCGGCGTCAGTTGGCTCAGCTTGATGATGAGCTTGACCGTGCTGAGGATGTTTTGCTGACCATTGAGCATGGCTCCGACCTTGGGCATTTGGGGGGCATTGTTGGTAAAGTGCGGCGCCGGGCGACGGAGCTTCGGCGTGTGGTGATGCCGATTGATCGTGTGCTGCGTGATGAAGATTTGGAACTGCCTGAATGGGCCGAAGATGATTTGCGCGACCGCGCTGAACAGCAAATTCACGCAGCGCTTGACGACCTTATTGCGCTTCAAGACCGTGCGCGTTCGCTGCAAGATGAGCTCGCATCAGGCCAAGCTGAAGAAACTAACCGCCGTCTTTATATTCTCACTATTGTCACGACGCTCATGCTTCCAGCAACGTTTGTGACTGGATTCTTTGGCATGAACACGGGAGGCATGTTCCTTGCTGAGGGTGGATGGGGAACTGTGCTCGCTGGGGGGTGCTGCTTTCTTTCTATGGCTGTGACCTTTATTTTTATGAAGTTAGCTCGTTTGCTGTAGGGGTGAGTTTGTACTTCTTTTACCGGAAAGAGCGTATTTTTTCGATCACGTTATAGACAGAAGCTTGATGTGATCCCATCTGTGTAGAAGGATGATATCCTTTCCGCGAAAAATCAGAACGGTCGATTAGAGAAACAGGATCAATTGTCTTTACTCTTTAGTGGTCATGATTACAGTCAAGACCAGATAGAAAGGTAGGAGACCTTAAATGTCTGATAATACACTACGCACAACAGCAGGTGCTCCCTGGGGGAGCAACCAAGATAGTAAGTCTGCTGGTCCACGTGGCCCGCTTTTATTAGAGAATTATCAACTTCTTGAAAAGCTGGCTCACCAGAATCGTGAACGTATTCCAGAACGTACCGTTCACGCGAAAGGTTCCGGTGCTCACGGAACGCTGACCATCACCAATGATATCAGCAAATATACGCGCGCTAAGATTTTCTCTGAAGTCGGGAAGAAGACGGATATGTTCATCCGCTTCTCAACCGTCGCAGGGGAAATGGGCGCAGCTGATGCTGAGCGTGACGTTCGCGGTTTCTCGATGAAGTTCTATACGGAAGAAGGGAACTGGGATCTTGTTGGGAACAACACCCCCGTTTTCTTTGTCCGTGATCCAATCAAGTTCCCAGACTTTATCCATACGCAAAAGCGTCATCCACGCACTAATATGCGTTCAGCAACAGCGATGTGGGACTTTTGGTCTTTGTCACCAGAAAGCTTGCATCAGGTTGCCATTCTGATGTCTGACCGTGGTCTTCCAAAAGGCTATCGTCATATTAATGGGTACGGCAGCCACACCTATTCTTTGTGGAATGAAAAGGGTGAGCGTTACTGGGTGAAGTTCCACTTCAAAACCCAACAAGGGCATGAGTTCTATACGAACGAAGAAGCCGCTAAGGTTGTTGGGGGAGACCGTGAATCCTCACAAGCTGACTTGTATAACGCGATTGAGCGTGGCGACTTCCCACGTTGGAACGTGTATATTCAGGTCATGGAAGAAGAAGAAGCAGAACGCGTTAACTTCAACCCATTCGATGTGACAAAGGTTTGGTCGCACAAGGACTATCCTCTGATTGAAGTGGGCGTGATGGAGCTTAACCGTAACCCAGACAACTACTTTGCTGAGGTTGAGCAGTCTTCCTTCTCCCCATCGAACATCGTGCCTGGGATTGGTTTCTCACCTGATAAAATGCTTCAGGGTCGTATCTTTGCTTATGCGGATGCCCATCGCTACCGCGTTGGCACACATTACGAATCTCTGCCCATTAACCGTCCAAAGTTCCCTGTGAAGAATTATCACAAGGACGGTGCCATGCGCTTTGATGAGCCAAAAACTGGGGATGGTGGCTTTTACGAGCCTAATTCTTTCGGTGGGCCTGTTGAGGATAAAAGCGCCATTGAGCCGCCATTGCGTGTCAGTGGTGACGCAGCTTACTACGAACATCGCTCAGATGGAGATGATTATACTCAAGCAGGTAATCTCTTCCGTCTCTTTGATGATGCTCAGAAGCAGCGCTTCTTCAACAACATCGCAGGTGCGATGGCAGGTGTACCGCAGCACATTATTGACCGTCAGCTTGGTCATTTTGAAAAAGCTGATCCAGCGTGGGCTGAAGGGGTGCGCAAAGCACTCGCAGGCTAAGGCTTTGTAGAAAGCAGGCTTTGCCGCGTAAGAAAGACACATAGAAACCCTCCTCCAGCTTCTCTGGGGGAGGGTTTTTGTATGACAGGTTTATGATTTTTAGAGGAGAAACATTTAGGGAGGGCCTTTTTCAAAGATTTAAATTAAATTTTATTTTATAAGCGCCTTTCACTGTTTTCCTCATAAAGGGTGCAAAGCTTTATGGTGTGTGTGCGTGACATGCAGGCTGTCTCTTTTCTAGCTGCTTTGGCATTTCCTCTTCCTGCGTGGGCAGAAGATGGAACAGAAGCCATCAAAGAGCTTCAGCGTGAAGTCAAAGAGATGCGTTCACAGATGCAAGGTGAAATTAATCATCTCGAACAAGATTTAGCACGCGAACATGCGCTTCGAGAGCGTGAACATGCGTCTCTTGTTGCTATGGAAAAGCGGTTGAACAACCAAACGGCTTCGTTACGTCCAACGACGTCCACAAAGAAGCAAAATGTAGAAAGGCCAATAATAGTCCGCACGCGTATGGTCTTACCAGCATCTTCAGCGTCCATTGTTGTCGCGCAGAAGAGGGAGGAGGCTCATCATGAACACCCTCATGATGAGGTCGCACAGACGCAGTTTGTGTCTTCTGAGCAGCCTTCTCCTTCTCCAGCAGCGCCGAAAAATACATCGTTAATGCCCGTATGGACGCGTCCTTCACGATCTGATCAATGGGTAGAAGGGCGTAATACTCCACCAGATCATGGGTTAGACCTTTCTCTTTCAGACTTCAAACAGGCCACCGAAGAAGCTGAAGTGATGGAAATTGGTGGAATGCGGATTGGCTTTCCTTCAGGTCGTCCGACTCTTTCATCGAAAGATGGACGCTACGCTTTTTCAGTCGGTCTTGTCGCGCATATTGATATTGGTGGTTTCCCCTCGTCAGACGGACAGCGTTATGGCGGGGTAGGACGTTTTGCGAAGCTGAATGAAAATGCACGTCGCCTACGTCTACCTTTAAGCTGGCGATATAATAATTTCATCGTTTCTCTCACCCCCGAATGGGGACGGACTGTTGATGGAACAGCTGGGCTTTACGAAGCGAATATGACCTATACGGGCTTTAAAAACAGCAAGCTTGTCTTAGGTTATTACCAGCCACGTGTGACGCTTTATGATTCTGAGAGCTCTAACGATTTCCAACTGATGGAACGCCCAGCTATTTCAGAGGTTGTGCGCCTTATCTCTGCGGGTGATGCGCGTATGACGATCGGTGGTAAAACCCATGGGAAAGATTGGTTTGCCAGCGCCTATCTCACAGGTCAAACATATGGGGATCGCACAGCAGATCCGACGATCTCAGATAGCCAAGTGGGGTCGGTATTGCGTGTTGCGGGGCGGCCTGTTCACTCAAAAGATTGGGATCTCCATCTTGGTGCATCTGCCACCATGTCCTTTAAACGTAATCAAAATGCGCAGGGGCGTGTTTTGGCGTTAACGGATCGTCCTGAAACGCGATTAACCAACGAACGCCTTGTCGGCACAGGGACGTTGTTAGGGGTTAAAAATGCGTGGGCCGTAGGGCCAGAAATTGCCTTACGGTATCAGTCTTTATTATTGCAGGCTGAATATTATCATGTTGGTGTTACACGTGAGCAGCAGCAACGCCAACAGCCGACGCCTCATCTTGGTTTTGATGGCTATTATGTTTCCGCAGGGTATACGCTCATTGGGCGTTCACGTCGCTATCGTGATTCATCCGCTGCCTTTACGTCTCCACAAGCAATAGATGAATTTGACCCGACAAAAGGTCATTGGGGAGCACTTGAGGTGGTCGGACGCTGGAGTGTGATGGATTTTAATAGTGGCCTCAAGCGAGGCGCTTCACCGTCATTGACAGGCGGCGTGCAGGGTGGAAAGCAGAATGTGCTTTCTGGTGGTTTAAACTGGTATCTTAACCGTCATTATCGCGTTCAGGTTCAATATAGTCATATTCACGCGACACCTTCACGAACGGTCGGCACAACCAATAATCAGGGGCGAACCATTAATATGATTGGGTCACGCTTTCAGGCTGCTTTCTAATATTTCAATAAAGTAAAGGCGGGGAATTCCCCGCCTTTACTCTCTTTTCTAAAAGAACGTCTAATTAAGCGTCAGCTCCTGCAACGGAAGCTCCTTCCTTAAGACGTTTAACCGTAAAGGTTTGTTGAGTATCACCTTCCCAGCCCTTCAGCGTAACACGCAGCTCTTTCCCAGGAGCAAGCTCGCCAATGGCGCGAAGCTGATCAGCTTCGCGGCCCATCATGAACTGGAAGTCGTTTAGCACAACGACATTATCCCCCTCTGGGCGGAAATGAGCAGGCTCACATTCCTGACCTTTGGCATCCAACACGGTTGCAACAGTACGGTCGAACAATGCCGACAAACCATTGAGCATTTCAAAGGTCATGGGTGTCAGCTTTTCCCACCCCATCAGGCTGGCTGCATTAAAATGGGTCAGCTCATTGCGTGGGTTGATACTGAACCATGTGTCACGGTCTTTAACACGCAGGCCAATCAGATTGTCACCTGCATCGACCATTTCAATATCTGGCAGGGAGCGTGGAAGAGAAGAGCGCTTGCGCAGCACTGCTGTTGATGGGAGGTTCAACGGTACAGGGGCTAAAGCAAAAAGGTCTGGATATTCATTAGGTGTGAACGGACGACGGATCAATTCATCACGGATCGGGTCGTGATCAATAATATGACCAAACCAATCGATTAGCCATAGACGGGTCAGGGATACTGAATCACTCATATACAATTCCTCCAGAATTTATATTGTTATTCCACGATACCGAAGCAACTTATCGGCTGATTTGAAGGCATTTCATCATAACACCAGATAAAGCTGCTTTCTCAGAGGAGCGGAAACTTCCAAAACTTGGATCAATCCCATTCCCTACCTGCGCAGATAGATAATACTTGTATATGTCAAGATAAAGGGTGAAGTGGCTAAAAATATGACGAATTTGTCCACAATACTCCCATTTTCTATCTAATGGAGCGTAATGGAATGCGTCTGAGGGAGTCCATGGCTTATCTGTCCAAGGTGTACCGGGTAATTCATCTGTTCCGCCTAATAGTCCTTTATTGGGTCGTTGTCTGAGAAGGATATTGCCTTCTTGGTCTATTAAATAAAAATGCGCGCCATAGCGATTGGGGCGTGGTTTTTTAGGGGCGCGTTGAGGAAGGAGAGAAGCTTGGCCTGCTTTGTGTCCTTGGCACGTGAGGTGCCATGGGCAGGTAAGGCATGATGGCTGACGTGGCGTGCAAATTGTTGCGCCAAGGTCAAAAAGGGCCTGCGCAAAGTCAGAAGGGCGTTGTTGAGCGCTAGCACCTTCGTTAAGCGTTGCCGCTTTTCGTGCCAGTAAAGGCCGAGATTTTGGGAGCGGGTCGGAAATGTTAAAGAGGCGTGCGGTGACACGTTCAACATTGCCATCAACGGGGACAAAAGGACGGTTAAAGGCAATCGCAGCAACAGCGCGAGCTGTGTAGGCACCAATTCCGGGTAACGCTAAAAGCGCGTTAAGCTCTGAAGGGAAAGAGCCCATTTCAGCGATACGCTGGGCGCAAGCATGGAGGTTGCGTGCACGGGCATAATATCCAAGCCCAGCCCACAAGCGTAAAACCTCGTCTTGCGGTGCGGAAGCGAGATCCGTAATCTGGGGGAACTTTTCGAGAAAGCGCTTATAATAAGGTGTAACCGTCTGCACAGTCGTTTGTTGCAGCATGATTTCACTCAACCAGACATGATAAGGGTTGGCTGTCTGGCCGGGTTTGGCACGCCACGGTAAATCACGCCGGTGACGGTCATACCAACGGAGAAGAGAAGATGTATCGGGTGTCACACAGGTGGATATGATGAAAAAACAGACGTCCGACAAGAGTGAGAACCAAAAACTAAAATCAATGCGTTCTACGTCTGCCAAAAAACGCTCGGCTTCTCAGCCGCCGTCACGGACACGGAAGGGGATGATGATTGGTGCGCTGGTTCCTTCAGTAACGAAACCAGCCTTTAAGCGGAAATCACCGCTTTTTATGCGGCTTATTTTGGATTGGGAATCTATCGTCGGGCCTTCTATGGCCCAGCAAAGCGAACCATGCCGATTGCGACCGGGGGTGCTGACGCTTCGCTGTTCTGGCCCAATGGCGATGGAAATTCAATACGCTATTCCCCAGCTTTTAGAGCGGATTAATACAGCCTGTGGTTTGCGTGGGGAGGGGGCGATCCAGCAGATTAAGCTCGTGCAAGACCGGAAGATTGCCGCTGCACGACCCGTTACAAAAAAGGCCGCCTCCCCCACCTCTGTAACATTGCCAGAAATGGAAGAGGGGCCTGTGCGAGACGCGCTTGAGCGCCTTGGCGGGCATATTGCTGCCCGCTCAAAAGATCGCCGCTCTTAGCTGTTCTCACTACCGATAATGGCAGAAGCGGGATAGCCCTGTGCAAAGAGATGGGCACGCATTCCGCAGAAATTCACCTGACGTTCGATGGTTTTACGAACATTTGGCTTTGCGTGATAGGCGATCCCCATTCCCGCAGCGCTCAGCATCGGGATATCGTTTGCGCCATCCCCTGTGGTGATGGAGGCTTGCAGCTTTACGCCGCGCTCAGCGCAGAGGCGTTCGAGGTGTGTTTTCTTTTCGTCTGGGCCGAGGATCGGGCCGAGAAGCTGACCGGTGATGACACCGTTTTTGATCTCAAGATCATTGCCGTAATGTTCATCAAAGCCACAAAGTGGCGCAGCACGGGCCGTAAACCAGTCAAACCCACCAGAGATCAGCGCTGTGCGAGCGCCGTTGGCTTTCATGGTTTGTACCAGCTCATGCGCACCCTCGGTAAAATTGAGAGCATGCAGTACTTCGTCGAGCAGGGATTCAGGCTGTCCTGCCAACACGATGGTGCGCTCACGCAGGGAAGTAGCAAAATCCATCTCACCATTCATGGCGCGATTGGTAATCTCGGCAATTTTCTCGCCTGTGCCGGTGCGTCTTGCGAGCTCATCCAACGTTTCGCCAGCAAAAATAGTGCTGTCCATATCGGAGATCAGCACGGCTTTGCGGCGGCCACGGGTTTTGTTGAGAATCGCATCAACTTTAAAAGGGGATAATGTTGCGCGGATTGTTTCCGGCGTTGGGGCGCCAGCTTCTGGCGTTGGGCAAGGGATATCGACCGCTTCACCCTCAGACAGGGTGACAGGGGCCTCGCCTTTGACCAAATTGCGCGCAATATCAATAGCTTCGTTGGACAAAGTACCGTGTTTGCGGTTTGCAACGAGGGTAAGGACATAGGGAAGGGACATGACAGCTCTCGCTAACAGCTCAGAAGATATGGCAGAACAGCACGATGAATGCTCCTGATAACGCGGTCATTGTGGCCGGCCCAACCTGTTCGGGCAAGTCAGCATTAGCGCTTCATTTGGCAAGGCAGTGTTGCGGTGTCGTCATTAATGCGGATTCCATGCAGGTTTACCGCGACTTACACATCCTTACAGCTCGCCCTACGGGGGCTGATGAAGCGGCTGTTCCCCATCGTCTTTACGGTGTTTTGGAGGCATCCCAGCCAGGAAGTGTGGCATGGTGGCGACAACAAGCACTAAAAATCATGCAAGAGTGCTGGGCAGAAGGGCGCTTGCCCATTCTGTGTGGAGGCACAGGCATGTATCTGCGTGCTTTGACGGATGGCTTGGTTGAAGTGCCAGACCCCGGAGATCAAGCGCGCCATCAAGCACGGGCTCTTTTGGCAGACATAGGCCCAGAAGCTTTGCATGAGCGTTTGAGCCAGATGGATCCAGAAACAGCATCGCGCCTCAAGCCCAATGATTCTCAACGTATTGCACGTGCGTGGGAGGTGCGCATGGGCACGGGACGTGGCTTGGCCGCGTGGCAGCGAGAGCCGGCTCTTCCAGCAGCACCGTGTCGTTTTGTTTCTGTTCGCCTTGATCCTCCGCGCGACGAGCTTCGTGCGGCGATTGCACGTCGGTTTGATGCTATGCTTGAGGCGGGGGCCTGCGATGAAGTCGCCGCGTTGCTTGCTCAGAATTTGCCTGACACTGTGCCAGCCATGCGGGCGCATGGTGTTCCCGAGCTTGCACGCGTGCTGCGTGGGGAGTCTTCCCTAGAAGAAGCGCGAGAAACTGCGGTTCGTGCCATTGGGCGTTATACGCGCAGGCAGGCCACCTGGTTCCGCCATCATCGCCTTGGTCGAGAGGGTGATGACATGGTTTCATTTCACAGAATGAGCGAAAGTACGCAACTTTTGAAAAGAGAAATGCAAAAAATTGAAAATTTTATTCAAAACCGAATTGACCCGTCCTAGGATAGCGTTCTAGAGGAGAAGAGTATTTTTTTCGTTCTTGGATAGGAGCCACCTATGCCTGCTCATAAGACAGCCGCGACATCACCGATGCTTTCGACCGGTGCTGAGGTCGTTCTTCGCGTTCTCGAAGAGTATGGTGTAGAGGTTATCTTTGGGTATCCCGGTGGGGCTGTTCTGCCTCTCTATGATGCGTTGTTTGAGCGGAAAAAGATTCGTCATATTCTTGTTCGCCATGAGCAGGCTGCTGTGCATGCAGCGGAGGCCTATGCACGCTCAACAGGGAAAGTGGGCGTTGTGTTGGTAACGTCAGGGCCGGGAGCGACAAACGCTATCACGGGTCTGACAGACGCAAAAATGGATTCTATTCCGCTTGTGTGCCTGACAGGGCAAGTGCCCGTGCCTTTGATCGGCAAGGATGCCTTCCAAGAAGCAGACATCGTGGCGATGACCAGCCCGGTGACGAAGAAGAGCACCATGGTGCGTGATAGCGCTGAGCTGGCACCGACCATGCGTGAAGCGTTTGAGATTGCCCAGAGTGGTCGTCCAGGGCCTGTTGTGGTGGATCTCCCTAAGAACATTACTGTGGCAGAAGCACCTTTCCCGCCAGCTTCTCATGCAGAAAAGCAGGAAGTCGTTGCCTCCGTTGATAAGTCTGCGATCAAACAGGCTGTTGAGGCGATGAAGAAGGCGAAGAAGCCTCTTCTTTACACAGGTGGTGGCGTGATTAACGCGGGTGATGAAGCATCGGCTTTGTTGCGTGAGCTGGCACGGCGCACAGGCTTCCCCGTTACCTCAACGCTCATGGGGCTAGGGGCGTTCCCTGGTTCAAGCGACCAGTTCCTTGGTATGCTGGGAATGCATGGGGCGGTAGAAGCCAATATGGCGGCCCATGATTGTGATGTGTTGGTCTGCCTTGGTGCACGTTTTGATGATCGTGTCACGGGGCGTGTTGATGGTTTCTCACCGCATTCGTTCAAAATTCAGGCGGATATTGACCCTCGCGAATTTGGCAAGATCATTCCCGTTGATGTGACCCTTCAAGGGGATTTGAAAGCAACGCTGAAGGCTCTTCTCGACGCTTGGGGTGATGCGAAAGCGGAAGACCTCACGCCATGGTGGAAAGAGATTGACCAATGGCGCCAGGTGAACGGCTTTGGTTATGAGCAAGACACGGCGTCTGAAGCGCTTATTAAACCGCAGTATGCGATTGATCGGCTTTATGCGCTGTCTCACAAGACAGGACGTGACACTTTCGTGTCCACAGAGGTGGGGCAACACCAAATGTGGGCCGCTCAACATTTCGGCTTTGATGAGCCGCGTCGTTGGCTGACATCAGGTGGGCTTGGCACGATGGGCTATGGCTTGCCTGCTGCTGAAGGGGCACAGGTTGCTCACCCAGATGCCTTGGTGATTGATATTGCCGGTGAAGCGTCAACCTTGATGAATATTCAAGAGTTGGGAACGTTGGCGCAATATCGTCTTCCGGTGAAGATTTTCATCCTCAATAATCACTATCTTGGCATGGTGCGTCAGTGGCAGGAGCTGATTCACGACAAGCGCTATTCTGAATCATATAGCGATGCATTGCCGGATTTTGTGAAACTCGCAGAATCTTTCGGAATTAAAGGCTTGCGTGCAACGTCGGCTGGTGAGCTCGATAGTACGATTGAAGAGATGTTGTCTCATAATGGGCCAGTGCTCGTGGATGTGCACGTTACGGCTGAAGAAAGCTGCTATCCGATGATCCCGTCGGGTGCGACCCATAACCAGATGCTCCTTGGGCCGGATAAAGTATTCGGTGGGGCGGAGCTAACGGAAGAGGGGAAACGCCTCGTTTAAAACGATAGCGTCTTTCTTAAAAAATGAATGGTGAGGTCGGGGGTATCCTCCTCGACACTGTTGGGGGCTGGTGGGCCCCGTAAAGATGGCCTTGAGGGGCTAAAAGGAGCAAGTTATGCGTGTTTATTATGATCGTGATGCGGATATCAATTTAATCCAAAATAAAAAAGTGGCGATCATTGGCTATGGGAGCCAAGGCCATGCTCATGCGACCAACCTGCGTGATAGCGGTGTGCGTGAGATGGTGGTGGCTCTGCGCCCTGGCTCTAAGGCTGCACCAAAGGCTGAGGCTGCCGGTTTCCGGGTTGTGACACCTGCTGAAGCTGCAGCTTGGGCTGACGTTGTGATGATCTTAACCCCAGATGAGGGGCAGGCTGCTCTGTATAAAGAACATCTGGAACCTAACCTGAAGCCTGGCACAGCTCTGGCGTTTGCTCATGGTCTGGCGATCCATTTCCGTCTGATTGAACCAAGCCCTGAGATGGATGTGTTCTTGATCGCACCAAAAGGCCCCGGCCATACGGTGCGTTCTGAATATGAAAAGGGCGGCGGAGTGCCATGCCTGGTGGCTGTGGAGCAGAATGCGTCCGGTCATGCACTGGAACTGGCTCTGTCCTATGCCTCTGCTAACGGTGGTGGCCGCGCGGGTGTGATTGAAACCTCCTTCCGTGAAGAAGTGGAAACGGATCTGTTTGGTGAGCAAGCCGTTCTGTGCGGTGGCACGATCGACCTGATCCGTGCAGGGTTCGAGACGTTGGTTGAAGGTGGTTACGCTCCAGAAATGGCTTATTTCGAATGTTTGCACGAAATGAAGCTGATTGTGGATCTGCTTTATGAAGGTGGGATTTCCAACGTGAACTACTCCATCTCCAATACGGCTGAATATGGTGAGTATGTCAGTGGCCCACGCGTGATTACATCTGAAACAAAGGATGCAATGCGTAAGGTTCTGCGTGACATTCAGGATGGCACCTTCGTGCGGAACTTCATTTTGGAAAATCAGTCAGGCAATGTGACGTTTAAAGCGACACGTCGTCATAATGATGAGCACCAGATTGAAAAAGTGGGCGCGAAGCTGCGTGAGATGATGCCATGGATCGCTAAAAACAAGCTGGTCGATAAAACACGCAATTAATCGTTGGGTTTTCTTCTCTATGCACAAGCCTCTCTTCTCACGTTTTTCAGGTGAGAAGAGAGGCTTTTGTCTAACAAATACTTAATTTTTATACGATAATAGTCTTTCTAACATTTAAAGGTTGCATTTAGGAGAAAGGGTGTTTAACAAGCGGCTTTCTTTAGCCCAAGGGGGCACTATGCCCAACAGGCTGTCTACTGGTTTGGGGGTACGTCATGAACGCACTTGCTCAACTGGGGATGGTATCGGAATGTCCGAGAGATATCCAGAACGCTAACACAGTCCCGGCTGAGGCCGAATGTAAGGACTATTTTATCTCGCGCGATGGCGAGCAGTTTGCAGGGAACCACCTGCTTATTGATTTCTGGGACGCCCAGAACTTGAATGATCCACAACGGATTGACGATATTTTACGTCGCGCTGCAGAAGCAGCAGGGGCGACGATTTTGCACGGCCATTTTCACCATTTTACCCCCAATGGGGGCGTGTCTGGCGTGCTCGTTTTGGCGGAAAGCCATATTTCTATTCACACATGGCCTGAGCGTCAATTTGCTGCGGTTGATGTGTTCATGTGCGGCGCCTGTGATCCACATCTCTCACTTCCTGTCATGCAAGAGTTGTTTCAGGCAGGGCGGGTTGAGATGGATGCTTTCCGTCGAGGGCGTGTCCAAAAACGCATGAAAGACCTAGCGTAAGTAACGCGTATTTCAGCAAAAAATAAGTAGAAGATGTGGCGAAGCTGTTTTGAACGGCTTCGTCATGTCGTGGTGATGTGTGGAAGGATCGGATATGGCCGATACATGGCTTAATGAGAGTCTTTACCCTGATTGGGGCCAGCGTTTTCAGACGGTGCGTGAGCTCGCACGAGAGCGTTCTGATTTCCAGGATATTGTGGTTTTTGAAAGCACCTCTCATGGTCGCGTTTTAGCGCTTGATGGTGTGATCCAGATTACTGAGCGCGATGAGTTCGTGTATCAAGAAATGCTGGCTCATGTGCCGCTGCTGACACATCCAAACGCAGAGCGTGTGTTGATTATTGGTGCCGGAGATGGAGGCGTGCTTAAGCGCGTTCTGCAACATAATACGGTTAAGCAGGCTGTGATGGTCGAGATTGATGGCCGCGTTGTGGAGCTTGCTAAAGAGCATATGCCGATGATCGCTGGTGATGCGTGGCATGATCCACGTGCTGACGTGATTATTGGTGATGGGATTGATTATGTCGCTAAAGCGGCGCCGTCTTCTTTTGACGTGATCATTGTTGATAGCACAGACCCAATTGGTGTCGGTGAGGTGCTGTTTACAGATGAATTTTACCGCGATTGTGAACGGATTCTCTCTGATGAAGGCGTGATCGTGAACCAATGTGGTGTGCCGTTCATGCAGGCTGACGAGTTGCATGAAACGAGTGCACGTCGTGCAAAATTCTTCCCGCATGTAACGGCCTATGTCGCTGCGGTTCCGACCTATGTCGGTGGCTTTATGACGCTGGGTATGGCGAAAAAAGGCAAGAATCCGCATCAGCTTGATGTAGAGCAGATCAGACAACGTGCTCAAAAAGCGGGGCTTTTGGAGAGTTGCCGCTATTGGACACCAGAGGTGCATATAGGCGCATTCGCTCTTCCTCCCTATATTGCAGAGCATCTCCCCGCCGTTCAGGGGTAATGGGTTGAAGGATGAAGAGTATGGTTCGTCGCGTAACGGTTTCTGATGTTCTGAAAATGAAGGCAGAGGGGCGCCGCATCCCTATGGTGACGGTGTATGATTACCCCTCTGCGTTGATTGCAGAACGGGCTGGCGTGCCGGTTGTCTTGGTTGGGGATTCCCTCGGGATGGTTGTGCATGGTCATAGCACCACTCTTCCGATCCGAGCCGATGATATGATTCTCCATGCTCAGATGGTGATGCGCGGCAGCCAGAATGCTTTGGTTGTGGTTGACCTTCCTTTTCTAAGTTACGCAACGGAGCAAGATGCTGTCACAGCAGCGCGACGTGTTATGCAAGAGGGAGGCGGCCAGGCCCTCAAACTTGAAGGTGGAGCAGAAATTGCCCCCATCGTGCGGCGCCTGACAGAAATGGGCGTGCCTGTTATGGGCCATTTGGGTCTCACGCCTCAATCACAGCATCAACTCGGATTGCGTGTGCAGGCGAAAGAAGTGCGTTCTGCTCGTAAATTATTAGCCGATGCCCGCGCACTTGAAGAAGCCGGTGCTTTTGCGGTGGTGTTAGAGCTTGTCCCAGCAGAATTGGCCGAGCTTGTGTCGAGTGAGTTGACGATTCCAACCATTGGGATTGGCGCTGGTGTGGGGTGTGATGGCCAAGTGCAAGTTTGGCACGATCTTTTGGGAATATTTGATAGTAAATCCCCACGCCATGCCCATCGTTTTGCTGAAATTGGCCCGCAGATGGAAGAGGCGGTGCGCCATTATGCCGAACAAGTGAAAGAGGGCAGTTTTCCCACGGCGGCGCAGAGTACAAAAATGAATCCAGAGGTTTTGGCAGAGCTTAAAAAAGATATTTCTTCTTCAAAATAAAGAGAAGAGAGATTGTCAGCTTCTGGAGATACTGGCACAGTGAAGCTCTCGTTACGGGAGAGACTGGCTAACAATGCCAGCGCCGAAGGAGCAACCGCCCCGGAAACTCTCAGGCAAATGAACCGAAACGAGAGGTTATTCTGGAGAGAGGTGCGTTAGCATCCGCCGATGGGATAATGATCTCAGGCAGAAGGACAGAAGGGGCTGTGTCGCAGGCTGAAAAAGTCTGCGATGTGGTTTTGTCCAATTTTTGCCGGGGTCATCCCTCTGATGAACGAACCTCTCAAGCACACACCTCTTTACGATCTCCACGTTTCACTTGGTGCCAAAATGGTGCCTTTTGCGGGTTATGAGATGCCCGTTCAATACCCGATGGGTGTGATGGAAGAACATCAGCATACGCGCCATAAGGCGGGATTGTTTGATGTGTCTCATATGGGGCAGCTTCGTATTCGCCCGCGTTCTGGCGGCGGAGCTGAGGCTGCCGCAGCGTTTGAAACGCTTGTGCCGATGGACTTTATCGCTTTGCCTGAAGGGCGGCAGCGTTACGCGCTTCTGACCAATGAGCAGGGTGGCATTCGTGATGATCTGATGGTTGCGCGGCAAGCGGGTGATCTATTCGCTGTTGTTAATGCAGCCAATAAGGATAGTGACGCTGCTTATATTGAAAAGCAGCTGGCAGAAGACTGCCACGTCATTCGACAGTTTGATCGCGCTCTTCTCGCTCTTCAAGGGCCGAAAGCGGTGGATGTCATTGTTGATCTCTTCCCTCAAGCGGCCGCGATGCGGTTTATGGATTGTGTGGATACAACCCTTGATGGTGTTGCCGTGACGCTCTCGCGTTCAGGCTATACGGGTGAAGATGGCTTTGAGCTGGGGCTACCTGCCGATCAAGCGGCGGCTGTGGCTCGAAAGCTGTTAGACTATCCTGATGTTGCGCCGATTGGCTTGGGGGCTCGGGATTCACTCCGTCTAGAGGCGGGGTTGTGTCTTTATGGTCAAGATCTGAATACCACGACGACCCCTGTTGAAGCGTCACTTGTTTGGTCAATCCAAAAGAGCCGCCGTCCCGGTGGAGAGCGAGCAGGAGGGTATCCTGGAGCAGAGACGATCGCTCAGCAATTAGAGACAGGCGTGTATCGTAAACGCGTTGGTCTTCTCCCTGAAGGGCGTGCGCCTATTCGCGCGGGGGTGGAGCTCTTTTCTGATGAGGCCGGGACAGAAAAGGTTGGTCGTGTCAGCTCTGGGGGCTTTGGCCCGACGGTCGGTGGCCCTGTTGCGATGGGCTATGTCAGCAAGGAGAAGGCAGTGCTTGATACGCCGCTTTTTGCGTCATTGCGTGGGCGTATGGTGCCGGTTGTCGTGCGTCGTATGCCGTTTGTCCCCGCTGGGTTTAAGCGTTAATTTTTCACAATAAGGACGGTTATTATGACCACACGTTATACCGAAACGCATGAATGGGTGCGTCTTGAAAATGGCGATACGGCAACCATCGGGATTACGGCCCATGCCGCTGAAGAGCTGGGCGATGTTGTGTTTGTTGAAGCCAAAGATGTTGGCACGCACCTTAAAGACGGAGAAGCGGTTGCCGTTGTGGAGTCTGTTAAAGCGGCTTCCGATATTTATACGCCTTTGGCCGCAACGGTGGAGAGCTTCAATAGTGCGCTGACGGATGATCCTGCTTTGATCAATGGTGATCCAGAGGGGAAAGGGTGGATTTTGACCGTAAAGCTGGACGACCCAGAAGCGTTTAACACGCTGCTGAGTGCGGAAGATTATAAGAAACTCTAAGAAGCTTATCGTTCTTTTACCCCCCCCCTTGGTGGAGCAGCCCCGATGTCTCTTTGTTGGCCTGAACAAATCGTTCCTTTCAGTCGGCGCCATAATGGCCCCAGCCCTGCGGATCAGCAGGAGATGCTTCAGATACTGGGCTTAAAAAACCTTGATGAGCTGGTTGATCAGGTCGTGCCTCAGAGCATTCGCCCGTCCATCAAAGGGGCGAGCATTGGCCCGGGGGTGAGTGAGGCAGATGCCATTGAACGTTTACGGCGTATGGCGCGGAAGAACCGCCCCATGACGTCTATGATTGGGCAGGGCTATTACGATACGTTTATGCCGTCCGTCGTGATGCGTAACGTGTTGGAAAACCCTGCCTGGTACACGGCTTATACGCCCTACCAACCAGAGATCAGCCAAGGGCGTTTGGAAGCGCTGCTTAACTTCCAAACCCTGGTCAGTGACTTAACGGGAATGCCTGTTGCCAATGCGTCCTTGCTCGATGATGCAACAGCCTGTGCGGAAGCCATGGCAATGGCCTATCGTGTGGGGAAAAAACGCTCCAATCGTTTTCTTGTGGATCAAGATATTCATCCGCAGGTGCTCTCTGTGATGCAAACGCGTGCCCGCCCTCAAGGGTGGGAGATTGAGGTAGCGTCCCTCGAAGGTGGCATCCCAGAAAGGCCGTTCTTTGGGGCGTTGTTGTCTTATCCGGGGTCATCGGGGGAGGTGCGTGACCCACGTGCATGGATCGACGCGCTGCATCAGCAAGAAGCCATCGTAACGCTTCTATGTGACCCCATGGCGCTTGTGTTGCTGGAATCCCCGCAAGCATTAGGTGCTGATATTGCTGTGGGATCTATGCAGCGTTATGGCATGCCGCTGGGCAACGGTGGGCCCCATGCTGCCTTTATGGCAACAAAGGATGCGTATAAGCGCTCTATTCCTGGGCGGATCGTTGGTGTGTCGCGTGATCGTGCAGGTAAGCCTGCGTTACGGTTGGCACTGCAAACGCGTGAGCAGCATATTCGCCGTGAAAAGGCGACCTCCAACATTTGTACGGCTCAAGCGCTTCCAGCCATGTTGTCAGGTTTTTATGCGCTTTATCATGGGCCAGAAGGATTGCAGGCGATTGCAACGCGGATCCATCGTTTCACCTCTATTCTAGCGGCTGGTTTTAAGGTGCTTGGGATAACGCGCGGTAACACGCACTTCTTTGATACCATCACGTTAGAGCTCAGCACGCAGGCTGAAGCGTTTTTGGACAAAGCGCGCCAGGCCGGCATTAATCTGCGTGATATGGGCGCTGGGCGCGTTGGTATCTCCTGTGATGAAACCACGCAGGTAGAGACGATCCGTGCTTTATGGCGTTGTGCAGGGGCTGATGATGCTCGTCTAGCAGACTTTGAAAAAGAGCTTTCCGTAGGCGACGAAGGGCTTCCAGCGCCTTTGTGCCGTCAGGGAGACTTTCTAACACATCCTATCTTCCATCGTTATCATTCTGAAACAGATATGATGCGCTATATGCGTCGCTTGGCGGATAAGGATCTCGCTTTAGATCGGAGCATGATCCCCTTAGGCTCCTGCACGATGAAGCTCAATCCCGCCACAGCGATGATGCCGATTACATGGCCAGAATTTGGGCGTATTCATCCTTTTGCGCCAGAGGATCAAAAGCAAGGCTATAGCGAGCTGTATGCGTATCTTGAAAAAGCACTGTGCACGCTATCAGGCTATGATGCCGTATCGTTACAGCCCAACTCTGGTGCTCAAGGTGAGTTTGCTGGGCTGATGGCCATTGCGGCGTATCATCGGGCTCATGGCCAAGGACAGCGCCATGTGTGCCTTATCCCGGCATCAGCTCATGGCACGAACCCGGCCTCTGCCCAGATGGCAGGGATGACAGTGGTTGTCGTAGCCTGTGATGACGCTGGGAATGTGGATGTTGCCGATCTTAAAGCGAAGCTCGCTCAGTATGAAGGCGAGGTAGCCGCTGTGATGGTGACGTATCCCTCAACTCATGGTGTGTTTGAAGAACGCATCACAGAAATCTGCGCGTTGGTGCATGAGGCTGGCGGACAGGTTTATCTTGATGGGGCCAACTTAAATGCGCAGGTTGGTTTAGCGCGCCCGGGGAAGTATGGAGCGGATGTCTCTCACTTTAACCTGCACAAAACCTTCTGCGTTCCTCATGGTGGCGGTGGCCCGGGGATGGGGCCGATTGGCGTGGGGGCGCATCTTGCCCCTTATCTACCTACAGGTGAGGCTGATGGTGCGCGTATTTCAGCGGCCCCTTATGGGTCTGCGTCAGTTCTGCCGATTTCAGCTGCCTATATCATGATGATGGGCGATGAAGGCTTACGCCAAGCCTCCATTGTGGCGGTGCTGAATGCGAACTACATCGCTAAACGGCTTGAAGGGGCTTATGAGGTGCTCTTCCGTGGAGAGCGTGGCTTTACAGCACATGAATGTATCCTCGACCTGCGTCCGCTTAAGGAAAAAGCCGGGGTGACGGTTGATGATATTACCAAGCGTCTCATTGATTATGGCTTCCATGCGCCAACCGTCAGCTTCCCTGTGCCGGGAACGGTGATGATTGAACCAACCGAGTCTGAAAGCCGGTGGGAGCTGGATCGTTTTTGTCAGGCGATGCTCTCTATCCGTGAAGAGATTGCGTTGATTGAAACGGGAGAACGTTCGTATGAGGAAACGCCTCTTTCCTATGCCCCTCATACGGCGGCTGACCTCACGTCTGAATGGCCGCGGCGTTATAGTCGCTATGAGGGGGTCTATCCTGCTGGAACAGAGATTGATAAATATTGGCCAGCTGTGGGGCGGATTGACAATGTCTGGGGTGATCGGAATTTGATTTGTTCCTGCCCTGATATTGCCTCTTATGTTTCGGATACACAGAACTAGGCAAACGCGCTGGGCGTGTTGTGCCATCAATAGATGTTATCCCAATCATGTGCTTGTCACTGACGTGAAAGCAGGCCATGCAGGGAGAGCACTATAGGAAAGGATATTTCACCATGAGTGACGCTATTCATATTCTCGCTATCGTTACGACGGATGCGGATAAAGCTCCTGCGTTAGAACAAGCCGTGCAACGCTGCGCTGCTTTTTCTTTGAAAGAAGAGGCGTGCAAGCGCTATGAAATTTCACGGGATCTTGAAAAGGTCGGTCGTTTTACTGTGAGTGAAATTTGGGCGTCACAGTCCGGCTTTGAAACGCATCTTGCTTCCGCTCACTTTGGTGAATTGGTCGAGCAAGTGAAGAGTCAGGGCGCTCAGCTAGACGTGTTTAAAACACAACCACTTGAACCAAAAGCATAAGACGGAGGTAACAGGCTATGGCCGATTATCGCCTAGGAATTGATTTCGGTGGCACAAAGATTGAAGTGCTCGCCCTTGATCGTGCAGACAAAGAAGTGCTGCGTGAGCGTGTGCCCAACCCCGGCAAATATGATGAAGCTGTGTTGGCTGTGCGTGACCTCGTGCTCAAAGCAGAGCAGACGATCGGTTGCGTTCCGGCTCACCGCATTTCAGCAACGCAGCCTTCTTCTACGCTGGGCATTGGTATTCCAGGATCTCTGTCGCCTGAGACAGGGTTGGTGCGTAATTCCAATGCAACATGGCTGAATAATAATCCCTTTAAAGCGGATATTGAAAAAGCGCTCGACCGTCCCGTACGCATTGAAAATGATGCAAATTGCTTTGCGCTGTCAGAGGCCGCGGATGGTGCTGGTGCCGGCTATGGGACTGTGCTGGGTGTAATCATTGGCACCGGAATGGGCGGCGGCATTGTTGCGAATGCACGCATCCTCTCAGGTCATCATCACATTGCAGGTGAATGGGGCCATATTCCTTTGCCATGGGCAACGAAGGATGACCTTCCTTTGCGGAAATGTTTCTGCGGTAATGAAGGCTGTCAGGAGCGTTATCTTTGCGGCCCAGCGCTCGCTGCGGAATGGAAAGGCGAAGGCAACCGTTCCCCTAATGGGATTGAGGATGCCGCCAAAAATGGAGATGAAGCGGCTATCCGTGCGTTAGATCTCTACATGGATCGTTTTGCTCGGGCTTGCGGACAGATTGTCAATTTCCTTGACCCAGACGTGATTGTGCTGGGTGGTGGAGTGTCGAACCTCCAATCCATCTACCAGCGCGTGCCGAAGCTGTTACCACGGCATGTGATTACCTCTCCTTGCACAACGCCAATCGTGCAAAATCGTCACGGCGATAGCTCTGGCGTGCGTGGGGCTGCTTGGTTGTGGGATGTCAGTGAAACAGGCGCTCCGACTGAAGAGTAAGGATTGTCTGATTTCGCAGGTGGTTATGCTTAAAAGGCGTGCTCTTTTTCCCGAGCACGCCTTTTTTATATTGGGTGGAAAGCTGACCGACGTTGTTTAGCCTGCTTGTTGCAGGGGCGTTCTGTGATGATGCTTAGGGCTTGGGCGAATTGTACAGCGTCTGAAAGACGAGAACTCTCATGATGCACTTTTTGTATGTTAAAGCTGAGGAAAGAGAGGAGTCCTGTTTACGCATTTGCGATTAGCATGGAGTATCGTGAACAAAATATTATGCGTGCATTATGAACGTTCTCAGTGAATGACGAGCCTATGATCGGAGATACAGGACGCTGAGGTAGTGTTTTGCCAGACAGGCAGAAGAGTGATAGAATTATCTCTGATTACAAAACCCCCGCCTCTCAACAGAAAGGCGGGGGTTTCTATAGATGTTTTACAGGTTTTTTCCCGATAAGGATTAGACGGAGTAATACATCTCAAACTCAACAGGGTGTGGAGCGTGTTCGAAGCGATACACATCTTCCCATTTCAGGTCGATATAGCTCTCGATCTGATCTTTGGAGAAGACATCTCCTTCCAGCAAGAAGGCGTGGTCTTCTTTAAGAGCTTCCAGCGCTTCACGCAGAGAACCGCAAACCGTTGGGATTTGGCTAAGCTCTTCAGGGGGCAGCGCGTAAAGATCCTTATCCATCGCTTCGCCAGGGTGGATCTTGTTGCGGATCCCGTCTAGGCCGGCCATCAGCATCGCACTAAAGGCGAGGTAAGGGTTAGCCGTTGGGTCGGGGAAGCGGACTTCCACGCGCTTGGCTTTTGGGCCAACCGAATGAGGAATACGACACGCCGCAGAGCGGTTCGCTGAGGAATACGCCAACAGCACTGGTGCTTCAAACCCTGGAATCAAACGCTTATAGGAGTTTGTGGACGGGTTGGTGAACGCGTTCAGTGCCTTAGCGTGCTTGATGATCCCACCGATATAATACAGGGCTTCATCAGAAAGCTCAGCATAGCCTTTTCCTGCAAAACAAGGCTTGCCATCTTTCCAGATGGACTGATGCACATGCATGCCGGTGCCATTATCATCAGCAACGGGCTTTGGCATGAAGGTGGCTGTTTTCCCGTAGGAATGGGCAACGTTATGCACACAGTATTTATAAATCTGCATGAAGTCAGCCGACTTCACTAATGTTGCAAAGCTGGTGCCGAGCTCATGCTGGCTGCGAGCCACTTCGTGGTGGTGCTTTTCGATGGAAAGACCCATCTCGCCCATTGTCGCCAGCATTTCTGCACGGAGGTCATTTTCGCTATCCACGGGTGGGACAGGGAAATCCCCGCCTTTACGACCAGGGCGATGGCCCATATTCCCTTCTGGGTATTCTTTCAGAGGGGCATCGGGCCCTTCAATGCTGTCCACTCGGTAGGTGCTGTAATTTTCACCCGAGCCAAAGACGACATTGTCAAAGATAAAGAATTCTGCCTCGGGGCCGAAGAAGGCTGTGTCGCCTAAGCCGCTTTTTTTCAGATATTCTTCTGCTGCACGCGCTGTGGAGCGTGGATCGCGCGCATAGAACCCTTTAGAGCGTGGATCGACAATATCGCAGAACAGGATAAGCTGTGGACGCGCCGTGAACGGGTCCATAACGGCTGTTTCTGGATCTGGCAGGAGAACCATGTCAGATTCATTGATCGCTTTCCATCCTTGGATGGAGGAGCCATCAAACATAAAACCATCTTTGAAGCTATCTTCCTCAATGGTGGCGACCGTTTGGGTGGTGTGGTGCCATTTCCCTTTGGGATCGGTAAAACGGAGATCAACAAATTCAACGCCGTGTTCTTCAATTAAATCAAAGACGCGCTGGATAGCGGCTTTGTTAGGAGCGCTTTTTTTGGAGGAGGATGTTGCTTTTTTGGCCATGGGTTTGTGCCTTCGCATGATTAAACTGCTTCCAAAACGATTAGGCGACATTGGCGCTGATGTCGAGAGGTTGCGCCCATGATGTTTCCTATGAAAGAATCTTTTCCTTTAGATTATTTTTTCTTTACACATTGTTTTCGCTGGAGTTTCCCGCATGGTTTTGTCTTTTTCTTCTGATGCATCCGACGTTTCGGATCACATTTTTTTTAACAATCCGGCTGTTTCATGGACCCCTGACGAGGTCGATGGGGTGCTTCAGAGGCGCCTCAAGGGCATGGATGATGGTGAGCTCTTTTTAGAATATCGTGAGAGTGAAACACTGGGCCTTGATAATGGTGTGCTCCGGCAAGCGGGCTTCCAGCGTTCATCTGGATTTGGTTTGCGTGGTGTCCAAGGAGAGCAAACTGTCTTTGCCCACTCTGGGACATTAAGCCTAGAGGCGTTGCAGCGCGCGTCAGAGGGATTGCAGCTTCTCACAACTCAGGAAGGGGTGGGGCAACCATCATTACAGAGTGATATCCCCGTCTGTGAGGCGCTTTATAAGGCTGATCACCCGTTAACAGATGGTGTGTTTGCTGATCGCGCCTCTCTTTTAAGCGAGATTGATGCCTATGGGCGTGGGTTAGATCCGCGCGTTGTCCAGGTTAATGCCACTCTACATACGCAGTGGCAGGTTGTGCGCGTGATGCGTCCTGACTTCCTCAATGGTGGTCGTGAGACTCCTATGGTGGATGTGCGGCCTCTCGTGCGGTTGGATATAACGATTATTGTCGAGCAAGCGGGACGGCGTGAAAGTGGGCGTTCCGGGCAGGGGGGGCGTTATAATCTTGCACGCCTTATACAAACGCAGACATGGCAAAGCATGGTGCGAGAGGCTTTCCGTCAAGCCTGTGTGAATTTGGAGGCCGTGCCAGCTCCTGCAGGGGATATGCCGGTCGTGTTGGGGGCAGGTTGGCCCGGTATTTTGCTGCATGAAGCTGTTGGACATGGATTAGAAGGTGACTTTAATCGCAAAGGCACATCTGTCTTTAGCGGTAAGATCGGCCAGCGTGTGGCCTCTCCTGGGGTGACGATTGTTGATGATGGTACGCTTTTTGAACGGCGAGGTTCTCTGGCCATGGACGATGAGGGAACAGCCACACAACGTACTGTGCTGATTGAGGATGGAATTTTGCGCTCTTATATGCAGGATCGTCTTAATGCGCGGTTGATGGGACAGTCTTCAACAGGAAATGGACGTCGAGAATCCTATGCACATGCGCCGATGCCGCGTATGACAAATACAGTAATGACAGGAGGAAAATCCTCTGAAGAAGAGATGATCCGCTCGACCAAAAAAGGACTTTATGCCGTCAATTTTGGAGGCGGGCAGGTCGATATTACGTCTGGAAAATTTGTTTTTGCTACATCTGAAGCCTATTTGATTGAGGATGGTAAAATTACAACACCTGTAACAGGTGCCACATTGATCGGCAGCGGATCGGCAGTAATGCGCGGTATTTCAATGATTGGGCCTAAGATGAAACTGGATCCGGGCATCGGCACATGTGGCAAAGCAGGGCAAGGTGTGCCCGTTGGCGTGGGGCAGCCTGTAATGAAAGTTGAAGGTTTAACGGTTGGGGGACTTGCATCTTAATTCTTTTGATGGCGTAATCGTTAACTCTCATAAATTTTTCTTTAACAAGGTTTGTCCGTATATGAACAAATCCCTGTGGATGTCGTTGGTGCTGTCTGGAGTAACTCTTTGGACAGTTGGTTGTGTCGGCATAGCCCAAGCTGCTGATACGGCAACAGCAACAACACCGGCAGCAACGAACACAAGCGCGGACAAACCGCTTCCGGAGCAATGGTATACGGGGTCGATTTATTCCCCTTCTCCAGCTTTGCCTGCTCCTGGTATGATTGCTGTAGAACCTTATGTCGCGGCAGGTTTGCCTGCAGGCGCTTTTGGTTCAAACGGGCATTTGAATAAGAATGTAGGCTCTCAAAAGTCTATTTCTCAGTATACATTGTTCAAATATGGTTTAACGAGCCATTTGTCTTTTTATTTGTTGCCGGATTACAGTTACAGTTGGGGGAATCATGCGAAGAGGTCAGGTCTAAAATTTAATGACCTGCCTGTTGAGTTCGAGTATCGTCTGACACCGCATTATACACCTTCCGTTTCGGTGTATCTGGGATTTAATGCTCCAACAGGGGATTATAGCAATCTTGCCAATGCATCAGAAGGTGTGGGGCAGGGGGCGTGGTTTATCCGTTATGGGTTGCACACGCAATTTGCGTTGCCTTTCTTTAAGCATGCGATGCGTATTCGTCTTTGGGCGCAGGGGCGGCAGCCTGTGACGAGTGCGCGGTTACGCAACATTTCAAGCTATGGGACAGAGATGGGCTTCTCTGGACGCGCTCACCCAGGGCCTTTTGGGAATGAAGGGGGATCGGTTGAGCTGGGAATTACCAAGCGCTGGGTTTTCGCCATGGATTTGTATCATACGTGGTCATCGTCAACGACCTTGCGTGGGTATAATCGCAATACGGGGATGAATATTCATTCACGGACAGGGTGGTCTGGTGCCTTTAATGTGGGGCCCGCGATTGAATATAACTTCTCTGCTGATGTTGGAGCGCTTGTTGGTGTGATTCTGCCGGTCGCTGGTCATAACACAACGCGTTCAATTTCACCGCAATGCGCTGTTTTTGCGATGTTCTAAGCACGTCGTTCATTATTATATATGCCTTGAAAAGCCGCTCCTAAGGGGGCGGCTTTTCGTTATCTGCTCCTTAGAAGGGAAAACATTAGCGTAAGTCACTTTCCTAGTGTTGGAGAACCATCATAACAAACAGAGCATCCCGTCATTTGAAACAGGCTATTTTAGCTATTTGATGGCGTGATAAACATGGGACTAATAGCGTTTCATCTCTTCTGAACTGGGATGCGGTCGTTTGGAGGCTGTTTAAACTTTTTAGTTGCTGACCAACCAAGATATGTGGCGAATATGTTTACCCGCTACAGAAAATTTAATTCGATTTTGGCATGCCCTCGTTTGGTTACGAGGCTGGATAAGCGATAGCTATATTGATGTATTACGTTTATGTAAGATTTATGCAGCGGCTCTCAAAGTAAGCCGGAACAATTTTTATTGCGCTAAAAGACTGACTGATGTCGTCATGATCATCATTAGTTAGTGGCAAAAGAGGTTTCAGCTTTACAAAGGCGCGACCTATTTTATAGAATCACAGTGTTCTGCTTTCGGTCATATTTTAAAATAATTTTCCCGAAGCGTAGAATAACAATCCCTATCAGGTACTGTATTACGTGCATAGCACGCGAATTTATGCTCTGGCGTGGAAATATTTAACGAAATCGCACGTTTTTTAAAGAAGGGAGAATTCAAACAATATTAGATACATGGCTTCAGTTTATTGATGTCAGAAAAATAAAGTCCTCTTAATATTATAATGAGAGAGGATCGATAGGAGTAACGTTATGAGTAAAGAGACGGTATCGCCGCTATTACAGCAGGCGAGTGGACGGTTTGATTTATACGAAATTGCCCAATCATTCCCTCCAACAGCAGATACAATGCTGCTTGATACCTATGTGTCGGATAAACCAGAAGCCAGCATAAGGGTTTTCCGGATTTATCGTGATGTTCCGGCACATTATCATAATCAATGCGACGAAGTTTTGTATGTTCTTTCAGGAGAGGGAACATTTTGGATTGATGATCCTGAGAAAGAAGCGCCTTTCGCGCCAGGACAGGTGATCATTTTTCCTAGGCGAGCGGTTCATTCCGTTCCGCGTATTATCAAAGGGCCTGTTGTGTTCTTTTCTATTGATACGCCGCGACGTGCTCCAGATGATGTCGTGTTTGTGAACCCGGATGAAGGCACGCCCTCAACCTTCATTGCGCGTTTGTAAGAGGATGATTGCCTCCTTCCATTAAAGTGAGGAAGGAGGCTCTTTTCTTACAGGCCTTGAGAGGAATAAATAAGGCGAAAGATCATTCTCAAAAGATAGGGAATGCCATATTCGATGAGGAGCAGCAGGATAAGAGGTGATAAATCCAACGCTCCCATATCTGGCAGGATAGCGCGAATAGGGCGAAGAACGGGTTCAACCAAACGAACAAGCGTAGCAAAGGCGCTCATTAAAAAGCGATTATTACGAATATCGAGAATACCGAACCCGACAGCCATAGAGGCAACGCAATAGGCCAAGATGATCCATACATACACTTGAAGAAGTGCCATGATGATTTTCATCAGTTGGGCATAAAGCAGAATGATGTTCACAAATTGACCTCATTGAGAGCGATCGGGGAGTGCCATTTGTAATGGCGAAGACATGCACCCTAACAATATAGCTGCAAAAAGCTATCGTTTTTTAGACGGGAGAACAAGCATGATGTTGGGCACTTCTCTTGACAGGTCTAAGTGATCGTGATGAAATATTACTATTCATGGGGCTGTAGCTCAGTTGGTAGAGCGCCTCGTTCGCAATGAGGAGGTCAGGGGTTCGATTCCCCTCAGCTCCACCATGAATTCACCTGTTATCATGTTGCGGTGCAGTGGGCGTTCCATAAGGCATTATGGACGACGGAGTGGCTTGTATCAGCTGTAAATGAAGGTGATGGCCGTTTGAGTAATTCAGTCCAGAAATCTCTGTGAGTTGCTGAGTTCCTATACCCATGTGGCGAAGGTTTTCTGTGAGAGTAGGGGCGTCTTTACGGTCTGTCAGCAAAAGGTCACAACGTGCATGGGCTTTCAGGCTTTGTGCGGCAAGGGACGGAGACAAAAGGCGCGTCTGTTCTCCTGCCAAAAAGACAAGGCTTGGTTCGTGATACGAAGCTGAAATAAGCACGCTTGAGGGGCACGGGCGCCATTGGTTAAAGGCCTGCGCTATTCTGGGTGAAAGCTGAATCTGGGAAAGAGCAGGGATGACGGCTAGAAAAAGCCCTACATGAATGAGTAAGGCTGTTCCTATGGCACAATAGGCGGATTCCTGAGGTTTTTGACGATAGAAATACCAGATTGCGCTGAGCATAAGCGGTAAACTACTCAGCAGAGCGATAAGGGCACGAATAGAGAGAAGATGCTCCATACGCGCGAGCAGGATTGTGCCAGCACAGCAAAAGAGCAGCCCAAGGGCTGACCATAATCCGCCATAAAGATTGAGCAAGGTTTTTCCCCATCGTGAAAAATGATGTTGGGGCCAAGCGATGAGCGAAGCTGCTGTGAGTAGAGCAATCGCTGGGAATGTAGGGAGTACATAATGGGGGAGCTTTGTGGCGAGGAGCTCAAAAAAGACCCAATGAGGGATAATCCAGCATAGAAGAAAGCGAACAGAGTGGCACCGTCGATGGTGCCAAATACTGGGGAGAGCGCGAACAGCGAAGAGTGCCCCTGGCCAAAAGCTGAGTAAAAAGACGAGGAGATAATAGCCGGGGGGAAAACCGTGAGATTCCTGTGCGTGGCCAATTTTACCCAAGAGGTTATGCCCCACCGCGTTGGTAAAAAAAGCACCATGGCTGACAAGAGCAATCCCGATGCACCAAGGCAAAGCGACAGTGAGCATCGCGGGCACACCCCATAGAGGGTGAAGGCGACGCCAAAGAGCTGTTGAACGTTCTGCTATACTAAAAGCCAATACTGTGCCGAGGCCGGGAATTAGGACAATAGGGCCTTTAAGCATAAGGCCGCATCCAAGAGCGAGCCAGAATCCCAATGTTACGTAGCGTGGTGTTGGTCGTACGCTATGACGGTCGCGAATATGGCACCAAAGCAGGGCTTCTGCGCAGAGGATATCCAGCAGCAGTACGGTGTCAATTGTGGCCATGCGTGTTTCAGCGGCAAACAATGTGGAGGCCATGAGAAGAAAGGCCGCTAATAGTCCAACGCCGCTACTAAAGAGTGAGGCCCCTAGCCAAGCGGTGAGAGGGACGATCGCACTTGCAGCAAGAAGGCTGGGGAGGCGATAGGGCCATGTTTGGTGGCGTATCTCTGGCCCTAAAACGAACTCACTGATTTTCTCAGACCCTGCCTCAAGCCAATAAATACCAGCCGGCTGAAGATAGCGTGGATGGTCTTGGAAGCGAATATCAAGATAGTTCCCTGAGCTGAGCATTTGCTCCGTGGCTTCCATATAGCGTGGCTCGTCGCGGTCAAGCGGGGGGAGGGCCATACGACCGGGAAGAGCAAGAACAAAAGCCAGCAAGGCGAGAAGGAGATAATGCTTCCGCTGAAGTGTCACAATGACGGGCTTTCTCTCAATATAGGGTAGGGAAGGTTATAATTCTGTTGGTGGACGGGTGGTAGGGCGTGCACGGTCTTGTAACCACATCACCCCAAGGAGGTCTCGAATACCCACGAGAGCACGGTTAAAGTTCGTGTATTTGGAGCTTCCGTGGAGCCGTTGCCTATGAGTTGTCTCAAGGCAAATAAGCTGGGCACCGTAACGGCCCATTAGAGCAGGAAGGAAACGATGCAGCCCCTCAAATTGTGGGAGGGAGAGGAAAAGCTCTCGAGGGAAAAGTTTGAGGGGGGCTCCGGTATCTGGACAACCATCATGAAGAAGACGCCGCCGCAGGCCATTAGCAAGGCGTGTGGCAAGGCGACGTGAAAAGCGATCACGCCGTTTCCGGCGTATGCCGACGACTAAGGGTGTTTCATCGTGTGAAGCACATGTGATGGCTTCATCAAGCATGGTGCTTATGGTGCGGGGGTCATCTTGTCCATCACCATCCATCGTTGCGATCCAAGGCGCACGGGCTGCTGTAATGGCTGTATGCAGACCAGCTGATTTTCCAAGGCAATGAGGATGGGTGAGGATACGCAATTGTGGAAGAATAGAGCGCCGGGCTTCTAAAAGCCGCCCCAAGGTAGCGTCTGAGCTTCCATCATCAACGATAATAATTTCATGGGGGGGGAAGCCCTCTGAGGCTGACGCTAATTCCTGACAGACAGGAAGAATATTGTCAGCCTCGTTGAGGACTGTAATGACGACAGCCAATAGAGGCGAAGAAAGCGTCTCGGCCGTCATCATAGATTACGCAGCTTGGCGGCGTAAGTTTTTAGACAAATTGTCTAGCCCACCGTCCAGAAGAAGACGGGCTAGTTCAGGGTCTTGAGCGAGTTTTTCAGTGATAACATCACGTGTCGCCTTCATGGTGACGCGTGTTGCTTCATTGCGGATATCAAGCAGAGCATTTTTCTCTGCAATTTCAATCCGTTCGCGTGCTTGCTTTTCATGGCGCGCAACAGTCTCTTGAGCTTCACGGGCTGCGCGTTCCTTTAAGGAGGCCGCTTCAGCTCTTGAGGCTGCAATCAGCTGCTCTGCGTCTTGTAAAGCATGCTCGCGCTCGCGGTTGGCATCTTCAAGCATTTGTTCTGCTTCACGCCGTAGGCGCGTTGCTTCATCAAGATGGCTTCGCACGTTATCAGCACGTTCGTCGAGCTTAGACGTAATTGCACGCCAGAGCACACGGCCAAAAATGATGAAAAACAGAACAAAGGCTAGAGATTCCCAAAAGCGTGGTTCATGAAACATGATAATCTCTCCTTCAGCTGCGGGCACGCTCAACAGCTTTAGTCACAGTGTCACTGTCATAATGGCCCAAGAGCCGTTCTGTCAGTGTTGCTGTCGTAGCTGAAGCAATGTCTGTCAGATGGGAAAGAGCATCACTACGAGCTTTGGCAATCTCTTTCTCTGCTGCGCGGATTTCTTGATCCAAACGTGAGGCAGTTTCGGCACTTTGAGCGTCAGCTTCGGCCTTGGCTTTGTCACGAATGCTTTGAATATCCGCCCGGGCGCTTTCAGCAGCTTTTTCCTTCGCATCAAGGAGTTCTTGATGCGCACGGTCAGCCTCTTTCTTGCTCTGTCGGGCAAGGTCGAGGTCTTTTTTAATCCGTGCATCACGCTTCTCAATTACCCGTGCGACACGCGGCAATGCCGAGCGACTGAGGATAAAGTAGAAGATGATGAAGATGAGTGCTCCCCAGACCACTTGTCCCTGCAAGAGAGGGTCACCGAAGTGAAGCTGGGGCATGCCTTCCGCCACGGCCCGGCCCGGCAAGGCCGCAAGAGGGGCGGCAGACAGGAGGAAACGAGGCGTCAGGCGCATCTCATTAGATCCTTAGACGAAGAGGATAAGGAAGGCGATCAGAAGGGCGAAGAGAGCAATAGCTTCTGTCAGGGCGAAGCCAAGCATCCCAAGACCGAACACATGCGGACGGGAGGCAGGGTTACGTGCGATGGAGTTCACCAGTGCGGCGAAGATATTGCCGATACCGGCACCAACGCCAGCCAGAGCGATAACAGCAAGACCGGCACCAATTTCGCGAGCGGGATGAAGGAGGTCCATGGGTCAGATTCCTCTAAGTCAGGTCAATGACAAAAGCGGTAAGGGCGAGGGGCACCTCAGTGTGAGGTGGCCTCGCTCAGGTAAATGCAAGTGAGAATGGCAAACACATAGGCTTGCAGAAAACCCACTAGCAGCTCGAGTGCCGTTAGAGCGATGTTAATCGCGACTGGAGCGACAGCCAAAACATGGCCAACGACCCCCAGACCGGCAAGCATAATCGTAAAACTTGCAAAAACTTCCAGCAGCACATGGCCTGCTACCATATTGGCAAACAGACGAATAGACAGGCTAACTGGGCGTGACAGGAATGACAGGATCTCGATCGGAATCAGGATCGGTGACAAAGCCATTGGCGCGCCTTCAGGCATGAAATGCTTGAAGAAGCCTAGCCCCTGAAAGCGTAATGCGGTCAGGATAGAGATCACAAACACAGCCAGAGCCATCGCAAGTGTGACAGCGATGTGGCTGGTGAACGTGAATGAAAAAGGTAACAGGCCGAGATAATTACCAGCCAAAATGAAGAAGAAGAGCGCAAAGATAAAAGGAAAAAACGCTGTGCCCTTCTCACCAATAGTGCTGACGGCGAGATCGCGAACAAAGTCATATCCCACTTCGGCTGCAGCTTGCAGCCGGCCTGGTACAACAGCAGCAGGACGCATGCCTATATAAAGGAAGGCAAGAACGAGTGCGACTGCAATCACCATGAACAGCGGGGATTGGGACAGACACAGAGTCTCACCGAAAGAACCAAGAATCGGATGCAGTTCAAACTGTCCGAGCGCGTCAATCGTTGATCCGCTGGCCACGCTGGCTTCTCCCGTCTTTCTTCGCTCCGACATCAGGTATCGGAGCATTCACAACCCGCCAGACATTTCTCATGCCGGCACAAAAACCAAGCAGGGTAAAGACGATCAAAAACAAGGGCAGATGCCCTGTCCAACGATCTAGGCCATAACCGATGCCTACGCCAATGGCGATCCCGGCGATCATGTCACTGCCAATCCGTAGAGCCATACCGAAAGAGGAGTTCTCTCCTCCGCCCATAAAGCTACGGCGTGCTTTTGTTTGAGGAACGCGACGACTTTCTGCCTGAGAAAGGCGCTCTTCAAAGCGACGTTCCTCTTTAGAAGAAAGATGGTCCACGGTTATTCCCCCAAACCCCTGCGATGTGAAAGAGGCAAGAGCCCTCCGTTAAAAATGGAGGGAACTTAACATCTCCTCTACGGGGAGTTAGCTAGACACTGCAAGAGGTAAATGTCAACAATCTTTGGCCACAAACCCAGTAGAGATGGGCATTAAAAGAGCTCATTACGACCCCTTTTTAAACGCTATTTAACCAACAAGACGAAGACGACGTTTTGTCGATGTTTTGCCATTTGCTGGGGTTTCTTCTCCCCCAAAAGGCAACATCGGAGGGCCGTCATCTTCTGTGCTATTATCTATAGGCGCATCTGGCATGTGTTGCCCAAGATACGCTTCTGAGAGGGCGCGGAAGGCGTAATCAAGCATAGACGTGGCATAAGTAGCAACGGGGTCTCCCTCAACCGTGCCGCCGGGGCCAAAACGTGTGTAGGAGAACTGGTCGACAAAAGCTTCAAGAGGAGCTCCAAACTGAAGACCGATGCTGACAGCTTGGCCTAAACACTCCATTAAGCCGCGGGCCATAGGGCTTTCGCGTGGCGGGGAGAGGGCGAGAGCGCCTAGAGAGCCGTCTTCAAATTCGCTCGTACGCATAAAGAGCCGATGCCCACCGATAGAGGCACGTTGGGTAAAGCCACCCTGACGCATGGGGAGGTGGCGCCTAACGCCTCGTTCAAGACGGCTCATAGTCGCTTCAGTTTCTGGTTCAGGCCGTTGTGGTAGATAGTCACAGAGGCCGGACAGCGCGTCTTGCATACGGGCATGGCCTTGGCTGTTTGTTAGAGGAAGCGGCTGTGTGCCTCCCAGAGCTAATGCCAAGGCTTTTTCTGGTGTGAGTCCGCGGTGGGCGAGACGATTGAGAGTAGAAGGGCGGAGATGCCCTTCATCGTCAAGGAGAGAGAAGATAGGTGCGAGGCCACAGGCTTCCACCTCTAAGAGTGCATCACTTGGCCCGGGTGATGAAAAGCCCGTTTCGACGGGCGCGCGATCAGAGTGGGCTGCCGCTGCTGTTGAGACGGAAACGGCAACGCGCTCGAATTCAGGAAAATTGGGGGTCGAGAAGAGGGGAGCTGGTTCTTTTGTTCCAGCCCGTGCAACGATACGTGCAAGGCCGGTAATGGCGCGTGCCATCTGTCGCCCTTCATCACTATCATAGTCCAAACCGATAGCAGCGAGGCAGGCATCTAGGTCGGTAAGGAGCACGATCCCCGCAGGATGGTGGGATGCTGTGTAGGGTGGCGTGTCATCAAACAAAGGGAGTTCGCCACTTTGTTCTGCCTGTTGAGCGGCGTCGAGACGGCGTAAGCTGTCACAGGCGAGTGTGAGGCAGGCTACAAAATGTTCAGGTGAGAAGCAGTTTTCTTGCACGAAGCCTGAAAGGCGGACGACAAAACCAGGCTGTTCGTCGGGCTGGCGTCGCCAAAGGGCGAGGTTGGGAGCCATGTGCTGCATGAGCAGAAGGCACGACAAGCTCCGCCCAGGAGATGGGGTTTCTTTGGGAGTGCCTGGTAATGGAGGGGTTGCGTCGATCATATCAACCCAGCGTGCTGCCTCGGTAGAGAGGCGCAGCGGGCCGCCACATGTCGGTGTCAGTTGAGTGAGCGCCTGGGCGGCGTTATCGCCCCAGGCAGACGGGAGCGTGACCGAACGCAATGCGGCGCTGTCCGGGTCCGTGCTGATCTGAAGCGTTCTCATACGAACGCCGTTCCAGTGAAGGTGCGCTTTCATAAGGATGATTCTAGTACTCAAAATAGCTGACGCAAACCGTGGGAGAGCAGTATTCTTGGGAAAAGATAGCTATAAAGATGGGGATATAGGGGATAACCTGCAAAGAATGATAAAAGAGGGATGATTGGACGTGTGCTGTAGAGTTCGCTAGAGCCTTAATAGGCAGGGCGTCTCTTGCTGCTATGGAAGCCAATGAGGCACATAGAAACAGTCAGAACGTAAGAGAGGAAGCATGGTGACAGGGATCTCCAGCGACGGGCTCTCCACAAAACAGGCCCGACAGACACGTTTAGAGTTTGGTGTGGGCTTGGTTGTTGCGATAGCATTAGCCGCTTTAGTGGCGATGGCTTTGTTGGGGCGGCATCAATCGCATGATCAGGGTTATGTGCTTCAGGCCGCATTTAGTCATATTGATGGCTTGTCGGTCGGGTCTGACATACGGCTTGCGGGTGTGACAGTTGGGCACGTGGTGAGCACAGCCATTGATCCGCGTCATTATCAGGCACAAGTCACGTTTTCTGTCGCACCAGACGTGCAGCTTCCTGTTGATAGTGGTGCTATTATTACGTCGGACTCCTTGTTGGGGGGGAAATATATCGCGCTTAACCCCGGTGGTGACACGGCGATGCTGCATGCTGGAAGCATGGTGAGTGAAACGCAGGGGGCGATTAGCCTTGAGCAGCTATTAAGCAAGTTTATTTTTTCAGTAACGGATTCATTACAAAAGAAAGATCATCCTGCTGTCGCTTCTCCTTCATCAGGAGGGGCGGGAGAGACAACGACGGGGACAAAAACGCCGTGAGCAACGATGATAAAATGCCTTTTTGGGCTGATGAGCACGGGCAAAAGCTTACATGTACGGAGAAACTTCGGACATTGCGCGAGAATGAAAGCGAACTGCATCAGGTGATGCAGGATGCTTACGAAGATGCGCTTCTTTTCGGGGTTGATCCATTGATTATCAAGGCGCGTTTTGGGGCTTTGGTGGAAAAAATGGAGAGTCCTTTCCGTAAAAAGGAAGCAGATAGCGCAACAACGGAGGATCCGTCATGACACAGCGTGTGATGAGGCTTCTCCCGCTTTTAGCGCTGGCGAGCAGTGTAAGTGCTCTTCATGGTGCTTGGGCTGGCGATGGAGGGGGGGTGTATGGCGTTGCTCCGCCGGCAACTTACCCTGCCACGGCGTGGCAGGGGCGTTCAGAAGCGGTAGTGCGTGTGCTTAATCGCCTCGATTCACATGTGAATGACGTGACGATCCCTGTTGGGAAAGAAGTGACATACCGCAGCCTAACGGTGCGTGTGGTGGCTTGTGTGCAACGTCCGCCCACCTTACCGGCGGAGTCTGCTGTGCATCTTCATATTGAGGAGATGAAAGCACAGAATGTCCCGGTTTTTGACGGATGGATGCTCGCGACGCAGCCGTCTCTTGGGGTGTATGGTAATCCGCTCTATGATGTGCAGGCAGTGCGCTGCCAAGGTCAAAATATGGAGCCACAGCCGGGAGCATTGCCGCCAACTAAAGCGCCATCTCTTGGGGCGATTGTGACGCCTCATATGGATGCAGATCATCAGGAAACACAGGGGGATGGGGCTTATCACCCTCCTCAGCCGCCTCAAACACCATCAACAGGTGGCCCTATGTCGTTGTTGCCACCCGTAGCACCTGATCCGTCGACCGGTGGGGCTCCATTGCCGCCACCAGCGCCACCGAGCGCAGGAGCTCCTCCTACAAGCGGGCGGTAAAGTCTGTTGGGAGTAAGGCATAAGAGTGAGAGGTGAAGCGCGATGTTGTTATTGAAAGCAGGTCAGTTCAAAAGCGTATGGATGATTGGCGGTCTCTTTGTGCTGTCTGGCCTTTTCGCGTTGCTTGTAGCGATGGGTGCTGAGCATATTTTGCACCTTGAACCATGTGAGCTGTGTTTGTGGGAGCGGCGGCCTTGGAAGGTGCTGATCGCTTTTGGCGTGCTCGTTCTTGTGCTTGGCCCACGTTACGCGCGGTGGCCTGCGTTGTTTGGGGTTTTGTGTGTGTTGGTCAGCGTGGGGTTGTCTGCCATGCATATAGGTGTCGAGCAGGGATGGTGGCCTAGCCCGGCTGCGGAGTGTCAGGCCCATGTTGTGTATGGTCAGAGCTTTGAAAATTGGATGCAGACGATGCCGCTTCGTCCTGCGAAACCCTGCGACCTCCCCGATTATCCTTTCGGATTGCCGATTTCTCTTACGATCCTGTCGGGGGTTTATGCATTCGGCGTTTTTGTCTTGTCGTTATGGGGGTTGCGCCACCTCTTTCGTGACGTGAAGCGTCAGCATTAATAAGGCACGGTTTATGACAGCGTCGCGTTTCCATTGTCTCTATCAACAAGGTTTTGCACGTGTTGCGGCCTGTACAGTGCCTGTGGTTTTGGCTGACCCGCAGCATAATGCCCGCACGATTGAGCACGCGTGGCGACGCTGTGCGGAGCAAGGGGCGGCGGTGGCCGTGTTCCCTGAGCTGAGCTTGAGTGGCTACACGTTGGACGATCTTCATTTTCAGCAAGCTGTCCAAGAGGGTGTTGAGCACGCTTTGTCGGAGCTGGTTGATGCAAGCCGGTCTTTGATGAGTGTGGCGGTTGTAGGGGCCCCCTTACGGCGCGGAGATGCGCTGTATAATTGTGCGGTAATTATCCATCGTGGGCGTCTCTTAGGAGTGGTGCCGAAGAGCTTTTTGCCGCGCTATCGTGAGTTTTATGAGCCGCGTTATTTCTCAAGTGGGCAAGAGTGCCGGGGAACAATTCGTCTTTGTGGAGAGGATATTCCTTTTGGAACGGATTTGCTTTTCGCGGCAAAGGATGTGGACAGCCTGACGCTGGGCGTTGAGATTTGCGAAGATCTTTGGGCGCCGTCACCGCCTAGTACGCAGCATGCCCAAGCTGGCGCGACGGTTCTGGCTAATCTTTCCGCTTCTCCTGTGACGGTAGGGCGAGCAGAAGAGCGTGCTCTTCTCTGTGCGTCACAGTCGATGCGCACTATGAGCGCGTATCTTTATGCGGCGGCGAGTGTGGGGGAATCCACGACAGATTTGGCTTGGGATGGGCAGCTGACGGTGCATGAGGCGGGCGAAATATTGGCTTCTTCTCCACGCTTTCAAGAAGATGCGATGCAGCTTTTGGCCGATGTTGATTTAGTTAAGCTCCGTCAGGAGCGGACGCGTAGCGGGTATTTTGCACCGAAAGACGATACGTATCGACGTATTGAGTTTACCTTAGCGCCAGAAGTGAAGGATCGTGGTTTGATGCGCACGATCGCGCGGTTCCCTTTCGTGCCGTTGCAGGTGCAGCGTTTAGATCAGGACTGTGAGGAAGCGTGGCATATTCAGGTGCAAGCCTTGTGCCAACGGCTGAAGGCTGCTCATGCGAAACGGATGATCATCGGTGTTTCTGGTGGGTTGGATAGTGCGTTAGCGTTGCTTGTTGCCGTACGGGCTGCCGATGCGATGGGGTGGCCACGGCAGGCGATTTTAGCGCGGACAATGCCGGGTTTTGCAACGGGGAAAGAGAGTTTACGTCTCGCTCATCAGCTCATGAATAGCCTTTCTGTTGATGGAGGCGTGCTGGATATTCGCGACACAGCACAGGCGATGTTAGCAGCGATTGAGCACCCTTTTGCGCGTGGTGAAGCTGTGTATGACGTGACCTTTGAAAATGTTCAGGCGGGGCTTCGCACGGACTTTCTTTTCCGTTTAGCAAACCATCATCAAGGGATTGTCATTGGCACGGGTGATTTGTCGGAGCTGGCGTTGGGGTGGTGCACCTATGGTGTGGGCGACCAGATGGCGCATTATAATGTCAATGCGGGTTTGCCAAAAACGCTTATCCAACACGTGATCCGCTGGGCTGCGCGTCAGGATGGTCATTTTTCAGAAGAATGTCGTGAGGCGCTTGAGGCAGTTGTGAATGCAGAGATCTCGCCTGAGCTTGTGCCCGACCAAGGGGCGGGCATGCAGAGTACAGAACAGATGATTGGGCCGTATCCGCTTCAAGACTTCACGCTTTATTACGTGCTGCGTTACGGATTCTCTCCCAGACGTATTGCTTTTTTGCAGGAAAAAGCATGGAGTAACGTCACAAGAGGGGAGTGGCCTGTACATTACCCGCTTGATAAGCGTGTTTCCTATGAGCTTTCTGACATTGTGCGTTGGATGAGGGTTTTTGTAAGGCGTTTCTTTGGGAGTAGCCAGTTTAAGCGTTCAGCAATGCCTAATGGGCCGAAAGTGGTTGCAGGAGGGTCTCTTTCACCACGTGGTGATTGGCGTGCGCCGTCAGATGGGCAGGCGTCTTTATGGCTGCGGTCTCTTGACGGGATTTGCGAAGGAAGTCCTCGTGAATGAAAGAAGGGTAATTCCCAGACAAAAACAGTAGAGATTGGGTGTGTCTTTAAAATCCTTTTATGGGCAGCAACTGTCTCCTCGGTTTTTGTAAAGTTGATGTTAGAAGCTTGAAAATTTCTTTTTACCGACTACCTTAGTACTAATTCATTAGAGTGACGTGAAACAATCCCTTGCAGGGAAGCGCTATTATAGGCTAGTTCACCCAATAAAATTTGCCCATAATGGCTTTTGTCATTCGTGTCTCCCTGTGAGGGAAGATGCCTTATTGTCGGGCGTTGCTCATTAATGAAAGAGGAGGGTTTATGCCAGTCGTCACTGTTATCGGCGGTTCTAACAGGCCGTTCTCTGTTCCATTTTCTGGGCAGCGTTCAAGCCGTATGGGGCGCGCGTTTGAGCGTTCGATGGGGCGTGCGTTTGAGCGATCTGCTGTAGAAACGCGGTCAGATGACAGAACGTCTGCGGCTGCTGGTGCGGATACAACGCCGGGGGCGATTACGCAGGGGAATAGTGTCTTTGCGGTTGGTGGGAACGACGTTGCTGTTGCTGATAACTCTTCAGGCCGAAACCACCTTAATGCTGGCGTCAATGATACGATAACCGGCGGGGTTCAGGATACAATTTCTGCTGCGGGCAATCTTCAGGTTAACGGCGGAGTTAGTAACCATATCACCGTTAATGGGCCGCTAACGTTCTTGGGTGGCTCAGGGGATACCGTTCTTCAGTCCGAGAATGCAACCATTTATGGGACGGGCAATAGTACCTACCATTATGTCGGAACGAACCAAGGTGCGACGCAGCTTTACTTCAATGGTGAGCAGCCCGATTCTAAGGGGATTACTCATTTTGATAGTAAAAATACGACCGGAGGCGGAGGGCATATTCTCTTTGACGCGTCGTCGTCGCATAATTCCCTTGTTGCGAATGTTGGCAACGGGGACACCATACAGGGTGGTTCTGCCTCCGACACGATCAGTGTTCATAATATGAACGAACACGATGCTGCGACATTGTCAGGAGGAAGTGGGGCGCCAAACCTGTTCCAGTTCCTGAATGACAAAGGCGGGCAATACACGATTACGGACTTCGGCAGTGCTGCTGGAAATACTGTCGGTATTTCGTCTTCGAATATGGGGAATATCCAGCATATCCTCGATTCTGCCACTGTGAGTGGTGGTGATACGACGATTAGTTTGGATGATCAGACAAAGATCACCTTCCTACATACAACGCATCTGAAACCAACGGATTTCCACGGATTTTAATCCGTAGATTCTTCTGAAATTGGTTGAGATATACGGCTAAAAGCCCGCCATCTATGTGTGGTGGGCTTTTTTATGCTCAGAATAAGCCTGTCGCCTAAACGTATTAGGTTAGAAGAAACGAGCATAACGATATTCCCTTGGGGAATTCGCATCTTCTGATGATATTTTTAGGAAAATTGGCTGGGATGGGAGGATTCGAACCTCCGCATGGCGGAATCAAAATCCGCTGCCTTACCGCTTGGCTACATCCCAACGATGAGGATCTTTTAGCTTGAACCTATCGCGCCGTAAAGGGGGAAGAAAATATTATTTTAGAAAAAATACGTCCATAAAGCTGTTACTCATCGTCAGCTGGGACGTAGTCTGGTAGGCCACTGTCTTCTTCCGTGTCTCCCTCTGTCTCTTGCGTATAGAGAGATTTTAGCATGCCAAAACGTTCTGCGCGGTTTAAGGCATGGTCAAGAGCATTCATGGTGCTGCTGAGGTCAGACGTATCATCTTTTTCCCAAGCACGAACGGCGTGTGTCCATACAACACCCAAGCTGTTGAGGCGTATTGCTCCACTGAGACCGCGTCGGTCTAGCCCTGCATAGTCTGCTACCCAACGAAGGCTGTCGAGTGTCGCTGTAGCGATAAGAGCGGCAAGGGCTGGGTCTCGCGGAAGAGTGTGCAGCACCGTGCGCAAGCCTGTGCGATGTTCTTGGAAAACATCAAAACGACGCATGAGTAAATCAAAGAGCACATCACGAAGGGGAAGGCCTTCGTGATCTCCCTGTAAAGCGGCCTCATCGGCCAGACGGCTGAGCGCTGTAAGCACGCATGCTTTGAAAGGGTAGCGTGCCCGCACTTGGTCAACGGGGAGGCCTGCATCGCGTGCAGCCTCAACGAGAGACAGGCGGTGCCATCCGTGCTGCCCAACCAAGAAGAGGGCAGATTCGATCAAGGCATGGTCGAGCACTTTAGGATCAATTGCAGCCGTCATGGCGATGGGGGCTCCTCTAGGTCAGTTATCGAGTTCTTCTGACCGGCGCACAGCGGCCTGGGCGGCGAGTTTTACTGTGCGTGGCCAGTTATTCTCGTCCATAAAGACGGCCAAAGCAGCAGCGGTTGTGCCATTTGGGCTGGTGACATTTTTGCGCAATGTTGACGCGTCTTCGGGAAGGTCATGTAGCATTTTGCCAGCACCATACATCATGCTGCGGGCTAATTCACGCGATTGTTCAGCTGTTAGCCCCAGCTCAACACCCGTTTTTTCCAGCAGTTCGGTAAGGAAAAAGATATAAGCTGGAGCAGAACCTGCAATGGCGATGACGCTGCGAAGGTCGGTTTCACGTGAAACGGGAACTACCGTGCCGACCTGTTGCATCAACGTGATCGCAATTTGTTTTTGTGCTTCAGAGACATGAGGGGATGCATAGAGACCCGTCGTGCCGGCTCCAACGCTGGATGGGGTATTCGGCATTGTACGAATGACGGCCATATCATCCCATCCGCACGCTTTAGCGAGGTGGTCGCATGTTTTGCCGGCCATGACAGAGAGGAGTGCAGACTTATGGAGGCGTTCTCCAAGGGCATCGCGGAGAGTAGCCAGCATAGCATCGGCACCAGCTGGTTTTACAGCGAGAACGATGATGTCAGGCTGGAAATCGGCAGGAATGTCTGATGCTGTGCGGACAATGGGGCTACCACCGTGGGCTTGTTGCAGCTTGCGGTCTAACACCATGAGCTTTGGTGGGTTTTGAGCGGCCATCCAGCCTTGTGCAAGGGCGCCGCCCATTTTGCCACAGCCGATAAGAAGCACGTTTGGGGAGGTCATAAGAGTGTCTCCAACAAAAAGGGGGAAAAGGAGAGTGAACTTAACGCTCCGAGGAAGGTTCTGTGAGCGTTTGTTCTAAATCATTAAGGCGGTCTTCGAGTTCAGTAAGGCGGCTCTCGCTGCGTTCCTGAGCCAAACGCGCGCGACTAGCCATTTCTTGGACGGCGTCAAATTCATCACGACGAACGAGGTTGAGAGAATAAAGGATTTCATCAACGCGGCTACGAACGAGCGAATGCACCTCTTCACGTGCTCCTGTCATAGCGGAAAAGGCGGTACCGGCAAAACCGGTGAGATCATCAAAAAAACGGGGACGGTCAGCCATAGAAAACTCTCCTTAATGTCCGTGCTGGACGCATGCCTATGTTGGTTGTTGGAACCTGCGGATGTCCAGACTATACAACAAGAATGATTATCGTCACCGGCGGTGCCGGGTTCATTGGTTCGTGTCTTCAGGAAGCCCTCTATCAGCGAGGGGAGCAAATTGTCATTGTGGACCGTTTGCGTGATCAGGGGAAGTGGCGCAATTTAGCGACGCATCCACCTCATCAACTTGTGTCCCCTGAAGCGTTTCCTTCTTTTCTGGAAGAGGCAGAGGAGATCACGGCTGTTTTCCACCTTGGAGCGATCAGCGCGACTACCGCGCGTGATGGTGACCTCGTGTGGGAAAGTAACGTCGCTTTGTCACAATTTTTGTGGCTTTGGTGCACGCATAGGCAAGTGCCTTTTATTTATGCTTCCTCAGCGGCAACCTATGGTGGTGCAAGCCATGACGGCGGATTCTGTGATGGGTTTGGGACTATTGATACGCTGCGACCGCTTAATCTTTATGGCTGGTCTAAACAGGCGTTTGACCTTTGGGTGCGAGATCAAATTGAGGGCGGCCTGCCTCATCCCCCTCAATGGGCGGGGCTAAAATTTTTCAATGTTTACGGCCCTAATGAATATCATAAGGGCAGGATGCTTTCGGTCGTTAAGGTGAAATATGATGAGTTAAGGCGCGGGGAAGCCGCACGCCTTTTCCGCTCTGACGTGCCGGGCTTGGAGGATGGCCAGCAAAAGCGAGACTTTATTTGGGTTGGTGATGTGGTCAAGGTTTTGCTGTGGCTATGGGAGCATCCTTCTGTCAGTGGCTTGTTTAACTGTGGCACAGGGCAAGCGCGAAGCTATCGTGACCTTGCCTATGCGGTGTGTGATGCCGCTGGCAAAGCGCGTGATATTGAGTTTATCGACATGCCGGCTTTTTTGCGTGGGCAATATCAGTCCTATACATGCGCTGATATGAGCGCGTTGCGGCGTGCTGGCTATCAAGAGAGTTTTACCTCGCTTGAAGAAGGGGTCGCTCGCTATATTGACCATTATCTTGCCAATGAAAGGTACTATTTGTGAGCGCACCGCTGATCTTCCCTGCGATTGACCCAATTGCGTTTCACCTTGGCCCATTAGTCGTACGTTGGTACGCTTTGGCCTATATCGTGGCGTTCATTATGGCGCTTCCTGTGGCGCGTCTTCTTATGGCGCTTCCACCAAAGGTGGCAGACCGTGAAGCGGTGGATGATTTCCTTTTCTATGCCGTGCTTGGCGTTCTTTTTGGGGGACGGTTGGGCTATGTGCTTTTTTATCGTCCACTTTTTTTCCTCCACCATCCTTTAGAGATTGTGCAAACATGGAAGGGCGGTATGTCCTTCCACGGTGGGGCGCTGGGTGTCATTATCGCTATGGCGATTTTTGCGTGGCGGCGTCAGCTTAGCTTTTTGGCGTTTGCAGATCGTATTGTCCCGGTTGTGCCGGTTGGTTTGGCTTTGGGACGGTGTGCGAATTTCATCAATGGCGAGCTGTGGGGGCGTCCAGCAGGGCCGGGCGTGCCATGGGCGATGGTCTTTCCTGCTGTTGGGCCGGAACCGCGTCATCCTTCTGAACTTTATGAAGCTCTGACCGAAGGCGTGTTGCTCTTAATCGTCATGTTGCTGACAGCTGGGAAAATCTCGATCCGGCAGCGTCCAGGCTTTCTATCGGGCTTGTTTCTGTTCGGCTATGCCTGTGCCCGTGCTTTTTGTGAGCTTTTCCGCGAGCCGGATGCGAATATTGGTTTCCTAGCGGGTCACATCACGATGGGGCAGCTTCTCTGTATTCCGATGGCGCTGTTTGGCCTATGGCTCATGAGCAGCTCATTTAAGCGTACGCCTTTAGCGTTGGATGAGCCATCATGAAGGGTATTTTGCCCTGTTTAGCAGCGTCTTCTTTGCCGGTAGGCCATGCGTTTTTCACGCGAGAGGGGGGTGTGTCAGCCCCGCCTTATGAGACGTTGAATGCTGGCTGGAACACGGCCGATCATCCCGATGCTCTCGCGGAAAACTGGCGGCGCTATGCCGCGCATATGCGTGTGCTCCCGGAAGCGTTGCTGAGTATGGAGCAGGTGCATGGCGTCCACGTTATCACTGTGGATGACGAAATGCCGTTATGGTCTGTGGCAGAGCGGCCGCAAGCTGATGCCTTGGTGAGTGCGCGTTCAGATGTGGTGTTGACGGTGATGACAGCCGATTGTGCGCCTGTGCTGTTCTCGTCCCATGATGGGCGTGTTGTTGGTGCCGCCCATGCGGGCTGGCGCGGTGCCGTTGGAGGGGTGCTTGAGGCAACGGTACAGAACATGCGTGCTCTCGGGGCCGGGAGGATCACAGCGGTTATTGGCCCATCTATTGCCCAAAGTTCTTATGAAATTGGTGAGGAGATGAAGACAGAGATCATCGCACAGCATCCTCAAGCAGAGCGTTTTTTTGTTCCTGCTGTGCGGGCGCATCATGTCTTCTTTGACCTGCCTGGGTTTTGTGCGTGGCGTTTGCAGCTTTGTGCAGATGTGCAGGTTGAAAACATGGGGGTGGATACGCGTGACGACGCACGCTTCTTTAGCCATCGCCAAGCGTGCTTAGCAGGGGATGCCCGCACAGGGCGTCAGCTCTCTGCGATCCGGGCTTTTTCGCGGGGGATGAGCGAATAAACATTGTTTTTTTCTTCAAAGTCGTTTAGTGCGAACGCACCTATTGGCACCCCTGGAGGCCATAGGAATTGGATTTTTTAGACGCAGGAGCGTAATAAAGTGGTTAAATTGACAAACCTCAATATCTCCGAGCGCGCGAAAGCAGGTAAGGGGGCAGCGCGCGCCACGAGACGTGATGGCATGGTGCCAGGCGTGGTATACGGCGGTAAAAAAGAGCCGACCCTGATTTCGATCGACCCGCGCATCATCATGAAAGAGTTGCAGCGTGGTGGTTGGCAGTCCCGTCTGTATCGTTTCGAGATCGGTGGTGAAGAAGTTCGTGCCCTGATCCGTGACATTCAGTTCCACCCTGTTAGCGATGCAGCATTGCACATCGACTTCCTGCGTCTGGTTGCTGGCCAGAAGGTTCATGTTCAGGTCGGTATCGTCTTTGAAGGTGAAGAAGAGTCCCCAGGCATTAAACGTGGTGGTGCATTGAACATCGCTCGTCACACTGTTGATGTGCGTGTTCCTGTGGAAGATATTCCTGAGCACTTCGTTGTTGATGTCAGCAAGCTCGACATTCATGACAATGTGCGTTGGGATGATCTGAAGGGTACAGAAAAAGCGACCCCAATGCTTCAGATCCCGAACTTCGTGATCGCGTCTATCGCACCACCAACAGTGGACGAAGAGGCTGATGCTGCTGAAGCGGCAGGAGCCGAAGCGGCATCCGCAGAAAGTGCTGAAGGCGATAAGTAAGAGGGCATAAGGTTGTGAAGCTCTGGATCGGACTCGGCAATCCTGGGTCAGGGATGAGCCGCAACCGCCACAATATCGGCTTTATGGCGGTCGATACGATCGCTGCGCGCCACGGGACTTCCCCGTGGCGTAAGCGTTTCCGGGGGGAAACTTCTGAAGGCGTGATTGGGCGGGAAAAAATCATCCTTCTTAAGCCGATGACCTTTATGAATCTGTCGGGTGACAGTGTTCAGCAAGCCGCTCGTTTTTATAAAATCGACCAGCAAGATATTCTCGTCTTTCATGATGAGCTGGACTTAGCCTTCGGCCGTATGCGCATTAAGCGTGGCGGAGGGGCTGCAGGTCATAACGGGCTGCGTTCGATGGATAAATCCCTACCCGGGCCAGATTATTGGCGTGTTCGTTTGGGGATTGGTCATCCTGGAAGTCGTGATAAAGTTCATAATTACGTGCTGGGTGATTTTGCCAGTGCTGAGCGGACGGAGCTTGGCTATTGGTTGGATGATCTTGCCGATGCGGCACCTCTGCTCGCGCAAGAGCAGCATGATGCTTTTATGACGAAGGTCGCGTTAGGTCGCCAAAACGGATAGAGGGGCTCCAGAGCAAGAGCCCTTGTTTTTCAAAAGAGATAACCACAGCGCACTGTATTAGATGGCGCTGATAGAAAGATGGAGAGCACGAATGGGGTTCAATTGTGGGATCGTCGGCCTCCCCAATGTCGGCAAATCCACCCTGTTCAACGCCCTGACGCAGACGGCTTCTGCGCAATCAGCGAATTATCCTTTCTGCACGATTGAGCCCAATACAGGGCGTGTTGCGGTGCCGGATGCGCGTCTGGGTGAGTTGGCACGGATTGGCCATTCTCAAAAAGAAGTCCCAACAAGCCTTGAGTTTGTTGATATTGCAGGCTTGGTGCGTGGCGCGTCGAAGGGTGAAGGGCTGGGGAACCAGTTTCTTGCTAATATCCGTGAAGTAGACGCGATTATTCACGTGCTGCGTTGCTTTGATGATGACGATATTACGCATGTTGAAGGGGGCGTGGACCCCGTGCGTGATGCGGAGATTATTGAAACCGAGCTTATGCTGGCGGATCTTGCGAGCCTTGAGCGCCGGGAAGTCACGTTGCAAAAGCGCGCTCGTGGGAATGATCGTGAGGCGAAAGATCAGCTTGAGCTGATGAAACCGCTGATTGAGGCTCTGCAAAACGGGCAGCCTGCGCGTACGGCGGTGCCGAAAGGCCAGGAGCGTGAAGCCGCACGGTTACAGCTGATGACCACAAAGCCTGTGCTTTATGTGTGCAATGTGGAAGAAGGTTCTGCTGCTACCGGGAATCGCTATTCCGATGAGGTCAAAAAGCGCGCTGAAGCCGAAGGGGCGGGTGTGGTCATCGTCTCTGCTGCGATTGAAGCCGAAGTGAGCCAGCTCGATAGTGAAGAACGCGGTGAGTTCTTAGATGGGTTGGGTCTGAGTGATAGTGGGCTCGATCGCGTCATTGCGGCGGGGTATCGCCTTTTGGGGCTGCAAACTTACTTCACTGTTGGGCCAAAAGAGACGCGTGCTTGGACCATCACAGAAGGAACAAAAGCCCCACAAGCGGCTGCTGTTATTCATAATGACTTCGAGCGCGGTTTCATTGCGTGCGAAACCGTTGCTTACGATGATTATATTGAATATGGCGGCGAATCCGGCGCACGTGAGGCGGGGAAACTTCGTATTGAAGGGAAAAGCTACGTGGTGCAGGATGGTGATGTCCTGCTCTTCCGCTTCAATGTCTGAGGGATCATCCCTATGTCTGGTTCCGAGTCCGCTGTTTTAACGACTCTGACAAAGGCTGCTCGTCATGCAGCGGTATCTTTGTCGCGGTCGTCTGATGAACAGCGGGCGCGGGCTTTGCGCGGGGCAGCGCGTGCGCTTCGAGCGCAGACGGATGCCCTGCTAGATGCCAACCGAAAAGACCTGATGGGTCTATCGGTTGAGCGTAGCGAGGCGTTTCGTGATCGTCTCACCCTGACACCAGAGCGGATTGAGGCGATGGCTGCCGGTGTTGAAGCTGTTGCTTTATTGCCAGATCCGCTTGGACGCGTGCTCGCAGAGTGGACACAGCCGAACGGTTTGCAGTTCCGACGCGTGGCGGTGCCTCTTGGTGTGGTTGGGATGATTTATGAAAGCCGTCCTAATGTGGGGGCAGATGCCGCGGCTTTATGTATTCGTTCAGGCAATGCGGTCATTTTGCGTGGTGGAGCGGAGAGCTTGCATTCTGCGCGTGTTATTCATCAAGCAATGGTTGAGGGGTTGAGCCAAGAAGGGCTCGATCCGTGCTCTGTGCAGATTCTTCCGTCGGCTGACCGTGCGCTTGTCGGGGCGTTGCTGCAAGCGGTGGATGGTGTGGATGTCATTATTCCTCGCGGTGGAAAAGGGCTTGTCGAGCGGGTACAGCGCGATGCTCGTGTGCCTGTTTTGGCCCATGCCGAAGGGCTCTGTCATACTTACGTACATCAGGACGCAGACCTAGAGATGGCGCAGCGGATTGTCATGAATGCGAAGCTGCGTCGGCCGGGTATTTGCGGTGCGACAGAAACGCTTTTGGTGGATCGTGCCATTGCACTTGTTTTTCTTCCGTCTTTAGTGGCAGAGATGAGTGAAAAGGGCTGTTCTTTTCGCGCAGATAAGTGCGCTCAAGCTATTGTGCCCACTTTGCCAGCGGCTCAGCCTGATGATTTTGCGACAGAATGGCTCGCGCCAGTTCTTTCGATTGCTATAGTGGATGATGTGGAGGGAGCACTTGCACATATTGCGCGTTATGGCAGCGGTCATACTGAGGCGATCGTGACGGAAAATCCACACGCGGCTGAACGCTTTCTGAATGGGATAGAAAGCGCTGTTGTGATGTGGAACGCCTCAACGCAGTTTTGTGATGGGGGTGAGTTTGGATTCGGGGCTGAAATTGGCATCGCTACAGGGCGACTCCATGCACGCGGCCCTGTAGGGCTCGAGCAGCTTACAAGCTATCGGTACGAAATTCGTGGGAAAGGGCAGGTGCGTGGTTAAAGCGCCTTCTTGCACGGCGGTGTCGCGTTTTGGCGATGGGCGAAGAATGCGTATTGGCCTTCTCGGAGGGTCGTTTAACCCAGCCCATGAAGGGCATCGACAGCTTGCCAAGCGTGCGCTGAGTGGTTTGCAGTTGGATCAAGTCTGGTTGATGGTATCGCCAGGGAATCCACTGAAACCCGCTCGTGGGATGGCCCCTTTTAAGGAACGGCTGAAAACAGCGCAGGCAATAGCCGATGGGCGGCGCATCGTTGCGACGGATATTGAGCAGAGAATGGGCGAGCGTTACACTGTGCGTACAGTTGACCGGTTGAAAACGCAGTTCCCACATTGCCAATTTGTGTGGCTAATGGGGGCCGATGGACTCGCTAATTTCGCACGTTGGCGCCGCTGGAGGCGGCTTGCAGAATTGGTTCCTATTGTTGTGTTTCCACGTCCGGGCAGCGTTATGCCAGCGTTACGAGGGCCGGCTGCGTCTGTGTTGCGCCATCGTCGGCATCGACCACGAGAAGCGTCTGTTTTATTAAAAACGCATGGGAAACCGGGATGGACGTTTCTTTCCGCTGCACAGAACGCTATATCTTCTACAGCATTACGTAAGGCTGGGCATTTCCGCCTCGCTGATCAGACATGAGAGCCATCATCACTGTTATGAATACATCGCCTATCCAGACCGATCTTTCTCCAGAAGAGGCCCTTACTCGTACGCTTGAGGTGATTGCCGAAAGCTTAAATGAAGATAAGGCGGAGAACATCGTTACATTGGACTTGGTCGGTCGTGCTGGTTTTGCAGACCGTATGATCATCGCTTCTGGTGTTGCTGAACGTCAGATTGCGGCGATGGCACAGCATATTGAACGCCGTTTGAAAGAAGAAAATCTGGCACGTGTGCGTGTTGAGGGTGACCAGAATAGCGATTGGGTGTTGCTGGACGCTGGCGATGTGATCGTTCATCTCTTTATGCCAGAAAGTCGCGAGCTTTATGCCCTAGAGCGTATGTGGGGCAGTGACTTTGACCAAGCTGATGAGGAAGTCACCGTTGGTCAGTCTTCTTCAACACAACATTAAGTTGAGCTGATGAAGCTTATTGCTGTTGGTAAGCTGAAAGCGGGCCCTGAGCGCGATTTGCTCACACGTTATATGGGGCGTCTTCGTCCTGCATTAACGGTAGTGGAGGTGGCACAAGGGAAGGGAGCGGCCCAAGAGCAAAAACGGCGCGAGGCTGATGCTCTTTTAGGAGCGTGTCCGAGCAATGCCTTTATTATCGCTTTAGATGAAGGTGGGAAAGTTATAGATAGCCCCACCTTAGCTCAACATTATCAGCGATGGCAGGAAACAGGTCGCCCTTTATGCTTTCTGATTGGTGGAGCAGAAGGATTGGATCGTGCCGTTGTTCAGCGCGCTGATGCGTTGTTATCGCTCGGGAAGCTTACTTGGCCGCATATGCTGGTGCGCGTCATGTTGGCAGAGCAGCTTTTTCGGGCTCAAGCAATTTTAAGTGGTCATCCTTATCACAAGGCCGGACGCCCTTAGACGAGGTTATAAAAAAGGCCCCACTTCCCTAGGAGTGAGGCCTTTTCCTTTTCGGAATATGCTGTTTCAGCGAATGGAGCGATTAGGAGCATCGTCAACAAAAACTTCCTGTGTAGGGGCATTATCAGGAAGAGAAGCTGTCTGTAGCCCGTCATTATTAGAAGCTAAGACGTCTTGCATGTTCCCCTGGGCAGGAGCTTTGCCTTCTGGGCGGTTGTAAATAAATCCGTGGGTTTTATAGATGCTTCCAAAACTGTCTTGGTGCCCGCGTAGCGCAACACGGACTGCTGTCCAGTCATTATTTGGTGAAACATCCACAACGCGGACATTACGATCAATCCCATTATGGCCCCAATGAGATTGGTCAATAAGGATTGTGCGGCTATCAACTTGAGAACGAACCACGGCCACATGACCAAGGCGCATATGACGTCGTGGAAGGAAGCTGAGGACAGCGCCAGAAGCTGGTGTGTTCCCTCGTGCGTAGAGGCCAGCTGCGCGCTGCCACCAGTCACGGGCGTTTCCACGAATATGGAAATCTGTCGCTTGATGCACAAAACCAACGCATTGCAGAACGTGACGGTAAGAACGTGTGTGGTGCAATGTGTGCCGATGATGGAAAACTTGGCTATGGCGAGCATGAGCCTGAGGAACGCATAAGACGAGCGCGGAGAGTGTTAGGGAAGAAAAAATCAGTCTCTTGCCGCGTCTCAGCATCGCAGATGTCCTATTCGCTCGAAATTCGCCATACCAGCTATGTAAAATGATTGCATCTACCTATCAGAATTTCCTTTGAGAAAGCAAGGCTCGCTCCCTAAAAAAACTGTTATTTTTGGCTGTTTCCTGCTGTTGGTAGAGATGTTCCATTCATTGGCCGTCATTATGGCAAAAAGATGTTCATATTCATGGAGGGTTATTTCATAAGAGCATTTGGCCTCTTCACAAAATACAAGCAGTTTTTGCTAAGACGGATAAAGAAACGGGCAATATGGCCTTATCTTATTGATTACATAGGAAAGAAAATGTGATGACGCTGGCCTTACGAAGATTATCGGTAACGCCCCTCCGCCAGAATTGTACGATTTTTTCAAATGAAGCAGGACATGCTTTTATTATTGATCCTGGTGGGGAGAGTGACCGAATCTTTCAAGAGGTGGCTCATCTTCATGTTGAAGCGATTCTCCTGACACATGGCCATCTCGACCATGCTGGTGGGGCGCGGCCTCTCAGAGATCTCCTAAAAATGAGCCAAGGGAAAGCTGTTCCAATATTGGGCCCCACCCGCGAGGATGCATTTCTTCTTCAATCTATCGAGAAACAAGCCGCTGCTTTTGGTTTGTCTGGTATGACCCATGTTGAGCCGGATCGGTATCTTAGCGATGGCGATACATTACAGTTGCTTGGGCACGACATAGAAGTAGCCCATGTGCCTGGTCATACACCTGGTCACGTTGTGTTTATCGACCGTCTAGATAAAAGGGCTATTGTAGGGGATACGTTGTTTCGTGGCACTGTTGGACGAACAGACTTTGCCTACGGCAGTATGGAACAGCTTCTCAGTCATATTGAGCAAAAGCTTTTTTGCTTGCCCGATGATACCGTTGTTCTAAGTGGTCATGGCTTGCCAACAATGATTGGCACGGAGCGGCGGACGAACCCAGCCTTTCAAGGAAGGCGTTCAGTATGATGTTATCTTTAACCACACCATAATTTAAAAGGAGGGCGCTTTATGAGAAGAGGCCTTATAAGACGCGTGGGACTATGCATCTTAATAGCAGGGGCTACTCTGTCGCTTTCTGCTGGGTATGCAGATGCTGAGATTACACAGGCTCAGTCAGAGCTCCCGACAGAAGCGCTGACGATTACGGGGCATAACGGAGAAGTACACCGCTTTACGGTAGAAATTGCTCGAACCCCCCAAGAGCAAGAGATTGGTGAGATGTTCCGTAAACATATCGCACCCGATCATGGAATGCTCTTTTTATGGAGCAAGCCTCAGGAGAGTGCGATGTGGATGCGCAATACGTTTGTTCCGCTTGATCTTGTTTTCATCGACATAGAGCATCGTATCCACGCTATCGAAGAAAATGCGGTTCCGTTAAGCGAAGGGATTATCAGTAGCCATGGTATTGTTGGAAGTGTGCTTGAACTTCCCGGGGGAACGACGGAGCGTCTTGGTTTGGTTGTGGGGGATTCTGTAGAGAGCGCGGCTTTTGGAGCGAAGGCCTCATCACAATAAGCTTCGGTCTTATGTCTGCACGGTTTCTCTAAAGCGATTCTCCTATGAATCCTGCTGGCTTTGATTGAAGGGTGATGGTGAGGGGGAATGAATAACCAGCAGAAATATAAGGTTTTCTGGGCCTTTTGAGAGCGCGTTTCCCATCTAATATGAAAAACATGACAGTTTTTTGAAGAAAAATGCATTTAGGGGGTTGTTGAGTTTTTCTGATGGTGTATAAGCCCATTCACCGGCGGCGCTGGAGCGGAAACGCGGCGGGGTTGACCGGTAGAGATGCTGATCTTTGAAAGTTGAATAGGAAGAGACTGGAAGGGATATATTGGCGGCGTTTTAGTGTTTAGACGCTAGGACGCAAGTGTTGATGTATTCTGACATAGTTTAGATGCTTTGAATGCTTGTGCGTTTTGGTAGGATTGAACGTGAGAGTTTGATTCTGGCTCAGAGCGAACGCTGGCGGCATGCTTAACACATGCAAGTCGCACGAACCTTTCGGGGTTAGTGGCGGACGGGTGAGTAACGCGTAGGAACCTATCCTGAGGTGGGGGATAACACTGGGAAACTGGTGCTAATACCGCATGATACCTGAGGGTCAAAGGCTTTTGTTGCCTTAGGAGGGGCCTGCGTTTGATTAGCTAGTTGGTTGGGTAAAGGCTGACCAAGGCGATGATCAATAGCTGGTTTGAGAGGATGATCAGCCACACTGGGACTGAGACACGGCCCAGACTCCTACGGGAGGCAGCAGTGGGGAATATTGGACAATGGGGGCAAC
>NZ_WVHP01000021.1 GCF_009834765.1 Saccharibacter sp. EH611 | reverse complement strand
CCTCAACCGCGCTATCTCGGCTTTGACGAGGCCAATGACAGCACCGGAACGGCGCGGCCTTTCAATGAGGGGGTTTTCTACAATGGCCCCACCAGCACGCAGAACTTCGCTCTCGCCGATGACGCGTATCGCAGGCTGATTATGGCCAAAGCGGCGGCCAATATCTCCAGCGGCTCTATTGCCGACATCAACCGTATCCTCATGCTGATCTTTGGCGACCGAGGGATGATCTACCTCTCCGAAGGCACACCAGCTAACGACTATCTGGGTTTCTCAGAAGCCAAAAGAGGCGCTGACACGCCCCATACCTTCAATAACGGCATCTTCTTTGACGCGACATCGCTCGCAGAAGCGAACGGCACGATGACGATCTGCCATAGCTGGCCGCTCTCTCCGCTCGACGCCACGATCATCCAACAAAGCGGCGCTCTGCCTCGTCCGTCTGGCGTCACGATCCTTTACCAGCAGGTTCACCTGACATGAAACAAACCGACAGCTCTCCACTCTTCCCGACCCCTTTCGGAGCGCAGGCCGATAGCGGCACGCTCACACAAATTCCTCCCAGCAAAACAGCCATTGGCCGCGCCTCACTGGCTCTCGGCTTCCCCAAAGAAACCTTCACACCCATTGCAGCAGGCGGCGTGCCGCCTTACGGCGAAGACATGAACGGCATTCTAAATATGCTGTCTCAAGCCGTTCGCGCGTCTGAGGCAGGCTTGGTCAGACCATTTAGTGCTTCTTATGCTCAGCAGATTGGTGGTTATCCTAGAGGGTCATTAGTCTCTCATCCGAACGACCCAACGCACCTTTTTGTGTCAATCGCAGATAACAATGGCGATGATCCAACAAAGGGAAGTTCTGGTTCTTGGAGCTCTTTAACAAACAGCATAGACACCATTGGGGCTGCTCTAACAGCTGAAACCCAACGCGCTCAAGCGGCGGAAGCGGCTTTGCTCCCCCTCTCTGGCGGAACGATGTCGGGAGCTTTATTTTCGGGTGGCACATTTAGCCCATCTGAGAATGTCTATGCGACCCAACCTATCGGCGCAGCACTGAGCGGTGAGCAGTTCTATCTCCAGCTTGTGAACGACAACAACGCTGGCACAACGTCAGGGCGCATCGTACTTCGTGATGGCGGTGGGAATTATCATGTCATTCTATCGTCCGACAATCGCGGCAACATCACCACCGAGAGAGGAACGCGCTTCCTTGAAGGAAACGATGATGGCAATGGCCATGTGGTCATTGGCAATATCGGATCAGCTTCTGGGAAAACCCTCGCAACCAAGGACGATATCGTCGCTGAAACCCAGCGTGCGGAGAATGCTGAAGCGGGGCTGCTCCCCCTCTCTGGCGGAACGATGACAGGCGATCTGGCTGTAAGTAGCGTGGCATCGTGGGCGAATACACTCTTTGGCGGGAAATGTGTCAGTGTTGTCGCAGGAAAGAAGTCTAACAGCTACCTCCAAACACAGATCGTTGATGGAAAGACGATAGCCATTGTCGGTGTGCAAGATGAAGCCGGGACGTGGCATAATTGGGGGTTCAATGCTTCTGATGGAACAGTCACTACACCCAGCGGGAAAACCCTCGCCACAACGGACGCTGTCGCCGCTGAAACACAACGTGCGGAGAATGTCGAGGCGACATTGTTGCCTCTCTCTGGGGGAACATTAACCGGGGATGCCATCCTCTTAGGCAATATGTGGCAGAACAACCTCTATAGTCGAACAATCCGACTACGTGCCGATGAATCGGGCCTTGAAGGAACGATGCAGCTCCTCGGTACGACCAGCAATCCGGTTCTCTCCCTTGGCGTAACAGACCACAACAAGAACCGTCAAAGCTGGTGGCTCAATGGGGCCAACGGAGCAATTGGGACACCCTCTGGCAATACCCTACCTGAAGTGCGCGGGGTTCCGGGGCGCGTTGTCACACAATATTTCCGTATCACGAACCTTGCCAATGTGAACTACATTCCGTTTCCTGTGGCGTTTGCAGCATCCGACCCGGTGAATGAAATATTCATCACCTACGGATACGGCTATAACAGTAACGGCGGAATGGGTGAGAGTTCTGTTCTTTACATCTACAAACAAAAAACAACCAATAACGGCTTCTGGATTGATCGGAGCGAAAGTGGCTTTCAAGACGCCGCTTTTGACGTGGCGGTCACTGGGCCTATGGGAGCATCGTCATGACAGACAACATAGAAAACAGCCAGCATGAACAGGATCAGACGCAGGCTCAAAATGCTGTGTTTGGGTATTATGGCTACGTTAATCCCACAACGAAGATTGTGGGGCCGCTTATGTCGTTCTTTGGCAAGCCTAACGATATGACGCATTTTGTCGCGCTTACCAAAGAGCAATATGATTATTGGTATGGCCGCCATTGCCGTGTTGGTTCAGATGGAGCGTTGGAAGAATACACACCACCAGCACCCCCTCTGAAACCGCAAGCTCAAGAGGCCATGCAGAAGGTGCAGCAGCAAGCGAGCATGGTGTCGGCTATGGGTGAAACATTTGGCCCTAAAATGCGTGCGTATGTGCAATCCCTCCGCGCCATCCTCGACGGCTCTAACACCACAAGCACCGCACTACCTGACATGCCGGATGATGTGACGACGTAACATCATACCGCCGCCTTTTCCCCTAACACGCCACCTTCTGAGGTGGTTTTTTTATGCTCAAATACAGGAGGCTCCCATGCCTGACACAGACTGCGCCCGCCGCGGCGAAGTCAACGAACTCCGCGACCGTGTGGTCACACTGGAAACCAAGCAGCAATACGCTCAAGAAAGCATTCAATCGCTTTCGGACAAAGTGAGTGCTGTGGCGTCTCAGATGAATGACGGCTTCGCCAAAATCTCCCAACAAATGAGCGAGATGAACAACCGCAAAACCATGCTGCTCACCGTTGCCGGTGGGGCTGGTGGCGGTGTTGCCGTGGGGTTGTTCGAGCTCTGTAAACGCAGCTTTGGATGGTGATCATGCCCTCTCTCCCACGCGGTATCCGCAACAACAATCCCGGCAATCTTAACTATGTTGGCCAAGCCGGCGCTCATAAGGAGGCCGGCCCCAATGGGCGCTTTGCGGTGTTCGCAACACCAGAAGACGGTTTGCGGGCTTTGCGTGACCAGCTTGTACGCTATGTTGAGCGTGATCGGGTCAACACGATGGCTGGTATCATCGCCAAATGGGCCCCGCCTACGGACGGCAATGATACCAGCGCTTACGCCGCCACAGTGGCCGCCCGCGTTGGTCTCGGCGCAAAACAGCGCTTTAACGCCCTCACACCCGACCAACTCACCGCGCTCATGCACGCCATTATCCGCGTTGAAAACGGCCAAGACCCTTACGGGCCCCTTGTCGAGCAGGTGGCTCGTGAAGCAACAGCTTCACCACCGTCTATAACCTAACATCATCCCCACTGAACGCCGCCCGCTGAGGCGGTTTTTTTATGTCTGGAGACTTTATGGACATCACCGCGTTCCTTGACCTCTTACCCAGCAATCTCGGCCTGATCGTCGCGTGTGTGATCATCGTCTGCAAGCTCGTCACCGTCACCGTGCGGCCACCGGCGAGCGGCTCACGCTGGGGGCTGCTCTATCGTGCCATCAGCACCGTTGCGCTCAATATCGGATGGGCCACCAACCGCTTCCAAGCAGGCCGGCCTACTGACACACGCCCCCAGCCATGACCATGCCAGAGCTTCGTTGCCGCGATGGGCCGGCCTGTCTGATGCATCCAACACTCCTACTATCTCCTCAAAAAGAAAACTGAGAAACACCATGACCGAAGAAACAACCACACCAACAGCCCCCCCCATCACCGCCCTTGTCGAAGCTGGCGAAAACATCTTCTCCGCCGTCACAGGGAAGAAAGGCGAAACGCAAGAGAAGATCGCAGACGGTGCCGCCCGTTTGCTCGATGGCGTTCTGCCTACTGTGGAAAGCAAGGTCTCCTTTGATCTGGCCTCTGTGCTGGCAGGCGCTACGGGCATTTTGTCCGGGATTGCTCTGGTGCTAGCAGGCTTGAAAAAGAAGAAGACCGATGCTTCTGGCGCAAGCGAAGAGGCCCCGGTGGCCACACCTGCTATTAACGGAATGGGCTAACCCACATGAGAGGGCTTCGGCTCTCCCGCAAAACACTCAAAAGAAGCAAAGGACATCACCCATGACCAACAAAGAAGGTTGGATTGACGCCCCTCCTAAAGAAGGCTGGTTCGGAGAGGAACGATGAACCCCTATTTCGCAGGGAGCTTCATCCTAACCGTGCTTAGTTTCCTGACGGCCCTGATCATCTATAGCACCCGAGCAGGCCGCAACAGCGCCCGTGTTCACTCCGAACGCCAAGACGCCAGCGACGCCACACAGTCAGCAAAAGCCGCGCAACGGATGCTAGAGGCCCGCACGAACGGCATACGTTCTGGCGATGAGCTTACAGAAGAGCTGGATAAGGGGACGTTTTGATGAAGCACGTCTTTTGTGCGATGGCTTTGTGCACGTTAGTAAGCTGCGCCCCGACCCGATACAAACCGCTTTGCCCCCCGCTGGTGCATTACACAGCACAGGAAGAGAAGCAGGCAGCGGATGAAATACACACCCATCCCGACCTGCACGAGCTTCCGATTATGATGCGGGATTATGGGAATGAAAGGAAGGAGATGCGGACTAGCGCACATTAAAGCGAACCGTCTCAGGATACTGTGGTTAGTATACACAGAACCATCTTCACACCCCCTCACTACAAGCCGCCCAGCACCTACGGAAATGAAAAAACTGGGTGGGCAAGTTTTGGGAAAATGACCGTGTCAAATCTGTGTCAATTTCTATGAAGACTCGTGAACTTTTATGAATAGATATGAACAAAGTAACGTTGTCGCTACCGATTCAATATCAGCGGCAAACCGCTAAAAACTGGGAATCCCGTGGTGGGTACGACAGGGATTGAACCTGTGACCCCTGCCGTGTGAAGGCAGTGCTCTACCGCTGAGCTACGCACCCCGATCGGGATGAGCGCTTTCTATCAACAACCCCTTATGTTGGCAAGAGGGTTTTTAGCGCTCATTTAAATTTTCCTAAAATCCAAACATATGATCGAGAGAAAAACCTCCGACACTATTTTCCAGCCCATGATAGCCAAATAAGCGGCACGTCAAATCACGGATGAGAACGTAGCCTCCTTCACCCGCCTTTTCCAGTATATTCTCTGAGAAAATCTGATGAGGCCTTACCATGAAAGAGCCTGAAGGATGAATGCTGATCGCTTTTTGAGCTATCTGCTTTCCATTCGCCGCATGGAGATACAATATTGTGGTAGACGCTTTTCCACCTTCTGCTGAGCTTGGATAAATGAGGCAGCAAAAACTCCGCAGGTTTTCCCCCTCAAATTTTTGCCCAAGTTTAAGGAAAAGACGCGTCGTTAGCCCTGGTGGAGGGCCAGAATAGGATTGCGGCTCTGACCGCCACGTCATCAGCGTATTGAAAATATGACCACCAAAACTCGTTTCAGCAGCATGACCGCTTTGACGGTCACGATAACGCACTAAAGAATGCAACCATCCATCAGCTTCCCCACCATCACGGAAATCATACACAAGGTCTGCATGACCCGGACATGTCATGAGCTCGTGGGCAGCAACAACCGTACGATGATTGCGCGGTAAATTGCCAAAGAAATGGGAACCTACCTTACGGCCTTTTTCATCAAACATATCCATACGGACAGGCAACGTCTGCAATGCCTCTGACATTGGATTAGGCTGCACGAATGTTTCATAATGTGCTGGGTTCAGCACAGGGAATGGCAAAATAATACCACGGCCCAGCGATGGTGACATCTGACGAATGGCGGGGTCGGGGGCAATGTCTGACCGCTCAACATTGAGGTGAGCAATACGTGTTCGACCGCGCTGCACAATCTCATAACGTGGACGCACCACATGCTGCCCAGCACGCATCTCAAATTGTGCCGGCCACGCAACATCCGGGAAAAGTGCACCAACATTAACCGCAACTGTTTCGTAAGGCCCTACCTCTTGTGAGACCGCACGATGGTCATCCTCTCCCATCACATTAAAGGTTACTTCTCCTGAAGGGATCGGTGTTCCGTGGCTATTTTGAAGCCATACGCGGAGCGTTTCATCCTGCTCTGGAGCAGGTAATGTTGCAAAGCGCATTGAAGGCCATGCATTGGCATCATGCGTTACAGACAAGCTGGGATCATCGCCACGTGCAAAGGTATCAAGCGCATATTTAACGACGTCGTGCCCTTTTGCCCCAATCACATGAACGAAAAGCTGACCGGTAAAAGCAGGCAGACCGAAACGCTGACGCACCTCGGCGCTATCAACGACAACGCCTGCATTGTCTTCCTCAACGTGTTTTTGCCATTCCGCCAGACTATGCCCCTTTTGGTCATACAAGCGAAACCAATAGGTCACCCTATGTGCCCCGTATTGTGACCAATAATTTGCGGTCACGAGACGGGTTGAGAAATGATCATCATCACGAAAAAAAGAAAAGTTGGTCGCAAAATTTAACTTATCGAGATAAGGCCGCGGATAAGGCAGAAATGCTTCTGGCAGACGAGCCGCCTCTAGCGTGTAGAGAGGCCGTCCCTTTAGAAGATCCCCTAAACGTGTGACCATTTTAGCATGCTCAAAAGACAGCGCTAATACGCCATCAACAGCCATACTCGGCAAATCTATGAGGGCTTGGAATGTCCCACTCAAACCATCATCACGCCCGACTTGTTCTGTATCGTGAGTAACAACCAGGGTAGGCTTTAAACCAGGATACAGCCCAACAACGGTTGGTAGAAAACCATCGGGATCGTACACCGCGATCTTTTTGTCGGCTAGATCATGCTCTAAAGCCCTCATACGATCCACAACCAGCGGGTGCGACAGTGCTTTATACAACACATTACCGCCTTGCGGCCCGAACGTACGGATATTCAGCATAGACCTGCCTTCTCTTTCTCAGAGCTTCATGTAACGTCGTATTTCTTCCGCTGCTAGCGAAGTATCGTCAAGTCTTTCTGCCGTCTCTAAAGGGAGATCAGCCGAGAAAGAATGTACACGTCCTTGTTTTTCCAGCATTTTAATAAAATAAGAAATCCGCTTTGAACGTCCCGATAATGGCAAAATACCCACAGGAAGCGACGTTGCCACAGCCTCTGATATCATAGAGACACTATCCATCGTCACCGCTAGCATATCAGAGCACGCCAATAGGCCCATATAGGGATTATTCTGCCCCGTGCCCTCTAAAAAGCGCCCTCCAAGCGGTTCCAGCTCTGTTTTTAACACTCTTAGTGCTTCTGGTGATGTTCGGCGTGATGGAGTAATAACACAACTTACGTTTCTTTGACGGATAAAATGACCCAACTGCTGAGCGATATGAGCGGCCTCCGATACACCAAAACGAAACCGTCCATTTGATCCCCCTAACAACACGCCCAGCACAGGCTTCTCGTCTGTCCGAATGATCGCCTTCCACTGCAGCTGCGCCTGTTTCAACACATCTTCTGTGACCCCATGCAAGGCCGTGCGTGTGAGGAAAACATTCTTCCCTTCTAATTGGTCATGATGGTGAGCGATCACCACCGCATAGGGCTTCAGGGTCGTGCGCGGGTTTTGAACTTGAATGACAGGCAAACCATGCTGTTTGCCCAAAGCAGCGCCAATAATCCCCCCTCGTCCCCCTAAGCTGATAATGACATCCGTCTTGGGTGAAAGCACAAGTGGTTCCACTCGTTTGAGAGGCGATGGCCATAAACGCGCAGGAAGACATTGCCATACGTCACCTTTGCGCATAAAAATCGGCTGCTTCTCCCAACTAAAGCCAACACGCTCGGCAAGGCCTCGACCCTGAGACCACATTCCGGCAAAATCTTCGGCGATAAGTGTTGCATGCATGAGCTGACTCCGTCAGGGGTATCAGCTTTCAATCTCTCGGATTTACCTCTTTCTGACAAGAACAGTCCCTATGACGTCCTCAGCACCCCCTACTTCCACGACATCCTTACCCAATACGTTCGATGCTCTTGGTCTGCTCCCTGCTCTCTGCCAAGCCGCCCAGCGTAGCGGTCTTGCACGTCCAACAGAGATTCAGAAAATGGGCATTCCTGCGCTATTAGAAGGACGCGATGTGCTTCTCCCTAGCCAAACTGGCACAGGGAAAACAGCCGCTTTCGTTTTACCTGCTTTGCAAAAACTTGCCGCCCTTAAAGAACGTGAAGGGCACGAAACGCCCTCAATCCCACGCGTTTTAATTCTGGAACCAACCCGCGATCTCGCCATGCAAACCGCAGGTGTCTGTCGGCAACTAGGACGACAACTTCCGATTCGAACACGCGTCGTTTGTGGTGGTGTCTCGCGCGATCAACAAGAGCGTGCCCTTGCCGATGGGGCTGATATTATCGTCGCCACCCACGGGCGTCTTCTGGAAACTGTGGAACGGGGCGACCTGATCCTCAGTGACATTATATATCTCGTCTTAGATGAAGCTGATCGTCTCTTAGATGAAGAGTTTTCAGCGAGCATGACCGCTCTCGTGCCCTATCTAGCAGACCGTCCCCAGACGGTTTTCTGCTCGGCAACCTTACCAGAGCCCGTCATGGCTCTTGCCAAGAAAGTCACGCGCAATCCAGTGCGTGTTGAGATTGCAGAAGATAATCTGACACCACGCCGCCTGACACAACGGGCTATTTTTGTTGAAGAAGACGAAAAAGAAACACTCTTAAAGCAGATCGCCGCCCATCATTTGCCAGAAGGGCGCTGCATCCTATTTGTCAAAACAAAACAACGTGCAGACGCCATCGCGCGCTTTATGCGCCGCTGCGGAGCAAACGCACACTCGCTTCATGGTGGGCAGACACCGGGAGAGCGTAAAAAAGCCCTTGCCCGTTTTCAAAACAATACCGGCAACGTACTTGTCACGACCGATATTGCAGCGCGTGGGCTAGACATTGACGATATCCAGATGGTCGTCAATGTGGACCTTCCGCCAAAACCAGATACCTACGTACACCGTATTGGCCGAACCGCCCGTGCCGGACGCAAAGGACGCGCACTCTCTTTCATTCCGCTCAACGAACGCACCATCCTGCGCGATATTGAACGACATATTAGCCATCGCATTCGTATTGTTACAGTGGAAACATTAGACCAATAAGTAATGATGAATTTCTCAAAACGGGCGATGTATAAGAATCGCCCGTTTTGAGAAAATTTTTGACATAGAAATACATAAAATACTCCATTCTAATTGTAAGAACTCCCGCTCGGATTATATACATAAAAGAAATCTAAAACCTCTTTTCCTTGCTTCTTATCAAGAAACACCTGATCTAAAATATCGATAGAAAGTTCGGGTATATTTTCTAATGAAAATCTTATCTCCGGCAAACTATCCATCGCTACACCGTCTCCAATTTTATGACTTTCTTGAGAAATTGTTGACGACCTATCAAGATGAGGCCGCAACATATTCATCGCTATATTTTCTGCATATATCCATGGAGATAGAGTTTCACGACTTCTGCCGATATTTTTTAAAACACTATTTCCTGTCTCTATGAAAATAGCACACTCAATATGATCCATTGCTTTGTGTATAGATGATATAAGAGATATATTTAATATAGATGTTGTTGAATTTCTTAATTCATAGGAATAACATCCATTGTTTTTTAGGCAATACTTTCTGTCTATGTCCCTTTGAAGATCTTTAATGTATCCCTATTCCCACGAATCTACGAAACATCTCAACCCAAGACAATACTTGAACAATCCTACAATAAAATATATCTCGTCATCATCTTTATGAGAGTGAGATAAAAATATATCGTATTGTTCCTTGTCTTGATTAGGAATAGGGAACCATTTCTCATTAAAATGCAAGACAGTCTCTGATCGTGGTGCAAATACAACCACTTCTGATAGTAATAAAATAGCCTACCTGAACCTCATACAGGGCGTCATCACACGTTTATCAAACCACAATACAACCGTAGGAAACTGGACTGTCGTTTCATTAATAGGCCTCGCCACGATAGAAATGAATCTTCCTTTCAACCCTTTCATTGAAAGAAGCATAAATCTTATCCCAATGGGGCTTTTCGTGTGGATGAGCCTTTTCTATCACTGGCAATCCACCAACTACATTGCTCTTTATGAAAAAGTTATTTCCGAAAACTGTTCGGATTTTCTATTTCAGTTACGTCCGAAGAAAATTAAAAGAAAATATGGAATGCGAAATTATAAAAGTTTCCTTAAATCTACGTTCACATCGTATTTCAACATGTTTTTCTGTCTCTTTATTATAGTTTTTACCTTCTTCTGCCCTTTCATTATCTCATTACAACGTCACCTATTATCCAATCATACGCCATAAATAACTATATATTTCTCTTTATAGGAAAACGCACACGCTTATGGACGAGGCATTATTGTCGTCCATAAGCGTGATACGCAATCGCTTAATTAAGCAGAAGCACGGTCATAGATGGGGAAGCGATGGCACAGCGCCAGCACGTCGTTCCGAACGCGCTCAATGGTGGCTGTGTCGTCTTCACCAGCGGTCAGAACTTCGTCAATCATGCGTGCAATCTCGCGGAACTCTGCTTCACCAAAGCCACGCGCCGTTGCTGCAGGGCTGCCCAAACGCACACCTGACGTCACAAAGGGTTTCTCTGGGTCAAACGGCACCGCATTCTTGTTGGCTGTGATGCCTGCACGTTCCATCAGCGCTTCAGCAAACTTCCCCGTCACCTTCTTAGGACGCAGATCCACCAACACGATGTGGCTGTCTGTGCCTTCTGTGATGATGTCAAAGCCACGTTTGGAAAGCTCATCTGCCAAAGCACGCGCATTGTTCAATACACGTTGCTGATAGGTCTTGAACTCATCTTTCAGCGCATCACCAAAAGCAACAGCCTTCCCTGCGATAACATGCATCAGAGGGCCGCCCTGTAGCCCGGGGAATACCGCTGAATTGATCTTCTTGAACAGCTCTGGATCATTGGTCAGAATGATCCCACCACGTGGCCCTTGGAGCGTTTTGTGCGTCGTGGATGTTGTAATGTCCGCATATGGCACTGGATTCGGATACAGCCCAGCGGCAACTAGCCCAGCATAATGAGCCATATCTACCATCAAAGACGCACCGACCTCATCGGCAATACGACGGAAACGAGCGAAGTCGATCTTACGTGGGTAGGCAGATCCCCCAGCGACGATGATGCGTGGCTTATGTTCGCGAGCGAGCTTTTCCATCTCCTCATAATCCAGCACGCCGTCTTCACCCCGGACGCCATACTGCACAGCATTGAACCATTTACCGGAATAGTTCGGTGCCGCGCCATGCGTTAGATGGCCACCCGCCGCCAAGCTCATCCCCAAAATGGTATCACCTGGCTTACCAAGCGCCATAAAGGCTGCCTGATTCGCATTGGCCCCAGAATGCGGCTGCACATTAGCATACTCTGCACCGAACAGCTTTTTCACACGTTCAATCGCGAGGTTTTCAACCTTATCAACCTCAACGCACCCACCATAATAACGGCGGCCTGGACGTCCTTCCGCATATTTATTGGTCAAAACGGAGCCTTGCGCTTCCATGACCGCAAAAGAGGTCATATTTTCTGAGGCGATTAGCTCAATCCCATCCTGCTGGCGTTTCAGCTCACCATTAAGCAGGGTCGCGACTTCTGAGTCCCGCTCTTTCAGGGAATCATGAAAGAAGGATTTAAGCGCTTCTTTGCTGGCATTTTCAGACATGATGGTCCATCTCTCCAGAAATTATTTTCTTCATCTATAGGCGCACGAGCAAAGCCCGTCTATCGTTACGCCCCAATGATGTCATAATGTTTTGAAAACGGGAGCAAAGGCCACCCATGAGCATGCCTATTTGGCGCACAAAATCAATTGACCATCTCACTGGTCAACAGTCTGGCTTAAAGCGCGTTTTTGGACCATGGCGCCTCATCGCCATGGGCGTTGGAGTCACCGTTGGGGCAGGGCTTTTCTCCCTCACCGGTGTTGTCGCAGGACAAAATGCAGGCCCTGCGGTCACACTTTCTTTTCTGATTGCCGCTATCGCTGCAAGCTTCGCTGGCCTTTGCTATGCTGAACTTGCCGGGATGATCCCCGCCGGCGGTTCTGCCTATGCCTACGCTTATACCGGCCTAGGCGAAGGTGCTGCGTGGATCATCGGCTGGGATCTCATCTTAGAATATACCGTTGGCGCAGCAGCCGTGGCCTCGAGCTGGTCGGGCTATCTTGCGTCACTTCTCAAAGGCTGGGGACTTGCTATTGACCCTCGCCTTCTCGCCATCCCCGGCACACCCGTGACGATGCCCGATGGCAGCACAGCGCATGCGTGGTTCAATGCGCCCAGCATTTTCATTATTTGTGCCATCACAGCGCTCCTGATGCGCGGCACGAGTGAATCCGTGCGCTTTAACACGCTTGTAGTGATTTTTAAGGTGCTCGTCATCACCGGCATGATTGTCGCCTGTATTCCCTTTATTCATCTCGCAAATTACCACCCCTTCATTCCCCCCAATACAGGAGAGTATGGCCATTTTGGCTTCAGTGGCGTGATGCGCGCTGCTGGCATGGCATTCTTTGCGTATATCGGGATCGATATCGTCTCGACCGCAGCACAAGATACAAAAGACCCACAACGCAATATGCCCATTGGCATTCTTGGCAGCTTGGCGGCTTGCGCATTCATCTACATCGTCTTTTCAACGATGTTGATCGGCATTGTCGATTATCCCCGCCTCGCCAATGACGGGAGCCCTGTCGCAACCGCCATTGACCAAGTACACATGCCTTGGCTCGCCGTGCTGGTAAAAATTGGCGTGACATTGGGGTATATTTCCGGTCTTTTCGGGCTGCTCATCGGGCAAAGTCGTATCATGCATAATATGTCCTATGATGGCTTGATCCCTTCTGCGTTTAGTCGCCTCAATAAACGCACCCAAACGCCTTGGACGGCGCATATCCTGACCGCCATTGCCAGCAGTGTGCTCGCTGCCACGATGCCGATCGGTGCGCTAGGAGCTATGACCGCTATCGGCACGTTGCTTGCCTTTATCATCGTCTGTGCAGGTGTCACCGCCCTGCGTCTGCGCTCTCCTCATACCCCACGTCGTTTCCGTGTCCCCGGTGGGCCATTCCTTATTCCAGCCCTCGGCATTATCTCTTGTGGGATCGTCATGGGATCCATTGATGCTGCCACATGGGAGCGTCTTGTCGTCTGGTTGATCCTCGGCGTGTTTATTTATGTAATTTATGGTATGCGTCACAGCCATCTTCATAAGACCCCTCCTCATGACCCTTCGTAACAGAAGGGCTCCATGCGGTTTCACTCGATGCGGATACGTTATTCATGACCTCGCCATTCTGGCGCACTAAATCTGTTAGCTCTGAGGTCGGACAATCGTCCGGCCTTAAGCGTGTCTTCGGCCCCTGGCGCCTGATTGCCATGGGGGTCGGCGTGACGATTGGTGCTGGCCTGTTTTCTCTCACAGGTGTTGCTGCAGGCCAATATGCTGGCCCTGCCGTCACGCTCTCCTTCCTTATTGCAGCCATCGCCGCGAGTTTTGCTGGCCTATGTTACGCAGAGCTTGCAGGGATGCTTCCCTCAGGAGGGTCAGCTTATTCCTATGCTTATACCGGCCTTGGCGAAGGCATTGCTTGGGTCATCGGATGGGATCTCATCTTAGAATATACCGTCGGTGTTGCTGCAGTGGCATCAAGCTGGTCTGGCTATGGTGCCTCCTTGCTGAAAAGCTGGGGGATCATGCTTGACCCCCGGCTTCTCGCACCACCAATGACACCCGTTACGCTGTCAGATGGCCGCCATGCTCACGCTTGGTTTAACGCGCCTAGCGTACTCATTCTTGCCTTTGTCACTCTGATGCTGATGCGCGGCATGACAGAATCATCACGCCTTAATACAGTCGTCGTTGTCATTAAGACCTTTGTTATTATTGCTATGATTGTGGCCTGTGTGCCGTTTGTCTCATCATCGCATTTCCACCCCTTTATTCCCGCGAATACTGGCACTTTTGGAAGCTTTGGTTTTAGTGGTGTGATGCGCGCTGCTGGTATGGCCTTTATGGCGTATATCGGTTTCGATATCGTCTCGACGGCTGCGCAAGATACCACAAACCCACAACGCACTATGCCCATCTGCATCCTCAGCAGCCAAGCTATCTGCGCTGTTATTTATGTGGTCTTTTCTGCTGTTCTAATCGGTGTGGTGGACTATCGCACGATGGCTAATGACCCCAGTCCGGTCGCAACAGCAATGGATGCTGTGCATATTCCGTGGCTTGGAGCGCTCGTTAAAGCCGGTATTACCTTTGGCTACATCGCTGTCGTTTACGGCCTCCTCATGGGGCAAAGTCGCATCGTTATGGCTATGTCCAACGATGGGCTTTTACCATCTTGCTTTGGTCGTCTTTCCAAACGCAGTAAAACACCAAACATGACCCATATTCTGACCTTCTTAGTCGGTGCTCTCATGGCTGGCTGTCTGCCGATCGGTATTCTCGCAAATATGGCGTCTATCGGCACACTCACGGCATTCGTCATTGTATGTGCTGGCGTGACAGCCCTGCGACATAAAGCTCCAGAAGCATCACGTTATTTCCGTGTTCCTGGTGGGCCCTACGTTATCCCAGCGCTTGGGGTGCTCTCATGTGGTGGAGTAATGCTCTCCATGGGAGGGCTCACTTGGCTACGTCTTTTCATCTGGCTCGCTATCGGTGCTGTCATTTACGTCACCTACAGCGTGCATCATAGTCACCTCAGAGCGCACGATCACTCCTGATTACCCGCATCCTCGTCAATCCTTCCATGGTGGAGACCGTCTCATGACAACGCCCTTCTGGCGCACAAAGCCAATCGCAGCCGAAGAAAAAGACCAAACTGGTTTGCGGCGTGTTCTGGGCCCTTGGCAACTCATTGCCCTTGGGGTTGGTGTCACAATCGGGGCAGGCCTCTTCTCCGTAACCGGTGTTGCAGCTGGGCAATATGCCGGCCCGGCTGTGACACTATCTTTTCTCATTGCAGCCCTTGCCTGCACCTTCGCGGGGCTCTGCTATGCTGAACTCGCGGGTATGATTCCCGCAGCTGGTTCCGCCTATACCTACGCTTATACCGCAATGGGCGAAGGCATCGCTTGGATCATCGGATGGGATCTCATCTTAGAATATACCGTTAACGCATCAACGGTGGCCTCAAGCTGGTCGGGCTATTTTGCTTCTCTTTTACAAGGCTGTGGGATAAGCCTTGATCCACGCATTCTCTACGCAACAGGGACACCTGTTACCCTTCCCGATGGGCACATAACCACTGCCTGGCTCAATGCCCCGAGTATTTTTATCACGTTCGCCGTCACTTTTCTTCTGATGCGTGGAACGAGTGAGTCCAGCAAGGTTAATGCCATTGTCGTGGTGCTCAAGCTTCTGATTATCGCCGGGGTTACCATCGTGTGCCTACCCCATATTCAAATGAGCCATTTTCATCCTTTTATTCCTCCCAATGATGGCACTTTTGGTCATTTCGGCCCAAGCGGGGTTATGCGCGCTGCAGGGATGATTTTCTTTGCCTATATCGGCTTTGATATTGTCTCAACCGCCGCTCAAGATAGCCAAAACCCACAACGTAACATTCCGATTGGAATCCTTGGTAGTTTGGCTCTTTGTGCTGTGATCTACGCTATTTTCTCATGCGTTATCGTTGGCGTCGTGGATTATCGTCAGATGGCCCATGATGCCAATCCAGTTGCTACCGTTATGGACAGCATTCATCTCCCTTGGTTTTCAAGCCTCATTAAACTCGGCATCACCTTGGGGTATATGTCGGTCATTTATGGGCTGCTTATGGGGCAAAGCCGCGTCTCTCTTGCAATGGCTCAGGATGGTCTTATTCCCGCCTGTTTCAAACGCCTTAACCCACGCTCTAAGACGCCTTGGATTTCCCATATTATTACCGCCATCATTGGGAGTGCACTGTCTGCCTGCTTACCGATTGATATTCTCGGGAAAATGACCTCTATCGGCACTCTCCTTGCCTTCATTCTTGTCTGTGCTGGGGTCATGGTGCTGCGCATTCGGGCTCCTCATGCCCCGCGGCGTTTCCGTGCCCCCGGGGGTATGGTGACTGTTCCTTTGCTCGGTATTCTTTCCTGTGGTGCCGTCATTCTTTCAATGGACGGAACGACATGGATCCGACTGATTTGCTGGCTCATCATCGGTATGGTGATCTACGTGTTTTATGGTGCACGTCGGAGCATCCTCAACCCGCAAAACCGCTCTTAAAACTCTCTGCTCTGCTAGCTTTGTCCCTCCTTCTTTCTTCGGAGGGACAAAAAATAGTTCACAAAACATTATCCATGCGTAAAAGTAATGTCTGACATGATGTTTTCGCATTTATAGTCGAACTGTACACTCCCTCCAGCTAGCGGAGCCTTTTATGACGACATCTTTTTGGCGCATTAAGCCCATTACAGCAGACCCCAAACCCACAACGGGCCTCAAGCCGGTCATGGGGCCTTGGCAACTTATGGCTCTTGGTATCGGTGTCACGGTTGGGGCGGGGCTTTTTTCCCTCACAGGGGTTGCTGCTGGCCAGCATGCGGGCCCGGCTGTCGTTCTCTCCTTTATCATTGCCGCTATTGCCTGTGGTTTTGCTGGGCTTTGTTATGCTGAACTTGCAGGTATGCTTCCCGTTGCAGGCTCCGCCTATTCCTACGCCTATAGCTCGATGGGAGAGCTCGTAGCATGGATCATTGGATGGGATCTCATCTTAGAATATACAGTTGCCGCAGCTGCCGTGGCTTCCAGTTGGTCGGGGTATTTTTCATCTCTTCTTCGCGGCTGGGGGCTTTATATTGACCCACGTTTGCTAGCCCCTCCGATGACCCCCGTCACCTTGAGCGATGGGCAGATCGTGCATGCGTGGTTCAATGCGCCAAGTATATTTATCCTCTTTATTGTGACAGCTCTTCTTATGCGCGGCACGAGTGAGTCTAGTGCTGTTAATGCCATCATTGTTGCTATTAAGCTTCTCATCGTTGCCATCGTCACGATCGTTTGCCTCCCGCATATTCATGCGACGAACTTTCAGCCTTTTGTGCCGCATAATACTGGGCATTTCGGACATTTCGGCTTCAGCGGCATTATGCAAGCCGCTAGCATGATTTTCTTTGCTTATATTGGCTTTGATACTGTCTCCACAGCTGCGCAAGATTCACGCAACCCTCAACGTGATCTCCCCATTAGCCTGATCGGTAGCTTACTCATCTGTGCTGTCATTTACGTAGTCTTCTCATCCGTGCTCGTCGGTGTTGTCAATTATAAAGACCTCGCTCATGACCCTAATCCGGTCGCTACTGTCATGGACAGCATCCATATGCCGGCTCTCTCAGCCTTCGTTAAGCTGGGGATCGCTCTTGGTTATATGTCCGTTATTTACGGCATGATGCTTGGTCAAAGCCGTGTATCACTTGCTCTCGCCCATGACGGGCTTCTCCCGCCTTGTTTTGCCAAGCTGAATGCACGCTGCAAAACACCTTGGATCTCTCATATCATCACAGCCATCGCCTGTGCCGTCCTAGCTGGTTGCCTTCCAATCGGCATCCTAGGGGCGATGACCTCTATCGGCACACTTTTGGCTTTTGTGATCGTCAGTGTGGGCGTTATGATTTTACGGTACAAAGCACCCAATGCCCCTCGCCGCTTTCGCGTCCCCGGTGGCAATATCTTGATCCCTTCACTTGGTGCTCTCGCTTGTCTTATCGTTATGCTCTCAATGGATGGGCTGACATGGGGCCGTCTCGTGATCTGGCTCATCATTGGTGGGATTATCTATGGCCTTTATGGACGTCATCACAGTTTGTTGAAGAATAACACTCCACATTAACCCCCCTCTGGTCAGAAAGACCGATGAGAGTCATGATGGGGAAATGATACATACGTCTTTCCCCACGACCCGCCTACGCCGCAACCGGCATGATGACTTTACGCGCCGTATGGTGGCCGAAAACCGCCTTCATGTTGATGACCTCATTTGGCCCATTTTTGTTTGTGAAGGGCACAACCAACGCCAAGCTGTGGATGCTATGCCGGGAGTTGAGCGTGCGAGTGTTGATCGCCTCATCCAGCATGTGCAGCCTGCTGTCGATCTTGGCATTCCAGCTGTTGCCATCTTCCCTGTCACACCGATGGCCTTGCGCGATGAAAAAGGCACAGAAGCTCTCAACCCTGACAACCTTATGTGCCAAGCGGCACGCACACTGAAAAGTGCTTTTCCTCAGCTGGGCCTTATCGGGGATGTTGCACTGGATCCCTACACCAATCATGGTCATGATGGTCTTGTCCAAGACGGAAAAATCCTCAATGACGACACGGTGCAAATTCTCTGTCAGCAAGCCCTCAATCAAGCACGCGCTGGGATTGATATCATCGCACCATCGGACATGATGGATGGTCGTGTTCATGCTATTCGCACAATGCTGGATCAGCACGATTTTACCGAAACACGCATTATGGCCTATGCCGCAAAATACGCCTCAGCCTTTTATGGGCCATTCCGTGATGCTCTCGGGTCTGACGCCCTACTCAGTGGAGATAAAGGCACATACCAGATGAGTGCCAGTAACTCCGATGAAGCATTGCGTGAAGTCGCTCATGACATCGCGGAAGGTGCGGATATGGTCATGGTTAAGCCGGGGATGCCTTATCTCGACATTATCCGTCGCGTTCGCGATGAATTCTCTATGCCGACCTTCGCTTATCAGGTCTCTGGTGAATATGCGATGATGATGGCCGCTATTCAAAATGGCTGGCTAGACCGTGAGAAGACCATTATGGAAAGCCTTATGGCCTTTAAGCGCGCTGGGTGTAACGGCATTTTGACTTATTTTGCTCTCGAAGCAGCACAGCTACTCAAAAAATAGGAGCAAGAAATGACGTGTCCATCCCCGTCTCGTCGGAGGCGGGGCAGCCACGCTTATCGCGATGGCCTTCATGCTGAAAAAATGGCTCTTTCTTTCTTGACTGAACAGGGCTTTAATCCACTCGCACAGCGATTAAAAACACCGTATGGCGAGATTGACCTGATTGTTAGCAATGACGACTGGCTTATCGCTGTAGAAGTCAAATATCGTCAGCGCTCGGCAGACTGTGCGTATGCACTCACCGCGCGCCAATCCCAACGCCTTTTAGCCGCTTTCTCTTATGTGCTGGAGTGCCATCCTTACTGGCAAAAGCCTAATACACGCTTTGATGTGATCCTTACTGATCACGCTCAGCATATCCGGCATATAGAAGCTGCTCTGCGCTTAATGTAGAAGAACGCTCTCCCCCACCCTTCTTAAACCACAGCCAAGAAATCTATTAGCCTCGGCGATGGTGGGTATTGCGCTTATGGCGTGAAATAACATGCCCATGGTAAGCGACCGTACGAATAGCGCTTCCTTTACGATGAAGACGTGCAAGACGCATCGTCGTTGCTTTTTTGCGCTTTTGCGCTGCGTGATAATAATGCGAAGGTGGAGCAATCAAAGCGCTAAAGGTCAGCTTGCTGGCTTCATAATCTGTCAGCACACGGTCAGCATGAGCTGAAGAACCAATAACACAGGCGATCCCCATCATACCGAGGAACACCCTCCCTTTCCAGTAACGCGACATTCACACCCCTCCAGCCACTACGGGACGGCTTTATTCAGATAGCCCCTTCTATAAAACAGGATTTTCCTCCCATGACCAGAGGAAACAGCCTAAAAAACAAAAAGAGGGGATTCCTCCTTCATAGGAGCATCCCCTCTTCGCTGCCGACAAAAGCAATAAATGTCGTTAGTCGGTATTTTTCACAATATTTTTTTCAGCCAAAAGGCTTTCAAGCTCACCGCTCTGATACATATCGGTGATAATATCACAACCACCAACAAATTCACCCTTCACATACAATTGGGGAACCGTTGGCCATTGTGAAAAGTCTTTAATCCCTTGGCGCAGCTCGGGGCTTTCTAACACATTGGCCGTTTCAAACGGTGCGTCCAAATGGGTTAAAATCTGCACAACACGCGCAGAAAAGCCGCATTGTGGGAAAAGCTTATCACCCTTCATAAACAGCATCACAGGATGCGTGTCGATCAAGCTTTGAATGGTCTGGAAGATTGCGTCACTCATTTGACAGATCCTTCTGTGCTCTCATGAAAGAGAGGCACGTATAAAAAGGGGGCAGATATCTCGCCTACAAATGGGCTCACCCACTGCAATGTCAAGAGAACCAGCCCCCTGGTCATCATAAGATGTTACTCAGGCGTACGCGTTTTAACAGCGAGCGCATGCAGCTCTGTGCCAACACGTCCACCAAAAGCCGCGTAAACCATCTGATGCTGTTTTACACGCGGCACACCGCGAAAAGCCTCACTAACAACCTCACAGGCATAGTGATCACCATCCCCCGCTAGATCCTGCACAGTAATCTGCGCATCCGGAAACGCGTCGCGAATGGTGCGCTCAATTTCAGTTGCGGGCATGGGCATGGTCAGCCTTCCCCCATAAAACGTGAAAAGAAAGCGTTGTTAAGCGCTTTTAAATGACTCACGTCAAGACGGGTACCATAAGCAAAGCGAAGGTCAGAACCTCCAACATCCCCCAAACGACGGATCGGCACACCTGCTTTTTCAGCCTCTGCCATCAGTTTGTCGGCTTGAGACGTCGCAATCACATACCGTGCTTGATCTTCTCCGAACCAGTAAGCATGCATCGACAGCTCACGTGGATGTGCCTGCAAGTAACACCCAACGCCACTCGCCATAGCCATTTCAGCGATAGCCACAAGCAACCCACCGTCTGACACATCATGGCACGCTTTAATTGCACCTTGACGAATCTGCTGGCGGACAAAATCCCCATTCCGACGCTCGGCAACGAGGTTAATCCGTGGTGGCGCCCCTTCTTCGCGACCGCAAATTTCACGCAGCCACAAAGACTGACCAAGCTCACCCCATGTCTCACCGACAAGAAGAAGCTCGCCATCCTCAGGCATCGCTAAACCGACGGCCTGTGCGATATCATCCAGCACACCCACGGCACCGATCACTGGTGATGGCAGAATAGCCGATGTCAGTCCTGTATCAGAACGTGTCTCGTTATAAAGCGAGACATTGCCGCTGACGATGGGGAAATCAAGCGCACGGCCCCCTTCGCCCATGCCTTTAATCGCTTGGACAAACTGCCCCATGATATAAGGGTTTTCAGGGCTACCGAAATTCAGGTTATCAGTCATGGCCAGAGGCTGCGCTCCGGTTGCCGTCACATTGCGCCACGCTTCAACAACCGCCTGCAAGCCACCTACATACGGGTCAGCCTGACCATAACGTGGGGTGCAATCCGTGGTCATTGCAAGACCGCGAGACGTGCCTTCAACGCGAATAATCGCCGCATCAGCCGCCCCAGGCCGCTTCACCGTTTGCCCTAGAACCGTACTATCATACTGATTCCAGATCCATGACCGCGATGCGAGGTCTGGCGATGCGATCAGTGTTTCAAGCGCTTTTTCAATCCCAACTGGATCTGCCGGCGGTGTCAGATATGCAGGGGGTTCTTTATTGAGGGCTGGTCGATCATAAATCGGCGCTTCGTCGGCTAACGGGCCAAGCGGAATATCAGCCTCAACGTTCCCCTTATGGCGCACGGTAATCCGCCCAGTATCGCTCAGATGACCGATAACAGCGAAGTCTAGTTCCCATTTCTCGAAAATCTTGCGGGCCTGCTCTGTCCGATCAGGGCGCAAGACCATCAACATCCGCTCCTGACTTTCTGACAGCATCATCTCATAAGCCAGCATGTTCGCTTCACGCTGAGGAACATCATCGAGGTCAAGATCAATCCCGACCTCACCCTTACTAGCCATTTCCACAGCCGAAGAGGTTAGCCCAGCCGCCCCCATATCTTGTATGGAGATCACCGCATCCGTCGCCATCAGCTCCAAGCATGCTTCCACCAGCAGCTTTTCAGTGAACGGATCGCCCACTTGAACGGTTGGCCGTTTGGAGCTTGATTCATCATCAAACTCAGCCGAGGACATCGTCGCACCATGAATTCCATCTCGCCCGGTCTTCGACCCGACATAGACGACAGGATTGCCAACTCCTGCTGCTGCTGAAAGGAAGATACGATCTTTCTGAGCGATCCCCACCGTCATCGCATTAACAAGCGGATTGCCGTTATAGGCGCGATGGAAGTTGGTTTCTCCTCCAACGGTCGGCACGCCCATGCAGTTCCCGTAACCGCCAATCCCCCGCACAACACCATCAACAACGCGTCGCGTATCGGCATGTTCAGCATCCCCAAAACGCAGAGCGTTCAGGTTCGCAACGGGACGGGCCCCCATCGTGAAGACATCACGCATGATGCCGCCCACGCCTGTGGCTGCCCCTTGGTAAGGCTCAATAAAGGATGGGTGGTTGTGGCTTTCCATCTTAAAGACAGCGGCCAACCCATCACCAATATCAATCACACCGGCATTTTCACCGGGCCCATGGATAACCCAAGGCGCCTTAGTTGGGAGGGTTTTAAGATGCTTCCGTGATGATTTGTAAGAGCAATGCTCCGACCACATCACCGAGAAAATCCCAAGCTCTGTTAGACTTGGTGTCCGCCCCATAATGGCCAGCACCTTGTCATATTCCTCTGCCGTCAGCCCGAAGGAGCGCGCCAGTTCACCATCAACGGTCAGACTCATACGCCAAAAGCCTCCACAATCGCTTTAAAGAGGGGCAAACCATCCGTTCCCCCAATGGCCGGGTCCGTCAGATTTTCAGGATGGGGCATCATACCGCAAATACGGCGATTCTCACTTAGTACACCCGCAATCGCCCGTGCACTGCCATTGAGGTTGATTTGCGGATCATCAACCTGCACATGGCCGTCTTCACGGCAATAACGGAATGCAACACGCCCCTCGCCTTCTAAGCGATCCAGCATCTCTGGACTAGCCGTATAATTGCCATCACCATGAGCCATCGGCGTGCGGAACACATCTCCAGCTGACCAACCTTTGGTATAGATGCTATCGCGCCCCTCTACCTTAAGATGACAGTCTTGAGACAGAAAGCGCATCCCCGCATTACGCAACAGCGCGCCGGGAAGAAGTTGAGCCTCCGTCAAAATCTGGAAGCCGTTACATACGCCAAGAATATACCCACCTTTTTCAGCAAAGCGCCGAACCGCGGTCATAATGGGAGAATGAGCCGCCATCGCGCCGCTGCGCAGATAGTCCCCGAAGCTGAAACCGCCGGGAATAATGACAAGATCCAACCCATCAACGCTTTCCTCCTGATGCCACAGCATCTTAGGAGTTTGGCCAGAAGCCAGCGTCAGGGCATGGGCCATGTCGCGTTCCCGGTTTGTCCCTGGGAAGACAACGACACCTGCTTTCATTTTTTCCCTCCTGACGTCGCCGCTGGTGCCGTCATCGTGGAACCACACGGATAATTTTCATGAAGGGCACGATAAACGCCTTTCCCCGCAGGCTGGGACAGAGCATCTGTATGCGCTCCCAACCACGCCACAACCACATTACGCACCTGCGGGGTCTTCTGCTCTTTAGGCACGCAGAATGCTGTTGGTGCACCATCATGGTTAAGCGCAGCATAGTCATGAGACCACACTTCACTATCCATCACACCGGAAAGATACGCATCACACAGGGCAACGCCCTTCTTCTGTGAGCACATCGTCCCAAGCGTTTTTCCCGTCACGGTAGAGACACGCTGTGCATGTGCTGCCTGCCCTAAAGAAAAGAACGCAACACCGGACGCTAGCAAGAGGCCCGCACGGCTCATGTTACTCATGCAACCACCTCTACATTGAAGTCCTCAATCACCTCATTTGCCAGCAGAGCCTTGGCCATAGCCTCCCCTTCTTTGCGGGCTTCATCGGCATTTTCGGCTGTTACGTCGAGATCCACAACGCGATTAATGCGCACATCACCAACATTCTTAAAGCCAAGAGACGCCAATGCATGACCAACAGCTTTACCCTGCGGATCCAGCACGCCTTCCTTTAAGGACACAAAAACCCGAACCTTCATTGCATGCTCTCCACTGTCACGTTCTCTCCGTTGCCCGTTTCTGGCAAAATGCCCAAACGGCGCGCCACATCTTGATAGGCTTCTTCTACGCGTCCCATGTCACGGCGGAAACGGTCTTTATCCATCTTCTCATTCGTCCGAGCATCCCAAAGACGGCAATTATCGGGAGAAATTTCGTCTGCCAACACAAGCCGCATCTCATCGCCTTCCCACTGACGACCGAACTCAAGCTTAAAGTCCACCAAGGTAATCCCCACAGCAGCGAACAACCCACACAGAAAGTCGTTCACGCGCAAGGCAAGAGCCTGCATATCCTCTAATTCCTGAGGATGAGCCCACTGGAACGTCTCAATATGATTTTCAGAAACGAGCGGGTCATTAAGCTCATCGTTTTTGTAGTAATATTCCACCAACGTGCGTGGAAGACGTTCCCCCTCTGGGAGGCCAAAACGTTTGGACAAAGAGCCTGCCACGACGTTGCGCACCACAACTTCCAAGGGAACAATCTCGACTTCCTTGACCAGCTGTTCGCGCATATTGAGGCGACGGATAAAGTGCGTTGGAATACCAACATCTTTCAAGCGCAGCATAAGATGCTCGCTGATCCGATTATTCAGCACCCCTTTGCCAATAATTGTGCCACTCTTCGCACCATTACCAGCTGTAGCGTCATCCTTAAAATACTGGACAACAGTTCCCGGCTCGGGGCCTTCGAAGATGATCTTCGCTTTTCCTTCATAAATCTGACGACGGCGGGCCATGATGGGTTCCATCCTTACTTGAGATGCAGTCAGAAATGACCTGCCCATTCTAGAAGAAAATGAGCAGGCGCAACAACGCGATAATTTAAGAGAGGCGAACAACCCCAAACTTATTCAGCAAAAACGCGATCGAAAATTTGATCAACAGCGCGAAGGTGCCGTGCCGGGTCAAGCGCATCATCCAGCACTTTCTTATCAATCCGCCCAGCGATGTCAGGATCAGCTTCCAGATTCTCACGGAAGGTCTTCCCTTCCGCCGTCCCAAGCTTCGTCCATGTGGCCATCGCGGTACGCTGCACGATTTTATACGCATCTTCACGCGAAATACCGGCACGTGCGAGCACCAGCAGCACCTCGCCTGAATGCACAACGCCCCCAAGGCTCTCAACATTGGCGAGCATCTGGTCTGGATAAACCACCAGTTTTTCCATCATGGATGCCAAACGACCCAGCGCAAAATCCAGCGTGACCGTCCCATCTGGGCAGATATTACGCTCAACGGAAGAATGACTGATGTCACGCTCATGCCAAAGCGCCACATTTTCTAATGCTGGCGTCACATATGAGCGAATCAAACGAGCAAGCCCGGTCAAATTCTCTGACAGAACGGGATTCCGCTTATGCGGCATCGCGGAACTGCCTTTCTGCCCCGCATGGAAGAACTCTTCTGCCTCACGCACTTCTGAACGCTGGAGATGACGCACCTCCACAGCCAAACGCTCAATGCTGCTGGCAATCACACCGAGTGTGCAGAAAAACGCTGCGTGGCGATCCCGTGGAATCACCTGAGACGAAATCGTTTCCGCCTTCACCCCCAAACGCTCAGCAACATATTGCTCAATTTCGGGATCAATATGAGCGTATGTGCCTACCGCACCAGAAATAGCACAAACGGCAATCTCTTCACGCGCTGCAACAAGGCGGCGGCGATTACGCGCAAATTCAGCGTAATGTCCTGCCAACTTCAAACCAAAGCTCGTAGGCTCTGCGTGAATGGCATGACTACGACCAATCGTAACCGTCTGCTTATGCTCATAAGCCCGCTTTTTCAGCGCTGCCAACACCGTGTCCATATCCTCAAGGAGAATATCAGCAGCCTGCGTTAACTGAACAGCAAGACAGCTATCAAGCACATCCGATGACGTCATGCCCAAGTGAACAAAGCGGCTTTCAGGCCCGACTTTTTCAGCAAGCCATGTCAGAAACGCGATGACATCATGACGTGTCTCAGCTTCGATCTCGTCAATGCGCGCAAGGTCAGCATCGGAAAATGCAGCAAGGGCAGCATCACCCTTTGTGCGGATGACTTCCGCAGCTTCTTTGGGGATATCTCCCCGACGGGCCATCGCTTCACAGGCAAGAGCTTCAATCTCAAACCAAATACGATAGCGATTAACAGGCGACCAAATGGCCGTCATCCGGGGGCGAGAATAGCGGGGAACCATGAGTAACTCCGGCAGAAAAAGCGATCAACGCCTGCTTAACCAACTTACACTCTTTTGCCCAGAGCTTATCAAAAAACACATGCTCTGTTCGCTTTTTTTGCCACAGTTTTACGCTTTTTAACGCATACATTTTTACGGTAGGATTTTAGCGACATATCTATGATACACGCCCCCGTAAGCGCTCTTTCGTTTTTCCTGAATCTCATCTTTGATGGGCACTGACAGCGCACGGTTCTACTGAGAGCAATCGTGATGAAAGGAACAGGTTGTGGCTCTTCCGATGTTTTTTCAAGAGAGCCTCCGGCTCACTGGGACTATTCTCATCGACCTCGCACTTGCCGGCAACAATGTTATTGTCATCGCTCTTGCCGCCCGAAACTTGCCCTCCAAACAGCAACGAGCCCTAGCAATCGCGTTCGGCATTGGCTTTGCCGCTATCATGCGCATAAGCCTTACGCTGATTGCGAGCCACCTCCTCGCCACGATCGGCCTGACCCTTCTCGGGGGGATTTTGCTCTTGTGGGTTTGCTGGAAGCTTCTACGACGCCTCCAAAACCCCGATTACCTAGAAGGAGTAAAAGGCTCAACCTACCTGGGAGAAGCTATTTTAAACATTGTCATTGCTGACTTTGCTGTCAGCTTCGACAACATCATCGCTATTGCAGGCGTATCCGTTGAACACCCATGGATTCTCTCCCTTGGAGTGGCGCTGTCTGTTCTGATTATGATCATCGCCTCTATCAGTGCGATCCGTCTTCTCAGACGTTTCCCCTGGCTGAGCTGGATGGGATTAGCTGTTCTTTTCTGCGTTAGCCTCAGACTCATCGTTCATGGTTGCCATGCCCTTTGGCCTTATATTTCCCACTAAAAGCGCTACCGAATACGTGCAGAGTTTGGAACGTTCTTTGTGGATCACTATTGACGAAGCCATTACTCCCAACAGTGACCACATAGCGCGTGTTAAACAAGTTTATGACATTCACTTGCAGTTCTAAACCACACATCCATAAAGCATTACCCCAGGTACCACCATCACCGTATCCAAGCTGCACTTTTGCAAGGTTGCGCGGGACATTCACCACCTTATTCCCTCGGATGGCAGCGCTCATCTGCCCATTTGCATAAACCTTATTATCATAAATTGAAACTTATAGATCAGGTTAAGCTTTTTGGTAATCGTCCACATATCACCCAAATGCACTTGGTATGTTTTGGTATTAAAACTACTTTCCCACTATATTTTGAAATAATTACCATTCTTCTAATGTAACGAAGGTGCTACTCCCAGCTTTAACATTTGACAACGGATAAAACGACGTGCTTATTCAAAAAAGTTATTTTCAAGCTAACAACCACCTTACAATATGGTGAAGTGCCCGTCTAATAGAGAACTCATTTGTGTTTCCATAAACTTGGCTTCCCAGTAGGATCCCCATCCAGCGTGAAACTAAGATGACTTTGGTCAAAACCGCGGATAACAATCTGCTGAAACCACTAAAAACTTACGGAAGGCTCCTCGTCTCCCGGTCTAACCTTCTATGCTTTGACAAACATCTCATGCTATCTCTCAGTAGTGACTGTTGGGGAAGGCTAAGAGTGAGGTCTCATCATCTATGTCCATTTTGATCTCTGGCCCTATAACGGCTTTTGCTAGACGTCGTTTACCCCTCCTCTTCTTAGGGACATCTCTGTCTCTCGTTCCCACGACCCACGCAGCAGATACCGTTAATACTCAAACTATCGCCGCACGACTGCGCGAATGGCAACTTCTGACAGGCTCTGATGGCTCCAACCTGCCAGCCAAACGCTATGCCGCTTTTCTCCGAAACCCTCAGAGCTGGCCTCTTCAAAACCGCCTATCATGGCGCTATCAAAATGCTCTTCTCAATGATGACGCAGTTGCAGACCGTCCAGCTCTCTGCCCTTCTCTTCCCATCACTCAATGGCAAACACTGACCGTTTGCGCTCCTTTTTTAAAAGACACGACAGCACGCGCTCGCGCTTTATGGGTGTCCTCTGTCAATGGTAACGATGAACATGCTTTCCTCCACCAGTATGGCACATTATTGACCCCGTCCGATCAATGGAACCGCTACGTTCACCTTGAAACAAGCGGCCAAAAGACCAGCGCCCAACGGCAAATTGACCGTCTAACACCGTCCGAACAACAGCAAGCACGCGCACGGTTTGCCCTACGCTTTAATCAAGACAACGCAGACGATTTATACGCCCAAGCGACACAATCTTATGAACCAGCTTTATTGCTCTTACGGCTGAAATATCTCCGCCATCAGAACCGCTATGATGAAGCTATACAACTCTGGCAGAGCGTCGGTTTACTGATTGAGCAACAGCAAGCACCCGCAAAACACACAGCCTGGATCAATGAGCGGTTGGCCTTGGCCCGGTGCCTCCTGCGTCAATCAGGCGGCAATAGTCCCACTCAAGCTTTGCTCCTTATCTCAGCAGAAACACGCTCTGTTCCGACAGTCGCCGAGCAAGAAGAACATCTTTTAGGAGCTTATATCCATCTTGTTCTGCTTAATGAGCCTGCGAGCGCCTCTACGCTCTTGCAACCACTTCTTAGCGCTCCAACACTCACAGCACGCGCAGCCGGTGCTTATTGGAGCGCACGGTGCGAAGAAGCTCTGAATCACGAACAAGCTGCCCAAAAGCTTTATGAAAAAGCAAGCGCGTTCCCGACGACCTTTTACGGCCAGATTGCCCTCGCACGATTAACGCACTCCCCTTTTCTGAACCAATCCACACGCTCTGATGCCTTTCTCACCGCTCTTCAACAGCATCTAGACGCCCTTCCAGCTGTCTCGACAGGGGAAATTGTACGTCCCGATCTCGCTGAAGCCGCTCGCCTCCTGCATGACCAAGGCGATGATACACAGGCCACGCTGTTTTTAAGCTTTCTTCAAGGACAAACGCGAAAAGACGCCGATCAAAAAGCTGTTGCTAACCTCGCTCACGCTCTCCAACTGCCTCAGCCTGCTATTTTAGCAGCGCGTGCCTTAGCCCGTCATGGGGTAGCCCTGTACCCGGCAGGGTATCCATCACCCGCCCAACTCACATCACTCCCCTCTACACAACTCCCTTCTGGGCTAACAGCAGCACTTATCCGACAAGAAAGTAGTGGGAACCCTACCGTCATGAGCCCCCGCCAAGCTGTCGGCCTCATGCAACTCCTCCCCGGTACTGCACGACTGACAGCCCGCCGTCATAACATCAGCACGTCAATTGTAACCGCACAAAGCCTTACGAGCCCATCACTTAATATGACATTGGGACAATTTTATCTTCGGGAGTTGCTCCAACGTTTCGATAATATCCTTCCTTATGCCCTTGCCGCTTATAATGCTGGGCCTGGTCGCGTTCATCAGTGGAACAATGACCCTATCATCCCCCTGCCCGAACACGAGCATACTGAGACAGATGACGACCAGTTGCTACACTGGGTCATGTTAGTGCCTTATCAAGAAACACGTTTTTATATTGAGCATATTGAAACAGATATGGCGCTCTACGCCTTATCCTCTCGTCCTTAACTGAGTAAAGGACGCATCAAAAAAGGGTGGCTCCGAAGAACCACCCTTTCTCTTCCTCTTCACGAAAATCGTAAAGATTAGTTCGCCTGTGGCGCCGCTGGCATGCTAGGAGCCTGTGGCGCTGCAGGAGCTGATGGCGCGCTAGGAGCCTGTGGTGCTGAAGGTGTCTGAGCTTTCTGCAAAGAAGAAGCGTTCAGATCTTCAGAAGACTTGTTGTCACCCGCTGTGTTCTGAGCAGCCTTACCAGCGCCCTTCTTACCATGATGCATTGCACATTTCTTGTGATGATGGTGACCATGGTGAGCGGCAAGAGCTGGAGCGGCAGCAGCGGTCAGACCCATCAGCGCAATAGCGGACAGAGATAGCTTTTTCATAAATCCTCCTTAATCATCTTCTTCTAACAAGACCATTTCACCTTAAAGCGAGAACCTTATTAAAACAATAACCTAAAGCATTACATCCTAGACATGTTCAAGAAATCTCACTTTAAGCTCTGCATTTATTTACCCTCAGATTTGTTAAAATTTGGAGGATTACTGGTCTTTTCTATGTCTCGCTCGTCAGCACGGTGTGACCTGTTACGTCTAGCGCAACCGAACAGCTCCCTTATTTTTAGCCAAAGTAGGAAAATCTAAGAGTAAAATAGCACTTTCCCATCGCTATAAAATCAATCGTCTCCAGAGCTTGATATAGTCTATTGAGGTGAACAATCCGAGAATATGTACCTGCGCTAACGTGCTGGAGTAACCCAAAAACACAATTAAGCCTCCTCGGCGCGAAGGGCCAAGTTCTTAACCTTCGCACCTTCCTCTTTGAGGGATAGCGACCATTGACTGATGCCCCCCCTCATAGCGTTTCCCGTCAAGAGAACCGATGCTTCAGGAAAAGTGTTTCTTCTCTGAAATATGGTCAAAGCACATTCCATATTCCCTGCTTCGACCTGCCTATAAACAAGCGCCCAACCACGCACCCTGCGACCCTTTAGCTCATTTTTGATGCATAGCTGCTAGGTAAAAATACAGAAACAACTCAGTATTGAGTCAATATTTTTTTATTCACATAGAAATACCATTTTTGTATTTCACAAAATACCAGCTTAGAATCACTTATTTTAGCGTTAACGCTAACCACTACCAACATATACAGTATTCTATGAGCAGTGTTTGCATCCTAATTGTTTTCAAAAGGTGATGGCCCATAGATAGCACGAGCGCGTGTGGTAAATGCTTTAACCATACGTTTCACAGCTTCGCCAAAAACCATTCCAATCGCATTACGAAGCAAGAGCGAGCGAAACTCAAAAGCAACGTGAAGCCCAACGCGGCACCCCCCTTCATCGGGCTCAAACGTCCATTGATTACTCAGATATTTAAACGGCCCTCTCTCAGCACGCACAACGATACGATGAGCCCGCTCTAAAGTGACGCGGCTTGTATATGTCTCACGAAAAGGGCCAAAACCTACGGTTAAATCAGCTAGCATTCCCTGCTCTGTGCGTGAACGGACAGACGCACGAATGCACCATGGCAGAAATTCTGGATAGCGTTCAATATCAGCAACAAGATCAAAAAGCTGTTCTGGCGTATAGGGAATAACACGCTTTTCGTTGTGTGACGGCATTAATCCTGCCCTTTCAAGCGACGTAGCCGTGTCTCTCTCAATTCAGCAAAATCGCGGTCAGCATGATAGGATGATCGCGTGAGTGGTGACGCACTAATCTGCAAAAAACCCTTTACCCGTGCCCATGCTGCATAATCTGAAAATTCATCGGGCGTCACAAAATGACGTACGGGTGCATGTTTCACAGAAGGCTGTAAATACTGCCCTAAGGTAATAAAATCGACATCCGCAATGCGGAAATCATCCATTACCTGCCCCACTTCCGCCTTTTCTTCCCCCAGCCCAAGCATCAACCCGGACTTAGTAAATAAAGACGGATCAAGCCGCTTTGCTTCATCCAGCAAACGAATGGACTGATAATAACGCGCACCCGGTCGTATGCCGGGATAAAGCCGTGGAACGGTTTCAATGTTATGATTAAACACATCCGGCCGCGCCTCAACGACAACCTCAAGGGCTCCGTCTTTGCGGAGAAAATCAGGGGTTAGAATTTCAATCGTCGTTCCTGGTGAGGTCTCTCGAATTGCCGCGATCACGCGTGCAAAATGCTGCGCACCACCATCAGGTAGATCATCACGATCAACGGATGTCAGCACAACATGCTTTAAGCCCAACGTCGCAACTGCTTCAGCAACACGCTGCGGCTCATCGTTATCAAGCGGATGAGGGCGGCCTGTCGTCACATTGCAGAACGCACAAGCCCGCGTGCAAATCTCCCCCATAATCATCATGGTGGCATGACGCTTAGACCAACATTCCCCAATGTTAGGGCAAGCCGCTTCTTCACACACTGTCGCTAATTTGTGCTCACGCATCAGCGCCCGCGTTTCGTGATAAGCAGGGTTCCCACCCGGCGCTTTCACACGAATCCAGTCCGGCTTACGCTGGATGGGGTTATCGGGACGATGTGCCTTTTCTGGATGGCGCATCGCCGCTTCTCGCTCACGCTGATGGTTGATCACAATACGTTGGGACATAAGACTTAGATGTGCAAAGCACCCTCATAGGCGGCAAGAACCGCTTCATGCATCGTTTCCGATATTGTCGGATGGGGGAAAACGGTCTCACTTAACTCAGCTTCGGTCAACTCTCCCGTGCGAGCAATCACATAGCCCTGGATCATTTCCGTCACCTCAGGGCCGATCATATGCGCACCGAGCAACTCGCCCGTTTCTGCATCGAACACCGTTTTGGTCATCCCATCAGGCTCACCCATCGCAACCGCTTTCCCGTTTGCAAGGAATGGGAAGCGTCCTACCTTAACACGATAGCCTGCTGCACGAGCCTTCTCTTCACTCAGCCCAACAGACGCTACTTGTGGATGGGAGTACGTGCAGCCTGGAATATTGAGCGCATGCAAAGGCTCTGGAGAACGACCACTGATCTTTTCAACGCAAATAACCCCCTCATGGCTTGCTTTATGAGCCAGCCATGGTGCTCCTGCGACATCACCAATCGCATAAAGACCCGGCTCATCTGTCCGACAAAATTCATCGGTGATGATATGTGTGCGGTCAACCTTGGCCCGTGTTTTCTCAAGCCCCAGCTCTTCCACATTACCAACAATGCCCACGGCACAAATGACGCGATCCACAGTTAGATCAACCGTTCCATCAGGCGTTTCAAGCGTTGTCGATACGCTGTTTTCACCCTTCTGTAGCGGCCCAACTTTCGTATTGGTATGGATCGTCATCCCACGCTTTTCAAAAGCTTTACGAGCTTGTGCGCTAATCTCCGGGTCTTCTGCCACCATGATGCGATCGGCCACTTCGGCAATCGTAACCTCGCATCCGAGATCACGATAGAAAGACGCGAACTCAACACCAATAGCGCCCGAGCCAATGACCAGCAGCTTTTTAGGCAGAACATCAGGCGTCATCGCCTCACGCGCACCCCAGATGAGCTTACCGTCCGTCTCTAGCCCTGGGAGCTGACGCGCCCGCGCACCCGTCGCCAAAATAACATGCGGGGCCTGAATCTCTGCCGTTTGCTGACCATCCTTCATGACAGCAACTTTATGAGCATCCCCCTGACGACCAGCGAGCTGAGCACGGCCATCAAAAGTGCTGACTTTCGCTTTCTTGAGCAAGTGCGCCACACCACGGCCCATACGGGTCGCGACACCACGTGAACGCTTTACGACACTTGCTAAGTCAAACGACGGGTTTTCTGCCGAAAGCCCATAGTCCTTCAGATGATGCAGCGTATGATACAGGTCTGCTGAGCGCAGCAGTGCCTTTGTCGGGATACACCCCCAATTAAGGCACACGCCCCCCATGTGCGTGCTCTCTACTAGAGCCACATTCATACCAAGCTGGCTGGCGCGCAGAGCAGCCACATAGCCCCCCGGCCCACCACCAATCACAATCAGATCAAACAGGTTAGACATGGCTTAGATCACCAGGGAATAAGGGTTTTGAACAAGATCGCGCAGCGTGTTGAGCCACTGTGCACCTAATGCACCATCAACAGCACGATGATCGACGGATAAGGTGACGGTCATAACCGTTGCAATCGCCAGCTCACCATCACGCACGACAGGACGTTTTTGACCAGAAGCGATCGCCAAAATGGCTGCCTGAGGTGGGTTAAGAATAGCCGCGAAATCCTTCACGCCAAACATACCCATATTGGAGATAGAGAATGTACCGCCCTGGAACTCTTCTGGAACGAGCTTCCCTGCCCGTGCACGCCCTGCTAAATCGCGCGCCTCCACACTAATTTGTCGCAGCGACTTCTTATCCGCTTGGCGGATAATCGGCGTCACTAAGCCGTCTGGCACAGAAACGGCCATCGCAATATCTGCATCATCAAAATGCAGCATTTCCGTTTCAGTAAACTGCACATTAAGCCCCGGCTGCTTCTTAAGCGCTAAAGCAACCGCACGGATCATCATATCGTTTACGGATAGCTTCAGGCCTTCAGCCTCTAGGCTCGCATTCAGCTTGCTTCGCAGCGCTAACAGCGCGTCCAGCTCAATATCAACCGAGACATAGAAATGCGGAACCTGCGTTTTTGATTCCGTCAGGCGGCGCGCAATAACTTTCCGCATGGTCGAATGAGGGACTGACTGAACCTCCCCACTCTTCACCGATGCTTCTTCCGTTTTAGTCGGCGCAGAAGCTGGGGCTTTGACCGCACCATTATCGACATCACGACGGAGAATACGCCCATTAGGCCCCGTTCCCTTCAAGGTCGCAATATCAAGGCCACGCTCTTTTGCCAGACGGCGTGCAAGCGGAGAAATGAAGATCCGTTTGCCCTTCTCCACCACCGGTGCGGCGTTACGGCTCGTCTCTTGAGCCGGTGCTGCCGAGCTCTCAGGAGCCGAAGCTGTTGAAGCAGCAGGCGCCTCTACTGTTGGTTCCCCCGCACTCGTAGGCTTCTCAGGCACAGCCTCACCCTCATCAACCAAAATGGCGATTGGTGTATTTACCGCAATATCAGGCGTACCCTCAGCAACGAGCAGACGGCCAACGATCCCTTCATCGACCGCTTCCACTTCCATTGTTGCTTTGTCGGTTTCAATCTCAGCAATCAGGTCGCCCGCAGCCACCGTCTCACCTTCTTTCTTCAACCAACGCGCCAGCGTCCCCGTCTTCATGGTGGGGGACAGAGCGGGCATCAAAATATCAGTCGCCATGAAAGATCAGTCCCCTAATTGCTTGCGCACAGCATCGACCACCCATTCTGGTTTGGGCAATGCCAGCTTTTCAAGATTAGCCGCATAAGGCAGTGGAATATCAAGCCCGCATACGCGAGACGGCGGTGCATCAAGCCAATCAAAGGCTTGTTCAACGGCAACCGTGCAAATTTCAGCACCGATTCCTGCAATTGGCCAGCCTTCCTCAACAGAAACAATGCGATTCGTTTTCTTAACACTATTCACGATGGTTTCTGTATCCAACGGACGCAGCGAGCGCAGATTGATGACTTCTGCCTCAATCCCCTGTTTCGCAAGCTCATCGGCTGCCTCTAGCGCCACACCCACCATGATGGAGAACGCTACGAGCGTGACGTCGCTTCCCTCACGCTCAATACGGGCTTTCCCAATCGGAAGCACGAAATCATCAGCAACGGGGCAAGGGAATTTCTGCCCGTAGAGAATCTCATTTTCCAACACAACGACTGGGTTGGGGTCACGAATAGCCGCCCGCAGAAGCCCCTTCGCGTCCGCGGAAGACCATGGCGCCACAACCTTCAAGCCCGGAATATGCGCGTACCAGCTTGCAAAACATTGTGAATGTTGCGCCCCAACGCGCGCTGCCGCCCCATTAGGGCCGCGAAACACGATCGGGCAAGCCATCTGACCGCCTGACATATAACGCGTCTTCGCAGCTGAGTTGATAATGTGATCCACGGCCTGAAGAGAGAAGTTCATGGTCATGAACTCGACAATCGGCTTTAATCCCGTCAGGGCCGCCCCAGTCGCCATCCCTGTAAAGCCATGCTCAGTAATGGGCATATCAATCACGCGCTTGCTGCCGAATTCATCCAGCAAACCTTGGCTGACCTTATAAGCCCCCTGATACTGCGCAACCTCTTCCCCCAACAGGAAGACGTCACCGTCACGGCGCATCTCGGCACCCATCGCATCACGCAACGCTTCACGTACAGTGATCTCTTCTGTCTCACCCCATTCTGGCTCTGTAACCGGAGAAGGAGCTGCAACAGGCGCTGTGGGCGCCGAAGAGGAGGACGTTTCTGATGCGGGCGCGGCTTTATCCTCACCGCCCTCACTAAGGTTCACACTGTCAGCAGCTGACGCATTTTCACCTTCTTCAAGCAAGACGCCGATTGGCGTATTCACCGCGACGTGTTCAGCACCATCGTGCACAAGGATACGACCAAGAACACCGTCCTCAATCGCCTCTAATTCCATCGTTGCTTTATCGGTTTCGATCTCCGCAAGAACGTCCCCAGAGCTTACTTGATCACCTTCTTTTTTGATCCAGCGAGCGAGGGTTCCTTCTGTCATCGTGGGGGACAGAGCCGGCATTAAAATTGGAGAAGCCATGATGATTATTCCCCCACCAACACATCAGTCCATAGCTCAGATTCATCTGGCTCTGGGCTCGTTACGGCAAAGTCAGCAGCATCTTTTACAACTGCCTTCACATCGGCATCTACAGCCTTAAAGAAGGCATCATCAATCCCGTGCTTGGTCATTTCCGCTTTCAGAGTTTCAATGGGATCACGCGTGCGGCGCATCTCTTCCACTTCGGAACGCTGGCGATATTTAGCCGGATCCGACATGGAATGCCCACGATAACGGTAGGTTTCCATCTCCAACAAGAACGGCCCCTTACCAGAGCGACAATGTTCAAGTGCTTCCTGCGCAGCCTGATACACAGCAGCAACATCCATGCCATCTACTTTGCGAGACGGAATACCCCAAGGCGCCGCATTTTTGGAAAGGTCTTTGGATGCCGAAGCACGCTCAATCGCTGTCCCCATTCCGTAGCGATTATTCTCAATCACATACAGACATGGAAGTTTGTGCAACGCAGCTAGGTTAAAACTTTCAAAAGTCTGACCTTGGCTACTCGCCCCCTCACCCATATAGACAATCGAAACGCGGTCTTCATTACGGTATGCACTCGCAAAGGCGAGCCCTGTCCCCAAAGAAACCTGAGCCCCCACAATACCGTGGCCACCATAGAACTCCTTCTCACGGGAGAACATATGCATGGATCCACCCTTACCGTGGGAATAGCCGCCTGATCGTCCGGTGAGCTCTGCCATGACGCCACGGGCTGTCATGCCTGCAACGAGCATTTGGCCATGGTCACGATATGACGTGATGGAAGGGTCGCCCTCTTTCATCGCTAAGCCGATACCGACAACGACAGCCTCTTGACCGATATAGAGATGGCAGAAACCGCCAATTTTCCCCATACCGTAAAGCTGTCCAGCCCTTTCTTCAAAACGACGGACAAGAAGCATCTCCCTGTAGGCACGCTCCATCTCTTCCTGTGATAGCGCCGGTCCGTTCTGCGGGATAGGCGCATCCGCCGTGACACCCATGGCAGTCTCCTAGGGTTAGTAAACTCTAATAATGATGTAGTCTTACCCTCTGAGATCATGGAATACTAGAGCACCGATATCCCATGATCACGATCAAGCGGGCAAACCACTGCTTCTGGAATAGTATATTGGCTTAAAAACCAAGCAAACGTCGCGCTGCAGCTCCTGGATCAGCATCTTTCAGCAGCGTTTCTCCAACCAAAACGGCGCTGCATCCAGCCTCACCTACCTTCTCAAGGTCTTCTTGGACACGAATGCCGCTTTCTGACACAACCAAACGATCCGGCGGAACATTAGGAGCGAGATCCAGCGTTGTCTGAATGTCCGTTTTCAGTGTTTTGAGATCACGGTTATTAATGCCAATGAGGAAGCTATCATAGGCCAGCGCACGTGTAAGTTCGTCTTCATTATGGACTTCCAACAAGACATCCATATCCAGACCACGTGCCAATGCAATCAGTTCAGCGGCCTGATTTTCCTCCAAAGCCGCCATGATCAGCAGAATGCAGTCAGCCCCGATGAGACGGCTCTCATGCACCTGCCATGGATGAAGGATGAAGTCCTTCCGCAAGATCGGCAAGCTGCATGCCTCACGCACGGCTTTTAAATCATCCGCACTGCCGTGGAAGCAGGACCCTTCAGTTAGAACAGAGATGCAGCTCGCACCAGCAGCTTGATAGGATCTTGCAATTGCAGCAGGATCATAATCAGGGCGTAAAACACCAGCGGAAGGCGAGGCCTTCTTGACCTCGGCAATCAACCCCACCCGCCGATCGGCAGTGATATGTTGAAGAGCTTGCCCAAACCCACGCGTCGGCGTCGTAACTTCGCGCGCTTTAGCAGCAATCTCTTTGAGCGATATCACCTGTAAGCGCTGCTCAACATCAAGAAGCGTCCGCGCACAAATGCGCTTAAGCACATCAGGGGTCTTATCACCCTCACCTTCAGCATTCTTTGAAGGCGCGTTTCCTTCATTGGAGCCGGCCTCGCCGTGATCGGCTGCAACCGTTTCGGCTTTCTCGGCTTCCGGTTTCTGCTCGGGAGCCGCATCAGAAACCGCAGACTGTCCGTCAGACTCTGATGGAGCAAAGGCAGTCATCGGCCGCTGTGGCAAGAAAATCATGATCGTCCTGAAACTCTAACTTGAAAACATGTAAGCGGGATACCGCCGTCACTGTGCCCTTACACCTCTTTGCGCGTGCGTCAAAGCCTCCAAAGCAAAACCATCGTCTAATGACCGCTCAGCTTGAGCAATAAGATGCTGTAATGATTGTGAAGAAACCTGCTCTCCGCCCCATAAAGAGCCACGCCCAGCGACATGAAGAGCCACAGCTGCATTAAGTAACACTGTATCGCGATAACAGCTTTTTTCGCCTTTAAATAACGCTTCCATACGCTGTGCATTCTCTTGAGGCGTGCCTCCACGGACTTCACGCACAGGTTGCACAGAAAAACCCGCCATTTCTGGTGTAATCGTTACCTCACGTCTCTGGCCTTGTTCCCACACAGAAATATGACTTGGCCCGGCAAGTGTCAGCTCATCAATCGGGCCTTCGTCAGTCTCACCTTGGACAGCCCAAATCGATTCTCCGCCAAGCTGCCCCAGTACATCCGCCACAGGCGTACACCAGCGTTTGTCAAAAACACCCACAAGCTGCCGCTTTACCCCCGCTGGGTTGCAAAGAGGGCCTAGCAAATTAAATAAAGTCCGAAAGCCTAGATCCTTACGCACAGAAGCTGCTTTTTTCATCGCTGTATGATGATACGGCGCAGCTAGAAAAGCTAAATGATCGCGTTGCAAGCGCTGCTCCTGTCGCGCCACATCTCCATCTGCAGGAATGCCCAGCGCCTCCAGTACGTCCGTCGCCCCTGCTCTTGATGACAGGGCACGCCCACCATGCTTGGCAACGTCCACCCCCAACCCAGCCAGCACGAAAGCTGTCGCTGTCGAGACATTTAGCGTGCCAAGGCCATCACCTCCTGTCCCACACACATCAATCGCATTCGGTGGCACATGCCGAAGAGGCGTCATATGACGCCGTACCGTACGAACAGCTCCGAGAAGCTCTTCAGGCGTTTCTCCCCGCATATGCAGAGCCGTCAAAAAAGACGCGAGTTGAGCTTCGGACACAGCACCGCCCATAATCGCGTCAAAAGCTTCCTCTGCCTTTTCAGCCGATAACGAAGCCCCCGAGAGCACCGTTTTCAACATAGTCGGGAAAGAAGCGGCGCTGTCTTTATCACTCGTAAGGTCAGCTAGAACCAGCTCTATACGTGAGAAACAAGGTAGCGAACGAAAGTCCTCACCTCTTTTCTCACGCATATAAAGAGCGGTCAGAAAGGCTACGCATTGTGAATCAGATAAAGAGGGTTCACATACACCTCCTTCATCTAATGAGCGCGCCTCTTCTATTGAGAAGGGCTCAGCTGAAACCGCCTTTCTTAACAAAGCTTTCACAGAAGGCATCTGCCCCTTCTCACCCATCAGGCTTTTTCCTTCACGACACCAGCAAGACGTAAGAAGTTCGCAAGGAGTGCACGTCCAGAATCAGAAGCAATGCTTTCTGGATGAAACTGCACGCCATGAATAGGGTACTCACGATGCCGCAGCCCCATAACGACTCCATCTTCTGTGCGTGCATTAACAATGAGAGGTTCCGCAATGCTCTCCGGTTTTACCGTAAGGCTGTGATAGCGCACCATATTCACAGGCTCTGGCAGCCCTTCAAACACACCGCTTCCATCATGATGCATCGCACTAATTTTGCCGTGCATTGGCTCAGGAGCACGCACAACATCGGCTCCAAACACCTGTCCGATAGCCTGATGGCCCAGACATACGCCCAAGACGGGAATCTTCCCCGCAGCCAAGCGGATCACATCACAACAAATACCAGCTTCATCAGGAGAGCATGGCCCTGGAGACAGCACGATTGCTTCCGGGTTTAAGGCAATCGCCTCTTCCGCAGAGAGTGCATCGTTACGTTTAACGAGGCACTCAATACCCAGCGCTCCAAAATGATGAACGAGGTTGAAGGTAAAGCTGTCGTAATTATCAATCAGGAGAATCATCAGACCTCTACCCCTTTTTCTCATCAGTTACTGACTGAGAGTGGGCATTGTTCGTCGGCTTTCCAACCCGTATAGCCGTTTTCACCGCATGTTCAGCCGCAGAGAAAAGAGCTCGTGCCTTTGCGCGCGTCTCCTGATATTCCGCCTCTGGATCAGAATCAGCCACAACGCCACATCCTGCCTGCACATACATCTGGCCATCTTTGAGCAACGCCATCCGCAGACCAATGCACGTATCCATCTCGCCATCAGCACCAAAATACCCCACACAGCCTGCATAAGGCCCTCGACGCGTTGGCTCGAGCTCGTCGATAATTTCCATGGTACGGATTTTAGGAGCCCCTGTTAGTGTCCCTGCCGGGAAGGCGGCCGAAAGAGCGTCTAGCGCCCCAAGTTCCGGCTTAATCTGCCCCGTTACCGTGGAGGAAATATGCATCACATGGCTATAGCGCTCAATCACAAATTGGTCAGGCACCGCAACAGAGCCAGGCTGTGAGACACGCCCCACATCATTCCGTCCTAGATCAATCAGCATTAAATGCTCAGCAAGCTCTTTTGTGTCAGAAAGCAATTCTTTTTCTAATGCTTGATCCTGCGCACGATCCTTGCCGCGCGGCCTCGTGCCGGCCAGAGGACGTACTGTTACCTGCCCCCGCCGCAAACGCACCAAAATTTCCGGTGACGACCCGACGAGCGTAAAAGCCCCCAGCTCCATCAGAAATAAGAAAGGCGCTGGGTTAATGCGACGCAAGCTGCGATACAAAGCCAGAGGGGAGAGCGGGAAAGCCGTTTGGAAACGCTGGCTTGGCACAACCTGGAACGCATCCCCAGCGGCAATATAGTCTTTCGCCCGCAACACATTCGACCGAAACTGGTCGGGTGTTACATTGGACTGCGGTTCATCAAGCTCTGTGCCCTCGGGCAAAGCCTCTGCCTCATAAGAAAGAGGCTGCCGTAAGGCCTCACGCGCTTTCTCCAACAGCCCAGCAGCCGCTTCACGACCATCCTTATGACGCACGGGAGCTGCCAAAATGAGTTCGTCGCGCACCGTATCAAAAACAGCAAAAAGACGTGGGCGAATCATCACGCCCTCTGGAAGGTCTAGGTCATTTTCTGGTGCATGAGGCAAGACCTCCATCTGACGCACCATATCGTAGCCCAACACCCCAAAGACCCCACCAATCATAGGGGGAAGCTCTTCAGGAAGCTCCATACGACTTTCCGTAATCAGCTTATTGAGCGAGGGAAGCGGCCCTTCTTCCTGCACAACGCCATCGCGCTTTGCTTGGCCATCCTGACAGACCCAGACCGTATCAGGCATCAACGCGATGATAGAATAACGACCGCGCGCCTCGCCCCCCTCAACGCTTTCAAAAAATAGACGATAAGGATCATCAGGCAATTCTGCCAATCGCAGAAACGCGGATAACGGCGTCAGCAGGTCTGCTGCCTCAACACTATAAAGAATATTGCTCATTACTGACCTTGCCCTGCACCGCCAACAAGGCGGCCAAAAATTTGCTCACTGACTTGATGGAAAAGCTCTGTATTCAAAGCGCGATGGGACGTTTCGCGCTGGTAGCTACTGCCTAGGCTTTCGATAAGATCACCTTGCAACCCTTGGAGGAGCTGTTGTTCAACACGCTGACGCACAGCCTCCTGCTCACCCGTGGCAGGAGCCGCACTTCCCGTCACCTGTACCAACCAAAAACTACTCCCCTCTTGGAGCATCGCCGTCTGGCCAACATTTTGGTTTAGAGCCGCCCGGTTAATGAGCTCAGGCATGTCGCTCCGCTTTTGTAGGCGCGAAAAACGCTCATCTTTACGCAGATTTGCTTCTTCAGGCTGACCAGACAAGGCGTGCTGTAGCCCGTCTTTCTTCGCGCTCTGATATAAAGCAGTCGCACGCGCTTCCTGCGCGCGCTTTTGCTGCTCTTCTTGCCATGCGGTCGTTACATCCGCACGCACCGTATCAAACGCTTTTTGCTGTCCGGGCTGAACATTTTCCACCACAACAGCAAAGCCACCCCCGTTAGGAAGAGACACAACATGCGGATAGTCCCCCTTCGCCTGTGAGAAAACCTGCTGCACAATCGCCTTGCGCGTTGCTTCGTCCCCCGGGAGAGGAGCTGGAGAGCCTTCAGCCGTCATCCCCTGCGCATCAAGCGTGCCTTCGACAGGAACGGCGCCAATATCTGCTGGGATTTTATCAAGCTCTGTTGAGCCAGCAACAGCTTCCTGAAACGCCTGCATATGCTGAGACGGCACAACAGAAGGCTCAGCCTTCTGAACCTCTGCACGAATCTCCGGCGCTGCCTGCTCATAACTGACCTGATGAGGTGCCGTAATGCTCGTGACATGCACAACACTCCACCCCATAGCCGTTTTAACCGGCGCCATAACTTGACCCGAATGCGCTGAAAAAGCCGCTTTCGCCAACGCTTCATCAGGCAAATCCTCTGGACGAGCATTAGGAAGCGTCGCCGGAATAGCCTGTGGGAAAGCCTTTTGAATACTCTCCCATGTTGCTCCCTCCTGCCAGCTATGCGCTGCCTTTTGCGCCGTAGCCTCATTATCGAAGCCCAGCACCTCTACGCTGCGCGTTTCTGGCTGATTATAATCGCGCGTACGCTGCTTATAAATCGCGCGCACAACATCATCCGTGACCTCTACCTTACTCGGCAAAAGCACGACAATACGTGCATGACGGTATTCTGGTTCCTTAAACAACCATGGATGATTGTCATAAAAGCGTTTCAACTGTGCGTCACTTGGTTGGGAGGGAACTTTCCCTGCAGAAAAGGGAAGCTGTATCAGATCAACTTTGCGAGCCTCAGTATAAAAACGAACCATTTGATCGAGTTCCGCTTTAGGCACGGTGACATGTTGGGCCAGCCCAAACATCGTTGCTTGAGCTGTTTTTGACTGCCGAACCTGCTCAATCAAATCCTGATGCTGCAATCCATTACTCTGAAGCAGCTGGTTCATTTTGTCCGCACTAAAATGCCCCTGAGCATCACGAAATTCCGGCATGGAAAAAACCGTTTGGCGGATCAGTTCATCACTCGGGGTCACCCCGTTCCGTTCCCCGGCAAGCTGTGCTCCTTTGAGCGTAAGAAGGTCACGCAAGGATTCAAAACTGACTTCCTGCTGGGCTGCTGGCGAACGCAATGCACTAAGAGGCACACCACTTTGTTGCAAATACCCCAAACGCTGCTGAATACTACGAGCAAAGTCACGTGGTGTAATTTTATAGTGGCCAATTTGCGTTATATCGCCAGGTGACATTCCTCCTAGGCCACCAGAAAGCCCCATAAAACTGCCACTAAGGCCAATAAACGCAACAAAGATAGCGAGGGCAATGACCCGACCTATCCAAGTGTCAACAACAAAATGACGCAGAGCAGTAATCATAGAATCGAATATCACTTAATCCGGAGGCAGGATGGTATTAACGGGCAAACCCCGCTAGAGTGTTTGGCAGCATAATGATGCTGAGACAAATTGACCAGCACCACCCTCCCTTTCTAGGTGGAGGGGGAGATGTCGATGGGGGGAAAGCACTATGAGCACAGCACCCAAATTTGTGATTGGGAACTGGAAAATGCAGGCCCAACACGAGCGCGGCCTGACACTCGCTGGGGACGTCACAAAAGCCTTGGAGGACACCCCTCCTCCCTCCCATATACGGACTGTTATCTGCCCGCCTTATACGCAGCTTTCAGGCGTTAATCACATTCTTCGCAAGCATGATTTGCCAACAGAGCGTATCTCTCTTGGCGCGCAAGATTGTTATCCGGCTCCTTCCGGGCCCTTTACTGGCGATATATCTGCGAAAATGCTGACAGAGCTTGGGGCCCGTTACGTTATTTTAGGTCACTCAGAGCGCCGCCAAAATCATGGCGAAACAGATGCCGTTATCCGTCAAAAAGTTAAGGCTGCCACGGCTGCAGGGCTCATCCCAATCGTTTGTATCGGTGAGCATCTCGCAGAACGTAATGAAGGCCGCGCGGCAAGTGTTTTAGCCGGCCAAATTGAAGGTTCTCTCACGCGCGGGTTCAGAGGAATCGTCGCATATGAGCCTGTATGGGCCATTGGAAGCGGCATTACGCCGTCCCATGAAGAGCTTCAAAGAAAGCTTTCTTTGATCCGCGCTTTGTTGCCCATGCGCTTAATGACAGATGACATTCGCGTGCCGGTTCTGTATGGCGGGTCGGTTACTTCTGTCCAAACCCCTTCTCTTCTTTCTATTGACGGGGTAGATGGGGTTCTCGTTGGAAGTGCCAGTTTGGAAGCTCAGAGCTTCCTCGATATTATCCGGGCCGCAACGGAGGTTCCCTCCTCTTCGCCCTCATAAACTTATTGGACCCTTTTGTTCATGACCACTTTTTTGCTTGTCGTCACTGTCTTAGTTGCTCTTGCCTTGATCGGCATTATCCTGATCCAGCGCAGTGAAGGGGGTGGATTAGGGATAGGGAGCGGCCAAGGGGTCGGCGCTTTTATGACAGGACGGGGCACAGCTACTCTGCTCACCCGCGGGACTGGCGTTTTAGCCGCTCTGTTTATGATTCTGTGCCTTACGCTGGATGTCCTTAACCGTGGTGCATCAACGGGCGCTACGGGACATGATATCCTCTCCCAACCTCCTGCTGCTACGCAGGATACAGCGGCTTCTCATAAGGCAAATACCCCTTCGACACCGGCTCAACATAAGCCATAAAGCCTCGCCTTGCCCTCGCTGCACCATGCCTTCCTCTACTTTATGTGAAAACATTGTAGAATTGATGCAGTTGCTGCTTCCCTCTGAGGGGGTCTTCAGTGTATGAAGACCTCCCATGACGCGCTTTGTATTTGTCACCGGTGGGGTTGTTTCCTCTCTCGGTAAAGGTATCGCCTCGGCGGCTTTGGCCGCCCTCCTCCAAGCCCGTGGGCACAAGGTCCGGATACGGAAGCTTGACCCCTACCTGAACGTTGATCCTGGCACGATGAGTCCGTATCAGCACGGTGAAGTATTCATCACCGATGATGGCGCTGAGACGGACCTTGATCTTGGCCATTATGAACGTTTTACAGGGGTTCACGCTCGCCGTTCTGACAACACCACGACGGGACGACTCTATTCAGATGTTATCGCCCGCGAACGGCGCGGTGACTATCTTGGGGCCACCGTGCAGGTTATCCCCCATATTACTGATGCGATCAAAGAGGCCGTAGTCTCTGAGACAGACGGCTATGATTTTGTCCTAGTCGAGATTGGTGGAACCGTTGGCGATATTGAAAGCCTTCCTTTCTTGGAAGCGATTCGTCAGCTGCGTAATGACCTCGGTTACGACCAGACTATTTCTGTCCATCTTACTCTTCTTCCTTTCATCCCCTCCGCTGGGGAGCTCAAAACAAAACCAACCCAGCATTCTGTTAAAGAACTCCAAAATGTTGGGCTCCAACCGCAGATTCTTCTGTGCCGTTCAGATCGCCCTATTCCGCAAACTGAACGCCGCAAGATTGCTAGCTTCTGCAATGTACGCTCTGAAGCCGTTATTGCAGCAATGGATGTTGATACAATTTACGCGTGCCCTATCGCGTATCATCAGCAGGGAATGGATCGCGAAGTACTTCGTTATTTCGGCCTTCCTCATGACGATTCGCCGGATCTCTCACGTTGGGAGAATATTGTTCGTGGCATTCGTGAACCAAAGGGTGAAGTACGAGTCGCTGTCGTAGGAAAATATACGGCCCTTCTCGATAGCTACAAATCTCTTGCCGAAGCACTATTACACGGTGGAATCGCCAATAATGTCCGTGTTCGTATGGACTGGATCGACTCGGAAGAGCTGGAAAAACCAGGACAAATTGATGAACTCCTCCGCGGCGCGAGTGCCATCTTAGTCCCCGGCGGCTTTGGAGAGCGTGGTGCGGAAGGTAAAATCAGTGCTGTCCGTTATGCACGTGAAAATCATATCCCCTTCCTTGGCATTTGCTTTGGTATGCAAATGGCTGTCATTGAATGTGCACGTTCACTCGCAGGACTGCCTAAGGCTTCTTCCACAGAGTTCGGCCCAACAGATGAGCCTCTCGTTGGCCTCATGACAGAATGGGCCCAAGGGACGGAGCTCCTTCGCCGACGTGAAGGGGGCGACCTTGGCGGAACCATGCGCCTTGGTGCCTTCCCTGCAACACTCACACCTGGATCTCGTGTTGCGGAGGTTTACGGACGCACCGATATTCGTGAGCGTCATCGTCATCGTTGGGAAGTGAACGTTCATTACCGGGAGGTACTTGAGAAAACATCGTTGCGCTTCTCAGGTATGTCTCCTGACGGGGTTCTGCCGGAAGTTGTGGAATACCCAGATCATCCGTGGTTCATTGGGGTTCAATATCATCCAGAGCTTCTCTCGAAGCCTTTTGATCCTCATCCGCTTTTTGTTGGTTTTGTTAAAGCCGCCAAAGAGCAACAAAAACATGCACAACAGGATGCCGACGCGTGAGCTTCCAGCTGCGAAACCTGACGATTGGGCAAGACCAACCTTTCACCTTGATTGCTGGCCCATGCCAAATCGAGTCACGTGATCATGCTTGCTTTATGGCTGAGGCGCTTACGCGCCTCTGTCATGAGCTTGATATTGGCTTGATCTATAAAAGCAGCTTCGACAAAGCGAATCGCAGCTCTCTCCATAGTGCGCGCGGCGTGGGAATTGATTCAGGTCTCTCAATTTTGGCTGATATTCGGCGGGAATTTAATATTCCTGTGCTAACGGATGTTCATTCACCTGAGCAATGCGCTATTGCCGCTGAAGCCGTTGATGTTTTGCAGATCCCGGCTTTCCTCTGTCGTCAAACGGACTTGCTGCTCGCGGCAGGCCGCACGGGCCGCGCGATCAATGTCAAAAAAGGACAGTTCCTCGCTCCGGGTGATATGCGTAATATCGTTGATAAAATCACCTCTACGGGAAACGAACGCATCCTTCTATGTGATCGCGGAACAAGCTTCGGCTACAATACCCTCATCAACGATATGCGAGCCCTGCCCACCATGGCCCAAACCGGCCATGCTGTGGTCTTTGATGCAACACATTCTGTGCAGCAACCCGGTGGTCTGGGAAATGCAACCGGCGGTCAACGGGAGTTCGTCGAACCCCTCGCCCGTGCAGCGCTTGCTGTAGGTGTTGCCGCTCTGTTTATCGAAACCCACGAAGACCCCGACAATGCACCAAGCGATGGCCCCACCATGGTGCCCTTAGGCGAGATGAAAACGTTACTTCAGCGCCTTAAAGCGATTGATAGTCTAGTGAAATCTTATGGGCCTTAAAAAAGATAGAAACAAAAGAGCATGTCAAAACACTTAAACATATCTAAGCGACTTTTCAAAGATTTCACGTATTCCTGTTATGCTTGATCTCTTGATAATGAACTTCTCATAAATCAGCTCAATCAAGAAACCCTCTCTGAAGATATAAATAGATTAAGCCCGCAGTATATGTGCTGAGCGTACTCTATATAAGTTACACACACTCATAGAACAGACCAGTCACCTAAAAAATAAATTTCCGTTCTTTTATCCATACTGTTTCATGTCTGACGAGAATCTTTTTACTACAGAAGTAGGCATATTCTTATCCAAAGAATACCGTGAGTATTTTTGTTTACAAAAACGCGAAAATGGCAACTACCATCACATTAGAGAGCCAGCAAACAGAACGATTGATGAGTTTAAGAATCTTTTCGCGATACTTGTTCCAGAAAAACTTTCATACCAACCCTTCATATATCACACCAAGGACGTCGAAGATGATATCGCTTCAAAGACGGCTATCATTTTTCGGCTGCAAAAATTTATAATCGCCTTGTGATTCAAGATTTAGAAAAGTCGTATCTCTTTTAAAGCTCTACCCACTCAGAGATACGACTGTGCACTGATCGTTAGAAATGCCCCTGTGGCGACATAAGAGCTGCTAGAAAGCCCAGAACCATCAAAGTGGTAAGAACACCCTTAATCAGCAAGAAACCCTGAGGCAGTTCACCACGACGTGCTGCGACTCGTTCGAGAGAAAACCCACCGATAAACCCGATGATGATCATCGCGTAACCACTTTGTATGGTGCATAGCAGACCTACGCACAGCGCAACCCACCCCCAAAGGAAAAAAGCGAGTCCCAGAAAGACACGTCGTCTTTCAGAAGCGCCACTCCCCTGAGGGAGAATAATCTCTGGTTTCTCAACCGTTAACCCCCAATGAATAGCCCCCTGAAACGCAAGAAGACAACCGCCATAAAGCAGCATCACCACACTGAGATGAGGCAATGGGACAAGGACACCAGCTAGGAATAGCCACCCTCCCATTAAAAAGCAAAAAATACCGCCCAGCAAAAGAAACATGGCAGCTACAACAGGAAAAGGCTTCATATCAATTGACCTCGGGCTCCGATTTTGAGACTGAAATATAGTGTTAGCGGGGTAACCCGGGCCTAATCATAGGCCGGGCGGACCTCGCCGCATAGAGTCAGGAGAATTCCCTTGAGCGCTATTGTTGATATTACCGCCCGTGAAATCGTAGACAGCCGTGGCAATCCGACGGTTGAAGTGGATGTCGAGCTGGCTTCCGGTGTAACGGGTCGCGCTGCTGTTCCGTCTGGTGCTTCCACCGGCGTTCATGAAGCCGTCGAATTGCGTGACGGCGACAAGAAACGCTTCCTCGGTAAAGGGGTTCTAAAAGCTGTTAACGCCGTCAACACGGAAATTGTTGAAAAACTGCGCGGCATGGAATCTGAAGAACAGATCGCCATTGACCAAGCAATGATTGATCTTGACGGCACCCCTAACAAGGGCCGTTTGGGTGCGAATGCCATCTTGGGTGTGTCCCTCGCCGTAGCGCGCGCTACTGCTGAAGAGCTGGATCTGCCACTGTACCGTTATGTTGGCGGCACGTTCGCCCATGTCATGCCTGTCCCAATGATGAACATCATCAATGGTGGTGAGCATGCTGATAACGGAATCGACTTCCAAGAATTCATGATTCAGCCCGTCGGTGCATCCACCGTTGCTGAAGCTATCCGCATGGGTTCTGAAATCTTCCACCACTTGAAGAAAGACCTTGCTGCTAACGGTCTGAGCACGGGTGTTGGTGATGAAGGTGGGTTTGCCCCTAACCTGAAGACGACCGAAGAAGGCCTAGAATACATTTCTAAGGCTGTTAAGGATGCAGGCTATCGCTTGGGTGAAGACATCACTTTCGCGCTCGACTGTGCCTCTTCAGAGTTCTACAAGAACGGCCGTTATGAAATGACGGGTGAAGGCAAGAGCTTCTCCTCCAGCGAGATGGTTTCTTACCTTGATGACCTGAGCCAGCGCTTCCCAATCGTGTCCATCGAAGATGGTCTGAGCGAAGATGACTGGGAAGGTTGGGCTGAGCTGACGAAGCGTCTGGGCCATCGTCTGCAACTGGTCGGTGACGATCTGTTCGTGACGAACCCAACACGTCTGGAACGCGGCATTAAAAACCATGTTGCAAACTCCCTGCTCGTGAAGGTGAACCAGATCGGTACACTAACCGAAACACTGCGTGCTGTCGAAATGGCACAACGTGCTGGTTACACCACAGTGATGAGCCATCGTTCAGGTGAAACAGAAGACACCACGATTGCTGACCTCGCTGTTGCTGTGAACACAGGGCAGATTAAGACTGGGTCTATGTCCCGCTCTGACCGGATGGCAAAATACAACCAGCTGATCCGCATTGAGCAGAATCTGGGTGCAAGCGCTCAGTACGCTGGTCGTAGCATTCTGAAAGCCTAAGTGACGTAGATAGTTTCTATCTGTTCTCTTAGCGAAAGCCTTCGTCCCTTTTCCTAGGGGCGGAGGCTTTTTCTTTGTCAAAAATTCCGATAGGGTATTTCTCTGCCATTTCTATATGTCCAGAGGGGCTCTACGGGAGGACGGAAGAATGAGTGCTACCAGCCTAATGCAACGCGGGCTTCGAGCTACGCTACCTCCTTGCATTTTCCTTGCGCTCACCGCTTATTTCATCTGGAATGCTCTTCATGGAGCGCATGGCATAGAAGCCTACCAACAGCGCAGTATATTGTTGTCTCAAGCTCAGCAGGCTTTGCACGACGCTCATCAGGAACAAGATATCTGGCATCGCCGTGTCACAGCTTTGGGTGAACAAGCGCTCGACCCTGACATGCTTGATGAACGTAGTCGCACGATGCTCAACAACACGCGTGAAGGCGATATTGTGGTCCCTTACGGCGACCATGAACATCTTTATTAATATCCTATCGCTCCCAAAGCGCAGCACTTTAGTGAGAGCACATAAAAAAAGCGGCCCTAAGGCCGCTTTTCTTGTAACCACATCAACAAAGTGGGTTACTTGATCTTTGCTTCACGGAAGAGAACGTGCTTGCGGGCTACTGGATCGTACTTACGCACTTCCATCTTCCCTGTCGCAGAGCGTGCGTTCTTCTTCGTGACATAGAAATACCCCGTATCTGCGGAAGAAACGAGACGAATTTTGATAACGTTTGTCTTGGCCATAATACCCCTCGGACTGCTGCCGTGTTAAGGGACACCGCTTTTTTGTCCAAGCAGCATACCCCACCTTTGGGTGGGAACAATGATGTGTTGTGCCCTTCAGGTCAAGTCTTTCTCTTCCTTGAAGAGGTTTCAATCACTAAAAAAAATGCGTTCCCTCAATATTATGCGCCAAAAAGCCTGTGATGATGCTTCTTATGAGCAGGATTTTTGTGATGCTCATGCTTCTTCTTTGACGAAGTATCGCCATGTTTATGGTGCTTCTTATGATGCGGTTTATCATCATGCTTTTTAGATGGTGTAGAAGCACGCTGAGCAGGCTGCTGCATCGCCACTGTAGGATCCCCCCGAACAACACGCACAGTGCCATCAGGCCCCACTAGCGTGGTCGTTCCATCGCCATTTGGAATAGCGACACTCTTACGGTTAGGCCCCTCTAAATAGTTTTTGGCGCGATCAGGAACATGAGAAGGCAAACTCCCAGGCTCTGAAGCGCTGCTCCGACGTTGTACCCCTTTTTCGGTCGCGACATTTTCACCAAGAGCCAATGTTTCACCATTAGCCAGCTGTTGCTGGTCAAGATCGCTATTAAGCCCTTTGATTGAACGCTGAAAAGAGCGACTAAAGCGACTGTTAGGATTATTCATATCCTTAACGGTTGGTACAGCATCAGGCTGCCCCGGCCATACATCCCCTTGCTGAGTCACAAGAGGCTGTTCTGCTACATACTCACCACGAACACGACGAAAGTTTTCACTCTCACTCTTAGGAGCGTTTGGATCACCAAAAGGCCAGAAAGTATCTTCTGAATGTTTCTTGAGGCCCGCACATCCGCTCGCCGCAAGACACAGCATCAGAACGGCGACCTTTTTCATTCAACCTCTCTCTTGCCTTAAATTAAAGCCATAAAGCGTATGTTACCATAACACAGCCCATACAAACGGCTCGACACGCTCCAAGAATGACTTTTGCGCAACTCTTCCATCAAGGATAGAGGCTCTTTGCACATCACTCATTCGCTGCGACATATTTATAACAGAAAAAACAAAGGACTGTCCTCTCTGCAGCCCCTCATACTCCCATACGAGAGAAGCCAGCACGAAGATAACCCCACCCACTAACGAGAGTAGGCACGACAGAGACCCACAACAGGACACTCCCTATCATTGTCAGAGGCAACCACGAAAGATGAAGCACCTCTCCACCTCTATCACCCAACACGAGGAAACCAATGGCAAACATTTGAATAGCGGTCTTCCACTTCGCCAAGCGCGTTGAAGGCACTGTTTCACGGCGTGATGCCATAAACTCTCTTAAGCCGCTGATAGCAATTTCACGCAGCATAATGATAATCGCCGCATAAAGTGCGCAAAGCTGTAACTGTTGAGTCCCCGCAAGCACCAACAACATTGCTCCGACCAGAAGCTTATCAGCGATAGGGTCCATCATACGCCCTAGATCTGACGTTTGCTTGCGTGAACGGGCCAAGGCACCATCAAAGTAGTCTGTAATACAAGCAGCGATATAGACACCAAAAGCCACTATGCAGGCGGTTTGGTTCTGAGTAGCTACGAGTCCTACCAAAACAGGGATGGCGGCAATCCGCAGAAGCGTCAAAAGATTGGGAAGATCTGTCAGCATCTGCTTACATCCAAGAGGAAAAAATAATGGTCATCATCTCGTCAAAGGAGCTCTCTTACAACCGGCAATGTTTTAATCATGCAGCTCCTTCAGGGCACTCTGCTGTCTTACCCATTCTGGATGAAAATATCCATAAATGACCTGCGCCATTTCGTGATTAATTCCAGGCACATGCCCTAATTCCTCTATCGAAGCCAACTTAATATTCCTTAACGAGCCAAAACGCGTCATGAGCGCTTTTTTCCGCACAGACCCAATGCCCGGCACGTCATCGAGCCCTGACTTCACCAATTTTTTAGATCGCCCTGCCCGATGTGTTGTAATCGCGAAGCGGTGGGATTCGTCACGCAACCGTTGAAGATAATAGAGCACAGGATCCTGCGGGGGCAGCTGGAATGGTTCTTTTCCTTGCACTAAAAACCATTCTCGCCCTGCGTTACGATCCTCCCCTTTGGCAATACCAACAATCGGTACATCCGTGACGCCCAGCTCCTCAAGAATTGCACGAACAGCGCTGACCTGCCCCTTCCCTCCGTCAATCAACAGCAAATCAGGCCATTGGTCACGCTCTCCTTCCAAGCCCTCTTTTTGCCGTGCGGGGGAGAAGCGCCGCGTCATAACCTCTCGCATCATCCCAAAATCATCCCCCGGTGTGACGGGCCCCCGAATAGCGTATTTACGGTATGCTCGTTTCACGAACCCCTCTGGCCCACCAACAATCATAACACCATAAGGGCACTGCCCCATGATGTGAGAGTTATCGTACACCTCAATCCGTGATGGTGGTTTAGGAAGGTCAAACAGCTCAGCAACACCTTCTAGAAGCTTCTTCTGCCCCGCGCTTTCCGCAAGCTTACGCTCAAGAGCTTCCTTCGCGTTCAGAAGCGCATGATCCAATACCGCCTTCTTATCCCCGCGTTGTGGCTGCAAAATCTGAACTTTCCGCCCTTTTTGAAGCGATAATGCCTCTTCAAGCAGTTTCTTCTCTGACAAAGAAACATGAGTAATTATCTGCGCTGGCGGTGGCTTATCGTCATAAAACTGGATCAGAAACGCACTCAACACCGATTCGGCTGTTTCATCCTGATCGTGCTGCGGATAAAAGGCGCGATTCCCATTATTACGCCCGCCGCGGATGAAGAAAACCTGTATTCCCGTGCGTCCTGCCTCTTGCCACAACGCAATCACATCTGCTTCGTCAATAGTGGTAGGATTGATTACATTCGAGGAACGAAGATTTGCGAAACCGCGAATACGATCCCGAATCAGTGCTGCACGCTCAAAGGCCATCGCCTCTGCTGCCTCTTCCATTTCTTGGGTGAGCTGCTGCTGTAGCTCACGGCCTCCTCCTGCTAGAAAAGCTCGGGCTTGGGCAACAAGATTCGCATAGTCACCACGTGAAATACGATCCACACATGGAGCTGAACAGCGCTTTATTTGGTATTGCAAGCAAGGGCGTGTACGCGACGCAAAGTCAGAATCACTACATGTCCTGAGTAAAAAAGCACGTTGAAGCACCTGCATCGTTTGCTCAACGGCCTTGGACGACGCAAACGGCCCCCAATAAACAGCATTTTTTTGCGGCCTCCCACGCTGACGCGTTAGTCGTGGGAAATTATGATTGCCGGTTAGAAGCAGCCATGGGTAGCTTTTATCGTCACGAAGCAGAATATTAAACCGCGGTTGCATCCGCCGAATATAATTAGCCTCCAGCAGCAGAGCTTCAGCCTCTGTCTGCGTCACAACGATTTCCATATCCGCTGTCAATGACACCATGAGGCGCAAACGTTCGGGTAAACGAGCAACGTGCGTATAAGACACAACGCGCTTTTTAAGGTTCAGAGCTTTTCCGACGTACAGAACCTCTCCTTTAGCCCCTAGCATGCGATAGACACCGGGACGGTCAGGAATCAGTTTAAGAGTCTTCTTGATGACCGCTACACCTTTAACGGTATCCGCTCCCTCTCCATCACTATGACTTTCCATCGTTTCATTCCCTCGACACGGCACTCTGTGCACTCATCCACTATTCCTGTGGATAACCCTGTGAATACAACGAGAGCAAACGCCCGCACAGCAGGAGTTCTCTTCTCTGCCTTCAAATTGCCTATTTTTTAATCAATCATCATAACGTGCTGAAAAATAAAGTTTCCTTTTGCTTTTGAGTTTCCTCAAGAAATCACAGATGAGTTTTAAGAGGAAGACTTATGTCAATCCCTCATGGTGAAAAAATAGTGGACAATTTTGATCATTATTGCATAAATTTCCTTATGTTTCCCCTTGACACCCTATTGCAATGCAGCATTTTCAGCCTGTTTTAAAAGGCGCATCATATTCTCACCACATAAGGCACGCCGTTCACTCTCATCGAAACCAGCCTGTTTAAGGCGCTCAATAACAGAAGCTGTTTGAGAGGCATCTTCCCAGCCCTCTATGCCGCCTCCACCATCAAAGTCTGACGAAAACCCAACATGCTCCACCCCTATGCGCTGCACCGCATAGGTAATATGGTCAATTAGCGTCTCCAGCGTTCCACCTCCGCCTCGTTTTAGGAACGCTCCCATCGCCGTGACTTGAAGTAACCCACCCGTATCACGCAAACGATCCAGCTGCTCATCGTCCAAATTGCGCGGATGATCGCATAAAGCGCGCACACACGAATGGCTCGCTAACACAGGAGCGCTCGACAGCTCCGTTGCCTGCATCATGCTCTGCTTGGATGTATGGGATACATCAACCACCATCGCGTGACGGTTCATCTCCGCGATCACCTCACGCCCCAGCGTAGAAAGGCCTCCATATTTTTTCTCGGCCTCTCCCCGCGCCACAGCCGCATCAGCAAGCTGATTATGGCCATTATGGGTGAGCGTCATATAGCGCACCCCATATTGCTGGGCGAGCCAAGCAATACGTGATGGATCTTCTCCAATCGCGTAACCATTCTCGACCACAGGGACAATCGCCACCGTCCCCCTCTCAACGGCTTCACGGATGTCACGTTCCGTTACGCACAGACGTGCCTGATTCTTTTCTGGAGCACACGCAACACTTGTGTGAATGGTCTCTAGCATTGCCTGAACACGCTTCCACGCCGCCTCATACCCTTCCGGCGTCAGTAAAAATTGCGGAATATAGGCGGCCAAACAAGCGGCTGTTAGCTCCCCCTGCTGCGCTTTTGGCACTGTAAAGCGACGCGATGTCTCTCGCTTCCACAAATCCTCTTGCGTCTCCCCCACCCATGCAGGCAACCCTGCTGCTGTCCGCTCAGGCCACGAAATATCAATATGCGTATCAAATGTGATAAGAGGCTTCTGTGTCATGATCTTCCCTGAATGCTTGATATCCTTTACATCGCGATGTCAGAGCATAGTCACAAGACCCCTCCACCCAAAAGCCCACTGAAGGATCGATATTGCATGCGCCTCATCACTTGGAACATGAATTCTCTCCGCTTGCGTTTACCTCTCCTTCAGCGTCTTGCAGAAAAATATTCTCCCGATGTGATGTGCGTGCAAGAGACAAAAGTTCCTGATCCGCTTTTCCCTAAGGAAGCCCTCGCAGAACTTGGCTTTACCCATCAATTCTATAAAGGCATGAAAAGCTATAATGGCGTGGCTATTCTTTCACGCCTTCCGCTCCGCCTCCGCGAAGATACACCGCGCTGGTGCGAACGCGATGATTGCCGCCATATTGCCGCTTTTGTAGAGACTGAGAGCGGGCCTGTTCAGATACATAATTTCTACGTGCCTGCAGGCGGCGACATCCCTGATCCAGACAAGAATGATAAATTTGCCCACAAGCTGTCATTTGTTGATGAAGCGACCCAATGGTTTCGCAAAAACCCTCCAACACGCAGCATTTTAGTTGGTGATCTCAACATTGCTCCATATGAACATGATGTGTGGAGCCATAAACAACTCTTAAAGATCGTCAGCCACACACCAGCCGAAACCTCCCGCTTGCAGGACTGGTGCCACGCCGGCTTTCAAGACGCTATGCGCCACCTCATTCCTGAACCCGAAAAACTCTATACATGGTGGTCTTACCGCAACCGTGACTGGAAAAAATCCAATCGTGGCCGCCGCCTTGACCATATTTGGCTCACAGCAGACATCCTTCCTTCCCTCCAAAACATCACAGTCCTAAAAGAAGCGCGCGACTGGGAGCGTCCATCTGATCACGTGCCTGTCATGATCGATATTTCATTTTAAGGTTCCATTGGAGAAGTAGAATGCGTTATTTAGTGACCGGCGGGGCTGGCTTTGTGGGGAGCCATCTTGTTCTTGCATTACATGACCGCGGACATGAAGTGGTCGTTCTGGACAATCTCAGCACAGGCCATCATCAGGCTATACCTGGTGGTGTGACACTCCGTCAGGTTGACCTTATGGATCTCTCTGCAACACAGGAGTGTGTTGCAGATGGCCCTTGGGATGGCGTATTCCACTTTGCTGCTCTCTCCCTCGTGGGGGATAGTATGCGCAATCCCTTGCATTATATTCGTTACAACACGCAAACCGCACTAAACCTCATCCAAGCATGTATTGAACATAATGTTCGTAAAATTGTTTTTTCGTCCACTGCTGCTTTGTTTGGGGGCCCCGAACGCACTACACCAATCCCTGATGATGCTTTAATCCAACCCGGTTCTCCCTACGGAGAAAGCAAACTCATGATTGAGCGTACGCTGTATTGGGCAGATCAAATCCACCAACTTCGCAGTGGCTGCCTACGCTATTTCAACGCTGCCGGCTCCGATCCTCAGGGACGTGCAGGAGAAGATCATCGCCCAGAGACACACCTCATCCCTCTCACTATTGACGCGGCTCTTGGGCGGCGACCAGCATTGCAACTTTTTGGAACAGACTATCCAACAGCGGACGGGTCATGTATCCGCGACTACATCCATGTAACAGACCTTGCTGATGCCCATATCCGCCTACTTGACCAGATTGATGATCGCAGTGTCCGTTACAATGTTGGCACAGGACATGGCTATTCCAACCTAGACGTTATCCGCAGCGTAGAGCGCGTTACAGGCCACACCGTACCTTGGGAAGCCGCACCAAGACGCGCTGGAGACCCCGCGATGCTCGTTGCTGATGCTTCGATACTACGACGCGACACAGGATGGACACCGCAATTTACAGACTTAGACGCAATTATTGAGACAGTCTTTAAATGGCGCTCTGCCCATCCTCATGGTTACAGCGACTAAACATAACGTGGCAATGCTGACATTATGTCTGTATCGCCTCTTAGCAATGCTCCGAAGCCGGAGCATACGCATTGAGGCGATACCCGCCCCCTTCTGTCACAACAAGAGCATTACGTTGTGCGTTCGGCTCAATCTTTTGTCGAAGACGATAAATATGTGTCTCCAGCGTATGGGTCGTCACGCCAGCATTGTACCCCCAGACCTCATTAAGAAGCACTTCACGGCTCACAGACTTGTGCCCTACACGGTAAAGATACTTCAAAATAGACGTTTCTTTTTCTGTCAAATGAATCCGCCGTCCTCGGCTTGGGTCTACTAATTGCTTATGAGCAGGTCTGAAAATATAAGGCCCGACATCGAGCATGACATCTTCACTATTCTCAAACGTACGTAATTGGGCCCGAAGGCGTGCCATAAGTTCACGAACACGAAGCGGCTTGGTGACATAGTCATTCGCCCCCGCATCCAACCCCGCGACAATAACCGCTTCCTCTCGAGAGGTCGTCATCATCAAAATCGGTATTTTGATCTTTTGCTGCCGCAATTCCATACAAAATTCAACACTGTCACCATCTGGAAGCGCTTCATCAAGAAGGAGCGCATCAACGCGCATATCGTCAGCCGTTACCTTCTGCCGTGCTTCACTTAATGCAGTAGCCTCAATGACGTCTAACGACGGTTCACGATGAATATGCTCAGCCAGCTCACGCCGCACTTCTGCATCATTATCCACAACTAAAACGAAGTGGTGCCCCGTCATACGCTTGTACCCTCATATATCACAGTATGCATTACCATATTAACGTGCTCTTATCCTGAAAATGCCTCAGCTGGGATCTCCACTGTCGGTTCTTTCTCTTCACTTTGTGGAGCAGCGGGCTTCATTCCCACAATGAGATCACCAACCATGGGCGCAACCCGCGTCGCGTCTTCAACAGAACGAATGAAAATACCCTGCCCTTTCCTGACAATAAGAAGATCGAGCCGGTTATTATCTTTGCCAAAAACGGCGTCATCCTCACTCTCAACGCGTCGGCTCACAAAACGCCACCCCCGGCTAAAGAGCGTATCAAAAAACGAATAATTCCAAGACGGTTCACCCAACACTTTACCGCGCGCATCACGTGACAACCCACGGTAAAGGTCAAGCCGCGCGACACCAGGGCTTACCTGGAAAACACGTTGCCGCCCCATATCAGGCGCAAGATGGCCACAGACCATCCCATTATAAATGCCGTCACCTGTTGTAGCGATAAAGTAATCCGCTGGCCGCTCCTCTAACAGCTCCTTCCCATGCTCCGAAAGAAGTTCAGCCTTCATCACCGGCACACCCTCGCGGGCTCCAGCCATTAAGTCCCGTGCCCGTTGATCGATCAACACGACTGGAACCTTGGCGCGATGTAAGCAAACCGCTAAATCGGTAGACCAAGAGCTTGCCCCTAAAATCGCCATCGCTGATTCATCAGAGAGTGTGAGCTTAAGCTTCTTTGCTAGCGGCCCTAAAGAGAAGCCATGACAGAGCATCGTTACTGCAATAACGGCGAAAACAGCAGGCATCACCATATCTGCTGACGTATAGCCCGCAGCACTCAACCGAATTCCCGCGGCACCAGCAACAGCAGCCGCCACAATCCCACGCGGCGCAATCCATCCGACAAATAAACGCTCTTGCCAGGACATTGTCGTGCCGAGCGTGGACAGAAAGATACCTAGCGGGCGCACGACAAACATGACAACCAAAGTGAGTAAGACGATCGGGATCGTCAAACGGGCTAAAACAGCACGATGAAGGTCTGCCGTTAGCAAAATAAACAGCACAGACACCATGAGAACGACGAGTGATTCTTTTGTCCGTCGTAGATCGTTCAATCCGGGAATATGAAGGTTCGTCAGTGCCATCCCAAAGACGGTGACAGCTATAAGACCGGCCCCCTCCATCTCCAAATTACACAACTCAAAAACGACTAGAGCCAATGTGAGAAGAACCGGCGCTTTCAGCAATTCCGGCATAAGGTCACGCGTAAAGAGGTAGCGGATCAAATAGGCTGGTAAAATTCCCGCAGCCGTTGATGCAGCGCCTGCAATGAGCAGATTAGGAAGCGTTTTTGTAAAGAATAATGTCGTGTGAAGATTAACATGCAGGATCATCACCTGCATCACTACAGCCGCTAAGATAGCACCCAGCGGATCGTTAACAATCGCTTCCCACCGCAAAAAAGCGGCAACACGCGGCCTTAATTTTGCACTGCGCAAAAGGGGCAATACCACTGTTGGGCCTGTCACAACGATAATCGCCCCGAACAGAAACGATGTCCCCCACTCAAAATGGGCAACATAATGCGCGGCAAGAGCCCCAAGCACCCAATTGATCGGCAAAGCCAGCATCGTCAGCCGCGCTACACCCTCGCCAGCTTCACGCAACTGGCGAATATCAAGCGCCATCCCACCTTCAAAAACGATTAAAGCCACCAACATGGAAACAAGTGGGCGAAATATCCAACCCAATGTTTCAGAAGGATGAAGCCAACCCAGAACCGGGCCTAAAAGAAGGCCTAGTGCAAACAGCAAAACGATGGCCGGAAGTTTAAGACGCCATGCAATCCATTGAGCCAACATCCCCGCACCAAAAGTCGATGCGACCCCAAAAAGAATGTCATATTGCTGCATAGAAGCGCCTCACTCTCCTTATGACCAAAACCACATCCCTCTTTCCGTACACCTCGCTGGTGACGATACTGCTTTTATAGTATCGACAGAGCAGCAATGTGCCTAGCTAACGTTAAGCGTGAACTTTAAAACTTAAAAGCGGCAGAAAAGCGAACAAATTTGGTCTGGCTAATCATTTTACATACACTCTCCCAAAAAGAAAGGAACACTGACATATTCGGTGTTCCTTTTCTTAGAGGCAGTATTGTCAGGCTTTTCTCTGTAGCACAGCAATAAAGAACCCATCCGTCCCGTCACTATGTGGGGTCAACGAAACACAGGATTCATGACGTAGCTTTTGGGGAAGCAACTCAGAGCGCTCTTCAGGAGCAATCAAAACATAATCAGAATGACGCTCTAAAAACTTCTCAACCTGCTGACGATTTTCCGCACTCAGTAACGAACATGTCGCATAGACAAAGCGTCCACCTGGACGAACAAGCCGCGCAGCAATATCCATAATATGCGCCTGCTTGGGAAGAAGCTCGTCAATATCCTGTTGGCTAAGCCGAAGGCGAGCATCAGGATTACGACGCCATGTTCCCGTCCCTGAGCAGGGCGCATCAACGAGCACTGTATCAAAGCGTCCTTCACGACGTTTGGCCCATTTATCCCCAGCGACCAAAAGATGGCGCGTCACATTATGCACACCCGCACGCCGCAAGCGCTTAACAGCACCCTCTAAGCGAGAGCGCGAGACATCGCAGGCCGTCACTTGCCCACGATTTTCCATCGTCATTGCCAGAGCAAGCGTTTTACCCGCTGCTCCCGCACAATAATCCAACAGACGCTGCCCTGGGCGCGCATCAACTGCCGCCGCGATAAGCTGACTACCTTCATCTTGGATTTCCACCAGACCATTGCGGAACGCCTCGGATGCCGTAATAGGCTGGCGACCTTCCAGCCTAAGCCCCCATGGAGACAACGCTGTTTCGGCCGGTTCAAATCCTTCACGACGGAGAGCTCTGATCGCCTCAACACGGGTCGCTTTTAAGAGATTGACCCGCAGATCCAAGGTTGGCTGCCCCAATAAAGCCGCCATCTCCTCTTCAAGTCGATCCCCAAAATCAGCCTCAAGATGAGGCATAATCCAATCAGGGATTTCTAGCCGGATCGCAAGAGGTTGCTTCTCTGTGCTGAGAGACTGCCCTTCCAGAAGCTCCAACATTGCGCCTTCTCGTTGGCTCAATGGTGACGGACTATAGCGTTCTCCACTAAAAAGCGCGTGAATCTGGTCAAGCGTTTGACCCGCAAAGAACAGCATCGACGCACATAAAAGGCGCGGTGAAATATCACTATGACGTTCTTTAAGGTCAGTCCGCAAATGCCAATGAAGACGTCGCCAAGAACGCAGCACATCCCATGTAATGTTTGAAATGGCGCGCCGATCACCGCCGCCTATGTAGCGACGTTCACGAAAGAAACTATTAGCAACCGCATCAGCGGGACGATGGGGCGCGTTTTGGATCGCACAGAGCAGATCAATCGCGCCAGAAAGACGAGCAGCGGGGGTCATATCCCCCCGCCTAGCCCGTTTCCCGTTGCGAGAAAAGAGAAAAACTTAATTAAAGACGATAGTTTGGCGCTTCCCGCGTAATCGTCACATCATGCACATGGCTTTCACGCAGACCCGCATTGGTAATGCGGCGGAATTGCGTTCTCGTCTGTAGGTCAGCAATCGTTGCAGAGCCCGTATAGCCCATACCAGCACGCAGACCACCGACAAGCTGATGCACCACAGCAGCCATTCCACCTTTATACGGCACTTGTCCTTCGATGCCTTCTGGCACCAGCTTCAGGGCATCACGCACTTCAGCTTGGAAGTAACGATCAGCTGACCCTTGAGCCATCGCCCCCATGGAACCCATGCCGCGATACGCTTTATACGAACGGCCTTGATAGAGGAACGTCTCACCGGGGCTTTCTTCCGACCCTGCAAGCAAAGAGCCAACCATGACCGCATCAGCGCCTGCGCCAATGGCCTTCACGATATCACCAGAGGTACGAATCCCCCCATCTGCAATCGCAGGGACATCCAGCTCATGACACGCGGCTGCTGTCTCCAGCACGGCAGAGAACTGCGGCACACCCACACCGGCCACAACGCGCGTTGTGCAGATAGACCCCGGCCCAATCCCGATTTTAATGCAATCAGCCCCTGCCTTAATCAACGCCTTAGCAGCCTCTGGAGTAGCCACATTACCAGCGATCAACTGAACATGAGGGTACAGCTCGCGCAGTCGAGACACCGTTGTTAAAACACCACGAGAATGTCCGTGAGCCGTATCAACGACCAAAACATCCACTCCAGCCCCAGCCAACGCTTCAGCGCGGCGGAAACCGTCCTCTCCCACACCAATGGCAGCAGCACAAAGCAACCGCCCTTGAGAATCCTTCACGGCTAGCGGGTATGTCGTAGCCTTTTCCATATCCTTGACGGTTACCAGCCCGACGCAACGCCCATCATCATCCACAACGAGCAGCTTCTCAATGCGATGACGATGGAGAAGCTCGCGTGCTTCAGCAGGGGATGCGCCATGCCGCACCGTGATGAGCTTCTCATGCGTCATCAAATCACGCACGCGCTGCTTTGGGTCATCAGCAAAACGCATATCGCGATTGGTGAGGATCCCCACCAAATGGCCTGTTTTCTCAACAACAGGAAGGCCAGAAATACCATGATGAGCCATGATAGCATGCACATCAGCCAGTGTTTGGTCTGGCCCAACAGTCACAGGATTGACGACCATTCCCGATTCAAAGCGCTTAACGCGCCGCACCTGCTCGGCCTGTTCTTCCACGGTCAGATTTTTATGAATGACACCAAGGCCACCCTGCTGAGCCATAGCAATCGCCATACGCTCCTCAGTGACGGTATCCATCGCTGAAGAAAGCAAAGGAATATTAAGTCCAAGCTTACGTGTTAGGCGTGTCGTGGTCTTCACTTGTGCGGGAAGAACAGAGGATTCAGCCGGCTGTACCAGAACATCATCAAATGCCAAAGCATCCCGGACGCGCCCATAGAGCGTATTATTGTTGTGAAATTCTGTCATGAGCGAGGCCCCCGTTCCTGCAATCCCGTGGTGAAGAGTGGACGAACCAGAGGCCAAGGGCCCTCTGGCCGTTGACAGGGCCTCATAACGCATAAAGCCCCTTCGAGGGAAGAGAATTTTTATGATTATTTGCAGAAAGGTTTTTTTGGCTGGGAGACCTGGATTCGAACCAGGGCTGACCGGGTCAGAGCCGGTAGTTCTACCGCTAAACTATCTCCCAAGAAGGAAAGCTCTATAAACGGAGAGCTATCTTCTCTAAACACGCTGAGTAGATTGGCTGGGAGACCTGGATTCGAACCAGGGCTGACCGGGTCAGAGCCGGTAGTTCTACCGCTAAACTATCTCCCAAGCGGCGCGTTCGTTGGGGTTTCTAACGATCTCTACAAAAAAGTGCAAGATGTTTTTTATATTTTATCCTGAGTTTTGATCTTTCTCATTGCGCTTTATCACACAACCCTGCACTCTTTCGGCACCCGATGGGCGAAAGGTCGCTTATGTATACATTAACACCCTCATCAGCTTTAACGCTTCAATCCGATAAGAGCTGCACACCAATCTATGCCGCCATTGACCTTGGCACGACAAGTTGTCGATTGCTTGTTGCGCGCTATTCATCACGTGGCATCCACATTATCGAACGCTGTAGCCGCCCCGTTTTGCTCGGCGAAGACTTGAAACATACAGGGCGTCTTGCTGAAAGCGCTATTACACGCACGCTTAATGCCTTAAAGCATTACGCGCATCGTCTCAGCCGCCATTCACTCTCTGGTTTGCAAGTCGTCACGACGGAAGCCTGTCGCTACGCGACGAACGCTCAGGACTTCATACAACGCACCAAACGTGAAACTGGGTTAGATATACGCATCATTACAAGCCGAGAAGAAGCTGAACTGGCTGTTGAAAGCTGCTCCTCTCTTCTTGGGCTCTCACCACAACTGACACACCCAACATCACCAACAGCACTCGCGAGTGCCGCACGTTTCCTGCCTAGCCGTACGCTTCTGTTTGATATTGGTGGAGGCTCAACGGAGTTATCTTGGATCCGTCTTGACCATCAAGCTGACCGCCATCACCTTACTGGGACAACCAGCTTAAAGCTGGGCATTATGTCTTTGTTTGAACATTTTAGTCATTTACCCAAACAACGCGCCTATGACGCAATGTTTGACTATGCCTATCAAAAACTTAAAACCTTTGAGAAGGTTCATTGCATTCGGAAAGATATTGAGCGCCAAAATGTCCGTATGGTCGGCACATCGGGTATTGTAACCACCCTCGCCAGTATCGCCCTTGAGCTCGACCGCTATCGCCGCTCCTCCATAGACGGACTATGCCTTGGTCGTCAGACGCTGATGCATGCTCTCCATCAGTTAAAAAAAATGAGTCATAGCGATATGGGACGCCATCCGTGCATTGGCCGACATCGTGCAACATTAATTCTATCAGGCTGTGCCATTTTTGATGCTATACAGTCTTTATGGCCTGTTGAGCGTGTCATGATCGCTGATCGTGGCTTGCGTGATGGCATGATCGTGCGTATGGCCCGTGAACATCGTCGTTCTATTGGGCGCGCACGCCCTGCGCAGCGCTCCCATCGCGCCTCTTCACATCAGCCCGTAGGAGCTTTAGCTGTTCCGCTATGAGTTCATCTCGTAAGCCCCCCTCTTCATCCACGCCTCCACGTGTTCCCGGCAAGCCTCTCCGTCAGTCGCGCACCCCTGGAACGCGCGACCCACGTGATGACGCAGCCACGTCCAAAACGCGACGTAGCCAGCATGTAAAGCTGAAAAAGTCACGCGGCCGCACCCCTGCACAACAACGCTGGCTTAACCGGCAATTAAACGATCCTTACGTTGCTGCTGCTCGCCATCAAGGCTGGCGGTCTCGCGCGGCTTTTAAGCTCATTGAGATTGATGACCGTTTCCAAGTAATACGCCCAGGCTCTCGCGTGGTAGACCTTGGCGCAGCCCCTGGCGGATGGAGCCAGATTGCTGTCAAGCGTCAAGCCAGCGCTGTCGTCGGTGTCGATTTACTACCGGTCGATCCCGTCGAAGGAGCGGAGATCATAGAAGGCGACTTCATGGATGACGCCATGCCTGAGCGCCTAAAAACGATGCTGGGCGGCCCGGCTGATCTTGTGATGTCTGACATGGCACCAAACACAACGGGCCATGCTGCAACCGATCATATTCGCATTATGGGCCTAGCAGAAAATGCGCTGGATTTTGCGCTCCAAATCCTCGCGAAAGATGGCGCTTTTATTGCAAAGGTTTTCCAAGGCGGGTCTGAAAAGCATATGCTCGACCTTATGAAGCGATGCTTTGACACCGTTCGCCACGTGAAGCCCCCCGCCTCCCGTAAAGAATCGAGCGAGCTTTACGTTGTTGCCCAAGGGTTCCGCGGTCTTCCTACTGATGAGAACCCCTAATCATCAAGGGCCTCTGTATCGTCGATCATCGCCTGCACGCTCTGCATTAAAACGCGGCGCTCGTGTTTGGCGGTGACATCGGCTAGCGTTACGTCATCAAGCACATCCATAAAAGCATGCCGTGCTTTAATCAGCGTTTGTTTCAGGCGGCACCCACCTACCAAAATACAACCAGACTGCGATTCGTTTGCTTGCATACACCCAACGAGTGCTAAGTCATCTTCCGTGCAACGCACCACATCGCCCAGCCGTATGTCTTGGGCCGCACGCCCTAGACGTAACCCTCCTTTGCGTCCCCGCATTGTATGGATAAACCCTGCCTTCCCAAGGCGATGTACCACCTTAACTAGGTGATTTTCAGACGCTCCATAAATACGTGCAACCTCACTGATGGACACAAGCCGATCTTTTTGCGTCTCAAGGTAAATCAGCGTTCTGAAGGCATAATCGGTATAAAGCGTCAGCCGCACGTGTCTCGCTCCTAGTGTCGGGGGAGCCGTTGACTCCTAACAAGTGACTCTACTCGCTACCCTGCTCGTTGAGTGCGGTCAATCACGTGTGTTTGACAGAATCTTCTCTCCACCTATAAAAGATATATAGAAAATACATCTTTTTGGATTCTCATCATGCCAACCCCTCTTTCCGAGCAAACACGGTCAATCGTCACCGCCTGCATTCCTGCATTAGAAGCGCATGGCCTCGACATTACGCGGGAAATGTACAAGCGCCTCCTTGCCGACAAAGCCATTGCTGACCTGTTTAATATGTCTCACCAAAAAGATGGTGAGCAGCCTAAAGCGTTGGCTTTTGCGGTTCTCGCTTATGCGCGGCATATCCAAAACCCCGCCCCGCTCCAAACAATGATTGAACGCATTGCTGAAAAGCATGTTGGGCTGAACATCCTTCCTGAACATTATCCTTTTGTTGGGGAAGCGCTCCTTGGAGCCATCGCTCATGTTTTGGGGGATGCCGCCACGCCCGAGATTATGGAAGCATGGAAAGAAGCCTATTGGTTCCTTGCTGATGTGCTCATTGAACGTGAACAAACCCTTTATCAAGAAGATGCTGAGCAAGAAGGCGGTTGGGTCGGTTGGCGTGCCTTCCAAGTGGCTGAACGTCACGAAGAAAGTCCTGACGTGACCTCTTTTATCCTCCGTCCAACAGACAATCAGCCTGTGATGACCCATAAGCCGGGGCAATATCTCAGCTTCCGCTTTAATGTGCCAGGCGCGGGTGCAGAACGCCGCAATTACAGCATTTCCTCAGCTCCATCGAATGCGTATTACCGCATCACAGTAAAGCGCCAGAATCACGGTGTGGTCTCTAACTGGCTGCATGATACGGTTCGTGTTGGTGATGTCTTGGATGTTTCAGCCCCGGCCGGAGAATTCACCCTGCACCATGACACTGACCGCCCTGTCACTTTAGTGAGCCTTGGCATTGGTCTCACGCCAATGATCTCCATCGTAGAATCCCTCACCGCACAGACTTCCTCTCGTAAGGTTCACTACGTGCATGGCACACATAGCCCACAGAGTGACGTTTTTGGTGATGTCATTCGTTCACTCGCCCGCAAAGGCAGCTTGAAAGCCGATGTTTTTTACAGCCATGAGGCGCCAACTCGGGAAGAAAGCCCTGTGGAAATCCACAAGGGGCACCTCTCTTCTGACTGGCTCATTCGTCATCTCATCCCTGAGAGCGATATTTATCTATGCGGCCCCTCTACCTTCATGACCGAGACCATCAAAGCCCTGCGCGCCGCTGGCATTCCGCAAGAGCGTATTCATTACGACATCTTCGGTTCTGCCTCTGACCCGTTCCTCGCTACAGCAGCCTGACACAGGCTCCTTCAATAAAAGATGTGGGGATATTCCCTCCCCCACATCTTTATGACACTTCTTTTTCGGTCGCTTTAGGTGCCGCTTTTTTCTCACCTTTTTTGAGAAGCTTGCACAAAGACGTCAGCACCTTACGGGCCATACTGATCCGCACCGCATTGGTCATTTCCCGCACAATCGCCAATTTTTGGTCTGGGCGAATCTTCACCCCAGCGCGCTGATTCTTTGTTGCCCAGCGGATAAGCCCTTCAGCATTGGCAAATTTATTGCCACGGAATTGCAGCACCATCCCTTTTGGCCCTGCTTCTACGCGTTCCACGCCTGCTTCACGCGAAAGCTTTTTGATCATGACCACATCAAGGAGGTTTTGCACCTCTTGCGGGAGAGAGCCAAAGCGATCCACCAACTCAACACGCATGGCTTCAACATCTGTCTCATCTTTAAGGGATGCAATCCGACGGTAGAGCCCTAGACGTACAGACAAATCCTTAACGTATTCTTCTGGCAGTAAGACCGGCAATCCAAGAATAATGGATGGTGTCCAGCTTTCATCCTCAAGCTCACCCTTACCACGCATCTGTCTTAGATCTGTGACAGCCTCTTGCAACATCTGCTGATAAAGCTCGATCCCTACTTCACGAATATGGCCGGACTGCTCATCTCCTAAAAGGTTCCCAGCGCCGCGCATATCCAGATCGTGAGAGGCTAAGGTGAACCCTGCTCCAAGGGAATCTAGCGTCTGCATAATTTCCAAACGTTTGACCGACGTTGCTGAAAGTGTGCGCGTTTGCGGCCAAGTGAGATACGCATAACCACGCTGTTTGGCACGTCCTACACGCCCACGAAGCTGATAAAGCTGCCCGAGCCCAAACATATCGGCTCGATGGATAATGATCGTATTCACCGCGGGCATATCCAGCCCACTTTCTACAATATTAGTGGACAGAAGGATGTCATATTTCCCCTCAGAGAACTCTGCCATAACATTTTCAAGCTCAGCGGGTGTCAACCGGCCATGCGCCTCCGTCACGCGCACGTCAGGGACAATTTCCTTCAAACGATCGGCCATATGGCGAATATCGGTCAGGCGTGGCACCACACAGAAGATCTGACCGCCACGGAAGCGCTCTCGCTGAATAGCTTCACGGATCATCACACGGTCAAAAGGCGTAATAAACGTACGCACAGCCAAACGATCCGTCGGCGGGGTGGCAATCAGGCTCATTTCCCGCACACCCGTCAGAGAGAGCTGCAACGTCCGGGGCAATGGCGTAGCCGATAACGTCAGAACATGCACGTCCTCTCGTAACGCTTTAAGCTTCTCTTTATGAGACACACCGAAATGCTGCTCTTCATCAATAATCAGCATTCCCAGTCGATTAAAAGAGACCGTCTTAGCCAGCAAGGCATGCGTGCCGATCACAATATCAATAGAGCCTTCTGCAATCCCTTCCCGCACTTTTGCAGCTTCTTTAGCCGTCACCATGCGAGATAACTGGGCAATCTTGACCGGCAGCCCCTCAAAACGCTTGGTAAAGCCAATATAATGCTGGCGGGCAAGTAACGTCGTTGGCACAATAAGCGCTACCTGCATTCCCGACATGGCCGCAACAAAAGCCGCTCGCATGGCTACTTCAGTTTTCCCAAAACCAACATCACCACAGACGAGGCGATCCATTGGGCGGCCGCTGTTCATATCTTCCAGCACATCGGCAATCGCGCGTGCTTGGTCGTCCGTCTCCACATATGGAAAGCGCGCGCAAAATTCGTCCCACACGCCCTCTTCTGGCACCATTAACGGTGCTTGCTTCATAGCGCGTGCCGCTGCCGTGCGGATCAACTCGCCAGCCATTTCACGCAAGCGCGTCTTCATCTTGGCTTTACGCGCTTGCCAAGACGTACCGCCTAAACGGTCTAATTGCACCCCGTCTTGCTCAGAGCCAAAACGACTCAGCAGGTCGATATTTTCAACCGGCAGAAGCAAGCGCTGCTCACCATCATACAAAACCGAGAGATAATCATGGGCCACTCGCCCTTCTCGAACGGTTTCCAGTCCGACATAACGCCCAATGCCGTATTCTTCATGGACAACCAAATCACCTTCAGAAATCTCACCAATCTGGGTGATAAAATCGCCCGTCTTTCGCTTTTTACGCGGGGGCCGTGAGAGACGTTCTCCCAGTAAGTCTTGCTCAGACACAAACGCGTAACGATCGCTGACAAAGCCACGCTCAAGCCCCAGAACAACGAGCCCAGCCTGAGTTTTGGGCATTCCCGCAGCACTCTTCCAGTCCTGATAAACGCCCGCTTCTACACCATGTTCTTTCAACAGATGCGCGATACGTTCTTGTGAGCCACGGCTCCAGGCTGTCACATAAGTGCGGCGTCCTTCCTTCGCCCAATCAGCCACCTGACGACCAAAATTCTCAAACACACCTTCACGCGCTGCTCCACCTAGGCTTGAGAAAACAGGGCCAGGGCGATAGCCCGCATCAATCCCATCACTCCCCTCTGGCTGCGCAAAAGGCGACAGCATGACCGATGGATGGCCTTTCAGCATCGCCCCCCACCCATGTTGGGTGAGGTAAAGCCGATGAGGCGGCAGCGGACGGTACGGCATTTCACCGTCCTGTGTGGCTGAACAGCGTGCTTGGTAATGGTCAGCAATCATCTCTAAACGTGTGCTGAGAATTTCAGGCGTATCGCGTTCAAAGCTCAGCGCCACGTTGGGCACATAATCCAGCAACGTTTCCATATGCTGGCCGTCACCATCATGGAAAAGCGGCACGTAATGCTCTGCCCCCGCGGCATGAATCCCTTCCGAAATCTGCCGATACAGCACGTCTTGCTGCGCACTTACACCAAACACCTCTCGCCAGCCCGTCTGAAAACGGCTGACACTGGCTTTATCCAACGCATATTCAGAAACAGGGGAGAGGCTAAAGGTTGTCAACTCACGCGTCGACCGCTGGGAGGCCACATCAAAGGCACGAATATGGTCGACCTCATCGCCAAACAGATCCAACCGCACAGGTTCACCTGCATCAGCGGGGAAAACATCGAAAATCCCCCCGCGCGTCGCAAACTCACCGCGCTCCATCACCGTATCAACGCGCGTATAGCCATTCCCCACGAGCAGTTCTGCCAGCATGGCTGCATCCAGCGTCTCACCCGCTTTGACGGTAACGGACTGCCCCGCAAATACCGCACGTGGAGGAACACGCTGCACCAACGCATGCACAGTGCTCAAGACAATCCGCCCAGCTTTAGGAGCAGCTTCCAGCAACTGGCTTAACGTCGCGGAGCGTTCCGCAACAATCGCCGGATTGGGGGAAATACGGTCATACGGCAGACAGTCCCACGCAGGGAAACGTAACACCTCAACTTCTGGCACGAGCCATGCCAGCATATCGGCCAATGCCGCCATGGACGCATCATCACGCGCAACATGAAGCAGCGGCCCGTTATGCTCACTCAAACGACGGCGTAGCAATAACGCCACGGATCCATCGGGTACGCCCCATACAGTCGGACCAAAAGACGCAATCAGGGACGTATCGACAGACATCAAGGGCCTCTTCTTTGCAGGAGTTCCGTTTTAAGGTGTGCACGTGTTATCCTATAGCTCCCCTTCCCCTCTCTGTCAGCCCAGAGGCTTCTTACAGCGATCCATGCCTATCTTGCCGCCTCCTGCTCTTTTGGAACCGCTCCTGGCTCCTCTCACCACTCTCCCATCTATCGGGCCGCGTCATAGCACCTTATTAAGCAAGATTAGCGAGGGAAAACGGGTTATTGACCTGCTCTTCACCCTGCCTGAAAAACTCATTGACCGCCGCGAGCTCCTGACCGTCTCTCAAGGGCATAAGCTCGCCCATGGTGACATTCTCACCAGTCGCGTAAGGGTTGTTAGCGTGCGGCGCCCTCAGCGTCCCTCACAGCCCACCACCCTCATTACAGAGGACGACACTGGGCCGCTTGAGATCGTCTTTTTTCAGAAGAACAATCTTTTCCTCCCCCCTCCCGGCACGGAGCTTCTCGTTTCTGGGAAAGTCAGCTTTTACCGTGAGCGCATTTCGCTTTCACGCCCAGACCATATCCATCTCTGGGAAAGACGCGAGAGCTTCCCTTGGCTAGAACCCGTTTGGCCCCTCACCGCTGGGCTTTTCCCCTCCACCGTGCGACGCGCCATGAACGTTGCCCTCGCCCGCATTCCAGACCTTCCCGAATGGCAAAACCCCCAGCTCATGACCAAACAGTCTTGGCCCAGCTTCCGCGAGGCTCTAACATGGGTGCAACAACCAACCTCTCTTCCACATGATACCGACCCCGCCCCGCTCCTTGAGCGAGCCCGCGCTCGCCTTGCGGCCGACGAGGTTCTGGCTGACCAGCTCTGCTTAGGGCTCGCCCGTCGTCAGGCTCAACACCGCCCAGGGCGCGCCCTTAAAGGCGATGGCACACTACGCGCCCAGCTCCGTGAACGCTTCGGCTTTCCTCCAACCGACGCGCAAAAACGCGCCATGGCAGAAATCGCCGCTGATATGGAAAAAGACGCCCCTATGGTGCGCCTTTTGCAAGGTGATGTGGGTTCAGGAAAAACGTTTGTCGCCATGATGGCCATGCTTCATGCCGTTGAAGCCGGAACACAAGCCGCCCTCATGGCCCCGACAGAGATTCTCGCTCAACAACATAGAGACACCCTTTCCCGCCTCATGGGCGTTCCCTGTGTGTTCCTCAGCGGAAGCGTTAAAGGCAAGGCCCGGCGTGCCGTGCTCACCCACATTGCAGAGGGCTCTGCAAAAATCATCATCGGCACTCATGCTCTTTTTCAAGATGGCGTTAGTTTTGCCAATCTTGGCCTTGCTGTCATTGATGAGCAGCACCGTTTTGGTGTGGAACAACGCATGAAGCTTAGCGCAAAAGGCACAGCCACAGACCTACTGGTTATGACCGCTACACCTATTCCACGCACGGTTCAGCTGATGGAATGGGGAGAAATGGGCGTGAGCCGCCTTGATAGCAAACCGGCGGGTCGTCAGCCCATCCATACCACCGTTCATGACATGGCAAAAATGGACGATATTCTAGCAGGCATCCAACGCGCTCTGGATCGTGGACAGCAGATCTTTTGGGTCTGTCCTCTCATTGAAAATAGCGAGACCCAAAGTGCCGCTGCTGCCGAAGAACGCTGGGCGAGTCTTACCCAACATTTCGGGCCTATTGTTGGTATCGCCCACGGACGACAAGACCATGCTGTACGTCACGACGCACTAGATCGCTTCAAAGATGGGCAAACCCGCTTGCTCGTCGCCACAACCGTTATTGAAGTCGGGGTGGATATTCCCAACGCCACAATCATGGTGATCGAACAAGCCGAACGCTTTGGGCTTGCCCAACTTCACCAGCTTCGTGGTCGTGTGGGACGTGGAAGCGCCCGCTCCTTCTGCCTGCTCCTCCATAGTGCAGACACTACACCGAATGGTCAGAGGAGGCTAAGTCTCCTGCGCGATACAGAGGATGGTTTTCTTATTGCCGATGAAGATTTTCGTATTCGCGGTGGCGGTGATTTAGCAGGTCATCGCCAGTCAGGCTTACCAGGCTTTCGGTTATCAAGTGATATACGGCTCTCGCTTTATGCCAATATGATGGCAAAAGACAGTCAAAGCGAATTAGAGCGCAATCCAGATCTCAGCGGGGATCGCGGGGAAGCCTTACAAACACTTCTTTATCTTTTTGACCGTGCCCAACCAGAGAGGCTTCTTGTTTCTGGATAAAGAATTTATCAATCTTTTACTTACATATTATTCTATAATAATAAATTCACAATATACCGTCGTGTAAATTCTCGAATATAATCAATTCGAGAATATGTATTTTTTTTATTTTCTTCTAGAAGTTTTAAATGAAGTCGTGTAGCGTCTTCCTTGAGCCCTTCGCCATCATGGCAAGGGCCATTACAGACCCGGAGGTCGTGGCATAGCGCCGCGCCCTTCTATTTGACCCAGTATTCCGGGACGAGACCGTTGAGAAATAATAGAACCGACCGCAGCTCATTCTCCTCACGCCGCGGCGGATTTGACCGCGACTTTGGCAGTCAACCTTCCTACTTCGATGATAATAGTGGCTTCGGCGCCCCTCGTGGTGGCGGCGGATTTGGCGGCGGACCACGCCGCTCTGGTGGTGGCCGTGGTGGCCCACAAGTCGCCGCGACAGGCCCTGAAATCAGCGCCACTGTTAAATGGTTCAACACAGAACGTGGCTTCGGCTTTGTTGGCTTGAGCGATGGTAGCGGTGATGTCTTCCTTCACGCAAACACGTTAAACGACGCTGGCCACGCAGACCCAGCCCCAGGCACAACATTGGTTGTTCGCATTGGTCAGGGCCCTAAAGGACGTCAGGTTGCAGAGATCGTCTCGCTTGACGCAAGCACGGCTGAACCTGAAGGTTTTGCTCCGCAACGCCCTCCACGTCCGCAACAGCCACGTTTTTCACCAGCACCTGACATGTCTTCTGCTGAAGATGTACGTGGAACTGTGAAATGGTATAATGCAACCAAAGGCTTTGGCTTCATTACACCAGACGATGGCGGCAAGGACATCTTTGTTCACGCATCAGCGCTCGGCCGCTCTGGCCTTGAAACACTGATGGATGGCCAAGCCACCAATATGAAGGTCATTCAGGGCCGTAAAGGGCCGGAAGCTGTTCAGCTTACCTCTGACTGAGACCTAAAAAAGGGCCCCTCGTCATAAAGACGGTGGGGCCCTTTTTTTATCAAAATCACGAAAAACTATCTCTAAAGGCGCCGGAAACGACTGAGCTTCCGCTAAGCCTCTAGTAAGGTTAGAGAGGAAGGAGAAAAGCCTCTCCTCCCTATTTAGCGCTGCAGCAGCAAGCGCTTAGTAATCTCCACCCTTATTGCGTAGTAGCCGCGCCTTATCGCGCTGCCAGTCCCTATCAGCAATAGCCCGGCGCTTATCTTCTTTCTTACGCCCGAGCCCCAAACCGATCGTCACTTTCGCCACACCACGTGCGTTAAAGTGAATATCGAGCGGCACCAATGTCGCCCCTGAACGGGTAATCGCCCCGATAAAATGCCTCACCTGCTTACGATGGAGCAGAAGCTTACGAGGTGCACGCGTATCAAAACGCGACAGTACGCCCCCCTGATATTCCGGAATATAAGAATTAATCAGCCACAGCTCACCATCGCGCTCAATCGCATACGCTTCTGTCAGGGCGGCACGCCCCAAGCGAAGGCTCTTCACCTCCGCTCCCTTCAGGACGAGGCCTGCTTCAACTGTTTCCTTAATCGTGTAGTTAAAGCGACCTTTCCGATTTTGGGCGGCGATCCCATGCGAGATCAAACCGGTTTTGTTTTTTTTCTTGGCTGCCATAATGCTTTCTTAGTCTAAAAGACCCAGCGATCTGAGCGCTGCGTCCACCTGTTGTTTCGTTTCTTCACGTGGTTCCACCAACGGTAAGCGCAACGTTGGCTGGCAGTGTCCTAAACGAGACAGCGCGTATTTCACCGGTGCGGGGCTACTCTCTGCAAACAGCGCATCATGCAATGGTGCAAGGCGATCTTGCAGGGCAATAGCCTCCTGCACCTTCCCTTCCTGCCACAAACGATGCATCTGCGTGCAGAGCTCTGGCACCACATTGGAGGTCACACTAATGCAGCCATGCCCACCAGCCCCGAGGAAGGAAAGCACGGTGCCGTCTTCACCCGAAAGCTGGTTGAATTCAGCTCCCGCCAAACGACGCACTTCGATCGGACGGTCAAGGTTCGCTGTCGCGTCTTTTGTGCCCACAATATTCGGGTGCTTTGCAAGCCGCCCCACGGTCTCTGGGGTCAAGTCCACAACAGAGCGGCCCGGGATGCAATAAAGCCACAATGGAAGAGAGGTCGCATCCGCAACCGTCATGAAATGGCGATACAACCCCTCTTGTGTCGGCTTATTATAGTATGGCACGACAACGAGAATAGAATCAGCCCCAACGGATTCTGCATGACGCGCCATCTCTACAGCTTCACGCGTACTATTAGAACCAGCACCTGCCATCACTTTGGCACGGCCTTTGGCCACTTTGACGCAGTGCTCAACCACATCAAGATGTTCTTTATGGGTTAACGTCGGGCTTTCACCTGTCGTCCCTGAAGGAATCAGACCCGTTGTTCCCGCCAAAATCTGGCGTTCAATCAAACTCGTCGCAGCGTGCTCATCCAAGCTGCCATCCGTTTTCATCGGTGTTACGAGAGCCGTTAGTGAACCACGATACTCGTTATTGATGATGTCCGCCATCTCTTCTCTCCGCCCAATCTCTCTGTTCTTTCTGGTCTCATTAAGACTGAAACCGCTCTACCTATTATAGATGCTCCTCCCACGAAAGAGAGAGCATTTTATCGTTTACATGGCCTCACGAAACTCACTGCGTCGATAGACACCGAGTATCCGGCTCTCATAATGCTCGGCAACGAGAGCTCCCAATGCATTTTTAAGCGCTTGCGCCTGAGGATGCCCTTCGACATCCACCAAAAACTGCGACGCTGCAAAAGAACCCTCTAACATATAGCTCTCAATGCGTGTCATGTTGACCCCATAGCGCGCAAAACACCCTAAAACACCATAAAGTGCTCCAGGTTTATTGGTTACCTTCACCAACAAGGTTGTCATTGCCGCTTCTGAGGGCACCTCATCATCTGGAGTTTCTTGGCGTGTGACCCGATAAAAGCGGGTCGTATTATGGGCTGCATCTTCCACATTACGCGCCAACACCTCAAGGCCGTTCAGCTCACCAGCCAAGGATGACGCAACCGCAGCCTCTTCAGGCCGTCCCCAGCGCGCCACCATTTCCGCCGCGCCGGCCGTGTCAAACTCCGTCACCGCATCAAAATGATGCGTCGCCAACAACGAACGCACCTGAGCCATCGCTACCGGGTGTGTATGAACCCGCTTGATCGTCTCAAGGGTCGCTCCTTTAACACCAAGCAAGCAATGCTCAATCCGCTGGAAATGTTCGCCAATGATTTTTAACCCTGACTGGGGCAAAAGCGCATGAATTTCCGCAACCCGCCCCGCAAGCGAATTCTCACACGGCAATAACGCCTCGTCAGCCTTCCCTTTCTGGACAGCATCAATCGCATCCGCAAAGCTGCGGCATGGATAGGTCTCCCAGCCGGGGCGCACGATACGGCATGCAAGGTCTGAATACGCCCCCGGCCTTCCCTGAAACGCGATCACACTCATGCTACTATTGCCCTTACTTGTTCGAGGTCTTCTAACGTATCTACTCCAAGCGGAGCATGAGCGATTCGGCTACAGCCAATCGCCATCCCTGCTTCCAGTGCACGCAACTGTTCCAGTCTCTCACGCTGTTCTAACAGAGAGGGAGGGAGGGAGACAAAACGCGCTAATGCTTCTCTCCGCCACGCATAAATCCCTACGTGATGCCATAAAGGGCCTTCTCCCCACGGCACAGCATGGCGTGAAAAATAGAGCGCCCGCGCACTCTTCTGCTCGTCTCCAAAAGCGCAAACTGCTTTCACCACCGATTCGACAGAACGCTCACGCTCGGTATCAATCAACGTGACCAATGTCGCTAAATCATAGACACGGCTATCAGCAAGAGGGCGTAAAACAGCGCTTAAATCCCCCCTCCGAATGAGAGGCAAATCCCCTTGGAGGTTGATCACCACGTTATAGTCACCCTGCGGATCTACCTGCTCTAACGCTGCCTGCACCCTGTCTGAGCCACTGGGGAGGTCAGGGTCTGTCAGCACAACGCGCACGCCCTCCATGGGGGCTACGGCCTCGGCAATCTCTGTGTCACCTGCGGCCACCACAACAGGGCCGAGACGGGCTTTCAAGGCCTGCTCGACCACTCTAACGATCATAGGACGCCCAGCAATATCAGCAAGGGCCTTGCGCGGAAGGCGCGTGGAGGCAAGTCTGGAGGGGATAACAATAATAGGACGCATAGCTTTCTTGATGCCGTTCCTCTAACAGAACGTCAATTCAGCGCTTGTAAAAAGGATGAGATTCCCACGCCATGACCCAATCTTCCCTCGCTCATTACCTCACCATCGCTGAACGCTGTGCCGATCTCGCCCGCCAGACCATTATGCCCTATTTCCGTTCCCCCCTTAATGTCGATTCTAAGGGGGATGACAGCCCTGTCACCTTAGCGGATCAACAGGCAGAAGAAAAAATGCGAGCTCTTTTGAACGAGCATTTCCCACAGCACAGCATTTTAGGTGAAGAAGGCGGGCAAAATGGCACCCTTAATGATGAATGGCTCTGGGTGCTCGACCCGATTGATGGCACGCGTGCTTTTGTAACAGGGCGTCCGACATTCTGCACACTCATCGCCTTGCTCTATCGGGGGAAACCTGTTCTCGGTGTGATTGACCAGCCCGCGACAGAAGAACGCTGGATCGGGGTAAAAGGGCAGGAAACGCGCTACCATAGCGCACGCCTCCCCGGAAAAATTAATCCACGCGCCTGCCTCTCCCTCTCGGAAGCGGAGCTGTCATGCACAGCTCCCGAGATCATACGCCCTACCATGCGCCCAGCTTTCGAGCGTCTCCAACAGGCTACACGCCGCACTTCTTGGGGGGGAGACGCCTATGCTTTCGGCCTACTCACACTGGGCAGCATTGACCTCATCACAGAAGATACGATGAAACCGTGGGATTGGGCCGCCCTTGTTCCCGTCGTTCAGGGAGCAGGTGGAAGCATCACGGACTGGCATGGAAACCCACTTTGCCTTGACGGAGACGGCTCCGTCCTTGCCTGTAGCAATCCTGCTCTTCTTTCTAAAGTCGTTCAAACCCTTTCCTGAACCTTCTAAATTCGTTACAGCTTTACAAAGAAACCCTCTCTTCAGACCTAGACGGGCTTTCGGGCCCTGATAAGGATACGCGCTATGAGCTCTTCCCACCGGCTTTCTCTCCCTAAAAACAAAATCCGCATTCTGCTGCTCGAAGGCATCCATGACAGCGCTGTGAATTATCTTGAGCGCCACGGTTATGCTCAGGTCACACGCCTCAAAGGGGCTCTTGAGGGGGACGCCCTTAAAGAAGCTCTGCAAGGCGTGCATATGGTGGGCATTCGTAGCCGCACGCGCCTCACAGCCGACATTATCAATTCGGCTAATCGTTTGATGACGATTGGCTGCTTTTGTATCGGCACCAATCAAGTCGATCTGGACGCTGCCCGTATGGCGGGGATCCCCGTCTTTAATGCGCCCTTTAGCAACACACGTTCAGTCGCTGAACTCGTCATGGGCGAGATTGTGATGCTGCTTCGCCGCATTCCGTCGCGTTCTGATGCCTGCCATCAAGGCGGCTGGGAAAAATCAGCCATTAACGCTTGGGAAGTACGTGGAAAGACGATTGGTATCGTTGGCTATGGCTCCATCGGCTCTCAGCTTTCTGTGCTGGCTGAATCCTTCGGGCTCACCGTGCTGTACTATGACATCGCGCCGCGCCTTCCACACGGCAACGCCATTGCTGTCGGAAGCCTTGAAGAGCTTTTGTCGAAATCAGACATCGTGACGTTGCATGTACCAGAAACACCAGACACGAAGAACATGATCGGGGAAGCTGAAATTCGCGCTATGAAGCCGAACTCTATCTTCCTCAACAACGCTCGTGGCACCGTGGTGGATCTTGATGCTCTGGCGGGCGCTTTGAAAGATGGTCACCTTATGGGAGCCGCTGTTGACGTCTTCCCGGTTGAGCCAAAAAGCGCACAAGAACGCTTCTCCACACCTCTTCAAGGCCTCGAAAATGTTCTGCTGACCCCACATATCGGGGGCTCCACCATGGAGGCTCAAGAACGTATCGGTGTCGAAGTTGCGACAAAATTTGTGGAATATTCCGACATTGGCTCCACGATTGGTGCTGTCAACTTCCCACAAGTTCAGCTTGCCGAACGTCCCGGCGGGATGCGTTTTATGCATGTGCATGAAAACCGTCCGGGCCTCTTGCGGCAGATCAACGATATTTTCGCGGAAGCTGACTGCAACCTCACCGCTCAATTCCTACAAACGGATGGTGAGCTCGGCTATGTCGTCGCCGAGGCTGAGCCCCATGAAGGCAGGGATGTGAGCGCACTTGAAAGCGAACTCCTCACCAAGCTGCGTTCCTTAGAGGGTACTCTGCGTGCCCGCTTGATCAACCCCGTCTCCCAACAGGGCTGAACATTCACGACATAAGGAGACCCGCAGACACATGACCGCATCGCCGCCGCCCACCGCCCCTCAACTTGCTCGTATTCAAAGCTTTGCTTTTGTCGGGATTGATGCGGTTCCGGTGACCGTAGAGGTTCATGTCGCTAGCGGGTTACCCTCCTTTTTAGTCGTCGGCATGGCCGATAAAGCGGTTGGAGAGGCCCGCGAACGTGTGCGTGCCGCTCTTTCCTCTATGGGCCTTGCCCTTCCGCCAAAGCGGATCTTGGTTAATCTAACCCCTGCTGACCTTCCCAAGGAAGGCGCACATTTTGACCTTCCTATTGCGATCGGCCTCCTCGTCGCGATGGGGGTGCTCTCTATTGATAGCGTTGCTCACTATGCTGCCATTGGTGAAGTCTCTCTTGATGGGAAGATCAATGCCACACATGGCGCTCTTTGCGCCGCCATTACGGCAGCCTCCATGGAACTGGGCCTCATCTGCCCGCCCACACAGGGGGCGGAAGCTCGATGGGGGCACCCTGATATTGATATCATCACGCCACCCTCCCTCAGCGCTCTGATCGCTCATTGCCGAGGCGAGCAAGTCCTTACCCCTATTGCTGACCCTGTCGTGCATGAGCCCGATTACGGGCCTGACCTCATTGATATTAAAGGGATGGAAACCGGACGGCGTGTCCTTGAGATCGTCGCCGCTGGCGGGCACTCTCTTCTCATGAGCGGGCCACCGGGTGCGGGGAAGTCCATGCTCGCGAGCCGATTGCCCAGCATTCTTCCTGACCTTACACATCGGGAAATGCTTGAAGCCAGCCAAATTCATAGCATTAGCGGCTTCCTCCATAATGGGCGGCTCATCTCTCGACCGCCTTATCGCGCACCGCACCATAGTGCGAGCCTTCCCGCCTTAGTGGGTGGTGGGCAGAAAGCCCGTCCCGGAGAAATCAGCCTTGCCCATCATGGGGTTCTCTTCCTAGACGAACTCCCCGAATTTTCACGCTCATGTCTCGAATCACTTCGCCAACCATTAGAAACGGGGCAGATTACGATTTCACGGGCTGCCCATCACACACAATATCCAGCACGGTTCCAGTTTATTGCGGCAATGAACCCGTGCAAATGCGGCTATCTAGGTGATTCAGAGCGCGCCTGCCGTAAAGCACCACGCTGCGCGGATGATTATACCGCCCGTATCTCCGGCCCTATGCTTGACCGTATCGACCTCCGTGTTGAGATCACCCCTCTCTCACCGATTGAACTGAATCGTTCCCCCAAGGGAGAACCAAGTGAGGTTGTGCGTGCACGCGTAACACAAGCACGCGCCCGTCAGCTCAAGCGTCAAGAGTGCTGTAACGCTCAGGCCGCACCGGAAGATTTTTCTATTGATGAAGACGCTTTGTCATTGACGGAACAAGCGGCAACCCGTTTACGGTTATCCAACCGTGGAATGATTCGTCTTCTCCGTGTGTCACGCACTATTGCTGATTTAGAAGGCAGCGAGACGGTGCAACGTCATCACGCAGCCGAGGCTCTTAGCTACCGGCTCTAAAACACAGCAACGACGCTGGGGATGCTCTGCCTATGCATTTTACCCATACATTCGACCCGCAATCTTTTCTTGATACGTTTGGAAGTTACTTCTCAGCGTTCACCTTTGGTGCACTTATTGGCGTCGAGCGCCAACTACGCCAACGCACGGCTGGCCTTCGCACCCATGCTCTCGTTGCCCTTGGAGCCTCTGCTTTTGTTGATCTTGCCCAGCATCTGGGGGATGCTAACTCGGCCATACGGGTGATTTCTTACGTTGTTTCAGGCGTCGGCTTTTTAGGCGCTGGTGTTATTATGAAAGATGGCGGCACAATCAGCGGGCTTAATACGGCGGCAACGCTCTGGTGCTCTGCCGCCATTGGCGCCTGCGCCGGCTCCGACATGATTGCCGAAGCCGCCCTGCTGACCGTCTTTATCTTGTTAGCGAACACATTGCTCCGTTACGTCGTGCGTTGGGTCAACAAACATGCTCCTGCTGCCTCGGCCAATGCACAAGACGAAAGCGAATGACGCTCTGTTACGTTGTGAGGTGATGGAATGCCTGCTCAAGATCACGCGTTAAGTCAGCAACATTTTCCAACCCAATATGAATACGGAAGGCCGCGCCCTGTGGCAGGCCGCCCGTGCCATTGCGCGTCACCCCGCCCGTTGTTGGGAGGATCAAGCTTTCATAGCCGCCCCAGCTCGCACCAATACCAAACAAGGTCAGACCATCCATCATCCGCTGCATCGCCTCCACGGTGATGTCAGAGCGCAACTCAACACCGAACAATCCGCTCGCCCCCGTGAAGTCACGCTTCCAAAATTCATGACCGGGACATTCAGGGAAAGCAGGATGGCGCACACGCACCACTTCAGGCCGGTTTTTAAACCAATGCGCCACCTCTAAAGCAGAGACTGCTTGCCGCTCCAACCGCAGCGCCATCGTGCGTAAACCCCGTAAGGTGAGCCAGCAATCATCACTACTCGCACATTCGCCCATTTCAATCGCAGCATTGCGCAATGGCAGCCAGTCGTCCTCCTTCGCCACCGTCACGGCTCCGATAATGACGTCGGAATGACCAGACGGATATTTCGTCAGCGCCTGAATAGACACATCCACACCATGCTCAAATGGCTTAAAGGCCCCAATCCCCCACGTATTATCCAACAAAAGACGAGCCCCATGCGCGTGGGCAACCCGCGCAATCATCGGAATATCCTGAACCTCAAACGTATGGCTGCCGGGGCTTTCCGCAAAAATAATCGCTGTCTTGGACGTTACCAGCCTTTGTAACGTTTGTTCATCAGCCATGGGCGGATAGAACGTCGTCTCAATCCCAAAACGTGTTAAAAAGCGCCGGGCAAAGCGCCGCGTCGGCCCATATACCGAATCTGGAAGGAGTAAATGATCCCCAGCGTTTAAAAACGCAAGCAGAGGCACCGTGCACGCCGCAAGCCCTGACCCCACAACCTGTGTATGCGTGCCCCCTTCAAGCTCAGCGAGCAGCTTTTCAAGCTCATGCTGAATGGGGTTTCCCATCGCACCATAAACAAGCTGATGGTTATGCGCTTTGTCTCCGTCATTATTGAGGTCGGCAATAGTTGGAAATAAAACGGTCGAACCGCGTTCCACCCCATAATTAACAAACCGCCCCTCAGCTGTCGGCTCTGGCCGTGCTGTATGGGTTAAAAATGTCGCCAATTCACGCCAACCAGCCCCAATAGTATGCGAGAGGGCGTTGTGTTGCGCACCGGTGCGGCCTTCTTCTTGCGCCATAAACAAAGAACCCTTTCGTGCTGGTCATCAGTATAAGTGGACTTTTTCTTTGCGCTTCTTTGAGAAACGGCCCATATTTTCCGATAAGCTATCGTTCTTATTCCCGCAACAGGCCATTAATCACTCTATGAACGCTCTTCCTGATTTATCACCGTCATTACGTCTTGTGAGCTGGAATCTTTTTCATGAAGATGGCGCTACACTGGAAGATATTCGCCTTCTTCTACGCATGACACAGCCTGATATTTTATTGATGCAAGAAGCCCGCGTATTGATGGATCGACTGCCTGACCTCGTCGGGGGTTATTATTCTCGAGTGGCTCTCCCCGGACGAGTCCACGGTACGGCATGTTGGAGTCGCCTGCCTTTCTCAACGGCACCACAACTCTATCCGCTTCCTCCGGGTTTGATTATCCAACGCTCAGCACAGCTTATGACATTTGAAGGCCGTTTTGGCCCCTTCTCTATAGCAAATGTTCATCTTTCCCACGGGCAGCTTCTCAACCGCCGGCAACTCCGCCTTATTGGTGACCATCAACACCACCGCGCCGTCATTATGGGGGACTTTAACATTGTTGGGCCGGCGCTTTTACCGACCTTTCATGATGTCGGCCCGCGCGAAACCACTCATCATATGCTCAATTATGTCCCGTTCCGACTAGATCGCTGCCTAGTGCGCGGCTTTACACCATTAAAAACGCGTGCCTATCCCCGCTTCGGCTCTGATCACCACCCTATTTCTGTTCATCTCTCGCCCATTCCCATTCTTTAGAGATAAGGCAAAAAGAGCCGCAACGCCGCATCGCGCAAGCGCTTCCATAAAGGCCATGCGACAATTTCATCCAATGTAACGCGATGATGGTGGTGTTGCTCCATGAACGCTTCAAGATACTGGGCTGTTTGAGGGTCATGCACCTCAACATTGATCTCAAAGTTCAAGCGTAGAGAACGTCGATCGAGATTCGCACTCCCAACGAAGCTCCATTGCCCATCTACCGTCATCAGCTTGGAGTGGTTAAAGGGCGGCTCACCCATCCATACATGACATCCAACTTCAACGAGGCGTTGCAACCCTGCGTCACGTGCATGATCAATCGGGGGATGGTTACTACGACGCGGTACAACGATATCCACCCGCACACCGCGTAGAGCTGCTAAGCCAAGTTCCATTGTAAAACGGCTGTCGGGAACAAAATAAGGCGTCATGAAACATACATGATGTCGCGCGAGAATAATCGCTTGTAGGATCGTATATTCGATCTTTTCATCATCATTATCAGGGCCTGATGTCACCACACGGATCGGAACATCTCCCTCAACAACCGGCTCAGGGAAATAACAACGGCCCTTAAGGTCTTCATCCGTCGTGAACGACCAATCCCGCGCAAACGTCTCTGTCAGTTGAGAGACGACAGGGCCTGAAAGACGGAAATGTGTATCGGAGACAGGAATACGATGGCCTGGCTTTTGTTTGAGGAGATTTTCCTCCCCAATATTAAGCCCTCCCATAAAGCCAATTTGTCCATCAACCACTAAAATCTTGCGGTGATTGCGTAAATTGATAAATGGCGTGCGCCATGGCCAAAATGAATGCATAAACCGCGCGCAAGGCACATCATTGCGACGGAGGCGATTATAGATCTTACTGACGAGATACCCACTCCCGACACCATCAACCAAAACACGGACTTCAACCCCACGACGATGGGCCTCTATTAAAGCCGCCGCGAAGCGTTCGCCTATCGCATCATCCCGAAAGATATACGAGCAGAGCAGCACGGAGTGCTTCGCGTGATGAATCGCCTGCAACATCAAGGGATAAACTTCGTCTCCATCATGAAGACAGCTCACCTTATTCCCGCGCAGTAAAGGTTGCTCTGTTAGACGATCCAGCATACGGACGAGCGGCTTAAAGTTCACCTGCCCTTCATGGTGGAACTGCATGAGTCTCCCCGAGAACTCCTGCGTCTCATCATCCATGAGCTGCCGTGCGCGCCGGTGAACACGGTTAATGCCCAATAGCCAATAAAGCAGCGTACCCATATAGGGCATGAACCAACAGATACCGATCCATCCCGTTGCCGCAGCCGTATCACGTTTGGTCAGGAGAACATGCAGCGTAACCGTAATCGAGAGCGCAACATGCACGGCCCCAAGAAGAAAGGCCCACGAGAATAAATGGTGCATGTAGCTCCCCTTATTGTCTCAATAATACCGGTCAACCGCCTTACTTACGCAGCATCCATTGTGGAGCAACACGCCCCGTTGTTCCGCGACGGGCCATTAACGGCTCAAGGTCTGTTGGTGAGCGCTTACGCTGTCCCTCACGCCAAACAAGCCCCTCCTCTAAGGTAAAGAGACGTACCTGTTTGAGCGTACTTCCGCTCAGTTTTTGGAGCACAACACCGCTCCCACGATTAACCTCACTGACCTGATCCAGCGGGAAAACCAACGCACGTTTATGGGCGGTGAGGCATAGAACATGCGTCCCAAGCGCTGGTATGCAGAAGCTGACCTGCTCTCCGTCTTTAAGGTTAAAGACTTGCCGTCCCGTACGTTTTTCGGCCAGCAAGCTCTTTACAGGGACGATCATCCCGCGCCCGGCTGAATTTACCAAAAAACACCGCCCAGTTTCATCTCCAGCTGCAAACAATGCGACTGGATTATCCTCCTGCGTAAGGTCAGCAAGAGTGCGTACAGGTTGGCCAAATCCACGTCCACGCGGCAAATCGGCCACTTTCAACGTAAAAGCTCGTCCCCCGCTGGCCATAAGGCATAAACGATCCGTGCTTTGGCACTCTACAATGAAGTCTGCCCCATCGCCTTCTTTAAAGCGCAGCCCCGCCGGATCAAGCCCATGCCCCTTCATGGCCCTGATCCATCCTTTACGAGACAGCAGCACTGTCAGCGGCTCACGCTCTACCTCCAGAGCTGCTGACGTATCGACCGCCACTGGTGCATCCGCAATCGTCGTGCGTCGCGCACTATAAGGCCCCTCACTAAATGTCGCTTCCATACGTGTCAGATCATCACTGATACGCTTCCAACGCCTCTTTTCCGAGCCAAGAAGGCGCTCCAGCGATGCTTGCTCTTTACCAAGCCCATCACGCTCGCGCCGAATTTCCATCTCTTCCAACCGGCGCAAGGAACGCAAGCGCATATTGAGCACATACTCAGCTTGCAACTCGCTTAGGTCAAAAGCTTTCATCAGACCTATTTTCGGCTCATCATGATCGCGCACAATGCGGATCACTTCATCAAGGTTCAGATAAACCTTGAGAAAGCCGTCTAAAATCTCCAACCGCTTCAACACCGCATCCAAACGATGCTGTGAACGACGGATCAGCACCTCATGCACATGCTCAAGCCAAGCCTGCAAAACGCTTTTAAGCGAGAGTACCCCCGGGACACGCCCTTGGCTTAACACATTCATGTTTAGGCTAAAGCGATTTTCCAACGGCGTATTCCGGAAGAGCGTTTCCATCAACACGTCAGGGTCTGTATTACGGCTCTTAGGCTCCAAAACAAGCCGAATATCGGTGGTGCTTTCATCACGCACATCGGCAAGCAACGGTAATTTACGCTGCTCCATCGCTGTGGCAATCTGCTCAATGAGCTTACTTTTCTGCACCTGATACGGAATTTCCGTAACAATAATGCTCCACGTTCCAGCACGGCCTTTTTCAATCGCCCACCGTGCCCTCGTGCGGAAGCTCCCACGCCCTGTCTCATACGCTTTTAAGACAGCTGCACGATCCTCAACCAAGATCCCACCGGTGGGGAAATCTGGCCCGGGCATTAATTCTACCAACGCAGCCGTATCGCTCTCTGGTTTTTCGATCAATAAACGCGCGGCGCGGTAAATCTCTGCGGCATTATGGGGGGGAATATTGGTTGCCATCCCCACAGCAATACCCGCAGCGCCATTGGCAAGAAGATTAGGGAACAGACCCGGCAAAACGAGCGGCTCTTGATCTTCATTGTCATAGGTTGGGCGAAAATCAACCGCATTATCTTTCAGCCCATCTAGCATAATGCGGGCTGTCTCGGTCAAACGGCTTTCAGTGTACCGCATAGCCGCTGCGCCATCGCCATCGACTGAGCCGAAATTGCCCTGTCCTTCCACCAGCGGATAACGCACAGCAAACCCCTGCGCTAGACGCACGAGCGCATCATAAACAGAAGCATCACCATGGGGATGGAATTTACCGATCACGTCACCGACAACGCGTGCACATTTCTTAAACCCAGACGTTGGGTCTAAGCGCAACTGCTGCATCGCGTAGAGCAAGCGTCGATGGACAGGCTTCAAGCCATCACGCACATCGGGCAAAGAGCGCGATGTAATGGTCGACATAGCATAAGCGATGTACCGCTCACTGAGCGCTTCTGCTAGTCTCGTATCTTCCACATGCCCGGCCAAATCGCCCGCCATAGGATCTCCTGCTTACTGTCGGTGGAAACATGCCTAATTAGCCATGTTCTGGTAACGTCTGTCCAGCTCTTCCCGTAACCTCTTCATGCCTTTCTAACAAGGTAACAAACCGTTCCCGTGCAGATGGCAGCGGCTTGTGATGAGATGCAAAAGCAGCACGTTCTAGGAAATAGCCTGTCAGACGTACCCCTTCACACCACTGCACGGGGTCTCCCTCGCTGTCATCGCGTAAAAAAGGCGGTAACGGTAGCAGACGATCACGCCACTCCCCTGCGCCATTTTCACTCACCGCACGCCCCGTCCGTGGGGAGACATAAATGAGCTTCTCTCGTTCTCCCGTCACCGCACAGCGTGTTAAATCAAGACCATAACCTAGGGCCTGCAATAAAAAAGCTTCCCACCGTATATAAGAGGCAATAGGCGGCGCTTCAGGTGACACGCTCACCTCGCTTAACAAACGCACAAGTTCAGAAAACAAAGCAGGATGCGCTTCTTTCTCCGCCAATGCCTCACTGCACAGGGCACATGCACTACTCAGCAATGCAAGCCCTAGCGGGGCTTCCATCAAAGAAGCAGCGCAAGACCGCACCGCCTCCCCTGTAAACGTACCTAAGTTTTCAGGAAGACGCGCTTTCCATCGTGCCGCAAGAATCGTCCCAACCTGCCATATCGCACTCTGACGGCGTGACATCCCCCCACGCACAAGGCCACGCCATACACCATGCTCTTGAGTGAGGAGATGAACAAGAAGACTGGTCTCTCCATAAGGTACAGTGCGCAACACGATTGCTGCATTTTCCCACTCCACCATAGAAAGCCCCTTCCTTTCTTTTGCAACAGTCACAATAAAAAAGGCCCTCGCAGAACGCGAGAGCCCTTTTCATAAAGATCATAAAATCAAAGATCTTATTTCTTTTGGCCAGAAGCCTGAGCCACTTCCTCAGCAAAATTGCTTTCTTGCTTCTCGATACCTTCACCGAGATGGAAGCGCACGAAATCCACCAGCTTTGCACCAGCTTTTTCGATAACCTTCTTCACGCGGCTTTCACCGTCATGAACCCAGACTTGCTCCAGAAGAACCACTTCTTCATAGAACTTACGAATGCGGCCATCGACCATCTTCTCGATGATATTCTCAGGCTTGCCAGAAGCACGAGCCTGCTCAACCAGCACAGAACGCTCACGCTCAAGAGCGTCAGCATCCACGCCATCAACATCGAGTGAAGTCGGACGGGTTGCTGCAACATGCATGCCAACCTGACGACCCAATGTCACCAGCGCATCTGTTTCAGAAGGGGCTTCAATAGCAGCCAACACACCGATACGACCAACGCCTGGGCGCAGGGCACCATGAACGTAGGTTGCCACCACACCGGATGGAACCGTCAGCACGCGTGCACGACGCAGCGTCATGTTTTCACCGATGGTTGCAACCAAGTGGGTCAACTCATCAGCAACCGTGCGACCTGATGGCAGTTTTGCTGCCTTCAGCGCATCGAGATCTTCACCAACTTCCAGAGCGGCTTCAGCAATCTGCTGCACAGCTGCCTGGAAAGCTTCGTTACGGGCCACGAAGTCTGTCTCAGCATTCACCTCAACAACAGCAGCTTTGTTGGGTGCTGTTGCAACAGCGACCAAGCCTTCTGCGGCAACGCGGCTGGACTTCTTAGCAGCCTGTGACAGGCCCTTCTTACGCAACCAATCAATCGCGGCTTCTTTGTCGCCATTGGTTTCGGTCAGCGCTTTTTTACAATCCATCATGCCAGCGCCGGTTGCTTCGCGCATTTCACGCACGAGTGCTGCAGTGATCTCTGCCATCTCTGTCACCCCTTAAAAAATCCATGCGGTTGAGCCTTTCGCCCAACCGCATGGTCAATAATAGTACAGACCTTCTGACATCGTCATGTCAGACGCCCGAAAGGCTTTTACGCCTCTGCTTTAGCTTTCTCAGCATCACCCTCAGCTGGGAGGCTTTCAACTGGAACTTCCTCGGAAGCACCCAGATCCTGCCCAGATGCTGCGAGTTCAGCGGAAATACCATCCAGAACAGCAGAAGAAACCAGATCGCAATAGGTTGTGATCGCACGGATCGCGTCATCATTCCCTGGGATTGGGAACGTCACGCCCTTTGGATCTGAGTTGCTGTCGAGCACAGCAATCACAGGAATGCCTAGCTTATTAGCTTCTTCAACAGCCAGCTTCTCTTTGTTTGTGTCGATCACAAAAAGAAGGTCTGGCAGTCCGCCCATGTCCTTGATCCCACCGAGGGAGCGTTCCAGCTTCTCACGGTCACGGGTGATGTCCAGAATTTCTTTCTTTGTCAGACCGGTCGTATCACCAGCGAGCATCTCATCAATGCCACGCAGACGCTTGATGGAGCCTGTGATGGTCTTCCAGTTTGTCAGCATACCGCCGAGCCAACGATGGTTGACGTAGTACTGACCGCAACGCTGAGCTGCTTCTGCCACATGCTCTGCAGCAGCACGCTTTGTGCCCACGAACAACACGCGACCGCCAGAAGCAACGGTGCTACGCACCTGGTTCAGCGCACGATCCAGCAAAGGAACGGTCTGCTGAAGGTCGATAATGTGGACTTGGTTACGCACACCGAAAAGGTAAGGCGCCATTGCTGGGTTCCAGCGGCGTGTGTGGTGACCGAAATGCACACCAGCTTCGAGCAGCTGACGCATTGTGAACTGAGGCATTGCCATAATAAGCAACCTTTATTCTCTGGTTTGTCCTCCGCACGGCAACGCCCTCTTTTACAAAAGGACACCAGGATATCCGGGCCGTGCGTGCGAAATACTCCCCTCCAACGGATCGGAAGGGAAACTGGGTCATGCTTACGAAAAAATCAGCATAAAAACAAGCTTATTCTGCTGTCTTCAAGCTCTCTTGATGCTCGTGCAAAAAGCATGCCATCGCCTGACGCGCCCGCGATGCATCCCTCCCCAAACTCATGAGTGCGGAGATTTGCTTAGGATGGCGCACAATAGACCGTATAAGCGCAGCGCATTTGACGCGGCCTTTGTCCATTGCCTCCCCTGCTGCTGGTGGTAAGTCACGTGCAGCGTCATCACAGACGACGCGCAACACAGCGAACGGCAAGCCAGAACAGGCTACAACGCCACTTTCCATATCAACAGCTAAACAGTGCGTCTCTTGATACAAACGACGTTTCTGCTCTGCTTGAGCGACCATCTCACGGCTATGAAGCACACCGCCCGACAAGGCTACATCACCATCACGCCCACATAGCGCACTCAACGACGCGTCTGTTCTGTAATCCCGGCTACCAACATGCACACGATCGGCAACAATAATCGTCCCCGGTTCCACTGAAGGCGACAGACCTCCCGCGCAACCAAACGATAAGACTTTTGTGACTCCAGCTTCTTGAAGTCGCCCCATTGCTTCAACAGCCCCTTGTTCCGACGCATAGCTCAGCTCAACAGGGCTATGAGGGAAAACGCGGCGGATAAGGGCAGCTTCTTGCTGAAGCCCTGTCAGAACCCCAAGCATTAGAACCCGTATTCCACACGACCTGAATTGCTCGTGCCCAAATTGCGATATCGTGACAAAGCTGTCAGCGGGAAGAACTGCTTATAGCCATGGTAACGCAGGTAAAAGACTTTCGGGAAACCAACGGCATTATAAGGCTCTTCATGCCACTCACCGTGCTCATCCTGAGCTTGAGCAAGATAGGCCATGCCTTTCTCTACAGCCTCTGTGTCACGTCGCCCGACCGCCATAAGTGCTAACGTCGCCCAAGCTGTTTGCGTTGGCAGGCTTTCCTTATACCGCCCCGGCTCAGCCCCTTCATAGCTGGCGCAATCTTCACCCCAGCCGCCATCAGGATTCTGCACACTTTCTAGCCAACGTACCGCACGCTTCACCATCGCATCATCATGCGGCACGCCGGCGATATTCAGCGCACACAAAACAGACCATGTGCCGTAAATATAGTTGGTTCCCCAACGTCCAAACCAGCTTCCATTTGTCTCCTGCTCTGCGCGCAGATACGCCAACCCCTTCTCAATCACAGGACGATCTTCAGGATGGCCAAGCTGGGCTAGGAAAGACACACACCGTGCAGACACATCGGCCGTTGGCGGGTCTAGCAGCGCTCCGTGATCGGAAAATGGAATATGGTTGAGGGCTTCAAGATCATTATCAATATCGAACGCCCCCCAGCCACCATTGCTGCTCTGCATTCCAATAATCCACTCACGCGCACGCTCAATGGCCTCGTGATTTTCTTCCGGATCAATGCGCTGAAGGAGCATCCCGACCACAGCCGTATCATCCACATCGGGATAATAATCGTTTTCATATTGGAAAGCCCAACCACCAGGACGCAAAGATGGCGCATTAATCGCCCAATCACCTTTAACATCCAAAATCTGCCTCTCACGCAACCATGCTGCTGCTTTACGAAGCCCTTTCATCGTTTCAGGCGTTTTTGTGCCTTTGGGCCCTGAGGCCGCCTCCATCATCGCTAGACCTGAAAGGCCTGTATCCCACACTGGGGACACGCAGGGTTGGCAATAGATCTCCCCGTCTTTTTCCACCATCAAATCTTGCAGCGCTTGCCATGCTTGAACTACCCGCGGATCATCATCGGGCACACCCAATGTGCGATACATCATCACGACATTGGCCATAGCGGGATAAATAGCCCCAAGCCCACCAGCACTGAGGCGTTCTTCAATAAAAGAGATCGCTGTTTTAATGGCCTTTTCATGCGTTGCTTTAGGCAAGTGCGGCACAATCGGGCGGAGCAACGTATCAAGCCCCTTAAACGCACGCCCCCAAATGGAGCGGTATGGCCCACGAATCCAGTCTTTCACGTGAGCTGGTGGGGTTTTGAAAAGCTCCTGCACATGTACATTCTTTGGATTAATGGCCTTGGGCTTACGCGCACTCAACACCAACAGCGGTGCAATGACCGTGCGTGACCAGTAAGACATATTCCAAACAGAGAAGAATGCTTTACGTGGAAGCAGCATCAACTCAACCGGCATAACAGGCACCGCATCCCACGGCACTTCACCAAAAAGAGCAAGCTGAATGCGAGTGAAAACGTTACTCCGCTCTGCCCCACCATGCTGCAAGATCGCCGCACGCGCCCGGCGCATATGCAACGCCTCAGGATCGTCCCCAATCGCTTTCAGCGCAAAGTAAGCTTTCACGGTCGCTGAAATATCAAAGCCGCCATCTTGATAGAGCGGCCAACCCCCATGATCACCTTGAATACGACGCAAATATACGCCGATCTTTTGTTGTCTATCCGCATCAATGCGATCAAGGAAATGCTCTAGCAGCACATATTCAGCAGGAATTGTCGCATCGGCTTCCAACTCAAAAACCCAATGCCCATCATCATTCTGACGGCGACCCAGAGCAGCATGAGATCCCTCAATCGCCCGCTCAATCGCAGTGGCCCCTAATTTTTGACGGAACGACGTCTCACTCACTGAACTCTCCTTAATCCCTTAGTCACGCATCAACACGGACATGTTTAGATCGGCGCGTTCTCAAACACGAAGATTTTGGCAATATTATGCCGCTTCTACTCTGGTTCTTTCTGAACGGAAACCCAATAAAGCAACAGCATCAAGCCCCGATTGAAGAGCTCCTTCAATCGTGGCGGGTAAGCCAGTATCAGTCCAATCCCCTGCAAGAGCAAGGTTGATATAAGGGGTAGCAGCTCCCGGACGACGGCGATTTTGCTCAGGTGTTGCAGCAAAAGTCGCACGCTTTTCACGAATGAGACGCGCTGTTGGCATTACTTGCGGCAATGGCTCTTCCAAAATGGGATTTAGTGCCTGCAAAAGCTCGCTCCAAATGGTCTCGAGCATCTCTGTTTGTGAACGATCTGCATAACGATTTGCTGCACTAACGGTAACAGACAGAACATCGTCATGCACAAATCCCCACTCCGCAATACCGCCAATAAGACCGACAAAGCGTGCCTGCGCCACAACACCACGAGGTTTTAAGTGAAAAGGCAGACGGAAATGCGCATTGGCAATGCTCTCGAACTGGTCAGGCCCATCAAGCCCTGGCAGTAAGGACGTGGCAACCGGTGCAGGCACAGCCATAATCACCGACTCTTCTGCCCCCAACGCAACCTCCCCTGACGAGGTCTCAAGCGCGACAACGCGCCCACGCTCATAACGAAGCGCCGCCACGCGTGTGCCTGTATGAACAGACGCATGGTACTGCTCAAGATAGGCCAGTGCAGGTGTCACGAAACTCTCAGAAAGCCCATGAGCGGCCATCCAAGGACAACAGGCTTGTCCACCTTGAGCGAGCGTGCGACGTACAACATTGCCAAGCAAGGCAGCACTACTCTCATTGCTCGGCGTATTCATAACCGAGACCGCAAAAGGCTCGAGCAAACGCCGCGCAAGTGCCCCCTCTGCAAGGCAATCAGAGACAACTGTATCGTCATCAGCACGCATCAGGCGCACCAGAGCTGTCGTTTCTTTCAACGTCATCCCCGGCACCCGTCGGCGCTTACTCAACAACCAAAAAGGGATTTTGCCAGGAGAGAGCCGTACAGTCCAACCGCGTTTTTCATTCAAATCAAACCATGGGAAAATAGGCTCCCCAGGCCCTTGGAGAGTATGACGCGCTCCCAACAGGTCAAGATAACGGAATGTACAAGGATTAGCCGACAGCATGAGGTGATTGCCATTATCAATCACCGTATCAAGCGCTTTATCGTGAAAAGAACGCGCCCGGCCGCCGCATGCAGGCCCGGCCTCATACAGCTCAACCTGAGCCTGAGGTGCAAGCTCTACCGCTGCCGACAAACCCGCAAGCCCCCCTCCAATAATATGGACGCGGCTCATACAGACACCCCAAAACAAGCGAGCAGCATACCCAGCTTTTTTCGCATGGAACATACATGCAAGGGAGCATTTGGATGGTGCCAACCGCGCTTTTTCAGGGCTGCTAAGGTCACTTTATACGAGGCCGCCATAATGCGTGCCGGACGCACAGCCTCTTTTGCCCCTCGGTTCATAATGCGTTCCGCTGCTCGGAAATGGTCTGAAGCCCGCATGGCCATGATACGACACAAACCATCAAGCCCTGGTGCATAAAGCGCCTTTGAAGGCTCTTTCGGTACAGAAAAACGCTGGAGAAGCTCAGCTGGCAAATAAAGCCGGCCACGCTGTGCATCCTCCCCAATATCACGCAAAATATTCGTGATCTGTAGGGCTCGCCCTAGATGATAAGCAAGCCGGTCACCCTCTGGTTCACCCATCCCGAAAATCCGGCTTGAAAGACGCCCAACCGCTGAAGCAACACAATCACAATAATGATCCAATGTCTTTTCATCAGGCGCGACAATCGGCTTACCACAATCCATCGCCATGCCATCAATAACAGCAGTAAAATCTTCCTGACGTAAATGATACCGTTCGATCGTCGTTAGCAACACGCGATCTAGCGCATCAGAGGTCTTGCCTTCATACAAAGCGGCAATACGGCGACGCCATGCATCAAGGGCCTGCATGGGGTCGGCATGGTCAGTGTCGCCATCGGCAATATCATCAACCAACCGACAAAATGCGTAAACGGCGAACATGCCCTGCCGACGCGCCGGCGGCAAAATCTTCATACCCCGCGCAAAAGACGTTCCCGAACGTGTGACGATGTCTTCCACATGACGCAAGTCAGACGGAGCACACACCAACCCTACGGATGTTGTCTTGCTGTCAGACATTCTCTTTTCCCTCATTTGTAGAACCGCGCCACGCAGTGTTATTGCCGTGACCTCTTGCGTATTGTCTCTATCACACATACCGCATGGCTGCAGAAAGAGCTCTGACACCATCAAACTTCGTCAAAGAGACACGCTCTGCTAGCGGGTCTTGCCGATGAAGGCGCTCCGTTAAGCGCCGACACAACCCAACCACGACGGCCGCTTCTAAACGCATACGACGATCTCGGATTAAAGACGGCAATGTTCGTGCATAATGATTAAGCCCGTCAACTTGGACGAGCATCCGCTCAAAAACACGCTTCACCCCTGCCGAACTCTGAGATGCGGTTAAATCGTGAAGAGACACACCTTCATCTGCGAGCCAAGGCAAAGGCACATAGCAGCGATCTAGTGTCTTCAGGTCTTTAGACACATCTTGCAGATGGTTCACAATCTGCAATGCCGTGCACAACGCATCAGATGGCCCAAAGCTGGCCTCATCCTCACCGTGAAGCGTCAAAAGGAAACGCCCAACTGGGTTCGCTGAATAACGACAATAATAGAGCAATTCATCCCAACTTTGATAACGGCTTTTCTCCGCATCAAGGCAAAAAGCCTCAATCAAGTCAGACGCCACGTCAAAAGGAAGTTGACGCTCTAAAAAGACCTGACGGAGCTTAACAGCTGTTTGTGCATCAGCGCGCTTTGGTGCTTTTTCTTCACCCAGAAACACTGCACGTAAAGCCTTTAGGCGACGGAGCTTCTGCTCAGATGAAAGGGAAATATTGTCCACCATATCATCCGCAACACGTGCAAAATGGTAGTAAGCATGCACAGCAGGACGCAATGTAGGAGCAATCAGGAACGACCCGACGGGGAAATTCTCATCCCCCATTTTTTTATCCGAGGTCACATCATCAGCGCCCCATACATCATCAACCGCCATCGTTTGTTTGGTGCCTTTCATGTTTCATCCCCGTAGAAACGGCCACGCCATTTCACCCCTGTGCCGCGATAATGATTGACTGCCGATCCAATCGTCGCACAGCTATAAAAACTAGCCACTAATGGCAAAGGGAGAACGCGCCATATAGAGAGGTTAAACCAGCGTAACGTTGGCACAAAACTAACACAGCTCATGGTATAAGCAGCAGCACCGATCCAGCGTTTCTTCCCACGTGAAAACAAAAACAGCCCAACTGGCAGTAACCATACCAATATCATTCCCAGCAACGCCCCCAAAAGCCGCCACGGTGAGTAACGCAACTGCACATAAGCGTTACGAGCGATCATGTGCCAAATATCACCTAAACGCTGATAGGTGCGAATAGACCATGCCTGTTCACTCATCCCCAAATAAAGCCGTCCACCTGCTTTTTTTACATGAGCTCCAAGAGTACAGTCATCAATGAGCGCATGACGTAACGAGCGAATACCGCCAATCTTTTCCAACATGGGCCGCTTCAATAAGATCGTCCCACCAGCCGCACCAGCAATCGGTGAGCGTGGGTCAGCCACCTGACGAAATGGATAAAGGAGCGCAAAGAAATAGACGAAAGCAGGCACTAAAGCACGTTCCCAAAAGGTCACGCAATTAAGCTTCACCATCTCCGAGACCATATCCAGCTTATCGCGCTGAGCACGTACAACCAAAGAGGACAGATGATCCGGTGCATGCACAATATCGGCATCGGTGAGCAGCACGTAACCATCCGGAGAGAGAGTACGCAACGCCTCTTCCTCCCCTTGGTTAACGGCCCATAATTTGCCACTCCACCCTGAAGGATGCGGCTTCCCTTGCACAATGGTTAAACGCTGATGAGGATCGGGTAACGAATGGGCAATATGTGCTGTGCTATCTTCGCTCTCATCATTCACCAAGATAACGCGAAACCGTCCTTTATAGTCCTGCTCCAGCAGTGATGTTAAGCTAGAGGCGATTGAACCCGCTTCATCGCGCGCAGGCACAATAATCGCAATATCAGGAGCTAGATGAGCGCCTCTCGAGAGACCGAAGCCCTCACTAAGCCACGGGCCTCCCACCCAAAACCGTCCGTGAAAAAAAATCAGACCTACCCAAGCACACAAAGACAGGACGGCACCAATAAATAACATAGAACGTTTACCCCACTCTTAAGACATACGCTTATGCTGCCGAAACCATGCGACAGCATCTTCCACTGCCTCTTGAGCAGGACGTGCTTGGTAGCCCAAGACTTTCTCAGCTTTTGCTGAGGAGAAGTACATCAACTTTTTCGACATGGCGAGCATTTCACGCGTTACACGAGGTTCAATGCCGACCGTACGCGCAAGAATTTCGGAGACCAGCGCCACAGGATACAACCAAGACTGCTTCAGCTTAATTGTCGGGGCTTTTCCGCCTGCACAACGTGTTACAATCGCAAACAACTCACCCAGCATCATATTCTGCCCACCCAGAATATATTTCTCGCCGATCACGCCTTTCTCCAGCGCCAAGGCATGCCCTTCTGCCACATCATCAACATGAACAATATTAAGACCCGTTTCGACATAGGCAGGCATCCGCCCTGTCGCACAATCAAGGATCATCTGCCCTGTCGGGGTTGGCTTAATATCACGCGGCCCAACAGGCGTAGAAGGATTCACAATAACTGCCGGAAGCCCTTGCTCTCGCACCAAGCGCAGAACTTCCTGCTCAGCACGATATTTTGACTTCTTATAAACACCAACAATCTGCGCTTCCGTAATCGGATCCGCCTCTGTCGCGGGGATCCCGTTATGCGCTGTGGCTAGGGCTGCAACAGATGAGCAATAAACAATCTTTTTCACACCCGCTTGCTGGGCAGCCAGCATAAGACGGCGCGTACCGTCCACATTCGCCTGCATCATACTCTCAGGGTTCGGTACCCAAAGCCTATAATCAGCGGCAACATGAAAGAGGTATGTCACCCCTTTCAGAGCTTCTGCCATATCGTCTGGACGCGAAAGATCGCCCTCCACATACTCAACGGACAAATCTTTTAAGTTGCTACGATCTGAGGTTGGACGCACAAGTACACGCAGCCGATGCCCTCGCTCAAGCAGGACACGCGCCACAGCTGACCCGACAAAGCCTGTCGCTCCTGTAACAAGAGTAATATCCTCTGTCATGTCGCCTTCCCTTCCTACTCCAGAATAGCGTACGGATATACCTACCCTGTTCTCATTGGGAAAGAGGAAGCCTGTATAAGACGTCTGACAATCTATTGGACGCCCTACACAGAGTAGCCTAAAAGAGCGGGGTATTTTTACGGCATGCGGTGGCTCATCTTGAAGAAAACACTTCCCTTTATTCTCACTCTCATCGGTGTCGTGTTGTTCTGCTTTCTCACATTGAGAACAGGATTACACTCCATTCTTCTTGCTCTCGGCAAAGTTGGGATCGGTGGTTTTATCCTGCTTATTGCCGTTCAATTCGTCGTTAACCTCATCCTTGGGGTCGCCTGGAAGGGAAGTATTGCCGATATTAGTTTAGCACGTCTCACCGCAGCTCGTTTCGTGCGTGACGCTGCTGCGGCTTGCTTGCCCTTCTCACAACTTGGTGGAATGATTATTGGCATCCGTGCAACCACTGCAGGCCACCCATGCCGTACCACAGACCACACTCACATAGGTTGGCCGGAAGGAGTCGCTGCTAATCTCATCGACATTACGACGGAAGTTTTAGGACAAATCGCTTTTATTGTCCTCGCTCTTCTCTGCCTCATTGGCCATCAAGACGCAGGACGTTTTATCTGGCCTCTGTCCATCGCAATGGTTTTGCTCAGCCTTGGCATGGCGGGCTTTATATGGACACAACAACATGGAGGTAACCTCCTTAAACGGCTCGCCTATTTCTTAGCCAAACATACCTCTGCCGATTGGGGCGACGCCCTTACAGGAAATACAACAAACTTCCAGAACTATTTGGATAGTCTTTGGAGCCGTCCTTCGCGCATCGCCTGTGGAGCTGCCCTTCATCTCGCTTGTTGGCTGGGCAGTGCCTTTATGACGTGGCTTTCCCTACGGTTGTTGGGTGTCACCCTCACTTTCTTTGATGCCACAGCAATTGAAGGCGTCGTCTGCGGCATTATGTCTGCCGGCTTCCTCGTCCCCGGTGCGCTTGGCGTACAGGAAGGGGCTTATGTCGCTCTCGGACTAATCTTTGGCATCCCGTCTGACATTGCCTTTAGCCTCTCTCTACTCCGTCGTGGACGTGATATTGTAATCGGGATCCCTACCCTGCTGCTTTGGCAATATTATGAGTTTCATCAGCTCCGCCGCACTCAAAAAACCTCCACATCTTCCTCCTGAGTATCCGCTCCCATGTCCTCGCCGTCCCCGCTTTTTCATACGCTTGCTGTTATCGGCCCAGGCTTAATTGGCTCTTCCCTCCTCCGCCGCGCCCAACAAAACCCAGCCACTGCCCAACGGCTGATTGCCATTGACCAATCTGCTGACGTTCTGGAGCGCGTGAAGAGCCTAGGGATTGCCGATCAGGTAACGACATCTCTTGCTGAAGGTGTGCAGGAGGCTGATATTGTTGTGTCCTGCATTCCAACAGGGGCCGTAGCTTCCGTTGCGCAGCAGGCTTTACCGCATATGAAATCAGGAAGTATTTTGAGCGATGTTGCGTCAGTCCGCAGCACGATCACCCAAGAAATCGCGCCTCACCTTCCCAATGATATTGCTTATGTTCCTGTCCATCCTATGGCAGGAACAGAATATTCAGGCCCTGATGCGGGCTTCTCAACCCTTTTTGAAGAGCGCTGGTGCCTTCTTATCCCTCCTGAAAGCGCCTCTTCTTCTGCCATTGAGCGTGTTGAAACACTATGGCAGCTCTGTGGCGCACGAACACGACGTGTCGAGGCCCATTATCACGACCAGATTTGCGCAATGGTCAGCCACCTGCCCCATCTCCTCGCCTTTACCATTTGCGATACAGCAGACCGTCTTTCTACCGACTTACGTGCAGATGTCTTAGATTATGCCGCTTCTGGCTTCCGTGATTTTACCAGAATTGCTGGATCAGACCCGGTGATGTGGCGTGATATTTTCCTCGCCAATCGTGACATTATCCTCCAAACGCTTGAGCGCTTCCAAGGGGAAACAGCCAAGATGGCTGAAGCAATCCGCACAGGAGATCGCGACGCCATCACTGAACGTATTGAACGTGGGCGGCGCATTCGCTTAAGCTTGCTCGAAAATCTCCAAGCGTAACGTCTCTTTCCGCTCATTAAAAAACCCCGAGAGCCAACCGGCTATCTCGGGGTTTTTTATACGCTCTTTCAGCTTCTTATATGAAGCTGAAAGACAGCATCATCATGATCTAATGGATTAGACCTTCACAACGCTCAGCGCTTTGCTGCTGTCAAGCAGAACAACATGGTCACCGCTCTTCACGACAGGAGAAGAAGCAATCTCGCTCTTGTCAGAAGCTGCTTTCGGGAAGACACCCCAGACCACGCTCAAGCGACGTGCTGTCGTTTCGTTTGTCAGAGCAACAATAGGCTGATGTGGGCGTTCACGAGACACGAGAACAGCACTACGGCCATCTTCTGTCTGCACAGCCAGAGCCGAAGCACCCGCATGACGGGCAACATCACCAGCAGATTTTGCCTGAGAGCCCTGAATGCTGCGCTCAGCAACTGGACGCATATTGTCCATACGAGCACGCCAGTCAGCATCACGCTCAACACGGGAAACCGTGCGTGCCATAATGCTCACAGCATCCAGACCATAGCCACCAGCAGCACTCTCAGCAGAAAGCATTACAGCATCCGCACCGTCATACACGGCGTTCGCAACGTCAGATACTTCAGCGCGGGTTGGTGATGGGCTGTCGATCATGCTTTCCAGCATCTGTGTTGCCACGATCACCGGACGGCCCTGACGACGAGCTTCCTTGATCGCACGCTTCTGAACGACCGGAACTTCCTCAGCTGGCAGTTCCACACCCAGGTCACCACGTGCAACCATCAGCGCATCGGACAGGCGGATGATCTCTTCGAGTTGATCCACAGCTTGTGGTTTTTCCAGCTTGGTGACAATCCAAGCTTGGCCCTTCGCAATATCGCGAGCTTCCTGAATGTCCTCTGGCTTCTGAACGAAGGACAGAGCCACGATATCAACACCAAGAGACAGAGCAAACTTGAAGTCTTTGTGATCTTTTTCAGTCAGTGCTGGGATTGGCAGCGCAACGTCAGGAACGTTCACACCCTTACGTTCAGAGAGCTTACCACCCACCAGAACTTCAGTTTCCAGGCCGTTCTTATCTTTGCTCAGCACCTTAAGGGCCATCTTACCATCGTCCAGAAGCAGACGGTGGCCAACATCAATCGCTGAGATAATTTCTGGATGTGGCAGATTAACGCGCTTGTCGTTACCTGGTGCCTTATCTAGATCCAAACGGAATTTTTGGCCTTTTTTCAGCATCACTGGGCCATTTTCAAATACGCCAACGCGCAGCTTTGGCCCTTGGAAGTCAGCCAAAACAGCAAGTGGATGCCCCACTTTTGCTTCCGCTTCGCGGACCGCTTTATGACGGGCTGCATGCTCATCGTGCGAACCGTGAGAGAAGTTCAGACGGAAAACATTCACACCTGCTTTAGCAAGATTAACAATCTGCTCAGGTGTTGACGATGCAGGCCCGAGGGTCGCAACAATCCGTGTGCGGCGATGATGGTTGTTGGCTGTCATAACATTCCTCGACTTTCTGTGTTCAGTCAGGCTGAATGATTTCACCGGGTTGCACCCCCCACAATGACTGGCGTTCAAGCCAACCATCGTAGCCCCTGACTGTGACATGACACCATGATGACCCCTTTGGGCAGGCTTTGATAGTGCCTACTGTGCCGGGTTCTAGCACAGCGACCACTTTTTGGTTCGCCTCTTGTGAGCTCATCAATGGGACATCATGATTCTGACCACGCAACATGTCCTGTTCTGGCACATAAGCCACAATACGCGGATCTGCATGTTGTGCAGTCGGAAGGCTCGTTCCATCCCCAGTTGGGGACGGCGGGCCGGGTATAACAAAAGATCGACCACCTCGTAGCGTGACCTGATGCACCCAACCCTTCTGGCCGTCTAGGTCTTCAACAAGACGCCAGACGCCAAACTCTCTCTCAATCTTCACGGGATATTCACGGCGATGATACACCCAATCGATCGGGTACCGTTCCCCCGGCCCACGCCGCATATACACGCGATCTGCCCGCAAAGCAGCAAAGCGCGGCAATGGGAGACCCGTTTCACTTCCCTTATTATCGGCAGAAGCCTCTGAGGGCGCCGCAGCACCTGCCTGCGAAGCAGGGGGCGCAATGGGCTTTTCCTTAATCGCTGCAGAGCTAACAGCTCCAGCAACGGCTCCTACCGCAGCACCCTTAGCGGCATCATGTTTCTTATGATGAGAAACATGATGGCGATGCCCTGCCTCTTCCGTACTATGCTGAGCATGACGTGCGTGATGACGGGCCTTCCCGTGATGATGAGTATGATGGGTTGATTTGTGTGACACTCCCTCTTGCCCATACGCAGACACTGCACTGGTCATCAGACCAACACTCACCATCAGCAAAACGCTAGGCGGCAATATACAGCAATAAGAGGCAATCGGCAGCTTCATGCTCTATCCCTGCCAAGGGATGACGTTTTGAGCAAGCCACCTTTCCGATTTCAGAGCAAAAAAATGCTTTTAAAGAAGCAACCCTGCCCTTCAAGAAAAGCGTAGCAGAAGAGGTTTGAGTAGTTTGACACCGTCTTTAGAGCAGCAAAGCAGCAAGGTTCTAAAAAATCTTTAAGAAATCTTTTTCCGCGCACCATTAATAAATCACCGAGAAATGATCCAAAACGGAAGGATCTTCCAACGTGCTGATATCTTGTTCCTCTTTTTCCCCGTGTGCAAAGGAACGCAATAAACGCCGCATCACCTTCCCGCTCCGGGTTTTAGGGAGATTCGGCCCAAATCGGATAAACCTCGGCTTTGCAATTGGGCTAATATCTCGTGCAACCTGTTGCCTCAATTCTTGAGCAATTTGGCGGGCCACCTCTTCTCCATAATTAGTTTTCTTGAGCACAATAAAAGCACATACAGCCTCCCCTGTGCTTGGGTCAGGCTGTCCTACAACAGCAACCTCTGCGACCACATGATCTAAACGACTCAGGGCAGACTCGATCTCTGTTGTTCCTAGGCGATGGCCTGAGACGTTCAACACATCATCTATCCGACCTGTAATCCGAAAATAGCCCGTATCCTCATCTCGCACCGCACCATCACCTGCTAGATACAGGGTGCCCCCCAATTCCTCGGGAAAGTAACTCTGCCGGTAGCGTTCATCATCACGCCAAAGAGTGCGTGCCATCGCAGGCCATGGCGACGCGATCACTAACAGCCCGCCTTGACCCCATGGGCGAGGTTCTCCTGCTTCATCAACGATTACTACGTCCATCCCCGGGAGAGGCAACGTGCAAGAACCCGGAACAAGCGGCGTTACACCGGGGATAGGCGTAATAACGTGACCGCCTGTTTCTGTTTGAAAAAATGTATCAATGTAAGGGCAGCGCCCGTGCCCAACATGTTCGTAAAACCAGCGCCATGCTGTTGCATCAATCGGCTCTCCAACGCTGCTTAAGATCCTCAGTGAGGACACATCATACGATTCTGGGGCATACACATCCTCCTGTGCAGCGGCCTTGATAAGCGCACGAATGAGCGTTGGCGCTGTGTAGAAGGTCGTAACAGCATGGCGCTGGATGGTCTTCCATACTCGACTCGCGTCTGGATAAAGTGGCACGCCTTCCATAATCACTTGTGTCGCGCCGGCTGCTAATGGGCCATACGTGACGTAAGTATGACCGGTAATCCACCCAATATCGGCTGTGCACCAAAAAACATCGCTCGGCTGGATGTCATAAGACCACAACATGGTCAGTTTCGCCCAAAGGAGATACCCCGCCGTCGTGTGCACAACGCCTTTCGGCTTTCCTGTAGAGCCTGACGTGTAGAGAATGAAAAGAGGATGCTCCGCAGAAACTGACACGGGTGCACACTCTGTCGGCTGTTGTGAAACAAGCTCAGCGTAGGAAAAATCACGCCCTTCCTGACGCGGCCATGCTGTTACTGTCCGCTCATATACCAAGATTGTGCCCACATGCTCGCAACCACCTAAAGCGATAGCGTCATCGACTCCTGCTTTAAGGGGTAATTCGCGCCCAGAGCGACATTGCACATTGGCCGTAATGACGGCCACAGCACCTGTATCTTGAAGCCGTTCATGCAGTGCCATGGCTGAAAAACCAGCAAACACCACCACATGAATGGCACCAATACGCGCGCACGCCAGCATCGCAACCACGCCTTCATCCCCCATTGGAAGATAAATCAACACGCGGTCACCTTTCCCTACGCCTCTCTCTTTTAGGGCATTGGCAAGCTGACACACACGCTCGTACAACGTGCGATACGTCACTGACGTGACCTCTCCATCCACCGTTTCAAAGCGGATCGCCACCTTGTGCTCACGCTCAGTCCCTAGGTGGCAGTCAAGGCAATTTACACTCGCATTAAGAGTGCCATCATCGAACCACCGGTAAAAGGGTGCGTGGCTTTTATCGAGAACATGGGAAAATGGATGATCCCATTGCAAATGCTCTTGCGCAAGACGCGACCAAAAGAGCTCCGGTTCCTTCTGAGCTTCCTTACATAAGGCCTCATAAGACGCCATATCTTTAAAAACAGACTGTGACGCATGCTGAAGTGGTGAGTTTATAAGGCGGTCTAACAATAAACCCTGATCTCTCTCATTACTCACCGCGCACACTCCTTAGGGATAGTATCATTTTGAGTGTCGTTACTAAATCACCTCTTCCCTAAGCAGACAAGCACCCTAATAGAGACAAATTTTATCCAACCTATACTTTTGCTTCACAAAAATATTATTTCCTTTTTTTACAGATAGTTATAATAACCTCTTTATAAGAATATAACCTGTAGAGATATGCCTTACACCGAACGCAGCACACTTGAGAGGATGGGTAGTCGCAACAACGACCATCTTTACACGTTACGAGCAATTGAACGCCTCATTGCCCATAAAGAAAAAGCCCGTATCGCTACGGGCTTTTCCAAGACAGTCTGTCATACAGAGCTGATCGGTTTTATTCCCACTCAATCGTACCCGGTGGCTTGGACGTGATGTCGTAGGTTACGCGGTTAATGCCCCGGATCTCATTGACAATTCGACCGGACACGCGAGAGAGGAAATCGAAACTGAACGGATAAACCTCAGCGGTCATGCCGTCCGTACTTGTCACAGCACGCAGAGCACACGCTTGGTCGTAAGTGCGGCCATCGCCCATGACCCCAACCGTCCGAACGGGAAGCAATACCGCAAAAGCCTGCCAGATTTCATCATAAAGACCAGCTTTTCTGATCTCTTCCAGATAAACACTGTCAACCTTCCGCAATAAATCCAACTTTTCGCGCGTGATAGCACCGGGTATGCGAATCGCAAGACCTGGCCCTGGGAAAGGATGACGGCTTACAATCGCCTCAGGAACGCCTATTTCACGCCCAAGAGCACGTACCTCGTCTTTAAACAGCTCACGCAGTGGCTCCACGAGCTCCATATTCATGCGCTCTGGCAAACCGCCTACATTATGATGGGACTTGATGGTAACCGAAGGCCCACCATTAAAGCTTACACTCTCAATCACATCGGGATAAAGCGTACCCTGTGCGAGGAACTGCGCGCCACCAAGCTTCGCAGCTTCTTGCTCAAAGACCTCAATAAACAAGCGACCAATGGTTTTACGCTTCACCTCTGGGTCTGTCACACCCTCTAACTCACCCAAGAACAGATCAGACGCATCGCGATGAACGAGCTTAATATTGAAGCGATCACGGAAGGTTTTTACCACCTCATCCGCTTCTCCAGCACGCAAAATACCCGGATCAACAAAGATACAGGTCAGCTGATCACCAACCGCATCATGAATAAGTTTCGCGGCAACGGAGCTATCCACGCCCCCGGACAAGCCGCAAATCACCTTGCCATCACCAACCTGACGGCGGATACGCTCAATTTCCAGATCACGGAAACCTGCCATTGTCCATGTTCCTGAGCAGCCCGCAACATCATGTGTGAAGTTACGAAGCAACGCTGCACCGTGCGGGGTATGCACTACTTCTGGATGGAACTGCACACCATAGAACTTGCGTTTTTCATCAGCGATGATGGCAAAAGGAGCGCCTTCTGAATACGCTACCGCTCTAAAACCTTCTGGAATCGCCGCCACACGATCACCGTGGCTCATCCACACCTGCTCTTGCGTACCCCGCGCCCATACACCGTGGAACAACGAACATTCTTCAGCCACATCAATGGTGGCACGCCCAAATTCACGATGATCATGCGTTTCAACACGACCTCCCAAATTATGGCACATGACCTGCTGACCATAGCAGATTCCCAGAATCGGGCGTCCCATTGTGAAGACATCTTCAGGAACCTTTGGCGCATTCTCATCATGAACACTCGCCGGGCTCCCTGAAAGAATAATCCCGCGCGGGTTAAAGTCGCGAATCTTATCGCTGCTCACCGTGAAGGGCCAAATTTCACAGTAAACGCCACTTTCACGGACACGACGTGCAATAAGTTGTGTGACCTGGCTTCCAAAATCGAGGATCAGAATCCTGTCTTCATGGAGGGTCTCATCAAGCTGTTGAAGGGAATTCGCATTCTGTTGCGTCAAGATTCTGACCTCGCCTTTAAGATGTGGCATGATAGAGTAGGTTGATAACGCCCTTTATAGAACGGCTCATAGGGTGTCGTCATCCTTAACTATCACAGCATTCTCTCATTTTAGGGGTTCTCATGCGTCTGGCAGTGCTTCCTTCTCTCCTCGCCCTTGGCCTTCTTACGTCTTGTGAGACACCAACCGCAGCGTCAGACCCTTACGGCACATGGGTTGGAAAGCTCGTTACCGATGAAGGGCAATGCCCCACAGACGAACTCTCCGCTTTTAGAGTGCGTGGCAACAGCATCGTTTTTAACCCAGGCCTAAACTCTTCTGTTCTGCGCGGCTCTTATAAAGAGGGAGACCAGCACTATCATGCCGAGCTCGTTGATAAGGGCATGAACAATACGCCCTACCGCCAGGTTTTTGATGGTTACCCCGTAGGCCAAGGGATTGGTGGAACATTACAAACGCCACGTTGCCGCGCCCACATCACCCTTGTCCGCCGCTAAAGAGCGCAAAAATTTAAAAAACTTTATCAAAGGGGGTTGCGTACCCCCGCTAGAGTAGCTAGAAACCGCCTCAACAACGCAACGCACTCGTAGCTCAACTGGATAGAGCACCAGACTACGAATCTGGGGGTTGGGGGTTCGAGTCCTCCCGAGTGCACCATATCTACTGTGACGTTGCAAGACGCACTCGTAGCTCAACTGGATAGAGCACCAGACTACGAATCTGGGGGTTGGGGGTTCGAGTCCTCCCGAGTGCACCATTTCCCTGTATAATTTAGCCTCAATGCGACGCTATGACATGGTCAGATCTTGTCGCTCTCTTTGCTTTCATTCAAGCGATAAACCTGACGGTGAGAGCCTTCCCTTTAAGCAGCGGGAACGGTAGTCTGGCTCTATGAGTCTTTCACATTCTGATCCCACCTTTAATGAACTTCTTCGCACCCACCCGGCCGTGACTGCAGACCCACAAAAAGGGCTGATGGTCGGTTCGGTTGCTCTTAGCACTCTTGCTGATGAGGTTGGCACCCCATGTTGGGTCATCAATGCCGAAACGCTGCGCCTCAGAGCACAGTTGATGCAACAGGCTTTTGCGGATGCTTCCCTCCCTGTTACCTGCCATTTTGCGGTTAAATCCCAAGATAATCAGGCCTGTTTGACTGTTTTAGGACAAGCAGGATGGGGGGCTGACGTTGTCAGTGGTGGAGAGCTTAAACGCGCTCTTGCTGCTGGTATTCCTGCCGATAAAATTGTTTTCTCTGGTGTGGGCAAAACGGACGACGAGCTCAAGCTCGCCATTACGCATGATATTGCCCAAGTGAATGTTGAAAGCGCTGAAGAGCTGCACCGCCTCAACGGGCTTGCTCAACAGATGGAACGAACAATACGTGTCTCGCTGCGCGTTAATCCTGACGTTGATGCCAAAACACATAGTAAAATTACAACGGGGCGCGCCGAGGATAAGTTCGGTATTGCTTACACCGATATTCCCACTCTTTACCGCACCGCACAACGAGATATGCAAGGCCTCAATGTCCGTGGGCTGGCCGTGCATCTTGGGAGCCAAATTTCAACGGAAGAGCCGTTCCGTCAGGGTTATTCGCAGCTTGCTAAAATGGTCACAACTCTCCGTCAGGATGGGTTGAGCGTTGAGGATATTGATTGCGGCGGCGGACTAGGGATTACCTACCGGAATGAAATCGCTCCCGCTCCCACTATGCTCGCCCAAGTCATGGCCGATATTTTTGGGGCTCTTGACGTCAATTTGCGTGTTGAACCGGGCCGCTGGCTTTCCGCCCCAGCGGGAGTGCTTCTTTCCCGTGTCATTGATACCAAGCAAGGCACCCATCAATTTGTTATCCTTGATGCCGCCATGAGTGAGCTTGTGCGCCCTGCTATGTATGATTCATGGCATGGTATTCTCCCCGTTCACCTTCCGGATGCTAAGGCCGAAACCAGTCCTGTTGATGTCGTTGGGCCTATTTGTGAAAGCAGCGATACTTTCGCCAAGCAGCGCATGTTACCACCTTTAAAGCGTAACGATCTCGTCGCAATTTTAGACGCAGGCGCCTATGGCTCAACAATGAGCTCAACCTACAATTCTCGTCCATTTGCCGCACAGATTATGGTGGATGGGGATCAATGGGCTGTCATTCGTCCTCGCCAAACGCTTGAAGACCTTCTAGCATGCGAGAAAACTCCCCACTGGCTCACACAAGGCGCGTGATAAAGGCAGCATGAAGGCACGTTCCCTCTCCCGACTGGCAGCACTTCGTCGTAAGGCGCACCGTGTACTCCGCCTTGAGCAACTTTGGAGCGAGCTGCGCTGGCCGCTCTTGCTGCTCATCATATGGGTGGGAACGTCTCTTCTTCACATTCCACAGTCACTGCCTGATAGCCTTCATGCCCTCTTAGAAGGGGGCGTGCTTGTCGTCATCCTCTACATTCTCCACCGTCGTATTCAAGGCCTTCCGCCACTCACCCCACAACGCGTTGACGCACGAATCGAATCTGATTCCGCTCTTCCCTTTCAGCCGCTCAGCACTTTGGGTGATAAGCCTGTGGGAGCAGCGCATAATGACCATCATCAGCTGATATGGGCCCATCACCAATCGCGTGCTTTAGACGCCTCTCAAGAGCTCCGTGTCCATTGGCCTCGGTTTTTCGCTACTTATCGTTCTAAATCTATTGCTGCTTTAATTCTTCTCGCTCTAGGCGGGACTTTCTACATCAGCAATCCCCACTGCCTCTCACGCCTACGAGCCGGCTTTTTACCCGGCACCGACGATGACAGTATTGCCCTTCCGCATGTCCAAGCGTGGGTCGATAGCCCAACCTATGCACCATCAGCTCCCCTCTTTTTAGGGCAAGACGCCCATCCCAGTAAGAACCAGCTCGCTGCCGGGGCTATGTTGCATGTTGTCATAACAGATAGTAACGGCCCTCCTGTTTTGCATGGAGCTTCCGTCCAGCGTTTGCAAAAACTGTCTTCTCAAAGCTGGCAGCTAGAGGCCTCTTTGCAACATTCAGGCATCGTCTCTCTGCATGTGCGTGGGCGTACACTATCCCGCTGGCAATTCTCTATTACAGAAGATCACCCCCCACAACTAAGCTGGATCGGGAAGCCAGGCGCACAAAATAATGGCTGGCAAACGCGTTTTCCATGGAAAGCAGAACAAAGCTACGGGCTCCGTTCCCTTGAAGTTGAGCTTTCCCTCTCACCACGTCAGCATAACAAGCTCCATAAGCAAAAGAGCATCCGTGTCCCCCTTCCACTTGATGGCACGCCCAAACATGCTGAATCCCAAACAACGCTAGATTTATCTGACAGTCCCTTCGCTGGCATGAAAGTTCAAGGCACACTGCATGCCCGTAGTCTTTCAGGGCTAGAAGGAACGTCTCCAACTGTGACATTCACCCTTGGAGCACGCCATTTTACTGATCCACTCGCACGAGCACTCGTGACCCTCCGCCAGCAGATCGCTCTGGGGTCAGAAGACATATTTGACGGACAACGCGACCTCGCCTTGCTCACCGCACTTCCCGCGCCACGCGATGTACAGGTGCCCCTGACTGTCATTAATACGCTCTTTCAAACGCATGCATCGCTTCCTTCTTTGGAAGAGCAACTCTGGTTCTTAGCTCTTTATGTAGAAGATCGTGCTCAAAATGGTCTCGTGATGGCTGCCTCAATGGCTGAAGTTCGCGCTGCTCAACAGGACGCGCAACAGCAGATCACGGCCATGGGAGCTGCGCATCCACCAACGGAAGAGCAACAGCAGGAACTGCATAAGCGCCTGAAACGCGTTGAAACGGCCCTCACCGACCATATGCAGCTGATGATCCAAAAGGCGAACCAGAGCGGCATTGTCATGCCTTTGCCCAATGGCAAAAACGCTCCTTGGACACGTCTATCAAAACATATTGAACGCGATACACGGCATAACAAAACAGCGCGTGCTTCAGCCAGATTACGCGAAATGGTAGAAATGGCCGAGCAAATTCGCCAAGCCAATATGGGCGATATGCAGTCTCTGGCCCAGCAAATGGCCGCGCGTGCTGAAGCAACCGCGCAAAAGGCAGCGTTGAGCAACCTCATTAAGCGTGAAACTCAGCTCCTTAACCAAACGCAAGCACGCCTCGCTATCATACACCAAAAGATCGCGGCCATGCAGGAAACCAACGATGTCGGCCAAATGTCCACATCAGATCTTCTTCGCCAACTCGGGATGGCGGGCAATTCCAACACGCCTCCTTCCTCATCGTCTGAGGACGCTGCCCAACTCGACGACGCAACGCATCAACGCTTTGCTCAGGAGCGCCAAAATAATCATGGCGTACAATATGCGCTTCGCGTTCTGGATGATATTTTGGCCAAGCGCGGGAAAGATTTAACAGGGAAAGAGAATAAAAGCCTGAATAAAGCCTCAACTGATATGGGGACGGTTCTTCAGGAATTAGCTCAGCGCCATGACGACAACGCTGCCGTTGCCGAACGTAAAGTGCTGGAAGACCTCTCTCAAGCGCGTGATGAGATGAAAAAGAATCAGAGTTCTTCTCAAAAAAATCACCAAGGACGTTTGGGCTTTATTCCTCCACCTCAACCTAATCAGGGCCAAGGCCAAGATCAGGGACAAAGCGATGAGCAAGAGGGCGGATCGCAAGGTTCGGGCTCTCTCCAGCAAGGGCAAGAAGATCAAGACCAAGATCTTGATGATCAATCAGACGATGATTCTGATAACAGCCAAGGTGATGAGGACAAATCTGAGAAGAAAAATCATGATCCTTTAGGGCGCAAAATGCCCAATGGGCCCGAAACAGACGCCCATATTCCAGACCATGATCAAGACCGCACTCGGGCTATTCAACGAGAGCTTGAACGCCGCGCAGCTGATCGCACACGTCCGCAAAGCGAGCTGGATTATCTCAACCGTCTCCTCGCTCCTTTGCGTCAAACACCGTAAGCTCACGCCCGAGGCTGTTGTTCTTCAACGTCAACAGCCTCTCTGAGAAAACAAGAATAAAAGATTTGGAGAGAAGTTTTAATACAAAAGCCTGACAAGCGAAAACCAATCAGGCTCCTATCTCCTATGAATAGACTTAGGGCCCCCTCTCAAGGGATATAATAATAAGGGTTCGGCAAACGATAACGATGCAATGCGTGGCCTCCGTTGAGATCACTCTCTTGATCACCAAGGTTCGCAAGTATCGTATAGCCTTGTTGTTCGATCTCAGCACGTAGGGGCGTTTTATACGCCGCTGCGGGTCGATGATCTCCGATGGCACGCATGTAAAGATGCTTCCAGCCAGAGATCCCTTCTTTATGAAGGTTCTCCTCCGTTGCACGACGGAACTTCTCTGAGCGTCCCGTTACAAAGAAAACCGCCACATTATGCGCCTGTGCTTGCTTGATCAGTGCCTGCGTTTCTGCAAAAGCAGGCGCTTCCGCACGCTCTTCCCACGCATCCTCACCACAAGGGCCCTTGGGCAGGTGATCACAGGCACCCTCTGATACATAACCAAGATGGTTCGCCTTCATGGCCGGCCAATTTGAAAGCGTTGTTTCATCAATATCCAAAACAATCGCCGGGTTCTGCACATGTAGGCGCTCACGCTCAACGTCTTGCTGTGCACGTTTCAACTGTGCATCAAACTCGTGCTGATACGCCCCGGTGTCATGATAAGCCATCGCTGCTTGAACCGCTTGCTCCACATTGGGAGGGGCCTCAGCCTGCGCAATAGGAGGCACAAAGGCCCCTCCTGCCATCAACAAGGTTCCAATAAGTCTATACGACAATCGGATCATCTTTTTTGTCTCTCTCATCGAATGTTCCCCTCACACACCATCAACAGCTTTCCGTCCCAGAGCAGGATCATCCGTGAAAAACCATCCAAGCCCAGCGTCAAATAACGCTAAGCCTCTGCAATCATACCTGATGGATGGTGCTCTGCAGGCACACCGCTCGTTCGTAACGGCTAAGACAGGAACGTATTTTCTGATCATGCTGTATAGGTCGGCATACCGTTTTATCGCTTGTACCCCCTCTGGGGTCGTCACCTCGCCAAAGGTCGTTGTCTTCCCCGCGGCTAATAAGCAAAGCATCAGGCGTGCTTGCGCATTGATCGCTAGAACAGATGCACGAGTACGTTTGAGCATACCAACTTCAAAGGACTGTACCTCTAAAGGAGCCTACTGTGTATAGCGATACCGAACGATACTGCTCAAAAACACAGTTTCAGGGCTCAAACCGAAAAGTGCTGGGCACCATTGCCCAAGAAGCCTAGCATGTAGCGCCGTGTCAGCATTAATTGGCGCTCATATGATAAGGGAGCCCCCATTCACAAGAGGGAATGCGTCTTTCAATAAGAGCCCAGCTCTTTTGCGCTTTATTGCGTTTATTTATTAATCTCTTAACCGCACACAACATTGCACAAAAGAGCGTGATGGAACCCCAAGATTAACGCACTCCTGCTCAACAACTCTGAAGAGGCCTTTCTGCGTACACGTAGCGCTCTCACCATACCAGAACATTATCGCCTCTTTAGATAGAGGAGTGATAGTCGACCTGAAGGCTATGGTATGTGAAAATCAGATGACTCTCTTATGACAGATCGGTGACATGACTCTTCGTTCGTTTTCTCAGTCGACGACGGCAACCAGAGCAGAAAAACAGTGCCTTCTCCTGCAGTGATTTGTATCCAAAAGCACCCACATTGGCGGTCTATAATATGTTCACCAATAGAGAGCCTTAGGCCATATCCTATCTTCTCCGGCCGTTGTTGACGCACACGATAAAAACGCTCTGTCAGGTGCAGCACATGCAGGGGCGCAATCCCACAACCATTATCCTGTCCCCCTAAAACCACCCCTGTGTCCCTAGCCATAAAGGGTCATCAGGCGTAACAGTTCGTCCAAACAAACAGCCGGATATCGAGCGTTTCCCGGGGTTTCTCTTCCGTATTTTAGTACATTTTCAATCAAGTTCAGAAAGACTTGGATCATCTCATCTTCATCCGCTTAGATGAGAAGCTCCTCCTCTACGTCCAGCGTCAACCGGGCTCGCCCGTTCTCAAAGCGATACGCAACGTCTTCCACCATCCAGCGTCATCATTGCGCACCCCTGCTCTCATAGCGTGTTTGCAATACGAGAACGATCAGGCATTTTCCCACCTCTCAGCCAGAGCCCGCTATTCATGAATGGATATAGAGCCTTATCGTGTCATATCTGCTTATTTCCTCACGTTAAAACAAGCAAGCTTCGACCTTTCCATAGGGAATGACATCAACTTTCATGAATCTGACATAAAAGTCCCATTGCACCGGCCAACCGCTCTAGCCGGCGCTTCACAGCCCCACCAGCCGCTCGTAAACTATCGGCGCCCATATACAGCACCAAAACGTCATCTTCTATCTTCAGCTCACAAGGCTTGAGGAGCACCTCTGTGCCCGCACATAGCGTATAAGCCAATCGTAGAGTCATCCCCAGCTGAACCGCGCGGGCAAAAGTGGCTTCGTCCAATAAAATACGCGAAGGCTCTAACGCAGGATGATCTAGTTCAATTTCGTAACGCACTGCTGTTACAAGCGCGACGAAAGCACGCAAGATATGATCAAACCCCACACCATGACTGTAAAGGATACGATGGTAGGTCTGCTCTGCACGATATTGTGGGTGATCATACGAGCCAATGTCAGACACCATGCAGGCGAAACGGTGCTGCTCCAGCTCATACGGTGAGAGCTCCCATTTTCCATCACGTCTAAAGAGCGGTGTCGTCCAGCTAATCAACGCATCAGGGAGCTGAGCATTCCGCCCTAAACGCCCAGCCATCTCACTCGCCAATGCCTGCATCGGGTCTTGCGCTACCACGGAAGACGCGGCGTGGCGCATATACCACCCTTCACGTAACCCCTCTGCGCTAAAGATAATCTCAGATGGATGCATGCGTTTTATTAATCTCGACAATGCTGCTGCGGCAAAAGGCGCATCCCCTAAACGCTTGCGTGGCGCATTACCAACTTTTTCGAGCTGTTTCCGCGTCGCTTTGGAAATCCAAGATGTCATATCACGGGCTTCATCGCAGGACAGCTTAAACAGATGAACCATATTGATGGGATATTTCGACTTCGCAATATGCAACCGCGCCAAAGCTCTAAAAGCACCACCAACAAGATAGAGTGGCCGCCCCTTCATCTCGGGCAGCCAGGACACATCCGCTAAAACCTGTTTGGCGATATGCTCAGCGCGGTCGATCTCACCCTCTGCCCGTTCACGTAGGCGAATGACGCCCAGCGGTGTGCTAACCGAGTCCACAACGCTTTTGTCACCAATACTAATGAGCTCTAGAGAGCCTCCGCCAATATCAGCCACTAGCCCTTCAGCATGTGGAAGAGCGCATAAAACACCATTAGCCGAATAATCGGCCTCTTCCCCTCCTTTTAAAACCCGCACACGGGCATTGGGAACACACGTTTTGGCAGCCTCAATAAACTCATTTCCATTACGGGCATCACGTACAGCAGCCGTTGCTAAAATATCAAACGGCTCGGCCCCCATAACACGGGCAATTGTTCCAAAACGTTTGAGAACATCCATCGCCTTGCGGACACCCTCAGGGTTAAGCTCACCTGTTTCTTCCAGGCCTTTCCCGAGACGTAAGGTCGCTTTCTCATTAAAAATAGGGACAGGATTGCGCACAACACCTTCAAACACCACCATACGCACAGAGTTCGATCCAAGATCAACAACCGCAGCGCGCTGCACGTCTGACGAAATAGCACCATCGGAAGCCATCATAATACTTAGTTCTCCCGCCCAATCTCTGTCCCTGTATAGGGCTCAAGTAAGGTCGTTGCTGGACGAGCAGACCCCCGTCCTGAAAGCGAAGGGTTGTTCATAAAATACTCATGAGCCGAAAACTTCCGACGTCGTGCCGTAACACGCTCCCACGTTCCGTCAGGCTTCATCTGCCAGCTTTGCAGCGTATCACGGAAATTGACAGTCATAATCTGCCCGAGGATCTGAGCATGAACGGTTGGGTTGGTAATAGGAACCATCGCCTCAACGCGGCGATCCATATTACGCTGCATCCAGTCCGCTGATGAAATAAAGAGTTTCGCCTGACGTGACGGCAAATGCCGCCCATTGCCAAAGGCAAAAATACGAGAATGTTCCAAAAAGCGTCCCACAATAGACCGAATTTGAATACGCTCAGACAGCCCCGGCACCCCTGGACGTAAGCAACACATCCCACGCACAACGGCATTGATGCGCACCCCTTTTTGCGAGGCTTCATAGAGCAAATCAATCAGATGCGGGTCTACAAGACTATTCATCTTTAGCCAAATATGGCCCGCTCGCCCGGCCTCTACATGGGCAATTTCATCACGAATAAGATGTTCTAAATCATGACGCAGCGTAATGGGGGCAAAACTCAGAGCCTGCACTTCAGGCACCGCACAGCCCGTCACATAGTTAAAAAGACGCGCGGAATCAGCCACCAACACAGGGTCACAGGTAAAGAAGGAGAGGTCCGTATAAATACGCGCAGTTACGGGATGATAGTTCCCCGTTCCAAAATGCGCGTAGGAGCGCAGCACTGCCCCTTCTCGTCGCACAACAAGGCTCAGCTTAGCGTGCGTCTTATACTGCGCTAGCCCAAACACAACCTGCACACCCGCCGCCTCGAGAGAACGAGACAGGCGGATATTCGCTTCTTCATCAAAACGAGCACGCAACTCTACAACGGCGGTAACAGACTTGCCCGCTTCTGCGGCTTCAATCAACGCCTGTACGATCGGGCTGTCGCGCGAGGTACGGTAAAGTGTTTGTTTAATAGCTAAAACATTAGGGTCCAGCACCGCTTGCTGTAAGAACTGGACAACAACATCAAAGCTCTCAAATGGATGATGAACGACGAGGTCTTTTGCACGAATAGCAGCAAAGCAATCGCCATCATAATCCATCACACGTTGTGGGAAACGTGGCTTATAGGGTGGGAAGATCAGATCAGGGCGGTCGCTCACGACCAGCTGACTTACATCAGACATGCCGACCATGTCTTGCAAAACAACGACATTTTCCGTGCCGACGCCTAGCTCTTCACCAATTTCGCGCCCTAAGCGCTCAGGAAGACTGCCTTCAATATCAAGATGTATCCCCACACCACGACGGCGGCGCTTTAGGGCTGTTTCGTAAGAACGAACAAGATCTTCTGCTTCATCTTCAAACTCAACATCCGTATCACGAATAATCCGTAACAATCCGGCATTTGTCGGCGTCATGCCGGGGAAAAGACGTGAAGCAAAGCAGGTAATTAGATCTTCCAACCGAACAAAACGCAGCTCTTTTCCCTGTTGGGGAAGACGAAGAAAGCGAGGAATTTGCGCTGGCAGAAGCACAATTCCATCCATCATACGACGACCATTCTTTGGGTCATGCAAACACAGAACCAGTGCAAGCCCTTTATTGGGGATAAAAGGCAAGGGATGGGACGGATCCACTGCAAGCGGCGTCAGAACAGGGAAAACCTGCTCGTCAAAAAAGCATGACATCCATTGCCGATCATCATCACCGAGCTCAGAGGCAGACACGATGCTAATCGCTTCATCCGCCAGTTCATGACATAATTGGTGCCACACGCGCTGTTGGCTATATTTCAAATCACGCGTTTTAAGACGTACAGCTTCCAGCTGCTGCGCAGGGGTCACACCATCGGGGCTTAAAACCGTGGTTTTTTCCCGAACTTGTCCAACCAATCCAGCCACACGAACAGAATAGAACTCATCAAGATTGCTCGCGCTAATCGACAAAAAGCGCACACGCTCCAAAAGTGGATTACGCTTATTTTCCGCCTCTTCTAGAACGCGAAAATTAAAGTCTAGCCACGATAGCTCTCGGTTGACGAACCGTTCAGGCGAATGGCGTAACTCCTCTAAGCAGGAAGACGAAGCGGACGAAAAGACATCGCGTTCTGCAATCACGGCATACCCCTTGGCTTGGTTCATCTAAAAGAATGTTGCCTTTCGTCGGCCCTGTCAAACGCTTGATTAATCCAGCAGCTCACCCAACACGTCTTGAGCGAGCTGCCGCGTAATCGGACTGCCTCTTTCCAGTGCCGCTTTATCAAGGAGTTCCACGGCTTGTACCAAGGCCTCCCCCGTACGAGGGAGATGGCGCCAGAGCCAATCCGTTACAGGTTGCGCAACGACAAGCTGCCGCTCAGCGAGAAGCGATAAAAGCAGTGTTGCCCTTAACGCATCTTCTGGCTCTTCAATTGCGGCCGTCATCGTCGCACGAAGGCGGCTCGCAAGGTCAGGCACACGAAAAGCATGGCGGGCCGGCGGATAACGGGCGGCTAACAGAACCCTAATCTGAGCCGCATGGGCACGATTAAGCAAATGCAAGAGCGCAACTTCATCGTCAAGCTGGTCTAGATGGTCAATCGCCACGAGCTTATGGGTCAGCTGAAGGGGCGCTTCTCCCGCTAAAAGTGTCCCATGTTCATCACGCCCTAATGAGGCCGCCTCCCAAACAGGGATGCCATGACGTATGGCCCAAATGCGCATGAGATGGGTCTTCCCCGTTCCCGCTCCGCCCCAAAGCCATAAGCGCCCCTCTGGCCAGCGATCACGAGAAAGCCAAGCGCGTGCTGCCGCGTTAGACGCACCAGAAATAAAGTGTTCTGCCGAAAAACGGCTTTCTCGCCGCAAATCAAGCGCCATTTGGGTGTGGCTTCCTACCATTCTTTTCCCTATTTCTACGTCAGAGCCATTCTCATGGTGCTTCATCCATTCCGTACAGGATCAAGATGCTCTAGAATGGCCAAAGCATCAACCAGCATGGAGACGGTCCCTCATGGCCAAGACATCCGCCTCGTCCAACGGAGCCAGCTACGCCGAAGCCGGCGTCGATATTACAGCAGGGGATGCCCTGGTCGAGTCCATTAAACCTGCCGCTAAAGCCACGCATCGCCCCGGTGTTATGGGCGGTATTGGAGGCTTTGGTGCCCTTTTTGATCCCAAAGCCGCCGGGTTTAAAGACCCCGTTCTGGTCAGCTGCACTGATGGTGTGGGCACAAAACTGCTCCTCGCTATTGAAAGCGGCCTTCATGATGAGATCGGCATTGATCTCGTCGCGATGTGCGTCAATGACCTGATCGTCCAAGGAGCGCGTCCGCTGTTTTTCCTTGATTATATGGCCACTGGCGCGCTCTCTGTGCCTGTCGCTGAGCGTATTGTTCGTGGTATTGCGAAGGCTTGCCAGGAAAGTGACTGCGCTCTTGTCGGTGGGGAAACAGCCGAAATGCCGGGACTTTACGGCAAAGGGCACTATGACCTTGCTGGCTTCAGTGTCGGTGCGGCCGAGCGTGATGCTCTCCTGCCTGCTCATATTGCTGAAGGCGATACGTTGATCGCTCTGCCTTCTTCTGGCGTGCACTCCAATGGTTTCTCACTCGTTCGCCGTATTGTCGAACGTGCTGGCCTTAACTGGAACGACCCTGCCCCCTTCTCCCCGAGCCAAAGCTTGGCAGAAGCTTTCCTCACCCCAACGCGTCTTTATGTCCGTACCGTCTTAGCTCTGCATGACAAAGGGCTCTTGCACGGATGCGCTCATATTACAGGCGGGGGCCTTCCGGGGAACCTTCCACGCGTTCTGCCTGAAGGTTTGGGCGTTCGTGTTGACGGTAATAGCTGGCCTGTGCCGGGCATTTTTGAGTGGCTGGCCGAGCAAGGCCCTGTTGAGCATGATGAAATGCTCAAAGTCTTTAACTGTGGGATTGGCATGGTACTCGTCACCGATAAGCCTGATGAGGTGATGGCCGAGCTCGATAAAGCGGGCGAAGAAGCCATACGCATCGGTGAGGTTGTCCGCAGCGATGAGCCTTTTGCGCTGACCTCTCCTCTCAACCTTTAAGACAGGAGTTGCTTCATGGTTGACAAAACACCGGTCGCCATTCTCATCAGTGGGCGAGGCAGTAATATGACTTCGCTCATTAAGGCGTGCGAAAAGCCCGACTTCCCAGCACGCATCGTGCTTGTCTTAAGCAATCGTCCCGATGCGCCGGGGCTAGAAAAAGCACAGGAAGCCGGGATCAAAACACTCTGCATTGACCATAAACCCTTCGGCAAGGATCGTGCCGCGCATGAAAAGGCGGTGGATGAAGCGGTGCGTGCCTCAGGCGCTCAATATATCTGCCTCGCTGGCTATATGCGTGTGCTCACGCCTTATCTGGTGAAGCGTTGGGAAAACCGGATGCTCAACATCCATCCGAGCCTCCTGCCGAAATTTCCGGGCCTTCATACGCATGAGGCGGCCATTAAGGCGGGTGCGCGCGAGCATGGCTGCACAACACATTTCGTTACCGATGGCGTGGATGAAGGGCCTATTTTAGCGCAAGCGAAAGTGCCCGTTCACCCGCATGACACACCCGAAAGCCTTGCTGCACGTGTGCTGAAAGAAGAACACCTCCTTTACCCAGCCACGTTAGCAACCGTCATTTTAGCCTCTTAGGCTATAAAAAAAAGGAGGCCAAACCCGGCCTCCCTTTTTTCTTCTCTGCTTAGAGAAAGAACCGACTCACGGTAGGATTTCTGTTTCAGCAAAGAAGAACGCAATTTCACGCGCTGCATTTTCTAGGCTATCAGACCCATGCACAGAGTTCTCACCAATGCTCTGCGCGTACAGTTTACGCACGGTGCCTTCTGCGGCTTCTTCAGGGTTTGTTGCACCCATCAGTTCACGATGGCGCGCCACCGCATTCTCGCCTTCCAAGACCTGCACCACAACAGGAGCCGATGTCATGAATGTCACCAGCTCGTTGTAAAATGGGCGATCTTTGTGCACTTCATAGAAAGCACCGGCTTGTTTTGTCGTCAGCTGAATGCGCTTTTGCCCCACCACACGCAGGCCACCCACTTCAAACACCGTGTTGATCTTACCGGTAATGTTGCGACGTGTTGCATCGGGCTTAATGATAGATAGAGTGCGTTCTACCGTCATGATGTTCTCCTTATTAACATGACAATTGGTTCCTGCTCCCCTAGAGGAAAAAGGACCGCTCTGATAGAGTATCAGAGTGTTTTTTTAGCTTTCAATAGTTTGAGGCCCGGCTTTGAGTCTTCTCACCATTACTGACCTGACCCTTCGTATCGCCGGACGCCCTCTTCTAGAAGGCGCTTCTCTTACCATTGAGCCGGGCCGTCGCATCGGCCTTATTGGCCGCAATGGCACAGGGAAATCCACCCTCCTCGCCGCTATTGCGGGGGATATTGCCCCTGACAGCGGGTCTATCACCTTTTCCAGCCGCGCTACGATGGGGCGCGTCAAGCAGGAAACTCCCTCGGGTGAGCTTTCCCTCATTGAAGCTGTCCTCGCCAGTGATGAAGAGCGCGCCCGCCTCCTTCATGACGTGGAAACAACGGAAGATCCCACCCGTATCGCTGATATTCATGAGCGTCTTCTTGCCATTGACGCCCATAGCGCCCCAGCCCGTGCAAGCACCATTCTAGCTGGGCTTGGCTTTGACCAAGAGGCTCAACAACGCCCTGTTTCAGACTTTTCTGGCGGGTGGCGGATGCGTGTCGCCCTTGCCAGTGCGCTCTTTTTAGCACCAGATCTGCTCTTGCTGGATGAGCCGACCAACCATCTCGATATCGAAGCAACCTTGTGGCTTGAAGGATGGCTATCGCGCTTTTCAGGCGCTGTGCTTGTTGTTAGCCATGACCGCTCTCTGCTCGATAATACAGTGCAAGCGATCGCCCATCTGGAGAATGGTCGCCTATCACTCACCCCGGGTGGGTATGACCGCTTCGTCCAAATTCGTACCGAGCAAGCCCTCCAACAAAACCGTGCAGCTCAGAAAGTGGCTGATCAGCGCGCAAAGATGGAATCCTTTGTTGCGCGCTTCCGGGCTAAAGCGACAAAAGCACGCCAGGCACAAGCCCGCCTCAAGGCCCTTGAACGCCTCCCTCAGATTGAGAGCGTAGTTGAGGCAACGCCCACACATTTCTCTTTCCCAGAACCCGGCACCTTGCCCCCTCCCATGCTCAAGCTCACAGATGTGTCCGTTGGGTATGGTGAGCGCGTTATCCTCAGCAAACTTTCCTTGCGCATGGATATGGATGACCGGATTGCGCTTTTAGGGCGCAACGGCCACGGGAAATCAACTTTCGCAAAACTTCTTGCAGGCCAACTGGCCCCGATGGGTGGGGAGTTCGCACCAGCGAATAAACTGCGTGTTGGTTATTTTGCCCAGCACCAGAATGATGCGCTCATTTTAGACGATAGCCCTATTGACCATATGAGCCGCGCTCTCCCTGATGCGACACCACCTCAAGTTCGTGCTCAGCTTGCCCGCTTTGGGCTGGATGCCGAGCGCGCAGAAACAGCGGTTAAGCGGCTATCGGGCGGGGAGAAGGCCCGCCTTCTCCTTGCTCTTGCAACCCGCCACGCCCCACATCTGCTGATTTTGGATGAACCCACCAACCATCTCGACCTTGATGCACGCGATGCGCTCATCCGCGCATTGTGCGAGTTTGAAGGTGCCGTCATTCTTATCAGCCATGATAGCCACCTTGTCGAATCGGTTGCTGATCGTCTCTGGATTGCAGAAAAAGGAACGATTACACCTTTTGACGGAGACATGGGCGAGTATCGGACGTGGCTTGATGAACGAGCCCGCCTTGCACAATCAGAGCAGAAAGGCGGCACACGCGCCAAAGCACCTCCGAAGGCACAGCAACGTGCCCAACGCAAAGAACAAACACGCCAACTCGCCCCGCTACGGCGCCAAATACGGCACGCTGAAGCCACACTTGAAAAACTTGCGACAAAGAAAAAAGCCATTGAAGAAAAGCTTGCCGACCCCTCTCTTTATCAATCGGGTCATGCTGATGACATTGCGACATTAAACACACAGCTCGCAACGATAGAGCAAGATCAACAAGATATGGAGCTCCTCTGGCTTGACGCGCAAGACAAACTCGAAAAAAGCATAGATTAAATCGTTGCTCTCTGCCCTTCACCTCCGCCTCTTATAGGTCGCTCTCATGGCCCTGTTTTTTTCACGCCCTCCTGCCTCATCCAACGAAACACCTGCCCACGCTCTTGACCGGATGTTTGTTCTCATCCGTACAGCTTTTATCTTGGCGCTGGTCATGCTCGCTATTTGGCTGGTTGGGGATGTCTTGGCCGTGCTCTTTGCCGCAACCCTTATGGCTGTTGTCTTACATGGTTTGGCACGCATGTTACGGCGGCATTTGCGGTTTATCCCCTACACCATTGCCGTCGCTTTGGTGGCCGTTGCCCTGCTCAGCTTGATTACGGGGCTCATTTGGAGCAATGGCCCAGCGATTGGGGAGCAATTTTTAAGCCTAAAATCCGCATTGGTGGCTCAATCTGGCGATATTCACGACCGCCTTTCACACACTTCATTTGGGCGCATTATTCTAGACCATCTCCCCTCAACGATCGGAGGGAACGATAAAAGCAGCAGCCTAGGCAGTTTTGGCTCTGGGCTTGCAGGCTCGGTAACAGGTCTGTTGGGAAGTGCCTTCGGGTTGTTAGGCACCATCTTCGTTGTTCTGATAGCTGCTTTTTACTTCGCGGCCTCACCCTCTATCTATATTAATGGCTTTCTACGCCTTGTTCCCCCTCCTCAACGCGCAACAGCCCGTAAACTTCTTTTCGCAGCAGGTAATACTCTTTGGGCATGGACGGCAGGACAAGCGCTCGACATGCTCGTTGTCGGGCTCCTCTCTGGAGTGGGGCTTTATCTTATCGGGGTGCCGCTCGCTCTTGCACTTGGTGTGGTTGCTGGGCTTTGTAATTTTATTCCCTATATCGGGGCCATTTTAGGGGCTGTCCCCGCACTGCTCATTAGCCTTTCCCTTGGCACGCGCGAGGCCCTCTTTGTCGCCATCCTGTATAGTGTCATCCAGTTTTGTGAAGGAAATATCTTAGCACCCCTCATCCAGCGCCGCGCCGTCCACATGCCGCCTGCGCTTGCGATCCTCTCTCAGACGGTGTTCGGCTCCATTTTAGGCGCTCCAGGGCTTGTGCTCGCCTCTCCGATCACAGCCGCTCTGTTGGTTGTCTTTGACCGCGCCCTACCACCGCTTGAAAATGCAGAGCAAACGCAGCTTGCTGTTGATGAAATTAACAATGAAGAGCTCGCCGCTCAGCAGAAAGAACAAGCTGAGCAAGAACAGAAAAATGTAGGCGATGCTCGAGCCAGCTCTCGCTCTGACACAAAACAATAACGTCTTGCCTCCTCCCTTGCCATTTCGCGGAAAGGGAGGAAAAGAGATATTACGGTGTTGGATGACTTTGCGAAGCAGGAAGAAGGGCCGCCACTTCTCCTGCAATGCACGAACGCATTCGGTAAGCTCCTTGAGGGGCGGTCTGAATCCCAACAACATCGTCACCGTGACGGAAATGCCAAAGAGAAACGATCACCGGCAAACCCTGAGCAGTACGTAACGTCACCACACGCTGTGCAGGCCCTGGCGTTTTTTCGCCGGACACACCCCACCCGGTCTTATGGGTTTGTACCCAATGATTAAACTGCTGAACCTCATCAGCTGTCAGCTCACGAGATTGAGGGGCGCTTTCATAGCCGGATAATGCAGGCGGCAACGGCCAAGGGCGTAAAATAGGCCACGCTGTGTACCACACCACGCTCACAGGTATGATAACGATAAGCGCAAAGCCCAAAAGAAGTTTGTTATTCCGCGTCATAATGTATGGGTGGCCCATTCCTTTAAAGTTGTGATGACATAATTCAGTTGCTCATCAGATAAATCCGGATGAATGGGAAGCGCGAGAACCTTTTCCCCCAGCTTTTCCGAGATTGGCAAAGCCGCACCATCATGATGCTTTGCATATGCAGGTTGCTGATGAAGTGGCTTAGGATAATACACGGCTGTCGGCACACCATGCTCTTTTAAAAAGTCTTGAGCGGAATCACGCACTTTTTTAGAAGGTAGTGTCACACAATAAATCGCCCAGGCACTGTCGCTCTCCGCAACGCGTCGCGGTGCAATCACCCCTTTGGGAAGACCTTCATCGTAGATGTGTGCAATATCAGCCCGGCGCGCAAGCTCTCGGTCAAATACCTCCATTTTAGCCAGCAAGATAGCAGCCTGTAGCGTATCTAACCGCGCATTTAACCCAATACGCTGCACATCATAACGCTGCACACCCTCACCATGACTTCTTAAAGACCGATAAAGCGCAGCCCGTTCATCATCATCAGTAAGGATGGCGCCACCATCACCGTAGCATCCCAAGGGCTTAGACGGGAAGAAAGAGAGCGTCGTGGCTAAGGCTTCCCGCCCCAACTTGCGTCCGTGATAAGACGCCCCAAAAGACTGGGCACAATCAGCGATAAGCGTCAGCCCATGCTGTTGAGCAAACTGATTTAACGCATCCCACGGCGCCGGCTGGCCAAACAGATCGACACCAATAATAGCCTGCGGCTGATACTGGCCTGCACGCTGAACATCATGAAAGCGCTCTTTCAAGGATAAAAGAGACATTTGAAACGTCTCTTCATCGCAATCCACGAAAACCGGCTGGGCCCCTAAAAGCAAGACGACTTCTGCCGTTGCGGTGTAGGTGAAAGACGGAAGAAAAACGGCCATCCCCGGCCCAATCCCTTCGGCCATCAACACCGCAAGCAAAGCATCTGTCCCCGACGAGACCGCAACCGCATGACGCGCGCCACTATACCGAGCCAATGCGCCTTCAAGCTCAGTAACTTCAGGGCCCATCACGAAACGACAATGATGGAACACCGCATCCAGACGCTGGCGAAGTCCCTCTCCTAACCGAGCCTGCTGTGCAGAAAGATCCAGAAAGGCAATATTTTTGGACATAGAACACTCCCACCGAAGCGCCTCTCTTACAATGGCGCTTCTTCCGCTCCCAATCGTCGTTTTGACACAAAATCAGGCACGGCCTCTTCTAAGAGAGCAAGAGCCTGCCTTATATTCCCATCATGACATGCTTGTTCTAGCCGATCCAGCAAGACCATAAAGGCCTCATCTTCTGGCACTTCAGGCGTAACGATCCACAAGCCTTCTGTGTCTGTTTTAAGGGGAGATTCACCCTTGTAAAATAACGTTTCTGTCAATTTTTCGCCTTCACGTACGCCTGTAATACGAATAGCTATGTCGCGTTCAGGGCGTAATCCCGCCAGACGAATCATCTGACGCGCTAAATCCATAATCCGGACGGGCTCTCCCATATCGAGCACAAAAATACTACCGGATCGCAAGCGCTGTTCCAACTCACTCTCATCACCCTCTGATCCATTCTGGGTTGTGCCACGCTGAGCGGCTTGCAGGACAAGCCCAACCGCTTCTGGGATCGTCATAAAATAGCGCGTCATGTCAGGATGAGTGACTGTCAGCGGCCCACCTCGTGCTAATTGCCGCTGAAAAAGAGGCACAACGGAGCCTGTCGACCCCAGCACATTACCAAACCGCACACTAACACAGCGCAAACCACCCCTACCCGCACGCGCCTGCCGGTCTAGTCGCTGCACATACATTTCAGCACAACGCTTGCTCGCCCCCATCACACTTGAAGGGTACACCGCTTTGTCTGTTGAAATAAACACGAGCGCTTCTGCGCCATAATCACGCGCACATTCTGCCAGATAACGCGTACCAATACTGTTGGTCAGTATCCCTTCACAAGGGCTTTCCTCCACAAGAGGCACATGTTTTAAAGCAGCCGCATGGAAAATGAGTTGAGGGCAAAATTCGTCAAAAATACGCTCTAACGATGATCGCTTTTGAATATCAGCAAGAATCTGATGTTGACGCAAATCGGGGTAACGCTCTGACAGATCAAGACTGATGCTCCAAAGAGCATATTCATTATTATCAAGCAAAAGAATGGACGCTGGCGATAACTCTGCAATTTGTCGGACTAATTCACCACCAATACTTCCTCCCGCCCCTGTAACGAGCACATTTTTCCCCTCAATGAGGGAAGCCATTTCCGCCTGACTATGTTGCGTCAGAGTGCGTGGAAAACGATTGAGTAAGTCATCCACGCTGATAGGCTGGAGCAATGTTTTAGCTGTCGGCTGTACGGTTTCCAACGCCGGCATACGCACCACGCGAATATCATCATCAATCGCCGTCAGCAGTGCCATAAGCGCAGCCCCTTCTAATGCTGGGTCTGCGATAATAAGATGGGTTGGCCGCCTCCCTTGGCGCGATAAAGACGCCAAAATAGACGCGATGTCGGCACTCTCACCTAAGATCGAATAGCCATGGATGCGTTGTCCTTTAAAGGCCCGCTGCGAACTCACAAGCCCCGTGATTGTATAATGTTGAGATGATCCACTCCTTAAAAGCCGGATCAGCAAATCAAGCCGCTCTTCCGACCCCAGCAGCAACACATCTTCGGATATTTTATCACGCTGCTGATGGCGGCGTGTTGCACGCAACCGTACAATGACCCTCACTCCTCCCAAAGCGACAATCAACAATAAAGCATGAATAGCCGGGAACGTCGCCGTCGGTAGGCCAAAACCAGTTACCCACAACAAAAGTGCAAAAGAAGCAGCACTCAGTAGAGCCGCTATAGTGATCGTGCGCAAATCTAACACACTGCTATAGCGCCAATATTGCTGTGGCATACGCACGATAACGCCACAAATACAAAGCGTAATACCACCACCAACAATAAACCATAGCGGATGAAAAATACCACTTGATGGATCGGCCAGCCAACGAGCGAGCGGCGTTGCGATGGCTGAAACAAGACCATCAAGAAGCAGGTTTTTCGCCGCAAAAGACCACGGACGGCTCCAACCATGCGTCATAACAGCACGCCCCATCTATCCGTCATGGATGAGTTCTCTCCCATTGCGCGCATTGTCTTCCTCTAGCCGATGACGGTGTGATCACGTATTGCTTCTCATTCAAGGGTTCTTCTAGCAGATGTTGGACAAGATCACGTGTTTTCTCTTCTTCACCTTATCCAGAATTTGAGCCTCGCACCACTTGCCGCTCTCTTACTCTGCTTCATCACGCTACGCCCGCTCATCCAACTTGGAATTATGGATGTCCCCGTCCAACGCAGCGCGCATCATACCCCAACGCCTAAAGGAGGAGGACTGGCGATTATCGTTGCCTTCCTAGGAAGTATGGCGTTGCAAGCCTCTCTAGCACAGGCTCCCCTCACGCGCGCTCAGCTCTGCCTCATAGGGGGCGTTCTGCTGTTATGTGCGGTCTCGTGGATCGACGATATGCGCCCCTTCCCGGCCCGTTATAAACTCGCCACGCAAGGTGCTGCAACAAGCCTCCTTCTTATTGGCATCATACCATCCCCCAATGCGATCATTCCGATGATTATCATGGGGCTTGTCTGCACCAATGCACTTAATTTTATGGATGGCCTAAATGGCCTTGCCGCTGGCATTATGTTCCTCAGCGCCGTCATAATGGCAGGCTTTGGAATTTCCCCTGCCATACTTCTTTTACTCGCAAGCAGCCTTCTTGCCTTCTTGCCCTTTAACTTTCCCAAAGCGCGTATCTTCATGGGGGATGCAGGAAGCCAGCCCTGCGCCCTCATTCTCAGCTGGGGATGGATGTCCACTCTTCCACATCACGAGCACTTGAGTGCCCTTCCCTCGCTTTTCTGGCTTTTCCCCTGCCTGATGGCCGGTATTTTCTGGGACGTCACCTTTACGTTAGGCCGTCGGCTCTGTGCTGGAGAGCCTCTTGCTACCGCTCATCGCGGTCATCTTTACCAGCTCGCTGCCCGCACAGGCATCCCCACCTCCGCAGTCACCCTATGCCATTGGGGATTTACCCTCTGGGGTGGCGCAGCCTTTGCTTTATGTCACAGTCTCAGCTGTATCATAGCCGTCATTGCTCCACAGCTTCTCTGGACTGTCACAATTGTGCAAAGAGCACGCACGCACCTCAGGGAAAGATGGTAACCGCTTTAGAGCGTCAGCCGGCCCGACGGGAACGGAAAGCGGCCACATGAGAGCGTGGCTTCTTGGTTGAAGGAGCTGTTTGCTCCCCATGCCCTGCATCACTCATAACATGACGCAGCTCGCGCAAATAAGCAGAGCCCTTTAATGTGCGCTGCACCAGAACAGAGCGGCGATCTAACGGGTCAACCTTACGACGCGCCAGGTCAAGCTCACTCAGACGATCCAGAGCCCGCGTGATAGCTGGCTTGGAGACATTCAAGATCTGCGCCAATCCGCGCACCGTATGTGCCCCATCTTCAAGGTAACAGGTCAGGAAAACGGCAAGCTGACGCGCAGACAAGTCCGGCCCTTCACCCCGTACTGTTGCGACGATTGTGTCACGCAGCAGGGTCAGCATCTGGTCTTGTGTGTTGTGGTTCATCTCTCAATCCTTCCCATCTCAAAGGGTCTCCTCAGCGTCCCCGCACATACCTTACTGAGGAGAAAACCCAATTATATAACTCTATGATGCTTCATCTGGAGCTTTTGGAACGGATGCGCAAGTATTTCCAAATTTGCATAAGAGCGTTGAATGCGTACAGCTCCCGTCTGATATACCCTTAGATTATAACTATACCGATATAATCTTCACAAAAAAGCCTTAAAGAGCGCCCTTAACGCCAATGTTTCTCCCCCAATCGGACGACCGGGTAGCGCCACATCATTCCATCCAAATGTATCAATATGCGCCCATTTCTGCCCTTCTGGAACAAATCGCTGCAAATAAAGCGCTGCCGTAATGGCGCCAGCCATTGGACGCGAGGACACATTGCTGCAATCAGCGACATTACTGTCGAGCCATGCATTATAATCAGACCAGAGCGGCAACTGCCACAGAGGATCATGTACCTTTTTCCCTGCGTTAAGCACAGATTCGGCGAGGTCATCATCATTGCTAAACAACACAGGAAGGTCAGGCCCCAGAGCAACACGGGCTGCTCCTGTCAGGGTTGCCGCATCAAGCAGAATATCAGGCTGTGTTTCAGAAGCTTCTGTGAGCAAATCACACAAAACCAAACGCCCTTCTGCGTCTGTATTGCCAACTTCAACATGCAATCCTTTGCGCGTTGGCAAAACATCTCCGGGACGCATAGCATGGCCAGAGACGCTGTTTTCCACGCAGCCAAGCCGCACCTCAATGTCCAGATCCGCACCCGCATCAATTAACGCGCAGGCTAAAGACAGCATCAGAGCCGCTCCACCCATATCCTTCTTCATCTTCAACATGGGCCCGCTTGGCTTAAGGTCATAGCCGCCCGTGTCAAAGCAGACGCCTTTTCCCACCAAGGACAAACGCTGTGCGCCTTCACGTGCTTTCCAGCGCGCCACCACAACAGCAGGCGCCCGGTCAGAACCAGCCCCAACAGCTGCAAGACAAGGATAGGCCTGCTCCAGCGCTTCACCTGTTACGATATCAACCGCCGCACCACGGCTTTCCAACGCATAACGTGCACGCTGTGCTAACTCTTGCGGCCCTAAAAGATTCGCTGGCGTATTAATGAGATCACGCCCTAACCAACAGGCCTCAGCCAAATGACGCACCTCAGCTAAAACAGACTCAGGGACGCAAAGCCGTGCAGAATGTATCTTCTCTTTTTTACCAAGGCGGTAACTATAGCTGCCTAAACAAAAGCCCAGCGCCGCATCATAAAGAACCGTTTCATGCGGCGTCCGATTCTCTAAACGCCACACACCTTCCGACAAAAGCGATGCCAAAGCCCCATAGGGTAAAGGCCCGTGTTTTTTAGGAACGCAAAAAATCGCTCCTGCAACACCATCATCATCTGGAAGAAGGGTAAAGTCGCCTTCTTTACCTTTGAACCCTTGATGGCGGAAAAACTCCCCATACGTGCCGCATAGAGCCGCCAAAGTCTCTTCGTCCTGTGCGCTAACAAGATAAAGTGGCCGTCTCTGCGCCTCGTCGCTAAGCGGTACCAAAGGTAATGAACGCTGTTCTGTCATAAGAAACCTTTAAAACTCTAAAAAACAACCTTGCTTTTGTCGCACACTCACCCAACCATTCCAGCCATGATGGGACATTCACACCAGACCTTACCAAACAGCTCGGCCATGCCAGCTCCGATTCATGCCGTACTCGGCCCCACTAATACGGGGAAGACCCATTATGCCCTCACACGCATGATGGCGCATAGTAGCGGCATGATTGGTTTCCCTCTCCGGCTATTAGCGCGAGAGAATTACGAACGTCTCGTCAGCATAAAAGGTAAGGATTCCGTTGCGTTACTCACAGGGGAAGAAAAAATTATTCCCCCAAAAGCACGATGGTTTTCCTGCACGGTTGAAGCCATGCCGCTTGATCGAGTAGTCGATTTTGTCGGAATTGATGAAATCCAACTCGCTGCAGACCCCGACCGTGGCCATGTTTTCACAGATCGCCTACTTCATGCGCGTGGTCGAGGAGAAACGCTCTTTCTCGGGGCTGAAACCATTCGCGGCCTACTTAAAAAGCTCATCCCCGGCATCACGATTGAAACGCGCGAACGTCTCTCTCAGCTCTCTAATCTTGGCCCCATTAATTTAACCCGCCTTCCAGCGCGCTCAGCCATCGTGGCCTTCTCTGTCACCGATGTGTACGCCATTGCTGAAGCGATTCGCCAAAAACGCGGGGGCTGCGCCGTCATCATGGGCCGCCTCAGTCCACGAACACGCAACGCTCAAGTAGAGCTCTATCAAAATCGCGACGTGGACTACCTCGTTGCGACAGACGCCATCGGCATGGGCCTTAATATGGACGTCGACCATGTTGCCCTTGCCTCCCTGCGCAAGTTCGACGGTCTGAACGCTCGCCCTCTTACCCCTCAAGAGGTTGCGCAGATTACCGGGCGCGCGGGTCGTGGCATGAAAGACGGTACCTTCGGCACCACGGGCACCTGCGCTCCTATGTCTGCTGAGCTGATCGAAGCCGTAGAGGAACACCGCTTCGACCCTATTCGGCAAATTTACTGGCGACAAACACAACTCAACTATAGTAGCCCAGAAGCCTTGCTTGAGAGCTTGATGAGCAAGCCGCCTCAGCCGGGACTCGTTAACGGTCGTACCGCCTCTGATCTCGACGTCCTCACCACACTTATCCAAACGCCTGAAATCCGCAATGAAGCCCGTGGAAAACGCGCCACTACCCTTTTATGGGAGGCCTGCCAAATTCCCGACTTTCGCAAGCTTGGCGACGGAAGCCATGCGCGCCTTTGCGGTCGTCTCTTTCTTGACCTCCTCCATCACGGGCGCATTCCTCCCACATGGTTTGAAGGACAACTGCGTGGTCTAGACCGTATGGAGGGTGACATTGACACGCTCATGCACCGTCTCTCCGGTGTACGCGTTTGCGCCTATGTCGCCGCACGCGCTGGCTGGATGCGTAATAATAGCCTTTGGCAAGAACGAAGCCGCGAGGTTGAAGATAGGCTCTCAGACACGCTTCATGAGCGTCTGACAAGCCGTTTTGTCAATAAACGTGCCACGGCTCTCCTACGCCGCCCCACCCCTGGTGAACAACACGATCTTCTTTATGCCGTAACGCCGCAGGATAAAATTGTCGTGGAAGGCCATGAAATTGGTCAGATCTCCGGCTTTTCTCTACACATAACCGTCCCAACAGACCAAGCTGAAAATGCTCTCTTGCTCAAAGCAGGGAAACGAGCCCTACGTTATGCCTTGCCGGCTCGCATCCGAGCTTTTCTACGCGAAGATAACTCCGCTTTTTCCATCACTCCAGAAGGCATCATCACATGGCAAAACGCACCGATCGCTCGTCTCACACGGGGGAAAGACTTTTTCCATCCTAATAGTCGCCTCCTCCCTGGCGAATTCCAAGATGTCACCCAAATGGCGCTTGTTGGAGATCATGTGCAACATATTGTGCAGGCTCATATAAACCGTCGCTTAAAACGTCTCTTCACCCTCTCAGAGCAGTCTGAGGATGATCCTTTCATTCGTGGGCTTATCCATCGTCTCCTTGAGGACGGAGGAATGACCGCAACCCTTCCCGATGACGTTAAAAATGGTATGCGCGTACGAAAACGCCTCAATAAAATGGGTATTACCATCGGATCACGCTTTATTTTCTGCGCGTTCCTTCTCAAGCCAGCTCTTATGCCATTGATGACCCTGCTTTATAATTTGTGGCACGGAACAAACCTCGCGATTCCTCCAGCAGGACGTAAAACACTCCCAGCACCATCAGCGAAGGCCCTCCCAGGATGGGTGCGTGTAGAACCGCTCATGATCCGTGCTGATACGCTTGAGCACGTATTGAGGCTACTGACCCAGGGCCGCCACACTGCGCGCGCACGCCCTGCCCCGCACAACCTGCCTTCCCTTTTAGGAACCAACAAGGAACATCTCCCTGCTCTTCTGCGGAGCTTGAAGATCGCTCATCGTGCGCCTCAAACTCTTTCGTCCACGCATTATGGCCCAGCTGCCCCTCTTATGCTGCTTGGCAAACCAAAGCGTCGTACTTCCACATCGCATCCCAAGCACCGCCTCTCTGCCAAGAAAGCACGACGGCAGACACAAAAGGCGTTCGAACGCCTCCAGCACTCGCCCTTTGCCGCTCTTTCTCAGTGGAAACCTGCACGTTAAAAACAAGGAATTATGACTGAACAGGATCATCAACGGCTTGATATGTGGCTTTATTATACCCGCTTAGCGAAAACACGTGCTCTTTGCGGGCAGTTCATTCGCAAGGGGCGTGTGCGCATTAACGGCCAACGCACCACCAAAGCGCATGCAAAAATTCATCTTGATGATGTGTTAACTTTTGTCTCCCCCCATCACCCCAATGATGTCTGCGTCTGGCAGGTGAAAAAGCTTGGATCACGCCGTGGCCCCGCGTCTGAAGCAACACAGCTTTATGAAACAATTCCATCATAATGTGACAATAGACTTGCCACACCCCCCTTATCTTCGGCATATCAGTGCTGAAATCTTTTATAGGGCCCCTTTACCACGGCCTGAATAAGCAAACCGGAGACAGCAATAATGACCTATGTGGTCACAGAAAACTGCGTTCGCTGCAAGTTTATGGATTGTGTAGAGGTCTGCCCTGTCGACTGCTTCTACGCTGGTGAAAACTTCTTAGTCATTCACCCGGACGAATGCATCGATTGCGGCGTGTGCGAACCAGAATGCCCAGCCGAGGCGATCTTCCCTGATAGTGATGAACGCTCCGCCCCTTGGATGGAGATTAACGCCAAATACGCCAATATATGGCCGAATATGAGCCAGAAGGGTACCCCTCCAGCCGATCGCGAAGAATGGAACGGCAAGACAGGCAAGATGGAGCTGCTCTCTGAAGCACCGCATAAAGACTGATTCGTCGTCTTTCCACAAAAAAGCCTCCCGATGCATTATCGCTCGGGGGGCTTTTTTGTAAGTTCTGGCCAGCAATGACTGCTCATTACTCCCTAGAAAGATACACAAAAAGGGGTCGGCAGCATCCGCTACCGACCCCTTTCTTACTCCCTCAGGAATGAACGACGCTTTTTAGCGTGCCATCATGTGTGATTGGGTATTCCAGAGCACAAAGAGAGAGCCAACCACAACAATCATTACCATTGCTACGGTGACAGCAAACGTCATGAGAACCCAGCGCTGTTTAGAACTCGTGTTCATATGCAGGAAAAACACAAGATGAACAACGATCTGAACCACAGCAAGAATGCTGAGAACAACCAACGCCGTCCAGTAAGAGAACGCCTTGCTCAAGACAGTCGCGAAAGACGCCACTGTCAGGATGACGGCTAGAACAAAGCCGATGACGTAGGAAGCGACAGAGCCGTGGCTCTCCCCTTCCTGTGTAGTCGTATGGGTCTGGCTCATTACAGCACACTCCCCAGATAGACAAAGGTAAAGACGCAGATCCAGACGACATCCAAGAAGTGCCAGAACAGGCTCAAGCACGTCAATTTGGAGATCATACGGCTACCAAGCCCCTGCTTGCCCAAAATCTGAATGAAGGCGACCACCATCCAGATAAGACCACAGGTAACATGGAGACCATGCGTCCCAACCAATGTGAAGAATGACGACAAAAATGCCGATCTGTCAGGACCTGCGCCATGAGCGATCAGATCCGTGAATTCGTTCACTTCCAAAAAGACGAAGGAGCACCCCAGCAGGAATGTAATGAACAGCCAACCAAGAGTAGCTGCCTTCTTCTGAGCTTGAGCACCCAGCATGGCAAAGCCATAGGTAATGGAAGAGAACAGCAAGATAGCTGTCTCGATCTCAACATTTTTAAGATCGAAAAGCTCCTTACCGGTAGGGCCACCAGCAAACTGATGAGACATGACTGCAAAAACGGTAAACAACGTCCCGAAGATGATGCAGTCCGTCATCAGGTAAACCCAGAAGCCGAACACGACAGGGCTTTCCTGGTGCTCATGCTCCTCGTGATGAGCTGGGGACGCGTGAGTGGTGTCATGAGACATAATAATCATCGCCTCCCTTATTCTGCTGCCTGAGTGGCATTAAGACGCTTGGCAAAGGCTTCCTCGTCTGCACGAATTTCTTCGACAGGAACATAGTAGTCAATGTCAAGATCAGCGCTGCGCACCACAACGGCAATGAATGCACCAACCAAGCCAACAATCGCCAGCCACCAAATATGCCAGACCATAGCGAAGCCTAACAAGAAGGTGAAGAAACCAAGGATCGGCCCCAATGACGAATATTTCGGCATATGAATTGGCTGAAGCTCAGAAACAGGCTTAGGACGTCCCAACTCTTTCTCAGTATCAAACGTATCTAAGCCACGGATGACCGGCAGGCGTGCAAAGTTATAGTGCGGTACAGGGGAAGGAATAGACCATTCCAGCGTACGACCAGTACCCCAGTTGTCCCCTGTCAGATCCTGCGCGTCATGCTTCTTGTTGACAGCGTCAACAACAGCAAAAACGAGCTGACCAACCTGGCAAAGCACACCGAGTGTCAACACGAACACACCGACACATGCGACCAGCAACCATGGATGCCAGTTCGGATTGTCATAATGGTTCAGACGACGTGTCATTCCTTCAAGCCCAACAATATAAAGCGGGATGAAGGAGAGGTAGAAACCAACAAACCAGAAACGGAATGCCCATTTACCCCAGCTGTCACGCAGCTTGTAACCGAACACTTTCGGGAACCAGTAGTTCATCCCGGCGACATAGCCGAAGAACACACCACCGATAATCACATTATGGAAGTGAGCCACCAAGAACAGGGAGTTATGAAGCACCCAGTCTGCTGCTGGCATAGCCAACATCACGCCTGTCATCCCACCGATGGAGAAGGTGATCATGAAGCCGACGATCCAGTTCATCGGGCCTTCAAAGCGAACACGCCCCTTATACATGGTGAAAAGCCAGTTAAAGATTTTCACACCCGTTGGCACAGCAATGAACATCGTCATGATACCGAAGAAGGTATTAACGTCTGCTCCTGCGCCCATTGTGAAGAAGTGATGCACCCATACGATACTACCAAGGAATGTGATCACACCACTGGCGTAAACCATCGTCTTGTAGCCAAAAAGAGGCTTACCAGAGAAGGTTGCTGCAATCTCAGAGAACACACCGAATGCTGGGAGAATCAGAATATAGACCTCAGGATGACCCCAAGCCCAAATCAGATTCAGATACAACATCACATTCCCACCACCATCGTTGGTGAAGAAATGCATCCCGAGATAGCGATCCAAGCTCAGCAAAGAGATGGTTGCTGTCAAAATTGGGAAGGTTGTCAGGATCATGATGTTGGAAAAGAATGCTGTCCATGTGAAGACAGGAATCTGCATCCATTTCATGCCAGGCGCACGCATTTTCACGATTGTCGTGAAGAAGTTCACACCTGTGAGCAACGTTCCGATACCAGAAATCTGAACAGCCCAGATGTAGTAATCAACACCCACACCAGGGTTAAACTGCAGCTCTGAAACAGGAGGATAGCCCAACCAACCCACGTTGGAGAATTCACCAACGAAGAGTGAAATGTTGATCAGAACCGCCCCAACCAATGTCATGTAGAAGCTGACAGAGTTCAGGAATGGGAAAGCAACATCGCGTGCCCCGACTTGCAGCGGCACAACAAAGTTAAACAGCCCCGTCATAAACGCCATGGCCATGAAGAAAATCATGATCGTCCCATGGGCGGAGAAGACTTGGTCATAATGATGAGGCGGCAGGTAACCTGGGTTACCCTGATAAGACAGCGCAAGCTGTGTCCGCATCATAACCGCATCAGCAAAGCCACGCAGCAGCATGACAATGGCGAGAACGATATACATGACGCCGAGTTTCTTATGGTCAACCGTTGTTAACCACTCACGCCACAAATAGCCCCATTTGCGGAAATAGGTGATCGCTGCAAGAACAGCGAGCCCGATAACGGCCACACCAATGAAGGTGCCGACAAGAATCGGCACATCATACGGTATGGCTGATAAGGTAAGTTTTCCGAGCATCTTTAGGTAATTCCTTACATGCCGGTAGCGGAAGATGTGCCATTAGCACCGTTGTTCTGCATATCCATATGCATCACACCGCTGCCATTCGCATCACGCGCCATACCATTGTTGTATTTAGCAATAATATGCTGGAACAGAGCAGACTGGACATTTGAGAAATATGTCACAGGTGCTGGAGCCGGAGCGACTTCATTGCTAACTGCTGGGGGAGTTGCATAACGACGATATGTTTTCTCGTCCAATGCATCTTTCTCAGCAAACTGGCTGGTTCCGGTGCGAACATTCTCTACCCAAGAAGCAAATTGTTCCTGTGGCATAGCGATAGCGCGGAACTTCATGCCAGAGAAGCCAGGCCCTGTATATTGCGCTGCTTCACCACGATAGCTTCCTGGCTTACGGGCCAAGAGGTGAAGACGCGTTTCCATACCGGCCATGCTGTAAATCTGAGAGCCAAGCTGCGGAATGAAGAACGATGTCATTACGCTATCTGACGTAATGTGGAGATCCAACGGCGTTTTCGTTGGGACGTCCAGCTCGTTAATCGTCGCAATACCCTGCTCAGGGTAGATAAACAGCCACTTCCAGTCCAGTGAAACAACCTGAACTTCAAGCGGTTTGGTGTTCTCAGCATGCTCACGTTTAAGCATGTCTTGTGCAAGGGGTTTGTACGGATCGTAATAATGCGTGCTCCAGAAGTTAATGCAACTGAGAACAGCAATAATCAGAACCGGAATACCCCAAATAAACACTTCAAGTACGTTCGAATGTGCCCATTTTGGTTTGTATTCAGCCTTAGTGTTGGCTGCCCGGTATTTCCAAGCAATGACCAAGGTTGCGATACAGGTAGGCACAACAACGCACATCATGACGGCAAACTCGAGCACCATCATGTCGCGGTTACCTTCGCCAATCGGCCCGCCCGGCTGAAGCAAGTCAACCGTGCAACCCGACAGCATTAACGCAGGCAACGCCGGGAAAAATCGCCAGAGTCTTTTCATGGGTCCTGCCTTTATCTGTCGCTTTGGCCGTCTAGGGCCAAAACACATTGTGACACAGCCAGGACCGCATCAATGCGACCGAACGTTACCATGATCATATGCCTTTCTTCGCTCGTATCCTGACAAAAGAAGGTCTCCCTTCCTTACTCTACTTATATAGTTAGGGATTATAATCCCAGTGCCACCCACCGTAATCCGCCCGAATGGCATAGAATACAAGGGGAAATTGACAAAAATAAAGGGTACTAATTGAGTTCTAATTTAAAAAATAGCAGTTAGCAGCTGCCTCTGTGCTTTTTTAAAGAATAGCTCAAAAATTACTTCTTAGTAATTTTTGAGGATGATCGTTTCATACTTGCACAGAAAAGACCATGATGATTCCACAAAAAGGGGAAAGCGTTTCCACTCCCCCCCTTCCTTAAATGAGCCTCTTTTTTCTCAGTCACGCCCACCAGTACGCTGACCAAAGAACTGCAATAAATACTGAAACATATTGACAAAGTTCAGATACATCGACAGCGCGTCATAGACGCTCATCTTCCCAACATCATCAGGGCCCAATGCACTTACGTAGTACTGGTAGGACATTTTAATACGTTGAGTATCGTACGCTGTGAAGCCAGTGAAAATGAGCACCCCAACAAAAGAGATAAGCATGCTCGCCTTATCTGAAGGGAAGAACATATTCACAAGCCCGGCAATGATCAAACCGATCAGCCCCATAAACAGGAAAGACCCCATGCCAGCGAGAGAACGCTTCGTCACATATCCCCATAGAGATATAGCCGCATAAAGACTTGCTGTGATCAAAAAGGTTCTAACAACCGATGTCCCTGTATAAAACAGCAGAATACTCGAAAGACTGACGCCCATCACGAGACTGTAAACTAAGAAAAGCGCTTGTGCCGCATTACGTGAAAGACGATTTACCCCAAAGGATAGAACCAACACAAACGCAAGAGGGGCAAAAATTGCAACTATTCCTAAAAGCGTTGGCCCAACCGATACCCGCCCATCACTAAGCATATGAGCGCTGTAGAAAAGCGTCTTCAATGACGTATTCACAACGGCATAGGCTGAAATTGATGTCAGCAAGAGCGCAACAGCCATCCAGTTAAAAACGCGCAACATATAAGCCCGTAGGCCTGCATCGACCGCGCTCTGACCCTGTTGGGTTTCCGTGCCTTGAAAATCAGGATGAAAAGCCATGATACCTTTTTCCGGAAAATAATCGACGTTGGGCCGTCTTAGGAGACACTCTTCCCCAACCCAATCTTGAAGTAAGATGTGGCGTTTCCTACATGAGTGTCAAGACCGAACGCTTTTGCAGAAAGGTCAAGACCGATGAAACTGGCTCTCGGAGTACCTCTTGCTCCGTTTTTAGATGATGATTTTTCTTTGTTGCGGGGGACGCTTGATGATGTTCACTGGACCCCGCAGCTCAATAGCCACCTTATCCTGCGCTTGCTCGGCAATATCAATGCGCGCCCACTGTTGGACGACATTGATTATGAACTTCGGAAGCTCGTATGGGAACCGTTTTCTATCCATTTCCAGCAAGTTTATCATCGCCCCGGTTCGCATGATGATCGCCTTGTCACATGCCCCTCGCCCAGCGATCCTCTATCGCAACTTCAACGAAACGTCGAAAAACGCCTAAGAGCAGCGACTTGCGCCCCTGTTCGCCAGCGCTTTCATCCAGAAACAACACTAGGCTATGTTTCGCCCGGTCGCGAGACGGATATTATCCCTTGGATACAACGTCACAACCTCTTCAAGAGCCAACCTCTCGTTGTTGATCGCCTAGAGTTGGTCGAGCTCTTCGGTCAGCATGAGACACTCTCCTGCCATGCTGTTGAGGCCTATGGATGCTACGGTCAGGCGCTCCCTCTTCCTGCCTTCAATGAGGTTTTCTAAGCAAAACCTTTTTGCTTCAGCTGAGCCATAAGAGAACTATAGTGCTCAATAGCACAAAAGAGGTACCACCCTTCTGCAAGCGGGAATGCACTGAGCCCTAAATCTTCATAGATAGAAGCTAAGGCATCCCCTTGCTGCAGGAAGGCCAACCCGTATCCCTCCTGCAGGGCATAGTCGCGCATACGCCAAATCGCAGCGTCATAATAAGCCTCTCCCCCCACAGCACCATCTAGCGCCAGTAAATAAGGCTCCATCCGTACGAAAGCGATCCCCGCTCTATTGGTCTCGTCCCGTATGAAACCATCTGGAATAATCCGTGCGCAGGACAGTACATTTTTAGGAGCCACATCATCAATAAGGCATCCATATGCAGCGGCACTCTGCGTATTCCAGGGGAACGGATGAATCTGCGTTCGTTTCACAGCGCGCCACAACGCGTAAATGCAGCATAGTGCCGACACCCCTAGAAACCATCGCCCAACAGCTGTGTGCGCATCATAAATCATCGCACGCCACCAAATCGGCCCAAGGTGACGCTGCACAGCGACCCAGCCCATCCCTGCAAGGCCAAAGAGCCAAAGCGATAACGGCGCTAAAATGGCCGGTGATAATGGCTCTACACGCCAATGAGCTTGCCGGTAATATCCTCTACGAAAAGGAACTAGAACCATCAAAACAGCCGCTACGATGAGCCATGTGATCCAATGCGCTTGCCGAAACAACAACGCGACGAAGGTGGCACACAGCACGCCCACTGAAAGGCGCCAAGCAAGCGCAACACGTTGGGAAAGTCCCAGTGACAGCCCAACAAGCATCACACCACACACACAAAGACCAAAAACCGCCAACTGCGTTAATGTTGCATGAATTAATGAATGAAACTCAGGCAATGGCGCAATGAGGGCGTAGATAACCATACTCACCCCCAAAAGCGCTTGTAGCCCTGTCGCGACAATCACTGAAAAGTCAGCTTCCGACTCCCGCACGACTTCATTGGGTCTGAGCACCTGACCGCGATTTCCTTCACGCGCAGAGAGTGGCAAGCCACGTAGCAGAAGCTCATGCCCTGCGAACAGAAATCCCGCTACGAGGAGTGGAATGATGTAATAAAATAGCCGGAAAACGAGTATCGCACTCATAATGCGCGATACGGGAAGCCATGGCGACAATGACAGAAGCATTGTGCTTTCAAATACGCCCAAACCGCCAGGAACGCTCGCCACAAGCCCCGCCGTATAGGACACGATATAGATCGCCAAAAACCCACCAAAAGTCAGGCTACAGCTTGCCGGTAAAGGCCCAATGACGCACCAAGCAATCAGTGCTGTGACGGACATATCAGCCATACTGATGATGATTTGCCCCAGCGCAAGACGCCACCCGGGAAGGTCAATCGTCCAACGGAAAAGACGTAATTCTTTCCGCCAGACCGATACCCCAACATACCCCAATAGAGCCACGTAACACGCACCTCCCACAAGGTGAGGCACCCATAGGGGAAGATGAACTAAAAGCGGAATAGCTCTTGGCTGCCAGAGCAAGACAAAACCAACGAGGCCAAGCGTTCCCAGTAAATACGTAATGGAACAAAAGGCCACGATAGAGGCGACCTTACCGCCTGACACTCCCCAGCTTCGGTACAGCCGATAACGCACTGCTGTGCCAGAAACTGCTGCACACCCAATATTATGGGACAACACATAAGCACAAAAAGCCACAAAAGCTGAACGCCCCCACGAAACACCGGCCTTCACATGACGGCAAGCCAGACCATCATAAAAAGACAAAATCGCATAAGCGATTACCGTTGCCCCTGCTCCCTCCCATAAAGCTGAAGCAGGGATGCCATGAAGACTAAGAAAGATGTCATGAACAGAGAGGCAGCGAAGTTCACGCCAAATCACAAAGACAGCAACGATAAGAAGCACCAAACCAAAAAGCGCTGGTGCGCGCATCATGAGGCGCTGCCACCGCCTTTTACGGGGGGAGGAAAGCACCTCTTCTTGCTGTGTTTTGTCAGATAGCAATGACACCTCGCCTCCTGCTACTTCTCTGTCACCTCTTCTGACAGAGGTTCAGCAACGGCAGGGCGAGCAAGGCCTTCTTCAATCAAGGCAACTGTTTCATTTAGCCCAAAGAGAGCAGCAAAGATACCAAAACGCGGCCCCTCACTTTGTCCAAGCAAAACCTCATATAAGCAGCCGAACCATGAGCGTAACTCCGATTTCTCAAAATACCGTTTACCTACTTCAAAGACGACATTTTGCACATCATCAGGAGACGTATCAGCAGGAAGCTCTTTCAGAGCAGCAGCAAGGTCTTCAAGCCCCTTCCGCTCCCGCTCGTTAGGAGCACGATAGACCTTACGAGGACGAACGCGCTCATTGAAATACGCTAAGGCATGTTCAACCAAACGCGCTACATACGGATGTGTTTCTGGCGATAGTGACGAATCATAACGCTGTAAGAACTTCCAGAGCGTCTCAGCTTCTTTAGCATTCGCCACGCTGGCCAAGTTCAACAACGCTGTAAATGAAACAGGGCTCGTATCCTGAGGGCGCAATGTACCATTATGAAGGAACCATACGGGGTTAGCGAGGAATGTCTCCTCATCCTGCGTTTTGGCCTTCTGAACATGCGTGAGATAATCATCCGCCGCCCGTGGGATCATATCTGTATAAAGGCGTTTAGCGCGCGTCGGTTGCTGGAACATATACTGCCCCAAGCTTTCAGCCGGCCCATAACGGAGCCATTCCTCAACAGACAGTCCGTTGCCTTTTGACTTACTGATTTTCTGCCCTTCAGAATCAAGGAACAGCTCATACGTCAGCCCAACAGGGGGTTCCTTCCCCAATATCCGGCAAATCTTAGAAGACAGCTTCACACTATCAATCAGGTCTTTTCCTGACATTTCATAGTCCACACCGAGAGCGTACCAACGCATCGCCCAATCGGCTTTCCACTGCATTTTCGCCTGACCACCGTACACGGAGGTCTCAAACATCTCGCCGGCCTCGTCTTCCCAGCGCACTGTCCCAGACTCTGGGTTTACAGCCAGAATAGGCACCTGCATCACTTGGCCCGTCTTAGGATGAATGGGCAAAACAGGCGAATAAGTTGCGCGACGCTCTTTCCCCAAGGTTGGGGCAATCACAGCAATGATCTTATCATGTTCTTCTAAAACACGCTTTAGCGCCGCATCAAACGTGCCGTTCGTATAGTAATCGGTTGCGGACGCAAACTCGTATTCAAAACCAAAGCTATCTAAAAACTGACGCAAACGCGCATTATTGTGTGCGGCAAAACTTTCATGCGTGCCAAATGGATCAGGAATACGCGACAGCGGCAAGCCCAGATGCTTCTCTAGCATCTCTTGCTGAGGCACATTTCCAGGCACTTTGCGCAAAGCGTCCATATCATCAGAGAATGCCAGCAAACGTGTGGAGCGACCGGTCATCGCTTCGAACGCCTGACGCACCCATGTAGTACGGGCCACTTCCCCGAACGTTCCGATATGTGGCAAGCCAGACGGCCCATAGCCCGTCTCTAACAAGACAGGTTTGCTGGGGTCTGCATTAGCCACACGTTTAGCAATTTTGCGGGCTTCCTCAAACGGCCAGAGTTTGGGAAAAGACGAATCAGGAAGTGGGGAAGAAGGGTTTTTCTGCATAAGGGCTGCAAAAATATGGGGCCGCGCCCTTCTGGTCAAGCAAGCTCTTTCTCTTCTGGTAAAAAAGAACCTCTCGGCAGGGGCTCATTTTCCCGCTAGACTATATGTAATGTCCAACCCGTTTCTCTCCCCTTTTGATGCCCCAGCGCTGATTGCCCGCCATGGACAGTCATCCCTTTTGACACCAGACGGTGAGCTTCTGGCCCTATCACAACGAGAGATTCAAGAGCAGCTTCGCCTCTTTCCGCCGCCTTTATTGGTGCATGGCCCTGCCACGCTCAAAATTCTGAACCTTCCGCCAGAATCCCCTCCCGCCCCATGGTTTGACCTTCTTGAGCTTTTCCTCTTCGTCCATCCCGCACGCAGTGTCACCCCAACACCGCGCGGATTAGCCCTAGAGCTCGATCTGATAGAGCCTAAGACCACATCTTTTGGCGCGGATATGCTGTACCATATTTGCGAAAAGCTTCTCAGCGACTTTCAAGAAGCGCTTCATCTCAAGGGGAACGATACCCTTACCGCCCTTCTCTCTCCCTTAGAGCAAGCACGCTGGAGCTGGGCTGGTTTTCTCAAGCATATGCTCGCTGAAGAGGGGCTTTCCCCTTCAAGCGACGCCCCTCGTGACGCGTTAAAAATTTGGCGCCGGCTCCCTCAATGGGAAGAAGAAGCCCCTCGCCCGGCCCCCGGAAGTCAACCTGTCGCCCCCAAAGCAGCCCGTTTACGCCTGACAATGATGCTGGGCGACCATGCAGAGCCGCGCCCAGGACAAGCAGACTTTGCCTCTGCTGCCACGCAGGCCTTTGCCCCGCGCGACGTTCCCAACGCGCCGCATATTGTCTTAGCTGAAGCAGGAACCGGCACAGGTAAAACACTCGGCTATATTGCGCCAGCGAGCCTGTGGGCAGAAAAGAACGATGGGCCTGTTTGGATCAGCACCTATACGCGACATCTTCAACGACAAATTGAGCAAGAACTCACCCGCCTTTATCCCGAGCCGACCCAGCGCCGCCAAAAGGCAGTCATTCGCAAAGGGCGTGAGAATTATCTCTGCCTGCTTAACTTTGAAGACATCGTCAACATCGCCAAAAACCGCCCTCCACATGAGCGGCATATGCTCATTCCACTCGCTCTTCTCTCCCGTTGGGCAGACGCCACTTCAGATGGCGACGTCATGGGGGGCGATCTTCCCGGCTGGTTTGGGGAACTGTTTCATCACGGCTTACTCAGCAGCATTGCCGACCGACGCGGTGAGTGCATTCATTCTGCCTGCCCGCATTATCAAAGCTGCTTTATTGAACATAGCATCCGCCGCGCGCGTCATGCGGATTTAGTGATTGCTAATCATGCTCTTGTTCTCTCCCAAGCAGCTTGGAATGCCCTTCTCCCCCAAGCTCTTGCTCCGGCTAACCTGTCTGATGAAAACGGCATCCCCACACGCTATGTCTTTGACGAAGGCCACCATATTCCAGCCGCAGCGGATAGTGCCTTCTCTCTCACCTTTTCAGGTCTTGAAACAGCCGAACTCCGACGCTGGATTTTAGGCGCTGAAGGTGGTCGCTCCCGTGCACGCGGACTACGCCGCCGTATGGATGATATTTTAGAACGTATTCCCGCCCTACAAGGCCCCTTCCAAGCCCTCATTCACGCGACCCAACAAGGCCTCCCTCGCCCTTCATGGAGCGTCCGGCTGCAAGACGCTCGAACGCAGGCAGCCGCTTCTTCTCCCGAAGAACAGGGCGATACCACCTCTTCTGTTACGTTTCCAAACGTCCCTTCTGAAACAGAAACCACCCTCGACCACCCTGCTGAAGCCTTTCTTTTTGCCCTAGACCGCCAACTTCAAGCGCGAGTGGACGAAGAAAAGACACTCAAACGCGGTGAAACCTCCGCTTATGATCGGCAAGAATGTGACCTCCACCCTACACAAGACGCCCTTCTTCCCGTTACAGAAGAGATTCTAAGCGCGCTACAAGCTATTGCCCAACCGCTTGACCGTATTATCACGTTATTATCCGAACAGCTTGAAGACCAAGACGAGCTTGATGCTGCCTTTCAACAACGGTTAGAAGCCACTATTCGTAGCCTTCATCGCCGCGCTTTTTCACGCCTTCAGGGCTGGATCACCATGTTAAGGGCGATTACGACACCCCCTAACCCTCATGAACGCCCCCTCTATATTGATTTCATTCGCCGTGAACGCCTGCCCGCACTCCGTGGAATGGATGAAACGCACGACATAACGCTGAACCGGCATTGGGTAGACCCCACCATGCCTTTTGCCAGCACATTACAAAGCACGGCGCATGGGTTCCTCGTCACATCTGCAACCTTGCGAGACCGCAGCCCCGATGAGACAGACGATGACCAATGGCATAAAGCGGAAGAACGGCTAGGAACCACGCATTTCCTCCAGCCCCCGTTTCGTGCTTCACTCATGAGCCCCTTTGATTATGCACACCAAACACGGGCTTATATTATCACGGATCTTTCAGGGGAAATTGCTAGCTTGGCTCGGGCCTTTCAGCGCCTTTTTGAAACATCAGGCGGAGGAGCCTTAGGACTTTTCACCGCCATTCGACGCCTCAAGGAAGTCCATAAGCGCATCAACGAGCCCCTTGGTTTACAGGGCATTCCCCTCTTTGCACAGCATATTGATGCGATGGATAACGCCACCCTTGTTGATGTCTTCCGCACTGAACAACATAGCTGCCTTTTAGGCACTGACGCGATGCGCGATGGTGTCGATGTCCCCGGAGAGGCACTCCGTATGGTCGCATTTGAACGCACCCCTTGGCCTCGCCCTGACATTCTTCATCGCGAACGACGCCGTCTTTTATCTGGCGGGCGGCCACGCGCGTATGATGACCATATTACAAGAATGCGTTTGCGGCAGGCCTTTGGTCGGCTCATCCGCCGTACTGATGACTACGGCGTTTTTGTCATGCTGGATAATCGCATGCCTTCACGTCTTCTTTCTGCTTTTCCGGAAGGTGTCCCCGTCCAGCGGCTTAGCCTAGAGCAAGCTATTGCCGATATTACGATATTTCTCAAAGAGCGGGAAGCAACAAGGCTTTGATAAAAGCGGAAATAAAAAAGGGAAAGAATGGGTTTACATTCTTTCCCTTCTCTACATATATCTTTTAAATAGCGCGACCTCCTCGAAAAATCGTACTATCCGTCATTCCCGTAAAGAATACACTCGAAAGAAAGCTCGGGGATACGTCTTTAAAAAATCCGCACCCCCGATACGTTAAAAGAAGGATTTAATGCGCGTTAGAGAATAAAAGCATAAGGTCGCCGTCGAACATACGCGACATCATTGCATAACGTATGCCCCTGCTTACCAAAACACATACTTGGGTAAGATGCCGGAGCGAGATATCGCTCTTGCCCTGAGCCGATACCGATAGATCGGGCCACAACCCGGAATGGAGTAGTAAAGAATGATACCGATTTTTTTTTAGTAGCCATGATGCTACACTCCTAACGACTTTAGATTACTTTTATAAGTAATCCTTTGATGTACGGGGTGTCGTTTCTTTCCCCGCAACTTCACGGTAAACAATCGTCTTTCAAAAAATCAATATAAAAATTCATTTTCTATTCGATCTCAATGTTTTCAACGAGTTGTGCGCATAGAATCGCGTATTCATACACAGCCGTTTCACACCTTTCGGAGTCATACATGACTTAACGAAGCTCTTCATTGAGCCCTATATCTCTTCATCTCCAATGTTGTTGGAACGCATCATCCTTGGGTATTATGGAACAAGACACGTCCAACAAAAAAGGGAGAGGCCTATGCCCCTCCCTGTTCGCATCCCTAGAAAAAGACCAAGGGATTTCTAAAAAGCAAGCCCAGCCTGTAAGTAGAAGCTTCTACCCGCATAGAAGTTACTATAAAGAGAGCCAAGCGAATTTTGGCCTCCATCAGCCACAAATGGAGGGCGCTTATTGGCGATATTTGTGATCCCACCTTGGAAATTCCACTTCTTCCACCGATAATTAAGTGTAATATCGTGTTCAAACATACCCGGTGTCGAATGACGCGGCCCATCGGCTGACGTCAGGTCACGTGTCGAATTATTCCACGTCATACCACCCATATATTGCATCATATAAGTGATCGAGAAGTTCTTATGACGCCATGTAGCCGTTGCATAATCACGCAGTGTCGGCACACCATTCGCCATACCAGTTCCAGTATTTTGATACAGAAGCCGACCATAGTAATTATACCATTGCCCGCCTGGTGTGTATTGCTGCTGATACGAGACCAACTGCTGAATATTATTTTCTACGGTGACAACATCATCAGGTGTTAAAGGAAGAGAATAGTTCAGATCCAAATCCACGCCGCTTGTTCGCAAACCACCAATATTCATATTATTAGCGGTTACCTGTTGGATCTGCCCTACTCCATCTCTTTGGATAAGGCCACACTCTTTCCCAGCCGTATAGCATTGATCAAGGATGTACTGTGTTGGAAGAGAACCAACGGTGTTGGAGACTGTTGTATGCCAAAATTCTGCAGACAACGACAAACGTGGAATCCAGCGCGGTGTGAAGACAGCCCCAAATGTATATGTTCGGCTCGTTTCTGGGTTCAGCTTATTATTCCCTCCGCCCAAGGTCGGCACCTGTCCGCTCCCCTGGGCTGTAAAGGTTTTGGTATTAATTTTCTGCTGCGCACAACGCGATGCAACGACGGCCGACTGTGCCCCGTAAGTACCAACGGCTCCCATATCGCAAGGGTCATTGGCCTGATTATACGAAAGCGTTTGCCCTTGATAAAGCTCATACACTGAAGGCTGACGATAGGATGTCCCAATGGTTCCACGAAACCGCACGTCACGTGTTGGCATCCAGTTGATAGAGGCTTTCCAGTTTTTTGTCGTTCCAAACGTATTATAGGCAGACACGCGTCCTTGAGCGTCAACGGTCAAATCTTTAGCGAGGAATGCATTATGCAACAGGTTAAAACTGGTCTCCGCATAACCTTCCGTCACGTTAAACCCACCACCCGTATATTGAGTTGTGTTTGTCATACTTTGGCCAGAAGAAATTAATGGATCTGGCGTAGAAGATAGATGCTCGCCTCTATGCTCCATCCCCAGAGCAATTCCTAACGCTCCACCATGCTCCCACGGCATCGTCACAACGCGGCTATTGTGAATGCGAAGGTTCCAGTCTCGTAATTGATAATAGCTATGAGTGTTTGTTGTCGCATTCGCATAAGCTGCCGCTTTACCTGAAAGCGGATGAAACGGGCTAGCGCATCCTGATGACGGGCACAGAGAAGGATTATACGCTAATGCACTATTAGCATTTCCCTGTTGAACTTGTTGGAGGCCATAGCCGTTCAGAAGGTTCGTATAGCTTCCGATATTGAGATCATGCTCCAGATTTTGATTCCACCCATAGGTAAAGGATGCATCATACATCCAGTGATCGATGATCTCCCCTTTCAATCCAGACTTAACGGTATAGGTATCGGATGAATTCTCTAAACGTCGTGGACCAAACTCCGTAAAGCGGCGGGAAGCCATCGTGGCATCTTGGCCGGGGAAACGACTATTAGGATAATTGGCTGGAACCGTTAAATTGGAAGGCAGAGTTGAAGGTGGAATACTCCCATAGAAAGGCATAGGAGCCAGCTGTGATAGCGAGTCACGATGGCTGTACAACACATTCGAATAGAGCGTCAGATGACGGTCAAAATCGTAATGCGCATCACCATAAAGCGTGCCCGTATTCACGCTATTCGTCAGCATCGAATCTTGCCCGAACTGATAGCGTGAGGGTGTAGATCCTAATGTATTCCCATTATTGTCCTGCCATAGAGGTTGAGCACTATAACTTGAGCCAAAGCGCTTACCTGTTGCATCAAGCTGAACAGGGTTCGCCCATCCACGGTTACGCTGCATAATACCCTCAGTGGTATTATACGTTGCCCCTACGGTAATGTTTCCTCGTTCATGATCAAAGTTCCAGCCTTTATAAGCCGAAAGCATGCCAGTCTTTCCATCACCGCGCCCTGTAATTCCACCACGGATCGTTACAGATCCGGTATTAAGATTGTGCCGCAGCTTAATGTTCACCACACCAGACACAGCATCCGCACCGTAAAGCTCGGATCCACCATCTTTTAAAATTTCAATATTATCAATCAGCTGAATCGGGAGCGTATTCGTGTCAACACAATTCGCCCCAGCACTTGAATCTAAAGCAACGCGTTTACCATCAATCATGACCAAAACGCGCTGCTGCCCTAAATTACGCAAATCGATACAGGAAGCTCCTCCGCCACCATTCGTATTAGAATTGCCCGTTCCACTCGACCCAATGGAGGGCATACGCTGCAAAATATCGCCCAAGTTTGTCAAACCTGTTTGCGTCAGTTGCTTACTGCTAATTGTCTGCACAGGGTTAGCGTCAGAATTACGTGACTTACTCAGCATAGAGCCTGTCACCATAATTTCTTCTGAACGACGTGCGCTAATACCACGAAAAGCATTATTTCCATGGGTCGATTTTGTACGTTTTTTTGGCTTAGTGTGATGCGAGCCCGGCTCCGATGCGTGAGAGCGTTCAGTTACTTGTCCCTTCTCCCCACCAGAGACAAGAGAGCCCGCCGCACAAGCTAGGTGAGGAACAGAACCGGCAGAGAGAATTGATGCGCATAGTAGCCAATGGCGAGGAGAAATCGTCATACTTAATGTTCCATCATCGTTATAAAATTAATTTAATTCGATAACACAACAAAATGCCACATCTATTTTACGATCTGTGCCATTAGCGTTACTTATAAGCCCATACCGTGTCATTTAAGACACATTTATGACATCCTCACTGTTAAGCAGCTCATAAAAAAAGCCTCACTTCCGAAGAAGTGAGGCTTTTCCAGCAGAGAACTGCGGTCTTTCCCTTTCCTAATGAAAAGGGAAAGAGAAGGTCTGGGAGACTTAGAAGCCGCCCATGCCTCCCATACCGCCCATTCCACCCATGCCGCCCATTCCAGCAGCACCAGCATCATCACCGCCAGATTTCTTCTCTGGTCGTTCACCAACCATTGCTTCTGTTGTAATCAACAGACCAGCAACAGAGGCCGCATCTTGCAGAGCAGTACGGACAACCTTTGTCGGATCGATGATACCATCAGCCACGAGGTCTTTATACTGACCCGTCTGAGCATCAAAGCCCTTCGTGTAGGTTGATTCTTCCAGAACCTTACCAGCGATCACGGCGCCATCTTCACCCGCATTATGCGCGATCTGACGCAGTGGAGCCTGCAGAGCCTTACGAATGATTTCCGCACCAACGCGCTGATCATCATTAACATGGGAAAGTTCTTCCAAGATCTGGCTTGCACGGGCTAGAGCCGTTCCACCACCTGGGACAATCCCTTCTTCCACCGCTGCACGTGTTGCATGCAGAGCATCATCAACGCGGTCTTTACGCTCTTTCACTTCCACTTCCGTGCTACCACCAACACGGATGACAGCAACACCGCCAGCCAGCTTAGCTAGACGTTCTTGCAATTTCTCACGGTCATAATCGGAAGAGGTTTCTTCAACCTGAGCTCGGATCTGGTTGCAACGTGCCTTAATGCCTTCAGCATCGCCAGCACCTTCAACGATCGTGGTATTCTCTTTGTCGATGTGGACTTTCTTAGCTGTGCCCAGCATATCCAATGTCACGGAGTCCAGCTTGATGCCGATATCATCGGACACAACCTGACCACCGGTCAGCACGGAGATATCTTCCAGCATCGCCTTACGACGATCACCAAAGCCAGGAGCCTTCACAGCAGCAATCTTCAGACCACCACGCAGCTTGTTCACAACGAGAGTTGCCAGTGCTTCACCATCAACTTCTTCAGCAATGATCAGCAGCGGACGGCCAGACTGCACAACGCTTTCCAGAAGCGGCAGCATAGGCTGAAGAGAAGAAATCTTCTTCTCATGGATCAGGATATAAGGGTTATCCAGATCAGCAACCATCTTCTCGGTGTTCGTCACGAAGTATGGGGAGATATACCCGCGATCGAACTGCATTCCTTCAACGACATCCAGCTCTGTGTGCAGGCCTTTAGCCTCTTCCACAGTGATGACGCCTTCAGAACCGACTTTTTCCATCGCGTGAGCAATCATCTCACCGATTTCAGCTTCACCGTTAGCCGAAATCTTACCAACCTGGGCAATTTCCTCAGGAGAAGAAATCTTGCTGGTACGGGATTTCAGCTCTTCCACAACGCGAGCTACAGCTTTGTCGATGCCGCGTTTCAGATCCATCGGGTTCATGCCAGCGGCAACAGCCTTGGCGCCCTCGCGGATAATTGCCTGTGCCAAAACGGTCGCTGTGGTTGTACCATCACCAGCAATATCGTTTGTTTTAGAGGCGACTTCACGCACCATCTGTGCGCCCATGTTCTCGAACTTATCAGCCAGTTCGATCTCTTTGGCGACAGACACACCGTCTTTTGTAATACGTGGAGCGCCGAAGCTCTTATCAAGAACAACATTGCGGCCTTTAGGGCCAAGTGTCACCTTCACGGCATTTGCAAGGATATCGACACCACGCAGCATACGCTCACGAGCATCAGAACCGAATTTAACGTCTTTAGCAGCCATAACACATTACTCCTTAGGAGGGTTACTTTAAGAGATACAAAGTTAACAAAGGAAAGGCCTTAGCCAATGATCCCCATAACGTCGCTCTCTTTCATGATCAGCAGTTCTTCGCCGCTAATCGTCACCTCAGTGCCTGACCATTTGCCAAACAGAACACGGTCACCGGCTTTAACGTCCAGCGGCACAACCTGCCCCTGCTCGTTGCGTGCGCCAGGGCCGACAGCGATGACTTCGCCTTCCATCGGTTTTTCTTTAGCTGTTTCTGGAATAATGATGCCACCAGCGGTTTTCTCTTCGCTTTCGAGGCGGCGGACCACTACGCGGTCGTGAAGGGGACGAAAATTCGTCATGGATCGCTCCATTCTAGGCCAGCCCTTTTTCAAAGCAGCGTGGCCGGGTTATCGCGCTCAAATTAGCAGCGCACCTATACAACCCCCTTCTCTCAGAAGGAGGTGATTAAAAAATAGTGTTCCCCCCTGCGAGCGTCAAGAACCTCTGCTGTGAAGAAGCATATTTTTTAATCATCTCCTTCTAAAAAAGTCTTCACATCATAGAACTTCCAGAAAAGACAGAATCCCCTTCACCTTCCTCTTCCAAAGGCTCACACTCATGATGGCTAAAATATATGAGGAATTGGATATTTATTTATGGATATGCAGCTATCGCAACGCTTTGCCATCATTATGGGAGGAAGCGCCGGCTTGGGCGCTGGTATCGCCCGTTCCCTCGCGGCAGAAGGCGTCCATGTATGTCTTATCGCGCGCCGCGAACAGCCCTTACGAAATATGGTGGACATTATCAAAAACGATGGAGGTAAAGCCTCTTGGATCAGCGCCGACCTTGCCGCTCTAGAAGGGGTGCAGAACGCCATCACCCATATTCAACAACACTATCCAAAAGCACCTGACATTATCATTGGCAATGGAGGAGGCCCCCCTCCTGGGCCTGCGAGCGCTTTAGACGCGCAGCTATGGCAGCACTATGCTGACGCGATGCTCATGCCGACGATGGCCATGACAGATGCTTTTCTGCCCTCCATGCGTCAGCAAGGATTTGGACGCATTATCATGGTCTCATCCACAAGCATTAAGGAACCGATTCAGGGGCTCGTCCTCTCCAACGCGCTGCGCTCTGCCCTTGCAAGTTGGGGGAAAACACTCGCTCGTGAAGTGGGGCCGGATGGCATTACGGTAAATACCCTCATGCCGGGACGGTTTGACACAGACCGCGTCGCCAAACTGAACGCCTCACGCGCAGAGCAACAACATATTTCTGTTGAGGAGCTCAAACGTCGAAAGGAACAGGAAATCCCTGTAGGGCGTTACGGAGAGCCTGATGAATTTGGCGCAATGGCAACCTTTCTGGCCAGCCCTCGCGCTTCTTACATAACGGGAGCCTGTATTCCTGTAGATGGTGGGCTTTTGCGCAGTTGGTAAAAACCTCTCCCTGCAGGGCACTTCTTCTCCTGCAGGGAGATACAGCCCTTTAATGATGGCTGAACAATCCACGCCCCGCCACGGCATCAAGACGCGCTAATAGGCCAGAGTCGCGTGCATCTGCTGGTGTGATAATCGCATTATCAAGAGCCCGTTCAGCCTGATCAAGCTCACGCTTATGCCCTAGTGATGCAATAGCATCTTTTACCAGCTCACGCGCATGAGTGGCGTTCTTTTTCATCGTCGTAACAACTGTATCGACGGTCACGCTGTCATGGTCTTCATGCCAGCAGTCATAATCTGTCACCATACCAACGGTGGCATAATTCATTTCCGCCTCACGTGCGAGGCGTGCTTCTGGCATGTTCGTCATCCCAATGACTGAACAGCCCCATGAACGATAAAGGTCACTTTCCGCGCGTGTGGAAAATTGCGGCCCCTCAATCACGACATACGTCCCACCACGCGTCACAGGAATATGAAGCTTTTCAGCCGTATCACCCAATGTCGTAAGCAAGCGATGCGACACAGGCTCTGCCATGCTGACATGAGCCACGCACCCTTCCTCAAAGAAAGTGCGCTGACGCCCTTGGGTGAGATCAATAAATTGATCCACCAACACAAAGCGGCCAGGCTCAAGCTCTTCCTTCAAAGAACCAACAGCAGAAAGGGAGATAATATCAGTCACCCCTGCACGCTTCAGCGCATCAATATTCGCCCGATAATTTAGACGTGATGGTGGAATGGGATGGCCGCGCCCATGCCGAGGCAGGAAGACGCAACGCACGCCGGAAATGCTTCCAAAAAGCAAGTCATCAGAAGGAGCTCCCCATGGCGTTTCACAGCGGCGCCACTCTTTATCCTTCAGCCCATCAATTTCATAGAGGCCAGACCCCCCGATAACGCCGATAACGGGCTCAACGTGTTTTTCCGAAGCCATGCGGTTATACTCCCATGCCGTTTATAATCGTCTTAAACGCTAGAATCTTGAGTGTAACCCAAGAGTAACGCTTTTCCAAAGCCTCAAGAACAAAAGAACACCCTTTGCCTCTTTTCCCGTCAGTAAACAAGAAATTTACATTCTCCCTATAATAACGACACGTATAAATAGTTATTCTAATTTAGAAACTATGTGCTAGAGTTCCTCCGTCTCAGACAACGCAACTAGAGAGACGGAAGATAAATAATGAATTCATCCCCTCATTTTGGTGAGCTTATCCGTTCAGATGTTCCTCATGATTCTTTAAAAAAAGACGCTAAGGAATGGTTTGAAACACTGCGTGATCGCATCTGCGCGTCTTATGAAGCTCTTGAAGACGAAGCAGTCGCGAAGAACTCGCAGATACTTAATGGCCGCGAGAAAGCAGGACGCTTTGAGCGCACCGCTTGGGATCGTCCTGAAGGTGGCGGTGGCGTCATGTCGGTTATGCGCGGGCGCGTTTTTGAAAAAGTGGGCGTTAATGTTTCCACCGTTTGGGGCGAATTCTCACCGGAATTCCGCAAACAAATCCCCGGTGCTGAAGAAGATCCACGCTTCTTTGCGACGGGTATTTCGCTCGTGGCGCATCCATGTAACCCCCATGTCAGCGCGGCTCATTTCAACACGCGTATGATCATTACCTCTAAAGGATGGTTTGGTGGCGGGGGTGACATTACACCCATGTTCCCCGACAGCCAGGAAGCCCAAGAGGACGCAGCCCAGTTCCATAAAAAATTTCAGGACGCATGCGATAAGTATGACCCTGACTATTACTCACGCTTCAAAAAATGGTGTGATGAATATTTCTTCCTCAAACACCGCAACGAACCTCGTGGCTTAGGGGGCATTTTCTACGATTGGCTGCGCACAGGTGATCTGGAAAAAGATTTTGCCTTCACTAAAGACGTGGGGAATGCTTTTTACGAATCGTATCCTCAAGCCGTGCGCAACCGCATGTTTACCCCTTGGACAGAGGAAGACCGCCAGGCGCAGCTTACGCGACGTGGCCGTTATGTCGAGTTTAACCTCATTTATGACCGAGGCACGATCTTTGGGCTAAAAACAGGCGGCAATACAGAGGCTATCCTCATGAGCATGCCTCCAGAAGCACACTGGCCCTGATATAAGCACATCTTTACTGGGTTCCCCTTTATACCGGGAGCCTAGTAACGCTGCTCTTCTTCAGGAGAGTCCTCGACTACACCATCAACAAGCACATGTGGCAAACCACGAGGACAGACTTCGAGCCGTGTTCTCACCCCATACACATCTGCCAGAATGTCTGGTGTGGTCACGTCCATCACGACCCCTTGCCCAATCAGACGTCCCTCGCGCATATACACAACATCGTCAGCACGTTGCAGAGCAATGTTAAGGTCATGCACCACAAGCAATGTGACGATCCCGCGCGCCTGCGTTTCACGCCGCACGGCATCCATAACAGCAAATTGATAGCGAAGATCTAGCGCACTCAGCGGTTCATCAAGCAACAACAGTTCTGGCTTTCGCACGAGAGCTTGTGCCAAGCCGACGAGCTGCCGCTGCCCGCCGGAAAGTTCGTCCAAATACCGTAAAGCTAAGTCGGCAATACCAAGTCCCTCTAAGACCTCCATAGCCTCAGAAAGCGCGCATTCAGCAGAGACACCCTCTCCCGCACGACGGGCCACCATGACAGCTTCAAGAACTTGGAGATGAACTTCAGGCGGGAGACTTTGCGGAAGATAGGCACCAATCCGAGCTCTCGCCCCTGCAGGAAGCGTTGCAAGGTTACGCCCTTTCAGCACAACCTCCCCCTTAGAGGCGGTTAAACCAGCGACTGCACGCAAGAACGTGGACTTTCCAGAGCCATTTGGCCCAAGCAGGGCCGTCACCCGGCCGGGACGCATATTATCGAGAGAAATCCCGTGCAAAATTTCGCGCTTCCCATAGCTCACAGTGAGACCGTGAACCAGAAGACCTTCTTCCTGAGACCGTGCGTTTGTCATATTCCCCGTCATTATCTGCCTCGTTTCAACACGACACCGAGGAAAAATGGAATCCCAACCAAAGCCGTCACAATCCCTACGGGAATGACCACGCCTGACATGATGTTCTTCGCAGCAATGGACGAAAGCGACATAATCAAACACCCGCATAGAGCTGACCCGGGCAGGTAAAAGCGATGATCCTCCCCCAGCAAACGACGGGCAATATGCGGCGCAACCAGTCCGACAAAGCCAATCGTACCAACAAAGGACACAGCCAGAGCCGACAAAATACTCACACGCAGCAATGACATCATGCGTAAACGATGCACGTCCACCCCGTAACTCGCCGCACGATCCTCCCCCAGACGCAAGGCCGTCATCGCTGGTGCTGCACGCCAGCAAAAAGGCAAAACAACTAAACAGCCAGCTGCAAGCACAGCAATTTTTCCCCAACTTGCTCGAGTGAGGCTGCCCATTGTCCAAAAGACGAGCTCTTGTAAGGCGTCTTCATCAGCAACGAATTGCATCAGTGATACGAGCGCATGAAAGGTAAAAACGAGGGCAATCCCGAATAAGACAACCATCGTTGTAGAGCGCGCCCTTACCCGCGCCACGAGCTCCAGCAAGACAGCCGACCCAACGGCGAATATAAACGCCTCAAGGGGAACCATCCATGTCTCTGGCATGTAGGGCAAACGCCACTGCAAGACGATCGCCAACGATGCACCAAATGCCGCTGCGGCTGAAACCCCTAGCGTAAAGGGACTCGCTAAAGGATTATCCAAAATGGTCTGCATTTCCCCACCAGAAATGCCAAGCGCAAGCCCGACCAACACCGCCATCAAGGCGTACGGCAGGCGAATATGCCAGACGATCACGGCATTCATGCCAGAAGATGGATTTAACAGAGCATGAACAAGCTGCATCGGCGATAACGCCGCCGGCCCAAGCGAAAAATCCAGCAATAAAGACGCCAGAATAAGCACACCCAAAACAAGCAATACGACCACGCGATGATGGGTCAATTTCGCATAAGATTGGCGCATTCCCGTCAAACGTTGCGCAATCTTTTCCCGTTTTCGGGCTTCTGTTGATGAAGAAACGGACGGCATTTCAGTGAACATCAGCTTTAATCCAGTACGTGCCACTCACTGGAAGATTTGTGAAACGACTCTGGAGCTCACGGCGGTCTGCCTCAGGGTCAAGCTGAGGGAAAAGCTCTGGATAAAACCATTTTGCCATGACTTCCACAGCGAGAATATTAAAGGGGCTGTCATAGAAGGTATGCCAAATGCCGTAAGTTCGGCCCGTTTGTACCGCACGCAGACCGGCAAGTTCTGGCGCCTCCAGTAAGCTGTTAAGCGACGCTTTGGCTTGCTCAGCCGTCACTTGAGAGCCCATTTTGAGCCCCGGCCCAGACCGCACCGGCCCGCGCGTTCCATCAAGCAACAAAATATCGGGGTCTAACGCGATCAGCTTCTCAGCCGACACTTCTCCTAAGTAGCCAGGGAGCAGTCCGTCAGCGACATTACGGCCCCCTGCCGTTTCAATAAAAGCGCCCATATTGCCATGCCCCGCCGTGTGACAGCAGCTCTGCCGTGCTCCTGCAAGCATATCAATAAAGACCCGAGGGCGTTTATTCTCCGGAATCTTATCAACGACAGATTGAATAGCCTTGAGCCGTTGTTCATAAAAATCCGTATAGGCCTTTGCTTCTTCCTCCCGCCCTAAAACTTCACCGAGAATACGCATACTCGGCACAGTCGTTTTGATTGGGTCTTCACGGAAATCAACAAAAACCACAGGGATATGAGCCGCTTTTAAGCGCTCCGTCACATCTCCAGACTGCCCTGGCCCATGCCCTGTTGTACTAAAAATGGCCACATCGGGATGTAGATCAAGCAGCTTTTCGGGGCTGATGGTATCGGCCGAGCTGCGCCCGATCACGGCAACCTGATCAGCCTTTGGGAAAGCCTGACGCATCTGCTCATAATTCTGCGCATCTGCCTCACGGAACTCTCCTTGCCAACCGACGACGCGATCGAACAAATGCTCTTTTTCTAGCGGTTCCAGAGCGTAAATAAGCCGTCCTTCCCCCAGAACGAGACGCTGCGGATGGTCAGGGATAGACACAACATGGCCCGTAATGTCCGTTATATCCTTGGCTTGACTGCAAGGACTCAGCGCAGCGCATCCACCGGTTAAGACAGCAACTGCACCTATAGCATGCATGACAGATTTCAGGGACACGTCTCTACTCTCCCGCCCCCCTCAAAACGGGGCCTTTCCCATATCGGTAGGTTTCTTAGCATGCGGAAATGGTCAGAAATTTCCTACGGTGCGATACAAGAAGTTAATAATCATTCGCGATTTCGTGTTATACCTGACCCAGCCGTGCAATCCAAGCTCTACACGCTTGTAAAACTTTTAAAAAAGTAAGTACAATCCCTTACTTTTCTGACAAACAGCCCATCTACAATATTTTCATAAATATTGTTTATGATCGACGTCTCTTTAATAGAATGCGCACAGCTCCTCGGTTGCTATTATGAGAATGCACAACCGCCAGAATCATCGGGCGCACGTCACTACGCTGTAACCACAGGGGCAATTCGCGACGAATAGTCCCCCCTCGTGCACCACTCCCCAACCCTGTAACAATCTCAACACAACGCCACCGCATCCCCCGCGCACGATGCATAAAGTGCAACAAAGCCTCAAAAGCATCTTGGACAATGTAACCATGCAAGTCGAGGCGTGCTTCCACACGCATCTCCCCCCGCGACAGACGACGCCACTGCGTATTATCAAGCCCGGGAGCACGCTTCCCGATAGCAAGCTCTTGAGTACGTTTGGGCCGCTCCTGCGCTACAGAAAGCGTTGTTTTAAACGCTTTTAAGGCCTTCGGCTGCACAGACTTCTTACGATGCTTCTCCAAAGTTTTGTCAGGTTTCGCAGGAGATGGTGGCAAAGAAGACTGTGCATGAGAGGCCCTTAACGGCGCGACATCACGCATAGCCAAACGCCATAACGCTGCCTCATCATCATGTACGCTCCGTTTCCCCACAGCCTATTTCCCTAATCATTCCGCCCGGTTGAGGCTCGCACCATAATGGGCCTGCATCATATTGTAAAAAAACGCGTTAACGCCTCAGTTAAACGCCTTTCTCAGCAAGCAACGCCCGCAAGCGCTCGCGGGCAACGCGCACATAGCTTGTATCTGCTTCGACCCCAATACCTTGGAGACCTAGTTTTTCCGCAGCTAGAAGCGTTGTTCCCGTTCCCATAAAGGGATCAAGCACGACACTGTCCCGGTCAAACCCATGCAATTGTAAGCAGCGCTCTGGTAATGCGAGTGGAAAGGTACCCGGATGGCTAAACTTCCCCTTACGACTGCGCACAGTTTCGTAAGGGATAAACCATGTATCTCCCCGGCAACGACGATCAGCAGCATGCTGACGACGGGTGATATTGCTTTTATCTGTAAACGGCACACCCGCCTGTAACCGCTCAACCGGCACATCACCATGCTTCGTTAAATGGAAAACATGCTCGTGATTCCGATTCACAAAGCGTGGTGAATTAACAGGCTTGAAATGGCCATATGTCACATCCCCAACCGCTACAGATTTTATCCATGAAATATGGTTCTGTAACGTAAAGAGACGCCGCAAACGAACCATAAGCTCAAAAGGCAACCACGGCTGGGACGATGAGCCCGCAATATTGAGGAAAAAGGAGCCATCGTCACGCATAACGCGTGAGATTTGTGCACAGACCCCTTCCATCCACGCTAAATAATCTTCCTCAGAGAGGCGATCCTTATAGCTACGATACGCTAAGCCTAGGTTATAAGGCGGAGACGTAATGACGACATCAACACTCTTTGATGGCAAGCGTTTCAACACACGGGCACAATCTGCACGGTATAAAACGTGCCGCCCTAACGTCTCCCGGCGGGTGCGAATCATTTGGGTGGAAAGTCCAATGCTTCCGATGCATCTTCTGATCGCGCTGACGGTCTGGGTAGCAACAAAATCATACGACCCGGACTTTTGAGGTCACCGGCCATCGCTTCAGCACTCTCTCCCCATCCTGTGAAGAGATCCGCCCGTCCGGCTCCTCTGATGTTTGTACCAACATCCTGCGCAAAGGTTAAATGCTTCCAAGGTGTCATTTGCCCTTGTTGGTCTTTTACAGATGTTTCTACCCAAATAGGCGTCGCATACGGCACCAGCGCACGGTCAATCGCCAAAGAGCGTTGGGGCGTCAGCGGTATCCCAAGAGCGCCTCCCGGCCCTTCAAAGGGGGAGCGTTCCACCTTACGAAAGAAAACATAATTAGGATTCTTCTCCATAACGGACAGCATGTCTTGCGGATGCGTCTGGAGCCATTCCCGAATGCTTTCAGCCGTCACTTCTCCCGTCTTCAAGGCGCCACGCTCTACGAGCACACGTCCAATCGGATTATAAGGCTGCCCATTCCGTCCATCATAAGCAACCCGTATCATTTTTCCGTCAGGAAGGTGGAGTCGCCCGGCTCCTTGTAGCTGCAAGAAAAACACATCAACAGGGCTTTTTAGCCACGCGATCTCAAGCCCTTTGCCATTCAACGCTCCGGCATTAATCGCCGCCCGATCATCATAAGGCTGGAAGACGGAATTAACCCAGTGACCAAAAACAACCGCGCCCGTATCTGTGCGCCCACGCAGCAAGTCAGCAGGCCGCCGATAAAGAGGATATTGATAAACCCCTTGACGTTGTAAAGAAGCTTCAACTTGCGGCTCATAATAGCCTGTATAAAAAGCAGGCTCTTGGATGAGATAAGGCTGAAACCATGTCTCAAAATATTGCCGAGCTTCCTCAGGCGTTGTCTGCTCGGATGATGGCAAAGCCCGACACGCCCCCGCCCAGTCACTGACCTTGCGCCCATACGGCAATGACGTCGCTCCCCCTAAAGACGCATTGGGAGCCAGCTGCGTTAAACGGCGACACTCAGTGCGCACCATACTCAACAACGGCTGATGTTGCTCTTGCTCCCAATAACTGAGATGAGAAAAATCCACCTTGTGGATATCCATATCTCCCGAAGGAACGCCTGGCATGCATGCTGAAAGCAGCATAACCAAAGCAAGCAGGGGCGAATAACGCATCATGTCAGCAATACCAAAACTCGGCCATTCCATCGCCAATGGCGCCTCCATTGCTGGAAGCGTCAAATTATATCAAAAGCCGCTCAAAGACTTTAAGCGACAGCAGTCTCTGCCAAGCGCCAATGCCCATCAATCAGAGCAAACCCCCACATATCACGGAATTCAGTGAGAGATTCAGTCCCCCCAACCATTTTCCCATGAGAGTTTTTCACGTAACGTACCTGCCACGACGTAATCAGCACATTGATCTGACAGCTAGCAGCTTGTTCTTCGGGGAAAATAATGTCGGAAATTTCCAGCCGTTCCATGCGCTTCACGTCAACATGTAAACGATCACCATCGTTTTCTCTCTGCCGCAATGCTTTTTGAAAAGCTGTAAAGACCTGAGGCGTCAAGCTTTCTTCCAGCAGCAGTATATCGGTATGAGCAAATGCCTTTACGATTTTTTGAAACATCTCTTCAGCTTGTTCCAAAAATGCCTTCCCCTGAAATTTAGAAGACACCGTCGCTACCTTGAGAAGCTTTTGCCCAAGCGGACTATCAGCCTGCGGCACAACATACTCTGTCTGCTCCTCCGCAGCCTGAACGCTCCCCGGCAATGGAGGGGGTTGCATCGTATTCGAAGCCGTCTTGCGACGCCCCATCTTTTCTACATGTGCCATGAGCCGATAATTCTCCTGCCTATCCCCTTGTGCGCCAATTTTACGCCCAAGCACGCGATATAACGTTGCACCTAAGATGAGCGCAATGACAGCCAATACAATAATATCCCAAGGGGGGTGAGCCATTATATATTCCAAGACTGGTTCCAAACCTTAAATTTGCCGGTCCGACAAAAGCTATCTCTAAAAATAGAATGCCCAGCCACTAATCTCAACCTCCCCCTCTCCTTCAATTCTGCTTAAAAACCTTATCATATGCTCAAAACGTGCATTTTCATGGGCTGAAGCGCGTCTTCTTCTTGGCCCATTTAGCAATCCATGCTACCGGCAAGAGGCTATTGTTTTACACATAACTAGAAAAAGTTGGAAATATTATGTCCGCCAACGAAAACAACGCTCCATCTCAGGATAATACACCGCCCAGCATCCCGCTGGCGATTAACCTGCAATATACAAAAGACCTCTCTTTTGAGGTTCCACGGGGCGCTGAAACCTTCGCCTCATTGCGCAGTGCCCCACAAGTTGGCGTCAATATCGACGTGCAAGCAAACCGTATTGAAAAAGATCAGCCGGTTTTCGAAGTCTCTGTCATCATCCGCGCAGAAGCCACTGAGCCTGCCGCTGAGGGCAGCAATGAACCTGGCCGTATCGTCTTTATCGTTGAGCTCACCTATGCGGCGATTGTAACGCTCGAAGGCGCTCCTGATGACCTCGTTGAGCCACTTCTGCTGGTCGAGGCCCCACGCCTTCTCTTCCCATTCGCTCGTGCAATTGTCAGCGATGTTACCCGCGATGGTGGCTTCCCACCGATCGTACTTCAGCCGATCGACTTTGCTGCTCTTTGGCAAGCAAAACGGGAGCAAAACTTCCCAGAGCCAGAAGGCGAAGCATAAAATCTGTTTCGGAAAAGAGGGGCTTCGGCTCCTCTTTTTTATGTCAGGGGCTTCCGAGCACCGCTAGTGGATCTCCAAAACAGACCTCCCGCCACACGATTTCTCGTGCTTCAGCGGCAATCGCCTCAGACAAGCACACAGCCCGCACGTTCGGCAAAGCGGCGATTAATGATGCCGGACAAAGAGAGAGAAACGCGCGCACTGTCTCTGCTGAATAAAAACAGATTGCCTCAACGTCTCGCTCACTCAATGCCTGCACCGCTTCCTTTGCCAAGCAAGATGCGCGTTGAACTTGGTATCCTTTAACCCATCGGGCCCCAAGCTGGTCTGCAACCGTTCGGCTATAAGCTTGCCCACGCCAGCCACACCCACATACAAAGCTCACACGCTCTCCTGAGAGGCCATGGGCACGGCATAGAGCGACCAACCCCTCTCTCTTCCCTCGGGCTGCCCTTACCTGCGTAAAGCCCGCCTGCCGTGCTCTGTCTGCTGTCTTTTCTCCCACTGTCAGGAGAAGTCGCTCTTTAGGCTGCTCAGCTAGCGCAGGTAACGCCTGAGCGCTCGTAATGACCAACGCATCCCCCTCAATCAATGGTAAGGTCTCTGCGGGCTGTATCACCATGACAGGGCAGGACATGGCATGCCATCCCCTCTCCCGTAACCGAGCCAGCGTGTCCGACAAACCCGGCTCAGGACGTGTCACCACGACCTTACGCGAGGACGCTTTGTTCATGATGGATTAATAATTTTTTCAAAGATGTGCGGGGGCGTATTAGCTCGCAGCTCAATCCCAAGCTCTCGTCCCATTTTAGCAGCGTCTGTTGGACGTCCCTTCGCTTCACGACGCAGTAAAAACGCTCCATCTTCGCTCGCAACTAAACCGCTGAGGTGAAGCTCGCCGTCTTTGAGACGTGCATAGCCACCAATTGGCGTACGGCAAGACCCATCCAACTCTGCGAGTAAGCTGCGCTCTGCTGTGGCAACAGCGCGGGCCTCTGGGTCTTCAATCGCAGAAAGCAGTTCACGCAACTCGTAATTGCTCTCACGCACTGTCACACCCACAATCCCCTGTCCTGACGCTGGCAACATATGTTCCGGCTCTAGAGGGACATCAATGCGGTCTTCCATACCCAAACGTTTCAGGCCCGCACAAGCGAGCAACGTCGCATCACACACGCCTGCATTAAGCTTATCAAGACGTGTCTGCACATTGCCGCGCAATAAGCAAAAACGCAGATCGGGACGTCTATGAAGCATTTGTGCCTGACGTCGCACCGACGCACACCCAACCAATGCGCCCTTAGGCAAGCAAGCGTAAGGGTCATTGGGATCTACTTTAACGGTTCGATCTCGCAGAACCAGAGCATCACGCGCATCTTCACGCTTCATTGTGCACGCTAAGACTAGGCCAGGTGGCAGATTGGTTTCCAAATCCTTTAAACTATGCACAGCGAAATCAATCCCGCCCAGCGCAAGAAGTTCGTGGATTTCTTTGGAGAAAAGACCTTTCCCACCAATCTCAGCCAAGCGATCTTTCAAATTTAGATCACCCGACGTATTCATCTGCTCTTCTTTAAAAGCACCCATATCGCGCAGAACAGGGCAAAAGCGCGTCAGACGCGTTAGAAAATGACGCGTTTGTACCAACGCTAGAGGAGAGGCACGCGTCCCAACCCGCAGCGGCAATTTATTACGCCGCGACGATGAATGTGCGTGAGAGCGCTTTGCTGCCTCAGCAGCAATATGCTGAAGAGCATCAGAGGAAGGAAGAGATACAGTCATAGCGGTTTCTGTATCTGGGTTCATTAGGGGTGTCATGCAAGAAAATTATTCGGCATAATACGATTATTATGCCCAGTCTTGTCTCTGTTACCCCTTTGCTTGCGATCGAAACATCGTGCGATGATACCGCGTGTGCGATCCTTGATGCCCACGGAACCGTCCTTTCTGAAGCCCTTTTGTCGCAGGAAAGTCACGCCGCTCTCGGTGGTGTTGTACCGGAAATTGCAGCCCGCGCACACCTTGATATTCTGCCAAATTTGGTTGATCTCACCCTCGAGCGTGCTGGCCTTACTTTAGGTGATATCGCCCTCTTTGCCGCGACCACAGGCCCCGGTCTTATTGGGGGGCTTATCGTTGGGAGTAACTACGCAAAAGGGCTCGCCCTCTCACAGGGGAAACCTTTTATAGGCATCAATCATATCGAAGGACATATTTTAACACCACGTCTTCCCAGTGCTCTTGCTGATGAGGGAATCACGCTTTCCTTCCCCTATCTTGCTATGCTCGTCTCTGGTGGGCATTGCCAATGCGTGAGTGTCGAAGAAACAGGGCATTATCGTCGCTTAGGCGGCACGATTGATGATTCAGCAGGTGAGGCTTTTGATAAAGTCGCTAAAATGCTCGGTCTCGGCTGGCCCGGCGGCCCTGCTCTGGAAAAACTTGCGACAGAGGGCGATGATGCCGCTTATGCGCTGCCACGCCCTCTCAAAGGGCGGGACGGATGTGATTTTTCCTTCTCTGGCCTTAAAACAGCCGTTTCTCGCTTGATTGAACCTTATGGGAAGGCTGCCCTCCCTCATCGCATTGCCGCTGACCTCGCTGCATCCTTCCAACGTGCTGTGGCCGATGTGATGGAAGACCGGGCCGAACATGCCCTCGCTCTAGCCCCGCACGCCACCGCCCTTGTTGTTGCAGGCGGTGTAGCAGCCAATCGTACCTTACGCGCACGACTAGAAAGCGTTGCCGAACGGCACGCCATTCCTTTCTTCGCCCCTCCATTAAGGCTTTGCACCGATAACGCGGTTATGATTGGCTGGGCTGCGTTAGAACGCCTTGCCCAAGGGGAAAGGCCTAACGATATTGCCATAGCACCCCGTCCACGTTGGCCGCTTTCTGAGCGCCAACCCTATCGATCTTCTTCCGTGGAGACATTGCCATGACCCGGCTTCCTCATATCGCCGTGATCGGCGCTGGGGCATGGGGCACGGCCCTCGCTTGCAGCGCCGCTCAAATCGCCAACGTGTCCCTATGGACACGCAGCCCTGTTGCTCCGGATACACGCTCTATGCCGCGCCTACCAGATGTGCGCTTGCCAGAACGTGTGTCTGTGACCAACACCCTCCCTCATGAAGCTGACGTTATACTGCTGGTCGTCCCCACCCAAGCCCTGCGCGATACGTCCCTAGCACTCGAAAAAAACCTTCCTGCTCATGTGCCGGTTATCACCTGCTGCAAAGGGATGGAACAAGGCACCTTTGCGCTCCCTCTCGAAGTGCTTGCTCAAACCATGCCAGACCATCCAGCAGCGGTTCTTTCTGGCCCCAACTTCGCCATTGAGATCGCAAAAGGACTCCCTGCTGCAGCAACACTCGCAGCATCAGACCTGTCCTTTGCTCAAGACCTTGCCAAACGCCTTACCACCCCGACATTACGCCTTTATGCCAGCAATGACCCTTTTGGCGTGCAGATGGCCGGGGCGGCTAAAAATGTCATCGCCATTGGGGCTGGGATTACCGTTGGTGCAGAGATGGGGGAAAATGCCCGCGCTGCACTCATTACTCGCTCTTTAGCGGAACTTGGCCGCTTGATTGAAACGATGGGCGGACAAGCCCGCACCATTTATGGTTTAGCGGGCATGGGGGATCTCATCCTCACGGCCACGGGCCCAGGGTCTCGCAATTATAGCCTCGGGATCGCGCTTGGTCGGGGGGAAAGTCTGGATTCTATTCTTGCCCAACGCAGCACCGTCTCTGAAGGCGTTCTTACCGCGCCAACCCTCCAAAAGCTTGGGCAACGGCACGGAATTGAGACCCCTATCATCAACACCATCACACGCCTTCTGTCAGGAGAGCTGACACCTGAACGCGCCCGTGACGAGCTACTCGATCGCCCCCCTGCTTTAGAATAACTCACCCTCTCTTGCCCCTCGCTTATGACGGAATAAGACAATGACAACGGCCTATGATTTCCGCCTCCCCGCTCTTGAAGGGGGAGAGATTGACCTTTCCCAATGGAAGGGACGCCCAATCCTCATCGTCAATACTGCGTCCGAATGTGGGTTCACCCCCCAATATGAGGCATTGCAATATCTCTGGCGCACCTTGGGCCATTCCACACCCAATGGCTTGGTCATTTTGGGGGTGCCGAGCAATGATTTCGGCAAGCAAGAACCCGGTTCCGCAGACGACATTCAAGGGTTCTGCCAACGACGCTACGGTGTGAGCTTTCCGCTCGCAGCAAAAAGTGTTGTGCGTGGCCCTCATGCGATCCCGCTCTTCCGCTGGCTCGCAGATGAAGGAGGCTTCCTCTCGCGGCCACGCTGGAACTTCTATAAATATCTCATCAATCGTGAAGGCAGACTTCAACGATGGTTTACTCCGCTGACACGTCCCGATGCGCCACGTTTTCTCGAAGAAGTGCAGCGCACCACCTTTAAATTTTAACCCTTCTCATGCCCTCTTTTCCCCAAGGCCTGTGCCGTGCTGCGTAATCTTTTAACCGTTGGCGGATGGACAATGCTCTCCCGCCTTCTCGGGCTTGTCCGAGATCAACTGCTCGCTATGTTCTTGGGGGCTGGCCCGGTTCAAGATGCGTATCAATTTGCCCTGCGCCTGCCCAATATGTTCCGCAGCCTTTTTGGGGAAGGCGCACTAAGCGCAGCCTTTGTGCCGCTCTTTACAGCACGCTATGAAAAAGAGGGCCGCCATAGTGCACTCGTCCTTGCTGGGCAGGCCTTCTCACTACTTTTGACGTGGCTTATTTTGCTGACCGTCATTGCTGAACTCTGTATGCCGTGGCTCATTGACCTCACAGCGCCGGGCTTCCGCCATGGCGGCGCAGAGCGTTTCGCACTCGCTGTGCAGCTTACCCGCATCACTATGCCTTACACCGTGCTCATTTGCGGGGCCGCCCTCGTCGCCGGTGTGCTCAATGGGCGAAACCATTTTAGTGCAGCATCAGCGGCCTATGTCTCGTTTAATGTGGTCGGGATTACCGCCATTCTCCTTGGGGCGTTCTTCTGCCCCCATCACGTCGCACGCATCAGCGCATGGGGCATTACAGTCTCGGGCATTGTACAGCTTGGTGGGTTACTATGGGCCGCAAAACGCGTCGGTGTACTGCCCATCATTTCCCTCCCCATGCTGTCACGCGACGTAAAGCTGCTCATCCGACGGATGGTTCCCGGCTTAATCGGCTCTGGTGTCACACAGATCAACCTGACGATTGATACAATCATTGCCACCCTCTTACCGACAGGTTCTATTTCGTGGCTCTATTTCGCTGATCGCGTCAATCAACTCCCCCTCGGTGTCTTAGGGGCCGCATTAGGCACAACATTGCTGCCACTCCTCACCCGCCATGTGACCGACCAAGACCGCCCTGCCATGCAGGCAAGCCTCAACAAAGCACTGGACTACGCGTTACTCCTTACCCTCCCGGCGACCATGGGCTTGCTCGCCTTAGCCCCTGCGATTATCGCCGGCTTGTTTGGCTATGGTCATTTCACTCCACGCGATGTCATCCATTCAGGTGAAGCGTTGCGCGCTTATGCGCTCGGCCTCCCCGCTTTTATTGTCGTCAAACTCTTAGCGCCGGCCTTTTTTGCTGAAGGCGATACCGCAACCCCCGTCCGTGTGGGGTTCCTCACACTCGCACTGAACCTTGTGTTGAACTTATTGCTCTATCGCACTCTTGCCCATATCGCACCGCCGCTTGCCAGTACCATCGCCGCTTGTGTGAATATGATTATTTTGGGGGTCATGCTCTATAAACGCGCCGCTTTCCGCCCAACAACACAGACGGCCAAACGTAACCTGCTCATCGCTCTATCTGCTGTGCTGATGGCAGGATGGGCCTTTGGTGGAGAATGGCTCCTCGCCCCTACCCTTCCAACATGGCACGCTCTGCCGCGCTTAATGATGCTCAGCGCGCTGATTGTATCCAGCGCGCTGATTTACGCTCTTTTGCTCGTCTTCTTCCGAGTGCTCAGCCCTTCCGAGCTGAGCAAAATGGTCAAGCGCCGCCTACAACGCCAGTAAAACAGCTTCAAGTAATTTAACGAGCGCGATGAGCTTTTGCTGATCATCCTCAGAAAAGCGATCCTTCCGTGGGCTATCGATATCTAGCACCCCGTACACCGCGCCGTTCACAATGATGGGAATCACAATTTCCGATTCGGTCGCACCATCACACGCAATGTGACCATCAAATTGGTGCACATCCGCCACGCGCTGCACAGAATGTGAATGCGCCGCAACGCCACACACACCCCGTCCAACGGGAATACGCGTGCAGGCTAACCGTCCCTGAAACGGGCCTAAAACAAGCTCTGCATCACGCATGATGTAGAACCCAACCCAGTTCACATCAGGCAATGCCTCGTAAAGCAGAGCTGAGAGATTGGCCATGTTAGCAATAGGGTCTGATTCTGCCTCCAAAAGCCCTTGGGCAACCGGAAAAACATCATCAAACGCGATAGATTGTTGGGGTGCTGTACTCATGCACCATAGATTAGAAGCTTTTCACCTTCTCGCAAGAGAGAGCAGACAAGACTAATTTTTTCCGTATAATGAAAATTTAATATCTCTGTTTCCACATCTGCACGGTTCTATGCCCGATATCAGCGCCTCACCGTCTCTGACGTCTTCAGTCAAAAAAGCCACACCCACCATGGCTCAATGGTTCACACTGAAGGATCAGGAACCTGATGCGCTACTTTTCTTTCGCATGGGTGATTTCTACGAGATGTTCTTTGGTGATGCCGAAACGGCCGCTACGGCACTCGACATCACCCTCACCCATCGCGGTACCCATGACGACCAGCCGATTCCTATGTGCGGTGTTCCCGTAGGAACTGCCCAAGCCTATCTCTCACGCTTGATCCGCCGTGGCTTCCGCGTTGCCGTTGCAGAACAAACAGAAACACCAACGAAAGGCCAAAAAGGCCCATTAAAACGGGAAATTACACGTGTTATCACGCCCGGCACGCTCACTGAGGATGAACTGCTTGAGGCCGGACGCCCTAATATTCTGCTGGCCATTACAGCCCCAGTAAAACGCCGCAAATCCCCTTTAGGGGCGGCGTGGATTGATATTTCAACCGGCTCGGTCGAAACCGTCTCCCAGCCAACAGCAAACCTTACCGAACTGCTCGCCCGGCTTGATCCCTCAGAAATTTTGGCGGATCCCGCCCTTATTCCCGAGGAGCATCACGAACGTCTCACGCCATCCACCACGCGCCTCACTGTCGATAAAGCCGATGCCGTCGTCGCAGAAGCCTATCATGTCGCTCATAGTGAAGCGCTAGGGGACTTCCCAGATGAGCAGCTCATCGCCTGTGCAACATTGCTGCATTATGTGCGCCGCAGCCAAGCAGGGCGTCTCCCCCGTCTTAGCCCGCCTATCCCCGAAGGGCATGGACAGATTATGGGGCTAGACCCCGCCACACGCGCCAGCCTAGATCTTCTCCGCTCCCGCGATGGCGGAACAGAACACACGCTCTTTACCAGCGTAAATCACACCAATAGCGCTGCGGGAATGCGTCTTCTGGCGCGATGGATTTCCACTCCCATTACAGACCTTCCTCGTATTGAACGACGCCAAGAGGGGTGGCTTTGGCTGCATGGTCAAAAAGAACTGACCCCACAGCTTCGTCAAACGCTTCGTCAGACACCGGACTGCTCTCGTGCCCTTGGGCGCATCTCCAGTGGGCGTCCCCTCCCGCGGGATCTTGCCTCAGTCCGCGATACGCTCCGTAGTGCTAACCATGTAACCGAGCAGCTCGCGGCCTTTTCTTCTGACGATATGCCGCAAGCAATCCGAGCGATTGGTTCCGCCTTGTACGGACGAGCTGATACTCTGCTTGAGCGACTTGATCATGGGCTAGCCCACGAACTCCCCGTGAAGATTGAAGATGGCGGTGTCATTGCAGCGGGCTTTGACCCGGAGCTTGACCGCCTCCGCAGCCTTCGTGACGATAGCCGCCGCGCACTCGCCCAGCTTCAGGTGCGTTTATCGGAAGAGTATGGCGTCACCAATTTACGCATTCGCCATCATAACCAGCTCGGCTATGTCATTGAGGTGCCATCCTCCACAGGTGCGAAGCTTCGCCAACGTGACGATCTTTATGTCCGCCAAGGCACCGCTAGCCTAACGCGCTTTGCTAATGATGAGCTTATCGCTCTTGATAAAGCGATTCTCGAGTCTTCCGAACAAGCCATGCAGCTTGAGCGGCACATTTTTAACACGCTCGTTGAGCATATTCTCCAAACGCCCGAACTTGATGAGATCGCCAGCGCCCTTGCTGAACTAGACGTTCTCACCTCTTGTGCGGCCTTGTTAGACAAAGGCGGTTGGTGCCGCCCTATAGTTTCGGATAGTAAAGAATTCTCCATTCAAGCGGGGCGTCATCCCGTTGTTGAAGCAGCCCTTAAACGCAGCGCCTCACCGGAAGCCCGTTTCATCCCCAACCATTGCGCTCTACCGCCAGAAAAGCACGTCATGCTGCTCACCGGCCCTAATATGGCGGGGAAATCCACTTTTCTACGCCAAACAGCCCTAGCCGTTATTCTCGCCCAAGCCGGCCTTCCCGTTGCTGCAGAAAGCGCTGATATTGGTGTGGTCGACCGGCTTTTTTCCCGTGTCGGTGGCGCAGATGACCTCGCTCGTGGACGATCCACCTTCATGGTGGAAATGACCGAAACAGCCGCTATCTTAAACCAAGCAGGGCCGCGCTCTTTTGTTGTCGTTGATGAAATTGGCCGCGGTACCTCGACCTTAGACGGTCTTTCGATCGCATGGGCCACATTGGAGGCGTTGCATTCCCAACTTGGGTCACGCACCATTTTTGCGACGCATTTCCACGAACTTAGCGGGCTGTTGCACACACTTCCTAAGCTTGCAGCTTACACCATGGCTGTGCAAGAGTGGGACGGTCACGTTGTCTTCCAACATGAAGTCAAGCCCGGCAGTGCTCATAAAAGCTGGGGCCTCCATGTTGCCCGTCTCGCTGGTATCCCTTCTTCTGTAATCCGACGGGCAAAGACACTCCTCACTCGTCTAGAAGATGAGCAAAAAAATCTTGTCTCTCCTGATGAGACGCAAGAACTCCCCCTCTTCGAGACATCCCCCCCCTCTGCCAAGCTAGACGAAAACGAACTCTTTCCCGAGCCTTCAGCCCTCCATGCGGCTTTGGACGAGCTCGACCCCGATGCGCTCTCTCCACGTGATGCACATGCGGCACTTTATCGGCTTAAAGATATGATGACGAAAGGTTTTTCTTGAACGTCATGATGAGACTGCGCAACACTAAAACGAAAACATCACGCTCCTTTCACCCCGACTCCGACAGATCTCACGGTATGCCCCAAGCCGACCAACAAAACGTAGCCACACGCTCTCCTGCTGCTCTGCATAACCTTCCGCGGGAAAAAGCAGTTAAGCGGCTCAGGCGGCATTTGGGCAATGAACGTAAACATATCCGTCATGAGTTTGAAAAACGACATCTGTCAGGAACTGAGGCTGCGCGCGCCCTCGCTACGCTCATGGACGGAATCGCCGTTGATCTTTGTAGTTACGCAGGCTTACCAAATGGCGATACAGATAAAGACGAAACATTTTGCCTTTGCGCAACAGGAGGGTACGGTGCAGGGCTACTCGCGCCCTTTAGTGATGTCGATTTGCTTTTTTTGACCGATGATACGCCGTCAGAAAATCTTCTACGCTGTATTGAATATGTTCTCTATACGTTATGGGATCTCGGTCTCCGCGTGGGACATGCAACGCGCTCCCAAGCAACATGCCTTGAGAGTGCGCAAGAAGACCTTACCACCTGCACCGCCTTGCTGGATTTACGCCCTCTCTACGGCGACAAACAAAGTGCTGACGCTCTCCACCACGCCCTGCGCGCTTATCTTACCGGCCCTACGCTGGAGCATTTTGTAACGGAAGCCATCGCTCAACGCGAAGATCGCCATACCCATTACGGCGCAACGCCCTATCTTGTTGAACCTCACCTCAAAGCCGGCCGCGGGGGACTTCGTGACCTTCAAGTACTGAACTGGATTGGTCGTGCTTCTCTCGGTCTTCTGATCTCCCGCGCAACGCCGCTCCGTCGTGAGCTTGGCTTAGCTCCTGCGTGCGTTCTGCTTGGTCTTTTTACAGAACGCGAAACCTATCGCGCCGAAAAAGTATGGGACTTTCTTTGGACGGTGCGACTGCATCTTCATTACGTTACAGGACGAAATGAAGAACGTCTCACGTTCGATGTACAGCCCATCATTGGCGCCCGTATGGGATACGCTAATCATGGACATCAGCGCGGCGTTGAACGCTTTATGCGCCATTATTTCCTCATGGCACGCTCTATCATGCGCTTGACGCATATTCTACAGCCCGCCGTGCTTCTTTATTTACAAAACCAGCAACGCGGTCGTCCACCTTATGTCGAAGAGGGGCCTGAAGAGTTCCGCCGCATTGATGGGTGTCTAAGCCTCACAGACCCAACAGCTTTTGCGCGCAATCCTCAGACCCTTCTTCGATTATTGGATTGTGCCCGCCGCCATGAACTCCCCCTTCACCCCGCCGCTGTTCAACAGCTCATTCGTTTCGAACGCCATATTACCCGCCTCAAACATGATCCTGCTACGATTAGGATTTTTCTCAATCTTCTTTGTGCCCCCGCACCAAAAACATCATCTCCCCCTATCCGCGACGATGAAAAGAATTTTTGGCTCCCTGTCCTGAATGAAACTGGCCTTCTTGCGCGGTTCCTGCCGGGGTGGTCTCGTATTTTAGGACGTACGCAATTTGACGGGTACCATATTTACACCGTTGATGAGCATACCATCGAAGCTGTGCGAATTTTACGTCAGATCGAAAATGGCCATATGGCTGATGAAATTCCAGCTGTTTATGGGCTCACACGCAATCTCCAAGCACGGCAAGCTTTGTTCCTCGCGACTTTACTGCATGATATTGGCAAAGGACGCGGTGGAGGGCATTCTGAAATTGGCGCACAGATCGCCGTCACGACTTGCCAGCAGCTCAATCTCTCAGCAGACGACACTGATACTGTTTCATGGCTTGTTCTTCATCATCTCCTCCTCTCACGCACCGCCTTTACGCGCGATATTGATGACCCGCATACGATCCTCGACCTTGCCGATATTATTCAATCCCCAGAGCGCCTCCGCCTGCTGCTTCTGCTCACGATCTCTGATATTCGTGCTGTCGGCCCGCGTGCGTGGAATGCTTGGAAAGCAACACTCCTTTATCGCCTCTATACGCGCATCGCTGATGTATTAGACGGCGGCATGCAAGCCAGCGAAAATGATGAACGCGTCACCCAAACACGTGCCCTAACACGTGAGGCTCTGAGCGCGTCATTACCTGAAGCGAGCGTTCAGCATTTCCTACAGCTTGGACGACCGGGCTATTGGTTAGGGTTTGATACGCAGACTCATCTGCGCCATGCTCATCTTGTTCATAACCATCTGAACAGAGCGGACAATGACCGCATTACAGTCGATATCTATCCCCTCCCTTCACGCGGCATTACTGAACTCACCATTATTTGTCCTGACCAACCTGGTGTGTTCTCAGAAATTGCTGGGGCCTTAGCTCTTTGTGGCGCGTCTATTGCCGATGCACGTATCCATACATTAAGTAACGGCACCGTACTCGACTCTTTTTGGATCCAAGATTCATACGGTGAAGCATTTGAAGAAGAAGACCATCTAGAACGCGTGCGCGACTGTATTACAACAGCCTTGAAGGGAGAGCTTAATCTAGATGAAGCGCTGGCCTCCGCAGCGCCGCCGCTCAGCCGTCGCCTAGAAGCGCTTCCTATCCCCTCTCGAGTAATTGTCGATAATGACGCTTCTGATTGGTACAGCGTTGTCGAAGCTAATGGACGTGACCGCCCCGCCTTGCTGCATGACCTCACAACAACACTGAGCCGTGAGGGTGTGCACATTTCTTCTGCTCATGTCACGACCTACGGGCTACGCGCTGTTGATGTGTTTTATCTCCATGATGAACACGGTCGGAAATTGACTGATCCCGTTCATTTAGAAAAAATCAGAAAAGCCCTGCTTCACGCTCTTACCAATCCTGCCATTGAACACGTTTGACAGCGGGCTTCTATCCGATCTTTAACAGAGCGGCGTTCTATCCTGGGGAAAGAGAGCGAACGTTACGCACTCATTCAACTGTCCAACTGGGGAGAAAAACATACCACTCCCCATACAAGGCCGTTATAGCCTCGTCTATAGCAAGACCAAGCGACCAACACCCTGAGAAGCGCCACAAGAGGCGAAAACAGGATTGAGAACATAATCGTATCCCCAACCTCCAGAGGGCGCCCCAACTGCACATCACCCGCAAAACCTATCATGACAAACAAAAACGGCGTTAAGACGGCGAGAATAACAGCCTCTGCTATGACACATTGAAATCATCTTCGTGTCCATGTCACCCTTCTTCTCCTTTCCGAGAAAGAAACGATACATATATCCATCATTCGGAAAGGAGAAGAACGCCCGGCTTTACGCGTTTATAAATCTGTCGATAAAGAGAACTTGAAGGTTCTTGGCATACCAGCTGTCAGGTATCCTCCGTAAGCTGAGGCCCAATATCGCGTATTCGCCAAATTTTCGACCCCGAAGCGCATCGTCATCGGATGATGATGTATGGCGAGGAACGTATAGCGAGCGCCAAGGTCAAAGCTCGTCCATATTTTCACACGTTGCGTATTGGTCGCATTCACCCATTGTGGCCCTGTATGAGTGACACGCCCCGTCAAAGTTCCACCTTTGAGGAACGGCAGGTCATATTCCATATTCCCGTTGATCGTATAACTCGGAATACCAACCGCTTTCTTTCCTTGCGTCGCGCGGCTTGATGTCCGCCGTTGTACGGCCTGCGTAATAGATGTTCCACCATTAAAGCGCAGCCCCTTGATAATCTGGCCATGTAAGCTGAACTCAATGCCCTGGTTCCGTTGGCGCCCGTCCATCGTGTACAGTGCTTGCCCGGTATTACCATAGGGCACACCGTAAGCATTAGGCTGTGTCATCCGGTAAAACGCTAAAGACGTACTAAGCGTTCCGATGTCATATTTCGCACCAATTTCATATTGCTCGGTTCGGTAAGGCGCAAAGATTTGTCCGGAATTAACATAGGTGCTGCCAGCCTGTGGCCCCGGTGATAACCCCTCACTGCGATTAAAGAAGAGAGCACTATGCTTGGTTGGGTGCACAACGAGCCCCACAACAGGCGTGATCGCGTTTTGATCATACTCCTCTTCAAGAGCGCGCGAATTATAGCCGAAGCTCTTTGTTCGAATATTTTGAAAACGGAAACCACCTGTAAGCGCAATACGATTGTGCCACACAGAAACAGTATCAGAGAAAAACAAACTATACAGGCGTATGGTGTTTTTCGTCTTCGGGTTTCTAACATCTCCGCCATACCAAGTCGGTGTCGGCTGTGCGAAATTCTGAGTGTTGTAAAGATTGCTCGCTGTGGAATTCCCAAATGAATACGCTGTCGCCGTATCTTCCCAAAGGCCAGAACCACCCGCATTCATCTCATGTTTAAGTGGCCCTGTCCGGAAATGCGCCCTTACCCCTGCACGCGTACTTTCGTTAGTTTGACGATATGGAACATACATAGAGCCTGTTGTACCGTCACCGGTCTCAGCATTATTAACGGTCAGAGAGCCGTAATTCCCTTTCTCATCGCTGCCCATCCCCCCAAAAGCACCGTAAAATGTCAGGTGTTTGTTAACGTCATGCTCAACATTCAGCATCCCGAAAATATAATTAAGCTCTGTATAGCTCCAAGGCTGGCCGTAATTATGTGCTGGTGACACTGGGCGCGGCGTATCCGTGAGACTAGAACCAAGCAACAGCCCGGGCCGCCCCTGTCGCACGCCCTGATTTTGATAGTTCATATCCAAAGAAATACGCGTTTTCTCGTCGTGCCAATCCGTATCAAACCCAAGGGCGGTTGAATGACGACGTTCGTGCTCAATAGATGTTTGACCACTCATACCCGCCACATTCAGACGCATACCAAAGGCTTTATGGTCTCCAAGACGGCGACTCATATCAATACTGCCGCCTCCCATAGCACTACTGGTATAATCACCTGTTAAACGCAAAAGCGGGTCATCATCAGCATGCTTGAACTGTAGGTTAATCGTCCCGCCAATCGACGTGCCCCCCGGCGCCACACCATTTAAGAACGCACTCGCTCCCGTAAGCAATTGCACCTGATCATAAAGCTGCGGCGAGACAAGCTGGCGCGGTGTAATGCCATAAAGGCCGTTGATAGACACGTCATCGCCATAGACAGGGAAACCACGGATTACGAAAAGTTCTGAAAAATTCCCATAACCATAGGTCGTTCGAACCGCAGGATCATTTTGCAGAACTTGTCCCAATGTCTGAGACTGCTGATTAAGTATCAAGCTTGAGGTGTAGCTATGAATGCTAAAGGGAACATCAAGACCCCTCTTATTCCCCAAAACCCCCAACTGTCCGCCTGATTTGACCAGCATTTGTTCGCGCCGACGCGCTCTGACAATAATGTTCTCTTGCTTACTAGGGGCAACAGACACTTTTGAGGCGTCTTTTTGCTCTTTATGTGACTCTTCAGACTGTACCGCGGTTTCAGCCAATGCCTGACCATCAGGCAAAAGACCTCCTCCCAACAAACAAAACAAACCTGCTGAGCAGCGTGTGAAGCGGAAGGAAACGGGCATATCGCGTGCTCTACCTTACAAATAAGATGAAAAACGCGTCCTCTATATGGAAATGAGAATTATTTGCAACAAAAAATTAAATTTTCTTTCACCTTCTTTCTCAAACATCTGTTCCATAACAGAAACAAGTTTCTTTCAGAAAAGAGTAATAACAGTGATAATTCTTACTATATCAAAAGGTGAGAGATCATCCCATCTATGTCAGAAATCATACTTATAGCTTTTCTTAGTAATGTATTTTCTAACAAAATTATTAATTACCCTTTCTACTTTATAGATGAATGTCTCACGGACGATCTCTGGTTGTGGCACTGGTTTCTGACCAAAACTAGCAAGCATAACAGCAGATTTTACTGAACCAAATCCATCAAAATCAAATATTAAATTTCTTTTTTTCGCTATTTCAATTGCTTTCCATATAAGAAGCATATTTTTACCCGCAACTCTCGACTCTACAGACCTTACAGATTGCCAATAATACAAAACATTATCGTCCCATATAAGCAAAGCAGCGGACACCAAATTGCCACCGTCATACGCATAAAGAGCAATCGCCTGCCCCCTTTTATAAGCTTCTGCAAAAAGCTTTCGTAAAAGAGAGAAGTCATGAGTATTATGGCGCACCTCTCTGCGTGACAGAGCAATAAATGCCTCTACTGTTCCCTCATAACGAATCGTCAACTTCTTTTGTGCCGTTCGGATTAAATTGCGTGTTTTTTGGTCACAATCCCTCCATACTTCATCTAACGGTTTGTGACGTGGAACCCGGAACGTAAAATCTTGATAGATTTTAAAGCCAGCGAGTTTAAACGCAAAAGCCGACTCATTTTCTGGGTCAATAAAAAACCGTATTCCGTGCGTTTTAGGCAAACGAGATACAAACTCATCCACAACATGGCGTATATTCTGCTGACGCCGAAAAGTTTTTGAGGCTGGTAAGTCAAAATATGGCCCTAATGTCCGTGTATATTTTGGCATCTTGATAACAGAAAAACCAAAACGACTTTTCCTCAAAAAAGGAAGAACAGCGACAACCCTCCCCCCCATTTCAACATTGATATAGGAAATCTTGCGACCGGTTGAACATTCCAACCACCAATCTTGGTGGAAAATAGATCGCTCTCTGCTGCACGATGAAAATTTTGTCATGAATAAAAAATATTAGTTTTTAATTCATTCACGAAATTAAATAATATTAATTATAAATTTTTATTTAATGTAAACTCATTAATGTTTCACTTCCGTAGATAAGACAAATGATACGCAAAATTTTGTGAATTAAATACTTTCACATACAAAATAACTTTATGATAGTGATTAATACACTTATTTAATTAAATATATATCATTCCTATCAATGATAAACGTGGTTTTATTTATATTTATACTCTCCCGAGATCACACATTCTTACATTCCCCTCAGCAAGAAAATAAATCTTGTATTTTTTATACATTATATATAGATGCAACTTATTATTAACAACAACCGCTTGAACATTGAAGGCAGCTTCCTATGTCTCCAGCTCTTCGCTCATGGATTGTCTTTTTCCACCGCTGGACTGGTTTTCCTGTAGGTGTGGGGCTTTTCGTTCTCTTTGCGAGCGGTGCACTGGTTACGTTCAACCTCGAACTCCAACAATGGATGCAACCCCAAACAGCTCTTCTGGCTCCAGAAACTACCAATGGCCTTACTCACGCAGAAAAGCTCCTCCTCCCTGAAGGAAAGAAGCACGAAACAACGTCTAGTTTCCTCCGCCTCCCCTTCAATCGCGACCCGGTTTTCCGCCTTTGGCAGTATGATGGATACTTTTTCCACGGCCCCGCCCTTCACCCAGAAACGGGTCAGCCCCTGCCAACACGCGATGTTGTGGGAAGCTCATTTTTCAACACGCTTCACGCGTATTTTTTCCTGCCCAATTTATGGGGCCGTAGCTTAGTCTCTCTCTTAGGCGTTACTCTTCTTATCCCTCTGATAACGGGCGTTATGTTACATTGGCGGCGCTTTTTGAGCGACCTCATGCTCTTTCGTCCCCATGCATCGTCCCATCGCTCTTGGCTGGATCTTCATCTCCTTATTGGCACGCTTACCTTGCCATTAGTGTTTATCATTGGGCTTTCAGGGGGAATTTTACAGATACAAAACATACTCAACAGCCTTCCTCCCTCCCCTGTCCATCTTTCCTTTCCCCCCACAAACACGGCCCCTCTTTCTTCAAAAAGCCTCTCGGCATTAGAAGCACAAGGGAAACATGTATGGGGGGACACAGCGGGGGGATTTTTTATGCCAATCGGCAACGATATTTACCTCTACCGTCCAGACCAAGCGACGTTTTGCATCACCCGTGCTCATATCAGTACCACACATCCTGTCCCTCCCACTCTCCCATACTGCCCTGACTTTCATAGTCTTCTAACCGGAATACATCTCATGCGTTGGGCTGGCCCCACAATGCGCTGGCTTTATTTCGGCCTCGGGATTGTCGGTGCTTTTCTCATGGCCAGTGGTCTGATTCTTTTTTACAAAACAGAGTGCCGCCAGGTGAAAGGCAGAAGTCCTAACAATTCTTTGGGGCTGCGTGTGATCTATGCCTTCAATACCGCTACGATTATTGGTTTCTCTATTGCAACACTGGGCCTGCTATGGAGCACCCGTTTGCCAGCACTTCCAGTTTTGCCGCCTCGCTCTTGGGAAACAGCCCTCTTTTTTGCTCTTTGGGCTGGCAGTCTCGTACATGCTCTATGCTTCCGCAATGCTGCACGATGTCAGTTATTACTTCTTTGTATTATGGGAATGGGTCTTCTTCCCATAGATTTGCTAACACGTCCCTTGGTTACAGATCGACCATTACTCTTCCTTAGTGTTGATGGCTGTGGAGGAACAGTGGGTCTTCTCAGTCTCTTTGCCTATCGTAGAAGCCGTCTGTCATGATTACTCTGTGTCTATCACTTCTTGGCTGGGGCCTCGCCTGCCTCTTCCATCTCAGTGTGCAGCCGAGCTATCGTCGCCGTGCGCTCTATCGCTTCCCTTACTCTCTTTCAGTGCAGCGATTCTTGCGCCTCCTATGCCCGACCCTCGCTCTCTTTGGAAGCTGCCTTTATGAGGGTATCGTGGGGCTGTTTATCTGGAGCTTCTCTGCACCGCTCATCAGTATGGGCGTCACCTTCTTAAACACGTTCAGAATCTGGGAAGCGCTTTTCCAACGCCACGATAAGGCGCTTAATCACTGAAGGCCACGCCTCATAGGGCGGCGCTGCTTTGTCGGCTTGAAAGATCCTGACATTTTCGTACCAATCGTGAGGCCGCTTCCAGCGCCAATCCCCTCCATAACGGTTTAATAACCATAAAGGACGGCCTTGCGCCCCTGCGAGATGAGCAACCAACGTATCCACACTCACCACGATTGAGCACCGACCAATCGCCGCCGCCAATTCCGTAAGAGACGTCAGCGGAACACGCTCCATCCATTCCGGCACATCACTCTCTTGCTGCAAACTCAGGAAGCGCACGCCTCTAACATGCCTTAGTGGCTCCAAAAGTGCGACAGGAATCGAACGACGTCGGTTAAACCTATAAGACGCATTACCCGCCCAGCAAAGCCCAACAACACACGTCTCTTCCTCCGAGCCAGTACTTAAATATGGCGATGAGGAAGGAGGGTTTTTCATACCCAAAGCATAGGGCACGCTTAAAAGACTTTGCTGCGCTATGACAGGCCCCTCACTCGGCAAAAGCCGCTCTTTTGGAAGAGCAAAGCATTGCTCGACAAGATCCATCAGCGGTTGGGGAAACTGCAGACGCACAGGCCGTCGCTTTATAACGTCAGGCAGAAAACGCAGAAACTGCACAGCATCACCCAACCCTTGCTCAGCATAGAGAGCCATCGGCTCCTCCCCTGCCTCTCCTGACCAAAGAGGGCAATGCGGTAAAGGACGCGTAAGCTGTAATGGTAGAAAATCACGTCGTTTTTCAAAAGCCTGCCAGCCTTCTCGCCACTGCCCCTTCTCCAAAAACAAGGCCGCCCGATTAAACTGGGCTTTCGCCGGTAACGTGCCATATTCCTTTTCAAAATGATCTAACAACGCACAAGCGGCGGCACTATCGCCCTTATCATAGAGAGCAGCGTTCCAGTTCATCATAATAGCGGCATCACTAGGGAGCTGATGCTGGGCTTTTTGGAAATAATCGCAGGCCTTATCCATATAGCCCAATGCACTTTGCACAAGCCCCATATTATTGAGCGTTTCCGCCGTATAGCAGCCTTGGTCTAAAGCCTCTTTTAGCGCAGCATCCGCCTTATCCCACTGTCCCGCCGTAAAAAGCGCACCGCCATAATTCGCCCATGCAGCACGATCTTTGGGGGCTAACTCCAAAAGTCTTTCCCATGACTGTAGCGCCTCCCCCAACGCCCCGCGCTTCTGCTGCGCCTGCGCGAGCAACCCCCATAAGGCGCCCTGTTGTGGCGCTAGCCGCACAGCTCGCCTCAAAGAACGCACGGCCTTTCCGGCGTTTCCTAAAGCAAGATAAGCTTCCCCTAGTCCCGCGTGCGACGCTGCCTCTTCGGGGCATAACATGACGGCGATTGAACATGCCGCCCGCGCAGCTTCAGGTTGATTTTCCGCCAATAACGCTCGCCCTAATGTTTGATGAATCCGTCCATTTAACGCATCAGAACAGGACGATTGCGGTTCTTGCATCAGACGCCCCAGCAGAGCCACAGCCGTTGCTGACTGCCCACGCAATAACGCAACAGAAGCGAGAATATGCACAGCCTCCGGCACCATCGCGCCACGCTGAGTGATCCCCTCACGTGCCCTTCTTTCAGCTTCTGTAAAATGCCCCGCCTGTAGAGCGCTCAGTGCCTCATGAAGAGGTGAGTCTTCCATAAATCTCTCCCTCAAACGGTTTCTTTCGCTTTCATCACCTCAAATAGTGCTTCTTATCTTGCCAAAAGCCCTTAGAATCACAAACATGCAGTGTATGACTATGCGTTTTTCTCGCCTGATTTCTTCGTGCTTTCTTGGAGCCTGTGCCTTACTGACAGGTGCCACGCAAGCTCATGCTGACCGGCCATGGCAAGACGCCCCCGTTCCAGCCCGTTTTATCTCCGACCATCCTCTGTCATCGCCTGTTGAAGGGGCACTAACAGCCCTGCCCAGCGGCACACTTTACAGCCTCGATTCCCACGGAACACCACAACGGATTGACCTTGTGGATGGGCAGCTGTACCCACTGAGCGGCCTTCCACCTCTCACCACCCTCACTGCTAACAATCAAGGGCTTTGGGGCATTACCACTGGCTCTTCTGCAGAACTACTGTCTTTTGCTCCGTCATCAGGGACGATTGCCAGCCGTTTCCCCCTCAAAAGCGTCAGCCATTCTGGCAGTCGCTTCTCCGCCCTTCAGGTCACCGATCAACACGCTTATCTTGTTGATGATCCCAACCCCGCTTTCGTGGTCATTGATCTTGATAAAAAACAACCACGCCGCCTTCTTGAAGGCTCTCCCTCTCTCAGCTCTCACAGCCCTCTCCGACGAGATGGGAAAGAAGTGACCACAGCAGACGGCACACCGCGCTCCGGTGGGAACGTGCGTTTTATGGTGATGGATCGTAGCCGGCAATGGCTCTTCTACCAAACCCCAACGGGCCCTCTGTACCGCCTCGCAACGGCTTTGGTGACTGACCCAAGCGTTAGCCCTATTGAGCAGCTTGAAGGCATGGCCAACTGGCGCCGCACCCCGAGCCTTGGCGGTCTCGCCATAAGCGCGAACGATACGCTCTATATGGTCGATATTGACCATGGCGACCTTCTCGCTTTCGGGGCGGACCGCATTCCTCTTCGTCTTCTTCATGACCCGCGCCTGACCCATACGCGTGATATTGCACTGTTACCACGCAGCTCCCGAGCGAGCGCCCGCATTGCGGTACTGCTTGAAGAAAACGACCCCTCATCGGCCCAAAAGTCCTCCCATATCGCCGAGATTGGGCTGCCCTGAGCTCCTTTTGTGTTATAAGAGACATCATGCGTTACCGATCCACTCGCGGCACGGCCGAAGCCAGTGCCCCTAACTTCTCCGATATTCTCCTCAGTGGCCTCGCCAATGATGGAGGGCTCTATCTTCCCACGCACTGGCCGCATGTCTCCCACGACACGCTGACCGCTTGGCGCTCACTGCCGTATCCCGACCTCGCCGCTGAGGTTATTGGGCTCTTTACAGAAGGCAGTATTGATCGTGAAACGCTGCGCGAGATGTGCCGCGACGTGTATGGCCGTTTTGACCATGCCGCTATTGCCCCCCTCGTGGAGGTTGAAGAAGGGCTGTTTTCCCTTGAGCTCTTCCACGGCCCAACGCTCGCGTTCAAAGATATGGCCATGCAAATGCTGGGCCGTTTGTTTGAGCATGTTTTGAAAGAACGCGACCGCCACGTCACGATTGTTGGCGCAACCTCGGGCGATACAGGCTCTGCAGCCATTGAAGCGTTCCGTGGGCGTGAGCGTGTGTCCATCGTCATTTTGCACCCTCACGGCCGCACCTCTGATGTGCAGCGCCGTCAAATGACGACAGTGCATGACAAAAACGTGCTCAATATCGCCGTTGATGGGGACTTTGACACCTGTCAGGACATGGTAAAAGCTATGTTCGCCGATGAAACATTCCGTCAGGAATGCTCACTCTCTGCGGTGAACTCCATCAATTGGGCCCGTATTGCGGCGCAAATCCCCTACTATATCCGTGCAGCTCTTGCCCTTGGCGGGCCAGATCGCCCTGTTTCTTTTGCTGTGCCAACAGGGAACTTCGGCAATATTCTCGCCGCTTGGGCCGCAGGACAAATGGGCCTTCCGATCGAGAAGCTCTGTGTCGGGTCAAACCGAAACGATATTCTCACACGCTTCTTGCTCAATAATGATATGCGTGTGCGCTCTGTGGAACCAAGCCTGTCTCCTTCAATGGATATTCAGGTCTCCTCCAACTTCGAGCGTCTCCTCTTTGAGATGCTAGGCCGCGACCCCAACCGTTGCCGCGCTATCATGGAAGAATTCCGCCAGACGGGCTTTATGGCTGTCCCGCACGATGCGTGGGAAAAAATTGGCACCATCTTCCGTGGACATGCTTTGGATGACGACAAAACATCAGACGCTATGCGCCGCTTCCACAAAGAGAGCCATTATTTGGCTGATCCCCACAGCGCCATTGGCCTCGCCACCGGCTCTTATTACAAAGAAGCGGGTATTCCGATGGTCGCAGCGGCAACAGCCCACCCAGCAAAGTTCCCCGATGCGGTAGAAGCTGCCACAGGAATTCACCCAGAACTTCCCCCACATTTGGCGGATCTGTTCGACCGTGAAGAACGGTATGACGTCCTCCCCAATGACCTCGCCCGTGTGAAAGAAGCCGTCCTGGCTCATCATCGCGCTCGCTAAACCGTCACTGAGTGACACATCAAAGCTCCCATGAGCGCGTTCTCGAAAGAATACGTCATGGGAGCACCTTTCTTTCCCCCCTTTTTAGGAACCGCATAATTTATATGAGCGAAAAGATCGAACGTACGACTCTCGATAATGGCCTCACTATCGTCACTGAACGGATGGAGCATCTCGAGACCGTTTCTTTTGGTGCCTATGTCGCTACAGGAAGTCGTTTTGAAGACGCCTCCCATAATGGGGCCGCCCATTTTCTTGAACATATGGCTTTTAAGGGCACCAAACGCCGCTCTGCCGCTCAAATCGCAGAAGAAATTGAGAATGTTGGCGGTTATATTAACGCTTATACAGCCCGTGAAAGTACCGCCTATTACGTCAAGCTTCTTAAGCAGGACTTATCGCTCGGTATTGACCTTATCGGTGACATCCTCACCCATAGCACGTTCCTTCCCGAAGAAGTTGAGCGTGAACGGGGCGTGATTTTACAAGAAATCGGCCAAGCAAACGATACACCTGACGATATTGTTTTTGACCATTTCCAAGAAACAGCCTTTCCCAACCAATCCATCGGCCGCCCTATTTTAGGCAGTGAAGAGCTTGTCTCTTCCATGACGCGTGAAACGCTGATGGAATATATGCACACCCATTACAGCACTAAGAACACCATCGTCGCTGCGGCAGGCAATCTCCGCCATGACGATGTTGTCACACAAGTGCGTGAGCATTTTGCAGACCTCCCCTCCCATACGCCACCAACAGCAGACGATGCCCATTATAGCGGTGGGATCCATCAAACCCCACGCAAGCTTGACCAAGTGCATCTGCTGCTCGGCTTCCCGGCCCCGGGCTATCGTGACCGTAACGCTTATTGCACCATGATCCTCTCCACCATCCTCGGCGGTGGAATGTCATCACGTCTTTTCCAAGAAATCCGTGAACGGCGTGGGCTGGTCTATAGCGTCTATTCCTTCGCCAGTCCCTTCTCCGATAACGGTCTTTTTGGGCTTTATGCAGGCACGAGCCCTCAAAAAACCGATGAACTCATTCCCGCTATGCTCAACGAACTGACAGGGCTGCAAAAGGGTCTGCGAGAGGGAGAGCTCGAGCGTGCACGCACGCAGCTTAAAGCCTCGCTGCTAATGTCTCTTGAAAGCACGGGAAGCCGTTGCTCCCAGCTCGCTCGTCAGTTGCAAATTCACGGTCGCCTCATCTCCACAGAAGAGATGATCGCTAAAATTGACGCCGTCACGGAAGAAGACGTGCTCGCAATGGCACGCACGCTCTTTGCCGGGGCTCCAACAGTCACCACAATGGGGCCGGCAGAAAATATTCCCTCACCTCAGAACATTCATGACATATTGGCCGCAGCATGAACGATTTTTCCTCTCTCCTGCAGCAAGCCTTACAGGCCGCCAAACGCCACGGGGCCGACCATGCCGATGTGGTTGCCACACGCAGCCATAGCCAGTCTGCTATGGTGCGCCAAGGCAAAGCGGAAGGCATTAAGCATGCTGACAATATCAGCCTCGGTTTACGTGTCTTTCAGGGACAACGCATCGCAACCGTATCAGGTAATGACCTATCGTCTAACGCGCTTGACCAATTAGCTGAACGCGCCTGCGCAATGGCTAAAATCGTGCCCCCTTCGCCCTATGATGGCTTAGCTGACCATCCCCTAGAAGCTCCAGAACAAGCGCTCATACGCTCACTTGATCTGTTTGATGACAGTCCAGCACCAGACACAGCCCGTCTCCTCGACAAAGCTCTGGAGATGGAGCGAGCTGCGCTATCCCATAAAGGCATTACCAATAGCAGCGGGGCTTCCGCGAGCGCTGGTCGCACTGACATCGCCTTAGCTACAAGCGGCGGGTTTTACGGAGCCTACCAGCGCAGTCAGTTCGGTTTGGGGGTAAGTGTGCTTGCTGGTGAGGGCGATAAGATGGAACGCGACTACGCGTTCCACAGCACCCTCCATCAAGCAGACCTCCGTACACCAGAGGCCCTTGGCCATGAGGCAGCAGAGCGAGCCCTCGCACGACTCAACCCGGGACGCCCCAAAACAGGCCATTATCCGGTGATTTTTGACCGTCGCATTTCTTCTTCGTTGCTCGGTCATCTCGCCTCCGCCATCAATGGCTCGGCCATTGCACGGGGCAGCTCTTTCCTCAAAGACAAAATAGGCCAGAGCATTTTTGCAGAGGGTATTACCATCACCGATGACCCAACCCTTGCCCGCCAGGCTGGTTCTCGTCCTTTTGATGGCGAAGGCTGTGCAACCAGTCGGTTAAATATCGTGGAAAATGGCGTCCTCAACCATTGGCTCCTCGATAGTCGCTGTGCCCGTCAGCTCTCCCTCACCCCCAACGGGAGAGCCGTTCGTTCGCTCGATGGGTCGGTTCATCCAAGTAGCAGTAACCTCTTCCTCCAGCCCGGCAGCGTTAGCGTTGAAGAACTCTGTCAGGACATCAAAGAAGGGGTGCTTATTACAGAATTAATGGGTAATGCTATCAATATGCTCACAGGAGATTACAGTCGTGGAGCTTCTGGGTTTATGATCCGCAATGGTCATAAAGCGGAAGCTGTGTCTGGTCTTACCATTGCTGGCAACCTACATGAGATGTTCACTCATCTTCGCCCCGCTGATGATCTTCAGTTTGACCAAGCCGTTAACGCACCAAGTATTCGAATCGATTCGATGACGATAGCAGGAGAGTAACCGATTATGCGTCTCCGTTTTTTCTCTCTCTTTATGGCCCTTATGTGCCTGCCGTTAGTCGCTTTTGCCCCGCAGGCTGATGCACGCGCAGGCAGTGGCCGCTCAATGGGAAGCCGCGGTTCTCACACATGGAGTGAAGCACCGCGTACCTCTCTGACCCCCAACTGGTCTCGTCCGATGGAGCGCAGCGTCACACCTCAAGCGCCGCCTTCCTCTATGGGCCGTGGCGGTATGGGAATGGGGGCTTCTTCCTTCGGGAGCCGCGCTATGGGTCAGGCACGTCCCCCCTTTACAGCACGCCATCCGTTCCTCAGTGGTCTTGCTGGTGGTTTTATCGGAGCTGGGCTTTTCGGCATGTTGAGTGGCCACGGGTTCTTTAGCGGCTTCTCAGGTGGTGGGGGCTCTTTCTTTGGCTTCCTATTCCAGGTTCTTATCATTGCCGGAATTATCAGCTTGCTCATCCGTTTGTGGAAAAAGCCGAGCCTTCCGAACACGGCGGATCAGTCCGGAAACTCCTCGTTTGGTGGCACTAACACGAATGCTTTTGGCCCTTCCTCTCAGCCAAGCAGCGCCCCTGTTTCGCTCTCTCAAGAGGATTATACCGCTTTTCAGAAACTTCTCGTTAATGTGCAAGAAGCGTGGAGCAATCAGGACATTGCGTCTCTCCAACGTCTAGCAACACCTGAGATGGTCAGCTACTTCAACGAGCAGCTATCAAACCTCACCAGCCGTGGGGCTCGTAATGTTGTCTCTCAAGTTCAGTTTCTCCGCGGAGACCTGTCAGAAGCTTGGCATGAGAATGACATGACCTACGCAACGGTCGCCCTGCGTTATTCACTGATTGACGTTACGACAGACTCAATGGGCAATGTCATTGATGGCAGCCGCACAGAGCCACAAACGGTTACAGAACTTTGGACTTTTGCCCGTGCAGAAGGACGTGGAAACTGGATCCTCTCCGCTATCCAGCAAGCGGGATAAAAAGAGGCCTCTCTTACACGCTTCCATAAAGAAACCCCCCTAGGATTTATCCTCAGGGGGTTTTCTTTATGGGTCGCCTCACATTACAGGCGATACAAAGCGATAATGAAAATCGATAGAGAAAGACAGAGCAAACTCGTTACGATACCGCATAACCGACTACGCCGGCGCCGAGGGAAGAGATGGTCTGTCATGCCAAAAGAACCCTATCAATTAGAAGTCCACAGAAGAGGAGAAAAAGATACGCTAACGAATAACGAAAGGCTAAACGTGCTGGCTTGTCAGCTGTCTGACTAAATCCTTTTTCATCCTGACGGTCTCGTAACACCTTAACGGTAAAATAGAGAAAGCCAACATCTAATATGACTGCACTTGCCGTATAGAACCATCCGCATTGCCCTACAAAGCTAGGAACCAATGAAACAGCGGTTAGAATTATCGTATAAAAAACAATCTGTTGGCGTGTATGTCGCGGCCCTTTAATAACCGGTAACATCGGAATTCCCGCTTTTCCATAATCTTTGCAGGCATATAAAGCGAGCGACCAAAAATGCGGTGGCGTCCACAAAAAGACAATTGCGAACATCGTAACGGGCAATACATCCAAAGAATCCATCGTTGCTGCCCAGCCAATCATAGGTGGGAAAGCCCCCGCAGCTCCACCGATGACGATATTTTGCGGCGTGTTCCTCTTCAACCACATCGTATACACAACGCCATAAAAGAAGATGGAAAAAGCAAGGATGCCCGCGGCTAAGACATTTGTTGCAAGCCATAGCACAATGACGGAGATGACAGATAAAACGATAGCATAGATCAAAGCGGAGCTTGCTTGCACGCGTCCATCAGGCACAGGACGTACGCTAGTGCGTTTCATAATGGCGTCAATATCGCGGTCATACCACATATTGATAGCCCCAGCAGCCCCAGCCCCGATGCAGATACAGCTGATGACAATCAACCCAATCGGAATGGAGGGCCAGCGCGGGGCCACAGCCATGCCAGCAAGCCCTGTAAACACAACCAGAGAGATCACACGAGGCTTCAGCAGAAGAAGCCATTCTCTTAGGGCGGCGTCGCCGTCACGCCCCTCTAGAGAAAATAACTCCCTGATTGGAGAGAGGGTACGAAAAGACGAGCGATGAGCCACCTTGTTATCCTCTTTTTACCACCACGCTAGAGGCAGCGCGCATATAATTTTGCAAGACACGCTTCCAAGTCGCCATGCCCAAATAGAAATACGCAACGAGACTCGCCGACATCAAAAGGACAGCGAGCCTTTCCCATTGTGGAACAAGGGTACAAAGAGCTCCAGCAAAGGTGAGCAGCGCATGAACGCTTCCAGCGCTTTCATACCATAAAGAACGTACAGCCAGATCACGCGCAAACCACGCATAAAAGGCCCCACTTAACGCTAGCAATGCACCAAAAACTGCTGCTTGATGGCCAAATTCTTCACCCATCCCATGGCCCGCCATAAGATCAGGAAAAAGAGCAACGCCCCAGCCGACGACGAGTAACGCGACAGCCCCCAAAGACCATAACACTGACGCCCTGTAGCGAAGAGAATGAGACCAACTATCGCGGCAAAGCGCTAACAGAATGCTGCCCCCGGGGACAACCTGCCCCACGATAAGTGCCAACATGTCGTAATAATCTGGGATGCCCCCAAAGAGCGCATCAGCCCATAAAAGGGGCCCCACCAATCCCATGGCAATAAACGCATAAGGGGCCACACGATGAGTGAGCCCGTAGCAGGATGCTGTTCCCCCAAAGAGAGTTTGCGCCACGATCCCTAGGGCTGGAATAAGCATCATGCTCATTTCTGGCACACGCAGCTTTTCCACGACCGAAATCGGAGCCACTCCCTTAGTCAAAAGAGCCAATAAAACAGGCACGACGACAATAAGAGCCATAGACAGAGCAAGCAGAGACCAAGCCAGCGGTGCCAGCTCACGAAAACGTACCTGCCGACCTTCCAGCACCGTTGCGATGACATCCATAGCGACGGCCCCCATTCCCAACGCCCATAAAGCCAAGCCAATGGCCGGAGAGACAGGAAGAGACAGAACGCCGCCTGCCAATAACCCCCAGCCGATCACGGAGGCTGTCGGCAGCATCATACGATCTCCCCCAAGAAGCTTGGGTAAGGAACAGCAGGCAACACCCCCCAAAACGGCAGGGCACATCACAAAAAATGTCATGAGAACGGCGTGCGCGACGACCATCCCTTCCGTCGGGGATGTACGAAATACAGGCAGAGCGAGTGCTCCACCTAAAATGCCTGAGAAAAGAGCCAATAATAAAAAACTTCCCCCTAAGACGGCTGTTTTAGAGGGGAAAATTGAAGAATCACCTTGGTCTGAAGTCACGGCTTACGTCAGCTTTTGTTAAAATTCCGGGCCGAACGGTTGCCGGACAGCCTCATACGTCCATCAGTCACGCTGACTTTGCCTCTATACGGCAGAGGAGCCAAAGCAGCGCACTATTACAACGAACAAAGCTGCGCTCTCTTATGTATCCTTGTTTTGTGGCAATGTCACGAGGGTAAACAAGCCAAGCGGCGGAACAGGTCTGATCGTCGCTCTCTGCATATCTTCTGGCGGAAGAAGTGTCTCAATCGCAAAATCCGGATGCCACCCCAACGAGCGCGAGGCACTCGCCATTGCACGCTCAATTTTAAGGCGCAGCCCATCTTGAGCAAGAAAATGATTTACAAATAAAATATGCCCGCCGGGACGGACAACACGTTTCAGCTCTTTAAGCAACGCTTCAGGATGCGGCACTACAGAGGCAACGAACATCGCCACAGCAATATCAAAGCTATTATCTTCAAAGACGGTGGCTTCAGCGTCCATCTCCGCGAGATCATCCACATTGCTCAAATGTTCACGGACGACTCGCTGACGTGCTCTTTCAAGCATATCCTCGGACAGGTCGATCCCTGTAATACGCTTATTTTTCGTATAAAGCGGTAAAGCAAGCCCCGTACCAACACCAACCTCGAGAACTTTTTCACCAGGGAGAGCATTGACCGCTGCGACCGCTTGCCGGCGCCCAAAGGCTGATACTCCACCAAAAACGGAGTCATAAAAACGGGCCCATCGACGATACGCTAAACGAACGCTATCTGCATCCAAAGCGGAACGGGGCTGGAAGGAAGACTTCATGGAACTACTGCAACCTCACTTTAACCGCCCCACCCAAAGGGGGCGCTTCCTGTGTTGGTGTTGAACCATGCTTTCTATACTCTCTTCAAGGGGCATATCTGGCAAAAGAGCAACAGCTATCAAAAAAATCATTTCTGATTATACTCATCAACTCAACGTCGCATAGGAGAAACACTCCATCATGCAGTATCTTAACATCGCTTTCGCGCTCCTTGCTTTTCTAGCATGGGGAGGGTTATTTTTCGTTTACTACCGGGAACGCATTATTCCTTGGTTCGTTAATCGCTTTACACGCGACAAACCACCCAAGGCCAGTGAAGAAAATAGTCTTTTCGGCGGGGCAGCTCCCCTACCCTTTAAATATGAGACTGAAGAACAAGCCAAAGAAAAGCGCGAAAAAGAAATCGCCCTTATCGAAGCTGCCCTTCAAGCTGAGAAGGAAGCGGCTATGAAAGAGGATGAAGACACACACACTTCTTCTTCCGTACAGTCAAAGGAAGACAACCCCTCTTCCGAAAAGACCTCCTCATAAGCAGTTGGCCAGCTTCTTTTCCCACGGGATCTGATTACCTCAGGAGAAGCTGGCCATTGATCTTTTAGAACTCGGTAACGTTAAGCAAATAGCCCAATTAAAACCCGCCACACGGCTTGTAAAAGACAGAACGCTTGATGCCGGGGCTTTCTCTTCCAATCAGTTACGCTCTCTCCATACACGCATAACAGCTCTTCTACGCGCTGCGTGGTACTGAAGATGCTCTGGCCTGTTCCCGACCTAAATTTTTACGAGAACACCCCTCATTACGTTTCTATTAAACTTAAACAGCAAGACGCTTTTCGATCGCTTCCCAGATCAAACCTGCACTATTGATCTGATCAAACCGATCTAGCTCTTGCAGGCCTGTTGGAGATGTTACGTTGATCTCCGTTAGCCAATCGCCGATCACGTCAATCCCGGTAAAGATCAGACCATGCTCTTTTAGATAAGACCCAATGGAAGCGCATATTTCCCGGTCGCGCGCGGTTAAACGAACGCTTTCGGCTCGCCCTCCTACATGCATATTAGAGCGTGTATCTCCCTGAGCTGGCACACGGTTAATCGCCCCAATCGGCTCACCATCGACGAGGATGATCCGTTTATCACCCAGTCTGACAGCCGGTTCATAACGCTGCACCATCAAAGGCTCACGCGAGCGCGAAAAATGCATTTCTAGCAAAGACGTGAAGTTCTCATCATCAGGTTTCACACGGAAAATACCCGCACCGCCATTCCCGTAAAGCGGTTTGAGAATAATATCTTGGTGCTTCTGCCGAAACTCGGCAATCATCTGTGTATCCCATGTCACCAAAGTAGGCGGCATGAGGTGGGGAAAATGCGTCACCAACAGCTTTTCAGGCGCATTCCGCACAGAAACAGGGTTATTGACCACAAGAGCCTTACCCTCCCCCACACCGTGAATATGCTCCAACAAATGGGTCGCGGTAATATAGCCCATATCAAAGGGCGGATCCTGACGCATCAAGATGACATCCATCGTACCAAGATCAAGCCGTACCTCTGAGCCAAAAACCGCATGCTCTCCCTTCTTACGCTGGACGTTCACCGGACGCGCACGAGCTTGTAAGCGGCCAGAGGTTCCCTCCCCTTCCACAAGAGCGAGTGACGTTGGGTGATACACATACAGCGTATGCCCCCGGCGCTGTGCCTCCAACATCATGGCAAAGGTTGAATCGCCATCAATATTGACTTCCTCAAGTGGATCCATCTGCACCGCAACACGGCGTGGGGATGAGAGCGTCATTTCAGTACAGGCTCCTGTTCATCAGGGAGATTGAGGGTAAGAAATCGAAAGAACTTCAATGATCATAGGGCCGGAGGGCGTATGAAGAGTGACTTCATCTTCCACGCGTGCGCGCATCAAAGCTCGCGCTACCGGAGAGATAAGGCTTACCTCACCACGAGCAAGATCCGCTTCATCCGCACCAAGAATAGTTACCTTATACTCACGATCTTCCTCATCGGCATAACACACGGTTGCACCAAAGAAGACACGGTCACGATTCTTCTGGGCGGCTGGATCAACGATAACAGCTTGATCTAACCGACGCGTTAAAAAGCGTATCCGGCGGTCAATCTCTCGGAGGCGCCGCTTTCCATAATGATAATCAGCATTCTCAGAACGATCACCATTACTGGCCGCCCAGGAGACGACCTCCACCACTTTCGGTCGTTCTTCTTGGGCTAATTCACGCAGTTCGCGACGCATCAGTGCCGCCCCGTAGGGCGACAAATAGCGATTCAGTGCAATTTTCTCCGTTACCATAAGCGCTTCACGTCTCCTGATTATGCGTTTGAAGGAAGGACGGTGAAGCGAATATTGCCCCCAAGGCGCTGGCCCGGTTTGAGCACATGCACACCGCGATCTGCGATATCAGGACGATTTAAGGCATCTGTCATGCTGGTCACAGGCTCTATCGCAACGAAAGAACCATTCTCGCGGGTAAAAACGGTTAGATGATCAAAAATGGCGTCTGCTTCGATACGAATGCCCCCCACTGGCCCCGCCTGTCGCAGCTCTGCTGTCCCGCCAAAGCCGGTAAAGCCATTATCTAACCCACGCTCATAGATTGGCTTGGGCGTTTGGAACGACCATTCCCCGTCACAGGGGAGCGCCTCAACAGGCAGGCCCTGCCCGTCTGTTATCCACACGTCGCGCGCGTCAAAAGAGAGCGAAGCCTCTTGCCCCGATGCCAAGAAAGGATGGAAACCGAAACCCACAGGCTGCTCAACCGTATCACGGTTTTCAACCACCAGCGCGACGTCCAACATCTCCCCTCGCAGGGCGTAAGACAGCACAGCACGATAGGCAAACGGCCAATGTAGGTCATTCACCCCATCACCATTTTGAGGCTTATGATCAAAAGCCAAGATCGCATGACTGTCGCTTTTATGAAGAACCGTCCATGCATTTTCCCACGCATTACCATGGATCGGATGCGGGCATCCCTCCATATTCGGTGACATATGATACTCATGCCCCGCAAAGGAAAACTGGCCATGAGCCACACGATTGACGTAGGGCACAAGGGGGTATGCCCCGACCGCCACGCCACGCTGTGCCGTCAGCTCTGCTGTCTGCACAGGGAGAAAAACATCATGCCCATCCACCTGCCACTGCCCAATCGCTCCCCCTGTCTCCGGAAGAAGTGTGAGGCGGTGCCGTCCTTTTGTCAGTTCAAGCATGGTTTAATCCTTCTTTTTCCGGGGACGTTTACGAGGCGATGAGGAGGATGTGGATGTCGCCCCCTTCTCCGATGTCTGGCGTGTCGGCACAAGCCCTATTTCTTCCGCTTCTCGGCGTCTGATCTCATCACGCAATGTCGCCGCCTTTTCAAAGTCCAGCTCCGCTGCCGCTTCACGCATCTGCTTACGCAGCGCCTCAATGGGGAGTTGCGGATCCACTTTAGAAGAGGCTGCTTCCTTACCTGTAATTTCCTCTTGAATAAACAGCGTATCGTTAATCCGGCTTCTCACTGTTTGTGGCGTAATGCCGTGCGCTTCATTCCACGCGATTTGTTTCTCACGCCGGCGAGCTGTTTCATCAATAGCGTAACGCAAGCTGTCGGTCATTTTATCCGCATAGAGCAGCACGCGCCCCTCCACATTACGCGCCGCACGCCCAATGGTTTGGATCAGCGATGTGCGTGACCGTAGAAAGCCTTCTTTATCCGCATCCAAGATCGCAACGAGAGAACATTCTGGAATGTCCAGCCCCTCTCGCAATAGGTTAATCCCCACCAACACATCAAAAGTCCCGAGGCGTAGATCACGGATAATCTCAATACGCTCCAACGTATCCACGTCAGAATGCAGATAGCGTACGCGTATATCATGCTCTGAGAGATATTCCGTCAGGTCTTCAGCCATACGTTTGGTCAACGTCGTGACAAGGACACGTCCGCCTTCTTTGATCGTCTCCCGCGCTTCATGCAGCAAGTCATCCACCTGCCCCTCAACAGGGCGCACGATCGTGACGGGATCAATCAAACCAGTTGGACGAATAATCTGCTCAGCAAACACGCCCTCGGTCTGTTCCATCTCCCATTTGCCCGGTGTGGCTGAGACAAACAAGCTTTGCGGGCGGAAGCGCTCCCATTCTTCAAAGGAAAGAGGGCGGTTATCAACGCAGGACGGCAACCGGAAACCAAACTCCGAGAGCGTTTCCTTACGCGCTCTATCGCCCCGCTCCATCCCGCCAATTTGCGGCACACCAACATGACTTTCATCCACGATCAACATCGCATCTTCAGGGAGATACTCAAACAAAGTTGGTGGAGGATCACCGGGTCGGCGCCCCGTCAGGTAGCGTGAATAGTTCTCAATCCCCTTACACGCGCCCGTTGTTTCCATCATCTCAAGGTCAAAGTCAGTCCGCTGTTTAATACGCTCTGCTTCCAGCGGCTTATTTTGCTCTTTGAAATAAGCCAGCCGCTTCTCCAAATCCGTTGCAATAAGCCCCATGGCTTGGTTAAGCGTTGGTCGTGGTGTGACATAGTGAGAGTTTGCATAGACTTTCACAGTCCCGAGATCAGCCGTTTTATGACCCGTTAGGGGGTCAAATTCGATCACTTCCTCAATCTCATCCCCAAAAAGACTAATCCGCCATGCGCGGTCTTCATTCTGCACAGGGAAAATATCAACCTGCTCCCCCCGCACACGGAATGTGCCGCGCTCAAACGCCATGTCATTGCGTTGATACTGCAACTCTACCAGAGAACGAATAAGCTCATCGCGATCGATCGTGCCGCCCTCTTCAAGCTGCACCATCATACGGGCGTAGGATTCAGGCGCCCCAATACCGTAAATGCACGAAACAGAAGCCACGATAATAACGTCGTCACGCTCTAAAAGCGCCTGCGTTGCGGCATGGCGCATCCGGTCAATATGTTCGTTGCGTTGGCTGTCTTTTTCAATGAAGGTATCAGAGCGCGGAACATACGCTTCCGGCTGGTAGTAATCATAGTAAGAAACAAAGTATTCCACCGCGTTATCGGGGAAAAATTGTTTCATCTCACTATACAACTGAGCAGCCAGCGTTTTGTTGGGCGCCATAATCAAGGTTGGCCGTTGCACGGCTTCAATCACCTTGGCCATCGTAAAGGTCTTACCCGACCCCGTGACCCCTAAAAGCACCTGATTCCGCTCACCTTCTTTAAACCCGGTAGCAAGTTGCTCAATGGCCTTAGGTTGATCGCCTGACGGTTCATAGTCGGAACTCACCTTAAAACGGTGCAGTTTCGGCCGAACAGGCTGTCGCACGGGCATAAAGGGGGACATAACAGGCTGAGCCGCTGCGGTCGTTTCTTTAGAAGAATGTGATACCATAACCTCAAGATGGGAATATTTCGTCTTTCTCGCAAGATAAAAGCATTTTTCCAAAGCGTTCTCTTAAGAAAAACCTGCTATAAGAGCGGACAACCTTATGACATTCTGAGAAAGAAGCCTCTCTTATGGACATCGAGAAAATCGGCGAGACCTATACCAACTTCCGCAATACCGCTGAGGAAGCCTTCAAGCTTCTCGATGGCCTCATCGGCCATATGCAGAATGCTGCCGATAATGGTGACAGCCAAGCTGGGGAATGGGTCGAACAGCTCAAAAAAATCGCCTCCACCTTCCAAGATGGCCAAGGTAGTGCCGATTCTCTTCTTCAGCAATTCCACGGTGTGCTCAGCCTCCTTGGCCAAAAGAACGAAGCAGAAAATAAAGAAGGCGGAGAAAATAGCGGCACTGCCAATATGATCTCCAGCCTCCTGAACTCCGACCTTGGTAAGTCACTCGAATCAGGTGCTATGCAAAATATTGGCAGCACCCTCCTCGGTAAGCTGTTTAAATAAGCTTAGATCATAGACCGTGCTGGTATTACGCCTGCACGGTCGAGTGCCTCCTTCTGACGTTCCGCTAGAGCATCCACGCTGAAATCCTCAATCAGCTCTTGGAACAGCTCATGCCAATTCAGGCGCGCGCCAAGACGTAAGAAAGCACTGCCCAAACCAATCGCAGAACGATCCATCATCACAAACTCACGTGGCAATGTAACGCCACCTGTGCGCTTGAGCCCTTCATAAACACGCTCGAGCACTTCGCGTGCCTCGGCAGGATCATTGCTTTCCTGCATCGTGCAGACACGGTCTGTCATGAGAGGACGGTAGAAGAAACGCGCCCATTCATTAAGCACAGACGCCGTCTCACGAGAGAGATCGCGGAAGCCCCAATCATGATAGGCTTGGTAAGCCCCCTCCTCATCATCACGACGCAAGGCTTCAAATAAGGACACAACCCCTCCTACAAACCGAGGGGAAAACACACGTACCGCACCAAAATCCAGCAGATTTAACCCACCATCCTTACGGATCGTGAAGTTCCCCATATGCGGGTCACCATGAATCACCCCATAACGATAAACGGGACGATACCACGCTTGAAACAGCGCCTTCGCAATCGCGTTACGCTCGTCTTGCGACAGCTCCTCCGCCAACACGGCCTTCATGGAGCGTCCCGGCGTCCACTGCATCGTTAGCAACCGCTCTGTTGTCAGTTCAGCCATCGGCTCGGGCACATGCACATTGGGTGTATCCGCCAAGATCGCTCGGTAGAGGCGCAAATGGCTGGCTTCACGCGTATAATCCAGCTCTTCACGCATCCGCTCTGCCAACTCAGCATAAACCTCATCTTGACGAATCGCAGAACTAAAAAGCCCATACACGCCAAGACCACGCTTGAGCTGGCGGAGGTCGCTATCCATCGCTCCGGCCATACCCGGATATTGCAGCTTACAAGCAACCTCGCGGCCATCAGCCAGCTCGGCACGATGCACCTGCCCCAAAGAGGCCGCCGCAACAGCGTCATGACTGAAGGAACGAAAATATTTCTGCCAGTCAGCCCCCAGCTCCGTTTTCATCCGCCGTTGAACAAAGCTCCAGCCCATAGGAGGCGCATTAGCCTGCAAATGAGCCAGCTCTTCCGCATACTCATCAGGCAACGCACCGGGAATGGTAGAGAGCAGCTGGGCCCCCTTCATCAAGGGGCCTCGCAGATTACCCAGCACGGCACGCAACCCTTCTGCATGCTGGCTGTGGTCAGAACGCAAACCCAGTCTATGGCCGGCCATTCGTGCCGCCACGCCCCCAACAGCGCCGGATGTGCGAAACATACGCTGCATACTGTCCACAAAACCCGTCTTATCGAGGTCGCTTTCACGTGCCATGACCGTTTACCTTCCTCTCTCTTAGACGCTTTCAGCTTCAAGCTGGTCAATCAGCCCGCTAATGACATCCAGCCCACGATTCCAAAAAGCTGGGTCACTGGCATTCAGTCCAAATGGAGCCAGCAAATCCTGATGACGGAGCGTTCCACCCGCTTCAAGCATGGTTTTATACTTCTCGGCGAACCCTTCAGGCTGGTCGCGATACACACCGTACAGCGCGTTCACGAGGCAATCCCCGAAGGCATAAGCATACACATAGAACGGCACATGGATGAAATGCGGGATATACGACCAATAGAGATCATAATCCGGGGTGAAGTTAAAGGCAGAGCCAAGACTCCGCTCCTGCACCTCACGCCAAATCGTACCAATGCGTTCTGCAGACACTTCGCCGCGGCGGCGCTCATCATGAAGGCGCACTTCAAACTGATAAAACGCAATCTGACGCACAACCGTATTGAGCATATCTTCCACTTTAGAAGCGAGAAGATGACGCTTACGCTGCGGTGATGGTTCGGCATCCACCAAAGACTGGAAGGTGAGCATCTCTCCAAAGACAGACGCCGTTTCGGCTAATGTCAGCGGTGTAGAGGAACGGAGATAGCCCTGCTTTTGCCCCGCAAGAAGCTGATGAATACCGTGCCCCATCTCATGAGCCAACGTCATCACATCGCGCGCTTTGCCTTGATAATTCATCAAAATATAGGGATGAACCGACGGCACGACAGGATGGGCAAAGGCCCCCGAGGATTTCCCCGGCACAGCGGCCGCATCAATCCATGGATGGGTCAGGAACGTCTCTGCATGACGGCCCATCTCTGGGTCAAAGCCCGCGTAGGCCTTGTGCACGAGAGCCTTGCCCTCTTCCCAACTCAAACGCTTATCGTCCACGTCCGGTAGTGGCGCATTACGATCCCAATGTTCGAGCTTGTCGAGGCCCAGCCATTTTGCTTTTAAGCTGTAATAGCGATGAGACAGGCGCGGGAAGGATTGGTCAACCGCGCTAACCAGCGCATCCACCACCTCATCTTCCACCATATTCGCCCGGTTACGGCTGCTGACAGGGCGCGGATAACCACGGAGCGCATCTGACGTGGCCTTATCTTTAGCTAATGTATTGGTGATACTCACCAACAAATGCTGCTTCTCGGCCAGCGCTTGGCTAATCGCCTTTGCTGCGGCTTCACGCTTAGTGCGATCCTTATCGGTCAGTTGTGTAAAGACGTCATTAATCGGGAGATCTTTACCATCAAGCGAGGCTGTCAGCCCGGCCATTGTCTCATCAAAGAGACGCACCCACGCATCACGTCCAGAGACAGATGTCTCCATCAACACACGCTCAACCTCATCAGAAAGCTGATACGGACGGAACACGCGTAGATCACGCAAATAAGGCTGCCAAGGCGCAAGGGCTGGATCTTTCAGCGCTGTAGCGACGGCCTCATCGCTTAGTCGGTTTAGCTCAAGGGAAAAGAACAACAAATGCGTTGAAAGCGTCGTGATGCGCTCCCGCACCGCTTGGGCAAAGCGCCCACATTCTGGGTCTGTTGTATGGGCCGCAAATAACAGCTGAGCATAGGAACCAATCTTTCCAAGGCCTTCCTCAATCTCCTCATACGCGCTGAGTGCTTGAGCAAGAGAGGCGGGCGACGCCTCTGAAAGCTGGCCTTTCCAGCTCTTTTCAAAATCTTGTGCCGCCTTCTCCAGACGTGTGAAGTCCGCTTCTAGGGCTGGATCTTCAGGAGAGGCATAGAGATCAGATAAATCCCAACGTGGAGCAGGCACCGCCCCTTCTTGGGCCGTGTCCGTCGTTTGGTGGGGAGAAAATGAACGGGGAGAAGCAAATGGTACAGTCATCATCCCGTCAGACTAACCCGAACTGCGGATGGTGGGAACGCCCTTTCTTCACTGTTTTATGAGCGCTCCCTTCCACCATTAAGCTGAAAGACTGCTGAGATCCTCATCCTCATAGCCGATTATCCGCGCATAATCCTGAGGCACGACATGCCAAAATTGCGGCAAAATATCCTCCCATGCATGGAGTAAGCTCGCAGCATAGGCACTGCCCGTTTCTGTCACATGCCGTTCTACCAGACTGCGAAGCTCATCTGCCCAGCGCGGCACGGTAACACGTTTCCATGTCAGCGTATCGCCATTGACACGGGAGGCGAACCCGCCGTCAATGTCCAGCACATAGGCCGTTCCTCCCGTAAAGCCTGCGCCAAAATTATCGCCAACCTTACCCAGAACAACCACCGTGCCGCCGGTCATATACTCACAACCATTAGACCCGCAGCCTTCCACGACCGCCACAGCACCGGAATTCCGAACCGCAAAACGCTCACCGGCTTGCCCTGCCGCAAACAATGCTCCCGCCGTCGCACCATACAGAACCGTATTGCCGACAATAGAATTCTCAGACGACTCCCAATGCGCTGCTTGGCTTGGACGAAGCACCAACGTGGCTCCTGACAGCCCCTTACCGACATAATCGTTGGCATCGCCCTCGACATCAATCCGCAAGCCATGCACGGCAAAAGCCCCCAGAGACTGCCCTGCAGACCCTCGCAACGATAAAGTCAGATGTCCTTCAGGCAGACTATTCATGCCGAATTTACGCGTAATCAACGACGAAATCCGAGTGCCCACAGCGCGATGCGTGTTCCGCACGTCATATTGCAGATGCAGCTTCTCACGTCGTTCAAAGAGAGGACGTGCGTCATTGATAATCTGCGCATCCAAGGTGTCGGGCACGGCATTACGCCCTTCACGCGTGCAATAACGCGCATACCCGCCGGCGTCTGCCTGCACGAGCAGAGAGTTCAAATCCAGATCATCAAGATATTCCGCACCACGATAAACTTGGTGCAGCATATCTGTCCGTCCGATTACGTCGGTCAGTGACCGCACACCGAGACCTGCCAAGATTGTACGAACCTCCTCAGCAATAAGCGTGAAGAGATTAATGACTTTCTCAGGAGAGCCCTCAAACTTTTTACGAAGGTCTTCATCCTGCACACACACACCAACCGGACAGGTATTGGAGTGGCATTGCCGCACCATGATGCAGCCCATCGCAACAAGAGCGGCCGTCCCAATGCCGAACTCCTCAGCCCCCAGCATGGCTGCGATCACCACATCACGCCCGCTCTTAATTCCGCCATCAACGCGCAAAACAAGGCGATGACGCAAGCGGTTGAGCATTAAGACCTGATGCGCTTCACTCAGCCCCATCTCCCACGGCAAACCTGCATGGTGAATGGAGGATTGAGAACTTGCCCCCGTACCACCTGAATGGCCAGAAATCAGAATAGCGTCAGCTTTAGCTTTCGCCACACCCGCCGCAATCGTCCCAATCCCTGTGCGCGCTACAAGCTTTACGGTGACGGTTGCATCAGGGTTGATCTGCTTGAGGTCATAAATGAGCTGAGCAAGGTCTTCGATGGAGTAAATATCATGATGCGGTGGGGGTGAAATCAACGTCACACCCGGCGTTGCATGACGCAAGCGGGCAATCAGCTCTGTCACTTTAAAGCCGGGCAACTGCCCGCCTTCACCTGGCTTGGCACCCTGTGCAACCTTAATCTCAATCTCGCGGCAATCATTGAGATATTCAGCGGTGACACCAAAACGACCTGAAGCCACCTGCTTAATCGCTGATGACGCGTTATCACCATTAGGGCGTGGATAGGCCCGTGACGGGTCTTCTCCCCCCTCGCCTGAATCAGATTTCGCTCCAATGCGGTTCATCGCAATCGCAAGCGTCTCATGCGCTTCTGGGCTAAGTGCCCCTAGCGAGATCCCCGGAGCGACCAAACGATGGCGGATTTGGGTGATCCCTTCTACATCGTCCACGTCGATTGAGCGAGCCGATGTGCGGAAATCCAGTAAATCACGCAAGGCAATCGGCGGTTGAGCCCGCAATGCCTCACTATAACGACGATAAAGCTTTGAGCTATTGGCCGTCACAGCTGTTTGAAGCAAATGCACCACTGTAGCTGACAGGGAGTGAACCTCCCCTTTCGGACGGATTTTATACCGTCCGCCAACTGGCAGGGTGACAACACCTTCCTGACCCCAGGCTTTTTTATGCGCATGCAGCACATGACGCGCGATCCCCGATAGACCAATGCCGGAAATACGCGAGGCCATACCCGGGAAGAACTCCGACACCAGAGCACGAGACAGCCCCACGGCCTCAAAGTTATACCCACCCCGATAAGAGGCCACGAGTGAAATCCCAGCCTTGGACATGATCTTGAGCAGGCCTTTATCCACCGCTGTGCGATAACGTTGCATCGCTTCGCCTAGCGTCATGCTGCCCAGAAGGCCACGACGCACACGGTCTGCAATACCATGCTGTGCAAGCCACGGATTAACCGTGGACGCCCCGACACCGATCGTCACCGCAATGCCATGCACATCAAGGGTTTCGGACGTCCGCACATTGACCGACGTAAAGGTACGCAAGGACTGGTTGATGAGATGGCGGTGTACCGCGGCCGTTGCCAAGATCATCGGCACCGCCACGCGCTCAGCTCCGCTATGCTCGTCTGTCAGGAAGAGATGGCTACAGCCCCCGCGCACCGCATCTTCTGCCTGACGGCTCATCTCTGTCAGAGCACGACGCAAACCGTTCTCGCCCCATTCAATAGGGAAGGTGCAGTCAATCACGGCGCCTTGTGTGTCACATACCTGACGGAGTTTATCGAACTCACCATTGGTCAAAATAGGACTGGAAAGCTGAAGAAGCCGACACTGGCTGGACGCTTCCTCCAAAATGTTGCCTAGGTTCCCCATGCGTGTGATGAGGCTCATCACACGCGTTTCCCGCAAGCTATCAATCGGCGGGTTCGTCACCTGACTAAACCCTTGGCGGAAATAATGCGCCAAGCCTCGATAATGACCCGACAGCACCTGAAGCGGTGTGTCATCTCCCATAGAACCAATCGCTTCTGCCGCATTGGCGACCATTGGCTGAAGGATGGTTTCCATCTCTTCATAGGTCAGGCTTACCGCGAGCTGACGACGACGAAGCTCTTCGACAGCAAGAGCCCCTTTCTCATGCACATCTGCTAAAAGCGGGCTAATGTCCTGAATTTGGTCAACCCAGCGCTCAAAATCTTGCCGCGATGCAAGCAGCTCCATCACCTCATCAGGCGCATAGAGCTGCCCTTTTTCCAAATCCAACGCTAAGGTCTGCCCCGGCCCTAGGCGCCCACGCTGCAGCACAGCGTCATCAGGAACACGCACCATGCCGGTTTCAGAACCAACGATCAGCAGACCATCTTTGGTGATACTGTAGCGCAAAGGACGCAACCCTGCGCGATCCAGCCCCGCAATCACCCAACGCCCATCGGTGCCGCACAGCGCCGCTGGGCCATCCCACGGTTCAATCACTGCATTGCAATAGCGGAAAAACGCCTTCACTTTTGGGGACATGGACGAATTCGCCCCCGCAGAAGCCGGCACGAGCAGGGCCTTAGCCGCCGTAGCATCACGCCCAGCGAACGTCAGAAGCTCGAAAATATTATCCAAGGCCGCCGTGTCAGACCCCGCAACTTGGACAACGGGTTTAAGTGCGTCCATATACGGGTCAAGATCGGGATGCGACAGGCGCGTTTCATGCGCACGCATCCAGTTCACATTGCCTGACAGCGTATTGATCTCACCATTATGAGCGATCTTGCGGAAAGGCTGCGCTAACTTCCATGTCGGGAACGTATTGGTCGAATAACGCTGATGATAAATCGCAAAACGCGACACAAAGCGCTCATCCAGCAAGTCCGGGTAAAAATCTGTTAGATTTTCAGCTAGGAACATGCCCTTATAAATCACAGAACGGCATGACAGCGAGCAGATATACACATCGACATGCGCACTGGCTGCAGCCTTCTCAATTCGCCGTCTGATCACATACAGATCACGCTCAAACGTTTCATCGTCACGCCCTAGCGTGTTGCGGATCATGATTTGTTCAATTTCCGGCCGCGTCTCGTTAGCTTTTTCGCCGATATAAGACGTGTCGATAGGCACCTGACGCCAGCCATAAATCCCGTAACCGAATTTTAAAATCTCGGTTTCAATAATCTGGCGACCACTCTCTTGCGCCCCTAAATCTGTGCGCGGAAGAAAGACCATACCAACAGCAATGCGCCCTTCAACCACGACATCACCACCGCTATAAATAGCCTCCGCAAAGAAGTTTTGTGGGATCTCGATATGGATACCCGCACCATCTCCAGTCTTCCCGTCAGCATCCACAGCGCCGCGGTGCCAGAGATTCCCCAGCGCCTCGATGCCAGCCTTTACGACAGAACGTTTTGGCGCCCCATCAAGAGCGGCCACAACCCCCACGCCGCAGGCATCATGCTCCTGCTGTGGATCATATACATCGCTCAAGCGCTCAACATTGTCCTGATACTCACGAACAAACGTACGATCTGACATTATGCATTCTCCTGAGCTGGCTGTGAGAGCGTTGTTTTCTGCGAAAGATGCGTGTGAATAGCCGCCGCCGCGTCACGGCCATCGCGGATCGCCCAGACCACTAAACTGGCCCCGCGCACAATATCACCACCCGCAAACACACCAGAAAGGCTCGTCTCATACCCTCCTGTTGGCACTTTGAGCGTGCCCCATGGCGTCACCGCGAGCTCCGGCTCATGCCATTGGCCCGGCAAATCTTCTGGCTCAAACCCTAGGGCGCAAATGACCATATCCGCCCGCAATGTATTGTGCCCCCCAGATGGCTCGACCATACGACGCCCCTGCTCATCCGTGGCACCAAGGCGCATCTCTTTGAGGCGCACGGCATGGACATGATCCTCACCAATAAATGCTTCAGGAGCGGCGAGCCACTGGAAGTAAGCCCCCTCTTCTTCTGCATTCGCGACCTCTTGGCGAGAGCCGGGCATATTGTCGCGATCTCGACGATAGGCGCAGGTAACTTTTTCCGCCCCTTGTCGGATGGCGGTGCGCATGCAGTCCATCGCGGTATCACCCCCGCCAAGAACAACCACATGCCGCCCCTTCGCATTCAGATCCTCTGAAGGGTTGTGAGACTCTTTAAGGTAATCCAGCGCCTCAACGACCCCATTCATCCCCACACCGGGAACCTTCACCTGACGTGAGCGATACACACCCGTTGCTAAGAAGACCGCATCATGGCGTGAGCGAAGCGCCTCAAGGGACAGCTCACCATCCTTAGATCCAATAGCTTGGCCAAGATGGAACATAATCCCCTGCTCTTCTAGCAGACGCCACCGACGCTCAACGACCTCTTTATCCAACTTAAAGCTGGGAATGCCATACATCAACAGTCCGCCCGGCTTATCCTGACGCTCATAGACATGAACCTCATAACCTTTCGCACGCAAGCGCTCCGCGCATGCAAGCCCGGCGGGGCCTGAGCCAACAATGCCAATGCTCTGCCCGCGGTCATGATGAGGGAGAGCCGGCTTCACCCAGCCCTCTGCAAACGCTGTCTCTGTAATAAACCGCTCGACAGCACCGATCGTTACGCTGCGAAACCCTTTATGAATCACACAATTGCCTTCACACAGACGATCCTGCGGGCAGATACGACCACAAATTTCTGGGAAGCTATTAGTGGATGAAGACAGCTCATAGGCCTCTTCAAGCCGTCCACTTGCCGCCAAGCGTAACCATTCGGGAATCACATTCTCAAGTGGACAATGCACCGCACAAAAGGGAATTCCACATTGAGAGCACCGCGATGCCTGTTCTTCAGCTCGCTCTAATGAAAAACCTTCATAAATTTCGTGACTATCATGCCGACGCTCCGATGCCGGACGTTTCTCTGGAGGATGCTGAGAGCAGCTTACAAAACGCAACATTTTCTCAGTCATGAGCGCAATCTCCTTCGCGACAACGCCCGCACTACCGACGGAACGCACAGCACATCACTATAAATATATAAGGGGGGAACCCCCGCTGGTCTCACGATATACGCCGAAATAAACAAATGAATAGGCAGTAATACTTACCTTTTTCCTTAACATAATATATCCGCCATCTATAAATGAGAATTATTCACAACAAAATTAGTCCGTTTTGGCCCTATCCCCTCTCCTGATCTTTTTTAACCTTTCATGCATTTTGCATATTGACGGCCTCCCTTCAGATGCGTAGAAAGCACCTCACCAGCTCGGTAGTCATTAATGACAAATCGAGAGCCTCTTTGCCCAGATGGCGGAATTGGTAGACGCGCAGGCTTCAGGTGCCTGTGTCCTTCGGGACGTGGAAGTTCGAGTCTTCTTCTGGGCACCATATAAGCCACCACAATTTCAGATGGCTTATCTTTTCTCTCTATTATTATCTGGTGACATCATGAACGATCCGCGTAACGTCGTCATTCATCTTCATGACGGAGACCTACCGGACGCTCTAGACCTTGGTTCGGTTGTTGCCATTGATACTGAAACGATGGGCCTCAACCCTCATCGTGATCGACTGTGCCTTGTCCAGCTTTCTTCAGGCAATGGAGAAGCCCATCTTGTCCAAATCAAGCCAACCCGCCTTGGTGGACGAGGGTATGATTGCCCCAACCTGAAAAAACTCCTTACAGATGCTTCTGTAACGAAGCTGATGCATTTCGCACGTTTCGATGTTGCCGTTTTACAGCATAATCTTGGTATTACGCTTACCTCTGTCATCTGCACAAAAATTGCAGCACGGCTTGTTTATACCTTTACCGATCGTCACGGCCTTGCTTATCTTTGTCGCGAACTTCTCGGTATTGAACTCTCTAAACAGCAGCAAAGCTCTGATTGGGGCGCGATAAACCTTACAGAAGACCAAAAGCGTTATGCTGCTGCCGATGTTCTTCATCTGCACGCGCTATGGAAAAAACTTGAGGCGATGCTTATTCGTGAGGAACGCCGCGACCTCGCCCAAGATTGCTATAACTTCTTGCCGACACGTGCCAAGCTCGATTTGCTAGGCTATGATGTCTCGGACATCTTCGCACACCGCGCCTAACGCGGATTGTGGTTGTGTTATGACTGCTCAACCCCTCACAGCAGCCCGTAAAGCCCTCACCGTAGAACGTGAAGGGCTAGAACGCCTTGAACAGGCGCTTAATGGGCCTTTAGGTGTTGCGCTTGAGCAGGCTATTGCACAGATTCTGTCCGCTCCTGGCCGCCTTATCATTACTGGTATCGGGAAATCAGGACATATTGGACGTAAGATCCAAGCGACATTAGCCTCTACAGGCACTCCTGCCCTTTTCCTCCACCCTGCTGAAGCTGCACATGGTGACCTAGGCATTATTCAGCCTGGCGATATTGTCTTAGCTCTCTCTAGCTCTGGGGAAAGTGTTGAACTCGCCCCTCTCCTCGCTTTTGCCGCTCATAATGCTCTTCCTCTGATTGGGATAACATCCTCAGCGAAATCCTCTTTAGGACGCTCCTCTACAGTCTGCCTGCTCTTACCTCCTGCCCAAGAAGCATGCCCTCTTAATCTCGCCCCAACGACATCATCGCTTCTACAACTCGCCCTTGGCGATGCTCTCGCCATCGCTCTCATGGAAAAACGGCACTTTACGTCACAAGATTTCAGTCGCCTCCATCCCGCAGGACAAATCGGAGCGCGTTTACGCCCCGTGCGTGAATTGATGCATACGGGCTCGTCTATGCCCCTTGGCCCCCCCACTTTGCCGCTGCGTTCAGTCATTATTGAAATGACGCGCAAAGCATTTGGTTGCATAGGAGTTGTGGATCATGAAAGGCGGCTTTGCGGCCTCATCGCGGATGGCGACTTACGTCGTGCTTTGAAGCGTGATCTTGACCGTACCACGGCAGCCGACATCATGAATCCAAACCCATTAACGACCAGCCCCGGGACGTTAATGCAAGATGCGCTCCATCAAATGCACGACCGCGCTGTGCCCGTTAGTAGCCTCTTCGTCCTTGATGACCAGCAGCGGCCGCTTGGTATTTTACATCTGCATGACTTTTTGCAAGCAGGTGTTCTATGACGGACAAACCCTCTCCACACCGTGAGGATTTCACTCATAAGCAGGGGAGCGAGCCCCTCCGTAAACTGGACGCTCTCCGCAAAGCCGCGTTCCAGCGTGTGCGCCGCCCCCCAACAGCTGAGGCTATGGCACGCCGTCGCTCGCGCCTCACTCTGGCGAAATGGGCATTACCGTCGCTCGCTGGGGTTCTGCTGGCCTCTATCGCCATTTGGCCAGAGCTTAACCACCTTGTTCATCAAGACCGCGCCATTCTCCGTGAGATGCGCCAGCTCCATATTGATAGTGGCGCCATGGAGCATGCTGTATATCGCGATATTGATTCGCATAATCATCCTTATACGCTGACAGCACAGACCGCTCGCCAACTTGGTGACAATCATATTGACCTTAATCGCCCTGAAGCGGATATCATGCTCCCTCGTGGGGAGTGGATGCATATCCGTGCCGATCGCGGCGTTTACCTACAGCATGAACAAACCCTCAACCTTGATGGGCACGTGGTCATGTACCGTAATGATGGCACGCTTTTAAATACCCCGTCGGCTGACATGGATATGAAACAACAAGTCATCGCAACCCATGACTGGGTGCATGCCGAAGGGCCTTTTGGAACCCAAGACGCTCAAAGTGCGTTTCTTGACCAAGAAGAAAACATTGTTCAATTTATGGGGCCGGGCTTAACTAACCGTTTTAATGATTTAACACCTCACCCCCCTTCTGTTTCGACGAATAAAAGGCCATAAAGGAGGCATGATGCGTTCTTCTTTTTCTCTCTTTCTGGCCTCCTGCACGGCGTTTACGGCGCTTTGTTCCTCCGCATTCGCAGCGTCAACCTCTGTTGAGCCTAAAGCGTCTGACCGCTCTCATGGTCAGGTGGTTCATCTCTACTGGAAAAAAGAAGAAATTTACGACCGGAATCAGCAAACCGTTACCCTGACAGGAGGGGCGCGAGCACAACGTGGCGATATTACCGTCGATGGCGATGTGCTGATCGGTTACCTGCGCCATAAAGCCGCTAACCCTGCTGCTCCTAAAAAAGAAAACGCTTCTGGTGATTCTTCTATGGAGCTTTACCGCGTAGAGGCCCGTGGACATGTGCATGTGTACAATCTACGCGACCAAGGCTGGGGCGATCACGGGCTTTATGATGTTGATAAAGCCGTCATGATCATGACCGGTAAAAACATGAAGTTCACCACGCCACGCCAAACCATGACGGCCCGTGACTTGGTTGAATATTACCCCAATACGCATGTCTCCATCGGGCGTGGAGAGGCAACAGTCACCACCACAGATGGCCATCGTATTATTGCTGATGTGCTGGAAGCTATTGGGCTTTCTAACCAGCAGAAAGCCCAAAATGCTGCTGATGCCGCACGTTCTGGGCAAGCACCATCCAATTCAAGCCTTGACCGTGCTTATGGGTGGGGCCACGTCGTGATCCGCACCCATAACCAAGTCGCTACGGGGGATCGTGGCGTCTATCTCTTTGGCCCTCAGCTCGCGCGTCTCATTGGCCATGTTCATGTGACACAAGGGCAAAACCAAAATAATGGGTCACAAGCAATTGTGGATATGAAGACCGGCATTTCCCACATGCTTCCCGGCACGGATTCCCCTATTCAGGGGCTTGTTGTTCCCAATGAGGCCAATCAATAATGGATACTGACCTCCCGTCTTATATCAATAAAGGGCTCGCTGCTCGTGGAATCGGCAAGAGCTATAAAAAGCGAGCCGTCGTGCAGAATGTCTCGCTCCATGTGCAACGTGGCGAGGCTGTTGGTCTGCTCGGCCCTAATGGCGCGGGGAAAACCACGAGCTTCTACATGATTGTCGGCCTTGTTCCGGCTGATACAGGCAGTATCACCCTTGAAGGGTCTGATATCACACCGCTCCCTATGTATCAGCGCGCCCGCTTAGGGGTTGGCTACCTCCCACAGGAAGCAAGTATCTTCCGTGGATTGACCGTTGAGCAAAATATCATGGTCGCGCTGGAAGTTATCGAATCCGATCGTGACAAACGCCAAGAAATGCTTGATGGGCTTCTCGCTGAATTCGGGATTACGCGTTTGCGTCGCTCCCCGGCCCTTGCTCTCTCCGGTGGGGAACGACGACGCCTTGAGATTGCTCGCGCGCTTGCGAGCCAACCCAATTATATTCTACTCGATGAGCCTCTGGCTGGGATTGACCCCATTGCTGTGAGCGAGATTCGAGACCTCGTCTCTCACCTCAAAGATCGCGGGATCGGTGTGCTGATCACCGATCATAATGTGCGCGAAACACTTGAGATTATTGACCGTGCCTATATCCTCCATAGTGGAAAAGTCCTTATGGAAGGCACGCCCGAGGCCATCGTCGCTAACGAAGATGTACGCCGCGTTTATCTTGGCGAAGCCTTCAGCCTTAAATAAATCACACAGCTTTTATAGACACTCCCCCTGCGCTTCCTAATGCAAAAGCGCAGGGGTTAGCTCATTATCAACCATGGCTTGGAGAGCGCTTGCTTCGTCTTCCATGATCGCCATAGGTGTTCCATCAGCAGCATGAATAGCCACCCGAAGAGCGCCGTCCTGTATGACAGAACGGCAATAAGCGACTTCGGACATGCCTAATGTACGCAATTCCTGCCCGGTCATGGCCCGCGTACGGGCCAATAAAACCTCTAATGAAACAGTGGGTGTTTCTTTCTCATCGCTCAATATCAAACCCTCCAGCATATTCCGTAGGAAGCCCTAGCTCTCGCACAGAACGCGTACGCTCACTCGGTTCAGCAGAAGAGGGAGCGGGAGGCTCTTTCCCCTGTTTACCTTGCGCAATAGCGATATGCCGAACACGCACTTCCGGCTCCGGACGCAAAAGGTCAATATGAAGCAAGCCATTATCAAGCCATGCTCCAGCAACCTCAATCCCTTCAGCTAAGACAAAGGCCTTGTGGAATTGACGTGCTGCAATACCACGATGGAGGAACACACGTCCCTGACTATCATCCGCTTGTCGGCCACGAATGACGAGCTGATTATCTTCTTGAGTAATCTGCAAATCATCCATCACAAAGCCTGCAACCGCGAGCGTAATGCGCAGCGCCGTATGGCTGAGCTGTTCAATATTATAGGGTGGATACCCATCTGAGGTTGATTTTGACGCACGTTCAAGCATTTGTTCCAGATGGTCGAAGCCAAGAAACATGGGGGATGTAAATAAACGACTAGACACAAATAATACGCCTCCTCAAGGAGCGAGACCAACATGAGAGAACCCCAACATGGGCATTCCCTTGCTGATAAGCATATGTGGTTTTGTAACGACTTTTCAAGCAAACAACAGAAGCACGTTGTTGAAAGACTGGCATTCATCGCTCTGCCTCGCTAAAATCTCCCTTATGAATGATCTGGATTTTCTCAAAACGATTGAGGATGTGGCCCCAACGTCCATCCTCGTCGCCCCTGCGCCTGTCTTGAGGCAACAAGCACGCGAGGTCACCCCTGATGACGTGCGCGCTGTGCGCGATGCACTCCCAGGCATGTTCTCAGCCATGTACAAAGCCCCGGGCATCGGTCTTGCCGCTCCCCAAGTTGGGATCAGTCAGCGCTTCGTGCTCGTTGACGTTGCACGCGAAGACGAAGAACGCGCTCCTATGGTGCTCATTAACCCGGAAATCATTGATGAGAGCGAAGACCTCGCTGCACGCGAAGAAGGCTGCTTGTCTCTTCCCAATCAATATGCCGAGGTTGTCCGCCCCGATGCTGTCAAAGTGCGCTACCGCACACTTGCTGGTGAGGTGATTGAGCAAGAAGTGGATGGGCTACTCGCCACCTGCATTCAACATGAGATTGACCATCTTGATGGCGTTCTTTTTGTTGATTATCTCTCCAAACTCAAACGCAATATGATCTTGCGTCGCTTGGCCAAAGAACAAAAGCGGAGATAACGCGCCTTATGCGGCTCATTTTTATGGGCTCGCCAGATTTTTCTGTGCCAGCTCTGCATGCTCTTCGTGATGCCGGCCACGATATTGTGGCCGTGTACACCCAGCCTCCTCGCCCAGCGGGCCGCGGGAAAAGCCTGCGTCGCCAACCCGTGCATGAAGCAGCCGATGCGCTCGGCTTATCGGTGCGCACTCCTGCTCGTCTTCGGAATAATCACGAAGAGCATGAAGCGTTTGCCGCCCTTAACGCAGATGCTGCAATCGTCGCCGCTTATGGTTTGATCCTTCCTCCGGCCATTCTCAACGCCCCCCGCAAAGGGTGTTTGAACATTCATGCAAGCCTTCTGCCCCGCTGGCGTGGTGCCTCCCCCATTCAATCAGCCATCCGTGCAGGCGATCGCGAAAGCGGTGTGTGCATTATGCAGATGGATGAAGGGCTCGATACAGGTGCGGTGCTGCTTGAAGGCCGCACGCCCATTGCGCCAGACGATACAGCAGGCTCATTGCATGATCGCCTGTCAGAGCTTGGCGCACAACTGGTCGTCAAAGCCCTCGCAGAATCTCCGACAGCCATCGCGCAAGATGATAGCCAAAGCTGTTACGCCCCACGTCTAAACCGCACAGATGGACGTATCGACTGGTCTCGCTCTGCCCGTGAGATCGACCAGCAGATCCGTGCCTTTACCCCTTGGCCTGGCAGCTTCACCCATTATAAGGGCCAAGTCCTCCGCATTGGGGCCGTTACACCATTAGAGACGCCTGCTTCCGCTCCGGCGGGAACCTTGATCAATCATGAACTGCATGTCGCCTGCGGGCGTGGCGTTGTACGGATTGATCGCTTGCAAAAGCCGGGCCGTGCCATGATGGATAGTGCCGCTTTCCTCCGTGGCAACAGTCTTTCGACGGGGGATCGCCTTGATTGATGATAGCGCGCCGCCCCATGTGCGCCGTTGGGCCATTCGTGTTGAATTTGATGGCCGCAATTATGTCGGCTGGCAGCGCCAAAAGAGCGGTCTTTCTGTTCAACAACTGATTGAAGAAGCCGCCTACCGCGTCGCTGCAAACCGTCCTGTGAGCAGCATTACGGCGGGACGAACCGATTCAGGGGTTCATGCTGCCGGCCTCGTCGCACATCTGGACTTCCCCGCAGAAGCCAATATCACCGCCAAAGCCGTGCGGGATGGAATCAATTATCACCTAAAACCCCACCCGATTGCTATTTTGGAAGCAGCACTCGTCCCACCTCACTGGAATGCGCGTTTCTCAGCCACATGGCGGCGCTATTGCTACACCATTCTCAATCGCCCTGCACGGCCAGCGCTCTTAGATGGAACGGTTTGGCATATTCGCCAGTCTCTTGATCTGGATGCCATGCAGCAAGCCGCGAACTATTTGATCGGTCGGCATGATTTCTCTTCCTTCCGGGCAGCAGCATGTCAAGCACGAGACGCCCTACGCACGTTGGACGAGCTTAGCATTACACGTCAGGACGATAAGGTTCTGATCCACACGCAAGCACGATCTTTTTTGCACCATCAAGTTCGCAATATGGTTGGTACATTGGCTCTTGTTGGTAGCGGTCAATGGCCAGCCGAACGCGTCAAACACGCTCTTGAGGCAAAAGACCGTTGCAAAGCAGGCCCAACGGCCCCAGCTGATGGATTATGTTTGATGGATGTCGGCTATCCTGAAAACCCGTTTGATCCCTCATAACGGGTTTTCCTCTGCCCCTTAAACGCCAAAGCGTTCCATGAAATGCTGGTAAATTTGCGTGAGCTCTTCAAGCGATTGCACACCGACATGTTCATCACATTTATGCATCGTGGCCCCAACAAGGCCGAACTCTGCAACCGGTGCATAATGCGTCATAAAACGTGCATCCGATGTTCCACCGCCTGTATCAAGCTTCGGTTCACGTCCCGTCACGTCCTTTACCGAAGCACTGAGCTGTTGGACGGCTTGCCCCGGCTCCGTCAAGAACGATTCCCCGCTCACAGCAATTGACACGGACGCTTTCGGTGCCCAGCGTGCAACAACCTCTTTTATCCAAGAAGCCAAACTCTCACCGCTATGACAGTCATTAAAGCGAATATTTAGGCGCGCTTGTGCCTCACCGGGGATGACATTCGTCGCTTTGTTGCCCACATCAATACTGACAACCTGAAGCGATGACGGCGCAAACCACTCGCTTCCTTTATCAAGACAACGGGCCGTCAGCTCATGAAGAGCCGAGATGAGATGATGCACAGGATTATCGGCCAAATGCGGATAAGCCACGTGTCCTTGCACACCCGGAACCGTAATCACAGCATTAAGACTGCCACGCCGGCCAATTTTAACCACATCCCCTAATGCAGAGGGGTTGGTTGGCTCTCCCAACAGGAAGAAATCTGGGATTTTATCCTGCTCTTTCATCCATTGAAGCACAGGTTTTGTGCCAAAATGGGCGGGCCCCTCTTCGTCCCCTGTAATCAGGAACGATAGCGTGCCTTTGAGCGGATTTTTCTGAAGATGACGCGCCACAGCCGCAACGAAGCAGGCAATACCTCCCTTCATATCGGCTGTACCGCGCCCGTAGATCTGCCCATCACGCACCACACCAGCAAAGGGATCATCCGACCATCCTTCACCCGGTGGCACGACATCTGTATGCCCCGCTAGGCACAGAGACGGACGCCCTTGCCCCAGTTGAGCATAGAGATTAGGCGTTGGTGCCTCTTCTGGCCCGAAGTCCAGACGATGCACCTCAAACCCCATTCCCGCCAACGCGTCACTCATAACGCCAAGCGCCCCATCATCTGCGGGGGTTACCGAACGGCAACGTAGAAGCGTTTGTAAAAACTGTAATGGGTCGGTCGGGAAAGAAGTCTCGTTCATGATCTTAGTCGCGCAACAGATCGTTGATCGATGTTTTAGAACGTGTCCGCTCATCCACACGCTTCACGATCACAGCACAAGCCAGAGCTGGGCCGCCGGGGGTCTTTGGTGGCAAGGTGCCCGGCACAACCACAGAATAAGCCGGCACACGGCCCATATGGATGTCACCGGTTGCACGGTCAATAATCTTCGTGGATGCCCCAAGGAAAACCCCCATGGAGAGCACAGAGCCACGCTCCACTATCACACCTTCTGCCACTTCAGAACGCGCACCAATAAAACAATCATCTTCAATGATGACAGGAGCTGCCTGAAGAGGCTCCAGAACGCCACCAATACCAGCACCACCGCTAATATGGCAGTTCTTACCAATCTGAGCACAGGAACCAACGGTTGCCCATGTGTCCACCATTGTGCCGCTTTCAACGCGGGCACCAAGATTAACAAAGCTTGGCATCAGCACCACACCCGGTGCGATATGGGCGGAACGACGCACTACCGCCCCAGGAACAGCACGGAAGCCCGCCTTAGCAAAGTCTTCTTTGCCCCAATCGGCAAATTTCAACGGAACTTTATCAAACCCCGGGGCCCCACCGCAGGCATTGGCCATTGGCTCTGAGTCATAAAGACGGAAGGACATCAGAACAGCTTTTTTCAGCCATTCATGAACCACACGACCTTCTGACGTATTTTCTGCAACGCGGAACGTGCCGTTATCCAGTCCGGCAAGAGCGGCTTCAATCGTTTCGCGAGCGCTGCCCTCTGTCTTGGAACTAAGGCTATCACGGTCTTCCCAAAGGGCGTCAATGCTGGCGCGAAGAGCATCATGCTGCATGAAAATAATCCAACTTCTTTAGATGAAAATAGCAGACCGAACCATGCGCGGAGTTGAGGTGGAAGTCAACATGGACACCCACTCTCCCCCCCCTCTTATCCCCTTCTTAGGAGGCTTTGATCAATGTCCCCGGCCCTGCCCGTGTAAAGAGCTCCAGCAAGCAGGTGTGAGGCACACGACCATCCAAAATAACCGCCGCTTTTGCGCCTGCTTGTACAGCTTTCAGGCACGTCTCAACTTTAGGGATCATTCCCCCCGTGATATGCCCTTCCCGGATGAGGCGCTTCGCATCATCTGCGCTGAGTTCTTCGATGCGTTTACCGTTTTCGTCCAACACGCCGGGCACATCCGTCAGCATTAGCAAACGTGATGCCTTAACCGCACCTGCGACAGCCCCGGCTGCTGTATCAGCGTTAATATTATATGTTTCCCCGTTCGGCCCTGCACCAACAGGAGCCACAACCGGAATAAGCCCAGCCCCGAGCAGCGCATACAACACACGCGGATCAACCGTCTCCGGTGTGCCTACATAGCCAAGATCAACGTCTTCTGCGCGCTCTCCCACGCGACGTGTATGATGAAGCTTCCGTGCTTGAATGAGGCGGCCATCACGCCCAGAAATCCCAGCAGCTAAAGCACCAGCACGGCTAATTAAATCCGCCACACGCTTATTAACGGTGCCAGACAACACCATTTCGATCACCTCGACAACGGATTGATCCGTCACACGCAGCCCATCAATAAACTGCGATTCGATAGCCAGCTTTTTCAAAACAGCATTAATCTGCGGGCCGCCGCCATGCACAATGATGGGATTGATGCCTACCTGCTTCAGCAGCGCAACATCACGTCCAAATGTCGCTGCCAAGCCATCCTCTACCATAGCGTGGCCACCATATTTCACCACGATGGTATCACCCGCATATTGCCGCAAATAAGGCAGTGCTCCCGCCAAAATAGCCGCCTGCTGCTGCTCACCCAGTGCCTCGGCTGTTATGAGCTCTTCTGGTGCAGACATGGATTTATGAGAATCGGGAGAAGGCTCTGTCATGGTTCGAGGGATCCTTACTGGCGGGGAGAAGCAGGCTCAGCAAAACGCGCCATCATCGCGCGCAAATCAGGGATTCCAAGCCCTGTTGTGCTGCTCGTCGGAAGAACATGGGGATAAGCGGCCGCATGGGCAGCCACGACGGCCTGCGCCTCTTCAACGCGACCTTGCAACGCAGCTTCAGAGAGATAGTCGCATTTCGTTAACACGATCTGGAAAACAACGGCGGCCTTATTGAGGAGCTCACACACCTCACGGTCTGACTTTTTAAACCCAACACGGCCATCAATCAGCAACACGACACGCTCTAACGTTGGGCGTCCACGTAGATACGCAAACATCGTGCGTTGCCAATCCTCTTTGACCGCCTTAGCGGCTTTTGCAAAGCCATAGCCGGGCATATCCACCAAGGTAAGACGTCCAGCCAGATCAAAAAAGTTCAATTGTTTCGTGCGTCCCGGCTCAGAAGAGGCGCGCGCCAATGAGCGACGGTTCGTCAGTGCATTAATAATGCTTGACTTGCCAACGTTGGAACGTCCCGCAAAAGCAATTTCAGCACGGCCAATCTCCGGCAATTGCTCCAGTGATTGCGCACCGTAGAAGAAATCACACTCACCTGCGAACAGGCGACGGCCCTCTTCCAACTCTTCTGCTGTTAACTCTCCGGGGAGTTCCTTCACGTTGGTCATTCCTCTCAGCGCTTCACTGGTTTCGGCAACTTGGTATGATTTTGAATATAGTACTGCTGCGCAAAGGTCAGCAGGTTATTCCATGTATAATACACCAAGAGGCTCGCCGGGAATCCCGACATGATGAACACATAAACCAGCGGCATAAACTGCATGATACGCGCCTGAGCTGGATCCATACTCACCATGCTCTGACGCTGCATGAGCCAGAATGTCACACCCAACGCTGTTCCCCAGATGCTCACATGAAGGAAGGACGCAAGATGGGTCGGGTCATAGGGAATAAGCCCCAACAGATTAAGCAGATTTGTCGGATCCGGCACGGATAGATCACGAATCCATCCAAAGAAGGGCGCATGGCGCTCATCAATGCTGATATTGAGCATTTTATAAAGGCAGAAGAAAATCGGCATCTGGATCAAGATCGGCAAACAGCCACCGGCTGGATTAATCTTTTCCTCTTTATACAGCGCCATGATCTTCTGGTTCATTGCCATCGGATCACTTTTAAACTTCTCGCGTATTTCCGTCACTTTCGGAGCGACCAAACGCATCCGTGCTGAAGATGTCGCCGCTTTAGAGGCGAGCGGGAAGAAGACAATCTTAACAATTAAGGTCAGTGCCATCAGAGCCAGACCGAAATTGCCGATATGCACATAAAGCCAATGCAGCAGATAAAGAATGGGGCGTGTAATAAAGCTAAACCAGCCAAAGTCGATCGCTTTATCAAAATCTGGCAGCTTTAACTTCTCCCCATAGGTCTGAAGCAAACTTGGAACTTTCGCACCGGTAAACAGATGGCTTGCAAAGCCAAGTGTTGCACCCTGCTGAACTAACTGCGGGTCACGGCTTGCAAAGGTAACCTGATAAGAACCGCCACGGCCCAACTGTGGGTCATAAGCATAACGTGCTGAGACTTGGGCCCCTGCATCAGCACCAATCGCTGTTAGCCAATATTTATCTGTAATACCGCCCCAGCCGCCTTGGCCTGTCGTTTGCCATGATACATGCTCAGGCGCATCGCTGCCTTTTCGCAGGTTCTTATATCCATTGTCAGCCAGTGTCCCATTCATGACCGCAATTGGCCCTTCATAGGCTGTTAAGGAGCCCGTATCAGCCGGAAGATAGTCACGTTGCACACGCTGGAACGGATAAACGGAAACAGGTTGGCCAGACTGGTTGCTTACCTCCTGCTGCACATCAAACATGTAATGATCATCCAAACTCAAATGAATCTGGAAGGTCACCCCCGCTCCATTGTCCCAATGCAAGGTGATAGGCTTGCCGGGAGCAAGCTTTGTTGCCTCTGTTTGCCACTCTGTTGCCGCATCTGGAAGGCGCGTTGTATAGCCTGGCGCATTGTGCCAACCAATAACGAGATAGCTTGGATGCTCGCTCGTTGCGCGATCCAACAGACGCACGAGAGGGCTATCTTTAGCCAGTGTCTCACGATAACGCGTCAATACAAGGTCATCGAGCCGAGCGCCGCGCAGATTAAGCGTGCCCTTTACGTAAGCCCCTGCGATCGTCAGACGACGGGCTGGCTTATCAGCCAAGGACGCGTCATCCTGCTTTACTTCTTGAGAAGTTGGCACCGGCGCTGGCGCAGATGTTTGCACAGGCGTTGAGCTATGAGAGGATTCTTGGTGCGGTGGTTTCGGCATAAAATAGTTGAAACCAACCAAAATTATGGCCGAGACAACAATGGCCAAAAGAGTGCGTTTGCTACTTTCCATCGGGCTAAGGCCGCTCTTTCATCTTACTGGAGGGCGAATTTCTCTCTTCAGTGACGGAAAAAAGCCCTCAAAACAATAGCTGACGTAATTTTCCTATAAGTTTTCATCATCACTCAACGCCATAATGCGCGATAAACCGCCACTAAAACGATGTCCTTCTTTAAGGAGGCGGGTCAATACCGCCTTCATGAAAAGGGTGACAGCGCATGAGTCGACATATAGTCAACCATCCCCCTCGAAAAGGCCCATGCCGCTGGATCGACTCCAAGGCATACGCGCTACAGGTCGGATGGAAACGACAGTTACGCCCTAACAACGGACTAATCGCCAGGCGATAAAAGTAGATGAGACTCAGAAGGACAAATGAGAAAATTCGCCTCACAGGAACGCTACTTATGTGCGTCGCTCAATGCCAAAACAGCTTTTTGGACATCTTGCTTCAATTTCTCAAAAGGTCGACTCCGCGTCGCCGCACGCCCAATAAAAACAAGATGCCCTCCTGAAAGAACATGTTCTTGAGCGGTAAGACGCAAAGCTTCCCGTAGCCGGCGTTTTGTCCGATTACGAATAACGGAATTACCGACTTTCTTCGTAACCGTAAAACCGACAGACGCCGTTTGCGCCCCCTGACATGGCAAAACTTGCGCAATCAAACCGGGGGTCACAATTTTGCGGCCCTTTCGGGCCACATATAGAAACTGCGACCGCTTCTGAAGGCGGTCAGGCTGTTTCATGATTAGGCAGACAGTTTCTTACGTCCTTTTGCGCGGCGGTTCGCTAGAACGCGACGGCCACCAACAGTTGCAGAACGTGTACGGAAGCCGTGGCGACGCTTACGAACCAGGCGGGAAGGTTGATACGTGCGCTTCATGATTATTCATCCTCTAAACAACAAACACGCCCGCAAAAGCGCGTATAGGAACAGGGCGTGCTACACGACACCCTTCTACATTCGTGTGGAGCTTGTAAGGCTGCTCTACAAGACTGTCAATCCTGTTCCCACGTTATACAGTCTTCTTCAATAACGTTCATGATATATTGCGGCTTGAGTACTACAATTTTTCTTTGCAAAAGCGTCGCCTTCATCCCTTGTCGTACCCGTCCCTAATCCGCTAGGGGCAAGGCTCCTGCTTTATCATTGAGCGTTTTTGACCGCTGCTGTCCTTTCATCCCCCAGACCGAGGAAAGACGCGTGACACATTCCCCTTCGCCGCTTGCGTATATGCGCGACCATATTTCAACAATGGATCAATGGTTGAGCGAAAAGCTTCCTACGCTTCGCACGGCTCACGATATTATTACGCTTGGTCACGCCATTCTGCGCCAATATGAGCAGGTTGATGCCCATCTTCAAGAAATCCGCCCTACCCCTCCTCTCGCCTGTCGGGAAGGCTGCGGCACGTGCTGCCATAACCGCATCGAAGTCAATCCATTGTGGGCTTTTGTAACATTAGATCACGCTCAGACGACACTTTCAGAAGAAAAGTTGCGCATCATTGAAGAGCGCTTGGACACTGAAGCGGCTTTCTGCCCTTTTCACTTTGATGGTGCTTGTTCCATTTATGAAAACCGTCCACCTGTCTGTCGTGGTTATTATAGCTTTGACTTAGCACTCTGTATAAAGGGCCAATATTGCGAAGAGGAAAAGGGGTATCAGGGAGATGACGCCCACGCAGCCCACCAAAACATGATTTTTCTTTTTGTTTTAGAAGATCATCTCAAAAAAGCTGAACAAGCACTCAATCTTGAATCTGGCCCAGTCTTTTTAGATGATGCCGTCGCTGCCCTGTTAAAAACAGCTGACAACTCCCAGAAATGGCTTAAAGGCGACCACCTCTTTTCTGACAAGACTGCCCCATAAACCCACCCTTATGGTTTAACGCGTCTTGTTCATAAAAAAGCCCAGCACCGTAATGGACTGGGCTCTGTTACCTACCTAACATCTCCACATTAAGCGTCAGGCTTTTCAATCAGCTCAATTTTATATCCGTCAGGGTCTTCAACAAAGGCGATAATAATCGTCCCAAATTTCAAAGGCCCTGCCTCACGAGTGACCTTCCCGCCGCCTTGCCGTATCTCTTCAACGGTTGCAGCAACATTAGGAACACCTACCGCAAAATGACCAAAGCCACTACCGATCGTATAATCTTCGGTCTGATCCCAATTATACGTCAACTCGATTTCTGCTTGACCGTGAGCATTATCGGTAAAGCCGATATAAATAAGCGTATAACGGCCTTCACGCACCTCACTGCGACGCAGTTCCTTCATCCCCAAGAGGCGATAAAAAGCAAGGCTGCGGTCAATGTCACGAATACGAACCATCGTATGTAGATAACTACTCATACGCTTTTACATCCTTCCAAAACGATCATGATACACGCGGCGCGTAACCATATAAGAAGAGCCCTAAACGGTCTGCTTCTTTCACACATTCTTGTTTATTCATAAGGAGCGTGCCACCAGCCGCAAAAGCGATGCCACGCAGACCCGCTTCGGCCGCACGCCGTACTGTCTCCGCTCCTAACGCGGGCATATCAGCACGAAGTTCCTGACCCGTTTTAGGCATCTTTAGTAGGATACCACCGACGCCTTCCTGCTTCAACGCTCGACATCGTTGCAGCATACCATCGGTTCCTTCTAGAGCCTCCACGGCCAAGACAAGACCATTTTGCACAACACAGCCCTGGCCAATATCAAGAGGAGCCATAACACGCAACACACGAGCAGCCCGTTCTATATCACGATGTGCTTGCTCATCAGGCTCAATCTGGCCTAACGCTCCTCTCGTCCCAAGCTCGTCATGAAGAAACTCATGCGCACCCCGTACGGCAAATCCTTTTTCTTCTAATACCCGCACCACAGAGGCAAGCAGCCCATCATCGCCGCTAAAAACAGCACGCCCTAACCGCATAAGGATACGCGCGCCCTCAGCATCAGGTTTAAGATCACGCCATGCAGGCCGTTTAATCGGCCCAATCAGCACAAGCTCGCGGCAATGATGCGCACGAAACGCGTCTAAAATCTCACCAGCGGCGGCAAGACGACAAAAGCGGTGAGGAAAAGGGGATAAAAGATCAGGGTTCGCAAAGCCCGCGATGCCAACAAGAAAGACTGGTCTCCCTTGCCGCTGCACAGCCTCGGCAAGCTGCGCCGGAAGGGGGCCTCCACCCGCAATAATGCCGACCGCTTCACACGTCTTCACGGACGCACTCACCCAGCATCACGGTCAATTTGTTCCATAAGGGTGCGGCTTGCAGCCCGTGTCAGCCCGCGTTGCGAAGGGGCTTCCATAAAAGAAAGCATTTCAGCAACACGATCAATATGACCATATCGCTCCCGCACATCATCCATACGTTGGCGCAAAACACGCCCCTCAACGCCTGCTCTTGGATAAAGATGACGAAAGGCGCGACGCATCAGCTGAACTTCTTCAGCACTCACTCCTGAGCGCTTCAAACCAACCCAATTAAGCCCCACAAGGCGGGCGCGATTACCGAGGACACTTCCATAAGGCAGAACATCCATCTCTACCCCACAAAGCCCTCCAACGACAGCACCGCGGCCAATCCGCACAAATTGATGGATCGCTGCAGACCCCATAATGCGTGCGCCATCTTCAATAGAGACGTGCCCTCCCATGACAACATTATTCACGATAATGACATGATCACCCAACACACAATCATGGGCGACATGGGCGTTAGCCATCAGCAGGCAATCATGCCCAATACGCGTTTCCCCATGCGCTTGGGATGTCCCACGATGGACAGTAACACTTTCTCGTAAAATAGTCCGTGCGCCAATATGACAGCGGGTTGGTTCCCCGGCATATTTTAAATCCTGCGGTGCAAGGCCAATCGTTGCAAAGGGATAAACCTCCACTCCGTCGTCAAGGGTCGTATGCCCATCTACGATCACGGAAGCATGCAACCGCACACCGTCACCCAAACGAACATGCGGACCAACGCAACACCACGGACCAATTGCAACATGACGACCTAAAGAAGCATTTGGATCCACGATAGCTGTTGGGTGTATCTCACATTGAACCGTTTGGCCCGCCATGCCTTCCATGGAATTAGTCCACGATCATCGCACTAAAAGACGCTTCTGCAACAGAGACGTCATCAACACGAGCAACACCACGGAACCGCCACACATTACCACGTGCACGTTCTTTTTTGACGTGGATACGAAGCTGATCTCCGGGCCCAACAGGACGACGGAACTTAGCATTCTCTACCGTCATGAAATAAACCAGCTTCCCTTCAAAAGCTTCACCCAGCGTCAGCACAACCAAAGTGGCCGCCGTCTGAGCCATCGCTTCAACAATCAAAACGCCCGGCATCACAGGACGTGACGGGAAATGCCCTTGAAAGAACGGCTCATTCATGGTGACATTTTTAATGCCAACTGCTGATTCCGCCGCTTTAATTTCTTCCATCTTATCAACCAGCAGAAAAGGATAGCGATGAGGAATCGCTTTCATGATCTGCTGGATGTCAACGCTCTCGGGAACCTGATGCGTCAGCTCAGTCGCTTCGTCCACTACCTCTACCTTCCTACCATTCTCACCAGAAGCTTACCGCTCTCCGCCTAAGCAAGACGAGCGGCATGTGAACGTTATCTATCAAAACTCGATAGAAAAAACCATCATGAAGGTTTTTTTCGCGAAAGTTTCCGAAGCGTTGCGACATTACGGAAAAACTCTCTGAAGGGCATTGCAGGGCTGCCAATAACATCAGCGCCTGCTTCAACGTCAGACATAACGCCACATTGAGCACCAATACGGGCTTTTTTGCCAATATGAATATGTCCGATAAGCCCTGCTTGTGCCGCGACTGTCACAAAGTCCTCAAGCTCCGTCGAACCAGAAATTCCTGCCTGCGCAACGACGATGCAGCACCGGCCTAACGTCACATTATGGCCAATCTGAACAAGATTATCGATGCGACTTCCAGCACCGATCACCGTATCTTTCATGGAGCCACGATCAATGGTTGAATTCGCACCAACCTCCACACCGTCGCCCAACAGGACACGTCCTAACTGTGGAACCGTCTCAAACCCATCCGGCCCAACGGCAAATCCAAATCCATCTTGCCCAATACGCACGCCTGGATAGAGAACAACCCGCTCTCCTAAAATCGCATGAGAAACAGTGACATGAGAACCGATCCGGCACCCTGCCCCTATTTCTACAGCAGCACCAATCGCCACGTGCCCCGCAATGACACAACCATCACCAATACGAGCGCCATCGCCAATAGTAACAAAGGGGCCAATCTCAACATTCTCACCGATCTCAACATTGTGTCCAATGACAGCACTGGGATGACGCACAGACCGTGAAGGAGAAACAGGGTGAAATAAACGCGCTACGCGTGACCACGCTAAATAAGGGCTCTCACACACTAAGGGGACGGTATGTGACGGAACCAAATCAGCAAACGCACGAGAAACAACAATAGCCCCGGCATGTGTTTCTTTTAAAAGAGGTAAATAGCGGCGGTTATCAAGAAAGCTAATATGCTTTTTAGTCGCTGTATGCAGGGGGGCTACCCCCTCATACTCGACCATCTCTTCCACGCTATGATCTCGTGGAAGACCTATGGCCTGTTTGACATCCGCTAGGGAAAACGGCCCTCGTCTCTGGAAAAAAGGCCCCTCTCCGGGGAAAGACGCTGACATAGCCGCCTCCTCTAGCTTGTTATGTCTGATCTATTAATGTCGGCGCAACACTGACGTTGACGCCTGCGGCTGAGCGGACGTACCGCTTTGTTGTGGTGCTGACGCAGCCTGACGCATCATGCTTTCTTCATCAGCCGTGGTGGCCATTTTACCAGAACGTGCAAGCTCTTCTGGATCGGCACCATCATCGGGAATGAAAACATGTGGGAGCACTTGGTTCAAGTGGCTTGCCACTTCCTCGGTGATATCCTGACCATCCACATGCAACACAGCTTGCTCGGCATGTAAGATTAAATTCATACCGCGTGCGGCCGCTACGCGGGAGACAATACCGTCATGCTGTTCCAGCACACGTTCAATCTGATGGAACGCAACCTGATACGCTTCCTGAATGATACGCGCCTGATTGCCAAAGACATGCTGGTCTTTAGCGCGACGTTCCTGCAAATGCCGCACGCGCAGCTGGAGCTGATCAGAGGTCAGAGAGCGCGCCTGCATCTGCAGCTTCTGCTGCTCTCCCCGCCAAGCGGCTTCCTCTTTCTGCACTTCATGCGCTAAACGATCGCGACGCGCACCAAGAACCTGCTGAATTTCTTGCGCCGCTGTAGAAAGCTGCATAACACCCTGCACACTAATAATACCAATCGCCGCTGCAGGCGGTGGCGCTTCTTTTGCAATCGCAGGAGCAGCCGGAACAGGCGGAAGAGGGAAAACGGGCGGAGGATTCTGCCCACCTGCCCCATTATCTACTGGGCCTCCATCTCCTCCTGAACCATCATCATCCATAGGCTCTGGCTCGGGCGCAGCCACTGGTGCAGCATGCCGTGGAGGCGCTGCTGGTGCTTGCTGTGTCTTAGGAACAAACCACCCACCATTACTCCCTGCAGCATAAGCATGCGTTAACGGGAGCATGGTCAAGGCACTTAAAGCGGTCAGTGTTCGGGTCAAAGAAAAGCGCGGCATAATCAATCTCTCTGCAACTATACAAGAACAGTAAAAAGGGAATTACGACACAACACAGAATTAAAACTGCTGCCCGAACCCAAAACGAATAGGATAAACGCGGTCACCACGTTCCTTGTGAATAGGCACAGCACCATCAATATTAACAAGACCAAATGGACTCTGCCAAGAAATCCCCAAACCGCCCGCAACGCGCGGTGTAAAGGTATTCCCATTGATGGGGGTAAAGAGTGATCCGTCCTGGCGCTGGCTTGTGTAGTGGTGGCGAACACGTGTCCCAGCCAAACTACCAGCATCAATAAACCCACGGCCAGAAATACCAAAAGAATCACCCATCGGCAGTGGGAAGTTCAGCTGAGCGGAAGCCGTGTACATAAAACGCCCCCCCAACAGATCTTCCTGCCCACCATAGCCCGGTATCCATTGGCCATTAGCACCGCGAATATGGCCAGAACGCGGCCCCACCCCCCCCTGAAGGAAGCCGCGCAAGTTCTGACCACCAAGGTAAAAGTTATCAATAATATTACGATCACTATGGCGGCCGCCCCAGTCCCCCATATAGCCAACACCGCCCTTTAATTGGACTGTCCAGCTATGGCTCCCGGTAATATCATCAAGAGGAATATAATACGCACCCGTAAACTTGCCGCGGGCATATTTTTCATCCCCGCCTAAACCAGCAAAATCACCCGTCGCAGACAGCATAAAACCAGAATGTGGGCTCATGCGGTTATCGCGGCGGTCATATGTCAACGTCGTACTGATCTGGGAAAGAAGCGACCAGCCTGCTGACTGCAACACGTAAATAGAAGAAACGTCATCTCTGAAACCGGGATATTCTGTATGAGGGTACGAATTCCCGACATGACGATCGACCAGCGTATAAGTCCATGACTGCGAGAGATAGCGGTTATACGCATAGCCTAAACGCAGCGAGAGACCATATTGTCCTTCATTATAGCTCTGATACGTCTGATAGTTATTCTGCACGAAATAAATATCAGCACCCGCAACAAAGTTACGCCCAAGGAAGTATGGATCCGTCAATGACAGGTCGGCTTGCTTTTCATAATAAGCCACCGTACCGGAGAACCCCGCATCAACCCCTGTTCCAAGCAAGTTATGTTGCTTCAATGCGAGGTTACCCAACACACCCACGTCGGTTGAGTAACCACCACCGAGAGAGAATTCCCCCGTCGGTTTTTCAGTCACATTGGCGCTCAGATCCACTTTATCAGGAGCCGAACCTTGGTTTTGATCCACTGAAACACTGCTAAAATAGCCAAGATCCTGTAACGCCATACGCGCATATTTACGGGTGGACGGCGTGTAGGCATCACCCTCGGCTACAGGTAAGTTCCGGCGGATAACCGAATCCCGTGTAATCGTATTCCCGTTGACGTCTAAACGCTCAACGTAAACATGGGGCCCTTCGACAATGTCATAGAGAAGATTAACGATCTTCTTTTCAGGATTACGAGCGATTTCTGTCCGCACCATAGCGAATGGGTGGCCATTGCCCTGCAACCAATCCTGCATATCGGTTGAGTTGTTTTGAATAGCCGTTCCGTCGTAATATTGGTTTTTATAGACCTCAATATGAGGTCTCATCATCTTCGCTGTCACGTGATGGATATTAGACCGCACATCAATCTTACCCAGCCGGTAACGTGGCCCTTCTTTAAAGGTAAACGTAATGTAGAACGTCTTATGATCTGGCGACAGCTCACCCGTCGCATCAATCATACGGAAATCAACAAACCCATTATGCAGGTAGAAACGGCGCAGAAGCTCCGCATCATACCGCACACGCTCTGGGTTATATTCATCTGAAGAAGAGAAGAAGCGATACCATGCTGATTCTTTAGACGATACGACGTTCGACAATGCCGCTTCGCTAAAAGAATGATTGCCGACGAAGACAATTTTCTTCACGAGGCTTTGACGTGCTTCGTTGATATTAAAAATAACATCAACACGGTTATGCGATAGGCGAATAATCTGCGGTGTCACCGTAGCACCATAACGCGCCCGCCCCGCATACATATTCAAAATCTTTTGGCGATCAGCCGCAATAGTCTGCGTTGAAAACACGGCGCGTGGACGAAGGTTTAATTCCTTCATAATTTCAGCGTCTTTAAGGGCATGATTGCCCTCAAAAACAATACGGTTCACAATAGGATTTTCAACCAGTTGCACCAGCAATGTGGAGCCTTCACGACGGAACGTCACATCCCGAAACAAACCCGTCGCATAGAGTGTTTTTAACGACCGATTTAAGGCGTCCCTATTGAAACTGTCACCCGGCTGCACCACCATATAAGAGAGGACAGTGCTTGTTTCGATGCGCGTATTGCCTTTGACAACAATAGATTCGGCAACGCCTCCCTCAGGCACTTGAGAAGTGTCCTGCTTACCCAAGGCAACGCTATGACGTGCAGCGCTCTGGTGGTGCCTTTTTGTGTGATGAGGGGTCTGACGATGAACAAACGCCGCCTCTGCATCACAAAAATAGGCAGGAAACAAGCAGGCCGAGGCCAGCAGAGCTAATCGGACGGCTACAGGCCGAAGACCTTCTATGCGTATTCCTGACAAAACCGGTATTCCTCGTCCCAGATTCTTATAAAGACCCTATCGCGCCATGTCTTATGCGAGGTATCTGAAAACTCACCCTCTGCGCAAGAGATACATGCGAAAAGACGCAGACACTAAGCCTCATAATGACATTTTTCGCATATTCTCACATGTCATCTCTTACCATTGCACTAATGCTGTGAAAATACCCAATGAGAGATGCTTTCAATCTTGTGGAAAAAACCTAAATTTCTCAAGTCATTATATCCCGTAAATAAGAACAAGACTAAGACAAGGCTTAAACCAGCTTGCAGAGCATATCCTTGCACACGCTCAGATACAGGGCGCCCCATAATCGCCTCTGCCGCATAAAAAACCAGATGACCACCATCAAGCATTGGGATGGGAAACAGATTAAAGAGCCCCAAACTGGTCGAAATAGCGGCAACGAACAGCAGCAAACTCACCCAACCATAATGGGCCACCTGTCCAGAGGCATGGATAATACCAATCGTCCCCGAAAGCTGCGATGCGCTGCGTTGGCCACTGATAATCTGCCACACGCTTTGTAAAACCTGCACACACAGATCCCACGTTTTTTCAAAGGCCATAGGAACAGCCTCATAGAAAGGAAGCGCCTTACCGATGACAATGCTAAACCTAACACCCAGATAGCCTGTTTTATGACCAGCCTGCCCTTTTTCCCCTAGAGTAAGCGGCAATGCCAAGTCCTGCCCTTGGCGGCTCAAGCCCAGTGTCACATTCTCTCCTGGATGAGCGCTAATCTGAGCCTGTAAATCAGCCACACCCAAAAGCGTGCGACCATTAAGAGACGTCAGATGATCGCCAACATGAAGGCCAGCTTTTTGAGCGACACTCCCCGGCTCAATCTCTCCTACATCTGGGCGAACCTCAGAATGGCCATAAAAGCCAAATAATCCGATGAAAATGATAATTGTGAAAATGAAATTAAAGACAGGCCCCATGACCGTCACGATTGCACGCGACAATACCGGCTTTCTATGAAAAGCTTCATCATCGTCAACAGCCTCATCAGAAGAATCATCCCCCCCGAAGCCGTGCAGCTTTACGTATCCTCCCAAAGGAAGAGCACTTAACTGCCAACGCGTTCCCGCACGATCATACCACGACGTAAGGGCCGGGCCGAAACCGATGGAAAAAACATCCACCTTAATATGCCGCCAGCGCGCCGCTAAATAATGCCCAAGCTCATGGACAAAAACGACCACGCTCAGCACTAAAATACCTATAAGAATACTCTCAACCGTGTGCATCATGATCCCATCCGAGCGATCTGCTCACGCGCCAACTCACGCCCGCGCCGATCCCACTCATAAATATCGTCAAGTTCTTGTGGTTCTGGGTTACTCGGCATCGCTTGCAATGACGCGTCAATCAGCTCACCAATACCAAGGAAACGGATCCGCCCATCCAAGAACGCTTCAACAGCCACTTCATTCGCAGCAGAAAAAACTGTCGGTGCCATGCCACCTGCGCGCAGCACCTGTCGAGCAAGACGCAATGGAATAAAGCGCGTCTCATCAGCCTCTTCAAAGGTCATCGTCCCCATTTTTGCAAAATCTAAGCGTTCACAGGGTGTTTCCATACGCGTAGGCCACGCTAACGTGTGTGAAATGGGAATGCGCATATCCGCTGACCCCATCTGCGCCACGAAGCTTCCATCCTTATAGCGCACCATGCCATGTACGGCTGATTGTGGATGAACAAGCACGTCAATCTGCTGTTCATCAAGCCCGAACAGACGAGCTGCTTCAATCACCTCAAGACCTTTATTGGCCATAGAAGCCGAATCAATCGTGATTTTCGCTCCCATAGACCAGGTCGGGTGTTTCAGTGCCTGCTCTGGGGTTGCAACGGCCATTTCCTCACGCGTTGCCGTGCGGAAGGGCCCTCCAGAAGCCGTAAGGATAATTTTCTCGACAGAGGCCGGATCATTATCACCAAGGGATTGGGCAATAGCGTTATGTTCTGAATCAACCGGCAAGAGCGTAGCGCCCGCATCTTTCACGGCCTGAAGCATCACATCGCCCGCACACACAAGCGCTTCTTTGTTAGCAAGAGCGACAGCATTCCCGTTTTTAACAGCTTCCAGTGTTGGCGCGAGGCCAGCCGCACCGGTAATGGCCGCCATCGTCCAGTCTGCCTCCAAAGCACCTGCCTCAATCACAGCCTGACGCCCCGCCGCAACGCGCACACCACTCCCATCCAGAAGGGCTTTAAGCTCGTCATAACGGGTTTCATCGTGGATAACCGCCCATTCGGCCTTTAGCTCACGCGCTTGCTGAGCCAGAAGCTGCGCATTTTGCCCACCAACTAAAGCACGCACCGTAATATCGTCCGCTATGCGTTTTAGCAGATCAACCGTTGACGTCCCGATACTGCCAGTACTTCCCAATACGCTGATACGCCGCCGTCTAGGGCCATCTGTCATGAGATTACGCTCCTCACCTCACGTCATGTTTACGAAACATGCCGATCAAATACTATTCACACCAACCATGATCGACTAACAAAACTTGGTTCTTCTTAGGGCAAGACTACCCAGCCCCCAACAGCCACAGAGGCTTATGGTGGCTCAAAAGTGCAATCAATGCTGCTAAAGGTGCTGCAAGAAGAAGACCATCAAAACGATCTAATAAACCGCCATGTCCCGGGATAAGGGCACCAGAGTCCTTAACGCCAAGACGACGCTTAAACGCACTCTCGCCTAAATCCCCACATTGAGCAGCCACACCAACCACAGCTCCCCAAAGGAAAGCAAAACCACACCAATATCCCATAGCAAAATGAGCAATTATACCGCCCATAAGAGCGGCACCAAACAATCCGCCAAGAGAGCCGGAAATCGTTTTCCCCGGAGAAATAGAAGGCGCCAACTTCGCTCCCCCTATAAGCCGTCCAACCGCATAGGCGCTGCTATCACTTGCGACAACAACAGCCATAACGAATAAGGTTTCATACAACCCATCGGGGCGGGCACGCAAATAGAGTAATGCGCTTCCTCCAATAAGAGAGACAAGAACAGCCCCCCATAGACGCACACCAAAGAAAAGCGCCGCCAGAGCAAGATAGAGAACGCTTAACCATTGTTCTTTAATAGCCAGAACACCAGCACAAAACGGCCACAACAGAAGCAAAGCACCACGCAAACAGCGCATCTGTTGCCCAAGTAGCGTAGCCCCTTCCCAGACCATCCCTACCATAACAGCCAAGAGAAGGGCATCATACGCCCAGCGCCCATACCACAAGCAGGCCACCGCCACAGGAACTAAAACAGCACTCGATAACAGACGCTTCTGAAGTTCCGTCACGATGATGCTTTCTCCTCTCCTAAAGGTCTTCCACCAAAACGACGCTGACGGCGTGCATAACGCTGTATAATGTCTGAAAAGTCACTTTCCTGAAAATCAGGCCATAGTTTTTCCAAAAAAATCAGCTCAGCGTAAGCAGATTGCCATAAGAGGAAGTTAGACAGACGCTTCTCACCGCTGGTTCGTACAATCACGTCTGGATCGGGAATGTCGTGCGTTTGCAATGAGGCACTTAAGGCAGTTTCATCAATATCATCAGCATGAAGGAGGCCTGCTTCAACTTTACAAGCTAGCGAACGAGCCGCTCCCACCATCTCGGCGCGACCACCATAAGATAATGCTAAAAGCATCGTTAAACGCTTATTTTGCGCTGTTTTCTCTTCCGCACGTTGGAGTTCCTGACACACAGCAGCACCGAAATGCTCCGGCTCTCCAATAATGCGCAACCGCACACCTTGGCGGTGCAAATCAGCGAGTTTGTGCTTGAGATAAAAACGCAACAGAGACGTCAACTCTCCCACTTCCTCATGAGAGCGACGCCAGTTTTCGGAAGAAAAAGCGTACAGCGTGAGGAACGGCACCTCATTTTTCAGGGCCGCACGCACGCAACGCTGCACGGCTTCGCCGCCTTCCTTATGGCCCTGCGCTACAGGCACACCACGACGACGCGCCCAGCGCCCATTACCGTCCATAATGATGGCGATATGCCGCGGTGTCACCTCTGCCCCTAGCGTAGTAGAGGCAGAAGAGTGAGAAGAAGAAGTCAACGTCTTACCGCCATCAGACCTGCTTGATGTCGCGTTCTTTATCAGCAAGAATCGAATCAACCTTGCTAATATGCTCGTCTGTCAGCTTCTGAATGGCCGCTGTCCAGCTCTTCATATCATCCTGACTGATCTCGCTTTTCTTTTCCTGCGCCTTTGTCGTGTCCATACCATCACGACGCACACCGCGCACAGCAATACGAGCATTCTCAGCATAACGAGCCGCAGCTTTGGCCATCTCTTTGCGGCGTTCTTCCGTCAACTGTGGGATCGGCACCCGAATGGTCTGCCCTTCAGCGGCAGGGTTTAGGCCTAAACCGCTATCGCGAATAGCGCGCTCAACAGCCCCAACCAGAGCATTATCCCAAACAGAAACCGTCAACATCCGTGCTTCTGGCACGGCAATCGACCCCACCTGAGACATCGGCATGACAGAACCATACGCTTCAACACGAATAGGCTCGAGCAAATTTGGGCTTGCACGGCCTGAGCGTAACCCCGAAAGGTCACGGCGCAAACTCTCAAGAGCGCCTTCCATACGACGCTTTAGGTCTTCAAGGAGATCATTTAATTCGACACTCATGGATAATTCCTTTCGTTTAAGACAGTACTCTCTCGCAATAATGTCTTAATCTTAAGAGCCTGAAGGCTCTGTTCCCGTGCTCTTTTCGACAATCCGGGTAAAACGCCCTTCTCCACGCATCGCCGTCGCAAAAGCGCCTGGAGCATGAATGTTGAAGACGACGATAGGCAAGGAATTCTCTCGTGCCAAGCTCACCGCCGCGGCATCCATCACCTGAAGATTACGAGCAAGCGCATCCATATAGGTTAGCTCGTCATAACGCTCCGCATCAGGGTGATGACGTGGGTCGGCGGCATAGACACCATCTACCTGCGTGCCTTTAAACAGAGCGTCACACTCCATTTCGTTAGCACGCAATGCGGCAGCTGTGTCAGTCGTGAAGAATGGGTTCCCCGTGCCTGCTGCAAAAATTACAACGCGCCCTTTTTCCATATGACGCACAGCACGACGGCGGATATAAGGTTCCGCAATCGATTCCATCCGGATAGCCGTCATCACACGCGTTTCAATCTCACGCCGTTCCAGAGCATTTTGAAGCATAAGGGCGTTAATAACCGTTGCCAACATTCCGGCATAATCGCCTTGAACGCGATCCATTCCCTTAGCGGCAGCAGCTAATCCGCGGAAGATATTCCCCCCGCCAACAACTAAGCAAACTTGCCCGCCTTTAGCTGCAACCGCAGCAATATCGGCGGCCACCATGTCCACCATTTCGGGATCTACACCAGAAGACCCCTTCCCCATTAACGCTTCACCTGACACCTTGAGCAGGACGCGTTTATAGGGAAACTTCTGTTCTCGCGCAGCGGTGCTCATATCGTGCCGGCTCTCTTAACTCTGATGTCTTTGAAAAATACGGTTCCCCCCTACATACAGAGCCACGCCTCTGGGAACAAGTCAGAGAGCGCAACTCCTTTGCGAAAAGCTTAGCCATACTCATCAAGACCCAACGCACGTAAACGGGCTGTTTCTTTATCCCACTCGGCACGTTCCTTTACATTCAGGAATAAATGGCACGGACAGTCCAACAATGGCTCCAGATAACGCCGTGCCCGCATGCCAATTTCACGGATTCGACTGCCTCTTTCGCCAATCAAAATAGCCTTATGACCAGGACGAGAGACATAAATCGTCACATCAATCCGCACCGATCCATCACGACGCTGTTTGAACGATTCTGTTTCAACCGTCGCATGGTACGGGATTTCTTCATGTGTTTGTAAGAACACTTGCTCACGCACCATTTCAGCGGCCAACAAGCGATCCGGCAAATCGGTTAAATCATCTTCAGGGTAGAGATACGGGCCTTCCGGCATAGCTCGCGCCAAATGATCCAATAGCTCATCCACACCGTCACCAGAGCGGGCGCTGACCATAAAAACCTGATCAACCTTCAGCGTATCACTCACCTCTTGCGTTAAAGGCAGGAGCTGCTGTGGACTCACCATGTCTGTCTTGTTGAGCACAAGCCAAATGGTACGCTTGCTCTCAGCGAGCCGCCCCATAATCTCGCGCACATCATCAGCCAAGCCACGCCGGGCATCAATCATAAAGAGCGTCAGGTCAGCATCTTGAGCACCACTCCACGCAGCATTCACCATCGCCCGATCAAGCCGCCGCCTTGGTTTAAAGATCCCTGGGAGGTCAACAAAAATCAGCTGCGTCTGCTCCCGCATGACGATGCCCAATGTCCGAAAACGCGTTGTCTGCGCCTTAGGGCTAACAATGGAAAGCTTAGCGCCTGCCATGCGGTTAAGGAGTGTGGATTTCCCAGCGTTAGGCGCCCCTACGAGCGCAACGAAACCACAACGTGACGAGAGGTGATCAGGCATGCTTTTTCTCCTGCCCTAACTTATGAAGCAAATCTTTTGCTGCAGCACTTTCGGCCAAACGCTTACTTCCTGCTTGTCCATGCCCAATGTGACCCATCGCTTGCACCTGCACACAGAAAACCGGAGCATGAGATGGCCCATCAGACGATACCATTTCATAACGCGGCAAAGACTCACCACGGCCTAGCAAAAACTCTTGAAGTAACGTTTTGGGTTCTTTATGCGGGCGCGCCCCACTCTCAATGCTCTTCCCCCACAACTGCCGCACAATGCGACGCGCAGGCTCTAGGCCACCATCAAGATAAATCGCCCCTAAAAGAGCTTCCATCGCATCAGCACGAACGCTGGCAAGTGTGCGAATACCGGCCGCCTCTTCATGTTGGGCAATATGGAGCATATCCGCCAAGGAGATCGCATCCGCAACCTCTGCCAACACAGGGCGAGAGACTAGGTGAGCATGTCGTGCTCCCAAAGCCCCTTCTTGCTCCTGAGGATAGCGCTCAAAAAGCCATTCAGCCATTACCAAACCAAGAACGCGATCCCCGACAAACTCAAGGCGCTCATTAGAGCCTTGCCCTTTCGTATGAGAACGCTTGGATTGTTGCCCAGAGCGCCCCTTTCCCTTAGGTGGACGACGCGACAAGGCTGAACGATGCGTCAAAGCCTCATGCAACAGCTCGGAGCGTGCAAACTGATAATGCAGCAAACGCTCAATCGTTTGAGCTGGATTTCCCTGCTCTGCCATTAATGAACACCGTGCAAAAAACGCCCCCAACGGATCTCAGCAGGCCAATACCAGAACTGCCAAGATGGGTGCTTTAGATCAATAGAGAAGAGAACGAATTGCGCATGCCCGACGAGGTTTTCAACCGGCACAAATCCTAAGTCACGATCGGACGCACGAAGAAAATCATTCCCTGCAGGCGCCGCACATTTCCCTGTTTCACGCCCACCTTGAAAACGACTATCGGAACTATCGTCGCGATCATCACCCATCGCGAACAGACAACCCTGCGGCACCACATACTCGGTTGTATTGTTTGCGGGCCCTTCATCTGTCAGCTTCAACACCTCATGCGTGACTGAACCCTTGCCATTCTCACGTGCAAGCGTCTCGCGGTAGCGTTCACCCGAAAAATGCGTTCCCATTTCATCACGGAACGAATATGGCCCCATCGACTGCCGTGGGAGCTCCTGACCATTCAGGATAAGCTTACCCGCTATGACACGAATATGATCCCCAGGCAGACCAACAATACGTTTGATATAATCAATGGATGTGTCTTGCGTATAACGGAAAACCGCGACATCCCCACGGTGCGGCAAGCTCCCAAAAACCCGCCCGGAAAAAAGCGGAAAAGAGAATGGGAAAGAATAGCGTGAATAACCGTAGCTCGGCTTCGTGACGACCACAAAGTCCCCAATCTGCAAGGTTGGGATCATCGAGCCTGATGGAATATTAAAGGGCTCAATGAAAAAAGAGCGCACTCCAAAAATCACGACCACTAAAATAAAAATCTGACGCACAATGTCGCCCCAGTTTTCCTGCTGGTCTGGCTCTGCGCCTTTATTATAAACACTCATACCGTTCTCCTACTCCCGATAAGACGCTTCGGAGAAGCGGTCTTCACTACGCCCATAGGTATCATCTGAACCATGATCGCGCACTTGTATAATCACCTGAGCCATCGCGAAAGGTGGGTCATCACTTAAACTAACAAAGAGTTCCGGCACCATACCCTGTGGTACCAACGCCCATAAAGCACGTTCAGCCGCCCCACCTACATAAAGCCGTGGAGCGCCATTATGGTGACGACCAACGGAAATATCTTGGAAAGAAACCCCTTGAGTAAAGCCCGTTCCTAGCGCTTTAGCGCACGCCTCCTTCGCAGCCCAACGTTTGGCATAGCCACCAAAACGAACATTCCCTCGCAAGCGCTCCACATAAGCGCGCTCATCTTCAGTAAAAACGCGTTCCAAAAACGCATTCCCATGACGAGAGAACACGCCTTCAATACGCGAGATCATGCAAAGGTCAACGCCCATCCCCACAATCATGGCCGTCACCCCTTTGCTCTTTCCACCTGTATAACGCCATCAGCCACCCGGAAAGCAGCCAAAACTGTCGCCATATGTTTGAGATGTTTAACCTCAATATCGACGAGAATCTCCATAAAATCGAGCTGTCGATTGGTAATGCGTAAATTCACTACACTGGCCTCATGTCGCGTGGCCAAATTAGTCAAAGCGGCCAAAACAGCTGGGTCATTCCCTGCAACAACAGAGAGGCGTGCTGTGTAACGTGGCGCATCTTTACGCGTGCTATCGACGGCTTCTTCATTCCAGGAGACTTCTAGAAAGCGTTCCGGCGTCTCCGCAAAGACAGAAAGATTATGGCATTCCCGCCGGTGCACTGTCACACCACGACTCTGTGCGATAATCCCTACCACGCGGTCACCAGGGATAGGCCGGCAACATCCTGCAAAGTGGACTTCAATGCCACGCCCAACACCGTTGAGAATAGAGCCTTCATACCCTTTATGCTGGTGCACAGGGCGCTGGTCCACCCGCGCTTCCAGCCGAGGAGACAGCCCCGGCACCACACGCGGAGCCCGCCCTTGGCGTGCAAGCTCAGGGTAAGCTGTTCCGACAACATCACGTGCTTCAATCTGTCCAGCACCAACTGCCACGTAGAGATCCGTTAAACTACGCTGCTTTAAGGGCTGTAAAATACGCTCCAGTACCTTTTCTGACCCATCAACGCTCTTCTGTCGGAAAGCCCGCGCAATAGCCCCACGTCCGTTATCTAAATGGCTTTGCCGCTGCTGCAATGCCACAAAACGCCGCACACGCGCACGCGCTTTGCCTGTTACAACAAAGCGCTCCCATGACGGAGAAGGCGTTCCTCCACGGGCTGTCATAATATCAACTTGATCGCCATTTTCGAGCGTATGACGCAAGGGAACAAGACGCCCATTGACTTTGGCGCCCACGCAACGATCCCCAACTTGACTATGCACCGCATAAGCAAAGTCAATGGGCGTAGCACCACGAGGAAGCGGAATCAGTTTTCCTTTAGGCGTGAAACAAAAAACCTGATCTTGGTAAAGCTCCAGCTTCGTATTCTCAAGAAACTCATTAGGCTCTTGGCTATCTTCCAAAATATCGAGCAGATCCTGCACCCAACGCAACTTACGGGTGTAGGTCTCAAATGTTTCTGACAGAACAGCCGCTTCATTCTCTGCAGGTGTGCTGTGCTCTTTATACGCCCAGTGAGACGCAACCCCGTTTTCAGCAAGGTCATGCATCTCTGGAGTGCGGATCTGCACTTCAATTTTCTGGCTATGCGGCCGGTAGAGCGTCACCCCCGTATGAAGGGACTGGTATCCATTGGCTTTAGGCGTTGAAATATAGTCTTTAAATCGCCCAGCAATCATCGGATAAGCCGCATGAACAGCCCCCAATGCCGCATAGCATGTATCACGCGTTGGCACGACAATGCGGAACGCCATAATATCGGAAAGCTGCTCAAAAGCGACATTGCGGCGTTTCATTTTCTCCCAAATAGAATAAGGAGATTTTTCGCGCCCCATCACCTCAACATCTTTGAGCCCAGCCTCTTGGCACAACCGCACGAGCTCACGGCGGATCTGCTCAATCATATCCGCGCCCTGCCCGCGGAGATAATTTAAACGTGCGCGGATCGTGGCATCGGCTTCTGGTTCTAAATTAACAAAAGCGACATTTTGAAGCTCTGTCTTAACGCGATCCATCCCGATACGCTCCGCTAGGGGCGCGTAAATATCCAACGTCTCACGCGAAATACGTTGCCGCCGGTCAAGACGCTGCACGTAATGGAGCGTGCGCATGTTGTGCAACCGATCAGCCAACTTGACGATCAACACACGAATATCACGCGACATAGCCAACACAAGCTTACGGAAGTTCTCCGCTTGCTTTGTACGATCGGACTGTAATTCGAGCCGCGTTAATTTCGTCACGCCATCAACAATAGACGCAACATCCTGCCCAAACTGACGCTCTAGAAGCTCACGCGAGACACCGGTATCTTCAACGGTATCATGCAAGAGCCCCACCATAATGGACACGGGATCCATCCGGAAACCGGCCAAAATATTCGCAACCGCAATCGGGTGCGTAATATAGGGATCACCATTATCGCGGCATTGCCCTCTATGCGCTTCTGCTGCAATCGCATAAGCTGCCTCAACCTGAGCGAGGTCGGCATAGGGGTCGTAACTTTTGATCCGTTCCAACAAACCACTGATGGACGGACGGAACGCATCAGCAGGGAGGCTCTCCTCGGCAGGATGCCGTTCCTCCAATGGAGAGATGGGAGAAGACGGCATGGTCATCATGGTGCAGCCTCTACCTGCTGATTACGATCCAAGACACACAGACATAAACGCGTTTTAGCGGCGCCCACGCCCTGTCTCTGTTGAATCAGCGGCCTTATGAGACGCTTCTTCTTCTGCAGAGACATCCTGCAAACCGAAGATATTTTGATCGGTCGGGATCAAATCCATTACTTCTTCATCAGCAGGCTCAACCTCAGGCTGATGGCCCATCGAGCGCACAATACCGTTGCGTAGCTCATCAAGATTAACGTGATCTTCTGCAATCTCGCGCAAGGCAACGACAGAATTCTTGTCGTTATCACGTGAAACCTTCATTTCTTCCCCGCGAGAAAGACCGCGCGCGCGCTGTGCAGCCAGCAGCACCAGCTCAAAGCGGTTGGGAACCTTCTCAATGCAATCTTCGACCGTTACGCGCGCCATAAAACTGGCTTCCTCTTCATCTCAGAAACAAATCACTGCCACTCACACCCATTGCTATTATCTAAAATGGTTGTGAGTTTTCCCTTCCAGTCTATCATGAAGCGTTTTATTGACGCAATGCAAAGCTGGCTTCTTGTCTTTCTCGCAGTAAAACGATACGATTAGGTCATAAAGCAAAATTGTTATATAAAATTATCGATTTTGCTTTATAGCGGAGCTGTCGCCCTTCCATCTTTTAAAAATAACGTGAGATATGTCTAATCTTCTTCTCAGATCAAATGACCGTACATCCCTTTTCATTAATGGAGCGAGCCTCCATCACGCAGCTCGCAACCTTGGTTTTGAGGTAGATTTTCTAGGATTGCGCGCCCTTTTCGAGCGCTCTTGCATGTTCCAGCGTGCTTTTTATTATGCCGCAATGCCTGAAACAGAGGATTATTCCCCTCTACGTCCGCTCACAGATTGGCTTGCCTACAATGGTTACCACCTTGTGACTAAAACAGCACGAGAATTTACCAGCCATTCTGGACAACGGCGCGTAAAAGGCAACATGAATGTGGAGCTTGCCGTTGACCTTATGGAGCAGGCCCCTCATCTCGACCACGCCGTTATCATCAGTGGTGATTCGGATCTGCGTCGTGCAGTCGAAGCTATTCAAGCACAAGGTACACGCGTGACGGTCATTTCATCTGTGCGGACAACACCGCCTATGATTGGTGATGACCTTCGTCGTCAAACGGATCATTTTGTTGAGCTGTCTGACATCGCGCATCGCTTTACACGACGCAATACCGACCCACGCGCTGCTGCTGCCGGCCCAGCACCTGACGTGCGCCCTCGCGGCCCCATCCGCCACCCTGCCGATTATGATGACGACGAAGACGAAGATTGAGATCAAAGCTCTTTCGCTTTTTCATAAGTCAGATCGACCCCTTCCATTCTCCAATGGAAGGGGTTTTTCATAAGCTCATCACGCTCTGTATCATCAAGAAAAAGTGCTCTCGTTGCATTAGATGGTTCGTTCTGCACACGCCATTTTTTACAAATACATCCAGTGCTCGTCGTTCATCTGAGGCCTTACTCTCTTTCAATAAAGCCCACGATATTACGGCTCTTGTGAGAGAGTATTTATCGATTCGCGGCCTCAAAAAGACTGGGAAGCCAATCCAGCGACCATTTATCGTTCGGCGCACGCCTACATTCTATTTATGAAGCTAACGTTTTTTGATTTTCCACAAAGGTAAAGTTCTTTTTCAAAAAGTTCCGCGTTGCCAAAAGCTCAACACGAATAATACGGAGTGACCCAAGAGCAAGGGCAAGATCTCGACGGGCTTCGATATCAAGAGTTTGGTGAAAGAGCATCCACAGCTCACCCTGCTCTTCACGAAATTCTTGCTCAGAATAATCCTCCCCTTCGATCGCCCCCTCTGCGTCCATCTGCACAATTTGTCCTACCAGAAGCTCTGCCTCTTGGAGGGCACTTAAAGGCAAACGTCTTTCTTTCACATGATTACGGATCATCAGTAGGTTCCGCCCAACGGTCATGACGGAGAGCGTTCCGCGCAACACGGCTTCATAACTTTCTTGAGGAATTTTACCAGCAAGACGCAGGGTTTGCTCCATTTGCTGGGTCGTATCATCCACCCAGTCATACTCCGTCTGGCGCTCTGCCAAGCCGTTACTGAGACGCTTCATCCCTTTAAAGAGCTGACGACGCAACATGCGCCACGTACTTTGCAGCGTAAATGGGAAAATAACGCGGAAGCTCACCACACCGCTAAACAGTGCCAAAAGAAGTGCTACGGATGTATTGACCCACGTGATCTCATCAATGTGGGTATTATTATCAAGCTCCATAACCCAAGGGAGGAACATAGTGTACCCTGCCCCCATCACGACAAAAGGTTGCGGAGCGCGCAAAGCCAACCCACCGAGGAAGAGAAGCGTCCCGAGAATAAGAGCCAAGACTTCAAAATTCGAAGTCATCGGCATGATGATAAAAACAGGGACAATACTCGCTAAAACAGCAACGCATGCGCCATAGAAGAAGAAGCGGCTTGCCAGAACCATGTCATCAAACAAGGAAAAACGCGCACATGCCACCGCGATGAGTGCCAAGTAGGTTCCCCCATTAGACCATGCCGTCACTTCCCATACAAACGCTCCCCAAATCATCGCAACAAATGTTCGCGTCCCGTTAACCCAAGCCATTCCCCAGTCTGGATGACGGTGCAAGCCTCGCGCTTTTGGCGCTGCAATATGTTTTGTGCCCGCATAATGTGACGACAGCATCGCGCAGAGATCTTCGAGAAGAACTTCCACACCAGTGAGGACAATCCCCTCTTGCAAAGCTGCACTATCATCGCGCGGCAGGTAGAGCGCCAATTTTTTCCGACAACTTCCAAGCATCGCCTCCGCATGCTGAAGTGCTTCCTCTGCCAATGAAGCATCTAAAAGCAAAGGAGCGATTGCATCCATTCCAGAAGCAAACTCCTCAAGTTCGTCCTTCAAAGAGGGAGAAAGACGACCTACGGAAAGAATACGCGAGCGTAACCCCAGCCCACGCGACAAAACCACAGCCACTCGACCAAGTGTCATATAAGCGCGGTCAGCATGACGGCCTGTATGCTGTGTATCAATCCGAATAAATTCGAGCTGATCGTTAAAACGCTGCAAAGCCCCCAAAAGCAACGATAAGCGGGCTTCACTACCTTTTTCACGCCGGATCACTCCCCCTAGAGCCTGTGCCGAACTCTCCAAAAGATGAGTTAAATCGCCTTCAAGCTGTTTTTGAGCCGCTTTCGCTGCCCCGGGCACACTCACCATGCCCGCGACCATCTCACAGACCACACCAAGAATGATGTAAGTGCCGCGTTGCATCGCAACGTGAAAAACTTCCCCCGGCTGCGTTACGGCATGCATGGCAATAATGGCCCCTGTGTAACCAGCCAGCACCAATGCATACGCACGGAAATTATCCGTCATGGAGGCAAAACCCGAGCAAACCCCCATCCACAACGCCAGCATTGGGAAAAAGAGCCACGGATGTTGCGGCACCAGCCCAATCATCGTGATTCCACCAACCATGCCAACGAGCGTCCCTGCGATACGCCAGCGCCCTTTGGACATACTCATACCGCGCGAATCCCGCGCAACAATCCAAACAGTCATGGGAGCCCATTGCGGCTGACCAAGCTCCATCCACATTGCAATGCCTAAAGCAACGAGAGAAGCGATGGTCGTACGAAGGGCAAAAAGGACGGCATTACGGGTGGAAGGCTGAAGCTTAATCGACCCCAACGACACCGTATCTCCTCCCTTCTGCCCATCATGGCGCAATGCTTTAAAAACGCTCTCACCATGAGCGCTTCAAACGGGCCTGTCTATATGCTTAAAAAAATATATCTATAATAGTCGTCACAATATGGGCAGTCTGCCCTATTTGAGAGTGTATTATAAAATAAAATACAAACTTCTCTCTAAAACGTGAGATTACTCCGCTATATGGCTCTTCCATAAGGGATGATTTTCCTGATCCCCTTCATCCATTTCGGCAAACGCACCATGATACAACACAGCATTAGTGCACCGTAAAAAGCAGACATGTCGTTTAATGTTTTAAAAGACAGGTAAAAATGCACCATCGCACATAAAGCTGCTGGGAATACCAGCAGATGCAAGCGCTTCCAACCGCGTTTTAACCAGCGCATGGCCCAGCGATTAGAGGTCAATGCTAAGGGCAGTAGAGCCGTAAAAGCTGTCATTCCTAGGATAGTAAATGGCCGATGCGTCATATCCTTGAGCAGGATTGACAGATTAAACCCCGCATCGAGCCCCATATACGCCACAAGATGAAAGCTCGCGTAAAAGAAAGCCAACAGCCCGAGCAGACGACGATAACGCAGAAAATTGAGCCCTGTTTTTGCGTAAAGAGGCGCAACGCACAGGCACAGCACCAAAAACCGAAAGGCCCACAGCCCCAGCCCCCGTTCAAACACATTGACGGGATCGGCTCCAAGCTGCCCATCAATCCCTTGTTTTAACAGCCAGAGTGCAGGCAACAAGCCAAGCGGATACAACACAAACCGCCAATGCTTCTTCACGCCATATCTCAGCTTCTTTCCCCTAGAAAACAGCTCAATAATCCTCACGGAGATCCATCCCTTGGTAAAGGGAAGCCACTTGCTCGCTATAACCATTAAACATCAAGGTTGGCTGGCGTTTTTCACCAAACAAACTATGGCTACCAATAACGCGCTCTTGTGCCTGGCTCCAACGTGGATGATCCACCTGTGGATTTACATTGGCATAGAAGCCATATTCTTGCGGAGCCAGCTGGTTCCATGTCGTTGGTGGGGGCTCTGCGACTAAGCGGATACGACGGATCGCCTTAATGCCTTTAAAGCCGTATTTCCATGGCACAACGAGCCGCAATGGCGCCCCATTGGCATTGGGAAGAGACTCGCCATAGGCTCCGACGGCAAGAAAAGTGAGCGGATGAAGCGCTTCGTCCAAACGCAGCCCTTCTCGATAAGGCCATGTAATTCCAGAAAAATCATCACGTTGGCCGGGCATCTCAGAAGGCCGAACGATACTTTCAAAAGCCACATAACGCGCCTGAGGTAAAGGCTCTGCCCGCTCCAATAGTTGATGAAGGGGCAGTCCATTCCACGGTATCACCATCGACCATGCCTCGACACAACGCATCCGGTAGAGGCGTTCTTCAAGATCAGCTGCCCTCAAAAGACCCGCTACATCTATCTGCTGTGGCTTCTGCACGAGGCCCGAGATCTCTAGCGTCCATGGGAAGGGATGATACTCACCTGAACGGGCTGCGGGGTCTCCCTTATCCATTCCGAATTCATAAAAATTATTGTAATTCCGCACATCATCGCGTGGCGTCGGTGTGAGTGCAGCACTATAGGGGCCGGGATGTGTCTTGAGCGTGTCCGCTTCAGCAACGCGGCGTGTCAACGCACTGGCCGCGGAAGCCCCGATCCCGGCCATAATCTGACGCCGCGACAGAAAAAGCGGTCTTGGGGTAATCTCATCCTGAGCAGGACGAGGATAATCATAACGAGACACAGCACTCACCGCCCATAATGGTAAAAATCTACACGATAACGGGAGAATTTTCGGGAAAGTCTGTCAGCCCCCCTTGAAAATCCCGTCCTCTCTGACGCCATATGGGCATCCAAAGGAGGAATATCCATGTCAGATAAAAAAATTGGTTTCGTTGGTTATGGCGCCATGGCCGTCCCAATGGGTGAAAACCTCAAAAAAGCAGGGTACGATGTCGTTGCTTTTACCCCGTCCGGCAAAGCGGCGGGCAAGCCTTCTAATGTGCCGATGCTCTCATCCCCACGGGAAGTGGCAGAAAACGTTGATGTCATCATTCTGTGCGTTCCTGATGACAATGCAGAGAACAAAACCCTCAACGGTGAAAACGGCCTTCTCGCCGGTTTGCGTAAAGGGCAGCTCATTCTCGATACATCCACCGTTTCTCCCCCACAGGCCGATCATCTCGCAAAAATCGCCCATGAGCATGGCGTTGACGTGCTGGATACGCCGATGTCCGGCAGCACACCTGAGTCCGAGCGCGGTGAGCTTATTATGCTTGCAGGTGGCACAGATGCCGTGTTGGAACGTGCTCGCCCAATCCTCGACATTGTGGGCCGTATCACCATTCATACCGGCCCTGCTGGTTCGGCTGCTCGCTTTAAACTCGTCGTCAATGGTGTGATGGGCGCAACGCTCAATATCGTTGCAGAAGGGCTGGCTTATGGTCTTTCTGAAGGGTTAGACCGCGATATGCTGTTTAATGCGCTTCAAGAGCTCGCCGTCATCAGCCCGCACCATAAGCGTAAGCTAAAAATGGCGCATAACAAGTCTTTCCCATCCCAGTTCCCTACCCGGTTGATGAACAAGGACATGGGGCTTTTGCTAGACGCTGGGCGCAAAACAGGCGTTGATATGTCTGGCATGGCCGTTGCTGCACAGAAATTGGCACGCTCGAACCTGAGCCACCGCGATGAAGACTATTCCGCTCTGTTTGCACAGATGGAAGCCGACGTCGCAAACGCGCCTTCATAAAACCATGCCTTGACGGAAGAGAAGTGGATACCTAGCTAAATGGTACCGCTTCTCTCCTTTTTGAGGAATATATTTATTATGGCTTTTGAACTTCCAACATTGCCTTATTCCGTCGATGCTCTTGCCAGTAATGGCATGTCCCAAGAAACCTTGGAACTTCACCACGGCAAGCATCACCAAGCTTATGTCACAGCCCTTAATGGTTTTGTGGAAAGCAAACCTGAGCTTGCTGGGAAAACGCTGGAAGAAATCATCACTTTCTCCCATGCTAACCCAGAATTAGCCCCTGTGTTCAACAATGCTGGTCAGCATTGGAACCATGGTATTTTCTGGAACAGCCTCTCTCCAAAGGGTGGCCAACTCCCAGGCGCATTAGAGAAGAAGATCGTTGAAGATTTCGGTTCTGTTGAAACCTTCAAGACCACTTTTAAGCAGGCTGCTGCAACGCAGTTCGGTTCTGGCTGGGCTTGGCTTGTTCTAGACAAAGACGGCAAGCTGAAAGTGACGAAAACACCCAATGGCGGCAACCCACTTGCTGAAGACCAAGGTCGTGCACTGCTCGGGCTGGATGTGTGGGAACATTCTTACTACCTAGACTTCCGCAACCGTCGCCCAGATTATATCAGCAACTTCCTCGACAAATTGGCAAATTATGAATTTGCTGAAGAGATGCTGAAATCCGCCTAATGTAAGGCTGATAGCGCACAAAAAACCCTGCCTTCACCGGGCAGGGTTTTTTATAACCATCAATCAATGACGTTTTAATTATCGTTTGTTGGCTTATCGCGTGGGATAACCGTTGTAATGGTGCTGCGTACAATCTTCACTTTTACATCGGACGCAATTTCTACTTCAACTTCTTGAGAATCTTCACGCGTTGCCTGCACAACACCGATGATTCCTCCAGCCGTCACGATCTTGTCACCACGGCGCAAACCATTTTGCTGCTCACGCAATTCTTTCTGACGTTTTTGCTGCGGGCGAATCAGCAAAAAATAGAAAACACCAAAAATCAGAATGATAGGGCCATATTGCATCAAAGCTGTCGGGTTAAAGATGCCGCCCGCATCAGCAGCATAAGCCGTTGAGAAAAAGAGATTGTTCATCGGTTTTTTTGATTCCATCCTGAAAAGAAAGAGTCCCGACCATATCGCCAAGGGGCTTTGCGTCAAGCATTCTTACTGAGAGCACTTATGCCCACTCCTGACTTTTCATCACTTCTTCCAACACTTACACGCATTGCGGAAAGTTTAGAGCGCCTTGCTCCGCCGCCCACAAACCCGTCAATTTTGACAGATCCTTCTGTGGATGCGTTCCTCTGGCAAGAAGCTCTAGGCACGCTATGCCCTATCCCTCATATGCGCGCCCAGCCACTCGCCCTACTCCGCGGGATTGAGAACCAGAAAGAACGTGTGATGGCCAATACGCGCTACTTCGCCCGTGGGTTGGACGCCAATAATGTAATGCTTTGGGGAGCGCGCGGGATGGGGAAATCCTCTCTTGTTAAAGCCTCCATCGCCGCTGTGAATGCTGAGCTACGTGCAGACAGCAAAGCACCCTTGGCCCTTATTGAAATTCCCCGCCATGAGTTGCGCAGCCTCCCTAAGCTGCTGGCCTTGCTGCGCCAGAGCTCTCGGCGTTTTATCCTCTTTTGTGATGATCTCTCTTTTGAAGAGCAGGATGCCGATTATAAATCGCTCAAATCTGTCCTTGATGGTGGCATTGCTGGCCGTCCTGACAACGTCATTATTTACGCCACATCAAACCGTCGCCATCTTATGCCCCGCCGTATGATCGACAATGAAACAGGCGATGCTATTAATCCTTCCGAGGCCATTGAAGAGAAAGTGTCTCTCTCCGACCGGTTCGGTCTGTGGATCGGTCTCTATGGAGCCTCGCAGAACGATTATCTTGCCATCATTGACGCCTATGCAAAAGAACGCGCTCTGCCGATCGACAAGAAAGACCTCCACCGTCGTGCTCTCCAATGGGCGATGACGCGCGGCAGCCGTTCTGGCCGTGTTGCCATCCAGTTCATTACAGCGCTCAGTGCTGAACTCAGCTCTCTCTAACGCCACAAAAAAGGGCTGAGATTTCCCTCAGCCCTTTCTCGCATCTTCGTATAAGCCTTCTCTCTTAGAAAGCAGCGCTCACTGTTCCGAAGAATTGCCGTGGAGATCCACGCTGCATAGACTGATAATCTCCTTGGACAGGGTTATTATTCTCACCCATCGTCGAGATATATTTGTTGTTAAAGAGATTATAGACATTGAAGCTGACCACAACATCACGCACCCCCGCCAGCTTCTTAAAGCGGTAAGACATGCCCGTATTCGCCACCCAGTAGCTGCCAACCGACGTATCATTAAGGTAGCTATAATAACGCTTCCCATAATAATTCGCATCAAAATGAACGGTGGCCCCGCGCCATGAATACGCAACGGAAGTTTTGTACATCCATGCCGGGTAGTTCACGATATTTTTCCCCTTGAGGTTCCAGCTTCCATTAGGGGTATTCACATCGCGGTCGTAGGTGCCTTTATTGTAGCTCAGGCTGTTCGTAATACTAAGCCCGGGGAGAGGCATCACGGTGATCATGCCATTGGCCCCCGTCATTGAAATACGACCAAAATCAATGACTTGAGAGACCGGATTGGTCAATGTCCCGACCGCCGCCGCAGAAAGCTGATGTAACAGAGTGGAATGATACACTGTGGCATCAAGCTGCACGAAATGTGACGTAAAGCGGTACCCGCCCATATACGTCCAGGCCCGCGACGGCTTTGCTACGCTTTTCTGCTGCTGGAACGTGGCTTGATCCTGCACAGAATAAAGCGAATTCGCGACACCATAGCCTGACACTTCGTAGGCACGCATATTTTCTGCGACATCAATATAGAACTCATTTTGGCGATTAAGATGCCAGTCTAGATTGAAGTGCGGCAAAAATGCGCGCGTTGCGTTCAGCGTCCCATTCGGCAATTGGGATGCCCCCGTCCAGTCCGCATCGTTGGCATTAGCGCCACCGGATGTTTGAGCAATCATCGAACGGAACCCAGCATTAAACGTCAGGCCGGGTAGAATGTTTACCGTATCTTGAATGTGTGTCTGAACAACATTCGTGCGCCACTCAAAATTGTAGCGCTGCCGCCCTGCCCCATAAGTTGTATAAGGGCCAATCGCTTTTAACGGAGCCCCCTGACCGAGTGCCGGCTGAGGGTAATTATACACCCCTGCCTGCTGGTTATCATTTTCGTACCAAATGCCCCCTTCAATATGATGGCGGCCTAAATGATAGCGTAAACTGGACGAAATCCCGTAACGTTCCTGCCGATTCTGCCACACTTCTTCAGAAAGCGGCACCTCAGCAGAGGTTGGGTCTTCATAATCAGAATAGCTATAATACCCCGTCTGGCTATGGCCATACAGCGTCGTATGCCAAGACAAACGATCTGTCAGGGCGAGGTCTAAATTAAGGCCGCCCATATAATTGATTTCACGCTGCCCGCCGTCATAAAGGGCTGTCTGGCAGCTCGAAATTCCCGGCGCACCGCTATACCCGGGAACCGTCGGGTTGGGGTTATTCTGGCATTGTTGCGCAACGCCATAAGCCCGTTTGTAATCAGGATAAAGATGCGGCACGCGCCAGCCCAGATTTTGGATAATCCCAGCAGACAAATCTGGGTAGTTCCATTGCTGTAAATCTGACCAATTAAAAAAGGCAGAAAGCTTACTACGCTCGCCCAACGGCTGCACCAACTTGGCATCAACCTGCTGCTGGAATTGACGCCCAGCGCCCTCCCACATGCCTGCATCGGTTCGCGCATAGGACGTGTAAAACTTTGTGCCACTTTGGTTCAGACGCCCCGAATCAAAGCGTATATAGGTTCGGTAAGAATCGTAACTCCCAAAACCTTGGCTGACTTTCCCACCTAGCTTGTCGTTCGGATTAGACGATTCAAAACGGATCGTCCCGCCTAGTGTATTGGTAGACGGCACATCCACCCCGCCCCCACCTTGGGAGACGGTTGTCGAATCAATATCATCAGAGATAATGGCGGACGCCAAGCTCATGCCCGCGACAGACTGATAGGTCTGGTCATTGAGCGGCACGCCATCAACCGTCACCCCCAGCTGGTTCATAAAGAAACCACGCATATAGAGGTTTGCCCCAAAGCTATCGATGCCAAAAGGGTCTGTCGACATGAAGCTGACACCGGGCATACGGTCTAGCGCACGATAAGGGCTGGTGCCGGGCACATATTGCTTCATGATCGACTTTGGCACGGCCATCTCAGCCCCGCGGCTCACATGGCGATTGACCCGCACAGAAAGCGTCTCGGGCGATTGAGCCATCATAGACTTTTTCTTATGCGTCCCTGCACGATGTTTAAGCGCAGTAGATGTCGACTGTTTTTTAGACATCTCACGCGCATGAGGAGCGACAGCGCTTTGGCCATAGGCCAATCCTGTCCAGGAAAACATAACCACAGAGGAAAGAAGAAAATGTCGGCGCAACGCGTCAGGCACTCCACGTCTTGAAGAATTTACTTCACATTATAAGAATGGCCTTTATCAACCATCCCTATAACAGGCGTATAGGCTTGTCCTTACCCAGACCATCGCTTATTCGCCAAGAAAAAAGCCCCCACCTATCCCTTTTCCGCATCAATCTGTGACATAAAGAACGCAATTCCTGAGGTAAGCTGCCTTTTTATTTCTCTTGTTAAATTTAGGAGACTGACATGCCCACGCCTTTTCGCCCACGCACGCTTCTCGTTTCTGCGGGTATTCTCATTAACTCTTCTAACGAGGTTCTGCTTGCACAGCGCCCAGAAGGGAAAGCGCTTGCTGGTCGTTGGGAATTCCCCGGTGGAAAGGTAGAAGCGCCCGAATCCCCAGAAGATGGACTCATCCGCGAGCTTCAGGAGGAAATTGGGGTTACCGTTGCCATTGAAGCGCTCGAGCCCTTTACATTTGTGAGCGAAAATTGCGGCGCGTTCCACCTCCTCATGCCGCTTTATCTAATCCGTAAATGGGAAGGCACGCCGATCGGTCGTGAGGGACAAGCCCTAGAATGGGCACCTGTCAGCACACTCGGTGACTACTCAATGCCCAAGCCAGACCTGCCCCTTATCCCCAAACTTCAGGAACGTTTGGGCTAGTACGCCCTTGCAGTCTCAAGGAAGGCGAAAGGCTTGTTGCGCTTGGCCGGGGATGTCTGTTCTGAAAGCAAAAATCCCCCCGGCTTGTGGCTGCTGGGCCAGCTCTTCAGCGCTGAGCCCTTTCCGCGCAGTGGTCACAAAAACTGTGCGATTATCTTCGCCACCAAAAGCCACCTTCGTCACATTCGAGACAGGCAGCGCAATCGGCTCCATCTCTGTGCCATCGGGACGGAACCGAGTAATCTGGCCGCCAGCCCATGTGCCACACCAGAGATTCCCTCGGCTATCGACGACGACGCCATCAGGGAACCCCTTGGTTAAACGCGCAAAAACGCGCTTATGGATGAGATTACCCCCTTCATCAATGTCATACGCATAAATACGCTGATGCGGGCTATCACAGGCGTAAAGCACCTTCCCGCACGGAGAGAGAGCTGGGCCGTTGGAAATGGTATATCCATCATCCCAATGGGCAATCTCTAGGGCGCCATTTTTATACTCAACACGGTAAAGAGAGCCTGTTGTCCGTTCTTCTCCATCATCCATCGTGCCAAACCAAAGACGCCCTTGCGGGTCTACACAACCATCATTGAGGCGATTCCCCGGCAAATCTGGCTCCACAGCACACGCATGAGAGAAATACCCTGTCTTAGGGTCAAAGCGATGAAGCCCATCAGGCAATCCCGCTAGAAAAGTGCCATCGGTTACAGGCAGCAAAAAACCTGTTCGGTTAGGCGCATCCCATCCCTGCAATGTCCCATCGTCTAAAAGGTAGCGATAGACACGGCGCTCTAAAATATCGACAAAATAAAAGGCTCCTTCAGAAGCAACCCAAACGGGCCCTTCTCCAAGCGTAGCACGGAAATCTAACAAACATGTTGGCTCATGATGCACGAGCGTCATAGCGTATGCCTTTCTTTGTTTGAGATACTCTTTCGTCGCTCTACAGAAGAGCCTACACTATTTCTTAGGTTTTCAGGAGGTGTCGGAGGAATCTTATGTCCCCAAAAACAGCATGTTTTCTGGTCATCGGCAATGAGGTTCTCTCTGGCCGAACACGAGATAGCAATACACAAACTCTTGCTCATGCCCTTAATGCGCAGGGGATCACCCTCTCAGAAGTACGCGTGATCCCCGATATTCCTCAACGCATCATTGATGCCGTCACCGAATGCCGCGCACGTTTTGACATGGTCTTTACCAGCGGAGGGATCGGCCCCACCCATGACGACATCACCACAGCCTGTATCGCCGAGGCTTTTGGTGTCGCTTTGCGCTGTCATCAAGAAAGTTATGATGCCCTTCATGCCCTCTTCCCTGCGGAGGCGTTCAATCAAGCTCGCCAGAAAATGGCGTGGCTCCCTGAAGGATCGACCCCCATTAAGAACACGGTCTCCACAGCGCCCGGTTTTTCCATCGGGAACGTGCACGTTATGGCTGGTGTGCCGTCCATCTTCCGCGCCATGGTACAATGGCTCGTCCCCCAGCTAGAAGCGGGCGCACCACTTACCATGTGCAGCTGGCATGCTTTTAACGTGTACGAAGGCACCTTTGCAGAGGCTCTCACGACCCTGCAAGGAGATTTCAAAACGATTGACTTAGGCTCTTACCCTTTTGCACGAGGTGACAAGCACGGCGTTGCTCTTGTTGCGAAAGGCTACGACTCTCATGCCGTGCAAGAAGCTGGACGTGCTCTCAAATCTCTTCTAACGCAGATTGGCGTAACACCTATCTCTGGAGAGCCTGCACCGTAACAAGATGATATAAAGAAAGCCCCTGCAAACGGAGAGATGTGGTGTACATCTTCTGTCTTGCAGGGGCTTAGCAGAGCCGTCTCTTACTTACCGCACGTCATTTCAAGATAGCGCGTGCGACGTTGTGCAATCAGCCTTTCTGGGGATAGTGGTCTCAGTCCCATCAGCTCTTCAGCGATCGCATCACCAGCCCATTGCACAGCCTTTTCTGGCAAACGCTGCGCACCACCAATAGGCTCATCAATAATCCGGTCAATCAAACCTAGGCGCTTAAGGTCTTGTGCAGTCAGCTTCAAGGCTTCAGCCGCTGCTGGAGCCAGCTTAGGATCACGCCACAAAATAGACGCAGCGGCTTCTGGCGAAATAACCGAATAAATCGCATGTTCCATCATCAGCACACGATCTGCTGCGGCAATCGCGATCGCCCCACCAGAACCACCTTCTCCAATGACCGTCGCCACAACGGGAACAGACAGACCCAAGCATGTATCAATAGAACGTGCAATCGCTTCAGCCTGTCCGCGTGCCTCAGCATCGATTCCTGGCCATGCCCCGGCTGTATCGACAAAGGTAAGAACCGGTAATCCGAAACGCTCCGCCAATTTCATCAGGCGCTGCGCTTTGCGATAGCCTTCCGGACGGGCCATCCCAAAATTATGCCGAAGACGGCTTTCTGTATCCGCGCCACGCTCTGTGCCCAGCACCACGACCGACTGACCATGGAAGCGTGCGAGACCACCAACCATCGCTTGATCGTCACCAAACGCACGATCTCCCGCGAGCGGCGTAAAGTCCGTTGTAAGAGTGCGGATATAATCCAACGCATGAGGGCGCTGTGCATGACGAGCCACTTGCACTTTCTGCAAGGGGGTCAGCTTATTATACACCGCACGAAGAAGCTTATCGGCCTTGTCAGAGAGACGAGCGATTTCTTCATCAATGTTGAGGTCGTCCAGATCGGCACCGTCACTCCGGTTGCCTACTTGGCGAAGCTCTTCAATCTTGGTCTCAAGATCGGCGACTGATTTTTCAAAATCTAGAAACTGGCGCATAATAAGGCCCGATAGCATGCTCTTACCGCTGACAACAGTCCTAAATTCATATCTTAGGGAATCGCTCTAAACACAACGTGCCTAAAAACCATCCGATCATTCTTTTAACGGATGATATTTCTGCACGGCCTCTTTAAGGCGCTCGCCCATAACCTGTGTGTAAATCTGCGTCGTCGCGATATCTGCATGCCCTAACAACATCTGCAAAGCACGCAAATCAGCGCCACGATTGAGCAAATGCGTCGCGAAAGAATGTCGCAAAACATGTGGGCTAATACGCTGCGGATCAAACCCCGCTTTTAGCGCACACGCATGGAGGATTTTATCAAAACCCTGCCGTGTTAACGGGCGCTGTGGATTGCGCCCCGGGAAAAGCCACGGACTATCTAAAATCGTATCATAACGTACCAAAGCTTCTGCCGCTTGCCGTGCTCCTTTTGCGAAAGGCACTAGCCGCTCTCGCCCGCCTTTACCCCGCACCAGCAACATTTCCTCTTGCCGTTGCACGCAGCTCGCCGGAAGAGAAAGAAGCTCCGAAATACGGAGCCCCGTTGTGTACAAAAGCTCTATCGCAGCTCGCGAGACATAATCCCGCCGGGGGTCATCATGACCACACGTTCCCTTATCAAGAAGCGTATTGATCTCCCCCTCACTCAGCGGATGCGGTAAGCTCGCCCGATAGCCTGGGATAGGATGATCCTCTGTCGGGTCATCCTCACGATAATTATCCTGAAGTAAAAAACGATAAAATTGCCTCAAGGATGAAAGACGCCGGGCTTGAGAACGCACAGACAGACCTTCCCGCCCCTTCGCCACCACATAAGCTCGCAGATCAGAAGAAGCGGCATCCGCAATGGAGGCTGGGGCCACCCAACACGCGAAATCCTCCAAATCAGCACGATAAGCCAAGCGCGTTCGCAAGGCAGCGGCTCTTTCTGATGCAAGCATCTCCAAAAACGCCTCAATCACACCGACTGAAGCCGTAATATCGCTTTTATCCGTGCTCGTTTTTGTCACGGCTTACCTGGCACCACGTCAGGCAAACTCACCCCACCTACCGGAGCAGCTTGCTGAGGCGCTGCAATAACATGATGTACCATGACCGGAGCCGGCGGCTGAACCCGACCAAGGTAGATGACACCGCCACCAAGACCACCGCACAGGACAATGAGCAGGAGAAGAACAAGACCAAAACGCGATTGAAACATATCACCCCTCACATCATAAGGCCTACACCACGATAGCCTCACTCAAGCCGGTTGCACAACTTCAACAAAGAAAGGCACCATACCTCTCCTATACCCTCTATGATAGAAGCTTTTTCTCGTGATAGAAAAGGCATTATGTCTGCTCACCCGTCGTCTTCTGCCGCGCACCCGCCCCGCATTATTATCCTCGTTGGTCTTATGGGAGCAGGGAAAACAACCCTCGGCCGCCTGCTTGCACAGTGCTACGATCTTCCTTTTATCGATAGCGATCAGGAAATCGAAAAAGCAGCCGGCACAACAATCGCCGATATTTTTGCCCATCATGGAGAAGCTTATTTCCGTGAAGGAGAGCACCGCGTCATTACACGCCTGCTCCAACAAGGGCCTTGCGTCATCGCAACGGGCGGCGGCGCATGGATGGATCCACGCACCCGCAAAGCCGTTCAACAGACCCCTGACGCTTGCACCGTATGGCTTGATGTCCCCCCCGACATCATCGCAAACCGCCTTAAGAAAAACGCCTCATCACGCCCCCTACTCGCTCATGAAAACCCTCGTGACGTTCTGCGCGCTCTCGCAGCTCGTCGTGCCCCTTTTTATGCTCAAGCAGACATCATCGTTCAGTGTGGAGAAGATACTATGGATCATAGCGTGCACACCCTTGATCAAGCTCTACAAAATTTTCGTGCCCCTCATCGCGTGCCTATTCAGCTCGCTCATCATCAGTACGATATTCTTACAGGAGCGAATCTTCTCGAACGTGCAGCTTCGCTTTTAGCGCCACATATCAGCAACAACCACGCGATTATTATTACAGATGAAACGGTCGCGGATCTTCACCTCGACACGCTTGAAAAAGCACTTGCCCCCACGCATATCCGACTCGATGTTCTGCGCATTCCTGCGGGTGAAGGCAGCAAGTCCCTTCCCCGCTATAGTGCCCTTATTGAAGAGATTCTGCGCCTTGGGATTGAGCGCTCCACAACCATCATTGCTTTTGGCGGAGGTGTTGTTGGCGATTTAGCCGGCTTTATTGCCGCAACAGCCTTACGTGGTCTGCCCTTTGTACAGATTCCCACCACACTCCTTGCTCAAGTGGATAGTTCTGTTGGCGGGAAAACAGGCATCAACGCCTCCACAGGCAAAAACCTTATCGGCGCATTTTGGCACCCCCAGCTCGTTTTAGCCGATAGCTCTGTTTTACAGACTCTTCCCCGCCGTCAACGCGTAGCAGGCTATGCAGAGATTGTGAAATCCGGCCTTATTGCTGACCCTGAACTCTTTGCATGGTGTGAACAAAATGGCGCGAAGCTTCTTGACGGTGATAGTGCCGCCCTTGAAGAAGCTGTACAGCGCACATGCCGTTTCAAAGCTCAGGTTGTTGCTGCAGATGAACGCGAAAGTGCCGCCAAAGGCGGGCGTGCCCTGCTCAATCTTGGCCATACCTTTGCTCACGCCTTTGAAGCCGAGTTCCATTATGATGGACGCCTTCTTCATGGCGAAGCTGTTTCTATTGGTCTGCATATGGCCTTAGCGCTCTCTGTACAATTGGGACTTGCCCCTATTGAAGACCTTGAACGCCTTGATAAGCATTTAACAGCTCTGTCTATGCCAACAACATTAGCTGATCTTCCGACACAGCTCAGCGCAGCAACTCTTATTGAGCACATGACGCATGATAAAAAAGTACAAAACGGTCGTGTGAAATTCGTTTTACTTCATAAAATTGGAGAAGCCTTCACCTCACAAGAGGTCACCATGGAAGATATTAATAAATTGTTATATAATGAAGGCTGTTTAACCTGAAGAAGACTTTAGGAGAGGAATGTATTTTGTGCTTAATTTTGCCACATTGCTTTATGTGTGACTTTTTTGCAACCAACTACAAGCGCTTAACACGTTCGCGTTTATAACCTCTTCTATCCACTACCGTTTTACACTATGTTTTTGTCATGGGCCACGTTGGGTATCGATAAGTAAACATCTGTGTGTTTCACCTGATGACTTGGCTACATGTAATTACAACAAGGACGAGCAAGAATGCGTATCCGTACTGCACTTCTCGCCATGACCTCGATGGTTGCTGCACCGTCGCTTGCCATGGCCAGCACGATCACCGGTCCCTATGTTGACATGGGCGCAGGGTACAACCTGGTTCAAGGTCAGCACACCCACTATTCAACGGGCCAGAGTGGAACCGTTCACCACAGCACAGGCTTCAATGGTTATCTCTCCACAGGTTGGGGCTTTGGTAACGGTCTGCGTGTCGAAGTCGAAGGGGCTTATAACCAGACACACACGCATAGCATTGGCGGTGATATTAGTCGCGGCGGGAGCCGTCGCGCTCATGGTAAAGACCAGGGTTATGGTGGCTTCATCAATGTTCTATATGACATTGATCTGAAGCAGTTCGGGATTGATGCTCCTGTCACACCATTCGTTGGTGTTGGTGCCGGTTACCTCTGGCAACATTACCGCATGGGCCTGCGCAGCGGCTCTAACGTTGCTTCTATGAACTCCACTCATGGTGGTTTCGCTGCTCAAGGTATCGTCGGTGCCGCTTATGACATTCCAGGTGTCCCCGGCTTAGCTCTAACCACTCAGTACCGCTTCATTGGGCAAACGGCTAGCGATTCCGGTGTGAGCATTGGGCATTACCGCAACACCAGTCATCAGCATGTTACGATGGGCACACGCTATACGCACCAGTTCATCCTGGGGCTGCGCTATGCCTTCAACAACGCTCCACCACCACCACCACCAGCTCCGCATGTGGTTGTTCCACCAGCCCCAACGCCAGCTCGCACCTATCTCGTCTTCTTCGATTGGGATAAGTCTGACCTGACCGCGCGCGCTCGTGAGATCGTGTCACAGGCTGCACAGGCTTCCACACACGTGCAGACCACACGCATCGAAGTTAACGGTTACACCGATAACTCCGCTGCACATCCTGGCCCACGTGGTACCAAGTACAACCAGGGTCTGTCTCTGCGTCGTGCAAACAGCGTGAAAGCTGAACTGGTTCGCAATGGTGTTCCAGCAAATGCAATCGACATCCACGGGTATGGTGACACCAACCCATTGGTTGCAACCGCGAAAAATACGCGTGAGCCACAGAACCGTCGCGTTGAAATCATCCTGAAGTAATTCAGAGATTTCCTTGCGTTGGAGCAATAGCTCCTCGATAAAAAGGGAGCACCTATCCGGTGTTCCCTTTTTTTGTGCGTTTGGCCCATCTATTATTGCATTATGGGAATCATTAATGTCATGAGTGACCTCATGAATGTTCCGTCTGCCTCTCAGCTTAAAAGCCTTTTCCACCAATTTTTTCACTTTGGAATGGTTGGCGCTGTTGGCTTTATAATAGACTGGAGCAGTACGACTTTTCTAAAGACATTCATATCTCTTAAAATCGCGGTTTTATTCGCTTACCTCATTGCTGCAAGCGGAACATGGTTCCTCAATCGCGTATGGACCTTCCGCCATGTTGACCATTCTTCAGTCAGTGTTCTCCAACAATGGAAGCGCTTTCTATTAGCCAATCTCCCGGGTTTTGTGATTAACCGCGGTGTCGTTCTTTTTGTTCTTTCTTACATAACAATCACCCAACATTGGCCTGTTATTGCTCTTATGTGCGGTACAGCCTGCGGTATGTTTGTGAATTTCACTTTATGTAAAACATGCGTCTTCACGTCAGAAGAACAAGAGGAATCTGAAACACGTTCAACGGTGCATGAAGAGGCTTAACCCCTTCCTTATGCAACTCATGCGCTTATCCATCATCTGAAGCATTTCCAAGCCCTTTATAATCCGCTAAGATATTGCGTGATTTTCCTGTTTCTTTTTCCTGGAACCAGATACCCTTAGGCCATGACCAGTACTAACGATATCCGCTCAACATTCCTTGAATATTTTGCCGAACGTGGGCATCAGATTCTTCCTTCAGCCTCTCTGGTTCCTCAGAACGACCCTAGCCTGCTGTTTACCAATGCAGGGATGGTGCCGTTTAAGAACATTTTTACAGGGCAAGAAACCACCCCTTATAAACGAGCGACAACCGCCCAAAAGGTCGTCCGTGCCGGTGGTAAACATAATGACCTCGACAATGTCGGCTATACCGCGCGCCATCATACATTCTTTGAAATGATGGGAAACTTTAGCTTTGGCGACTATTTTAAAGCTGAAGTAATTGAATTTGCCTGGAATCTTCTGACCAAGGGCTTTGGTATCTCCAAAGAAAAGCTCCTCGTCACCGTTTATAGTGACGATGACGAAGCCGCTGAACTTTGGAAGAAAATTGCTGGTTTTTCTGATGATAAAATTATCCGTATTTCTACATCGGATAATTTCTGGCGGATGGGCGATACAGGCCCTTGCGGCCCATCTTCAGAGATTTTTTATGATCACGGCCCAGACGTCGCCGGTGGCCCTCCGGGCAGCCCGGAAGAAGACGGCGATCGTTTTGTCGAGATCTGGAACCTCGTCTTCATGCAGTTTTTTGAAGAAGCTGGGAGTAAACGTAGTGCTCTTCCCCGCCCTTCTATTGATACAGGCATGGGGTTGGAACGTTTTGCAGCAATTATGCAAGGCAAACGCGACAATTACGATACAGATACCATCCGTGCCCTGATTGAAGCGTCTGCCGATCTGCTTCATCAAGATGCCGATGGCCATTTTAAGATGAGCCACCGCGTCGTCGCTGACCATTTACGCTCAACCGCCTTTTTGATCTCTGACGGCGTGCTGCCGTCACGCGAAGGGCGTGGCTACGTGTTGCGCCGTATTATGCGTCGTGCCATGCGTCACCTTCATATGATGGGAGCAAAAGAGCCGGTCTTTTATCGTCTCCTTCCCGCTCTCATTCAACAAATGGGCCATGCTTACCCCGAGCTTGTGCGCCATCAAGCCCTCATCACTGAAACGATGCGTGGGGAAGAAGAGCGCTTTGCAGCCCTGCTCACCCGCGGCCTCTCGCTCCTTGATAGCGAAATGACACAGCTTTCAGACCAAGGCACCTTGCCTGGTGAGCTTGCGTTTAAGCTCTATGACACGTTCGGTTTCCCTCTCGACCTGACCCAAGATGTTCTACGTGAACGTGGCCATAAGGTGGACGAGGCCGGGTTTGAAGCGGCTATGGCAGAACAACGCCAACGCGCACGTGCCGCTTGGGTGGGGTCTGGTGATTCTGCTGTTGAAACTGTCTGGTTTGATGCCCGTGATCGTTTTGGCGCGACGGAGTTCTTCGGCTATGTGACAGAACAAGCCGATGCCGAAGTACAAGCCATCTTCAAAGGCAGTGATGAGCTTGCTGAAGCAACTGAAGGTCAAGAGGTGGCCCTCTTGCTTAACCAGTCACCCTTTTACGGTGAAAGCGGTGGACAAGTTGGTGACCATGGCACCTTGACCGCTGAAGGCCTTGAGATTGCGGTTACCGATACGCAAAAGAAAAATGGCGATCTGATCGTCCATTATGGACGCGTGGTTAAAGGCACCGTAAAGTCGGGCATGACCGTCCGCGCGACGGTAGACCATGAGCGACGCACCGCCGTACGTGCGCATCATTCCGCCACGCATTTGCTGCATGAAGCCTTGCGTCGTCAGGTAGGTGAGCATGTCACTCAGAAAGGGAGCTTGAATGCTCCTGATCGTCTGCGTTTTGACATCAGCCAACCGCGCCCTCTAACAGCAGAAGAGCTCCGCGCGGTTGAAGAAGACGTCAATGCACGGATTCGTGAAAATAGTGCTGTGACGACACGCTTAATGACGCCCGATCAGGCTCGTGCTGAAGGCGCCATGGCGCTGTTTGGTGAGAAATATGGTGATGAGGTACGTGTCGTTGCCATGGGTGAAGGTGATGAAAATCGTTCAGCCTATTCCATCGAACTCTGCGGCGGAACGCATGTAGAACGTCTCGGTGAGATTGGTCTGTTCCGCATTATCTCCGAAGCCGGTGTGGCTTCTGGCGTGCGCCGTATTGAAGCCGTGTGTGGGCGCAGTGCGGAACAAACCATCGCTGCGACAGAAAAACAACTTCACGAGATGGCAGACCTCCTGAAGGTCAGCCCGGCCGAAGCTCCGCAACGCCTCGCAAACCTGCTGGAAGAACGCAAAGCGCTCAATGCGCAGATCGCCTCCTTGCAGCATAAACTTGTGATCGGTGGTGGCGAGAGCGCCAATGAGACCATTAATGGCATCACGCTAGCCACGCGTATGCTGGACGATGTCAATCCACGCGATCTCAAAGGTCTGGCAGAAACCTTAATCAAGAAAATTGATTCGGGCGTTGTTGCCTTAATCTCTGGTGCCAATGACCGTGGCAGTATCATTATTGCCGTCACGAAGGATCTTTCAGAGCGCCTCAATGCAGTTGATCTCGTGCGTTCAGCCTCTCCTCTCATGGGAGGGAAAGGTGGCGGCGGACGCCCAACAATGGCTCAAGCTGGCGGGGCACGCCCCGCAGAGGATGAGGTTTTCTCTATGCTTCGTGAGCACATCGCGCAGCTTTAAAACAAAACTCTCTGTAAGCGACCAAAAAGTTCATATCCCTCACCGGGGTATGAACTTTTTTTTATAATTTGCTGTTTATGCCATCTTCCTTCCATAATAATGCACGATAACAATGTCTCGTCATGCCCAAAGGGCAGGCACTCGATGCTTTTTTCAAGGACCATTGGCATGTCTTTTCAGCACACCACTCTTTTGGAACTGCTCGACGGCGTCCGCTCATTTGAAGATGATGTGTACCCCAAAAATGCTGAGCTTTTTCAAAGCCTTGCGTATGATCAAGCCCCTCCTACGCTCTTTATCACCTGTGCTGATAGTCGCATCAGCCCAAGCATGATCACTCAGACAGAGCCTGGTGAACTTTTCCTGATTCGTAATGTAGGAAATATTATTCCTGCTTATGGGGAAATGATGGGCGCTGTCTCTTCTGCTATTGAATACGCTGTTGGTGCATTGAAGGTTAAGAATATCGTCGTATGCGGCCACTCTAATTGTGGTGCAATGCATGCGTTGTTAGACCTCGAATCACCGAAGCTTAAAACCATGCCAACTGTAAGACGCTGGCTGCGCAATTCAGAAGCAGCTTATGCAAGCATGAACGGCCTAAAAGCTGAGGATGCAGGGCCAAAAGAAATGCAATCCCTCGCTGAGGCGAATGTGCTCCTACAGCTGACCCATCTGCGCACACATCCAATCGTTGCTGGTGCACTAGCCCGTAATGAATTAAACATTCAAGGATGGTTCTACGATATCCAGAACGGCAAGATTTTAGTACTCGACGAGCAAACACGCAAAGCACGCCCTGTCGAAGACGTTGTTGCAGAGCTCAAAAAACAGCCTGCTCAGTAGAACTTACGAAAGCGAATATGCACACACGACCCTCCTTGCTTTGGACGCTCGGTAGGGTCGTGTTGTTTTTATGTGTCTGCTTAACCGCAGAAGCTCAGGCACATCCTCTTAAAATCACCACATGGAATCTTGATTGGCTAACCGATCGCCCTTCAGATGATCCTGACCTGCCAGCCGATATTCCCCATCGTTCAGACCATGACAGAGAACGGCTGCGTCACTACGCTCAAAAACTCAATAGTGACATCATCGCTTTGCAAGAGGTCGATGACCCCCTAAGTGCCGAGCATCTGTTCGACCCTTCGCTTTATTCTATCATTATGATACCGGATCCTATCGTCCAGCGTGTTGGGCTTGCTATTCGTCGGCCACTAAAGGTGACGTTAAACCCTGAGCTGAGCGCCCTTGATGTCTCGCGCCCTCATGCGCAGCATCATTTACGCGCAGGCCTAGATGTCACCCTCCATGATGGCGATACATCGTTGCGTATTCTTGTCGTTCATCTCAAAGCAGGCTGTTGGGAGCGCCCTCTGGCAGAAAAGAAACATTCCTGTCCAACGCTCTATCAACAATTCCATATTATTGAAAACTGGATTCTCGACCGCCAAGATGATGGGATGCCTTTTGTCATCTTGGGTGACTTTAACCGCCGTCTTGTCCCCAACGATCCCCTCATGAAGCAGCTCAACGGTGACGTTTCTCTCACCCTCACGACAGCAGGCTATGCGAGCCCCTGCCGAGGTGGGAAACGCTTTATTGACCACATCATTTTAGGCAATAGCGCGCAAAACTGGCTCATACCCGACAGCCTCCGGGTGATGACCTATCGGGATGATCGCTCACAGAAAGGGCTGTCAGACCATTGCCCTGTCTCCGTTAAGCTCTCCCTGCCTTAACGCGCAAGGATAATGGGGCACGCAACGCCTGCCCCATACACGACTACGCCGTCACCATACCGATTTGCTTAATATCGTGGAACGTGAGGTCTTCGTTCATCTCAATCGCCCGGTTCATCATGAAGCCAGAACTTGAGAGGAAGACTGGGTCTCCGTCCAGATCATCAGCCATAGACGTACGGTTCACCTGTGCGAACTTTTCCAGTGCCGCTTTATCGCCTTTCACCCAGCGTGCCACGGTATAAGGCGAGCTTTCAAAGCCAACAGGCACTTTATACTCAGCTTGCAAGCGGGATTGCAGCACATCAAGCTGCAGAACACCCACAACACCGACAATCGGCGGCGAGCCATCCTGCGGCTGGAAGAGCTGCACCACCCCTTCCTCAGCCAACTGCACCAGAGCTTGACGCAGCTTCTTCGCTTTCATCGCATCATCTAAACGGACACGGCGGAGGATTTCAGGGGCAAAATACGGCACGCCTGTGAAGCGAAGCTCTTCACCTTCAGTCAACGTATCGCCAATGCGCAACGTGCCGTGGTTGGGGAGCCCCACAACATCGCCCCCAAACGCTTCTTCGACAAGCTGCCGGTCTTGAGCGAAGAAAAATTGCGGTGTGTGAAGGGCGAACTGTTTCCCAATCCGCACATGTTTGAGCTTCATTCCACGCGTTAAACGACCAGAGCACACACGAGCAAACGCCATACGATCGCGGTGATTAGGATCCATATTGGCTTGAATCTTAAAGACAAGCGCCGTCACTTTATCTTCAACCGCGCTCACCTCTCGCGTCTCGGTCGGTTGCGCACGCGGTGGCGGGCCATACGCAGCGAGAGCGTCCAGCAAATCCGTCACGCCAATCTCTTTCATCGCAGAGCCGAAGAAAACAGGCGTTAGATGGCCCTCATCAAAGAATTCTTGCTCAAATTCAGGCAAGGCCGCTTCTGCAAGGCCACATTCCTCTTCTAATGCGGCAAGGCGCGGATCACCCTCTTCGAGCGGTTCTTTTGTATTAAGCTTTTTCGTCCGCACATCATAAGTACCGACAAAATCTTTTGCACGCCCCACAGGCCAAGTTGCCGGCGTGACATCCAATGCCAAAGCACTAGAAATTTCATCAAGAAGAGCAAAACAGTCTTGAGCTTCACGATCCATCTTGTTGATGAAGGTCACAATCGGAATATCGCGCAGGCGGCAAATCTCAAACAGCTTCCGTGTCCGTGCCTCAATGCCCTTCGCCGCGTCAATCACCATGACAGCGCAGTCAACGGCGGTCAGCGTACGGTAGGTATCTTCAGAGAAGTCCTCATGCCCTGGGGTATCGAGCAAATTAAAGACGCAACCCCCATAATGGAAGGTCATGACAGAGGTTACCACGGAGATCCCACGGTCACGCTCAATGCCCATCCAGTCAGACCGGGTGCGCCGGCGCTCCCCTTTGGCACGCACGTTCCCTGCCATCTGAATCGCACCACCCGCACGCAAGATACGCTCCGTCAGCGTGGTTTTACCCGCGTCAGGATGGGAAATAATCGCAAATGTACGCCGGCGCGTTACCTCTTGGGCAATATCACCCGATTTGGATAGATCAGACATGCAGGGTCACCCTGAAAGCACAACACATAAAAGAAACGCCGGACGGATAAACCCCGCCCGGCGCTCCGACAAACGGAAAAAAACCGCTTTTTATCGAGAATAGAACTCGACCACGAGGTTTGGTTCCATCTGCACCGGATAAGGCACATCAGAAAGCTGCGGCACGCGGACGAAGCTGCCTGTCATCTTACGATGATCAACATCAATATATTCTGGCACGTCGCGCTCAGCGCTCTGAACGGCATCCAGCACCACAGCAAGCTGCTTGGACTTTTCGCGCACTTCGATCACATCGCCTTCCTTCAGCAGGTAAGACGGAATGTTAACGCGCTTGCCATTAACCAGCACATGGCCGTGGCTGACGAACTGACGTGCAGCAAATGGCGTCATAGCAAATTTCAGACGGTAGATGACCGCATCTAGACGGCGCTCCAGCAGACCGATCAGGTTCTCAGAGGTATCGCCCTTACGACGCACAGCTTCATCATAATAACGACGGAACTGCTTTTCGCTGATGTTACCATAGTAACCCTTCAGCTTCTGCTTTGCCATCAACTGAACGGAATAGTCAGATGGCTTCTGGCGACGACGCTGACCGTGCTGACCGGGGCCGTATTCACGACGGTTCACAGGGGACTTTGCACGACCCCAAAGGTTGACGCCCAGACGGCGGTTAATTTTATACTTGCTCTCAAGACGTTTCGACATGGGTTTACCCGCATTTCTCGATCAAGCCCGCTCCCTGCTGCACAGCGGACTGTTTTGTTGCACCGGTAGGCTCTTTACGGGCTTATGATACCCTACAAAGAACGGGACCTCTCGTTGTGGCTCTTCCAAAGCGGACACAGCATCCATTTAGCGCCACCGAGACATCCAACTTTCCCAGCAATGTGTGCGCGGTTACACGATCCCCCCTTTTCTGTCAATGATTGTTCCATTATGCAGGCCTGATGTTGAGAGGACATGAGCGGTCTATTTTCGCTCTATCATCCTCCATTTACCCCTATGATTTGGATCAATTGACATGAGCCACACATCCTCCTCCGAGGCTGGGCGCCTCCGTCCCCCCTATGGTGTTGGCCCAGCCATTTTTGCCCTTATGCTGGGCACATTTACCATTGGCACCGGTGAATTCGGTATGATGGGCCTCCTGCCCGCTTTTGCCCATTCACTGCACCTCTCTATCGCCTCTGCAAGCTCGGTTATCTCGGCCTATGCCTTGGGTGTCGTCATCGGCGCACCGGTCATGGCCGTTTTTGGAGCTAAATTGCCACGCCGCACGCTGCTCCTCCTTCTGCTCGCTCTCTTCGTTGTGGGCAATGTCGGCACGGTTCTCTGCAACGCACTTGGGCCGATCGAGATCATGCGTTTTATTACGGGCCTCCCTCATGGCGCTTTCTTCGGCATTGCGGCCTTAACCGGCGCGTCTATGGTTGAGCGTGCCCGGCGTGGTCGCACCATTGGCCGCGTGCTGTCGGGCATCATGATCTCTACCGTTATTGGCTCGCCACTATGCACCTTTGCCTCGCAGTATGTGAGCTGGGAAGCGGTCTATGCGACACTGGCCCTTCTCGGACTGGTCTGCATCCTTGGTGTCTATCTTTGCGTGCCTGCTGATAAGCCACAGGAAGGCGTCAACGCACTTTCGGAGCTTAATGCCGTCACACGCCCCCAAGTACTGCTCACGCTGCTGACAGGCGCGATCGGCTTTGGCGGTTTGTTTGGTATTTATACCTTTCTGACATCCTCTTTGGGGTCTGTCACCCATTTAAGCCATTGGTTTATTACGCTCTACCAAGTCATCTGGGGTCTAGGGATGGTCGCGGGGAACGCCTTTGGCGGGGCGATGATTGACCGCAACCTTGATCGCACGACGATCGGCGGATTAAGCGCAAGCATTCTCTTCATGCTCGCTTTCTGGATCTTCCTTCCCTCTGCCTGGGCCATTTTGCCGATCTGCTTTCTTTTGCCTGCAGCTACGATCATCCTGAGCCCCGCCATGCAGTCGCGCCTGATGGATGTTGCAGGCGATGGACAAACCTTGGCCGCCTCTCTCAACCATTCAGCCTTTAATGTCGCCAATGCTCTCGGCGCTTGGTTCGCCGCTATGCTGGTTGATGCCCATTTAGGGCTGGCCTCCATCGGTTGGGGCGGGGCCCTGCTCTCTGCTGGTGGGCTGGTAATTTATCTGATCACCATCGCCCTAGCACGCCGTTCTGGAATGTAATTATCCACGCTGTAGCACGCGGTAGAGGCGATACCCCAGTGCTACAGCCGTTACCCCAAGGCCTGAGGCAAGGCCAATCCAAAGCCCTTCCACACCAAAATGTCCTTGGAAGGCAAGCAAACCGCCGCCACCAATCCCAACGACACCGTAGCTCATAATCCCGATAACCATCGGAACCATCGCATCGCCACACCCACGTAACGCGCCGTTACACACGGTTTGAAGTCCATCGACGATCTGAAAAATACCCGCAATGCGCAGAAGAAGCATCGTCGTTTGAAACGTCGCTTCATCAGGTGGAGCGCCGGTATAATAAAGTTTTGCGATCACATCTGGCAGGAAGAAGAGCAACAAGCCCGTTGCAAACGTCCAGACCAACACGATGCCCAGCGCACTTAAAGCCGCACGGCGTGCTTGATCCATATGGCCTGCGCCACGCCAATAGGCGACACGCACATTCGCCGCCTGCCCAACGGCAAGACACACCATAAACAATAAAGACGCCGTGTTCAGCGCCACTTGATGAGCCGCCAAGCTCTGCGTGCCCAGCTGACCAGCCCGCAAGGTCGTGATTTGGAACAGCAAGATCTCAGACGCAGCGGAAGCCATCATAGGGCCCCCAAGGCGCAAAAGCTCCTTGAGCACAACCCAGCGCACCCGCACCAGCTTCATGACCTTGCGCAGCGGGGCTCGACACAGACAGAGCCCTATGAGCGCCAGACCAATCACCCAACCCGTTAACGTCGTCGCCCGTGCAGAACCAAAAAGACCGTAGGCTGGAAAGCCAAACCACCCATGAATAAGAGTCGCATTGGTGATGCCATTCAACACGGCCATCAAAGGCATGACCCAAAGCAGCATCGCCTCATAGCCCAAAGACGGCAACGCCACACGGCAAACACCAATCAAGGCTAAATCCGGCAAAAGAGAATAGAGCAGAATATGGATAAACGCGTTGCCATGCTGCACGACCTCAGCGGGCTCACCCAACAGTGCAAAGAGCTGCCCCGAGAACAATAGAAGAATCAAACACGGGATAAAGACCAGCACAGACAAGGCGAATCCCGCACTCATGACCCGCGGACCATCATAAGAAGCCACACGCCCGTGCTCTTCTGCCCCGCGTGCATGGGAGAGCAACACCCCGACCCCACCCAGAATCGCTTGGAATGTCACCATCGTGGTGAAAAAGAAGTTATTGGCAATACCGCCAACAGCGAGCGCTTCCACGCCCAAGCTGCCAAGCAGGATCGTATCAGTCACCCCCATGGCCATTTCAGAAACCTGAGACAAGGCAAGGGGGAGCCCAACCCGAAAGAGCGACTTCGCATGAGCCGAGAAAGACGTACGAGAAGGTGATAAGGATATGTGAGGAGGATTCATGCCCCCCTCATACTGACCAAAAATAACAAAACAAGGGCAAAGAACGTGATCCCCTGTTGCACCAAACGCATCTCTGCCGCATTGATCAGAATATGAGTACGAAGAGCATCATAACCCCGTCGATCCCCCTACGCCTTTATAACAGCCATAGCCGTGCGTTAGAGGTGTTTACTCCTATGGATGCGGACAATATCCGCCTCTATTTTTGTGGCCCAACTGTTTATGACCGGGTTCATCTTGGCAATCTGCGCGCTATGCTATGCGCTGATGTCCTCGTACGTCTTCTGAAAGCCCGTTACGAGACAGTCACCTATGTTCGCAATATCACCGATATTGACGATAAGATTATCGCGCGCGCTCGCGACAATCATGAAGACATTGACGCTCTCACAGCCCGTACAACCAAAGAATTTCACGACGACCTGAACGCACTCTCAATTATCGCTCCTGATATTGAGCCACGCGCAACGCAACATATTGGCGATATGCTTGCGATGATCAGCTCCCTCATCGCTCATAATCATGCTTATGAAGCCGAAGGACATGTCCTCTTTGATGTGCACTCGTTCGACAGCTACGGCGCTCTCTCGGGCCGTTCCTTAGAAGACATGCAAGCAGGTGCTCGCGTAGAAGTCGCGCCTTATAAACGTAACCCTGGTGATTTCGTGCTTTGGAAGCCTTCAGCAGAGGATGAGCCCGGCTGGGAGAGCCCCTATGGACGCGGCCGCCCCGGCTGGCATCTTGAATGCTCAGCGATGTCACAACGTTATCTCGGGCCTAGCTTTGATATTCATGGCGGCGGGAATGATCTTCTCTTTCCCCATCATGAAAATGAGCGCGCACAATCGCTCTGCTGCACGCCTGATAGCGCCTTTGCACGGCACTGGCTCCATGTCGGTATGTTGCTGTGCAATGGTGAGAAAATGTCCAAATCTTTGGGTAATTTTCATACCATTCATAAAGCGCTGGAGCACGCACCAGCAGAAGCCCTGCGCCTGCTCTATCTCGGCTCTCATTATCGCTCTACGCTGGACTTTAGCTGGGAAAAGCTTGATGAAGCACGCCGTATTATGGATCGCTTCTATCGTGCGTTGGAGAAAACACCACCTCGTTCAAACAGCGCCGTTCCACACCCTGTGCAAGAAGCGCTATGCGATGACCTCAACACACCTCTGGCCATTGCTGAACTGCACAAATACGCTGATGGTGCTATGAATGGCCAACAAGAAGATGCAGACAGCCTTTACGCTGCCGGGCGTTTACTTGGCCTCTTCGGCCTTACCTCTTCTGAGTGGTTTCAAGGTGACGTGTCTCTTGATACTGAGACAATTAACGCGTTGATTAACCAACGCTTAGAGGCTCGAAAAGCGAAAGATTTCGCTAAAGCGGATGAGATTCGCGCCCATCTGACCGAGCAGGGCATCCTCTTGGAGGACACCCCCAACGGCACCACTTGGCGAAAGGCATAATCTCTCATGACTGGACGTGATGGCGGGGCTGATCTAGCCCCTCTTAGCCCTTTTGACCCGGTTGTTATTCTGATCCGCCCTCAGCTTGCGGAAAATATCGGCACCACGGCCCGTGCGATGGCAAATGGCGGCCTGTTCCATCTCCGCATTGTCGCCCCGCGTGATGGCTGGCCGCAAGAACGCGCGTGGTATGCCTCCTCAGGCGCCGACCGTATTTTAGATGCCGCGACAGTTCATGAAACCGTTGATGACGCCGTGGCCGACCTTCATCGCGTTTTTGCGACCTGCCCGCGCCCACGCCATATCATTAAGCCCCTCATGACCGCTCGCGGAGCTGCGGCAGAGCTGCGCACAACCGCCCAGCAGGGGTTACGCTCGGGTATTCTCTTTGGCCCTGAACGAACGGGGCTGGATAATGAGGATATGGCTCGAGCGGATACGCTTATTCGCTATCCACTCAACCCTCAATTTATGTCACTCAATCTCGCTCAGGCCGTCCTCGTGATGGCGTATGAATGGTACCTCACAGAAGATACCACACCTGAGCAACATTTCATGACCAATGAGACCCATATTGCGACTAAGGGAGAGCTTGAGAACTTTAACGCTCATCTCTTGCGCGAACTCGACGCGTGCGGCTTCCTCCGCAATGAGCAGAAAAAGCCCGGAATGATCCGGAATTTGCGTCATCTCTTCACCCGCGGCCAAGTGACTGAACAAGAGCTCCGTACCCTTCACGGTGTTGTGCGCGAATTGTCCCATAATCGACGTTCCAAACAACCATAGGCCACCTCATGCATCGCTCCTTTCCTCATCATCATAAGAAAAGCAACAGTATACGCTTAACAGGAGAGGACACCTTTCAGAACGTCAGGAAAACCGGCCTGCGGACGAAACATTTCCATGATGTTTATCATCAGTTTCTTACCATGGGATGGACCATTTTCTTCATCTTAATCGCCAGTATTTATGTGCTGATTAATATGGCTTTTGGTCTCTTCTATTCCCTCATCCCTTCTGGAGTTACGGGCGTTCCCTCTCATCATTTTTGGAGGAATTTCTTTTTTAGCGTCCACACCCTCTCTACCGTCGGTTATGGTAATCTTGCCCCTGTAGGGATGCTCGCGAATGCTATCGTGACGCTTGAAACCTTCATCGGCATTATTTTTACCGGCTTGGTGACGGGGCTGATCTTTGCGCGTTTCTCAAGCCCTCATGCACTCGTGCTTTTTAGCGATAAAGCCACGATCGCAACGCATAAGGGCAAGACACTCCTTAATCTGCGTATTGGCAATCTCCGCCGTACTGCCTTGATTGACCTCACTGTGGAAGCCATTCTCGTTCGTAGAATCTCAGATATGAACGGAGAGCCCACCCTGCAGCTTGAAAGGATTCCGCTAAAAAGCGCGCATCTCCCAATCTTACCGATTACGTGGGTCATCTCCCATGAGATCACCCAAGATAGTCCCTTATACGGGCTCTCTAAAGATGACCTTCTCCAGCAAAAAGCGGAGATCATCGTGACGCTTTCAGCAACTGACCAAGCCTCAGCTCAAACAGCTTTTGCGATGCATACTTATGCAGCAGAGCATATTAAATGGGGGTGCGTCCTACGCGAGATTATGCGCCCACACCCAGACGGAAGCGTGGTGGCTGATTTCAGCCTCTTCCACGCGACCACGACGGTGCCGACTTCCTCGACACCACCGCATAATTAATGATGAGATGCTTCCTCTAAGCGCTGCACCGTGCGCTCATAGCCCATTAAAGGCAGGAGAGCCGCAAGCTCTGGGCCTGCATCTTCACCAGTTAACGCAAGGCGCAACGGCATGAAGAGCTTTTTCCCTTTACGACCTGTTTCTGCTTTAAGCGTATCAATCCACCGCTTCCATGTGCTCCCATCCCACGGCTCTTGAGGCAGAAGCTCTTTGGCCTGTTTGAGGAACTCATGGTCCTCAGGCTGCGCAGGTGGCACCACATGGCCCTGCACAACCTCCCACCAATGCGCAATTTCAGACGCAAGATCAATATTCCCACGGATAGCCGTCCAGAAGGCTTCATCAGCCCCTTTAGGCAACCGATCGCGAATATCGTCAAACGACATGCCGTGCAGGACACGCCGGTTGAGGCCTAGAAGCTGAGGTGGGTCAAAACGGGCCGCAGAGCGTGACACATGGCTAATCTCATATGATGCAACCATCTGCTCCATTGTCGCGGGTTCAGGGTCATCAGACGTGCCTAAACGAGCGAGATAACCGACCAGCGCGCGCGGCTCAATCCCATCATTGCGCAGGGTTGAAAGCGCAAGCCCGCCCAATCGTTTGGAGAGTTTCCCACCATCATGCCCCAGAAGAAGGGGAAGATGCGCAAATGTGAAGCGGTTGGGCTTAGCCCCCAATGCTTCGGCAATATCAAGCTGAACGCCTGTATTGGTCACATGATCTTCCCCACGCATAATATGCGTCACGCCGAGGTCGAGATCATCAATAACGGAGGCCAGCGTGTACAAGATCGTCCCATCCGCACGCACCAATACAGGATCTGACACGGCCGTAAGCTTAACCACGCAATCGCCCATTACGAGGTCTTTCCAGCGACGCTGCGTGTCACTGAGCTTAAAGCGCCAGTATGGTTTTTTACCATTGGCTTCCGCACGCTCGCGCTGCTCGTCAGTCATCCGCAGCATCGAACGGTCATAAATTGGCGGTTTGCCAGCACGCAGGCGCTGCTCGCGCTTATATTTAAGCTCCAGCTCACTTTCAAAGCAGGGGTAAAGCCGCCCTTCTGCCTTCAGCTGCTCAATCACTTCAGCGTAACGGTTCAGGCGGTCGGACTGACGTGCCTCTTCATCCCAAGACAGGCCGAGCCATTTGAGGTCGCGATAAATCCCGTCTTCATACTCCTTCTTTCCCCGTTGCGTGTCGGTATCATCCATACGCAAGAGAAATTGCCCTTCATGATGACGGGCAAAGAGGTAGTTGGCCACAGCCAAGCGAGCATTGCCCACATGGAGGGAACCTGTCGGGGAAGGAGCAAAACGTAGTTTCATGCCGTATCTATTCTCGATAATTAATGGCGGATAATCTCAGAACGAGACGCATCATCTTCAGCGTCTTCCTCATCTAACAACCCCTCAAGCTCATCCTCATCAATGAGCCGCCGTGGGTCAATGCTGCGCCAGTCACGCTCCATCGGCGTTGCCGGGGTTGAAACAAACTCATCAAGCTCTGTGCTGGCCTTCCAGCCTTCATCGCCCGATTGTGGAACTTCTGCACTTTCACCAAATGAAAACCAGCTCTCCAATACTTCACGATCTGTCGCACCGGGCACACGGCAGCGCTCAATACTGTCGCGCACATAGGCCCGTGCAAACGCATTGGCATGGAGGAGATCCACAAAACCGCGAACCTCTTCAACCATATCATCCTCAGTTGCGCCGGATTGATCAATAATCCGTACAGTCCAACCATTTTCGGGAGTTTTTGTTTCTGTCTCGCTCATAGGACCTGTCTTTCCTGAAGCTTCGTCAGCAAGAATTCACGCCCGATTTTAACACGTGGATGACCATCATAGGCCACAATATCGGCTGTTGCGTAGGTTTCCGACCATGAATCAGGAAGAAAAGACCCCGTTCCCACCACATCAATCGGAGCATCCGCATCATGCATCGCTACACATTTGGAAACGCTAAAACCTGACGAAGCAACAATTTTTACTTTGGGGAACCCCGCCTCATTAAGTGCTTCGCGCATACGCCAAATCGCCGCAGCAGAAACGCCCGTTCCCACGAGATAACGCAGCTCTTTCTCTGACCGATAGCGACGGATTGTGCCCGGCGCATAACGCTCCAACACAGCATAGGACGTCTGCGGGTCTAGCCCTTCTAGGAAGCGTCCACCATGCGTATCCAACCGCACACTGACCTCGCCAGCTTCTGCTCGTTCGGGAAAGTGACGACATACTTCCAGCGCATCACTCACCTCCCGTCCGAAATAATCGACAAGGACAGAAAGCGGCTGGTCAGGATACATCTCAGCATACATTTCCGCAGCTCTTAGGGTCGAGCCAGCATAGCCAATCAAAGCATGAGGCATCGTCCCCAAGCCATGATCAAGGCCAAAGAACCCTGCCGTTGCATCATTTGCATTGCCAACAAAGCCCGTTGCCCCTTCACGCTGGGCTGCACGCGACCCTACAGAAGCAGCATAAGCCATCTGCTCTTGCATTTCATAGCCTGCACAATGGCGCGCATCCATGGCCAAGAATGGCACTTGCGAAAGCGCCATCGCCATCTGATACGCATTATGCGCCGCTACACAAACCGGGCCGAGCTTTTGCAGCAAAAGAGTTTCTAACGGGGCAAGAGCTGCCAGAGACCCTGTAAGGTAAAAAAGAGGCTCCCCCGCGCCAACCCATGTGCCTTCTGGGTAAACTTCCTGACACTCAAACTCAAAACCCTGCTGTTCCGCAACATTATGAAGCCAGCGCAATGCCAAACCGCATGCCGCGACAACCGGACGACGGATAAAAACAGCGTAGGTCACGCGGCTATCGCCAAAATGCTGCGCGATTTCACGCGTTCGCACAAAATACGCATCCGTCCGCTTTTCAATAAGCGGCTCATCGAGGGCGTGGCGCGGCCCTTGCGCTTGGTCAAGGGCCTTCTCTGCTGTTGTCATCATCGTCCCTCCACTGAGGAAGTCGAAAAGCCCTTATGAGGCTGAACGATTCTTTATAAGGGTGTCTGCAAGTGTGAAGGCAATCTCTAAAGACTGCTCCGCATTCAAACGTGGGTCACAGAAGGTCTCATAACGTGTCATGAGATCTTCTTCTGTGAGGCATTGTGAGCCGCCTGTGCATTCCGTCACATTTTGTCCGGTCATTTCAAGATGAATGCCACCTGCGGGAAGGCCGGCTTTATTAAACACCTCAAAGAAGCCAAGGATTTCGTCCATCACGTTAGCAAAAGCACGTGTCTTCAGCTTCTGCGCGGTGGTTGTCGTATTGCCGTGCATGGGGTCGCACAGCCATGTCACGCAACGGCCAGAGGCCCGAACGGCTTCAACGATCGGTGGCAATAGGTCACGCACCTTTCCACAGCCCATACGTGAGATCAACGTAATACGCCCTGCCTCATCTTCTGGGTTGAGGATATCCAGCAAGCTGACCAGCTCCTTAGGATCCGTCGTCGGGCCAACCTTGATCCCAATCGGGTTATTAACGCCACGCAAGAACTCGACATGCGCGCCTTCAGGCTGACGTGTACGATCGCCAATCCAAAGAAAGTGCGCAGAGCAATCGTAATACTGGCCAGTTGTGCTATCAACCCGTGTCAGGGCTTCCTCGTAAGGGAGAAGCAAAGCTTCATGAGAGGTATAGAATTCCGTCTCATCAATCTGCGGGACGTCTTGCTCAAGCCCACAGGCCCGGACAAAGGAAAGGCTGCTATCAATGCGAGATGCGAGGTCATGATAGCGTTCAGCCAGAGCTGACCCTTCCATAAACTCAAGGTTCCAGCGATACACATCGTGCAAATTGGCATAACCACCATGTGCAAAAGCACGCAGCAGGTTCAGTACACCAGCAGCTTGGAAATAACCCGTCTCCATACGCAGCGGGTCTGGTTCACGCGCTTGTGCCGTAAACTCAGGCGCATTCACATTGTCACCGCGATAGCACGGCAGCTCAACACCATCACGCGTTTCTGTCGCAGACGAGCGCGGCTTAGCGTACTGCCCGGCCATACGACCTAGCTTCACGACAGGCACTTTTGCTGCATAAGTCAGCACAACAGACATCTGCAGTAGAACACGGAACGTATCACGCACCACATCACCGGTGAAGTCACGGAAGCTCTCAGCACAAGGGCCGCCCTGAAGCACAAAAGCATCCCCACGCGAAGCAGCCGCGAGGCGCTCTTTTAAACGGCGCGCTTCACCAGCGAAAACAAGCGGCGGATAGCGATGAAGGCGCTCTTCCACAGCCGTCAGCGCCTGTTGATCGGCATAGGTTGGCGCTTGGCGAATTGGCCGTGAACGCCAACTTTGCGGGGACCAAGGGCTCTGAGACATGGTCTGAGACCCAGCTGGGGAATGCATCAACAGCCTCCAGAAATGAATGAGCGACAGACGTCGCATATATGTCGCAACGCCGTAAGAATATCTCTTATATGGCCGAAAAAGGATGAAAATGGTAGTCCCTCGCCCAGAATTAAAACTCGGAACCCTTGATCCCGATGCCCAGTGAGCCGATGATAAAGGGTAAAGAGATCACCCTTTGATCAGGAACACCGCATGCCTTCGGCTTTACGACTTTCTTCCCTCGCTTTTCTGAGCGCCTCTGCTGCTCTTTGTGGCTTTTCTGTGCCGGCCGTGGCGCAGACCGTTCATTTCGGCCAGCCTTACCAAGAAGGCGATTCCAGCGCTGCCTCTGGGCCTCATAAAACCCCTCGCGCTGGTGGAGAGCATTACCATGCTCAAGGGCATCGCCCACCGCCTCCCGGCTATCAGGAAGCACCATCTACTGAATTCCAGAATGGCCCAGACCCTGACCATCAGGCGCAGGTCAAATCCCATCGTGACAATGTCACAGGCAGCAATTTAGGCGCCTTTGGCTCTGCTTACCAAGATAGCAGCCCTGCTCAGAGCGGCCAGCTTGGTGATGCAACGGGCAATGGCTGGGTCGCGCCGCGCGGCAACGGGTTTTAAGCCTGCCAGACTCATCTATGCAGCCTTCATCCTCAACGAGACTGCATAGATGAACACAAAAATATGATTGCCCAGCTTTAGCAAAAAATACCATAATCCCTCTAGCTTAACGCTTTTTCAGGATCTCCTAGGGCCTCTTGATAAAGCGCGCGCTCCTAGACTTACGCGATGACACTCCATCCGCTCCAGCAGGAGATTGATTATGCCTTTTATTCAAAGTTTTGACGGCACTGCTCTTCATGTTCGTGATATGGGCAAAGGCCGCCCCGTTATCCTCATTCATGGCTGGCCGCTTAACGAGGACATGTGGTCTTTCCAAGTTCCTGCCCTCATAGAGGCTGGATATCGCGTCATTACCTACGACCGCCGTGGCTTTGGCCGGTCTGATCATCCCGCTTCGGGTTATGAGTATGACCAGCTCACCGATGATCTCGCCTGTATCATCGACCAGCTCGGCCTCACGAATGTCACCTTAGTCGGCTTTTCGATGGGCGGAGGCGAAGTCGCTCGTTTTAGCGCCCGTCATGGTGATGAACGTATTGCACAGCTGGTGTTCTTAGGAGCTGTTCCTCCCTTCCTCCTCAAAACAGCCGATAACCCTGAGGGAATTGAAAACGACGTCGTCGAAGACATTAAGACGCAAATTCGGCTTGATCGTTTTGATTTCCTCCGTCAATTTGCACCGAACTTTTATGGTCATAAAGAGTCAGGCGATAAGGTTAGTGCTGGCCTTCTTGACTGGACTTTCCTCATGGCGTGCCAAGCAAGCCCTGTCGCAACGCTTCAATGTGTTGATGCATGGAGCAAAACGGATTTCCGCCAAGACCTTACCGCCGTCAAGCGCCCTTGTTTGATCATTCATGGCGCTGCGGATGAGACGGTTCCCGTAGCCCTATCTGGGCGTCGAACAGCTAAGGCACTCCCTCATGCACATTTTAAAGAATACGAAGGTGCCGGGCATGGGCTTTTCGCTACCTTTGCCCACAGGCTCAACCAAGACCTGATTTCATTTCTGAAGACATCATCGGCTGAGTAAGAAAAGACCGCCCCTTTGGCAGCTCAAACCGCATAATACGCAGCGACCCCATGGCAAGGACAATATCACGCCTTACTGTGAGGTTGCTGCTTTTCCAAAAAAGCTGGGACAGAGCCTCCTGCTCTGTTTGAAAGTTGGATGGTTCAAGCGCCTTGTCTGCTTGATTCTCAACATTCGAGCGCGTCAACTCGCTCATAAGCACTTCTCCCTCGTGCTCAGCTTCTTTAGGAAGACGCCCTTCTTGCACGAGTTGACGCAACATCAGCATATTTCGCCCCACCGTCACAATCGCCAATGTCCCATGAATCATATGGTCAATATCTTTTTGGGGGAGTTGTCCGGCAAAGTGGAAAACCTGCTCTAACCGCTGCGTCGTATCATCTACCCAGTCATATTGCGCAACGTCTTCATCACGGCGGTGAATATGATGCAAGCTCTCAAGCAACTCACGCCGCATGAGCCCCCACGCATGGCGCACCGTAATAGGCAAAACCGTGCGGAAAACCAGCACCCCACACCATAGCCCCAAAAGCAATGCTAAAGAGACGTTAAACCAGTCGAGCTCACTATAACGTCCTTGGTTATCCAGCCCGAGCACCCACGGAAAGAAGTTCGCATATGATGCCGCCATCACAGCCGTTGGGGGATACCGTAAGGCAAGCCCGCCTAGGAACATAAAAAACCCAAGCGTCATGCCCAACACCACATAGCTTGAGGTAATCGGCATCACAATAAAAACAGGAATAATACCCGCAATAACCGCCCACACGGCCCCATAGAAAAAACGGCGGCTTGCTAACACAGTGTTATCAAATGTAGAGAAGCGCGTACAAACTACGGCAATAAAGGTGACAAACAACGCACCATGTGGCCAGGCCGTGACTTCCCATACGAGAGCCCCCAGCAAAATAGCGGCCATTGAACGCACACTATTGGAAAAAGCGAGGCGTTTATCAACGTGCCGGTGCAAACGATGATGTTCGGGCCAAGCAACATATTTCTTCCCCATACAGTGCACCGACAAAGCCTCACACAGATCTTGGAGCATCACCTCCACACCAGTGAGAACGACGCCGTCCTTAATCGTCTCTTGGTCATGACGCTCAAGAGAAACGGCAAGTTTATCACGACAATGAGCAAGAAGACGTTCGGCTTTCTCCAACGCTTGGTCAGCATGATCACCTGCCTCCAAAAGTGGAGAGAGGTCATTCATATCCTGAGCAAACGTCTCTAAAACGGCTTTAACTTCTTCCCCTAATGGCCCAACAGAGGCCATGCGCGAGCGCAAACCAAGCCCACGCGACAGCATAACCGCCACCCCACCGAAGGTCACATAGGCACGATCAACTTCATGGCCATAACCATGCATTTCAATACGAATGAATTCGAGCTGATCGCTCACGGATTGCAATGAAGAGAGCTGATTGCACAGCTGGTCAATACTACCCTCTTCATCGCGCATAACCGCGCTAAGAACGCTCGTAGAGTGGCTCAATACCGCGGACACGCGGTCTTGCAATTCACGCCGCGCTTTGCGCACCGTTCCTGACACGAACATCATGCCAGCGGCCATTTCACACACGACCCCAAGCAGGATATATGTCCCGCGCGCAATAGCGATATTAAACACTTGATCGGGTTGATCAACCGCGCTTAACGCAATGATCGCTCCCGTATATCCTGCTAAGACAACAGCATACCCACGGAAATTCTGTGTCATCGACGCAAAGCCTGCACAGAGGCCAAGCCATAACGCCAACAAGAGGAAAAACATCCACGGCGCTTGCGGTGAAAATCCGACCAGCCAAATCGCGCCGACCATCCCCACGCATGTGCCCACAATACGCCATCGCCCTTTAGACAGACTCATACCTGGGGAGCTTTGTGCAACAATCCAAACCGTCATCGCGGCCCATTGCGGCTGCCCAAGCTCCATCCAAAACGCAATTGCAAGCGCTACAAGAGAGGCAATCGTTGTCCGAAAAGCATAAAGAAAGGCGCTGAAGTAGGAAGGACGTAAGAGCGGTTCCTTCCTCATCGTCCTCCCCTTTGATTGTCCCACGACGTGGTTATCGCGGCGCGCTCGTACCTGACACGGTTTCCCCACGCGCGACATGACGGGTCGGTGCGCGCATCGTCACAAATTCTTCCGCAGAGCTTGGATGCAGTGAAATCGTTTGATCGAGCTGCTTTTTAGTTAATTTCGCTGTAACGATCACCGCAAGCATCTGAATAATCTCAGGCGCATCAGGCCCCACCATATGAGCCCCTAACACCACATCTGTTTGACGATCCACCACCAGCTTCATCAAAATTTTGCCAGGACGTTTCGGTAAACTCTGCTTCATAGCTGTAAAGCGCGACAGATAGACCGTCACGTCATGATCACGCACAGCCTCTTCCTCACTCATCCCCACAGACCCAATGGGCGCTGCGAAGAAAACAGCTTTTGGTGTGGTGTCAAACGACCAACTCCGCCCTTGTGGCGCAAATAACCGTTCCGCCAACAAATGCCCTTCAGAAATCGCTGTTGGTGTGAGGTTATACTGATCAATAATGTCACCAATGGCATAGATAGACGGCACATTCGTTTCTGACTGTGCATTCACCACGACATGCCCATTCTCAACAGCCACGCCAGCATTCTCAAGGCCAAGCGCATCAATTGAAGGACGACGCCCTGTCGCCATCATCACCGCATCAACCTCTAAGGTTGTGCCATTATCCAGCACCAGATGCAGAACGTCCCCATGCTTCTCAATCCGCACGGGTGATGTGCTGGCGTGCTGCGTAATCCCATTCAGGTCAATCAGCTCACGCATATGCTCCCGCACGTCATGGTCAAACCCACGGAGCGGGTACGGCTGCCGATAGACCAGCTCTACTGTTGAACCCAGCCCTGCAAAAATACCTGCGAACTCTACCCCAATATAGCCGCTTCCAATCACAGCGACGCGCTTGGGGCGCTCCGGCAGATGGAACGCTTCGTCAGACGTTATGGCATAGTCAGCCCCTGGAATATCCAGCTTGACCGGCACAGACCCCGTCGCCAGCACAATGCGCTTGGCCTTAATACGCTGCACAGGGGCCTCTGGCGCTAGAGCTGACGGCCCTATTTCGACCGTATGGGCATCAATCAGCCGAGCATCGCCGGTATACAGCGTGACGCCTGCCTTCTCCAACATGGAGACATAAATGCCATTGAGACGCTTAATCTCGGCATCTTTCGCCTCCATAAAACGCGACCAATTATGCTCAGGCTTGGTCACATCCCAGCCATAGCTGGGCGCATCATCCAGTGTGCGGCCTGTCTCAGCCGCATACACCATCAGCTTTTTAGGAACACAGCCGAGATTGACGCAGGTGCCACCCCAATGCCGCCGTTCAGCAACAGCAACACGTGCCCCATGCTGGGCCGCGATACGCGCACAGCGTACCCCACCTGACCCTGCACCGATCACAAAGAGATCAACATCCTGCGTCATCATACATCTCCGTCCTGTCCGTCTCGCTTAACGTTCAGCGAACGCTTTCTCGACCACATAAGAGCCCTGACGGCTCATATTGCCTTCTTCAAAGCCACGCTCTTCAAGAAGTTTCTGCGTATCCGCCAACATTTCAGGGGAACCGCAAATCATGACACGGTCATGCTCTGGGTCCAGCTCATCAATGTTGAGGTCTTTGAAGATACGCCCATTATTGATCAGCGTTGTAATGCGTTCTTGCACAGGGAATTCTTCACGCGTTACAGCGGGGTAATATTTCAGCTTCGCAGCGATATCCTCACCCAAGAACTCATGCTTTGGCAGGATATTTTCGATCAGATCTTTATACGCCAGCTCACCGCGCTCACGCACGGTATGCGTCAGAATGACATTCTCATACCGATCATAAGCGTCTGGGTCTTTAATAAGGCTCATAAAGGGTGCAAGGCCCGTTCCTGTAGAGAGGAAATACAGGTTACGACCTGGCTTCAAATTATCCAGCAGTAGTGTCCCGACAGGTTTACGCCCGATTAGCACCGTATCGCCCACTTTAACGTGACGCAGACGCGAGGTCAGCGGGCCATCTTCCACCGCGATGGAGAGGAACTCCATTTGGTCTTCAAAATTCGCTGAAGCGAGGGAATAAGCGCGCAGAAGCGGTTTACCTTCAACCTCAATCCCGATCATAGCAAATTGACCATTAGAAAAACGGAGGCCGGGATCACGAGTCGTGGTGAAGCTAAACAAGCGATTAGTCCAATGATGAACCTGCTTTACTTCGGCTGGGTAAAGATGGCCATAGTCCTTGGTTGGCTTATCCAACCGATACTGGCCCTCATGCCCTTCAAAGGGTACAAGACCGGTAAGCGGCGCATCAATTGTTGGCATTGGGGCGGACTCTGCCGGGTAAGGAGTGGTCATATCCGTCTCTGTCTCCAGTTAAACACAAGCGATGAAGCGTCAACATAGCGTTGCATGACTGCACCATGCCTCATCTTCTATCGCATTGTCACCTCTTGCGGGAACCCAGAGAGATTGAAGAAAACACCAAAATCACCCACAAGAGCTTTATGAGCGATCCTTCTATGCCCCATTCTGACCGTCCACTCTCCCCTGCTGAACGTGCCCTTGAGCACGCTGAGCAGGCTTTTGGTGAACATCTCAAGATCACCCCGCGTGAGCGCACCGCCCTTATCCGGCAAGCGGGCCGCCGCCTGAGCGCTGAGAAAAACAGTTTAACCGAACTGGAACTCCTCCATGCCTTGTGCCAAGTCCGTCGACGAGGATGGGCGAATGGCCTCATGAACGTCACCCATCGTGCGGGTGATGTTTGGGTTCGTAAAATGGATGTCCTCACCGTATCAGAGCGCGTGAGTGACCCGATGATCTCACAAGAAGCGCTGCGTGAGATGCTGGATGTTGTGTTGGAAGAACGTTGGCGTGAGATGGCCGATAGCCCGCATGCGGTGATGGAAGAAGTCCGTGCAGACCTCGCTGATGCCGGCACGTTCCTCTCCAGTGGCCAGATTGAGCGGCTTTCTCACAGCATCGCGCGCGCTTTCGGTGGTGTGGATATGGGGTTTGAAGATGACCTCATCGTGGCGGAAGAACGCCGTGCGCGTGAGCAAGAAGAGATCCGCCAACGTGCGGAAGAACGCCGTGCACGCGAGATGGAGCGCCTCAAACAATGGGAAGCTCATCTCGTCGATTTTAACGCCGTTCCGGCCATTTTGCGCTGCTCACGCCGCGAAGCCCTGCGCTGGATTGCGGAAAATCGCCTCCCCGTTGCAAAGCGTGAAACGAATGCGGAAGGGCTGGAGACATTCTTCTTCGACCCTTCCGAGCTTAAAAAATGCCGCCCGCTCATTAACGCATGGCGCAAAGGTCGCTCCGGCCACGAAGAGCTTGAAGACGACAACAGCCTAAAGAGCCGCCGTGGTAACGCCGCGATTGCCCGCGTCGCCGCGCTTGATCGCTTTGCCGCCCATTTCCGCACGGCTCGGTCACTCAAACGACGTATTACCTTGGTGACAGGGCCAACAAATTCAGGGAAATCCCACACGGCGTTGCAGGCTTTGGCCGAAGCAGAAAGCGGTGTAGCCCTCGCTCCTTTACGTCTCCTCGCTCATGAATTCCGTGAAGCCATGCTTAGCAATGGCGTCGCGGCCTCTCTCACCACAGGAGAGGAGCGGATCATTGACCCAACGGCCCGCCATTTGGCCGCGACGGTTGAAATGTGCCCGTTCAACAACCCTGTGGACGTCGCCATTATCGACGAAGCCCAAATGCTCAGCGACCCAGACCGCGGTGCGGCTTGGACCGCCGCCATTATGGGCGTCCCCGCGCGGCATGTCTTTATCCTTGGGGCCGCGGATTGTATCCCGCTGGTTAAACGCATCGCCGAATTATGCAACGACCCTGTTGATGAGATCCATCTCGAACGCAAAAGCCCGCTTAAACCCGGCGGTTCACTCGCTTTAGAAGAGCTACGCGCAGGGGATGCACTTATTGCGTTCTCCCGCCGTGAGGTGCTGGATTTACGCGCAGAGCTGATGTCTCATAACCGTCGCGTGGCCGTGATCTACGGTGCCCTTAGTCCCGAAGTCCGCCGTGCTGAAGCGGCGCGGTTTAACCGGGGCGACGCGGATATTCTCGTCGCCACCGATGCCATTGGGATGGGGCTCAACCTTTCCATACGGCGCGTTATTTTTAGCACGCTACGCAAATATGATGGCCGCCAAACGCGTAGCCTCACCACGCAAGAAATCAAACAAATTGGTGGGCGCGCTGGACGTTTTGGTAAGCATGAAGAAGGGCTCGTCTGCGTCTTAGACGGTGCCGGCAGCCCGAACTTTATCCGCCAAATGTTGAACGCTCCACCGGAACCCATCAAAGAACTCCGTCCTCTCGTGCAACCTGATTCCGACATTGTGCAAGCGGTCGCTCAGGAAGTCGGCACTCAGAGCCTCTATGGGGTGCTCACCCGCATTAAACGCGCTGTGTTGCGTCCAGACGATCCTAATTATCGCCTCGCCGATATGGAGCAAGCGCTTGAAATTGCCGCCGCTTTGGAAGGGGTGGAAGAGCTCGACCTCCCAACGCGCTGGACATACGCGATGTGCCCCATCAATACCCGCGATAATGGGATCTCCCGCCTCGTTGAATGGGCGTCTATCCACGCAAAAGGCCGCGCCATTTACCCACCCGGTACAGGCCGCCTGCCCGCCTCCGCAACCGCCAGCCGTGAAGAGCTTGAGCGGGCGGAAAAGCGCCATCGCCGCCTCGTTGCGTGGCGCTGGCTGGCCATGCGCTTCCCGAAAGCCTACCCCGACCTTGAGCTCGCTGAGCGCAATGCCACCATCCTTGATGAGTGGATTGAGCAAGTCCTCCGCACGCAAAGCCGCATGCGTGAGAATACGCGCCGCCAACAAGGCCGCAATAGTGCACCCTGGGGAAAGAAAAAGCGCCACTCTCCCGCACCGGGAAAAAAGAAACCGTTCAAAAAAGGAAAGCGCTCCTAACGACCTCACAGGGCAAGGGCATCATTGTGAGATGGTGCCCTCGTTCACGCAGAAGGCCCTCACAGAGAACGTTATATCCTGCCTATAAAAGCAGAGCCGATAGCGTTAAGGTCATCGTGCTCGACAATGCCCCCCCCTATTCATTGGAGGATATACATATGAAATCCCTTCTCGCTCTATCCTCACTTGCTCTTTACATTGGCCTCACACCTCTTTCGTACGCTCAGACAGCCGATGCGAAAGCAGGGGAAATCGTCGATTTCATGAAGCATATGATGACGTTCCCCTCACCTATTGATTCCAACTTAACGCTTAAAAATATCGAAAATTCTGGTTCAACCATTATTTATACAATCGACGTCTCCAATAGCTTCCTCAAGAAAAACCCTATTACTCCAAAGGTTCGCCAGTCCTTAAATAACTCATTCTTGTCACGCACCTGTGGGAATAAGTTTAGCTATATTCTCTTTGATAAGGGCATTGCGGTTCAGGAGCGCTACATGCAGGAAAACACCTCTACCGTGCTCCTCAGCTTTGACGCATCAAGAGAGGATTGCCGCTCTTACCATGGCGCCCAACAAGACCCTTCTCGCTAAGAAGCAGACACTCTCTCAGCGCTCCAACGCTATGGGAACATGTCTCCCATAGCGTAAAGGGTCGGATTATCCTCTTAAACAGGCCCCTGCTTTCATTAATGCACTCACGCTACAAAACAGGATGCAATCATAATTTTTTATCAAAAAGGCACCGCTCCATCTGAAGCGGTGCCTTCTTATCCTAACGATAAGCCCTCAAGCTTACCCAATATGCTCCAGTCCGCCCATATAAGGACGCAACACGTCTGGGATGATGATTTTCCCATCTTCTGTCTGGTAGTTCTCCATCAGCGCGATCAACACACGCCCAACAGCAAGACCGGAACCATTGAGTGTATGAACAAAGGCTGGGCCTTTCTCACCACGATAACGGGCATTCATCCGGCGCGCTTGGAAGGCTTTTGTGTTGGAGCATGATGACACTTCACGCCATGTATCTTGGCCTGGAATCCATGCTTCCAAGTCGAATGTTTTGGCCGCACCAAAGCCTGTGTCCCCAGCACAAAGCAGCATCCGACGGAAAGGAATACCAAGCCGCTCCAAGACCGTTTCAGCCGCACGGGTCATGCGCTCATGCTCGGCTTCGCTCTCTTCTGGCGTTACAATAGACACTAGCTCACATTTCGTGAACTGATGTTGACGCAACATGCCGCGCACATCACGCCCTGCCGAACCCGCTTCAGAACGGAAGCACGTGGACAAGGTTGTCAAACGAAGAGGCAACTGGTCAGCCGCCATGATCTCACCCATGACAGACGCGGTTAAGGGCACTTCCCCCGTTGGGATCAGCCAGCGCCCATCATCGGTATGGAAGGAATCTTCTGCAAATTTCGGCAGCTTATCCGTGCCATACATCGCCCCGTCATTGACCAAGAGCGGAACGGTCGTTTCCTGATACCCGAACTCACCCGTATGGGTGTCCAGCATAAACTGCCCCAGTGCCCGCTCAAGCCGTGCGAGAGCGCCACGGAGCATCACGAAACGCGAACCTGCAATTTTTCCCGCAGCGGCAAAATCCATCAGGCCAAGCTGTTCGCCCAGCTCAAAATGCTGCTTCGGTGCAAAAGAGAATGACGGCACATCGCCACGCTGGTGGATCACCACATTATCGGCTTCATCTTTACCGTCGGGAACGGAAGCATCCACCTGATTAGGCAAAACTTGCAGCACATCGGTAATGCGTTTTTGAATCTCGTTCGCCCGCGTTTCAAGCTGTGCGATCTGGTCTCGTAAGGCCGCACCGCGTGCTTCAATCTCTGACGTATCCTCCCCTTGGCGCTTCGCTTGGCCGATCTCACGGGCAATTGTCTTCCGCTGTGCTTGAGCCTGCTGAAGTTCTGCCAAGGCGGCCCGGCGCTGCTCGTCCTCTGCTACTAAACGCTCAGCAACAGGGTCTAGCCCACGGCGAGCGAGAGCGGCGTCAAAACCCGCAGGGTCTGCACGAAGGGCTTTCAGGTCATGCATGATTAAGAGGCTCCGTCTGTCGTCGTTGTCGTCTCATGAGGATGAGAGGGCTCATCATCGTTCTCGTCATCATCCTCGTCCACGCGACGGGGTTCTACCAACCGAGCAGCGAGAATGGAAATTTCATATAAAATCACCAAAGGAATGGCGAGGCTTAACATCGTAATGGCATCCGGCGGGGCAATAACAGCCGAAACCGCAAAGGCCCCAACATACGCATAGCGCCGCACACGACGGAGCTGCGCGGTCTGCACTAACCCAACACGCACCAGCAAGGTCAGCACTACGGGTAGCTCAAAACATGTGCCAAACGCCAAGATCATCTTCGTGACAAGATCAAGATATTCCGACACACGCGCCTGCAACTGAATGCCCATATCGCTCGCCCCTCCCGTTTGTTGGAAAGAGAGAAAGAACTTCCACGCCATCGGGAAAACGAGATAATACGCCAGCGCAGCCCCTAAGAGAAACAGCACCGGTGTCGCTACCAAGAACGGAGCAAAAGCCCGTTTTTCATCGCGGTAAAGGCCCGGAGCGATAAAAATCCACGCTTGGATCGCGATCATCGGGAAAGACAGGAAAATGGCGCCAAAAACGGCCACCCGCAAATAGGTGAAAAATGCCTCATACAAGGCCGTATAAATCAGATGCGGCTGCTCGTTCTTCTGGCGCATAATCTCCGCTAGGGGAGCCGCGAGAAAGCGATAAATCTCACCAGAGAAATGATAACAAATTCCAAAAGCAATGATGAAGGTCGCAATCGACCAGATCAAACGGCGACGAAGCTCCACCAAATGATCCAATAAAGGCATCGGCTTATCCGTGCTCTCCTCAGATGCGGCCATGCTCATCCTCTTTCTTTTCCGTCGTCATCGCCTGCTCAGCCCCTTGAGGGCCATGCGTTGAAGCACCTTCCGTCATGATTGGCACACGCCGCCCTTCATGAAGCGCTATTTCTGGTGGTAAAATAGCAGGACGTTTCCAATGAGGCACGTCTTCAATCAACCGTAATGCTGTTGTGGGAGGGAGAAAAACCGGCGCTTTTTCAAGAGCCTCAGCGCGCGCTTTCATCCGCGCATTATAGGGCTCTTCCGCTGGGCCTTCATCATCTAAAACGCCGTCCGGCGGTGGAGGCATTCCGGGTTCTGCCGCTTGTGAGGCAGTATTGCTTTCAACGTGACGGCGAATATCATCATGAGGATCCACCGCACGACGCACTTGGTCACGAAGATTAAACTGCCGCAATTCATTGAGCTGGTCGCGTGTTTCAGAAAGGTCAGCCTCACGCACCATTTCATCAATATGCTGCTGGAACTCACTGGCCATACGCTTAACCGTGCGAATACCCTTAGAGAGCGCCCGCATGGCAACAGGAAGATCCTTCGGCCCAATAAAAATGAGTGAAACAACGACCAAAAGGGCAATTTCAGTCCAGCTGAGGTCAAACACGCCCGCTCCCTTTCATCATGATGCCGTCTCTGTTCGGCCATGAACGCTATCATCGTCTGATGACGGCTCCACGACAAGCTCTTCACGCCGTGGCAGGTCGCTCAACGTATCCAGTCCAAACACTCTCAGGAACATCGGGGTAGTACCCCATAGAACCGGACGTCCCGGCACCGCTTTGCGCCCCTTGGGAGCAATCAGCCCTTCCTCAAGCAAACGGTCGAGGATATTCTGCCCTAACGTCACACCACGGATCGTTTCAATCTCCACCCGTGTGCATGGCTGGTGATACACGACGACAGCCAGTGCCTCCATCGCGCTGCGGCTAAGGCGCCGTGGCTTTTCAACCGTCTTGGCTAATGCCGGCGCAACAGATTCACGCGTGCGCAGCTGCCACCCTCCTGCCACAGCACAAAGCTCGACAGCATGGCCTTCATAGCGCTGCTCGACAGCTGCAACGACCTCTTCCAGCTGCTCCACCATCGGCTCTAGACCCTGAGCTGTGAGCATATCAACCAACTGCTTTGGTTTGACTGGCTCGGCATTGGCAAAAATCAGCGCCTCCACCAACGAAACGGCTCGTTCAAATGACGCTTGCTCTGTACTCATGACGCCCCTCGCCACTCAATCTCACCAAAAACCTGCTCTTGACGAAGCTCCAACGCCCCGCCCTTTGCCATTTCCAACCCCGCCATCAATGCGCCAGCAAGGGCTGCCTTACGACTAATAGGCTCCTCATCATCACTGTTAGGCAAAATAGAATGTAAACATTGCCACCCCACAACACGCTGATGACCTAACAAGCGCACAAGAGCTGCCCGTGCCTGCTGGGCACTCCAATAGCGCACAATACGCGGGGCATAGACCCGCTTGCGTCCACCACGTCGACGAGCCTTGAGGTAGGACAACACCAAAGCTGACAGATCAGCACGCAGCTGGGTGCGATCAATATGCGTATGATTTTCAGCCTCAGGCCGCTCAAACATCTCTCTGCCTAAACGCGGCTGCTGCGTGAGCCATTGCGCTGCCCGGCGTATCCGCTCAAGCTCAACCAATCGCTCCTGTAACAAGCCTGCAGCTTCCTCAGCTTCATCTCCCTCATCAAGAGACGGCACTAAGAGACGCGATTTTAGCCAAGCGAGCCACGCGGCCATGACAAGCCAATCTGCGGCCTTCTCCAGACGGAATGTCTCTGAATGCTGCTGCGCCCCTTCAACCACTGCTAGATATTGCTCGGCCAGCTGCAAGATAGAAATCTTACTGAGGTCAACCTTCTGGGTTCGTGCCAGCTCTAAAAGCAGATCAAGCGGGCCCTCAAAACCATCAAGATGTAACTGTAACGTGTCGCTCACCAGTTCACCTTTCTAAAACGCGACTGGCGCACAGGCTAGAGATTGTGCATGCAGCCGAGCGCAGAAATGCCGCGCCGCTTTCGCATTGGTAAAACCACCAATTCTCAACCGCACAAAATTCTTTCCATTCCGACTGATCGCCTGATAACGCGGCGTATGACCACCCACAATATCTGGCGCTTTATGCTGAAAAGAAGCCCATGCATGCTCGGCTTTCGCTTGGCTATCAAGCGCTCCTAGCTGTACCTGATACCGTCCTTCCGCTGAGGTTTCGTCTGTAGCAGACGTGTCTGACGAGGACGCTTCCTCCGCTTGGGGCGCAACAGGTGGCGGTAAAGCTGATGTCTTCGGTGCGGCCTTTTCCACGTCCTTATGCGCATCATGTGGTGGAACGGAGGAAGCCACACGGGAAGAAGGCACGTCAGCCGGTGCAGAAGACTGCTGAGATGGTGCCGTCTGCCGCTGCGTTTGTGGTTGTTGTGGCTGTGACTGTGACTGTGACTGTGACTGTGAAGATGATGGCGTATTCACAGCCTCACCAGCTGGCCGCGCTGCTGGCTGGGCCCCTGTTTCTTCACGATGTGCCAGAAGACGCGCATCAGGCTGCTCCGGTGGGGGTGCGAGATGGACAGCCCCCGTACCCGTCACATCACTATGAGCGGTGTCGTCACTCATGATCTGCATACCCCCCGGGTCTGTCGGGCGGTCTTTCACAGCAAAAGCAGGTGGCCCAATGACAGGAATGCCCTGATGACGGCTTCCAATGAGCGACCAAATACCTGCAATAAGGAGCAGGACAGCAACAAGCGCTAACGCAAACCCCATCAGCTTACGTGTCGCAGGATCATGCCCAAGAATTGCGCTAAACGCACCGCCTCGAGACGGCCCCAAAGGCGGCCCCGCCCCCTCCCCTTCAGGAGCAGACCCAAGCCGAGCCCGAGGGCCATCTGCATAGGGGCTATTGTTTAAACGCTCATCCTGCCGTGGAGCTGTGACGGCCTCGGCATGTTTGTCGTCCTGCTCATCCATTTAGCGCATTTCCTCTACGGCCTCGACACCCAGAATAGCCAACCCTGCTCGCAAGGTTGCTGCAATAGCAGCCACCAGCGCCAGACGTGCCATGCTGGCAGGCTGATCATCCTCTTGGATGAAACGCAGACTGGTCTCCTCACGTCCCTTATTCCACAACGCATGGAAGTCTGACGCAAGGTCAATGCAATAGGTTGCGATACGATGCGGCTCACGTGCAAGGGCTGCGGCTTCAATCTGCCGTGGCAAGCCCGCTATACGCCGCAACACCGCAAGCTCTTCCTCCGCATGGATGGACGAGAGATCAACCTGCGCAAGAGCGGCTTCTGACACAGCGTCTGCGCCATATTTCTCTGCGCCTAAACGCAGCACAGAGCGACAACGTGCGTGAGCGTAATTGACGTAAAACACGGGGTTATCACGCGTTTGTGCGACCACAGCGTTAAGGTCAAACTCCATTTGCGCATCGGCCTTGCGTGTCAGCATCGTAAAGCGCACCGCATCACGCCCCACCTCATCGAGCAAATCACGCAAGGTGACAAACGTCCCCGCACGTTTGGACATCCGCACAGGCTCACCGTCTTTCACCACGCGCACAATCTGACACAGAACTGCTTCAAAGCCTGTTTTACCCTCTGTCAGAGCTGATACCGCAGCCCGCATACGAGAGACATAGCCGCCATGGTCGGCACCCAGCACATCAATAAGCATATCCGAACGGCTGGCTTTACGCGCGTGATAGCCCACATCGTTGGCGAAATAGGTGTTTGTTCCGTCAGACTTTTTCAACGCACGGTCAGTATCATCCCCAAACTCTGTCGAGCGGAACAGGGTCTGTGGACGTGCTTCCCAATCCTCAAGCTTCTTACCTTTTGGGGGCTCAAGCACACCTTCATAAAGCAAGCCTTTACGGTCTAACGTCGCGATCGCTTCATCAACCTGCCCGCTTTTGAGCACCTCAGCTTCACTGCTAAACAGCTCATGATGGATCCCAAGGGCAGAAAGGTCTTCCTTAATAGCGGCCATCATATGCTCAAGAGCGACGCGGCGAACCGTCTCAAACCAGACATCCTGCGGAGCAACACCGCCCTCATCAGTGGCAAGGGCTCGGCCGTGCTCTTTTGCCAACGCCTCCCCAACCGGGATTAAATAAGCGCCTTGATATTGCAAACCATTGGGTGTGAATTCCGCAAAGGTTTCTGCGTCAATCTCCGTGCCAATCGCCTGAAGGTAGCGCCAGTAGGTCGCCCATGTTAACGCAACAACCTGCGTGCCTGCATCGTTGACGTAATATTCCTTGGTTGTCTGATAGCCCGCTGCCCCAAGCAAATTTGCCAACGCATCCCCAACAACGGCCCCGCGGCAATGTCCGACATGCATCGGCCCTGTCGGGTTGGCAGAGACATACTCAATATTAACGCGCTTTCCCTCCCCTAGGGTGGAGCGCCCGTAAATGTGCTCTCCGCGCGTTAAGACCGTCCGTGCTACATTTTGGAGGATCGCAGGCTTGAGTGTCATATTCACAAAGCCTGGGCCTGCGGCAGAAACCTCGGAAATTTCTGGACATTGAGCCAGTTTTTCAACGAGTTCTTCAGCAATATCACGGGGCTTACGCCGTGCTGGCTTCGCCGCCAACAGCGCAGCATTAGTCGCCATATCACCATGAGCAGGATCACGCGTAGGGGTTACTTCGACACGTGCTACAATGGCGTCATCAATCTCTGGCAAGACCTCTTTAAGAACCGTGCACACACGTGTGCGCAGAAGCCCAAATAGACAGTCAGGAGAAGAAGGGGTCGCGGTAATGCCAGCCATGGTCACGGTGATCCTGTTTATTCAACGTCAAAGACAATGCAATCAATCTGTTGTGCTTATAGAGGGGGAGAGCCGTTTAGGGAACGCACCCTCTGCTCTCACACTCTAAAACTCTCTTATCCCAGCACAGAAAGATCCATCAAACGACGATGTTCTTCCATCGCAAAGCGGTCTGTCATACCGGCGATAAAGTCTGCCACAACGCGGCGTGCCGCCATTTCGTTGCTCTGTTTTTGGCAATGGAGGGCTTTCTCACGCCATGGCGGTGGGAGAAGCTGTGGCTCATCACCCAAGATCGTACATATCTGCCCTAGAGCTAAACGCGCTTTACGCGCCATACGCACCACGCGCCAATGCCGATACATATTCGCATACAAAAAGATGCGAATCTCTTTATTCTTCCGAGCCATAGCCGGTGAAAAAGCCACCACATCTTTACCAGCATAACGCACATCATCAGCACATGTCGGTGCTAGCTCGGCAAGATTGAGACGCGTGCGTTCGGTTAGATCACTTACAAGGCGATTAATGACACGCCGCACTGTTTCATGACGAATCCGCTGCTCACACTCAAACGAGCTATAGCCAGACCAGTCAAGGGAACGAGCCTCTGTTAGACATTCATTTAAAAGAGGCACGGCTTCAATATCGTCCAAACTGAGCAGCCCGGCCCGCAATCCATCGTCAAGATCATGCCCATGATACGCAATATCATCACAAATGGCTGCAATCTGCGCTTCAACAGACGCATGTGTCTTTAAGAGCAGCCCGCCTTCTTGCGGGTAGCGCTCGTCGAATGTTTTCAGCCACGCTGATGGCCTACGCACGGGGCCATGATGTTTCGCGAGGCCTTCCAAACTCTCCCACGTCAAATTGAGCCCATTAAAGCCATGATAGCGAGATTCGATTTCTGTCACCTGACGCAAAGACTGCACATTATGGTCAAACCCTCCCCAAGGCGCCATGGCCTCTTGCAGAGCATCTTCCCCAGCATGGCCAAATGGCGTATGCCCCAAATCATGCGCAAGAGCGATCACCTCAGCGAGATCCTCATTCACCCCCAGTGCGCGGGCAATAGAGCGCGATATTTGCGCAACCTCAAGGGAATGCGTCAAACGTGTTCTGAAAAAATCACCCTCATGATTGAGGAAAACCTGCGTCTTATATTGCAGCGTGCGAAAACCCGCCGAATGGAGCACACGATCACGGTCACGTTGCCAAGGTGAGCGCGTTGCACTCTCTTCTTCAGAGAATTGGCGCCCTCGGGCCTCCTTATCTTGCACAGCATAACAAGCAGTCATGGCGGCATTCTTCTCCCCTTTTGGAGGTCATCATAGAAGAAGATGGACAGAGTTCCTCCTCTTTCCCTTCGATTCTCAGCTGTGCTTCCTATATAGTCAACCATGTTATCTCTCTCTGTTGAGAAACGTTTTTCCATAAGGAAGGATTTATGGGCCCCTCTTTCCGTATTTCTCCGGCCGCTGCAGCCCGCATCGTCGAGATTGTGAACGCACAACCCAACGCCGATACACTTGCCCTCCGCGTCGCCGTGCTGGCAGGTGGCTGTAACGGCTTCCAATATCAATTCAAACTTGAGCGTGACCGCCAGGAGGATGATCATCTTATCGAAGACAATGGTGCCCGGGTGCTGATTGATCCCGACAGTTTGGAACTTCTCGAAGATTCTGAGCTGGAGTTTGTCGATAAACTCATGGGGGCACATTTCACGATCAGCAATCCCAATGCGGCTTCTGCCTGTGGGTGTGGTAGTAGCTTTTCGCTAACCTAAACGACATATTTTGAAAGGAACGTCTCTGATGCCCCTCACCTTTGCCAGTTGGAACATTAACTCAATCCGCGTTCGTGCACATCTGGTGAAGGATTGGCTGGATCGTCATCAAGACTGCCAGCTTTTGGGGCTTCAAGAGATCAAATGTGAAGCGACCCAGTTCCCCAAACTCTTTGAAGAGGAAGGCCTTCACACCGCCGTTGTTGGACAGAAAAGCTATAATGGTGTGGCCTTTATCAGCCGCGCACCGCTCACGATCACGACCGACCATCTCCCCGGCTTTGATGACCCCGCCGCGCGTTACATTGAATGTGAGCTCAATGGTGTGGTGATCGGCAATCTGTACCTTCCCAACGGGAATTCCGGTGGTGATGCTGGCTTTCAAACAAAGCTCGCTTTCTTTGATGCGCTTTATAAGCGAGCACAGTCCCTCCGTGCAGCAGGCAAGCCTTTCGCTCTCATGGGGGATTATAATCTGTGCCCAACAGACCAAGACTTCGCCCCCGGTGCGCTCTCACCTGACGATGCCCTTGTCCGCCCGGAAAGTCGCGCGGCTTTCCATCGTCTTCTTTGGTCTGGCCTCACCGATGCGGTAAAGATCGACCATCCGACAACGCATCTTTATACATTCTGGGACTATCAAGCAGGCGCCTTCCAGCGTAATGCCGGCTTGCGCATTGACCATGCCCTTCTCTCCCCCACACTCGCCGACCGCTTCCTTAAAAGCACCATTGACCGTGACGAACGCGGGCAAGAACGCCCCTCTGACCATGTACCCCTTATGGTAACGATTAAAAATTAGACGGCCCTCTTATTGGGTATCACCGAAGCGTATGACAATGTTAGGTTCTTTTACATTAAATGGTACAATAACGCTGTCATGAAGGCTTATAATAATGGCTCATCCTCAGTCTGCCACGGTTGGTATTCTTCTTCGCACAAAAGATCGTCCGCTTTTTCTCGACCGCGCGCTGAAGAAAATTAAAGCGCAAAGCTACCCACATTGGCATATTCATCTTCTCAATGATGGTGGAAATGAAGAGCAGATTCAAACCGTTCTGGCACAGCATGACGAGGCTTTTCAGAGCCACGTCACCGTTATGCACAACACTGCATCTGTCGGTCGTGGTCGTGCGCTTTCCCAGCTTCTCTGTGCAGCGTCTGAGACGTATCTTCTTCTTCACGATGATGATGATTATCTCGAACCCGATTTTCTGCGTGTCACGGTAAATTTCTTAGAAAAACCCGAGAATAAAAGCTGTGCTGGTGTTGTTACGAGCAATAGCGACATCATTGAAGCCGTTACGCCCGGTGGCCTGCGAGAGCTTTCCCGCGATGCAACCTCTGGCAAACGCACAAACGGCTATATCAGCTTTCTCTCTTTCCTCAGCCAATCGAATGGGGTCTTCCCCCCGATCAGCACACTCTTCCGCAAAAGTGCTGTTAAAGATGCAAAAACAGACAGTTACACACGCAACTACAATGAAGATGTCGATCTATTCATTGACCTGATGAAGCATGGTGAACTTGCAACTTTAGATGAAACACTTGCTGTTTATTCTATCCGCGCTGCCAACACCGAAGACGACACCACACGGCCCGTTAAAGAAGAACAAACCACCCTTTATATGAACAGTAAAATTCGAGAGGCTCTATCGGAAGGTGACACATTAAACACCTTGCGCAGCCTTCTCAATGCCGACCGCGGCTACGCAGACTATACAGGCGCCCTTCTACAAACAAGCCATGAAGACATCATTAAACATATCGTAGAAAGTAATATTCACATTCAGAAGAACATTAAACTTCTCGCAGAAATACTCGAAAATCTTAATCGTAAAGTCTCTTCTATTGAGAAGAATATGAAATAACCCCTCACACACAGCCGGCTTGAAGAATCTCACCATCAGCTGGCTGTGTGCACAACAGCATCAAGTCTTCGCAAAAAAATCAAAAACATGAGTGCTCTCTGTTACCACCATTCTTTTTGGTAGTCCTGGAAAATCTTGATGGGTGTATAATCCGGACGTAATACTACTCACCAGAGGGTCAATCGTTTTATGTGTATTCCATCCAATCATCAATAAAGCATTTTCTTTAGAGAGGTAATGAATATCTTTTATCGCCTCTTCTTGCTCAGAACGACTATTGATCCCCCAACCAATGACACCATTGAGCAGAACAATATCAAAATAACCTTTCTTAAAATACTTATCTATATCTGCTGTCGAAGCTGTAATATGTCGTCCATTTCTCAGGCCATAGACATGGTTTCTCTCTTTAAGATCAAGCGTCCAAACCTCGTCCTCTTTATTACCAATTTGGTCTGCATCAAATTTGCTACATGCTTCTGTCCCTATAACAAGAATTTTTAAATCACTCTTGCCGAGGAATCTATTTTGATTTTTGATTGCCATCAAAATAGTACGCTTCATCGTTTGTCGCACATTCCCTTGTCTGACAGAGAAACCAACCATTTCATCGCCTATCCGACCGGGAATAATGTTGCCTATTTTTTTGATAACCTTCAGATAAACCAAGGTACTTACCTTTCTCGTATAGAAATAATCTATATCTACATAGGGATTTTTGTTTATTTACTTAGGTAATATTTATATTACCTTTATAGTACTTATATTATGTTTTCAGAACACTCTCAAGAAAACCTTAAAAAATAACCCTTGCCGAATCTAAAAAAAAATTCATATTCATGTTGAAAATAATTCTCATTTGCGGAGCTTTTCCCTTATGCTCACCAGAAGAGCCTCCTTTTTGGCTTGTGCTAGTGCTGTCTTCCTCCCCTGCTCAATTGAGCGTGCTTATAGTGCCACCAGCAATGTTGTTGAAAAGGAAACAGCCCCGCACGAAAAACAGTCGCACCATCAAATGCCTCCGCCACGTAAAGAACATCTACATGTCCGTGGAGAAAAACCTTCTTATGCGGCCCTGAGCAATTCTATTGGTGACAAAACCCCCACCAGTTTCCTGCAACAAACGCAGACAACGAACACCGTCACCCATCAGACTATTGAGGATATGGCCCCTCAAACAATGGAAGATGTGAGCAAATATGTTCCCGGTATTTCGATCGGCAACAGCTTTGGTGGCACGCAAGACAGTCTGCTCAAACGAGGTTTTGGGGGCCCAGATGACGGGTCTATTCTTCGTAATGGGGTGCGTATGCCCATTGGGCGCAACTTTGACCCTGCAACGACTGAACGTGTCGAGGTTCTTAAAGGCCCTGCCTCTCTCTTTTATGGCATGCAGGAACCCGGCGGTGTGATTAATGTCATCACCAAACAGCCGCGTAAAAGATGGGGCGCATCTGTTGATACAAGCTGGGCTTCTCTAGGGGGCGGCTTTGGAAATATTGATGTGGGCGGGCCCCTCGCACCGGGGCTGGCCTTCCGTCTGATTGGTGGGTTCAAAAATGAGAATTACTGGCGTAATTTTGGTGCTAACAAACAAAAGCTTGTTGCCCCTTCGCTGAGCTACACGCACGGGCCTTTAAGTGCAGAAGTCTCGTATCAATGGACTGACTACCATAACGTCCTAGATCGCGGTGCTGTCTTTTATAATGGTAGCCCTATTAGTGGGCGCAAACACCGGCTTGATGAACATTGGGCGGCCGACTATGGCACACGTCATCTCTTGGCAGGGTCGATCAATTATCGCCTCACCGACCATGATAAACTCCGTCTTTCCAGCGGGTGGAATGAGGATAACTATCATGACCGTCAAGCTGATCCTTCCTCCTACAACCCAACAACAGGGCTCTTAACACGCCGTTTCCGCAGTAATACGGGCACGGTTCGTGCCAATAGCTATATCTCACTCGATTTTATTTCTAACCATCACTTTTTGGGCATGACGCATGATTTCGTCACCGGTGGAGATTACGAAAATCGTCGCATTACCCAAGGTGACTTCTTAACCGGGAAGAATACGGGCGGTTTTAACCCCTATAGCCCTGTGTATGGCACGATCACGCCCAGCGCCGCCGTGGACAATAATTTGAGCGGCTTCCATACACGAATCAATAGTGCCTCATGGTATCTTAAAGATAGTATTCACCTTGGGCATGGCATCACGATTGCCCCGGGTGTGCGCTATCAATGGTTCCATTACAGCTATGGCGGGCGCTATCCTTTCGTAAAAATGACCGATGCGTCTTACACCAAAGCGCTGCCTTTCATCGGTATTGTGTACCAGCCAACCAAACATTTCTCTCTTTTTGGGGACTATTCACAATCGTTCAATCCCAATCAGATTTCTGCTGGAAGCCTACTCAGCGGCCCTTACAAACCCACCAGCGGGCGGCAATTTGAAGTGGGCGCGCGTTACCAAAACGCTCTGTTGACCGCTGATGTCGCCCTCTACAATATTCATAAAAAGAATGTTCTTCAGGCGGCTGGTCTATCGGCGGATAACGCTATCCTTCAACGTCTCTCAGGCCTTGTCGCCTCTAAAGGTATTGAAGCAGAAGTAACGGGTCATCTAACCCGTCATTGGAATATCTTAGCCAACTACGCCTTCACCTACGCACGGACAATTAAAGACACACCACAAACTGCCGGGAAACTGGTTTATAATGTCGCTAAACATACCGGTGGCGGCTTTTTGACCTATCAAACGACGATGCCGTGGCACCAATCCGCTTTCCGTATCGGGGCTGGCGCACGTTATGTCGGTCGCCGTCCGGGGGATATTCGCAATACATTCTGGCTGCCCGGCTACGCTACAGTCGATATGTTTGCCTCTTGGAAGCTCCACAATATTTATCACCACACGGCCTCTCTTCAGGTGAATGCTGAGAACATCGCCAATAAAGCCTACTTCACCTCGACTGCCGGCACCGCCAACCGTGTCTCATGGGGGCAAGGTCGCACCATTCGCGTGAGTGTCGGGGTGGAACTCTAACACTCCCCCAAACTTCTATAAAAAAGCCCGGCTCCCCCATAAGAGAGCCGGGCTTTTTACGTTCTCATAGACGAGAATATATCACTTGGACGTTGTCTTCGGCTTAGGAAGATCCAGCTTCAAGGAAAGCTCTTTTAAGCGAGACGGTTCAACAGGCGCTGGGGCTTCCATCATGGGGTCAGACCCATTCTGGCTCAGCGGGAAGAGGATCACCTCACGAATATTAGGCTCATCAGCCAACAACATCACGATACGATCCACACCCGGTGCCGCCCCACCATGTGGGGGTGCCCCATAACGGAACGCATTAAGCATCCCGCCAAAGCGCTCTTCCACCACTTCTGGGCCATAACCGGCAATTTCAAACGCACGCAGCATAACATCTGGGCGATGGTTACGCACAGCCCCAGAAGAAAGCTCCACACCATTACAGACAATGTCATACTGATACGCATTGATCGTGAGCGGATCCTGCGTGTTCAGCGCTTCAAGTCCACCTTGCGGCATGGAGAATGGGTTGTGGGAGAAATCAATCTCACCTGTTTCCTCATTCCGTTCATACATCGGGAAGTCCACAATCCAGCAGAAGCGGAAAGCGTTCTTCTCAATCAGGTCGAGGTCTGTTGCAATCTTGGTGCGCACCAGACCCGAGAACTTCACGACCTCGTCGCCCTTACCAGCTGCAAAGAAGACCGCATCACCAGCCTTTAATCCGCAGGCTTGGCGGATCTGCTCAACACGCTCTGGCTCTAGATTCTTAGCGATAGGGCCTTTCCCGCCCTCTTCACCAAAGATGATATAGCCCAGACCACCAGCGCCCTGCTCACGTGCCCAATTGTTGAGCTTATCGAAGAACGCCCGTGGACGATCCCCCGCACCCGGTGCTGGAATAGCGCGCACACGTCCGCCCGACGCTGCGATCTTCGCAAACAGGCCAAAGCCAGAGTCCGCAAAAGAGTCCGTCACGTCTTTAATCAGCAGCGGATTACGCAGATCAGGCTTGTCAGAACCATAGTCACGCATGGCATCAGCATACGGAATGCGCGGGAATGTCCCTTCCGTAATTTTCCAGCCTTCTGGGGTGAACTCATCAAAGATGCCGGCTAGGACGGGCTCAAGAACCCCAAAAATATCTTCCTGCGTGGCAAACGCCATCTCGAAATCCAGCTGATAGAACTCACCCGGGCTACGATCCGCACGTGACGCTTCATCACGGAAACATGGTGCAATCTGGAAATAACGCTCAAAACCGGCCACCATGGCGAGCTGCTTAAATTGCTGCGGGGCCTGTGGCAGTGCATAGAACTTGCCCGGGTGCAGTCGAGCCGGCACCAAGAAGTCACGCGCTCCTTCAGGAGAAGACGCGGTAAGAATAGGTGTTTGAAACTCGGTAAAGCCCTGCTCCACCATCCGGCGACGCATGCTGGTAATCACCTGACTGCGCAGCATGATATTGCGGTGCATCTTTTCACGACGCAGGTCGAGATAACGATATTTCAGGCGCAAATCTTCAGGGTAATGCTCTTGGCCGGCCACTTGGAACGGCAGCACATCAGCACTGGATTGCACGTCAATGCTTTCAGCACGAACTTCAATCTCACCGGTTGGCAGCGAAGGATTCCGCTGTCCTTCATCGCGCACCACGACCTCACCGGTTACTGTAATGACACTTTCAACACGCAGGCGCTCTGCCTGCTCCAAAAGCGCCCCACCGGCTGGCACGACGATCTGCGTCATACCGTGATGGTCACGTAAATCGATAAAGAGCAAACCGCCATGATCGCGCTTGCTATGAATCCAGCCAGAGAGCCGTACAGTCTTGCCTGCATCAACAGCCCGCAAGGCGTTACAAGTGTGGGTACGGTACTGGTGCATGAATAATAACCTCGTCTCTCTTACGGCTGAACAAGCGCATAATCATAATGCCAAGGGAGAAAGCCTGCCAGCCCCTCCACTGTCAAGCAACCTCTTAACATTTAACACCGCATTGCAGAAGCCACGCAAACAGTACTTCGCTCTGGCATGCCTTACAAAGGCACGCTCGGGGCCTCTTTCTCAGCGAATTCATCAAAGCTAACCGCGGCTCGCGCCATCTCTGTTGCACGTCCAGCGCCACTTAATGCAACAACACGATTGCCAGACCGATAAGTCGCTAGGAATTTAAAATCCTCAAGCGCCCCCTCAATCAACACATGGTCAAAGGGTTCTCCCCAACCCAACCATTCAATCTTCTTGCCGAACTGCTGTGTCCAGAACCACGGCATTGGCACCTTTCCTATAGGCAGTCCCATGATCGCTTGGGCCGCGATGCGCCCCTGCACTTGCGCATGACGCCAATGCTCGACTCGCCATACACGGCCATCCTTCGTCACAGCGGCAACATCACCAACCGCATAGACCCCCGGCGCAGCCCGCATCACCTCATCGACCAACACACTGCCCTCAGGCCCTTTGAGACTATCACGAACATAATCGCTCTGCGGCTGAACGCCTGTTGCAATCAAGACATGCCGGCACGGAAGGCGCATACCATCGTCCAGCTCTACCCCTTCAACACGCCCGTCACCGTAGATATGCGTGACCTGAGCATCCGAAATAAAAGCAACGCTGTTTTCTTCATGAAGCTGAAGCAAGCGCAAGCCAATCTCTCGCCCTAGCTGCGCTTCCATGGGCACGTCCTCATTCATGATGATCGTGACCCCTACGCCTTTTTGACGGAGAGAAGACGCAACCTCCAGACCAATCAACCCTCCACCAATAAGAATAACGGGCTGATCCGGCGTAATCTCTTCAGCCATTTTTAACGCATCGGCTTGGCTATGGAGGCTCATCACCCCATCACGCTCAATACCAGTAATGTCCGACCTACGCGGCCGCGCCCCTGTCGCGATCACGATATGATCGCCTTGTAATGTTCGACCATCCTCAAGAGTAACGGTCTTCGTATGATGGTCTAATGCTGTAACACGCCCCTGCAAGCGCGTGATGTTATGATGAATGTAATAATTTTTATCTAAAATATCCGGCGCCTGTCGCCGTGATGGCTCTGCAAGAAGAAATGACTTACTGAGCATCGTCCGGTCATAAGGAGCCCATTCTTCATCCCCAATAAGCGTGATATCTCCGGCAAATCCTTCATGACGGAGGGTGTACACCGCACTGGCAGCCGCCGCACCGCCTCCCAAGACCAGAACATGCTCGCCTTCCTGACGCGCGACAGCTGGAGCCGATGGCAAAGGGCGAGCGCCGACAATGACACGCCCTTGCACAATTTCCACCGGATAACGTGGCAAATCCTCAAAGGCGATCGGCTCAACGACTTTACCCGTTTCCGCACTAAACACAGCTTTATGCCACGGGCACACGAGCACATCACCGTGAAACGCGCTCTTGCAATACGCTCCCTTATTGAGAGGAGCGCCCTTGTGTGGGCACTTCCCCCCAAGAGCGTGAATACGCCCCTCTCGACGCATCAACACGATGGAACGCTTGCCAATAGTGACGATCTTTAGACCATCTTCTTTAATCTCTTCCAAAGACGCGACATCGTGGAAGCTCTGTTGCTCAGTGCGGTCGGACATAGCTTGATGACTCCTTAGAAAGAATTGTCATCAAAGCCGCCACCATCATCGAAGCTACCACCTCCCATATCTTGGCCGGTGTCTTCTTGCGCAAAGCCATCATTGCCGCCAAAATCCTGCTGTGTAAAACCGCTTGCGTCGGTTCCAGCACCACCGAAAGGATCGCTCTGCTGCGCAGCGTCGCCTGCTGCATCACCGTAATTATTGGTAATATAGGTGTCACCGCCGTGATCAGCACCAAAACCTCCAGCTGCATCACCACCTTCATGACCGTGATGATCCGAGAAGAGCCCTTCTAAGGCATTCGCCGCCATCATCCCACCAGCAACACCGGCAGCTGTGGTCAAGGCAGAGCCTAAAAAGCCAGAACCAGAACGCGGGAACATCCCGGCCTGCGCTCCCGGTGCAGGAGCATAATTCCCAGCGGCCGCCGTTGGAGCGCCACCACCAGCAGCCGGCCCCCACCCTGGGGGTAAAGCCGAACTACGCTGCTGTGGTTGCGGCTGAGCAGCCCCAGAACGACCAAACATATTGGACAAGAAGCCACCGCCAGATTGAGGAGCTGATTGTTGCGCTTGCTGCTGGCTGAGCTGAGTGCGCGCCTGCTGGAGCTGCATTTCAAGCTCGCGAATACGATTCTGTGCTTGCGCTAAAGCGGCCTCTTGCACAACGGCAAGCTGCGTCACGCGATAACGTGCTTCAGGATATTGCTGGAAATTTTCCGCAATAAAACGGTCTGCTTCGGGGTCAATAGCAGGGAGATTGCCTGCTGCTGGCGTACCGCCACTTCCCTGACCGCCGCCAACGCGGGCAATAAAACGGCTGATTACATCCCGTTCTTCGGAGTTCATCGCTAGCTTGTCCTTAAACACTATTCAGAGCCGACTCATCGCCGAGCCGTCTCTTGGAAATATGATACGCTATCATGAGCCTCGCAAGGGCTCCTGTAGAGAACATCCACTCTCCTTAAAAGGCTCACTAGAGATTATCCGCACCATTCGATAAGATAGTATGTATCGTCTGTTCAATCGGAGCCTAGTGAATTGTCCGTAACCCGGCCGCCCAGCTTTCAGGAATTGATCCTGCGTCTTCATCAGTTCTGGTCAGAGAAAGGCTGCGCCATCTTGCAGCCTTACGATACCGAACTTGGTGCGGGGACGCTCTCGCCCCATACAACCCTTCGCGCTCTTGGCGCCAAGCCTTGGGCGGCGGCCTATGTGCAGCCATGCCGTCGCCCGTCTGATGGTCGCTATGGGGAAAACCCCAACCGTCTCCAGCATTATTATCAGTACCAAGTCCTTATCAAACCCACGCCACAAAACAGCCAAGAGCTGCTTTTGGACAGCTATCGTGCGATTGGGATTGACCCTGAGAAGCATGATATTCGCTTTGTCGAAGATGATTGGGAAAACCCCACGATTGGCGCTTGGGGCCTCGGCTGGGAAGTGTGGTGTGATGGGATGGAAGTCACCCAATTTACCTACTTCCAGCAAGTTGGCGGTATTCCAACCGTCGTTCCGTCAACCGAGCTTACCTATGGGCTTGAGCGTCTCGCGATGTATGTCCAAGGAGTTGAAAATGTGTATGACCTCGACTTTAACGGTCGCGGTCTAACCTATGGTGACGTCTTCTTACGCGCAGAACGTGACTATTCACGCTATAATTTTGAACTCGCTGACACAGACATGCTGCTCACCCAGTTCAATAATGCTGAGAAAGAAGCCATCCGCCTTGCTGAAGCTGGGGTGGCTCAACCAGCGTATGACCAGTGCTTGAAAGCCTCGCATACCTTTAACTTGCTGGATGCACGCGGGGTCATTTCCGTCTCTGAACGTGCGTCCTACATTGGGCGCGTGCGGACACTCGCCAGAGCAGCCTGCGAAGCGTGGCTTGCGGGTGAAGAGGAGGAGAAATAACCGTGGCTGAACTGCTTCTTGACCTCTTCTGTGAGGAAATCCCTTCTGGCATGCAGGCGCGTGGTGCCAATGATCTCACGCGATTGCTAACCCAAGCACTCAAGGACCTTAACCCGCGTCAGGTTCGCGCTTTTTACAGCACACGGCGCATTGCTGCGGTTATTGAGCTGGATGACATGATACCAGCCCGCTCCGTCTCAGAGCGCGGCCCTCGTGAAACGGCACCAGAAAAAGCTTTGGCCGGTTTTTCGCGCAAGCATGGCGTCACACCTGATGAGCTGACCAAAGAAAATGGCTTTTGGGTGCTTAACCGTACGCTCCCGGCGGTGAACGCCACCACGCGTATTGCGGAGATTTTGCCAGACCTCCTCTGGAAATTCCCGTGGCCAAAAGCGATGCGTTGGGGAAATGGATCGCTCTTCTCATGGGTGCGCCCACTTCACCACATCGTTTGCGTGTTAGACGGCGCCGTCGTGCCTGTTTCCTTGGCACGCGACGGCGATGACGCTCATGGACTCACGACCTCCAACATGACAGAAGGCCATCGCTTTCTCTCCCCCGGCTGTTTTGAGGTCAAAAACGCCGAGCAATGGCTCACCGAGCTCAAACAACGCCATGTCGTTGTGTCTGACGATGAGCGCCGCGCGCTGATCTCTGACGGGGTGCATGCTCTCGCGAAAGAAAAAGACCTCGCCCTTGTTGAGGATGACGGGCTCGTTGCCGAAATTAGCGGCCTTGTGGAGTATCCCGTGCCTCTGCTCGGTCGTATCGACGACGCCTTTATGGGGCTCCCCCCCGAGGTCATGCAGGTCTCCATGCGCGTTAATCAGCGCTATTTTGCCCTGCGTCATCAAGACGGCACCGCAGCACCGTATTTTGCATTCGTGGCGAACCGCACCTTTAGCGATGGCGGCGCGCTCAGTATCGCAGGCAATGAACGCGTCCTCAGTGCTCGCTTTGCAGATGCCCGTCATTTCTGGGATCTCGACCGCAAAACACCGCTCCACCAACGTGTCGATGCCCTCAAAGCGGTGACGTTCCACGCCAAGCTTGGCACTCAGGAAGAGCGCGCCCAGCGGATTGCCGCCCTTGCCGGGACGGTTGCGCAGGCTATGGGGCTTGATGAAACGCAGCAGAAGCAAGCCCAACGCGCCGGGCTTCTCGCGAAAGCCGACCTCACCACCGGCATGGTGGGAGAATTCCCCGAGCTGCAAGGTATTATGGGGGGCTATTATGCTCGCCATGACGGGGAAGATAACGCTGTTGCTCAAGCGATTGCCGAACATTATATGCCCCGCGGCCTCAATGACGATACGGCCCGCGCGCCTGTTGCTGTCGCTGTGGCCCTTGCGGATCGGCTGGATATGCTGGCCGGGTTCTACACCATTGGCGAAACACCCAGTGGTTCAGGCGATCCATACGCCCTGCGCCGTGCAGCGCTTGGGGTGATCCGCACGATTCGCGATAATGGCCTCCGTATCGACCTTGGTGCGTTGCTGATGACAGCCAGCATGGCGCTGACCCATACCACCACCAAGCACAGCGCTCTCGCCGGTCTGGAAAGCTTCTTTGCGGATCGGCTTACCGTCCAGCTTCGCAGTGAAGGACGGCGTCATGATGTGCTGGAAGCAACGCTGGCTGTCGGCACAACGGAAGGGGACAATACCCTCTTTACAGAATTCCTTGATGGAGACCTGCTCCGCCTCCTTAATCGGGTCGAGGCGCTCTCTGCGATGGTGGGTTCTGAAGATGGAAAAAACCTCCTCGCCGCCTATCGCCGTGCAGCCAATATCTTGCGCATTGAGAATAAGAAAGACGGCCCCCATACTGGCCAGCCGGATGATTCCCTTTACACGCAAGACGCTGAACGTGCTTTGGGTGACGCCCTACAGCAGGTTGGCCCTGAGATACAAACGCATCTGACACACGACAATGTCACCGCCGCTATGCAAAGCTTAGCGCAGCTGCGCCCTGTGATGGATCGTTTCTTTGAAGACGTGACCGTTAATGCAGAAGAGGCTCAACAGAGGCTCAATCGCCTCCGTCTGCTGGCAGCCTTCTGTGACAGTGCTCGGATGATTGCCGACTTTGGGAAAATTGAAGGGTAAAGCGGCTCTTCTTTCATACCCACAAAAAAACCCCTGCCCGGTTTCACCGAAGCAGGGGTTTTTTATAAGCAGCGCTTTTAATGCGGATTATGGGTCATAAAGAGCTTGGCCCCAAACCCGATAAAGATCAGCCCGGTCAGACGATCTAAACGCCGCATCACTGTTGGACGATTGAAAAAACCCGCCAAAGGCACCGTCAACAGCACCAAAAGCCCTAGCCATAGAACCGACAGAACTACCTGTATAAAGGCTTGAAGCAACGTAAACAGCGCCATGTCGACATGGTGGGGAATAAATTGCGGGAAAAACGTAATAACAAAAATCCCCACCTTGGGGTTCAAGATATCCGTCAACAAACCCCGCTGAAACCCCATCCAAAAAGGATGAGTGCTCTGTTTATGATCTGACGTCTGCCCCTCTGGAGCTGTCAGGCCCGACCGAGGGCGGAATAAAAGCCCAATCCCCATCCAAGCCAAATAAAGAGCCCCAGCAAATTTCACAGCCATAAACGCCGTTGCGGACGCTGCCAGCAGGGCTGTGAGCCCAAAGACAGCGCCAATCCCCCATAGGCTGAGCCCAGCGCCGATCCCCAAAATGGCCCCTGCTGCACAACGGCGCCCATCCGCTGCCGCGGTGCGCAGGATCATCACCGTATCCAGCCCCGGTGTAATCGTAAAAACCAACGCCGCAACCGCAAAAGCAGCTAAAGGAACGACGTAATGATGCAACATAACCAACCTCCGCTTTCCCACCGCTTCCACTCTGCGGTTATCATGCCCCGCTTCTACCTATGAAGAATGTTGTTGATCAGTCCCTAAATCAAGGTCATCGCGATAAACCCATGTGGAAAGCAGCAAACCGAAGCCGAACATCATCGTCAACATGGCAGAACCACCATAAGAAATCAGCGGCAAAGGCACGCCACCAACCGGGATAACCCCCATCACCATCGACAAATTGACAACGCAATAGAGAAAGAAATCAACCGAAATCCCCAATCCCACTAAACAACCAAAACGATTACGACAACGCAGCGCCATCACCATCCCGCTCAGGACAATGACACCCAGCAGAACAATAACCGCCACGCCTCCTGCATAGCCCCATTCTTCACCAATCATCGTGAAGATAAAATCAGTTTGTTTTTCAGGAAGGAAGTTAAGCTGCCCCTGACTCCCATGCAGATAGCCTTCCCCCCAAATACCACCAGACCCTAAGGCAATTTTGGACTGAATAATATTGTACCCCGCTCCAAGCGGGTCATGCTCGGGATGTAGAAACGTATCAATACGCGCTTTTTGATAGTCGTGGAGATGGCTGTACACAAAATTCCCAAGAAAAGGGATTGGTGCAACAAGAACGAAGATTTGCCACCAACGCATCCCCGCTACAAAAAAGAGAGAGGCCCCAATCATCCCAACAATGCTGGCGGTTCCTAAGTTCGGCTCTTTAAGCACAAGAATGACCGGCAATAAAACCAACAGTGCCGGGACAATAAGCCGTAGGGGATTCCCAAGTTTTTCACGCCCTACTCTGTGAAACCATGTCGCGAGGATCAAAACGAGGGCTATTTTAGCAAATTCAGAGGGCTGGAACTGAAAACCACCCATGTTAATCCAGCGTTCAGCGCCTTTCCCGACATGCCCCATCTTCAACACCAATCCCAGCATCAAGATAGACAGGATATAGATCGGGACAGAGAGCAGACGCAGCACACGCGGGCTCAGGAGCGCCACCACAATCATCATCAGCACGCCAAAGCCAAAGCGAATAAGCTGCGGTTCGGCAAACGGAATGGGCTTTCCCCCTCCTGCAGAATAGAGCGCCCCATACCCAACGCCTGCTAATAGACAGATCAATAGGACAAAAATCCAATTAATCCGCAATAAAAGTGAGAAGAGCTTAAGCTTTGGCTCTTCCCGCAAAAAACGGCGCGCAGCACGGGGAACGGTTAGGTCAGGCATTAGGACGACTTTCCATGACTCTCATGCTCAGAAGGGGCCACTGGCGGGGACTGCCCTTCACGCGAGAAAGGCGTTCTCTCCGCAGGGTTACGCAATAACGTATCCGTCATGATGCGCGCAGCGAGAGGAGCAGCTTCCGTTGCTCCGGCATTCCCATGTTCAACAACAACAGAAACAGCATAACGTGGATTGTCATAAGGCGCGAAGCAAATAAAAAGCGCGTGAGGGCGATATTCCCAAGGAAGATTCATCGAATTAAAGTGCCCACTCTCTCGCAAAGCTCTCGGGACACGCCGCACCTGAGCCGAGCCCGTTTTGCCGGCCATTTTAATACCGGGAAGAGAAAGCCGCGCAGCCGGTGCTGTCCCCTGTGGCTCATTGACCACCGCGAACATACCGCCCTTTACCACATCAAGATGCGCTGCCGTAAAAGGCATTTTACCAAACAATCCCGGCTCTGCCTCTGGTACAAGAGAGTGTTCTACCGTGCGCAATAAATGCGGGGTGACCAAGCGCCCCGTCGCTAAACGCGATGCATAAGTGGCCAAGGCCAGTGGTGTAACCTGCACTAGCCCCTGCCCGATCCCCGCATTAACGGTATCACCGCCATTCCAATGGAAGCCCTGCTTACGACGCATCGCCGGAGTAGGGATCGAACCTGCCCTGACATGTGGCAGCTCAATACCCAGCTTACCCGTCAGCCCAAAGGTTCCACCAGCCTGATGGATAACATCAATGCCACAACGACGCGCCACCTGATAAAAATACACGTCACACGAATATTTTAGCCCCTGCCGCATGTTGATAGACCCGTGGCCATACCGGTTCCAACAATGGAAACGCACCCCACCCACATCATAATAACCAGGGCACGTAAAACGCTCCTCAGGCGCCACAGAACCTGAACTTAGTGCAGCCATCGCTACAGCCGGCTTAAAAGTGGAACCGGGCGGATAAAGGCCCGACACCGCTTTATCAACAAGCGGTGTCCGTGGGTCAGACATCCAGCTATTCCACTGAGCATGGCTCACGCCTGAATCAAACAACGATGGATCAAAAGAAGGAGTGCTGACCATCGCCATCACCTCCCCATTGCGGCAGTCCATCACCACCGCACTCGCAATCCTCTCGCCCAACCGGTCGCGCACTTGCGCTTGCAAGGCGCTATCAAGAGAGAGGCCTAATGTATTGCCGGGCAGGCCTTCTGTGCGCTCCACCTCACCGACAACACGCCCAACCGCATTTACTTCCATCTCTACAGAGCCAGGATGTCCGCGCAATCGCTCATCCTGCGTTTGCTCAAGCCCAGCACGCCCTACGCGCATTCCCGGAAGAGCAAACGTACCATCTTTTTGCACATCTTTTTCATTAGGCGGAGCCACATAGCCCACCAAATGCGCCGTTAGCTCTTTAAGAGGATATTCACGCGTTGACCCAACATCAACCAACACACCCGGTAAGGTCGGAGCATTAAGCCCAATACGGGCCATATCATCCCACGACAAAAACTCTTTTAACGTAAGCGGAACATAACGACGCAAATGACGCCGATCACGCTCAATACGCGCATGATCACGCTCATCAAGAGGGACAATATGCGCAAACCGCTCAATAACTGCCCCGATATCGGTTGTTTCTTCAGGCATCAACAGCGCCCGCCAATTGGGGCGGCTACCCGCTAGCAACACACCGCAACGATCGTACAACGGCCCTCGTGCAGGCGCAATTAGACGCTTACTCGTACGGTTGCGCCGCGCTAACGCGCGCAGCTGCTCCCCCTGCACGGCTTGCAAATTATACAGTCGGTGAGCCAGCGTCCCCAACACACCTACCTGCACAGCCATCATCAAGAGAGCACGCCGTGTAAACACACCGCGCCCACCCGCTCCACGCTCCGCCTCTTTGGAAGGAGACGACGCCTCAAATATTTTAAATGATGACGGGCGCTGGAAGATCATGAAAACAAAACAGTAAGAGATAACCACAGGCAGAGAAGCTCGCCCGAAGGCTTACTCCCCTTAGGGATGATCAGACGGATGAGAAAAATGACGCCCTAAAACAAACGCAACGTGAAGAAGCGGATAAACCCCTACACTCAAGCTCCACTGGAAAAACAGCGCAGAAGGCGAAAGGATCATCATAGCGCGCACGGATAACAAGCACCATTCCAAGACCGCACCCACCAGCACTGTCAAGGAATATAGCCCCCAGTAGCGAAAAAAGCCCCCTTCTGCAAAATGGAAACGCACCATATGTGCCACACCATAAACAACCAGCATCCAAAGCAGCAAAAGCCCCGGAGGGGTGGAAACAAAAAGCTCAATGATTAATCCGCTTATCAAGAGCAACCATATCGGCATTGAAGCAGGGCGATAGAGCGACCAAAACCACACAGTTCCTAAAACTAATCCCGTTTGAAGCTCACCTTGACCAAGGATACGAAAAGGAGCTGCGAAAACGATGCTCAGCACGATCATAAAAAGGCTTGGAAGCAGCGTCTTCCAAAGCATGCGTAAAGTCTGCCTCATCGTCCGTTGTGATAGATTATTCTGCCGGAGAGACGCGCGATCATAATGAGCTGACATGCGCTCCCCCCTTACTCATGACTAAACTGGGAAAAAGGCCAAATATGCTTCAGCCCCTGTGAGAAAGCGCCCTCTTTTTTATCATCTGGCGTATTTCTCAAAAAAGGCTTCTCTTTCACACGTCCCGCTGCAGGGGGAGACTCAAGCGCTGTGTCATTGTCAAAAACACGCACTAAATCTAGATGAGCCAAGTCAGCATCAGGCACAATGACAGGCCGCCGCTCATTTAGATAATGCACACGCCCAATAGCTACTCCTCCTGTAATCCCCGTTTGACCACGCGTTTCCACGCGTTCGCCTTCCACAGGGTGAACATCCTGATTGTAATACATCAGGCGCGGATAAAGTGAGTTATCCCCAGCCATAATAGCATCGGCATGAGACGAAACAAGCCGAACGGGAATACGACTTGTCGCATCATTGATGAGCAATACCCGCACGACACGTGCGCCTACCTCACTCACGCGCCCAACGAGGCCATTCGCATCGACAGCGACACTACCCATATGCACAGGGTTCTGCTCACCTATATCCAGCAAAACAGCATGTAGGTAAGGGCCGCTTTCGTCACGCACAACCCAACCACTAATATCGGCTAAATTAGGGTCATTCCCCCAATGTAAGATCGACTTAAGACGCGTATTTTCCGCCGCTAAAGAGGTAGAAAGCGCGTACCAATGCTGAAGCTGACGGTTCTCCTTCCGTAAGCGAGCATTTTCCTCCGCAATATTCGTTACCCCCTCTAGCACGGTCTCCCATTGGATGACCTTACGCTGTGGATAGGTCAATACGCTGTAAAGCGGTGCCATCTCTCCTGCAACAGCCAAACGTACAGCTTGCACTTTATGCGGCCATACCTGCCCAACAAAGACAAGTGCAATAGCCACAAAGATAAGGACTGGTAGCACCAACCCTTCAACAATCTGCCGTGCATGAATCGATAACATCGCCCCTTCAGCTCCGGAATGGGATTAGTACATGCTACTCAGCACACTCCGAAGCTGACGCATTTCTTCCAGAGCACGCCCCGTCCCCAGAGCAACACAAGACAGCGCATTTTCAGCCAGGATCACAGGGAGGCCTGTTGCCTCGCGCAGCACATCATCAAGCCGGTTTAACAACGCTCCCCCGCCTGACAGAACGATCCCTTTTTCCACAATGTCAGCAGCCAGCTCTGGTGGGGTGTTTTCCAACACGATAGCCACCGCCTCGACAATCTGACTCACAGGCTCTTCTAACGCCTCAGCAATTTGAGCCTGACTGACCGTTATTTCACGTGGCACACCATTGAGCAGGTCGCGCCCTTTCAACGATTGCAAGGGCCCCGGGCCGCCATCAGGTGGCAATGATGCCGCGCCAAGCTCCATCTTAATGCGTTCGGCAGAGCTCTCACCGATCATCAGATTATAGTTGCGACGAATATAGGCCGTAATAGCCTCATCCATCTGATCCCCACCGATGCGGGCTGAACGAGCATACACAATCCCGCCCAGCGAGACGACAGCGACTTCCGTCGTGCCACCACCGATATCGACAATCATGCTGCCTGACGCTTCCGTTACCGCCAGACCAGCACCAATCGCAGCAGCCATTGGTTCTTCAATCAGATAAACCTTACGAGCACCCGCGCTTTCGGCACTTTCTTGAATAGCCCGACGCTCCACCGCTGTTGAGCCAGATGGAACGCAAATGACAATTTGTGGGCTAAAGCACATGCTGCGATTATGTACTTTACGGATGAAATGTTTGATCATTTCTTCCGCGCTCTCAAAATCTGCAATGACCCCATCACGCAGCGGACGAATCGCTGTGATATTACCTGGCGTTCGCCCAACCATGAGCTTTGCTTCATTACCAACCGCCAGAACCTGCCGGCGACCACGCACCTCCGTAACGGCCACAACGGAGGGCTCACTTAACACAACGCCACGCCCCTTGACGTAAACGAGGGTATTGGCTGTGCCAAGGTCGATCGCCATGTCGGCAGACATGAGACCCAGCAGACGAGAGAACATCCAAAACTCCTGGCAAGGATCGCCTCACAAAACCGTGAGGATAAAAACAGAAAACGCTGAATACTACCATGTACCCGGCGGCAATTTAGAGGCAGGAACCCCTCTTCAGCAAGGCTATCTTCACAATGAAAAGCAATTATTACAAAGAAAATAGAATGAATCCCCCAAAAGAGAGTTTTCCATCCCATTCACTATAAGAAACTTTACAGAGATAATCTCTATATCATCCTAAAACCGATTAAAAGCAGCAACAAGCCCAGCACCCAACGCTGCAAGCCTTCATGACACCGCCCAGCGCATGTCGTGCCTAACAAGATCCCCGGAATCGACCCACTTAAAAGCCACGCAACCACGTAAAAATCCGTTGACCCTTCTAGCCAGTGCCCTCCTCCGGCCACCAACGCAAGCGGAACCGCATGAGCAATATCAACAGCAACGAGCGTTCTCATCGGTGTTTTAGGATACAGCATCACAAGAGCGGCCATTCCAATCGCCCCAGCCCCAACTGAAGACAGAGCCACCATACCACCAAGAACTAATCCCAGTAATACCGTTAAGCCCCGCACCCGTGCCTCGCCAAAAACAGCTCTCTTAGACACCCATGCCTGCAAGTGAGGGCGAAACAAAATAGCTGGAGCAGTAATCAACAAACTCACCCCAAGCACGACATGAATGAGATGAGCCGTTGAGGCCGACGATGCCCCCATATGATGTAGGGAAATGAGGCAGATGAGCGCACCAGGCAGGCTCCCTGCCATCAACCAACCAACGATCCGCCAATCAACCGTTCCTAAATGTCGGTTAAGCGTCGTCCCCACCAACTTCGTAACGGCTGCATAAATAAGATCTGTCCCGACAGCTGTCTGCGGCTTCACACCGCAGAGCAAAATCAGCAAAGGCGTCATGAGTGAGCCGCCACCAACACCGGTCATGCCGACTAGAAAACCAACCAGCAATCCTGAGAGTGTATAAACCCACCCATGTACCATCGGTAACTCTCCCTCGCCTCTACACGCTACATCTCGTCACAGAGGCGCTGTTTATAGAAGCTTAAACAGTCAATTCTTCTGGAGCACGACGTTCCCGCTTGACCAACAACTTATTGAGCGCATGGATATAGGCTCGCGCTGCAGACACAACCGTATCAGCATCGCTCCCTTGCCCATCAACAAGCCGCCCTGCTTCTTGCAGACGCACCGTTGTGCGTGCTTGCGCATCAGTTCCTTCTGTCACATTCCCAACAGAGAACAACGCAAGCGTTGCTTCATGCGGGAAGGCTTCCCCAATCGCACGGAAGGCCGCATCAACCGGGCCATTACCTTCTGCTTCAACCTGACGAAGCTCTCCATCAACCGTCATTTCCAAGCTGACATGCGCGGCATGGCGTGTACCGCCTTGCAGCGTTAAGGACTGCAACTCAACACGGTCATGATCGCGGCCTTCCTCATCCACCAAAGCCCGCACATCATCATCAAACACGACCTTTTTCTGATCCGCCAACTCTTTGAAACGTTTAAAAGCAGCAGAGAGTGTCGCATCATCAATCTCTTCATACCCCAGAGCGCGCAATTTATCGCGGAAAGCCGCACGGCCAGAATGTTTCCCCAGCACCAAGGACGTGCTGTTCCAGCCCACGCTCTCAGGCGTCATAATTTCATAGGTACCCGCATGTTTCAGCACGCCGTCCTGATGAATGCCACTTTCATGGGCAAAGGCATTCCGTCCCACGATCGCTTTGTTGGGCTGAACATCGAATCCTGTCGTTGCCGCCAGCAAGCGCGACACACTCAACAAGCGCGGCGTTTCAATCTGCGTGTTCAAACCATAGCGATCATGACGTGTCCGTAACGCCATAACGATTTCTTCCAGCGCGGCATTACCGGCACGCTCACCAATCCCATTGATGGTGCATTCAATCTGCCGAGCCCCACCCTCGAGAGAAGCCAACGTATTTCCGACCGCTAAGCCCAGGTCATTATGGTTATGTGTGGAGAAAATAACCTGATCTGCACCCGGAACACGCTCACGCAGCATCGTAAAGATGGCTTGCATCTCATCAGGCGTCGCAAAGCCAACTGTATCGGGAATATTAATCGTTGTGGCACCGTGACGAATAGCGGTCTCCACACAGCGACACAGGAAATCTGGCTCTGTACGTGACCCGTCTTCAGCAGACCATTCCACATCATCGGTGTATTGACGAGACTGCTTATTCCCTTCTGCGATCAACTCCAGCACACGTTCTGGCGCCATGCGCAGTTTATACTTCATATGCAGAGGCGACGTGGAAATGAAGTTATGGATCCGTCCACGTTTCGCTTTTTTCAGTGCCTCACCAGCGGCTTCAATATCACGCTTGCCACCACTGCGAGCCAGCGCACAAATGACCGAGCCATCCACATTTTCAGCGATTTGCCGCACACTTTCAAAGTCGCCCTCGGATGCAACAGGGAAACCAGCTTCGATAACATCCACACCCAACGCAGATAAAGCATGCGCCATACGCAGCTTCTCGCTCAAATTCATTGAGAATCCGGGGGATTGCTCACCATCGCGCAATGTCGTGTCAAAAATAATAACACGATCATCAGACACAGAACCAAAAGAAGGATGCTGAAAGGACATCGCTTGCCTCACCTAAATTTATCATTAAAAGCGCAGTTGTTATTGGCTTCCCCTGAACGCAGCAGACCATCCCGTCCGCATCATAGAGCGTTCAGGGGCTGATAAGTCGTAGGGTGAGGCGTGCATCAAATGTCATATCACGATGAACGGTATATGGAATTGCCACTCAACGCAAGACGATCGTTGTTTATTTTTTAAAAGCGTTACAAAAGGCGTGATGTATTAAGCTGAGCATACCCCGCCCCGTTCATAAAATAGCGGTCAATAGCCTGTTTCATCGCGTGAGCCACTTTCTGACGATGACGTGTCATCCGCAACGCTTGTTCATCTAAATGGTTAGACATAAAGCCCATTTCCACTAATACAGAAGGAATATCGGCTGATTTTAGCACCACAAAATGAGCATGCCTTACAGGATGGCGTAAAAGCCGCACATGGTTCTGGAAAGAGTCAATCACACTCGCTGCCATATGAGCCGAACCACGCCGTGTTTCCTCACTCACCAAACTGCCCAAAATCTGCTCCACATCAGGAGAGACCCCTTGGATAGAACTACCAGCGTAACGATCCGCGCTATTCTCCGTTGCCGCTAAAAGCGCCGTCTGATGGTCTGACGCTTTATGCGACAAAGTATAGACACTCGCCCCACGCACAGTCGCTTGATGGAGCGCATCAGCATGAATTGACATAAAAAGTTGTGCTTTATGTCGATGAGCACGCTCAACCCGCCCTTCTAGGGGAATAAAATGGTCATCCTCACGGCTTAACACCACCTGATACTGCCCGGAGTGCATCAGAAGGCGACGCAGCTCCTGCGCAACGGCAACAGACACATGCTTTTCATAGGTGCCAGAAACCCCAATCGCGCCCGGGTCTTTCCCACCATGGCCGGGGTCGAGCATAATCACAGGGCGTTTCCGAGCCTGCCGTAAAATGGCTGGAGGATGTGATCGCACATGCAACGGCGCCCGTGCCTCACCTCCAGAAGGGAGCCATAATCCACTAGCTGCCAGGCCAATCATGCCACGTCGCGTTAAAAGCATGACCTCCCTCCTTTGCTCATTCTCTACGTCCTGACTGTGCCATTATGGCAAACGCATCTGCTCAATTTGCTCGCTAATAGCCTTAAAAGACACTCTCTTTTATCACAGAAAATACTTCAATTATCCCTAAACTTGCCATAGCACCATATTTGCGCCATCTTAACGCACAAGACTATAGTGAGAGTGGTTCGATCCTTCATATGGGCCCCGGTGGGATAATCCGATGAGGCTGTTAGGCTCCCATCTCGCGTAGATTCTGTCGTGATGTGCCTGTTATCGTTTGGTGTGCAAAAAGCTGTTTCATAGCTGACACACCCTGATAGAGGCACTCCGGCTGTGTAAAAGAAGCCTCCATGACATTTTAATGTTGTGAAGGCTGACCATATATTTTTCCGGTATGTCGAGGCTACTGCCGGACCGTTTCACTCAGGGGCGTCATGCAACATAGTGCGTCAATAACGAGCTGCTATTTTATAGGGCCTTCTTGCGCGACCTGCACCGTGATGACCTCTGCCCGCTATGACAATCCGCGCATTCGCCAGATGAGCCTACCTGCTGAATGCGCCACGGAGTCCAGTCTTTCATGACAAAACAGATGCTCATTGATGCTACGCACGCCGAAGAAACGCGTGTTGTGGTTATGAACAACAAACATATTGACGATTATGACGTTGAAACGTCAGCTCGCCGTCAACTCAAAGGCAATATTTACCTCGCTAAGGTGATCCGCGTTGAACCAAGCCTTCAGGCGGCCTTTGTTGACTATGGTGGCAACCGGCACGGCTTCCTCGCTTTTAGTGAGATCCACCCTGACTATTTCCAAATCCCTGTCGCAGACCGCGAGAAATTGCTGGAACTGCAGGAAGAAGAATACGCTGCCGAACAACGCAGCCAAAACCAAGATGAGCTCGACTCCACCCAGGAAGACGAGCCAAGCGATGATAGTGATGATGACCATCATCCAGAAATTGTCAGTGGTGAACACGACACTGGCGAAGAGCAAACAGCGAGCCGTCGCACAGCACGTTTTTTGCGTAACTACCGCATTCAAGAAGTGATCCGCCGCCGTCAGATCATTCTGGTGCAAGTGGTTAAAGAAGAGCGCGGCAATAAAGGGGCTGCTCTTACGACATACGTATCGCTGGCTGGTCGTTATGGGGTGTTGATGCCAAACGCCCTGCGTGGTGGTGGAGTCTCCCGTAAAATTACGTCAGATACCGACCGTAAACGCCTGCGTGAGATCGTCTCTCACCTCAATCTCCCACGCTCTATGGCGATGATCATCCGCACAGCGGGTGCAGGTCGTCCTGAAGCGGAAATTACACGTGATTGCGACTATTTGCTGCAATTATGGGACGATATTCGTCAACACGCACTCACCTCTGTCGCGCCTGCTCTTGTCTATGAGGAAGCAAGCCTCATTAAGCGGGCCATTCGCGACCTGTTCACTCGTGATATTGAGAATGTGTATGTGGATGGAGAAGCAGCATGGAAGAATGCGCGTGAATTCACGCGCCTGCTCATGCCCAACAATGCAAACCGCATTCGCCTCTGGCAAAATCGTGGGCAAAGCCTCTTCGCCCATTATCATGTTGAGAGCCATCTTGATGCCATGTTCTCCCCAACGGTTCGCCTCGAATCTGGCGGATACTTGGTCATCAACCAAACCGAAGCCCTCGTTGCTATTGACGTAAACTCTGGGAAATCGACCTCTCAGCGCAATGTTGAAGACACGGCTCTGCGTACCAACATGGAAGCAGCTGAAGAAGTGGCGCGTCAGCTTCGCCTACGTGATCTTGCCGGCCTGATCGTGATCGACTTCATCGATATGGAAAGCCGTCGTCACAACCATCAGGTTGAAAAGCGCCTGAAAGACTCTCTTCGTCTTGACCGTGCACGAATTCAGATCGGTCGTATTTCGCATTTCGGCCTGCTGGAAATGTCACGCCAACGCTTGCGTCCGTCCCTTGCTGAAAGCATGCTCTCTCCTTGCCCTCATTGCCAAGGAACAGGCACCGTTCGTGGTGTGGAAAGCACCGCGCTGCATGTCTTGCGCAGTATTGAGGAAGAGGCGTGCCGTCAGCGCGCTGCCGAGCTCGCCGTTCATGTGTCGCCTAATATCGTGCTTTACATGCTCAACAGCAAACGGCCTTCTCTTGCTGAGCTGGAGAAACGCCATAACATCAAAGTGACATTTGAAGCAGACGATAGCTTTGTTGGGGCTGACAACCGTATTGATCGCGTGCGTCCTCGTCAGGCTCGTGACCTTCCAGCACCTGCTCCAGCCCCTCAGAATGCGGATCATGTTCGCACTATTGAGATTGTGGAAGGCGAAGCTCCTGAAGCCTCAACGACGACGATCGCCGCCGCGCCTCAGCATGATGAAGAAAGCGATAATAATCCGCGCCGTCGTCGTACACGCCGTCGTCGTCGCTCCAACATGCCGCAGGACGTACAAGCTGAGACACTCAATACAGAAAGTCACCAAGCTGTCGAAGCAACCTCTTCTACTGAGCCAACCAGTGAGCCGAAGCGCGATGAAGGGGAACTCATGCCCGGCCGTCGCCGCACGCGTGTGCGACGCGTAGCCTCCTCCAAAAAAGAGACCGATGCTACGCCAGCGGACAAAATGGCTGAACGCAAAACACGCCGCAAATCTGAACTGCGCAAGCCCAAAGCGTATCAGGGGCCGACACCGGCTGATCCATTCCAAGGGTTCGACATCTTTGATGCGATTGAGCAGACCGAAGCAGCTCGTGCCATAGAAGCAGCAGCTGAACCTTCGGCTACTGAGGAAACACCTCAAGAAAAAGACGAGCCCACACGTCGTACACGCCGCAAACGCTCCACACGCAATAAGAAGACGGACGTTAGTGACGTAGATACGACAGCACCGACTGAAACGGATAAGGGGACACAGCGAGCAGAAGAGGGCCCAGCACCTACGCAGGAAGAGGCACCAACGCCTAAGGCACCGCGCCGTCGTCGTCGCACTCGCAAGACAGAAGAGACGGCACCAGCTGTAGAGCCTGTTGCGCAAACTGAGGAGCCGTCCTCTGCTCCTACAGAGGAAGAACCTGCGAAGGAAGCTGCTAAACCTGTGCGCAAACGCCGCACAACACGGCGTAAAAAAACAGAGGTTGAAGCTGCTCCTCAAGAGGAAATGATTGCCCCTCAACCCATCAATGTGGATGAAGCCAAGCCGGTTAAACGGCGTGTTGGATGGTGGAAGCGTTAAAACGCTTCTTCCTTTCAAGGATACAAAAAAGGCGGCCCGGTATTCCGGCCGCCTTTTTTGTATCGCTCATAGCTCGCCATCATGGCGCACATAACGCGGCTTATTCCCTTAGGAGCGCCTTACATGAAGCGTTCTCCATCATTTCCACGGAAGCACGGATCACTGAACACGCCCTCCATAGCCCAATATCATACTAAACGAATGCAATAAGATTCCGACAAGGTTCAGAGAAGGCTGAAGACGCTGTATAGTCGGAGCATTCGCCGCTAATCATCGTGCTTACGCACGACAGTAAGCCTCCGATACGGCTCAACGCCACAGCGCGTCTGCCTCACCGACAAACGCTATTCGTGCCATTTTGAGCAATAAAAGTACCCGTTAAAGGTTGGAAGCACGCATTCTGTGTGCAGCTATTACCGCTGGTCATTCCCTGCGTATAAAGAGACGCCCCCGTCTGCGCTTGCTCTCTCAAAGCAGCACCGCAAAGCGGAGTATTCAGCGGAGCGGAAGGAAGATTCGTTTTTTGTGGCTCTGCTGCGCTCGTCTGTGCAACCTGCTGTGTTTGCGTTTCAGCAGCAAAACCCTGTGCCGTATGCTCAATATGGGACGTTGGAGCCGGAGGCGTTGACGCACAGCCAGACACCCCTATGGCCATGATCGCGACACTCCAAAAACCCGTCTTTTTTACCTGCATACTGCCTCCACCATCATATCCTTTGGGCCTACCATTTGTCATAGCCCGAGTTCACCTTGTGAGGGAGAGGGTCTTTTTTTCGTTACCACGCGACGTTTTTTCCCTGACAAAGAAACCTTACTCTCTCCGGCTTCGGGATCTAGCTGCGCTTGACGCTGACCATCCGCAAAACGGAGAGAAACGGTCGCCTTATCCGCTGCTTGTTTGGATCGCGTAATGGGTTGCCCGTCACCATCCTGCACCATCGCGTAGCCTCGCTCCAAAATGGCCTGTGGAGAAACCGCTTCTAAATGCCCAGCCACGCCATCTAGCCGTGTCTTTTGTAAGGTCATCTGCGCACGGATAGTCTCAAGCCTTAACGGATAGCGAAGCAAGGCCATACGCCGTTGTTGCAGAAGGGTCTGCCAACTCCCTTCCAGCACAGAAGACACCCTCTCAAGCGCAACGCTCCGGCGCGTGAGCAATGTTTCCGGCGTCGGAAGATGGTGCGCAGCCCCGCCCAGTCGGGCACGAGCCCGCATGACAAAAGCCGGAAGCGCAAGCTCCAGCCTCTGCCCACGGTCATCTAAACGCATGCGCGCGGTATCGAGCATACTCGGCAAATCTGGCATCCGGCTCGTCATGTGTTGCAGCTGCATTTTATAGTGCTGCAATAAGGAGGACAGCCCACCTGTTAGCCGCGCTGTGCGATGGGTAAGATCCGCCATTAATTCCGACCGCAACGGCACCGCCAATTCCGCCGCGGCGGTTGGTGTTGGCGCTCTGCGATCAGACGCATAGTCGATCAAGGTTGTGTCTGTTTCATGTCCAACAGCAGAAATCACCGGCAATGGGCACGCCGCAACAGCACGAACAACGGCTTCATCATTAAACGCCATCAAGTCTTCGAGTGACCCACCACCACGCGCAACGATCAAGACATCAGGAGGGGATGGGAGCTGTGCAATCCCCTTAATCGCCTGCACAATCTGTTTCACAGCCCCCTCACCTTGCACCGCCACGGGCCAAAGTGTCACAGGCCGAGGGAACCGCCGTGAAATCGTCGTGCAAATATCGTGCAAAACGGCACCAGAACGTGACGTCACGACACCAACCGTGCGCGGCAAGAAAGGAAGCGGCTTTTTCCGCTCGCTCGCAAACAGCCCCTCGTCACGAAGCTGAACACGAAGCCGTTCTATCCGAGCAAGCAGGGCCCCTTCCCCAGCAAACTCCATCCGGTCGATCAAAAACTGGTAGTTCGAGCGCTCTCCATAAGAAGAAACCCGCCCTGTCGCGATCACTTCCGTGCCATTTTCGGGTGTGAGGCCAAGGTGAGGGATTTTGCCACGCCAGATGACACCTGAAATCTTACCGCCTTCATCTTTAAGCGATAAATACATATGCCCCGATGCGTAGCGCTTTAATTCTGTAATTTCACCGCGAATACGCACGCGGCCAAAGGCGTTTTCAAGCGTACGTTTAATCGCACCTGAAATATCCGATACGGAATATTCAGGAATATTCGACGCTTTCGCGCCTGACTGATCAGAGGGGAACACGCTCTCACTTTCCATCATGGGGGCAGTTTATGCTAAGCTTAGGTACAAACGAAGCCCGAAATTAGGTCATCGAAAGGAAATTCCTGCATGCGTGTTCTTCTGGTTGGTTCTGGAGGGCGCGAGCACGCGCTGGCCACAGCCCTTGCCCGCTCTCCTTTGCTTGAAACGCTCTACGCAGCTCCAGGCAATCCCGGCATGGCCGAATCGGCACAATGTGTGGATATTCGCGCGGATGACATTGACGCGCTCGTTCAGTTCGCTCGTGAACATAACATCGACCTGATCGTGCCTGGGCCTGAAGCCCCATTAGTCGCCGGGCTTACCGATGCATGTGCCCAAGCGAACATTGCATGTGCAGGCCCTTCCCAAGCAGCAGCAGCGCTTGAGGGGAGCAAAGCCTTCACCAAAGAAGTCGCTGATGCAGCGGGCATTCCGACAGCACGCTGGCAGCGTTTTGACCATGATAAAGACGCAGCCCTACGCTATATCCGCGAGCAAGGGGCCCCTATTGTCATTAAGGCTGATGGACTTGCCGGCGGGAAAGGCGTGATCGTCGCCCAAACGGTGGAAGAAGCCGAAAACGCTGTGCATCAGTTGGGTCTGCCCCTAGTCATTGAGGAGTGTCTCGTTGGGCGGGAAGTCTCTCTCTTTGCCTTCTGTGCCGATGATGACGCCGTACTGATTGGTGCCGCGCGTGACCATAAACGCGTTGGTAATGGCGATACCGGCCCCAATACAGGCGGCATGGGCGCCATTTGCCCTCCTGCTGACTTTGATCGCGATGCCCAAGAACACGCCCTCGATCTCACCGTTCGCCCCATGCTTGCCGAGATGAAACGCCGCGGTACGCCTTTCCGTGGCGTCATCTTCGCGGGCTTGATGCTTACGGAAGAAGGCCCAAAGCTGATTGAATATAATGTCCGCTTTGGAGACCCAGAGGCACAAGCGCTTCTCATTCGTCTTGAAAGTGACCTCCTGCCTATTTTAAAGAATTTGGCAGACGGAACGCTGTCTCAAGAGGCGATTACTTTCTCCGAAAAACCATCTATCGCGCTCGTCTTAGCGGCCAAGGGCTACCCAGATGCCCCTAAAAAAGGAGGCATTATTGAAGGGACAGAACGGCTTGAAACCCTCCCAGGAGTTCAGCTCTTCCATGCGGGAACAGCGCTGAAAGACGGGAAGCTTGTCGCCTCTGGTGGACGTGTTTTGACCGTCTGCGCCACTGGCAAAACCCCTGCGCAAGCACGCGCTCGTGCCTATGAAGCTGCCGCAACCATCCAATGGGATGATAAAATGCTCCGCAGCGATATTGGCGCTGTGTAAAGAGGACAGCGGTACGGCTGCCAGTTACGACCGCTGGTAGCCGCCCTATAGATCTACAAACACTATTTTCACATAAGGACAAAATGAGTGAGCACCGAAACAATCCCCGTCGTTATGGCGTTTGATGAGAAATATGCGACTTACGGATTTACGGTTTTACAGTCTATTCTAAACCGTTCGGATCGATCTTTTTTCTTTCTTCGTCCTCTATGAGGAAATAGATCCAATACTCATTAATAAAGCTCACAAGCTTTTTGATACGTGTCGTTCATCTATTCGTTGTGTCGATGTTAAGCCGTATTTCGAGAATACAGACCTTATCATCCCAATGTATTTTACACGGACGATCTACTATCGTCTCGCCATCCCTCGTATCTTTAAAGACCTCAACAAGGTTATCTACCTTGATTCAGACATCGTCGTAAAAGACGATCTCGGTCGTTTGCTTGACGCGATGGATGATCAAAAATCCCTCGGCGTTGTGCATGACACACTCCGCAAGACCTCACGCGTCAATAACACCAACGCTCCCCCAGATTGTGGAGGGCAACCGCAAGAAGAGTACGAACGCACCAATCTCGGCCTTTCAAACCCTGATGACTATTTTCAGTCTGGCGTGCTGGTGTACAATATTCCACGCATTGACGATGAAAAAGTCACTCAGTGTTTTCAAAAACTCAAAACACCGCATTGGCTGCCTGACCAAGACATTCTCAACGCCGTCTTCAAAGACACTCTTTGTCTATTCGACGAACATTGGAATGTCCTATGTGGGAATGAGGCTCTCTCTTTAGCGCGTGATCTACCCGAACCGTGGAAAAAGCGGTATTTCGAGACCCGCCAAGACCCTCATATCATCCATTATGGCGGAAGCTCCAAACCATGGATCGACCCTGATGGAGACTATGCCAGCGAATTCACACGGGTCTTTGACCAAGTCAATGTCGCTATTCGGAGATTGACGAAATTCTAGGCAAGAACGTCTAGAAGCTCGGACAGCCGGTCAATGCGATAATCCGGCGTCCAACGGCTCGTGATCGCCTCTTCTGTGCTATGGCCGTAGCTGGCCCAGCACGAGGCGATCCCTGTATTATGGGAAAACCCAAGGTCAGCCGTTGTATCGCCAACCATCAGAAAATCCGAGATCGGCGTATGAGGGAACAACGGACGCACACGCTCCGTCAGCACCTCTTTTTGGGGTTTGCGTGGCTTATCATCCTCTGCCCCCATAAAGGCTGTCAGATATTTCTTGAGGTCAAAACGTTCCAAGCTTGGACCAAGCGTTGGAGCATGTTTGTTGCTCAACACGACAAGCTGATGACCACGTTTGACCAGTTCAGCTAAGACCTCGTGAACACCATCATACAGATGAGTTTCTTCCAAGTCCGCTTGGATATAATGCTTGCGATAAGCAGCGGCAAAAGCCAGCCCCTCTTCTGCCGTGCTCCCTGAAACCATCGCCTGATAAAACTCTTTCAGTGTTCCACCACGCCCAAGCTGGCGCCCCAATTTTTCAGGTGATGGCGGCGTTAGCCCTTGATCGGCAAAGGCCTCACTCAAACTCTTTAAAATAGCAGGACGTGTTTCGGCCAACGTGCCGTCATAATCAAGGAGCAAAACAGGGAAGCGGGGCATAAACCGTCTTTCTTATGGGGTAATCACAGCATGAAGGCGCCGCATCAGGCTTTCTTCATCCAGGGCCGTCGGCACGCTTGCAGCGTAGCGGCCCTGAGGGTTCATCACAACAAAAGAAGGAGCTGGGATATAATAGCCATCTTCTTTCGTCAAAGGCGCATGATACAGATCCGTCATCGCTTCAATCATGCTCTGACTTGCATAAGCCGGCACGGTATGAGGCGCATTGTTCATCACATAATCTTGCAGATCATCCGTATTGGGGGCCGTTGCATCCAGCGATACCACCAGAGGTGACACAGAATGACCTTCCTGATGCAGACGGACCGCCACGCTATCGAGGCGCTTCAGCGCTGGCATACAGCGTTGAGCAGGGCAGCGTGGATCAACAAACCAGACAATCAGCCAAGAGCCACGGAACTCCCCTTCTGTCACAATAGACCCACCCATTGAAGCGACGCGGAAATTCCCACCAACGGGGTTTCCCTCTGAGCTCACCAAAGCACCACGCCCTGCATGAGAGGCCCAATAGAAGCCGCCATAGCCCAACAGACTGCCCAACACAAAGCACGCTGCCACCACAACGCCAAAACGTCGAAGCCGCAGCCGCTCTGGTGAAAGAGGTTGTTTGTTTTTAGTGCGCATCTGACCAGCTTTGTCCTATTCCTGTTTCAACCGACAATGCCACATCCAGCGTGGCAGCCTGTTCCATTTCCTGCCGCACAAGGGCGGCAAGCTTTTCTGCGTCTTCATCAGCAACGTCAAAAAGAAGCTCATCATGTACTTGCAGCATCATACGGGCCTGAAGACCACTCTGTGGTAAGACCTGTGCAAGACGCACCATCGCTTTCTTGATGATATCCGCAGCCCCTCCTTGAAGCGGAGCATTAATCGCTTGACGCTCGGCATAAGAACGACGGGCTGCCTGCTTTGCCTTAATTTCAGGCACATAACAACGGCGCCCAAACGGCGTCAGCACATAGCCTTGGTCTCGTGCTTCTTCTTTCACGCCTTCCATATAGGCTAAAATACCCGGATAACGCTCAAAATAGGCCTCAATATAACGTTTCGCCTCCGCCTGCGGCACTTGTAACTGACGCGCCAATCCATAGGCGGAAATACCGTAAATAATACCGAAATTGATCGCCTTCGCCCGGCGGCGCGTAAGCGCGTCCATCCCTTCCAGCGGCACGCCAAACACTTCAGACGCGGTGCGTGCATGAATATCTTGCCCTAAACGAAACGCCTCCAAGAGCGGCTCAATCTGGGCCACATGCGCTAAGAGACGTAGTTCAATTTGGCTATAGTCGGCAGAAACGATCTTCCGCCCCTTCGGCGCTTTAAACGCCTGACGAATACGCGCGCCTTCCTCTGTGCGGATCGGAATATTCTGCAAGTTCGGTTCATTGGACGACAAACGCCCCGTCGTCGTCACCGCCATTTGGAAGGTTGTATGGATGCGGTGCGTCTTCGGGTCCATCAACTTCACCAACGCATCGGCATAGGTTGATTTCAGCTTGGCCAACTGACGCCAGTTGAGAATACGCGTGGGCAGATCATGGCCCTTCTCAGCCAACCCATCCAGCACGCTGGAATCCGTGCCCCATGCACCTGTTTTGGTGCGCTTCCCGCCGGGAAGGCCCATCTCGTCAAACAAGATTTCACCCAACTGCTTGGGCGAGCCAATATTAAACTCTCGCCCTGCGCGATCATAAATCGCACTTTCCATAGCGCGCATACGCTGTGCAAAATCATCTGACAGACGGCGCAATTCATCCGCATCCACGCCAATGCCCACCTCTTCCATGTCCGCAAGGACAGTCATAAGCGGGCGTTCCATCTCCTCATACAGCGCCACAGCCTGTTGATGCGGCAATGAAGCGCGCAGAACCTTCCAGAGACGCAACGTCACATCGGCATCTTCCGCCGCATAAGCCGTCGCGCGCTCAAGGGGAACATGCGTAAAGGCAATACGGTTACGCCCTTTCCCGGTCACCTCGTCATAGGTGATCGGCGTATGCCCAAGATGACGTCGGGAAAGCTCATCCATCCCTTGCCCATGCGCCCCAGCGGACTGAACGTAGGAAAGTAACATCGTGTCATCGACTGGGGTAATCTCACGCAGCCCCGCTTGACGGAAGATGGTGAGATCATATTTTGCATTCTGAAAGATTTTGAGAACGCTCTCATCCTTCATTAAGGGGGCCAGCGTATCTAACACAGCCTTTACATCAAGCTGTTGACCAACAGGAGCTTCCAACGTGCCTTCATGACGGAGGGGAATGTAGCATGCCTTCCCCGCTTCTGTGGCTAAAGAGATGCCTACAAGCTCCGCTGTACGCGCATTGAGCCCCGTTGTCTCGGTATCAACCGCCACCGCCCCCGCTTTACGAGCCGCCGCAATCCAGCTCTCCAAGGCTTCAGCCGTCATGACCGTTTCATACGGCCCAAACGCCGCCTGCGGTTCAGGAGAGGCTTCTTCCTCTGCGACCTCCGCTGATGGTTGCGCAGCAGGGTGGCGCACCTTACGAGTAAAGCCCATCCGCTGCAAAATAGAGCCAAAGCCCATGCTCTCAAGCCAGTGACGCAGGGTTTCCCCTTCCGTTGGCTGCACGTGAAGCTCTTCAACAGGGCGCGGCACCGCCACTTGGTCAGCCAACAATACAAGCTGCTTGGAAATCCGCGCTAAATCCGCATGTTCAATCAAATTTTCACGGCGTTTGGACTTCTTCATCGACGGTGCAGCGTCTAAAATCGCTTCTAAACTGCCATACTCCTGCACCAGCTGTGCCGCGCCTTTGGGGCCAATCCCCGGCACGCCGGGCACGTTGTCCGTCGCGTCGCCCATCAACGCTTGCACATCCACCACTTGAGCCGGTGAGACGCCAAACTTCTTCTCAACCTCGGCTTCCCCAATGGGTTTCTGCTTCAGCGGGTCTTTAAGCATAACACCGGGGCGCACAAGCTGCATCAAATCCTTGTCAGATGAGATGATCGTGCAGGTTCCCCCTTGCTCCACCGTCAACCGCGCATAGGTCGCCAGAAGGTCGTCCGCCTCCCATCCCGGCAGCTCTATAGCCGGAACGCCGAACGCTTCGGTTGCTTTACGGATCAGATCAAATTGCGGACGCAGATCTTCCGGTGGCGGTGGACGATGTGCCTTATAGTCGGGGTAAATATCGTTACGAAACGTCTTACGCGCCGCGTCAAAAATAACAGCAATCGGCTGGCCTTCATGGTCTTTTAGCAAGCGCGAGAGCATGTTGGTAAAGCCGTACACCGCATTAACAGGCACCCCGTCGGGACTGCTCATCGCAGGGATGGCGTAGAATGCTCTAAAAATAAATCCAGACCCATCCACTAAGACCAGATGCTTTGTCTCTGACGCCACGCACTTCCCCCATTCGGCTTTCTCAGCCTATACTCATCAATAATGCTGCCATGATAAGCGACTTCCTAATGGTTTCAAAACGCCTTTCTTCACTTCGTCATTTTTTGCGCTTCTTCCCCCTCTGCGCCGCGGCCAGCTGCGCACACGTACCACCCCCATCGCATTTCCGCCATACGGCCCAAGAGGCTGCGCTCATCCCCGCAGACACCCACCTAACGATGAGCGATGGGGCCTCTATTCCTCTACGCTTTTACCCTTCGCCTGCACTTCAAAAACCACGCGCAGTTATTCTGGCCTTTCATGGATTTGGTGACAGTCGAGACGCGTGGGAGAGCATGGCACCAACCTTTAACACCCAGAATATCCTTATCATCGCGCCTGATGCGCGCGGTTTTGGCCAAGCCACTGTCCCTCATCAGTGGAGCAGCACCGCACGTATGCGTGCTGATGCAACAGAAGAACTCGCTTGGGTGCAACAACATTGGCCCCATACCCCTCTCTATCTCATGGGAGAAAGTATGGGCGGGGCAACAGCCTTGCTGCTAGCAGCCCAACCCAGCACGCCCTTTTCCGTCAGAACCATCTTGCTCGCCCCGGCCACGGTCGATATTGGCCAACCTTTGCAAGCGATCCTCGATGGTTGGGCACTTCTCACCCCCAATGAACGCCTCACAGGAGCCCACATCCCCGGCCATCGCCGCATTGCGACCGACAATCTCGCCGCTCTGCGCCGGATGTTTTTTGATCCCCTCACCCAACATGGCACCACTGTTCGGGCGCTTGATGGTCTAACCCACCTCATGACGCAGGCCCTTCAGGACGCTCCCTTTGTACGAACCCCCGTGCTGCTGATTTACGGCAGTAATGACCAGTTCGTCCCCCCCTTTTCCACACGCGCCTTGCTCCAGCGCCTCCCCGCAACAGCGCGCTTTGACTCCATTGATGGCGCGCACCATCTCCTTACGCGTGACAAACGAGGCGTGAGTGACGATATTCTCGCATGGATCAACAACCCTGAAGCGTTTCTCCCCTCTGGTGGAGACTTCGCCGCCACGCAATGGCGTTGGCTCTACGAAAGCCAGTGACGTTCTCTTATAATAAGCGCTCTTCATCCTCCGACGCATCAAAGGAGTGCCCTAGATCATATGGAAGCCCTCCATGGTTTGAGCTTTCCTCTGGCTGTTCCAGCGTTTCCACCCGCTTCAAGTTGCGTTCAACAGCGCGCGTTCTCCGCCCGGCTTCTTCCACCGTGCGTCGTGCGGTATCAAGCTGCTTGCCCAGCTTTTCCCAGACCTGTCCGTATTTCCCAAACTCAGCCTTCGCCGCACCCAGCACATGCCACACTTCGCTTGAACGCTTTTCGATCGCGAGGGTGCGGAACCCAATTTGCAGGCTGCTCAATAAAGCTGACAACGTCGTTGGCCCTTGCACAATCACACGGTGGTCTTTTTGTAGCTGACGGATCAGACCAGGTCTGCGAATAACCTCCGCAAAAAGCCCTTCTGTTGGGAGATACATAATAGCGAAATCAGTCGAATAAGGCGGATGCACATAATGCTCGCAAATTTTTTTCGCTTGAGCCTTCACCACGCGTTCTAATGCTTTGCCTTCACGTTCTGTTGCCTCAACATCGCCACTCTCTTGCGCGTTAAGGAGACGATCATAATCTTCGTAAGGGAACTTTGCGTCTATCGGGAGCCAAACAGGCTGATCATCATGCTCTTTCCCCGGTAATCTAACGGCGTATTCCACAACCTCTGTGCTGGTTGGAGGAATATGCACATTACTTTGATATTGCTCAGCCGTCAGCATATCCTCAAGCAACATCCCAAGCTGCACTTCTCCCCAGCCACCGCGCGACTTTACGTTACTCAGAACACGTTTGAGGTCTCCCACCCCCGTTGCGATCGACTGCATTTCACCTAGCCCTTGATGAACCTGCTCGAGGCGGTCACTCACCAGCCGAAAGGATTCACCGAGGCGCTTTTCGAGAGTGCCCTGCAGTTTTTCTTCCACCGTCGCGCGCATCCGCTCAAGTTTTTCCGCATTATCACGCTGCAAGTTAGTCAACGCCCCTGACACGGTCTCACGGAGCTTCTCCTGCGCCGTCGCGTTCACCTCAATCAGCGAGCTCACCTTGTCGGTGACTTCCTTCAGAGAAAAACGCACATCATCAAAGCCCTTCTCTTGCCCTGCGAGCAAGCGATCAGATAGCCCTTGCACCGCCTCATTCATCTCTTTCAGACGCGATGTCTGCGCACTGGAAAAGCTTTCCACATGACGCTGTAAAGCCTCTTCTAAATGCCTTCGCCCTTCCATCGCCTCCCGTCGCATGGCAGAAAGCTGCTCAGCTTGAAATTTTCCCAATTCTCCAAAAGATGTCTGTGTTTTGTGATACTGATCCTGCAAAACGCTGCGCACATCCTCCCGCGCAAAACGCCCCTCTTCACGCAAAGCAGCGGGAAGCTGTTCGATAGAAGCCAAATATCGTGTATCAAGCGGTGATGGTGTTGTTTTGCGCAACGAAAGAAACACATTCACGATGAGAAGAATAATAATGACAATTAATAAAATGAATTCTATGCTCACCGTTTACACTCCCATACGTATTGCCTGCGCTTTATAAGAGTATAACATTTTCTCAAGGTACTTATTCATAACAGCAGCAGTTTTTCTCACAGAAGGGCTGGCCAAATCTCCTCCAACACGATAAAAGGACGCCCATGGACTCGTAGCTCAGCTGGATAGAGCGCTGCCCTCCGAAGGCAGAGGTCGCGCGTTCGAATCGCGCCGGGTCCACCATCCCCCTTTTCGCTTTTACCTACTTACGTAGAATTATAGTCTAAACTTATCAAAAGCTAAAAATCTCTCTTATAGTTTGGCAATTGCTGTTCTAACAAAATTTCGTCGCTCGTCTCACGCCGGGTCTGCTCGTTCTGGGCTATTGCCAATACAAGTAATTGTATAGCAGAACGCGAAATACGTAACGCTTGTAAAGCTTCCTGTAAAAATGGCTCATAGAGGTGTCTATCGATTTCATTATGATGCTCATGAGAATCGAATAAATAATCATGCAATATAATAAACCGATGTGTAGCAGCATTGCGTATCTTTTTATGAGAATTTAATATGCCCACATTACGAGTATAGTCTCCTGAAAGCTCAATTAAGCCATAAAGAGCACGCACTCCCGAACGAATTATGTTCTCAACCTTTTTTCTCAAGGGCCTTTTCTTTGTTATCTTATCAGGAGCGGCACGCCATAATGTTCCGAAAGACACTTTACCCGCAACTTCTCCTAAATCGAAATAATGATTAGCGACTACTGCTACTTTATCTAACAAGTCCAATACAGCGCGGTGCGCTAATATAAAGGCGGAAACATCAGGCCCGTACATAGCGCCATCGAACGTATCCGCAAACCCTTCTACAACAGACCAATGATGCCGATCAAAAGCACGCCATGTAAGATCACGTGCTAAAATGAAGTCACTTTTTAATACATTAAACATACTAAATATAGGCGGCGTACCCTCAAATCGTGACAGAGGATATCTCATAGCAGGAAGCGTAAGCCAATCTAACTCTTCTAAATTATTGTCAGTAACCTCCAACGTCGGTGCTAAAGCCAGACGTTCATCCTTAATCCACCGAATAAATGGATCTTTACAAGCTGTTTGCGTTGGAGGTTCGGGCCATTTCTGTGCGAAATCTAAAATCTTTTCGGCCGCCTGAGCTCCAGTATAGGACACAACCTGATCATGATTGATGCGTATAATCTGAGCCAGTCTAGCAATTTGCTCAAAAGTAGCATCCGAACTACATCCATGAAAATGAAGCCATAATAAACTTTGTGCCGCACAATATGCGGCAACCCCATTTCGAGGATCAGTCTTCAATGCAAAAAACCATGCATCATGAGCTTCTCCGTAACGATAGCTAGCACTTAATTCATTGCCCATATTTGTTAATATTTGCGTTTTTAATTCATTATCAATATCGTCTTTTTTTACGGCCTCCCAAAAATATTGCCGAGCCTTAGCACGGTCTTCTCTCGTCTGTTCTTGATGATCTAACCATTGATCATTGTGAGGAGGAAAGCCAACGGTAGCGCTTATGCCATTCCCCAAATTATAAGCATTATTCCCGGTGGGACATTGCATATATACTTCGTAAAATAACGTAAGGCCTTCTTGAATGACCTCTGTCTGACGTGTTATTTTTCCTCCATCTACTAAGATGCTACCTTTTAGCACTTTAAGCTGTACAGAAAGACGATTATCCTCAGAAATATTGATACACTGAGCTTGTTTAATGGCTTCTGAGGGATCAGTATCGAGCAATCCTCTTAAAGAGAATGCAAATTCATTGAAATCAAGGTCCATAGAAGACAATATAAACGATTTTTATATCAATAGATACTCTTTAAAAATTACATCTTATTTTCCGATATATAGTCTTTAATAATTACACAGTAAGAACGCTCTCAACCAAACGACTGCCAATTGAGAGCGTCCTGCGAATGTCAACGCTGATACACATCCTGTAAGCGTACGATGTCATCCTCTCCAAGATAAGAACCAGATTGAACCTCGATTAACACAAGCGGAATACGACCCGGATTTTCAAGGCGATGGACGCATCCTAATGGCAAGTAAATACTCTCATTTTCACGCACGAGCACATTTTCATCATCCCGTGTCACAAGGGCGGTGCCTTCCACAACGACCCAATGCTCAGCACGATGAAAGTGTTTCTGTAATGAAAGCTTTTCCCCAGGGCTCACCTGAATGCGCTTAACTTGAAAGCGCTCTCCTTTATTGAGGCTTTCATAGAAGCCCCACGGACGGTACATGCGCACATGCTGCTCTGCTTCAGGGCGCCCCTCTTTTTTGAGCCGTTCAACCATTTTTTTAACATCTTGTGCCCGGTCTCGATGAGAGACCATCACAGCATCACGTGTTACGACGATAATAAGATCGTCTACACCTGTAACCGTTGTAACGGCTCCTTCTGAATGCACGTAACAATTATGGGCGTGATCTAGAAAGACATTTCCATGCGCTGCATTGCCATCACCATCTTTATGGGTTAGCTCCCACACGGCATCCCAACTTCCCACATCCATCCACTCAAAAGAGGCAGGAACCACAGCAGCACGCGTGGTTTTTTCTGCAACAGCATAATCAACCGAAATTGATGGAGCGCGACTAAAAGCTTCTTCATCCAGCCGCACAAAACCAAGGTCTGAGCCACTAGAAGATAGAGAGCTTTTAACCGCATGATAGATATCAGGAGCAAGCAATAAAAGCTCCTCCAGAAAAACACGAGCACGAGCAATGAACATGCCTGAATTCCACAAATAATGCCCGTATTTCAGAAAATGCTCTGCAGTTTCTGCATCAGGTTTTTCTAAAAACCGTGCAATCTGATAAACATTATCCGTATTTTCTACAGAAGAACCTTGCTCTATATAGCCGTAACCTGTCTCTGGTCGATTAGGCTGCATGCCAAATGTTACGATATAATCACGCTCGGCTGCTTGCTTGGCTTGAAAGAGGGCTGTCGCCAATGCATCGAAATTTTCAATCGCAGCATCAGCAGGCATAAACCATAAAACAGCATCTGGGTCTTTATCAGCTTGCCAAAAAGCTGCTGCTGCCATCGCAGCCGCAGAGTTGCGAGCGACTGGCTCTAATATAATACTGGCATCTTCAACAGCGAGTTGCCTTAGCTGCTCCGCCGCAATAAAACGATGATCCCTATTGGCTACTACAATAGGTGGCGCCGTGACGCCAATCTGTTGCGCACGTTGTACTGTTTCCTGAAAGGGGGTTTCCTCTGACAAAATCGGACAAAACTGCTTCGGATACGCCTTCCGTGACACGGGCCAAAGCCGACTTCCAGAACCGCCAGACAGGATAACAGGTACCACCATACACATAAAATCGCCATTTTCTAGAAAACACAACTATGTCATTTAACACTCCCTTCCATATTTGATAATCATCTAAATAATATTCATTCTTACAATCCACGAAAATATAATGAGCAAAGGATTATGATAATACATCATGATAAAAATGACGTAGCCGCCCTTGATAACGCTCAATATTAAAATATTCGCACCGCTCCAATCCTCTTTTTTGAAGTCGGGAACATAAAGCATCGTCTTGATCTAGAATCATGATACCATCACGAATAGATGACACATCGTAGGGCTCCACTAACAAAGCAGCATCACCCGCAACTTCACCTAAAGCTCCTCTTTTTGAGGTTAAAACAGCCGTTCCTTGGCTAAAAGCTTCAAACACAGGAAGCCCGAACCCTTCTGCAATGGAAGGGAACAGCACAGCTCGTGTCTGCCTAATCAACGCAAGAAGCTCCTCTTCGGGAAGGTAGGGAATATGCACAACCCGACCACTCTCTAGTGCCTTTGGCAAAAGGCGCAGTTCTTCATCTTGCTTCCAACCATGAGATCCCACTAGCACGAGAGGGCGTTTGGCAGGAGACGCGAGAAAAGCCTCCAACAGACGACCGATATTCTTTTTAGGTTCCAACTGCCCGAAGAAGAGATAATAATGACCTGCACTCAACCTAAATTTTTTCATAACCAAGTCATCTTTTACCCTCTCGTCCCCATGCGTTTGGTGAGGTACGTGCGCTTGATACGTATTAAAGACCTTACCATTACTTTCTGGAAAAAGACGTATGATATCACTCTTAGACGTTTCTGATACCGTGCAAATTACCGCAGAATCTTGCGCAATTTTCCTAATCATTTTGGAATAAAGAGGAAGATCATCTAAGGTTGTCTCAGGCATTATTACAGGGACAAACCGTCCTGTCTTTCGAAAAAACCTTGCGCTACACGAAAAAGATGGGGGACGTTGAAAACTCCTACCCCCGATGGAATATTTCTTTGATAGCCTTGAGCGTGTTTCTCATCAGTTACAGGAACAGAGACCGCTTTGTGCCCTATAAAATGATGAAGCGTCTCATACAACCAAAAAGGATGAGGACAGCGCGGTCGTGGTGCCCCAACATCATTATGAGCTAAGCTATTGAAAAAATGTTCTTCTCTTTTATGCCGCGGTATATAAGGGGGGGGCAGGCAAACCATAAAGAGCATCCACCTGAGCCCCCATCCCCTGCAAAGTTGCCGCCAGCACACGTGCATAAGTCGCGACCCCCGTGCCACGACTAAGTGCTAGATTAAGGCCATCAATACCAATCTTTACATCAGACAATTCAGACAATTCAGACATAAATAACCATTCCCCACTTCACTTTTGCAATGCACGTAACATGTTGATAGATAAATATCTCCACATTATTCAATACTACCATCACAAAACCCTATTTATGCCGTTCCTCAATCCTCTGAAAGGCCCTATTAATAATCTGAAAAAGAAGTTTCGAGCCATTACCGTGATCTGGATGGAAAAAACGCAAATATTGCCGTCTTTTTTCTCGAATAATGTTAAAATCTGCTGTCCGTGAAACGCCCAGAACATCATAAGGATTTAACATATCGGGGGTAAATTGACGTTGTTCTTGATGATGAAACCGCCTCAACTCTTCTTTTAAACGAAAAATTTCGGATCGCAGCGTATTAATTTCTAATGCTTTATCCTCTTTTGCAATATCAACCGCCTCCTGCGGAGTTTTTGCGGTAATAGACGAGTAGAAATGCCTAAAAGCATAATCATATGGGCGGAATCCTTGTTCTACATAGATATCCAAAAAACCCATATCATTCTGACTATTATCAAGGACAGCCAGCCATATGTCTTCTCTTTCCAAAACGACATAACGCCGTGTCCGCTCAGTCATCTGATATCCTTTAATGCAATGAAGCAGCCCAGCACTGTCTTCACATTTTATAATCCTCGATCAATTCTGCCAAGGTGCCTGTCTTTTAAAGATACAATAGCCAATCAGTTGTTAACAGCGGTCATATCCTCCGCTTCTCCTCCCTTCAGGAAGATAAGCGCAAGCGCTGCCATATCAACAAGATAAAGGCACGCCAGTAGGCTAATCGTTACACTAAAACCAATATGCTCGGCTAAAATACCGATGATAACTGGCCCAAAACCACCAACCATCCGGCCTGCATTAAACAACACGGTCTGAGCTGTTGCACGTACAGCGCGCGGATAAAGTGTGCTGATCAAAGCGCCATAACCGCCAATCATCCCATTAACGAAAAAACCCATCACGGCGCCACCGATTAACAAGGTAAGAGGCGTATGAAGCATTGCATAGACAACGACCATGACAGCTGCCCCCATCATCCAGAACCGGAATGCCCGTTTTTGGCCGATACGATCAGCAACATAACCAAAGACCATCATACCAGCGATCATCCCCAGTATTGTCACTGCCGTCCACAGTCCTGAACGTGTCGTGCTATAGCCTAACGTGCTGTTCAAATAATTGGGCAACCAAATCATCACCCCATAATAACCAAAGTTTTGAATAGCACAGATCAGGAACACACCAAGCGTTGTGCAGCATCGTCTTTTATCAGCAAAAAAAGCGTACAGAACGGCCTTTGTCCCTTCCCCAGAAGAATTATCATTTCTCACAGGCTCAACCATGCCATTACGGAAGCCATAGGCTACGAGAGCTGGGACAGCACCGAGGGCAAACAAACCCCGCCAACCGACGAGGGGGAGAAGCAAAGGCGTTAACAGCGCTGCAGCCAAGACACCTAGCTGCCATCCTAACCCAACATAAGACGATGCGCGCGTACGATACGCCGCAGGCCAGCTCTCAGCGACGAGTGCCATCCCTATTCCGAACTCTCCCCCGAGCCCAATCCCGGTAATCACGCGATAACAAAGCAAGTCCCAATAACCATAGGCAAGAGCACTTAGCCCTGATGCCACAGCGAAAAGTAAAATACTCCAAGCGAGCACCCGTACACGTCCGAGACGATCAGACAGCGCCCCGAAGAAAACCCCTCCGATAACCGTCCCCAGCAATGTAGCCGTTACGAGAGATGCTGTTTGTACAGGAAGAAGGTGCAGATCCTGAGATAAAACAGGAATCATAAACCCCATGACCAACAGGTCGAACCCATCCATCATATACCCAACAGCAGAACCGAAAACAGCTTGCCATCGTTGCGCGCGGGAAGAGCGAAACGACGGTGGCATCAACTGAGCATCACAAGGCATAAAGGCACGTTCCTTCACATGAGGTCACTTGCTTCTACCCTGTTTTCACACAAAAGAAAAAACACTGCCGTTTAACCAAGCCAATGTTTCGATTCATGCAATGAATAATCCTATAGGTCAGCTTATTGAGACCCTCTTCAGGAGGTTATAAATGAGCGCTCTGACGAGAAACATCGTATTTTCTAAGTCATGTTGGCAGTAAATTTGCTCCAGAGCCTTGTAGGGGCGTGATTGAAAAACTCATGAGAGAAAGGGCTGTCTTGTCATATCAAAAAGCGATGCGTCAGAACCGCACGAGCTATTGAACATCGCTCAATGTAGTTACGGCCTTTACGTGATGGAATGACATGGGCAAGAGCGCATGGATTCGCAATATCTGTCGGAAATTGTCACTGTCTTGCCTCGAACGACCAGCATAGCTTTCGGGTTTGAAACAGACAGCTCCATCAAGCCGAACGTGCCCAGCGTCCACATTCAGGAAGCAAAAGTGAGTCGGTGATCGCCACCCATTCTAGAATTATCGAATCACTCTCGTGTTATGCCTGTTTTTCCGCCCGTTATCTTTTCACGTAGGGAATAAATCAGATTTTTAGAAAATCGCATGGATCTTTTGTCAACGTGACCTAAATAGATCGCTTTATATCACTACGCGTATTAAACACTGCCAGAAAAGCATTTCAGCGGACAAATCTTCTGACTGTTGGTTATGGATCGATAGGTAAAAATTCAGTAAATCACCGTATCATTCTCTTCCTGAGATGCACTCAGTCCCAACATCCACATACATCATTTAAGGATCATCCGATAGACTACAGCTCTCCACCCTAACAAACCCCAGCTTATCCGATCCCCGTTAACGGGGTGCATCACACAAGCTGGAGTAAATTGTAGCAAACCAAGCTCTCTCTTCAGCTTTTTTATCTGAAAACAGCTTACTCAACACGGCAAGAGCAGCTACTTTTTCTGCTCCGTAGGTTTGTGAACGATGCTTTCTATCGCTATCCCACAAACCCACGTTTCACATCAAATAAGCGTGCCTGCTCAATTCTCGATCTCAAAGTTTACACCTTGCAGCCCAGCTGCCAAACGTGCACCCGTCGCCTTAGACGTCAACTTCAGACGAACACCATTACTGTTTTTCAAAAGAGAGGCGCCAACCCCCTTCGACATCGTCGCTTCCGCTGTCACCGCTCCATAGGCGCCATCAAAATCACGAAGATGTTTGAGGTTATACACCTCCCCTTCGGCTTTTAACGATGAGTAGCCAAGCGAAACCGCGTTTCCACCCTTGATCTTAAAACGGTATGTGTGATGACCATAGGTAAGCTTCCCCTCTCCCCATGTATAACCAACACCTAAATCAGCTGAATGAGTTTCAAAGCTCACATGGCCCACAGGCTTTGCGGGCATTTCTCGCGCCAAAGCAGGGCTCGAGACCAACATCGCCGCCACAGCCCCTGATACAAGCGCATTCATTCGCGGGAATACCATTGTCATAACACCATACTCCTCACCTATTTTGTATCCTTAGACATGGAGCTATGCGAGGTCTTTTGCAATTATTATCACAATAATGTGTTTTCTTCATATCGCGCGGGACAGTCAGCTTATGTGACAACATGATGACAGATCAATACGATATAAAAATAAATTTTAACCCCTTATAAAACTAGTGCTACCGTCCCATAAAGTGAGGAGACCATCGCACCGACGGAGAGCTGCTTCTCATGATTAGCCTATTCGATCTCTTTAAGATTGGTATTGGCCCTTCCTCTTCCCATACAGTCGGCCCGATGAGGGCCGCTCATCGTTTTGCTGAAGAACTTCCACCAAATTTTCCCGTTGCTCGCCTTGTCATCACACTCTATGGCTCTCTCGCCCTTACAGCCGACGGGCACGGCACTAGCCGTGCTGTATTGCTTGGCTTAACAGGAGAAACCCCTGAGACAGTAGATCCTCATGCCGCTCAGCAGATCATCAAAACGGTTACGAAAGAAAATCAATTAACTCTTCCCCATCACTCTATCGCCTTTAACCTTGAAACAGACCTCATTCTTGATACCTCTGTCACGCCTCCCATCCACCCCAATACACTGCAATTTGAAGCGTTCGACAGCAACGACACTAGTCTTTTCAAGCAACGTTATTGCTCCGTTGGAGGCGGGTTCATTACCTCCGAAGAAACCGCTCAAACAACCTCCTATACCCTTCCTGATGGGCCGTTTGAGTTCCAGAGTAGCCAAGAGCTTCTCCATCATGTCCGCGAGAACAACATGACCATCGCTGAGATCGTCATGGCCAATGAATGCGCTCTTCGCCCACAACATGAGGTGAACGCTTACTTAGACCGTATTGACCACGTCATGATGAGCTGCGTTGAAGATGGACTACACCATACGGCCCCTCTCCCCGGCCGTCTTAATGTTAAGAGACGTGCTGCCGAGCTTTATCACAAACTTGAAAAAGACCGCGGCAATAACCAGCCTTCACCTCATCGCGTTATGAGCTGGATTAGCCTTTTTGCTATGGCGGTGAATGAAGAAAACGCTGCGGGAGGGCGTGTGGTTACCGCTCCCACAAATGGCGCCGCAGGCGTTATCCCCGCTGTGCTGCGCTACCTTCACGATTTCTGTCCAGAAAACTCGCGCAATACACGTCGAACGTTTCTTCTCACCGCCGCCGCTATCGGCGGTCTTTTTAAGCTTAACGCATCCATTTCTGGTGCTGAAGTCGGCTGCCAAGGGGAAGTAGGCGTTGCCTCTTCTATGGCCGCAGGTGGCCTTACCGCCGCACTAGGCGGAGAAGCCGTCCATATTGAGAATGCCGCTGAAATCGCCATGGAACATCATTTGGGAATGACATGCGACCCAGTCGCGGGACTCGTACAAATCCCTTGCATTGAGCGGAACGCCTTTGGTGCCGTCAAAGCGGTAAACGCAACCTCACTCGCGATGCATGGAAACGGCACGCATTATGTATCGCTTGATCATGTCATCCGCACGATGGCGGAAACAGGCCGGGACATGAACCACCGCTATAAAGAGACCTCGCTTGGCGGGCTAGCAGTCAACGTCCCCGAATGTTGAGGCCTTTACGTCATTTTGGCGTTCATGTAACCGCACACGACGTGTAACGATATTCAAGCGTTTTAAGGCAGCTGAGAATTCTGCAAAATGGGGGGCTTTTTCATGCTCCTCAAATGCTGCCTTATCTTTATAGATCTCGTACAATACAATGACATTGGGCTCATCTTGCGGTGTCAAAATCACAAAATCCAAGCAACCCGGCTCATCGGTAACGGAACGTTCTGCATCAGAATGGCAAACATCTAAAAATGACTGGAACGTCTCAGCCGTCGTTTCAAACTCTGCAATTACGGTGAGAGAATTAGACATACACATATTCCTTCTTTTCCCTGTTACGGGAGCGCCACTGTCACGCCTCTGGCAGCTCCCGTCAACCTATTCCGTTAGGGTGTCATGCCTTCCATGAGCCCACGATGGCGCAACATGGGCTCAATATCAGGGTTTTGACCATAAAAGGCCCGGAACATTGTACCGTAATCCTGCGTATGACCTTGCGAGAGAATCAAGTCACGAAAACGCTGCCCATTGGCCCGCGTGAGTCCACCATGTGCGCTGAACCACGCAAAAGCATCCTGATCAAGCATTTCTGTCCAGAGATATGCATAATAGCCCGCCGCATACCCATTAGACCAAATATGAAGGAACGTGCTGGATCGGTACCGTGGCGGTACCTGGGCTACATCCAACCCCATCGACCCAAGCTCCTGCGCTTCAAACATGTCCACCTTCTGGCGTGGTGCAATGGCAGACAGCCCATGCCAACGCAGATCAAGCGTTGCTGCGGTGACAATCTCGCCCAGCGCATAAGACTGGTCGAAATGTGCCGCTTTCTTCATCTTTGCCACTAAAGCCTCTGGGATCGGCTGGCCCGTTTGATAATGCCGCGCATAATGAGCGAGCACTTTTGGCTCAAAAGCCCAATTCTCATTAAACTGGGACGGGAATTCCACAAAATCACGCGCAACATTGGTGCCTGATAGCGTCGGATAAGTCTGGTTAGCAAACAGCCCATGCAATGCATGCCCAAATTCATGGAACATCGTCACCACATCATCTGAGGTAATCAGCTGTGGTTGACCTGCAGACGCTTTGGCAAAATTTGCCACATTATAAATCACGGGCTTCGTGCCAAGCAGATGAGATTGCCCAACGAAATTGGACATCCACGCACCACCTGACTTCGTGTCACGCTTAAAATAATCAAAATACATCAAGCCCAGCGGGCTATTATCGTGGTCAAATACCTCATAAACCATCACATCGGGATGATAGGTTGGGATGTCATGGCGTTGCTTAAAATGCAGCCCATAGAGCTGTTCCGCTGCATAGAAAACACCATCAGTGAGGACATGATTAAGCTCAAAATAGGGCTTTAGCTCATCTTGATTAAACGCAAATTTCTCACGTTTAACCTGTGCAGCATAATACGGCCAATCCCATGGCTGGAGCGTGCCTGTTTGCTTATCGTGCTCCATCGCCTTCTGTAAAAGCGAGGCTTCACGTTTTTGAGCTTTTGCTAAAGCCGAAACAAGCTGCTGCATAAACCCCGTCGCCGCCTCGGGTGTTTTGGCCATTTGGTCATACAGCACGTAGGCCGCATAGTTCGGATAGCCAAATAAAGCCGCCTTCTCCGCTCTCAACTGCGCTAGCTCCGCAATAATTGCCCGTGTATCATGAGCGTCCCCTCGTTCAGCCCGCGTCCAGCTCGCCTCAAACAAAGCCTGCCGCGTCGTGCGGGACTGTAGAGCCTCAAGCTCGGGCTGTTGCACCGTGTTTTGCAAACTCAGCAAAAACTTCCCGGGATGATGGCGGTCTGAAGCTGCCTTCTGAGCGTTCTTTATCGTTGCGTCATCTAGCCCAGCAAGTGCCTCTCTCTGATCCACCACAAGCGCACCATCACGCGCCGCCGCTACGAGGCGCTGCTGATAGGCGGATTCAAGCTCGGCCTCACGTTTATTAATCGCCCGTAACCGTGTCTTCTTCGCAGGAGACAGCAAAGCCCCCGCATGCACGAATTGCTGGTAATAAACCTCTAAAAGCTGAGATTGCTCCGCATTCAGCCCAAGAGTGGCTCGTTGGTCATACAGTGCCTTAATCCGCGCAAAAAGACGCGCATTAAGGTTAATCTCATCTTGATGCTGGGCAAGACGTGGTGCTTCCCGGCTCTGCACACGATCCAACACAGGAGTACTATTGGCCTGATACACCCCAAAGAATGTTTCCGTCACGCGGTCTAACAAACGCCCTGACTTTTCAAGCGCAACAATCGTATTCTCAAAGCTCGGCGCCTCCTTGCTCCTCGCGATCGCATTGACCTCATGAAGGTGATCCGCCATTCCACGTTCAAAGGCCGGCTGATAATCGCTTTCCTTAATCCGATCAAAAGCAGGCGCCTGATAGGGATAGGGGCTAGGCTGGAAAAAGGGATTGGCAGAGGCAGCGTGAGCTGCACCAAAGGAAAGAGCTCCCATTGATGCAACCCCAGCAAGAAGAAGCCATCGTTTTAGACGCATGGTGGTACCCTCACAGCGGCGGATCGAGAAAAAACAACTATTGTTTATTCGAAACAATACAGCAACCCTCCCCCACACCATTAGGACAATTTTAAATGATTATTGAGGGAAAGGGAGCCATGCCCCCGTACAATCAAAAATCTTTGTCTGCTCCCCACTCGCTGAAACAACCGGGGTGAGCGTTGCGTAATTTTGCTTTAAAGAAACGCCAGTCACGACAGCATCTCTTAAAAAAACGCTCATCATGTGCTTTGCGTCATAACCATTAAACACGGCCTCTCCGCCAGAACCTCTGAGATGATCTAAAGCGATATTCCGATAAACGGGAATCAAATTTCCCCCATCACGCCCCTCATAGTGCGTGTCAAAAAAGATCGGCCAGCGATTAGAACGAAGACATATATTTTCGTACGTCACGTTCTGTACCTCACCTCCTCGGGTTGTATCACTCTTTATCCGCAATCCCGAAGTTGTGCCGTCTAATGCCAGATTCTTCACTAAAATATGCTGCACACCGCCTGCTGTTTCACTGCCTATCGACAGGCCATGTCCCCAATAAAAATGGTTATCCGTCAAAGAGATATAATGGCTGCCTCCACCATTCGCCCCAGCTTTGATAGCCACATTATCGTCTCCTGTGCGGATGAAGCTATGCGCAATCGTCACATCCTCTGCTGAGGCAGGATCAATCCCATCTGTATTCCGTGCGTCAGCTGGAGCATCAATCACGACCCCCCAAAAGGTTGCTCCACGCACGTGATCCGCCATAACATGGAAATTGGCCGCATTTTGTAACGTAATATGGTAGAATGTGACATTACGTGCATGATCAAGCACAATAAGACGTGGGTTATTCTGCTTTGACCCAACTTGCTGCGCCTGACGCGCTATCTGCCACCACGAAACAGGCTGCCCATCAATAAGCTGGCCGCCTTGACCATCAATGCGACCTTCCCCGACAAGGCCGCCCCCATCTGTGTGGTCAAACGTCAGAAAAGGCCGGCAGCTTTTGCCGTCATGATCCAACATGCCGCACATTCCAGTGCCACGATCATACGCCAGTGGGTTGGTCGTCGCATTAAGGATAGCCCCACGATCCAACCATAGAAAGACCCCTGTCGAAACAGTCAACGGGTCGCTTACATAGCGCCCCTTTGCAAAATGGACAGCCTGCCCAGCGGGACAATGGTCAATGACAGATTGAAGCCTTGCCTGATCAGCCGGCGTGACCGTCGCACAAATATGCTGAGGATAATGAGGCTCCCCAACCTGCCGCCGGTCTTGCGCATGGGCCTGAGAGACCATGCTGACCGCTAAACATAGTAAAAACACGCGTCCCACGTTTAGACGTCTCATCATGTTTGCCTCTACCCTTTTATAACGCAAAAGGCTTCTCTCTCATGGTTAGAAGAACGTTACCTCATCCCCTTTATCAGCTGGGTCTGTTGCCATCACTCCCTTGAGATGATCCACAACATGACTCAACCTGACATCCTTAATGAGGCCTTTCAGTAACCAGACTGGATCATTCCCCTCTGCAAGCTGTGCAGAAACAGCCTCTAGAACCGTTTCAACCGCTTCAACCTCTTGCGTGGCCGCATCCAAAGTTTGAAGCTGTTCTAACTGCTTACCCGTGACAGTCCCTGTCTGAACCGTCTCCGAGACAACGCGCTGGCTTTCCTGAAGGTGAATACGCGCATCATGCGCAATATCAGCCAAACGTGCGAGCAATGTCGAACTATGCACTGTGGTCTTTGGCATTTCTCATCCCCTTCAATATTCCAACCCTTGCGGCAATTTCCGAACGGGTGCTGTGGCTTGCAACACTTTCCCTGTTGTCGGCCAAAAGCGAATACGACGCGCATGTTGTCCGCCAAAACTGTAGGAGACGCACTCAATATTCTTCTTCTGAAGATAACTCAAAAGAAAGCGTACATTCTCTTGCCCAATATCACCGAATTTAGAATGAAGAGCCGCCCCACCAAACGCTTTACACACTAAATTACCGCGTCGTCCTCCTGCCTGCAGCACTTTCTCAATAAGGCAATCCATCGCGTTTGCCCCATAAAGATATGCAGACTCGTTGTGACTATGACCATATGCTCCGCCCGGGATGAGGAAATGGTTCATCCCCCCGACAGCCGCATAGGTATCGTACAAACACACCGAAACACAGGAGCCAAGAAGTGTGCCAAAGACGACCGCTGGATCATCTGAAACAACGACATCCCCTTGGACAATCGTGACGATATTAAGCCCAGCAATCACCGAATAGGCCCAAACACCTTCTCTAGAGCTTCCTTAAGTTTGGCAACCGTATAGGGCTTCGCAAGGAAATTATTCACCCCTGCGGCCACAGCTTCCTGCACCAACCCGGCATTAGCCTCGCCTGTTAGGATAATGAAAGCCGATTTTTTCGTTTTAGGGTTCGCACGCACAGCCTTCAGAAGTGCCAGCCCGTCCATCTCCGGCATGTTGAAATCAGAAATAATGAGATGCGTTGGATTGGCCTCTAAATACTCTAGGGCTTCTTTCCCATCTTTACGCTGCGCAACACCTTGGAAACCAAGCGAGGCCATATGGCTTGCAAGAACTTGGCGAATAGATTGTTGGTCATCCACAATAAGAGCGCGAATTTGTGAAGCGGATGGCATAGTGTCACCTTTCTGCTTTCTAGACGGTAATGATACATAAAAGTTGAGGCAAACATGTGTCTCAGCGTGTTAAAACAACCAAGAGCACATTGCACGGGATGATTTTTTAAAGATGCATAGCCACCCTCGCGATCTCTTTTAATGGAGCAGTACGCCCCGCCGCTCCAATTTCTGTTGCGACACGCGGCATACCATAAACCACAGAAGATGCACGGTCTTGTGCAATAGTCTGTGCTCCATGCTCCCTCATCTCCAAAAGCCCCTGGGCACCATCTCGGCCCATCCCTGTCAGGATAATCCCCAAGGCATTTCTTCCCACATGACGGGCTACTGAAGAGAACAACACATCAACAGAAGGACAGTGTCCTCCCACAGGAGGAGCGGCCACAAGACGCGTCATCACAAACTGCGGCCCACCTTCTACCGTCACATGGCGCTCACCGCCTGGCGCAATCCGCACCATCCCCGGCGCCAATACTTCCCGATCATGCGCTTCTGCTATGGATAAATGAGGGATGAGACTATCCAGCCGTGACGCAAAACTCGCCGTAAAAAGGGGTGGCATATGCTGGCAAATAACGACAGGGGGGCTCCCTGCAGGGAAGCCTTTGAGCACTTCCTCCACGGCCTCCACGCCACCGGTAGAAGAGCCAATGGCTATGACATCAAAGAGCGTTTTCCAAACACCCGTGACATGAGCATGAGGCCTATCATCGGCAGGTTTGCGTGTTTTTATACCCCCACCGCGATGCCCCGGATGAGAAGAAGCCGCCTCCAGCAAAATACGTCCTAATCCAGCAAACGCCTCCCCCGCACCGCCAGACGTTTTTTTCGGAAAACACTCAAAGGCACCCATTTGCAGCGCCTTAATCGCCACATTAGCCCCCTGAGCTGTCAGACTAGAAACCATCACGACGGGAATAGGACGCAGGCGCATAATCTTTTCAAGAAACTGCAACCCGTTCATACCCGGCATTTCCACATCCAAGGTAATGACATCGGGCTGATCTTGCACAATGATATCACGCGCCTCAATAGGATTAGCAGCCTCACCAATCACTTCAAGATCGGGATATTTCAGCAAGGAGCGCTTGATGAGTTCTCGCGCTGTTTTTGAATCATCAACAATGAGTACCCTAACACGCTTCTGCATCACTTAAGCCCTTTTGATGTAAATCGTGGGAGCGACCGCCTCAAGACCACAGTCGCGCATGTTCTCAACACGTTCAGAATGACCAACATACAGAAAGCCACCTGGGACGAGCCGGCCTGCAAGCCTTTTCCACAGCGCATTGCGTGTTTCATCGTCAAAATAAATGACAACATTCCGACAGAAAATCACGTCAAATGATCCATGAAAAGGCCATACACGATTTAGGTTTAACGGCTTAAAAACCGGCAAACGCCTAATTTCTCCCGTCATGCGGAAACCACCAACACCATTCGGCTCCATAAATTTACGCCGCATATGATCTGGCACTGTCTGCACTTCTTCAGCAAGATACTGACCTGCTTGGCCAAAGTTAACCACCGAATGGTTAATATCTGTGGCGAGGATCTTCATATCCAACCACGGGGCATCGGATATTTTATCAACAACCGACATCGCCATGCTCCACGCCTCTTGCCCCGTAGAGCATGCTGCCGACCACATACGACAACGCCCTCCAGAACGAAGCGTTCGACTCATGTGCGGAGCAACATGGTCTTCCAGATGTTCAAAATGGCTTTTCTCACGAAAGAACTGCGTCACATTCGTTGTTAGAACGCAGATAAGCTCCTGCATTTCTTCCATACCATCAGGCGAGCTTACATAATCAAGATAGGTGCCAAAAGACTCCTTCCCTGTTGCCCGAATACGACGTGACACGCGAGAGAACACAAGGCTCCGCTTAGAAACAGGCAAGCTAATACCTGCTTCTCGCAAAGCAATAGTTTGCACACGCTGGAAGTCATGCTCCGAATAAGAAAAATCACCCGCTGCATCTGGAAACGACATCAGACTTCCCTCACGACAGGGCTGTCGGGGTCGTTGCCGTCCCGGCTGCTTCCTGCCCTAAAAGCTGAGAAATGACCGAATCAAGCTGCAAAATGCGGATGACACGCTCCCCAACAGTTACCAAACCGCTCAGTTCCGCCGCGCCACCTTCTACGGAAATCGGCTGAACATCACTCAAAAGAATGTCAGTAATGCCCACGACACCATCGACGAGGAGGCCGCATGTTGTCTGTTCGTCCGACTCAATAACAATCACGACCCGGCGTTCATTATCCGTTTGGGCAGGCACATCAAGATATTTTGCCAAATTCACCACAGTCACAATATTCCCACGGATATTGATAGCTCCCTCTACATAAGGCAAGCAATGTGGCAAATATGTAGGCTTTTCATATTCTCTGATCTCTTTAATGCTCAAAATAGGAATGCAATATTCCTGATCACCTATCACAAAGATAATCATCTGTTCTTTATGACCTGCAGTGCCATCTGTGTCGGGCTGAACTGGCTGCTTTTCGTCCACGAATTTATCCTTCCTTATTGCCTTCACGCACTATTATGCAGCATTTCTGACAAGCTGCTCCATCGCTCGTGTGTCAACACGCTTTGTCGTTGCGGCAATCAACGTCGATATGTCTAAAATCAGCGAAACACTTCCATCACCCAAAATGGTTGCTGCCGAAATCCCTTCAATCCGACGATAATTCTTCTCAATACTTTTAATCACTACCTGTGCTTGGTCACGGATACCATCCACAACCAAAGCAGCACGTGCCCCCGCTTCGTTTTCTACGATCAAAACAATGAGCTGATCCTCTTGCTCGGTACGTTTGGCTGCTGATTTCTCTTTTTGCTCAATCCACGGTAGCGTCAGCGCATCAGCAAGATAGATCAGGGGAATACAACGCCCCCTCACCAAGATCACACGGGTGCCATCTGGAATAACATGAATCTCCTGCGGCACCTTCACGGTCATCAGCTCCACAACGGACGTCACCGGCACCACCATGGTTGAACCGCGACATTCAATCAGCATCCCATCCAGCACAGCCAACGTCAGCGGCAAGCTCAGGCTAAAGAGTGTTCCTTCCCCTGGCGTACTTTTAATGGAAACGTGCCCTCCAAGATTTTGAATAGCCTGTTTCACCACATCCATGCCAACACCACGACCTGAAAGGTCTGACACTTTCTCCGCCGTCGAAAAGCCCGGTGCAAAAATCAGCTCATTTACTTCATCTTCAGTCAATTGAGCGTCAGGAGCCACGATGCCTTTTTGCACCGCAATCTGAAAAACCCGCTCCCGATTAATCCCACCGCCATCATCTTTAATATCAATGAGAATACGCCCAGAACGATGATACGCGGATAGCCATATCGTGCCTTGCTCAGATTTCCCCGCTTCACGCCGTTTTTCAGGGCTTTCAACGCCATGATCCACTGCATTGCGCAGCATATGGGTAAGAGGATCGGTCAAATTCTCGATCAAGGTACGATCGATCTCCGTCTCTTCTCCTTCCAAGACCAGCGCAATATCTTTTTTCGCCAAGTTGCTAGCCTCACGCACAACCCTGTGCATGCGTTGAAACACACTACGAACAGGCTGCGCCCGCACGGCCATCACAGCATCCTGAATATCGCGCGTCAGTGAACGCATCACGGAGAGGCTTTTTAAAAGCTCCTGATTGTCTAACGCACCGCTTTTTTCCAAAACGGACTCCAAGGATGCTTGGCCGATAACCATCTCACCCACCATATCCATCAGCATCGAAATTCGATTAAGATCGACACGGATAGAGGGGCTTTGTTCAGCCTTTTTTACATGCTTTGCGGTTTTTTTCTCTTCCTTAGGCGCCACCTTTGGCGCAGGCGTTGGAGCAACCGTCTCCTTCTGAGGTTGGGCCGGCGGCGGCTCTTCCTCAGACGCAGGCTCTTCCTCCAACGGTGGAAGAGAGCCATCTCCCCCTCCATCGGGGCCATTCCCCCCTGTCGTCGTAATCGTTAGGTCGCACACATCATCAACCCAATCGAAAACTTCACGAATCTGCTCTTCAGTCACCTGCCCATCGGCCTGCGGAACCGTGACTGTCCACGACAAGAGCGCTTCTTCAGCGGGAAGCTCGTTCAATGATGCTGGTAACTTTTCCTGATCGCACACGACATGGAAGCCATCCTGATGCTCCTCTGGAACGAGCTCTTTTAGCCCAAGCAACAGATTCCGCGCATCATCCCCACGCACATAGAGGTCACTATGCGGTGTAAACTGAACGGAGAAATCACCACCCTCAGCATTCTCCTCTGGCTCGTCGAAATCAAATCCGCCAAAATCAAACGCAACGGGCTCGAAGTTCTCCGGCACAGGAGAAGTTTCCGACGAAGCTGGTTCCTCCGGCCCATTGCCCATCTCAATAATGGACTTCAGCTTTTTAATATTATCGTCAATGCGCTCATCATCGACGGTATCACCCGTACCTTTCGCTTCAGCGACAAGGTCGCTTAAAACGTCCATTGCTGAAAAGAAGATACGAACAATCTCGTCATTCGGCACCACCGTCTCGGAACGCAAGCAATCGAGGGCGCTTTCATACGTATGCGCAAAACGGACTAAACGCTCCAGACCAAACGACGCAGCCCCTCCTTTGATCGAATGCGCAACCCGGAAAATCGCATTAATCGTTTCCTTACTGGCATCGTCATCAGAAAGCTCACCCAGCCCGCGCTCAAGCTCGGGCAGGAGCTCGTCACATTCCTCAAAAAAGATTTTGAGGATATCGTCCATCTCGTCGCTCATATCGCCCGTTACCCCCTATGCCGTGACCCGGCGAATAGCCCAAACGAGCTTCTCCGCATTAAAGGGTTTTGTGATCCATCCTGTCGCCCCTAAAGAACGCGCCTTAGTCTTTTTCTCCTGATCTGTTTCAGTCGTCAGGCAAATGATTGGAAGATGACGGAAGCGCTCTGTCGCACGGACGGCTTCAATAAACTGGAACCCATCCATACGCGGCATATTAATATCACTAATAATGACATCGGGTGACGGATCGGCTGTTTCCAAAACTTCCAGCCCCTCAATCCCATCACCACCTTGTAAAACATCATAACCAGCATCAACCAGCGCTTTGCGCAGCACACCCAACATCGTTTTGGAATCGTCAACCGTCAGAACACGTACCGTTTTTTTCTCTGACATTAGGGTTAGACCTCCTCTGAATTAGAGCCCTCAACAAGCTGAGAACGCACGCCAAAAAGGGCTAAAGCTTCAGAAGCCTTCTCAGAACATGACGTGATACGCGCATGACTGGATAAAATAAGCTGCAAGCATAACCCGCCAATATACTCCACCTCCGACGCATCAAGCCTAAGCTCTGCCTCGCCGTCACCGGATGCACCAAGCAAGAGGCTCCTCACATCAGGAGCCATATTGGTGTCCAACCGCGCAGGTAGCTTAATCGCCTTAGAGGGTATCTCTGTTTCCTCAGCCATCAGAAGTTATCCCATCCATCTTCATCAGAAGATTTTGTCGGAAGAAAACGACCATCTTGTTGAACAGAATCATGAGAGGAACGAGAAGAGACGTGGTCAAGAAATGTTCCGTTCTTTCGGAAATCACTTTGTGGCTCTGGCGCATAAGAGCGTTGAAGCTGACGTGGCTGCTCGGAGCCAATATTAAAGGTTGAAAGCGTTTGGCGCAGTTTCACCGTTTGTGTCGTCAAGTTATGACTTGCCGCTGTGGATTCTTCTACCATTGCAGCATTTTGCTGGGTCATACCATCCATAACACCAACAGAGTCCGACACCTCACTGAGGCTACGCGCTTGGTCATCCGTTGCTGAGGAGACACGTTCCACACGCTCTGCAAGAGCCTCCGTCCCCACCTCAACATCGTGAAGCAATGCACTGGTTTTCGCCACATAATCCACACCACTTTGGACATGGGTCGTCGCCACTTCCAAAACGCTACGAATCATCTCAGCCGCTTTAGCTGACTGCTCCGCCAAAGACTGAACTTCCTTCGCGACAACAGCAAAACCACGACCAGCTTCCCCAGCACGCGCTGCCTCAACACTTGCATTCAGTGCCAATACATTGGTTTTAAAGGCAATATCGCTCACGGAGCGTGTAATCTGCACAATATCATCCGAGGATGTTTTAATGGAGTTCATGGCTGCCGTTGTCTGCCCCATTCCCTCCGTTGCTGTTTTAACCTTCTCTAACGTATTTTTTGTATCGCCACTGGCCTCTGAGCAATTGACGGCAGTCTCATTAAACCCAGACGTAATAGACTTAATAGAGGCAGCCACCTGACCAAGGCTTGCAGCCTGGCGTTCTGTACGCTTCGCTAAATCATCAGACGCTGTGGAAATTTCACTCGCCCCGTTGGCAATCATATTGGAGCTTTCCGCGACCACAGCAAGCGCAGACCCTAATCCAGCTATTGAGTGATTAAACGCTTCGCGCAATGGCACAAACTCGCCATTAAAGAGCGCACTATTAATGCGGACAGAAAGGTCACCCTGCGCAACTTTCTGAAGTGCACCGTTCAGCTCTTTAATAACAGCTTGCGTATTGGCTTCACGTTCCTCGATAACTTTACTGGACTGTAGAGCATGCTCTGTTGCTTCCGCATGAGCTTTCTCCGCCGCTTTTTGCTCTTCCAAACTGACAGCAAACGACGTCAACACTTTACCAATGCGTCCAACACAATTGGTGCGGTTAAGATAAGGGGTAACATCTGGTGTTTCGCCCTTACTGAGCCCTTCGCCCATAGCCGTAAGCTCTTCCATCGGCCGGGTCATGACCCTTGTCAAACCAACCCATACGAGGAAAATAAGCACTTCCCCAAACATTAATGCCCCCATGTTTAGGATAAACATGTGAACAATAGATTCATGAAGGAAAAAGCCTGCTGCCTCAATAATGATTTGAATGGCTAAATAGACTTCAACCATCAGCATGGCTGCTCTAATTTGCACACGGAAAGGCGCATTTAAATATAACCATTTAAACATCGTAATGCCATAATCCCTTCATCGAATATCGTCCGCAGACCACGCCCGCTGAAACGTCTAGCTGAGCTGATAGATACTAGATACAAGGATAATCAATAAATACCTTGAGTCCAAGGAATATAATGCAAAAAATGCCCTTCAAAACAGCATATGAATCTTTTTAAAATGATATGAAGACAATTCAATAGGTATTATTTATGGAATACTAACTTTCTTTCTTTTACTCCTATTTAAAAACAAGAGCAAAGCAGTCCTATTTAATGAGGTGGCTCTGGCGCTAATTTGCGCATACCTGCCAAATATTGTGATAAAATATTTGCTCTATCAGGAGACATCCCTCCGATAATAGCTGAGACTTTACGTGGGATCATTCGCTGCGCAACAGGCACCATCACACGCATATCTAAGATATCAAAAACAGCCGCCGCATCACGAGGAGGCATCTGCTCATAAACACGTGCGAGACGATCCATTTCAAACTCAGCCGCTTTACGCTTCGACTCTTCATGAGCTGAAAGTTCCGATGCACTATGAGACAATTCTTGAATTTGTTGATCGAGCTCAGAGCGTTCTTTCTCCAGAGCTTTTCTCTGTTGGTCTGCCTGACTTATCTTAGCCTTATCTTGCTCCTGACGTTCTGCCAGATCGGCCGTCAGCTCTTTTTCCGCGGACAAAACACGGGGATCACTCGGTGTCGTGTCTTCTCCGATCACATGGGACATATTATTTTGTTCTGTATCTTGCTGAGCATCGTCTTTCTCAGCATCTTTTTTAGAATTTTCATCGTCAGAAAGCCCCTTAACGGCTTTCCAACCAAGCATCTTATTAATCTCGGCTCTCGTTTCCCGAGACACCTCAACGATATGGGCCTGCCCTCGGCTCACAGCAGGTGTGCTCTGCGCAATCAAAGCAGAGGTAGACGCTACCGTGGAATGATCACTCAGCCGAGCTGCCAACGAGTGCAAATTCAACGCGAGCAAAACCGTCATCAAAACTGATGAAATATTCATGATTTTACTTAAAGAAAGACTCGCGATGCTCACGCTTTAAACTATTCCCCAAATCGGACGCTCAAGAGTCCTTACATAAATGGCACACTCCGCCGAGCGATAGCGTTTTACTCCCCACGACACAAATCGTATGATGATCAACCCTTCATCAAATTGACCGTCCGCGTCAGCATTGAACGCGTAATCTGCATGGTATTAAGGTTTGCCTCATAAGAATGCTGGGCATCATGTGAATCCATAATTTCCATTAACGGATCCACATTGGGCATTTTAACATAGCCCTTCTCATTCGCAGCAGGATGAGAAGGATCATATTTAAGCTGAAAATCAGACTGATCACGCCCAATCTCTCGCACTCTTACCGAGGATGCCCCGCTAGCACGATCAAGCTCATCGCGAAACGTGATCGTTTTACGACGGTAAGGGTCTGCCCCTGGGGAAGAACCGGTTGTCTCCGCGTTCGCCAAGTTCTCAGCCGCGACCCTCAGACGGTCGGACTGCACACGCATTCCCGCAGCCGAGACACCTATCGTATCAGAAAAGTCCATCTCTCTTACTCCTGCCTTTATGACGATGAGCCCGAACCACCACCAAGGGCCATGCTATACATCCCCATATAGCGTCCATAAACAGTCGTCGCGAAACGATGCTGATCATTCGTATCCGCAATTTTAGCAAGCTCGTCCTCAAGCACGACACGATTGCCATCAATAGAGGATACATGCCCCGTATTATGTGCGTATGTTCCACCCCCCGGCCCTGTCATATGCCCCGGGTGCGTGCGCATCAATGTGACTGCTTGAGCAGAATTAAGCACACCTTGGAACGGAGACACATCTTTAGGACTATATTTAGGCGTGTTCGCATTCGCCACATTCCCTGCCAAAACGGTCTCGCGGTTTTGCAACCACTCCATCCGCCTTTCAGCAAGGTTCAGAAGGTCAACACCACCCACAGCATGCGAGGAAAAACCTGTTATATCTGCCATCAATTTTGCTCTACTACGGAAAAGACGACATGGACATGACGCTTTATCATGGCGAAACGAGCAGCTTAAACATCCGCCCCGTATCACCGTCAAAAGACCGATCACCAACTTTATGAACAACCCAGCGCAATGTTTCAGCATCACCAGCACGCGAAGCATCGGACGCCAAACGCAGTGCAAGAAGCTGCTGATCCATACTAAGAGGCCCCTGATCGGGTATCAAGCTTTCTGCCATCTTTCGCACTTCTATGATAGCTGCAGCCCAATTTTCCTGCCCCTCATAGATCTTAGCCTTCATATCTGAAGCTGCAGCGCTATTATCGCCATTTAAGAGATAAAAAGCAACCTCTGGCTTCCCTGAAGACAAAGCAATACGCGCAACGAGACGGTTGCGTTTAGCGACCTCATTCTTTGGTAAGGCCGCATTCCCCGTCTCAGCTAACGCACGCGATGCATCAGGCAGCATTCCGCGCTTTAAATACGAATCTGCTAAGGCCTCTCCAGCCATTGCTTTCTGAGTAGGGTCTTCAAACATAGGCACAGCTGACGAGAAAGCCTGCGATGCTTCGTCATACAACCCAAGAGAATTAAGCATTTTCCCATAAAACACCAGCACATCAGCCTTTTCAGGCCCCGGCGGCAGATCAGGCAGATGCGCGCGCACCATGGCTGCTCCATGCAAAAGTGCCCCCCCTGTCTTAGGTGAAGCTCCCTGCTGACTTTCCTGCGCCACACCTTTTAAAGCTTGATGCAGCATCGGAGCCAGCTCAGGTTCCTCCCGCATGGGCGCTTTTTTGGCTTGATCCATCGCTGTCAACGCATCATTCCAGCGCTTGACCCGCATATACGCGTCCGCCTGCAAAATGCGTACCCACCCATCACGACCAGACAAACGCGCGTCTGGTAGAAGAGACGAAAATTGGCGCGCTGCTTCCATAGAGCTCAAACGCCCTTCTCTTAACTGAAGAGCAATTCTCTCTTCCATTGCTTTTTCAGCAATCGTCGCGTCACGATCACTTTCCAGCCCCTTTAAGAGTTCCTCACCGATTTTCGATCGCCCACTACGAATATCACGGAAAGCACGCGCAAGACGGTACGGCGCCCCCTTCGGCATTGCGTCGAGAGCACGCATATCTTCCTGCGTGCCATAGCGCGCAATATGCTCCGTCGCGAGCGGTAGCACGACATCTCGCAATGTCTCTGGGTAGTTCAGAAGTCGTGGAAAGTCCGTGGCTAAATAATGCGCTGCCTCTTGATCGTGTCCACCTTTAGCCGCGTAATAAAGGCCTTTCCAAACCTGGATTGCCCGCTGCTGGCTTTCAGGCCACTCATCATCAAGAAGCTGTGCCCCTTGCGGATTCCCGTTAAGCAACTCTGTCGCCCCTAGGAAAAAACGCACATCAGGACGGAATGCCTCCTCAGGGTCATCCTCCAGAGCAACATTTGCAATTGAACGCGCCTCTGGGAAGGAGCCAATATTAAACGCCGCCTTCGCCGCCTCCAGTCGTTTTGCAAAACGATCTTTAGGCTCAGCATCTGCCGCATCAATCAATGCTTTGCGATAGCGTGCGTTCGCTTGCTGATACGAAAGATGCTTCAGCCCCAGCCATGTCAAATCGACATCACTGGCGTAAACGGCTTGATCCAAATCAGGCGGCTTCCCACCGCTGATGGTCATTAAGTCCCCCACCGGTGTGCGCTTCAGTTCAACCTTTGGTGGGGCGTGATCTGCAATAACAACCCCTTCAAGAGACGGCCACACATCGTAACCATCCCCTTTCCGCAGCGACAGAATACCGCCATTATCAAAAGCTGCCGTCCCCACAACGAGGCTTTCCCCTGATGTCGGATCTTTTAAAGACAACACACGCCCCGGGCGCTTCATGGGGAATAAAAGCCCAGCCGGCGTTTCTTGCGGAGTAATGACCTGACGCGTGTCATATCCACCACCGGGCGGCGGTACGTCTCCTAACACCCAGCCGTTACTTTGCTGCGACAAAAACAACCGACGCGTATCAGGCAACGGCACGGTGATCATCGTCGTTTTAGGTAATGTTTGGACGCTCAGATTGGAAAAAATACCATCGCCACGCAGCGATGATGTATCAAGCGGCTCTTCACCATCAATAATCAGAACGAAATTCCGACCACTTTGATACGCTGCAATTCCCATCTCTGTCGGAATTGGTATCAAAACACGATTAACTGAAGCAGGATAAGAAGGCACTTTCCGAGCGGTGCTTGAATGCTCTAAAGCATCACCCGGCTTTACCCCATTTTGTACTTCTTCTTTCGTAAAAACAGGCGATAACGCTGCTTTTGAATGGCCATCTTTAACACCAGCAGCGCTCTTAGATGCCGGATGATCGTCAGCTTTCTTTTGGGAAGTCCCTGCGCCAATTACATGCGCCCGCCACCCTGCCGGAACGCCCTTCAGTAATACGTCTCCACCATCAGAAGAGGCCTGACCCTCCTGTCCTCCTGAGGACGTTGGCCCATCCTGAGAGTGAGGAGCAGAGGCCGTAGCCGCGCGATGATGGTGCCCTTTATGACTGTGCACATGGTGATGATGTGAAGCCGCAGCGTAGCTATCTCCACCCCATACAAGCCCAACCACACAGGACAAAAGAAGAACCCTTTTAAAAGAAAGGGTATCTCCATACCTGCTCCACCCGCGCGCGTGGCCCATAGGGCCTGTCAAAACCTCGTGACGAGTGAGCAGCATTAAACGGTTTTCTCCAAGTCTGGTTCGGCAGCAAAGCACGTCCGTCCTTTTACAGGAGGTACCTCCTATGAGCTCAGGCACCCCCTACAAAAAACATCGCGCAAACGGATCAGGCCAGAAGGTTAAGAATCGAGTTCGATGAAGCCCCTTTATCATCACTCTTCGCAGAAGGAGAGATCTGCCCCGTTGCATCAAAAGGTGATGTTGATTTCGCGTTCCCACCGCCTGTTGCCGAAAGCTTAAGGGAATCAGCCATACGCTCTGGCTGGACAGCCTCACGCACAGAGCGGGCTTGATGCGACGTGGCTGAGCGCATCACAGATGCGAGCTGAGAAGCAGCAGAAGCTTCTGACATGACAATCCTCTTTGCTAATGAGAGCCGAACACCGGACGTTCGATCCCTTTCGAGATACCCTATCGCTACATGTACTCCAAGAGTTTTTTAGTAATAATATGGGAATCTGCCCTTATTTGTCCTTTTTACTATGGAAAACAACGCTAACATAGGATAGGTCTTTACTGGAGATTATGCCCTTAGGGCTTGTCACGCTAGCTTCTCTAATACATCACACATGACATACCTTGAGAGGATTTTGGGCCATGTCGATCAGCGGAACATCTCTCGCTTCTGCTCAAAATATCGATGCCAGCACGGCTTATAGCAACGCGCAAAAACTGACCCAATCGACATCATCCAATGCTCTGGGATCGGATCAAGATAACACCACAAATGGCGCGACTAACAATGCCGTCACGAGCTTTAGCGCTGTACTGAACAACGCTCTTCAGGGCGCTGTTGACACAGGGAAAGCAGCTGAAGTCCAAACAGCTAAGGCACTTTCTGGCAAAGGCAATATGTCTGACGTCGCAGCCTCTGTTGAAGAAGCAAAACTGACTCTACAAACCGTTACAACATTACGAGATCGTTTTGTCAGTGCATACCAAGAAGTTATGAGAATGTCCGTTTAGGATATATTCTTCATGAACGGCACAGTCGATGTTCAAGAAATCCTTCGCCAAACTCTGATGGTCGCCGTCAAGTTGGGAGCTCCCTCCCTCTTAGCGTCGCTTTTGGCTGGGCTTATTGTGTCGCTCTTCCAAGCCATGACCCAAGTCAGCGAAGCGACTTTGTCGTTCGTTCCAAAGTTCGTCGCGACAATGGCCGTTTTAGTGCTTACGGCGTCTTTTATGTATTCCACCATTCATGCCTATACCCAAATGATCTTTGACCAAATTATTCGGGTTGGGGGCTCCTGAAGGTGAATGGACTGGCTGGCTTCTTTGGCTCTCCCAATATCGGGGCCCCCAATGGGTCAATCGCCATTCTCGCAGGCACCTTTGTCATTATTTTATGCCGTGTCAGCGCAGTTATCATTACCGCTCCCGCTCTTGGGGAAACCACCATCCCCACACGGATCCGAGCAGGGATCGCCTTAGCCGTTACCATTGCCCTTCTTCCCGTCATTCAAGACCGCCTTACCGCCGTTTCCGGTGAAGCACTCCGTATGCCGGCTATGGCGTTGCTTATCGTGGGGGAGGAGCTTCTCTGTGGTTTCTTTATCGGCACGTTAGCGCGCCTCATCGCTCTATCACTTACTATTTCCGCCCAAATTATCTCCGTCTTCACCGGGATGACCAGCATCATTCAGCCTGACCCGCAATTAGGCGCGTCCAGCACAGCAATTAGCCATATGGCGAACTCTCTCATTCCGGTCATATTGATGACTACCGGGCTCTACGCCCTCCCCTTACACGCCATATCGGGCTCTTACAGCCTTTTCCCTGCTGGGCATATCACGAGCCTTCTTATGGGTGATATGACCGTCAGCATCGCACGCACGGCGTCTGAAACTATGCAAATTTCCATGCAGCTCGCCGCACCTTTTATTCTCATCGGGGCCTTATGGCCTGCAATGTTAGGGGTGCTTAACCGCCTTATGCCGTCTATTCAGGTGTATTCTACGGTTATCCCCGCCCAAATTATCGGTGGCATCCTTCTACTAGCTATGCTTATTCAGGTCATTAGCGGGACATGGACCGAACGTATTCAGGGGATTTTGTCCAATCTCCCAGGCATCGGCTTTCCCCCTCACCCATAAGGCACAATAGTAGGAGCATATGGCTGAAGAAGGCGGTGGCGGTGGTGGCGAAAAGTCACAAGACCCGACAGAAAAAAGGCTCGAAAAAGCACGCGAAGAAGGAAATGTCGCTCAATCTAAGGAACTTCTTCTGCTAGTTTCCTTGGGAACATTTGTTCTGGTATTTTCGATCACGATCGTCAAATCTGCCTCTGTCTTTCTGACGACGATGAAAGGCATTTTCACCAATATTGGTCTTTTATCAAGCGACCCGGCTATCCTCTACACCGTTATGCAACAAGCCGCGAGAGGCGGTCTTCAGCTTGCACTTCCTATTATGATTACAGGGGCTTGTGCTGTTCTTGCCTGCGGGGTGCTACAAACGCGCTTTCTTTTCCGTCCGCAAGCACTCAAACCCGACCCTAGCCGCCTCTCTCCTATGAAAGGGATCAAACGCGTTTTTGGGCTCAACAACCTGATCGAAATGCTCAAAACACTCGCAAAATTCGCTGTTTTTGGGCTTATTTTATACATCGTCGCCTGTGAAACGCTCCGTATCGCCCCTCAAAGCGAACGTTGGGCTCCCCCTCACCTTATGTCAGAGCTCAAGAATTGGTTTCTCTACGCAACACTTCTCGTTATTATTGTTCAATGTGTTATTACTGTAATGGACGAACTATGGTCGCGTTACCATCGTTTTTCTAAACTAAAAATGAGCTTCCAAGACATCAAGGATGAAACGAAGCAAACAGATGGTGATCCACAAGTCAAAGCGAAACTTCGACAGATTCGTACCAGTCGCTCCAGACGACGCATGATGAGCTCTGTTAAAGAATCCACCGTTGTTGTGACCAACCCAACCCATTATGCCGTAGCGATTTATTACGACCAAAATGCAGGTTCAGCTCCAAAAATTGTAGCCAAAGGCGTCGATGAACTCGCCTTCCGCATTCGCGATACGGCCCGTGGTGCAAAAGTCCCCGTTGTGTCGAACCCACCTCTCGCCCGCGCTCTTCACACACTGCCCTTAGATACTGAGATCCCTGAAGAATTTTGGAAGCCAGTCGCTGCTATTATTGCTTATGTTGTTAAACTTAAGACACCCGGTGCACGTGTTGGAGGGCCTTAGAAAGGACGTGTTTATCCATTGCACTGTTGGTTAAAAAACTCTATCTTAGAGAAACGTGTGAGAGTGGCTCGCCGGCAGAGAAAAGCATCAACTACACGGTATCCCCTCTCAATTATTCCGTTGCACCCGTTTTCTTGCTCGCGTAACATAACTAAAACAGCGTGAGATTGACGCGGCACGCCTCAACAGCAGGGACTCTTAATCATATGGCTGGTGTTTTTAATGCACTCACCACGGCTGTCAGTGGCATTAACGCCCAAGCAGACGCCTTTACAAACCTGAGTAACAATATCGCAAACAGCCAAACTGTTGGTTATAAAGCGAGCACAACAGCTTTTGCCGATTATGTTTCTGGCAACATGCGATTGAATTCTGCTTCTCAGGCGCAGTCAAATACCGTCCAAGCCGTTACCGTACAGCATGTTGACAACTCCGGAACAGCTACAAAAAGCACGAATAGCTTGGCGATGCACGTCTCTGGTGCCGGAATGTTCACGGTTTCCAAACCATCTGGGGTAAGCTCATCAGCATCAAACACGACCACTTTCCAAGCACAGCAATATTACACACGAAACGGCGATTTTTATCAGGATAAGAAGGGTTATCTCGTTAATACGTCCGGTTATTACCTCAACGGGTACATGGTGGACAGCACGGGGGCTCTGAGCAACCAACTTTCACAAGTTAATGTGGCCAACATTGGCTTTAAGCCGACAACAACAACGACATTAAAGATGAATGCGGAGATCGGGAAACTTCCCGCACAAAGCACGAACTATACTCCACAAAGCTATACCTCTCCAACAACGACGACATATGATTCCTCGTCCAATCCTCACAAGATTGCGACACAATGGCAGGAGAGCTCAACAAACCCACTCGTTTGGGACATGTCCGTTTATGATGCTGATGGAACAGGCACAATCGCACCAAACGACTATCAAGTCACATTTGATAACTCTGGGAACCTCGCGTCTGTCGTTGATAAATCTACAAATCAACAAGTAGGCTCGAGCACACCGGGCTCCACAGTCAGCATCCCGATTAGCGCGAAATATGGCCAGAATGATTCACAACACATGAATTTTCTTCTGGGTACGATCGGTGGGAAGACAGGGACGACTATGGTGGCTCCTAATGCTATACCGTCCACCACAAGCCAAGCTGCCCCTCTCACCGCATCTGGCACCACATTGACTATGGGCAAAACACTCCTCGGCACGGCCACGGGTAGTAATCAGAGCTACATGACAACCCCGATGGAGGTGAACGGCACGCAGGTCGCTGCGAAATGGACACAAAGCTCAGCGTCACCACCAACATGGACGGTGCAGGCTGTAAATCCTTATGATTCATCCTCTTCATCTTCCGTTCAGGGGGCTACTCATACAGTCGTCTTTAATCCTGATGGCACGATGAAAACAGTCGATGGCGGTGATCCTTCAGCCGCAAAAACAGCCATTACTGCCTCCATCAAAGGTCAAAATTATACGTTAGATATGAGTGGTGGGTCGTTAACGACGAGCCCAACTCTCAATGCCGATACGAGTGCTTTGACAAATGATAGTGTGGTAAGCGGAACTTATACTGGGCCAAGCATTCAAAGCGATGGCTCTATCATGGCGCAATTTGATAACGGTTACTCGCAACTTATCGGTAAGGTTTCTCTGACGAACTTTAACAACTTCAACGGACTACGTGCTGTTGATGGTCAGGCCTATCTCGCAACGTCTGAATCTGGAACACCACAAACAGGTGTCGTTGGTACTAATGGTACCGGGTCACTTGCTGTTGGCTATACCGAGTCATCCACGACAGATCTGACCGGTGATTTGTCTGCACTCATCGTGGCTCAAGAAGCCTATACGGCTAATACAAAAACCGTCACAACAGCAGATCAAATGCTGCAATCAACTATCGCGATGAAGCAGTAATACTTTCGTTAATGTGAGGTCTTCCATTTGAGGAACACCTCACATGACATGAAAAGGGAGATATTTCCTTACCTGTTGGTATAATTATATAAATATCTTCTCTTTCTAACGACCGACCGAGCGAGGTAAATGTTTATGGTGTCTGCTCTTTTGTCTCCATATCGTTTGGTTCGCTTGGTCTCGCTTGCTAGCTTCTGCCTTCTTCCTTCAGTTGGGCAAGCCCAAGTATCCTTCCATGGAACGCGGCCTTATTTCCCTCCGCCTCCACCCAATAGAGGGCCCATCGGGCCACCACCGCCTCCCCCTCCTCCGGCAGCGCCAGGCCCTCAAGGGCCTTATTATGGTATGCCATACGGGCCTAATCCATATGGGGAAGCCCCGAACCCGGGTTATGCACCACCTCCACCACAACCACCTCCACCGCCGCCACAACCATATTATTACGGCGATTCCTATTATAATAATGGCTATTATGGTGGAGGCGTTCCTTACGTATCCTCTCCGGGCGCGGCTTATCCATCAGCGCCTCCCAGCCGCTCCTGTGTTGATAATGTTTGCACAGGGCAGTAAGTTTCCTCCTTTAAAGAGGAGAATAGCCTTCTCTCCATTTATGATTGAAGCTTTGGGGCGTTATGAAATTTTGTATTGTCGGCGCGGGTTTTAGTGGAGCCGTCATTGCTCGGCATCTTGCACAGCAAGGCCATACCGTCACCCTTGCTGAAGAACGCTCCCATATTGGTGGGAATTGCCATACATCGCGCGACCCCGATACACATGTGATGCTTCATCACTATGGGCCTCATATTTTTCACACAGCCCATCAACATGTATGGGAATATGTGCAGAAATTCGCTACTTTTCAGCCTTATATTAACCGCGTCAAAGCCATTTCTGGTGGGCGTGTATATTCTCTGCCCATCAACCTCTTCACGATTAATCAGTTCTTTGGGAAAACATTAAGACCTGATGAAGCCCAAGAATTTCTTAAAGAAAAATCTGATTCATCCATCAAAAACCCTCAAAACTTTGAGGAACAAGCTCTTTCCATGATTGGCCCGGAACTCTACCAAGCCTTTTTCCGCGGCTATACACTCAAACAATGGGGCGTAGACCCAACGTCGTTGCCTGCCTCTATTCTCAAGCGCTTACCTGTTCGTTTTAACTATGATGATAATTACTTCAATCATCCCTACCAGGGAATTCCTGAAGAGGGATATACGACCCTTATTGAGAATATTCTTGATCATCCGAATATTCATCTCCACCTCAATACAGCATTTGAGGCTCTCACGGCTGCAGAATCTTATGATCATATCTTTTATACCGGCCCGATTGATCGGTATTTCAAGTATTGTCATGGCCGCCTTGGCTACCGCACATTAGATTTTGAGCGTTTCGATGCAGATGGAGATTACCAGGGAACGGCCGTCATGAATTACTGTGATGAAGACGTGCCCTATACGCGTATTTCAGAGCATAAGCATTTCGCCCCATGGGAAGCAGCTCACCTCAAGAAAACGACATGCTTCCGCGAATATAGTCGCCTAGCTACCCCAGAAGACGCGCCTTACTATCCTATCCGCCTGACAACAGAAATGTCACGCCTGGAACGCTATCTGAACCAAGCAGAAACAACAGAAGGTGTATCTTTTCTCGGACGGCTAGGAACCTATCGTTATCTTGATATGGATCGCACCATCGCAGAAGCGCTGTCAGCGTGCACCGTAATTGACCAAAAACTGGCACACTCTTCTCCGATCCCGTCCTTTTTTACAGATCCTCACAGCGCATAAAAAAAGCCCGCTCCTTCAAAAAAGGAAGCGGACTTTTATCAAGCGATCACACAGTACAACAACCGGTTAGGGAGTTCCGGCTCCCTCGTCGGTTATCGTCTGCGTCAATCCATCTAAAACATTCTGCGCAATCTCAATCAAAGGGCCAATCGGCCGTTCAGGATAAAGAAGCGCTTTAATCCCGTATTTCTGAGCTGCATCTGCCATCCGTAAAAATAGAAGCCGATCCTCATTGTCCACAACAGACAAATCGACAGCATTTGCTTTTTGAATAAGCGACCAAAGACGCTGATTCTTGGAAATAGCTTCGTTGCGTACCAAGATATCATCCGTATGTTCTGCCAATTTTAATTCCGTAATGAGCTTACGGAAGCACATAGCATCGGCCTCTCGGTCGGACAAAGCCGCACTCACCGTATTCCGGTACGCCCTCATCCCATCATTCTGATACATCGTCTATGATCCCTCCTTCACAACGCTCTATACGCCTTCTTACGAAGAAATAGACTGTACATTCGACATTGGGACAACAGCCCCGCCCATCTGAACGCTCACGCCGGAATCACCCTTGGTGATCCCGGTGATCTTGCCATTAACAGAAAACGGCACATCCGTCGTCGTTCCATTGCCATCAACCGTTTTGACAGAAACACTATAAGGCCCATCAGAAAGTTGAGTGCCGTTATTACTCTTCCCGTCCCAGCTCCATGTATTATTCCCACCAGAGCTCTCCAACACATCACTCTTGACCACTTGCCCCGCAGCATTCGCGACTGAAATTCCGACAATTTGGCCGGGTGATGTATTCCCAACAGACAGAGATGCAGAACCAGATTGTAGCGGCAGTGTCGAAGTCTGGGCTGAGGCCATCTGCCCTACCATGGAACGATTCTGAGTAAGCTGAGAGCTTTCATTCAGAGAAATCAACGCACTCAGATTCTTATTCGTTTGCACCTGCTGTTCTACGGCAGAAAACTGAGCAAGCTGCGAAGCGAGCTGATCATTCTTCATCGGACTTGTCGGGTCTTGGTGCTGTAACTGCGTCGTCAACAGTTTGAGAAAATTATTCTCATTCCCTGCCATAGAGGCAAAAGCCCCCGATGCCTGACTAGACGCACCGGAAGCCGACGTCGAGCTACTCTTGCTTGTTGAAAGTGTTGAAGCCCCTGAGCTTGCGGCATAATCCGTCGCTTGCTTCAGCGAACTTATAGCTGATGAAACGGACACTGGCATGGATACTTCCTCTTCAGGTCAGACCGAAATATTCAAACTACCGCTCGACGCAGCAGGTAACGTTCTACGATGAGACACGATGTTTTCAGCCCCCGAAACAGGCCCAACATCCTCATCTCTGGATGATAAAACAGAACGAACACCGTCATAATTCTGGCGTTGCTCTTCTTGTGAAGCTCCTCCCCCTTGGCCAAACTGGCCACCAAAGGAAGGATCCTGTCCCAAATGATCTTGAGCTTGATCACCGTTCATACCACCTAATTCAGCTGGGAGCACCTCAATTTTCACAGAAGTTGAGTGAATTCCCGCAGCATTAAGCTGCTCAAGAAGGTCGTGATGGCTTTTGGTCAACGCTTTCGTCGTCGCGTCATCCGCTCCTTGAAGCGCGACCTCCGCCACACCATCTGGCAAGCGCGTCACCTGTACCCGGACAGATGCTGCATCTGCTGTTTTTACCGTCATCTCAAGCTTAGACGACGAATGAGACACCTGCTTCTGTGCTAAAGCAGCGATTGATGAATGCGTATCAGTTCCCGTATCTCCTTCGTCAGTACGGGTTGCTAAACCCGCCGTATCAGCCTTTTTGGCCGTCACGTCCCCGCTATGATGAACATCTCCTGCATTTATCATCGTTTGGAAGGTTGTCGATATTCCTGAAGAGGAGGCCTCATCCGCCTTAGCCTGTCCGTCATGCTCAAGCTCACCAGATGCTAAAAGAGAGTCCTGATTATTGCCCTCTCCATGCCCTCCATCATCAGACAAAGCCCCCTGAGATGGCGCATTTTGTAACGCATTAACAGGATTTGAGCGTGCTGTATCAATCGTTGCAAGCCCTAGTCCTTCCTGATCACCGTTCTCCCCAGCCTCATTCTCACTGCTCTGGCGCGTTGTGCCCGACGATTTGGCAAGATTTTGTTCCACCGTAGCAGAAGCTTGAGTAGATGGCGTTGTGTAGAGCGCTTCTGACTTCACATTAAGATATGACGCCCCATCCACACTCACTTCTTGATGATGTGCTGCATCCGAACGTTCTGACGAAGCAGAAGAGGGCCCCCGTGTCACCGAAATATCAGAGATCTGCACATTCTCAGGCAGAGCAACAGAAGAAGTATTACCAGCTTGCATCACAGGAGGCGACGGCGTCACTGTAGGCAGAGCATCATGAGGTGATTGTGCCTGCGCAGCTTCTGAAACTGACTGAGAACCTACCGTCATCGTCGCGGCAGAAACCGAAGACGCCCCCGTGCCTTTTTGCTCTTCTGGCGACGATGCTATTTTCACCATAGATGCAAGGGCTTTATCTCCCTCCACAGATTGCTGAGGTGCTTTTTTCATCGCATCGGGAAGCTCCACCTTGCCGCCCGCCTGCAGTGACGTCTCTGCCGACAACCCGGCCTCTCCATCTTGAGACGAATGTGCTTGCAGCATCTGCACCATCTCAGGCTGATTGAGCATAGAGGATAAAAGCACCCATGCTTGGTCACTCTGCACACCGTCGCTGTCTCCAGCTTTTCTAGCCGTAGCGTCTTTGTCCGATGTGGAAGAGGCTTTTTCTTCTTTCGTGGACGTATTTTGTGTCTCTGTTGTATCCTTATCCTGTGCTTCTTGCTGAGTAGCAGAAGCGTCCTTCACGCTTGCAGACATGTCATCTGACTGATCTGCGTCTTGAGCTTGATCCTGCTGCGAGTCTTGCGACGAAGAGGCAACTTTAGGTTTTGGGAACGTCTCGCGCTGCTGCGACGCATTAACACAGTCAGCCCCCTCTCGAGCTTGGCGCTTATACTCATCTAAGAGCGCCGAAAAGGTCGATGCCGTCGATGGGGTCACAGTCGCAGAGGAGAGATCTTGTCCACCTCGTCCCTCAGCCACAGGCGTCCCCTCACGACGATCGACCACCTTAAGAAGGGAGATCGAGATCATTGCACCAAGTCTTTCTTGGCATAACCATCATACTGACGTTCCATGACCACCCCCTCTGAAGTCTTAGCGCGTAAGATCTGCAACCATTGAATCCACCTCAGAAAAGCCAGGCATAAATTCTTCTGGGATTTCCTTACGGCCTAGCTCAACACAGACCTGCGGTGGCTGCCCCTGCACAAAAGCCACCAACACTGTTCGGATAATATCATAATACTTGCTATCCGTTGTGACCACTGTTTTCATCTTTGCTGAAAGCGGGGCCACCACACCATAGGCAAGCAACACACCCAAGAAAGTTCCCACAAGGGCGCCACCAATCATCTCACCCAACACAGCAGGTGGCTTGCTTATGGCAGCCATAGTCTTGATCACCCCCAACACGGCCGCAACAATCCCCAGAGCAGGAAGCGCATCGGAAAGACTTTGCAAGCTTTCAGCCATATGAAGCTCTTCATGCAAACGCTTCTTCAACTCACGGGTCATCACCTCATCAAGTTGATAACCTTCATCCAAATTCATGCTGATAAGACGTAAATAGTCACAAATCAGATCACGCGTATGTGCATCATTTTGAATCGCTGGGGTTTCTGCGAAGATAGTACTTTCCATAGGGGTTTCAAAGTCATTCTCGAGCGAGACCATCCCTTTGGTATTAGCCTGCCGTAAAAGACGATATAATAAAGCAAGAAGATCAAGATAATTTTGTTTACTGTAGCGTGTCCCTTTTAGAACAAGCTTGAGATTCTTAGGAAGCTCCTTTAGCGCTGCGATACTATTGGACATGATAAAAACGCCAATAGCCGACCCAAGAATGGTTAACAGCTCAAACGGCATAGACGCAAACAAGGGAGCCAAGGCCCCCCCTGATGCTGCAAAGGAGCCAAAAACACACAAAAGCGCAAACACAAGGCCACCGATAAACAGCATCTCGATACCATCCCTTTCAAAGCACGCGCTCAAGCGCTCACTCTCATTAGTGCACAACCGCGTTATGCACCGTCAATCATTTATGCGCAGCATCCTGTGTCGCTCCATCACCACTCGGCTGTGGAGACGCTGACGCAAAGGAGGCCGGCAGCGGATAACGCCGATGAATAACCAAAACAATCCTGCGGTTTTCCGCCGCTTCAGGCTGTGATGGTACCGTTAAATTCCTATCGGCTTGCCCCGTAACACTTTCAATCTTACGGTCTGGGTAGCCTGCTCGCACGAGCACTTCCCGAGCTTTATCAGCGCGCATAGCTGATAATGTCCAGTTTGATAAGGCTCCATTGCTGGCAGATTTACGCGTATGATAGGGAACTCCATCCGTTTTGCCAATAATAGAGATATTTTCAGGCAATGTAGAAAGCCATTTCGCAATCTCTGTCAGCATCGCTACGCCGGCTTTATTAGGCGCGATGGCTCCCGTATTAAACATAGACTGATGTTCAGTATCCTGCATCTCAATACGGATTTCGTCCGACCCCACCTTAAACGATAGATTATTTTGATGGTCAGTAAGAGAATCGTTTTTCTTAACCTCTTCTTGCAACTGTTGAACCATCTCTTGCAGCTTACGGTTTTCATCAGCCGTTTGCTCAACACGGTCTGCATTTCCCTGCCCCACTTGTCCCTCTTTCTGCGATGCTCCACTTTGTGGGCCGCCTAAAGGGATCACTGCGGGGGGCTGTGGTGGAACATCAGCTTTAATTCCTTGAGAAAAGCTGTTCGTTGTTGACGGCAAAATACTCATCCCCATAGAGGTTGAGTTCTCTACACCATGTTGTTCATGCTCCGTCGCCTTAGTCTCTTCTTTCCCCTCTGCCTTACTCTCTTCCTTACCTTGCTCATCATTCGGCTCATGGTCGGAATCTTTCACGGTAGAGGATGGCGACGATACCGGAGAGGTTTTCTGAATCGACTGCGCAAAACTGGCTGTACCGGACTTATCAGCCATAGGATTAAAGAACAGCGCAATCCCGCGCCGTTGTTCATCAGTCGTCACGTTCAGAAGCCACATCAGCAAAAAGAACGCCATCATCGCCGTCATGAAGTCCGCATAAGCGACCTTCCATGCACCACCATGATGCCCATGACCACCCCCTTCTTCCCGCTTGATAATGATTGGGGAGTTGTTTTTATCAGCCATATTTGCGGTATCGTTCCATCAACAGTCTCTGGCACAGCGCCCCGAGGGCCATTAAGTCTTCAGGCGGTTATGAGCAATGCCAAGACGAACCGAAGGCATCCCCGTAAAGGACGCACGCCCCGCATGGGTCAACTCGAGCGAGGTATCCAGCCAGACCTCACCCCCTATATCGCGCCAACGCTTACAGAACGTGTAGTCCTCGCTTAAATACGTGCCTGTTTCAGGGTCGATACTCCCATCAAACAGGGCAAAACTCCGAATACCACTGCCATCATTGGGCGCATCAATACGCTTATACTCCGTTTCCGGATACGCTTTGATCATGCGTTCCACAGCCTTCCGGCTCACCATAAGAAAGCCGGTTCCCGCATAGTTACTTTCTACAAGCGGGCCCTTTTCTAGGCTCGTGTGCATCTGGGCTGTTTCACCCACATAGCGCAAAGACGCTGTTTGCTGACGTTCCCCAGCAAGGATGTTCTCTTTAGTTTTGGCGTCCCAAAAACGGTCACGCAACGGGTAAAGCCCCCCGACTACGTCCTTACCTGATTCAAAGAGCCGAGTTGGGGCATCCGCATGAAAACCGATATCAGCATCAACAAAAAGAATATGCGTGCAATCTGATTTAAAGAAAAAATTCGCGAGCAATGTATTCCGTGCACGCGTGATCATCGCATCATCGCCAATATGCATAATCGTCATGGGAATACTTTGCCCACCTGACGCATATCCAATAACGGAAAGCATATACTCCGTCGTGACCATACCGCCAAAGCATGGAGTAGCAAGGAGTATCTTGCCCGGAGGCGTATTGACTGTCTGTTCCATGACGTTCCTTGGCTAAAGCTGTTGTAAAAATTGATGGTAAGACCGCGCAACCATCCGCTTGACAGGCATCACGCTATCGATACCGGTCATAGAGCGCTTTCTCAAGAGCTCACATCGAAACCTTAAGATATTATCTCTGCTCGCTCTATTAAATACCTTTAGGCGTAGCGAGGGAAAAAATCAAAAAAACGTCTGCTCCAAATGCCGTCGAATGAAGGTTGTACGCGCAATATCATCAATATCCGCTTGTTCTTTGCGTTGGCGTTCCATGTCGAGTTCTGCATTGATCTCTTTGATCAATTTTCCTGTCGCCTCAAGCGCGGTATTGGTTTTCACCATCGCTTCACGCGCCATTTCTGTATGACGATGCGCTTCTTGTAGGGCGTTGTTTTTCTCTTCAATCTGCCGACGCGCTAGCGGGAGCCACTCTCTATAAGAGCGTTGTAAGTCCAGTTTTCGATTTTCATCGCTTTCTCCTTCAAAAGCAAAAAGCTTATTAGACACAATATCTTTTTCAATCCGTTCAATAGCCGCTTCAATAAGCTCCTCATCCTGCACACAACGCGCAAGATGGGCTCTCGCTTCATCGGCTTCTAAGTCTTGCAGCTTTTCGAGTGAATGAAGGGCCTTCAAACGTGCAGCACTCACGGTCTATTCTCCTCGATTATGAAGCCTGCGGCACAACCTCGCCACTCTCGCCAGTTTCCAGCACATGCTTTAACGCCTGAAAGCAGTCTTCCAAACCCATCATTTCCCCTTTGCGCTGGGTGATAAGCTGCTCAATCGCAGGCCCAATCTGAACGGCCTCATCAGCACTGGGGTCTGCTCCCTGCTTATACGCCCCTAAACGCACCAGATCTTTGACATCACCCCATGCCGCCAAAATACGCCGCGCCTTTTGGACAAGCGCATTCTCATCAGGAGATAAACATCCCGGCACAGAACGCGATAAAGATTTGAGCACGTCAATCGCAGGATAGCGTCCGGCTTCCGCAATATCACGCGCCATCACGATATGACCATCTAAAATGCCACGCACCGCATCGGCCACGGGCTCATTTTGGTCATCCCCCTCCACAAGAACGGAGAACACAGCCGTAATTTGCCCAGATTGGCCATTTTTTTGCAAAGGCCCCGGCCCCGCACGCTCCAGCAAGCGTGGTAATGTTGAAAAAACGCTAGGGGGATACCCACGCGTTGCGGGTGGCTCCCCAGCGGAGAGGCCAATCTCGCGCAACGCTTGGCAAAAACGCGTCACGCTATCCATCAGAAGCAATACAGACTTGCCTTGGTCACGAAAACGCTCCGCAGCAGCCAAGGCCGAATACGCCGCCTCACGCCGCATCAATGCTGATGTGTCCGACGTTGCCACCACCACGACAGACTTCGCCATACCATCAGGGCCCAGATCATCCTCGATGAACTCACGCACCTCGCGGCCACGTTCCCCGACCAGTGAGATCACCGCTACATCGCATTCGGTACTACGTACCAACATGCCCAAGAGGGTGGACTTCCCGACACCAGACCCCGCAAAAAGCCCTAATCGTTGCCCCTCACGGCATGTTGTGAAGAGATTCATTGCTTTAACGCCAAGGTCAATCCGTGGGCCAAGGCGCGCCCTTGTCGCCGCTTCTGGTGGCGATGCATGCAGCTTTTGCACCTCTCCACCCGGCAAAAGTGCTCCTTTCCCGTCTATCGGGCGGCCTGTCGGGTCTATAACCCGCCCCACCCAAGACTCATTAACCTGCAACACACCGCCGGATAACTTCTGGCGTTGTTGGCGGTCATAAAGTGAGAACGATACCTTGCAGCCCGCACCGATCCCTTCCATCGACCCATAGGGCATCACAATCGCGCAATGCTGCTTAAAGGCAACGACCTCGGCCATAATATCGCGACCATCAAGGGCCTTAATGACGACGCGATCCCCAATACCGGTGAAGTCCCGCATCCCGCTGACAGAAGCAGAAAGCCCGGAAATATCCAACACTTCCCCTTCTAACACACCAATAGGTACGCTCTCACGGGACGGCGCTATCACAGAAGACATGGAGCGCCACGCCTCTTGGGCACGACCATTATAGGCGGCCGCCTCCTCCCGTGCTGCCTGCACAGCGTGCTTAACCTCTTCCAGCGAAGGAGAAGGGAACGTGGGGGGAGTCTGCACCTGAACTCTTCCTTTACAATCGATCCGTTAAAAGGCCCGTGCTTGGGCCCATACCATTCTTTAACGGCTCGACGGGAGACCTCGTTTAAAAAAGACTGGCGAGCTGAGAGCCATAATCACTGTTACCGGACGTATCACCAAAGAGCGAAAGCACGCTATCACCATCCCCGCTGCCACCAAACAGATCCATCATCGTCGCAGGCTTGTCCGGTTTATTATATTCAGGATGGATCTGAAGTTGCGCCAAATACCGCTGCGCATAGCGATTGATCTGATCCGGCGTCTGTAGCTTGGAGAGGTCAACCTTGTTCGTGATGATACGCTTCTGCTGAGAGAAGTCGAGCGCACCGAATTGGTCTGGCTCGTAACCGCTGACAACCTCAGCCACTTTCAGTAAGGTTTTATCAGACATCAGCTGGTCGACAGTTTTGATCTTCCCACCCTGCATCTTGCGCGAGAAATACAGCGCATCTCCCACGCCATTCTTCTGCAGAGAATCACTCGTTTCATATTGCTGAAGCTGATAAGCTTTCGTCGTCAAATCGATCGACTCATTTGTAAAAGGCGTTGCATCCGCTGTACCCTTTCCTTTGCCAAGCGTAGAAAACGCATCAGCAAAAGAAAGCCAGCTCGCATTACCAGACTTCCCCGCAACAGAGGTCTTATCTGCCGGGTCTTGAGACAAAAGATCACGCTCCAATGCCGTCTGGTTTGCCATAGAGCTCAGATTATACGCCCCAAGTACAACCTGGTTAGACGCATAGTCTCCCATAAGCTGTTTGGTCGTTGTGATGTTGGGTGCGTTTTTCTGGAACGTATCAACGTTACGCTGGAGCGTTCTATTCTCTTTGAAATAGGTTTGCGCCGACGAAAGCTCGTTTTTCTGAGCATAGATAAACTGACCAACGGGAGAAAGACCACTGAGACTCATATCATTGCTCCAATACGTAACGACACATGCCGACTATCATGATGCATGGCCACCGTTTAAAGCACTCCCACATCGACACACATCATGGGAAGAATAACCTTAGCCATTGAACATCGCTAGAGACACATAGTACACTACAAGTAGTAACAAAAACATTGCAACGTTGCTTGCAAAAGTCAGTGCGGGAATGCCAATGCAGAAATATGTGATTAGCCTAGCGCGTACACCAGAACGTCTCGAACGCTTCCGCCGGGTGAATGCGCATGTACCCGACATTCTGCATGCTCCTGGCATTGATGGGTCAACGTTAGACCTCACCCAAGCTGCCGAGCAAGGTTTTGTGGATCATCATTGCCAGTTCACCAAAGGCGCTATTGGTTCAGGCATGACCCATGTTTCACTATGGGGCGCTACGGCTAAATACGGTAATCCCTCTCATATTTTTGAAGATGATGCCTTCCTCTGCCATAATTTTGAGGAAGAAAGCGATCGCGTTATCCGCTCCCTTCCAGATGATTGGGACATCATTTTATGGGGCAATAACTCCGACACCATCCTACATTACGACCTTTTGCCCGGCATTACAGATTGCGTTGCGCGTTTTTCAGAAGAAAAAGTACGCCGCGCTATTGAGACATTCCGTCATATGGACGTGGCCACCCTGCCCTTCCGCCTTCGCCAAACCTTTGGCATTTGTGGCTACTCAGTCTCTCCCAAAGGAGCCGTAGAGCTGATTAAACGGTGCCTGCCTTTTACCTCACCGCTCGTGACCTATCCGAGCATGGGGGGCAAAGTCCTCCAGGCAAGCAGCGTGGATCATCTCATGAACCAACATTATGCTGACCTTAAAGCCTATACCTGCATGCCACCTCTCGTACTGACAGATAACGTCCAAGCACGTAGCCTCAACCTAGCCTCTGGAGCGTCTTCATGAACGCTCCACGCGTCCGGTCTTTTTGGGCAGCTATCGGTAGCCTAGGCGCTGCCACACTCGCGAGCTGCACATCTCCTGCAGAGACCTATTTTGACAATGGGCAAGAGCTCGCTCGCGCGGGGTTCATCGCCCATGCAGCCGATACAACGGCACGCTATACGATGCTTAACCAACTCCCCCCTTCACGACTTACCTTTCGGCCTATCCCTGATGGGGGAAAGATTTACCTCTTTGCCGATCCTATTAGCTGCACCTGCGTCTATATGGGCAATGAAAGCTCGTATCAGAGGCTCATCCATACACCGAAGCTCAACCGTCGTTTCATGCGCACCATTCTCTCCCCCATTGAGATGGCGACTGAAAACCGGCAAAATACCGCCTCATGGGACTGGACAGCTTGGGCCCCCAGCGCTGATCCCGGTGCTAACCAGCCCAAACACGTTACTGGAGCTTCGTGGTAAATAACGAAGCGCCTTTTTTAACGGTGTAAGGCCTCCCTGCCCCTCTCCGGTGCAACGTGGCTTTACACTTTATTGTCGAGAGAAAAACTTGACCGAGATGAATCTTGGCCCGCCTGCCCAGTCTGGCCATAGCCGTGCTGGCTCTCTTCAAGAGCACTTTCAACCAAAATGCGCATAACGATATTTTGCGTTTCTAAAGCATGACGCAACAAAGCTTGGTTACGCTCCGCGACATCATCGAAATGCTGTTGCAATTCCCGCAACGGCTCCGCAGCTCCTTCAGGAAGCTGCCCTTTTTCTTTCACAGTCTCAATAAGCTGACCAAGCCGATTTATTGAGGCTGTTTTCTCAGGCAATAATGCCATAGCTTCAGCCATAGCATCATCCGATAGAAGGGCATTTTCACGCTCCATAAACGCAATGGCCTGCGAAAAAGCCTCTACAAGAGCGTCACGGGAGAGCTCTTCTCCTCCCCCATCCGCAACAACAGACGTTTGAGACGTGGCCTCCTGATGCTCTGCTGCAAAATGCTGCGTTGCACGCTTAACCACATCTCCTAAGCGAGGCATTTTCATCGCTTAATCCTATCGTGAGCCGTTACCAGAATGGCTCTGCATCTTCTGCATGGTCTGATAGACTTGGTGGGCAATCCCCACACCGCCATTCCGAGCGATCTGCTTCCCAAGCTCAAGCACTTGCAAAGAGCGGAATTGCTTTTCGGCTGACCCTCCCCCAAAAGGTTTGCCAGAGGTATCAACCGTTTCAAACATCGGTTGCATCATTTCCCCCAACGCCACGGCCTCAAAACCCTCTGCTCCTTGCTGGATCTTTTTATCCACTTGGGAGGCAGAAGGCGTCGTCGCACGCATTTGATGCTGAGCCGCTAAGGGAGCCGTCAGATGTGGAAACGAAACCAAAACACTACCCTATCTTGTCGAGATAATCTGCGCATCACATTACCACTCAGCATCCGCACCTGTCACGCTTTATCTCTTAAGCGCACGTGCCTTTAGCGCACTTCAAGCTCCGCCTGGAGCGCCCCGTCCGCCTTAATAGCTTGGAGGATACTAATCATATCACGAGGCCCAACGCCCAGAGCATTCATCCCCGTAACAAGGCTCGATAAAGAAGGGCCTTCTGGCAGAATGGCTATCTTATTTTTATTGTCCGTATCAACATTCACCTGCGTTTGCTGCACCACAGCTGTTTGCCCACCCGCCAACGGGTTCGGCTGCACAACTTGAGGGGTTGAAGCAATCTGGATGGTCAAATTCCCTTGGGCAACAGCCACCGTCGTGATCCGCACATTATCACCCATCACGATCGTTCCCGCCGCTTCATCCACAATGACTTTGGCCATGTTATCGGGAACCACTCTGAGATCCCCAATTTCATACAAAGCCTGCGCCGCATTACGCCCTGCCAAACGCACTGTCACCGTGCGTGGGTCTTCCACTGTCGCCGTTCTACGACCAAGGCGACGATTGATCACATCTGCAATACGGTTCGCTGTCGTAAAGTTCGGATTTTTAAGAGCGAGATGAATAATGCCACCCGCTCCCAATACGACTGGCACTTCTCGTTCCACAACAGCGCCGTTAGCAATATGGCCGCTCGTTGGCACGTTACGCACGGCCTCCGCAGCGGGGCCACGTGCGGAAAATGCATTTGTTACGAGAGACCCCTGCGCCACCGCGTACACTTCACCATCTGCCGCTTGCAACGGTGTTACGATCAGCGTCCCACCTGTTAAGCTTTGTGCATCACCAACCGCAGAAACCGTTACGTCAATCCGATTCCCACCATGAGCAAAAGGCGGCAACGTTGCCGTGACCATCACCGCCGCTGTATTATGTGTTTGAAGCTGAACAGCCTTGTCACGAATATTCACACCAAGACGATTAAGCATACCAATCAACGTTTCTCGGGTGAATAAGGTATTCGTCAAGCGGTCTCCTGTCCCGTTCAACCCTGCAACGAGACCATATCCGACCAATTGGTTGTCACGAATCCCTTCATAATCGACAATATCTTTAATACGCACCGTTTCTGCATGCGCAGGGAAAGGCCATGTCATCACACTCAACACAAACCCAACCAATACAAAAATCACGCTAAGCCCTCGGCCTGCGTGCTTCTTTGTCTTGTAAAGAGTCTGATCTTGGTGTTGTGCAACCTGCATAAAATGCCTTCTCCTGTCCGCCGCCCTGTGCTTTAGCAAAAAAAACATAAAAAAACATCTTTTTCATGCAAATGGATCAGCTTCCTCGGTCATGCTTTTTGCTTTGCTAGCGCTCTTTCATCCAAAAAATATTCTTATTAAAGAAAACAGAGTAATACGAATAACAACACAATCGCGATACGAAAGACGTTTGAAAATTATTGTCAGACCATGAGGAAAAAGCGTATAGAAACCCCTATGCACAGTCAGCTTTTGGTTTCCGCTTTGGCACGTACAATGTCGCGCCTTGTTGGTGCCTGCGCTTTTCTATGCGTGGGGCTCCTCTCGGGTGTGCACGCCTACGCAACAGCATCAGCGCCCTGCATGGCCGCGACAGCTCAAGTCGAACGTGCCTTGCAACTCCCTGATGGATTTCTCTCCGCTATCAGCCGTGTTGAGACAGGCCGCCCCCAAGCTGACGGGCGCCTCCTCGCTTGGCCGTGGAGCGTCAATGCTGGTGGCGTCGGCTATCAGTATCATTCCCTTCAAGAAGCGGTTGAAGCCGTCAAAAAGTTTCAGCAAGACGGGATTCAATCCATTGATGTAGGGTGCCTCCAAGTCAATATCATGCACCACCCAAACGCGTTTTCATCCCTTGACGCCGCGTTTGACCCCTATACGAACGCCCTTTATGCGGGACGTTTCCTCAAGCAAATGCACGACAAAACGGGAAGTTGGCCTCGTGCCGCAGCAGCCTATCACTCCCAAACCCCTTCAATTGGCGCTCCTTATCTTGACCATGTTCTCGCTGAATGGGCCGTTCCTCAAGACGGGCGTCCTTTAACGCCGCTCAAGACGATCCCACTCCATGCCACGTCTTTTTTCCGGAACAAGGCGCCATCCACACATCCTTTAGCGCCCCTTCAAGAGGTCAGAACGCCGGCGGCTCCTTCATCAACGCCTGATAGGCCACAGCGTGATTTTCATCCGTTCAAGGGGTTCCAACATTTTTCAGAACCCCCGAGCCATCCGCGCATGGCGGGCTCTCAACAAAGTCGTAATCTGGCCTCATATCGCAGGAACCCCGTGCGAATCGTTAATACAATGCCTTATCCTTCTTCCTACTAAATCATGAGATGGGCGGGCTTTTCATCGTCACACACAAGCCCGCCTCACACCCAGATCAGGACGAAGACGCAACGAGAGACCGTAGTGCCTCACCAATCTCATTAAGAACCGGCACAAAAGAACTTTCATGAGCCCGAAAGATACGTAGGGTCGGATACCATGCAGACTGTGTCCCCTCATCGCCCCAGCGCCAGCAGGAATCCCACCGATTAGCCAACCATACCGGGATACCTAACGCACCAGCGAGATGTAATGGCGCTGTATCAACCGAAATCACGAGATCAAGTGTTTTCATCAATGCCGCACAATCAGCCATATCAGTAACTTGATCCATCAGGTCATACACAGGCTGCGGCGTTCCCTCCGTAAGCTCTTGTCGAGGGTCCCCATATTGCAGAGAAAAGAAGTCTACCTCCGCAGGGGCCAGAGCGCCCATCATCTCCTGAAGGTTCGTTGAACGACGACGATCAGACGCGACATCACGTGCGAGGAAACGCTTTCCTCCAGCCCACACAAGCCCCACTCTTAAACGCCGCTTCCCATTTGTCGGTCTGCCCTCTTTTTCCAAACGCTCCGACACATGTCGCGCAAAAAGGGCTGCGTCCTGCTCTGGCACGGTCATATACGGTGCGAAGGGAGGAATATCCGCTTCCGCCTTCATCCCACAGATATAGGGGAGATCAGCAATCGGGCAGCCATAATGATACTGGCTCTGTGTTTGCGGTTCTGCCTCTACCTCATTACTTAATCGAACGTCCACCTCGGGGAAGCTCTGCCTGAGCAACCTTAGCAGCTGAAGAGGAACCGCAAGCGTAACGCGCGCACCTCGCGCTAAGATCTGTGGGAGGAAGCGAATGAACTGGATCGTATCACCTAAGCCTTGCTCTTGATAAAAGAGGATGTGCTTCCCTTCCAACGCCACATCCGGGGCCAAACGGTAGAGGTCTTTCACATACCAACAAGAAGGATTGATCACAAACGGGCTACGGAGCGCGTAACGTTGGAATCCTTCCTCAAAATGGCCAGCTTTCAGCAAACAAATCCCAAAACCAAACGAGATGAGCTCATGCGATGGCGCAAGATCAACACCCTTACGGTAATAAGCGATCGCTTCTTCCGAGCGATTAAGCCGCTCAAGAGCACACCCCATGTTATTATAAAGCGGGACAGACACAGGGCCCTCCGCCAACCAGCTCTCTAAAACCGTCTTGGCCTCTTCGGTGCGACCAGCCTCTAGTAAGCAGGCAGAGAGATGCTCCCCAACAGCAAGGCGATTTTGCTTAGGTGAGGCTTTCAAAACGTCCGCATAAAGACCCATGCTTTCATCATAATGACCCAGCGCCATGAGCTGGTCTGCCAAATGTAGCATAATATCGTAACGAACGGACGTTAAATGCTCGTCATTGACCTCTGGCAGAACGAGAAGCGCCTTACGCAAGATCGTCATCATGAGATGATGATGAGCGGTATGTTGCACCAAAACGCCATAGGCAGCCAACAACAGAATAACATCCGTCGTTTCGCAGCTCACCTGCCGGATAATATCCAGTGCATCCGCCTCTCTGTCATGAGAGTATAAAAAGTTACCCGCTTCTGTCAGATTTTCTGGGGTGAGATCATTCCACAGAGCCTTTTTCAATACATCAATGTCCAACCGACACACCCCTTCTGATCAATGAACAAGCACACTTGTCTGATATTTCTGCCACAGCTCCTCAAGATGTTTCAACTCAGAGCTCTAAAGAAGACATGCTGTGGGTTTTAACGCTTGATTGCCCTCTCTCCCATGCGTATTTTAAAAAACCTATCACAGATAACAGATAATCTAGGCTAAACGCGCTCAATACGCGTATCATAGCTTTATTGAGGGGACTCTCTTGGCGACATCCAGCAGACCGACAGACCAAAAAACCTCTTCGGCCGGAGCTGGTGCTTCTCTCGTTGCCACTATCAGGGCACGCCTTAATCAAGCCGTACATGTTTTTTCTAACCCCAAAGCTTTTTTCCAGCCGGGCGGGAAAGGGCTTACTGCTGTACGGTCAACCTTGCCGGGGACGGATATCCTCCTCGCTCTTGGCGTTATCCTCCTTATTTCCATTCTGATTGTCCCACTTCCAACATTTGTTTTGGACATTGGACTCTCTCTGTCTATCACATCATCTGTTCTCATTTTGATGGTGGCTCTTTTCTTAGAAACACCACTCGACTTCACCTCATTCCCTACCCTGCTACTTCTGACGACCATGTTCAGGTTGTCTCTGGAGGTCGCCACAACACGACTTATCCTCAGTCATGGGAATGAAGGCGCCTATGCAGCAGGGCATGTCGTTGCCTCCTTTGGTGGCTTCCTTATGGGCAATGACATCGTCATTGGAGGTATTGTTTTCTCCATTTTGATGGTCGTCAATTTTATGGTGATCACCAAAGGGTCAGGCCGTATTGCAGAAGTATCGGCACGCTTCTTCTTGGATTCCATGCCCGGGAAGCAGATGGCTATTGATGCTGACATCGCCTCCGGTGCCATGAACGAGAAAATGGCCCGTGCCAAACGTAAGGAGCTTGAAGCAGAAAGCTCTTTCTACGGCTCCATGGATGGTGCAGCTAAGTTTGTGCGTAATGATGCCATTGCAGGCATTATCATCACCGTCATCAATATCCTTGGGGGGCTAACGATTGGCGTGTTACGCCATGACATGCCGATTTCTGAAGCGGCGCAAACCTTTACCACCCTTACGATTGGTGATGGGCTCGTTTCCCAAATTCCGGCTCTTTTGGTGTCCTTAGCGGCTGGTATCGTCGTCACGAAGGGCGGCACAGATGGATCAGCGGACGTTACCTTGTTTCGCCAGCTTGGCGGGAGCGCCAAACCACTAGCCATTTCATCTATTCTTTCTGCAGGCTTTGCCTTTATGCCGGGTCTGCCCGCTTTCCCGTTTTTGCTCATTGCAGCCGTTGCTGGAGGAGGCGCTTGGTGGCGTTACAAGCAACCTCTGCAAGACGAAACTGCAGAAGATGCAACGCAAATTGAGCCTGCTCCTTCAGCTCAGCCCATTTCCGACTTGCTGCATGTTGATCTTCTCCGTCTGGAAATCGGTTACGGGTTATTACCCCTTGCCAGTGGGGAACATGCGCAAATTACAGAGCAAATCCGAGCACTTCGGCGCAAAATGGCTTCTGAAATGGGCTTCATCACACCATCAGTGCGTATTCAGGACAATATTCAGCTTCCAACAGACAAATATGTTATCAAACTCAAGGAAATTGAAATTGCTTCCGGCGAAGTGCGCCCTAACCGTCTTCTCGCTATTTGCCCATCGGGGATCGACCCTCATAACGCGCTTCCGGGCGAAGTCACCACGGAACCTTCCTTTGGTCTGCCCGCTATTTGGACGGAACCGACGTTAAAAATTCAAGCAACGAATGAAGGCTATACGGTGGTTGATCCCACCACGGTCATCATCACTCATTTAACGGAATCTATTAATCAAAATCTCGGTGAACTCCTCACCTACGCCGCCACGCAGCAACTTTTGGATGATCTCCCGAACGATCAACAACGCCTTGTGAGCGACCTGATCCCCTCGCAGGCATCACTCAGCACCATACAGCGCGTGTTGCAATCTTTGCTACAAGAGCGGATTTCCATTCGCGATCTCCCCACCATTCTGGAGAGCATTCAGGAAGGAAGTGCCCTAATTTCCAAGGGAATCAAGGCTCTGACCGCCCATGTGCGCGTCCGTCTTTCTCGGCAAATTTGCAGTAATTATGTCGGGCCGTCAGGGTGTATTTCCATGATTACACTCTCGCCAGAATGGGAAACCAAGCTGCTCAATAATATTGTTGGCCAAGGGGACGATCAAACGCTTGCTATGCCACCTAATATGCTGGATGAGTTTGTAAAATCTCTCCGTCGTGCCTTCGATCAAACGGCGAATATTGGTGAAACTCCAGTTATTGTCACCACATCAGGCACGCGTGATTCTGTGAGGATGATCATTGACCGTATTCGTCCGTCTATGGCCGTGATGGCACAAGCAGAAATTTACCCCCGCACGCGTATTCGAACCGTTGCTACAGTGACGTAACATCCCTCGCGTTCTTAACGTCATACCTCCTTATGATGTTCTCCTCCCTTCTTTCTTAAACGCCCATCTTCTCTTGAGAGCGGACGATACGTTATGATTGACAGAGCGAGACGGTTAAACCACACCGTTACCACGCACCGTCAGACGCTAATGCAACAGGATACGACCATGCCCTCATCGCCCGGTGCATCTCTGCCTCTCCCCAGTTTGAGTGTGGAAGATATCCTTCTGTGGCATTCAATCCCACGTCCCCTTGTTGCAGCGATGTCGGGCGGCACTCTAGAAGAAGGGCTTTGCAAAGCCATCGCTTTTGAGCGCCTTCCTATGACGCCCGGTCGCATCATCGCTCTTGGTGGGGCGCCTGGGTCTGGCAAGAGCCTTACCTTAGCCAAACTCGCCGCTCGTTACGCTCTTAAAGCCCAAAAATCAGAGGGGCGCCTCAAGAAACCGCTCGTCCTCGCATGCGACCACAACCCGGGAAGCTACGCCAAACTCGCCTCGGTTCTAACAGGGTATGATGTCGAGCTTGTCAAAGCGTATCATGGGATCGTCCCAACCGGCCTTGACCGTCAAGATCGTATGACCTTAGTGGATCTACCGGGAGTTTGTATCTATTCCCGCAGTGGCATGGCAGAGATGCAAGAAATTGTGGAACGCACAGGCGCCACCCTTTCTCTCGTCATTCCAGCTGGTATGGATCCAGAAGAAACAGCCGATATTGCTGACGCTTTCTACAAAAAAGGAGCGCGCACCCTCATTGCCAGCCGTCTTGAACAATCGGGACGTATTGGCGGCATCGTAACGGCTGCCGCCTGTGGCCTTACCCTCACTTATGGAAGTTTTTCGTCCAGTATCACGGCGGGCTTTACCCATCTCACACCGCAAATTTTGGCCAAAAGGCTTCTTATTCTGCCCACCTAAACGGTGAGACAGGGAGAGCAGCAGCTACCCCCCGCCAAAACTTCGTACTAGCCCACCAGACATCATCTGGAACCCATCAACCAACACGAAGAAAATAAGCTTAAAAGGCAGAGAAATAGTTGCTGGTGGCAACATCATCATTCCCAAGCTCATCAACACACTTGCGGTGACCAAGTCGATCACAAGGAAAGGAAGATACACGAGAAAGCCGATCTCAAAACCACGGCTTAACTCCCCCACCATAAAGGCAGGAACCAACACACGCCACGGCGTTTCTGACGGTGTGGCCACGGGCTTCACATTCGCCAAATGATAAAACGTTCCCAAATCATTCGGCCGCACATTTTTAAGCATAAAGGTACGGAAAGGTTCAGCAGACGCTTGCAACCCTGCAAGCTCCTCCACCTGCCCATCCATCAACGGCACAATCCCCTTGTCCCATGATTGCTCCAACGTTGGCTGCATCACGAAAAAAGTCAGAATGAGTGAAAGGGCAATCAACACCGTATTAGGCGGCGTGCCTTGCGCTCCAATCGCGCTGCGCAACAGAGAAAATGAGATGATAATACGCGTAAAAGCCGTCACCATGACCATCAGGCTCGGGGCAAGCGACAGCAGCGTAATTAAGGCCACCATCTGCACGAGGCGACTGGTCGTGCCAGCCTCCCCAATGCCACCGCCTTTGCCCATATCAAACGTGACGGATTGAGCCATTGCTGGATCCACCGCTATACAGCACGCCAACACAGCCACAGCGAGCAAAGCCCCACCCCATAGGATAGACCGCGTCCGCACGGGGCGCACCATGTTAAGCATGTGAACTATCCTTCTCCGGCACGTGCTCTGGCCCATCGTCATCACCTTGTTCACATGAAGGCGCGTGTTCGTCTTCATGGTCTAACCATCCAATACATACATCTGATGGCCCACCTGTCAGTATAACAGCTAAAGCCTTCTTCCCACTTGGTGCGTGCACAACCACGGATGTGAGACGACGTTTTGGGTCAAGCGCCACAACATCCAAAACAGCGAGAGAGCGAGGTGTTTCGGGCTTTTTCTGAAGCCATCGTGGCATTGCTCTTTTAAGACGCTCAGCAACCACCAGACATATGACAAGCAAACAAACCACCAATACTAAGGCAGCCAATGCGTTCATATGCAGTCCCATCACGGCTTTTAAAAAGCCTAGTGAGCCCTCTTGTCCATCTGTTGCCATCTCTCCCGCCGGACTGACCATCAAGGATTCGCAGAAGAGGCCATAATTTCCGTCATCGTAACGGCAATATTTTCATCTTCAATAATCGTGATTTCACCACGTGCGATTAAACGATCATTCGCGTAAATATCAATGGCTGACCCGAGCTTCTTATTCAACGATACGACAGCACCACGCCCTAAACGTACCAAATCACGCACAGGCATCTTCACGTCACCCACAACGGCCGTAATCTTAACGGGAACGTCAAAAATCGCTTCCCGATCAACCTCTTTGGTTTGTCCATCCGTTACAGGAGAAGCAGGCTTTTGAGCAGCGGTATCTTCCGCTTCTGACGTAAAATCCGAAAGGTCAACGCCTGACGGCTTTTCTGTCTCTGGCATTCTTTAAGTCCTCGTACGTGAGTTTTGTTGGCTCGTTTGGATAATCGTCCTGACAGATGAGAGAATTCTGTCACGTACAGCATTCACCCAGTCATTTTTATCCACCATGATCTGTGCATCTTTTGCGGAAAGCGTCGCCCGCCCCGTTGGTAACTCTGGATTAATCGCCATAGACACCCCCCGCACATCTTTCAAGACTGTTTTAAGGGAGGCGGCATCTTCTTTAGAACAAGCAAGTGTGACATCGCCCTCACATTCCCGTGCAAAAGCCTCGATATCCTTCACCATATCACGCCGTATGACATCACGCTTCAAGTCACCGGAAACGAGCTCTTTAACAACAGCATAAAGAGCTTCCGTGAAATAATCCGCCATGTGGTGCAAAAGCTCTGAACGATGTTCTCCTTCTTCTTGCACAACCGTCAATATTTGAGCGACTGATTGGGCCATCTTTTCCGAAAATTCAGCTTGAGCTTTTTCTTCGCCCGCTTGTTGACCTGCCCTGTAAGCCTCCGCTTTTAGCGCCTCAATCTCCTCCGGCTGCAAGCGTACAGAATGATCAATCTCAGGCTCTTCCTCAGGGGCATCAATCTGCTCCTCTTCAGCAGAAGCATTTTCTTCCTGAGTAAGCTGTGAGCCGAAGTCTTCAAGACGGTCTGCAAATGATGTCATGCCCCATCATATCCTAATCGAAGCGCATGCAGAGCACACGCTTTATTCAATAATTTCATCATCACCAGAGCTCGGCGATAGGTCAATTTCTCCATCATTTGCCAAGTCTTTAATAAAGGAAATGAGAGACATCTGGGCCGCTTCGGCATCACGCATACGCACAGCTCCCAAGCCCGAAATTTCATCAGCAAGGATACCAGACGAGCGCTTAGACATGCAGTCAAAAAAGAGCTTCCGAATATTCGGGTTAGCCCCTTTAAGCGCCAACGGCATCTTGGACTTCGCTTCACCGTCACGATTAATGGCCGCCACAACCGTCATCATATCATCCGGTGTGAGGCGCTTGATATCATCAAAGGTGAATTTCAGCTTGTTCACCTTCTCCATATCATCAACGCTACGCTCACCGAGACGCTCTGTAAGGCTTGCCTCTGTTTTGCGGTCAAAGTTATTATACACTTCCGCCACAAAAGCGTAGCTGTCCCGCTTTGTCGAGCGCCCAAAAGCGCTAATGAGCTCTCGCCTCAATGTCGTTTCCAGACTTTCTAGGACATCACGACTAACAGGTGTCATATGCAGCATACGGACAATAATATCCGTCGCGAAATCTTCAGGGAAAAGCGTTAAAACACGTGCCACATGGGATGGGGCAATATAGCTGAGAATAACGGCCACTGTCTGCGGCTGCTCTCCACGGAGATAATTCGCCAAAGCCGTTTCGGGCATATTGCCCATTTTCGTCCACACATTGCGCCCTGAAGGACCACGGATGTCCTCCATGATCTTCTCTACTTCCTCAGCTGGCAGAGCGCGCCGTAGATATTCTTCGGTTGTCTCAAGTCCTCCTACCAGACCATCAGACACATTAGAGCTGCGTGAGAACTCATGGCATACGGCTTCAACCGTTTCGGCCTTCACCATACCCAAAGAAGACATCGCCATCGAAATATCACGCACTTCATCTTCCTGAAGCGCTTTCAAAATAGCCGATGAGCGTTCCTGACCAATCGCCAGCATTAAAATAGCGGCTTTTTGCTTCCCCGTTAACGAATCTGCCGCCTTAACCTCCTCCGCAGCAACAGCTGGAGGTACCGGGACTGGATCAGACGGAGGCACGGCTCCTTCAATATTTTCAGCCATCATCTCCTCCCTTCTTAACTCGCAGACATTTTCTTAGAGGTCGGATCCGGTTGTGCAAGCCAGTTCCTCACAATCATGATTGTTTCTTCGGGATTTTCTTCAACCTTCTGGGCGACTTTGTTGAGTGCCTCACGGCGCATCTCACCCTCAACGCCATCAACAGAGACTTTCTCAGGCCCACCAACCCCAGTCATGGATGCCACAGCAGCCCCGGCACGTGCAGCCATATCCCCTGCAGAAGAAGAGCTTTCCCCTTCGTTCCCTTCTTTGCCACGCCGCAAAATTGGACGCAGCAGCATAAAGGCCGCCCCAACGATCAGCAGGATCGGGATAACCCACTTCGCCACATAAATGGCCATATCTTTACTAAAGAACGACGTAGAATCCTGCGGAAAATCAGCCCCAGAACCAAGCTTAAAGGGCATTGACACGATATTGACCGCATCTCCACGCTCTTTGTCATACCCAACAACAGTCTGCACAAGACCCGTTAAGCGCTTGATTTGGTCATCATCCAGCGGCCGCCACACAGGCTTCCCGTCTTTACCCATCGTCGATGTGCCATCCACCATCACCGCTAGGCTAATACGTGACACACGCGGGCGGGTTTGGTTGACAATACGCGTTCTTTTACCAATCTCGTAATTATTCGTCTCTTCGACACGATCATCACTAGAGCCGCTTTTATTGTTTTGCCCTGCATTAGCATTGGGCAAGTTATTCGATGTGCTAGAGTTCTGACCGGATTCCGTATTGACGCTCTTGTCAGTATTGGACGTCTGTGACCGCAACACTTGCTGATTAGGATCGTACGATTCCTCTGTTTCACGGACAACATCGCTATTCATCGTCACAGCGGCACGCGCGCGTACATGCCCCATTCCCAAAGTAGACGATAAGAGATCTTCTACAGCTTGCGATAGGCGCTGCTCTTCTGAATGCCGCTGTTTTTCAAGCGATGATTCTTGCTCAGCCAAACTATCCGGGTCACTCGGCTTAGCAAGCACATCACCACGCGTATCAACGATAGAAATGCTCCGTGGTTGCAGCCCTGGAACAGCGGCAGCCACTAAGTTCTGAATCGCCATAATCGCATCGGGAGACACAATCCCAACACGCCCGACATCTAAGATCACACTCGCCTGAGACGGATTCGTTTGTGTAGAAAACAGGTCACGATGAGGCAGAACCAGATGCACACGAACATTACGCACCCCATGAACGAGACGGATAGAGCGCTCTAGCTCTCCTTCCATCGCACGCGTTTCATCGATCCCTTGCTCAAATTGCGTGCTCGTGAGTGTCCCACTTTTGTCAAACAGCTCATACCCAACAGCCCCACCACTCGGCAAACCCGATTTAGCAAGCAACAAGCGGGCATTTGCCACAGTATCTTTAGGCACGTAGATACTACGACCATCAGGGCCCATGCTGGTCGAAATATGCGCTTTATTAAGGTCATCGACCATCTGAGCCGCTTCATTAAGCTCTAGGTCACCATAAAGCAGCGCCTTCTGCTCAAATCCACCACGAAAGACCAGTACGCCAAGAGCACCCAGAAGAAGCGCAGCAACCACGCCCAATGCAATAAGTCTTGTGCGTCCAAGACCTTTAAGGCCTGCTAAAATCTTCTGCATACAGAGGCTGTCTATCCACTCAATCTCAATTACAGAAACGCCACCAATAATCGCATCGTTCGACCGTTGCGATGGCACTCACTCACACAACACAGCGACTTATGTTCAGTTCCTCATAACATAGAAACAGTGATGGTGAGAAAAAAAGTCACTTCTCATTAAACAAACGCCAGTGCGGCGGATGGGTTTATACTAAAACCATACTTTCTTAAAGCCTCAAGGTGGTAGATATTGGCTTGTTGGGGGAACCTTGCCTCTAGGGGCATCCAATCTATTCGCATTTTGATCCTGCGTTAGTCCTCTTGGGCCCTCGTACGTCTCTGCAGCCATATTCGGTGTTAAATCTGGTCGCGCCCAGCAATCCACGCCATTCCAGCTTTTGGTACAATAAGGCTGTGGCGGTGTCGTCCTTTCGACAGGAGCGCACCAATCATCACCCTCCGCCAAATAGCCAGCACTGCATTCACGCCCCGATAGCTTCCGCGCAATATAATCGGGAGCACATGCGGATAGCAGCATCCCTCCCCCAATCAATACAGCCCCAAGCCTTACCATGCGCAACACCATCACAGATTGCCTCATATTGCTCATCCTATTGCCGCGACGGCAGGAAAGGGGTGCTTCCAGACGAAGACTTCTGCTGCGCGCTATAAGAAGCCCCCGGCGGGAGAGTGATCAGCACTCCTCCGGGCCCATTTTCCTCCACAACACCTGCACCCTTCTGGTGGAAACGACGCACTCCCACCAAATACTGCGAAACCATATTAACACGATCACGTGACATCTGTGCCATAATCGCTGAAAGCTTACGCGTATTCATCGCAGCGGAAATCGCCACAAGAACGTGAGGATCCATCACGTTAAAAACCGCCGCCGCATCACGTGGACGCATATTCTCGTAAATGCCCACTAAACGCTGCGTCGCATTTCGGTCTAAAAGCTGTTTATTATCCAGATCATTTGACGAGAGTGACATCGACTCATGCACAGTCCGTGCATGAAGTGCGAGTGCCTTCCGGGCTGCATCCAAAATTCGCTTCTGGTCTTCTATATCCTGAAAAGACCCAGCGTCACCATCATCTTGATGCGTTTGCTGCCCATCAGGCTTCGGAACCTCCGACGCGGGCTTTACAGGAGACGCAAGCTCGGCCTTCGCTCTATCAGCCTCTTGCCCAGAGTCAGCCCAAGCATGGTGACCAAAGCAGAGAGTAGCGCCTATCATACAGGTCATCATGACGCCCAACCGGCGATTCATGCGGCAGTAATGCCTTATGAAGGCCTTGTTTGTTATCACGCTACTCTCACCTCTTGCGCTTGCTTTGCTAGATCATCAATGAGCACAACCCTCAAAAGAGGCCTTAGTCACCTAACGGGATCTCAACCTCGGCTGCATCATCAATGTCATACCCTCCCTTAGCACTCGCCTCATGGGACGCACTGCCATAGGACGTTCCACCAGAGCCATGCGTGCTGCCCGAAGAGCCATTATCGTGAGATGTTTTTTCATGCTCAGAAGAGCCACCTGAAGAGAATGACTTAGAAGAGGATGAAGAATCCTGCTCCTCACGCTCTTTCTTCTCAGAAGGAGCACTGGCACTAGGAGTAGAACGAGAAGCACCCTGAGACCGCACAACAGCGATCTTCACATCACCTTCAAAATGCGCATTTTCGTCAATCGCACAACCTGTCGGATTGCTCATTTCAATCATGCAGTCTGAAATGCGCGCGCTTGCACCTGCAGACAGACGACCAGCCCGGAAGGTCATCTGAGAAGCCTGACCTTCAATGATAATGGTCTCAGCCTCAGCCACACCATCCGTCATGCGTCCTGTTTCCGCCACGACGAGCTGCTCGGTTTTAATATCAGAGCGTTCAACAACACCGGCAATCGTTAGAGAACCAGCGGCTGTCCCATGTAAATCGCCAGCAACCAGACCCTGTGGAATAAACCCTTCGGCATTTTTATCGTCACTCATCAAAGCTTCCAATCCTTCAAAAGGCCGCGCACACAACACCCAACGGCCTGGCCACTATTTAACACTCTTCACAGGCATATATCCTAAATGGATACCCTCGCTCAATGCCACGATGAACGCTTAAAAACCATTGTAAAACAGAATCGACCTCTTGCACCACCATCCGTCATCAGAATGGCAACACATTATCCATTATCTGCTGCCCCAAACGTGGTTGCTGGCGCTGCATTAATTGGCCACGACCGCCATAGGAAATACGTGCTTCTGCAATGCGATCATGCGTGACAACATTATCCTCAGAAATATCCTGTGGCCGGACAACACCGCTCAGAACAAGCTGCCGTAGTTCGCCATTCACACGCACCTCTTGCCGCGCAACGATCACAAAATTACCGTTTGGCAGAACCTGCGTAATCACACCAGCAAGCGTCATGGTGACTGTGTCAACACGACGGATCGTCCCAGCGCCATTCACAGCATTAGAGCTGCTCGTGTTGAGCGCATCGGCTTGGGTGATATGCGACATAAACTTGCCTTTGAAGCCAAAAAAGCTCGGCACGCCAAAATCTTCAGACCCGCTTCCAGAGGCTGTTAGGTTGTTCGTCACATTCGCGTTGTCAGCCACTTCTACCTTCACAGTGAGAAGGTCTCCAGCCTGAGCGGCGCGTTGGTCTTTAAAGAAGGCTCGGCTCCCCGGACGCCACAAGCTGCCTGCTTCTGTCGGTGGAGCCTGAAGAGGCGGCATTGGCATTGTAATAGGGCGATAGTCTGGCGCAAGCGTTGGGTCTGCCGTTTTAGTCATACGGGGTGGATGGCCCATCTCACTCAATGAACCAGCCCCCATGCACCCCCCTACACTGACCAGCGTAAAGAGCGACATCCATCGCACCGCTTTGAAAGATACGTTCATTCTCTTCTGCCGCCATTGGTCGTCATAATTGCCATACCAAAACGCTTCACTTCTGGCGAGTTTGCAGGCAACGCTGTTGACGTTGCATCCACATTAACCTCTCCAGCCGCATTCACTTTACCAGAAACCACCATCCGACTTCCAAGATTCAGCGCATGGACATATTGCCCACTTCCCCCTTCTTCTAAAGCACGCCCCGTAGCGGTTAAACGGATGCCCGGCACTGTGTACGTAATTAAGACGGGGTCACCTTGATGCACCAAAATGGCACGACGTAAATCCATTGTTTTCACAGCTTGGCCAGCCGCGACTGCATGAGAAAGGGCCATCCCTACAATCGTATTCGGATCCGGCAAAGCTTGTGGAGACGCCGGGAGTTCCCCTGAATAAGACGGGTCTAGGTGCATATCACTATCTTGCATAATATGACCCGCTGGCAGAGAATCATTATACACAACGACCGATTGCGTTATTCGAATGGTTCCACGCACAGGAAAAGAATCAACCAACGGATCTCCCGTCGGGTGAGAAAGATAGGCGGTCGTCGTAAAACGACCAGAACGCTTATCCCAACTAATTTCTGAAAGCGTTACGGGGTCTTTGTCATCAAACGCAACCGTGACAGAGTGGAAGTTGGAAATGTTCACCACAAATCCACCCGCATTCTCATTGAGGGCAATACTGCGCTTCACCAAATGGGCAAAATAATCACGCCCTAGCACGCGCCCTGCCCGTGTCACGAGAACATTGACGGAGGACGACTGATCTTCCCACTCAACGCCATATTGGTCAGCAATCGCGATGAGCTGATAGCCTCCGATCTGAATGGTCTTACCGGGTGCTGGCGCTGGCCCTAGAACACGATCTTGCCCTGGCTCAAGCCCATCAAAAAGGTCTGACAAAGAAACCACATCACCCGATATTTTTACCGAAGGGCGCACAGTAGCAGCCTGTGCAATATCTGCACAAAAGCAGGACAACACCCACATGCCGAACGCTATAAAAGCGTATGTAACCCCTCGGTAAGGCATCAACTCTCTTATCTCTTTACTTCAAGTTCGTCAGTGTCTGTAGCATTTCATCTGACGCGGTAATGGCCTTACTGTTCATCTCATAAGCTCGCTGCGCTGTAATCAGATTCGTAATCTCATTGACAGCATTCACAGCCGATTCCTCTACAAAACCTTGGCGAATATCACCAAACCCCGTACTCGTTGGATTTCCGTTAATCGGATCACCAGACGACGTTGTTTCAGTGAACAAGTTTTGCCCCATGGCGGCCAACCCGTTTTCGTTCTGGAAGTTTGTCAGCTGTAGCTGGCCCGCAACCTGCGCATTCGCCTGACCGGACAGCGTGTATTGCACCTGTCCAGTCTGATCGACTGTAATATTTTCCGCATTATTGGGAACCGAAATGTTCGGCGTTACGGGATACCCATCCGCCGTGACGATCGTCCCATCTTGGGACAGAGAAAAAGTCCCATCGCGCGTATAGGCATATTGCCCTGATGGCAGAAGAATACGGAAATACCCCCGCCCTTCGACCGCTAGATCCAGCGCATTTCCTGTCTGGCGCAATGACCCCTGCTCATTAATGCGATAGATCGCTGCTGTGCGAACACCCAATCCAACCTGCGCCCCAGCTGGCACACGATAGCCTGTATCGGAACTCATCGTACCAACACGCCGCAAATCTTGATACATCAAGTCCTGGAATTCAGCACGACGCCTTTTATACCCTGTCGTCGTCATATTCGCGATATTGTGCGAAATCGTGTCAACATTTGTCGACTGGGCTTGCATACCTGTGGAAGCGATATCGAGGGATCGCAGCATGGACGTGGAATTCCTTCAGTTTGGAACATCAACCAACAGGCCACCCTATCGTATTGATACAGTGAGAAGGCTTTGCCCGCTGGCACGCTTTATTAAGGTGATTTATACTTTCGTGAGAGATACGGACTAGAACAGCATTATGCAAGATATTTCTTATCACATCAGGAAACAGTGCAGGCCGCTCTATTTTATGGTCACACTGGGGACACCTCTTACTCCAGATTTTTATGGAGAATGCTCCCCTCTCCATATATTTTTTATATCAAAAGATTTTTTCTTCAGTTATTCTAGAGCGAACGTTTTCGTCTTCATTCTTATTCATCCTATGTCCTCAACGGAGGGATCGTGGACAGCACGAATTTCTTAGCGCTCTCACGCGTCGATGCGCTTACGCGCTCACTTGAGGTAACGGCTAACAACTTAGCCAATAGCAACACAGATGGGTTCAAAAGCTCGCGCGTTCTTTTTTCCGACTATCTATCCAAGCAACGCAATGCTCATGGGCTCGGTTCGGAAAAAACGCTGGATTATAACCAAGACAAAGCAACCTACCGTGACACATCCCAAGGAGCCCTTCGCCAAACAGGCAATCCTTTGGATATCGGGATCAATGGTGAAGGCTTCTTCAATATTAGAACCAAAGACGGCGTCAAACTAACGAGGAACGGACAATTTAGCCGAACCTCTGATGGAACGATTGTTGATCTCTCAGGCAATGCGTTGCTGGATGACCAAAACCGTCCCATCACTCTTGATCCCAACGACGATGTCTATCCGCTTTCCATTGCCGCTGATGGGACAATCTCTACACAACGGCAGCAAGCCATTGCTAAGATTGGCATCTCAACAGTTGAAAACCTCAATACACTTCATGCTGAAGGCAACCATCTTTTCCGCCCAACGACGCGCCTCCGCCCAGTGGATAATGTCGAGATACGTCAGGGCATGCTGGAGTCCAGTAACGTCAATGCTATTCAAGAAACAACGGATCTTATGCGCACTCAGCGTGAATATGACCTGAACTTTCAGCTCATCCAGACCGAATCCACCCGTCTGCAAAATGCCATTGATAAGATCACCACTGAACCATCCTCCTAAATCCTTTACTGAATGATGACCTTGTTCATTGTTAGAAGAACAAAAAACCACCCCGCGCAATCTCTTTGTAACCTTTTTGCGCTATTTACTCTTCTCAAAGAGCCTGTCTAACGCGAGCTGGCCTTAAATGCGTGAGTTTGCCCGTGGAGAAAAATGATGAGCCTTGGTCTGTCCCTTAATATCGCGTCTAGCGGTCTTCAGAATGTTGAAGCCGGGCTTGCGACCACCTCAAAAAATGTCACAAACGCTTCCACAGAAGGCTACGTGTCAGAAAATGCCGTCTCCACCTCCGCGGTTATTTCCGGCAAAGGCACAGGTGTCACCACTGGCAATAATACACTCCACATCTCTCCCCCGCTTCAGGCGGCTTTATATCGTCAGAACGCTAATGTTTCTGGACTGACGACGATGAACAACTCCCTCTCCAGCCTTTCTGCTGTACAGGGGACGACCTCATCTTCATCCGGTGCCACAAACACGATTGGCACGCTCACCAATACCCTCCAGAGCGTGACAAGCAGCCTGACAGCATTAACCAATACCCCTCGCAGCAGTGCGGCTCACTCAACGGTTATCGGCAATGCTCAGACATTGGTAAGCAATATTGGCACGCTGTCCTCAGTCTATCAGTCGCAACGCCAAGGGGCCCAAGACGGGATTGTGAGCACGGTCGCTGGAATTAACTCCGACGTCACAACGATTGGACAGATCTCTAAGCAGATTATGCTCATGCAAGGCACTGGGAAAGACACGTCAGACCTCGAGAATAAACGCTTCGAGTCCATGAGCCGCCTTTCCAGCAAGCTTGGCGTTTCTTTCACCGAGCAACCCAACGGGGATATGATCGTTAACACACAAGACGGTATGCAGATCCCTACGCGCCCTGACCAAATCAATCAGTCAGATAGCAGTCAATCTCTGCCCTCTTCCGGCTGGCCACTCACAACATCAAACGCCACCTTATCCCCTGGAATGTACTATAAGCAGGGCGATACAAATGGCGGAATTCCAGCTATTTCAATCAATGGTCGTGATGTCACAAACCACCTCACAGGGGGGACATTAGGGGCTAACCTTACCCTGCGTGATAACACCTATCCGGGCATGCAGGCACAGCTGGATTCCTTCTCCTACACGATGGTCAACCGGTTTAATGCTGCGGGTTTGCCACTCTTTAGTAACGGAACGTCCCAGCCGCTGTCATCTGACCCGACGAAGACGGCCCCTCAGGGCACAGTTGGCCTGTCGTCCTCTCTTGCCGTTAATCAACAGTATGTGGACAAGCCGTCCTTGCTGACCACAAACAAAAATGGTGACACAGCTGATACAACCGCTGTCACCAATGCGCTTAGTCAGGCGTTAGGCACGACCTCTAGCGCAGTAACGGGAAAGTTAGCAGCCCCGACTGATTCTCTGGGCCCAACTGGAGAGTTCTCGACAGGATATTCTGGGGAGCAAGGGCTCAGCCAGCTTGCGTCTTCGCTGACATCTAATCAAGCGCTCACAATCAGCAACACATCGTCCAACCTTTCCACCGCGTCTTCTGTAAAGACAACGCTGTCAACGCAAGTTTCTAACGTGTCTGGCGTGAATGTTGATAACCAGATGGCCAATGTCATCACCCTCCAAAATGCCTATAGTGCCAATGCGAAGGTCATTTCGGCGGTTCAGTCCATGTTCTCCGCACTCATCAACGCGGTGCAATAAGGTAATAGCGGAAGGTCATTGTTATGAGTCTCTCAGTTGGCCAGTATGGCGCAAGTGGAATGAGCCAAATCCTTTCTGATGGGATTCAGCAAATCCGCGACCAACAGCAGCTTAACTCTTGGCAAGCCACCCAAGGGACAATCTCGAGCAGCATCGCGGGCTTGGGTGATAACCGGGGGGCAACCCTTGCTCTTAGCCCCAAAATCGCACAGCTTGCGGACTACCAAACAAATATGAGTTCTGTGCAGAACCGTCTTTCGATCAGCTCAAAGGCCATTGAGCAAGTGACCAATATTGCCCAAAGCTTCTCCTCTCAAATGCTTGGGATAGAATCGACCTTAGGCTCTAAAGCACAGCCGCTTGATGCTACTATTTCAAATGCACGCTCTTCCCTAAGCACAATCGGGAACATCCTCAATACATCTGACGGAATGGGCTACATCTTCTCCGGTACAGCAGAAAATGAACCAACTGTCCCCTCCCCCAATCAACTGTCAGATTCACCGTTAGCGAAGTCCATTTCTAAGATTGTCTCCGGCCTCTCTGGCAACAATGTTGATGATATTTTTAAACAGGCCACAGCGGCAGCAGCAGATAACTCCTCCTCCATGTCAGTCTTCTCGCCATCAATCTCGACATCTGCTGAGAAGGCCACAACAATGCGCCGACAAGTCGTGACAGGGCCAACGAGTGCCTCAACCTCCTCCAATGGCGTTGTTGCGACGGAAGGTGGTCAGGCATCTGATACCTCCACTGGGTCTCCAATCCGCGATATGATGCGTGATATGATGATCGTCTCTTCTATGCAGGGAATGAGCTCTACGACACCGGGGTTCACGGAGCTGGCTAAAAAACTCCAAGCTTCTTTTACCGATAGCTCTAATCGCTTGATCGACATGAACACCTCTATTGGTGTGGAACAAAACAACATTAAAAGTCAGCAAAAGACCTTCACGTCTGTCCAAACATCGCTACAGACGCAACTGTCAACAAATGTAGATGCTGACATGGCCGTTGTGGCGACGCAGGCCTCCGACCTGAGCACCCGCCTTAAAGCCTCCTACTCACTCATCGCAAAAACGAAGGGCATGACTCTCGCTGATTATATGTGATTTTTGAAGAGGCAAGGCCTTATCCTCCCACCCTTAGGGAGGGACATGATGAGTGCTATGGTTCGATAAAATATAGCCGGGCTTTGCAACTACTACCGAAGGGGGCCTATCAACAAGACGGCCCCCTTTCTCAAACATGCTCTTCTCAGACACCGTGTGCTTTTTCTTTTGCGTCCTGCATGGCTCTTAGGTCACGCTTGGCATCTTCAAACGCTTCAGACCAATCAAGCGGGCGCTTTTGCTGATAGATCGTCAAGCTATCATACCATGGTGAATCAGAACGCTTTGCCAGCCAACGCCAGCATTGATCAAAACGTGACAGCATCATAACAGGCTTGCCAAGTCCGGCCGCTACGTGTGCTGTGGAAGTATCCACAGCTACCACGACATCCAGCTGAGTGATTAATGCAGCTGTATCTGAGAAATCATGAATATGGTCTGTATAATCAATCAACGTCATAGGGGCTGGCGGATGCGCGGCCTGCTCTTTCTTGTCACCAATTTGTAAACTGTAAAAAATCGCCTCTGGTACTGCTTCTGCTAACGGAGCCAACGTCTTCAGGTCAAGAGAACGCCGTCTATTCGCAAACTCAATAAATTTTATATGTTTATGAGGCGCTCCCGCCCACACTAAACCAACACGCAATGGTGCTGAAGCGGCTGTCGACCCTTGATCATGCTGTAAACGCTCTCTCCACTCGGCCATTTTCTCAGGCTGCACTTTCAAAAAGCCTTCTGAAAACGGAAGCGTTTCCAGCGTTACGCCCGTAAAATGCGCAAGGCTCATAATCGGCGTCTGGACATCATGAAGAGGAAGTGTTTCTGCATCGTCCACAAATGTTATCGTCGGGAATGAATAACGCAAAAGCGCTAATAAGGGCTTGCGTGTCGCAACGATAATTTGCCCATTCTGTTTCTCAAGTTGCGGCAAAAAACGGCTAAACTGCACAGCATCACCAAATCCTCCAACGAAATACACAAGCAACGTCCTGCCATTAAGAGGCGTGCCATCCCATTGGATAGCCGCTCTCCCCACACGTTTTGCGCATTCTCTCCAATGCCATTCATATTCACGAAATCCTTCCTTGTAGCGGCCTGTCGCAAGGAGGAAGAGCGCATAATTCGTATGTGTTTCCACATGCGTCGGGTCCACCTCTAAAGCCGCCTTATGGAAACGCTCCGCTAGCGTGAACTCTCCGATTGGTTTCAGGGCTGATGCCAAGTTTCCCAAAGCAGGCGCATGAGTTGGTTTGATTGTTAGCGCTTTTTGATAACAATTAATCGCTGCAAGATAATCCTGCAAAAGCTGGCAGGCATCCCCAAGATTACTCCATGCATCATAGGCTTGAGGATCAATCTCAACAGCCTGCCGCAGAACAGTCAGAGCACCATTTAAGTCATTTTCTTTTAGAAGTAGGGCGCCGTAATTATTAAGAGCAATGACATTGCGTGAATCGAGCGTTATGACCTCTTTATACAAAGCCATTGCCTGATGAGTGCGTCCATTGCGATGATGCCCAATCGCTGCTTCCAACTTATGAAATAGTGGCGTCTTCTCATCATCCGACACGCTTATTACTCCCTCACATATACGTTACACATCACGCTACTTTAAGCGTTATCATGATGTCATAAATTCATAAAAAAACGCCACCACATTTCTGTGGTGGCGTTTCCTCCACTCTCACTCAGCCAAAGCTGAGAAAAATCACTCTTATTGGAAGAGCTGCAGAATGTTCTGAGACTGGCTGTTGGAAATGGACAGAGACTTAATGCCCAAGGACTGCTTCGTCTGCAGAGATGTCTGTTTTGCACTCTCAGAAGCCATGTCAGCATCTGTCAGCGCACCGCCAGCAGCTGTCAGAGAGTCAGATGTGACCTGACCAAAGGAGCTCATCGTGTCGATGGTCTGCTGATTTGCACCCAGCTTACCAGAAACATTCAAGACTGCAGACTTCGCCTTGCTCACGATGTCAATCAAGCTAGCGAGCGTCTTCGTGCCTTGATTGATGCCAGAAGCGGAAACCTGTGAGCCTGCTGTCGCAAGTGCGATGGCGCTACCAGAACCCGTCACAAAGACGTTCCCTGTCGCATCACCACCCGTTACTGTACCTGTAGACAGACCAAGAAGATCGCTCAAAGATCCAGCCTGACCAGTCGCACCAGTTTCAGCCTGGAAAGTGCTTGCAAAACCAGAAGTCGTCTGTGTTTCACCACGCAGACCCGTCACGAAGCTCAGGTTGTTTGTGGTAATACCTAGACCATCGCCCGTACCAGCGGTCAGCAGATTCACACCCTGAAGTGTGGAGTTACGAGCAATCGTGTTGATCTGGTTAATCTGACCCGTGATAGTGTCATTGAGACGTGCCAGAGAAGCAGGGTCACCAACGTGCTGACCCAAGCTGGTCACGGAACCACGCAGGTTATCCAGAACAGAGCCAATGCTGGAAAGAGCAGAGCTTGCTGTCGTGTTAATGCGTGAAGCATAGCTCAGACCGTCATTCACGGTGTTCTGACCGGAAATGTCGTTGTTGATCTGAGAAGCAATGCCGTAAGAAGCTGGGTTGTCAGAAGCGGTAGAAACCTTCTTACCGGTAGAAATCGCATTCTGGGTCTGGGACAGCTGGCTCTGCGTGCTGCTCAGGTTTTCCAGAGCGATCATTGAGTTGACGTTTGTATTAATCGATAGTGACATTGATCTATTCTCCGAGATCGCCTGGCCCATCGCCAAGCCGTTTGGATGACATGAGAGAATAAAACATCAAATGGCTACAAGAAGATTAACAGAGAGATGAAATTCTTCAGAACGATGATAAAAATCCTTATAAAACAAAGAATTATACTCGTTTAATTTCATTTTTCTCTTATTTTTTCTCATCCACGGCCTTCATATAAGGTCGCGGAGAGCGCATGGAATGCGGCATAGGACGTTCAAAATGATCCTCAAAGTTGGAGGAATAGACAGATGGCTCCTCTTTTGGAGAGGGCGATGTATCGTGTTTAGGGTCAAAAATTTCAGGATGGAACGATACAGTCAGCGAATCACCTCCAACATGAGGGGACATTGGCATAAATGCCTTTTTCATCGTTTCTTCCACCTCTTTCATCTTCTGCTCATACTGAGCTTTGAGCGTCTCCGCTGAAGGAATATCATGGTAGGAATCAAGGCGTTTTTCGAGTAAATCTGCCGCTCTTTGCGCCCTACGAATCGCTTCCTCAAGAGCCGCCTGCCGCTTATCTGCTTTGGTGACATCCTGCTCTAGCTGAGCAGAAACCTCGCTCACCATTTTCTGAAGATCCGTTAAATCTTCCCCCGCATTACGCGCATGCTCAACAAGGGTGTTGAGCCGCTTCCCTCCCTTGCTGGCCTCCAGCTTCATGGCATCAAACAAACGCCCGACATGCTCTGTTGAGGTATCAAGACTGGCCACCATCTCATTAAGCGCAGCGTAGGTTTCACGAATCACGCCAAGACGCTTCACGATTCGCCGCGAGCTGATAATCCCCGCCACAATGACGAGGGTTAAAATCACCTCAATGATGGTCTGGCTATTTTCTAAAAGCATGACGTCCTGCGTGATTATCTTTTAGGAAGAGCCACGATAACGCCCTCCCTACACTATGGCCTATTGTTGCTGGTCAGCACTTTTATGCGTAGAATCTTGGAAAATCCCAAGGTCAGCCGCCGTATGAATCTCATCTTCTGGCGGGATAAGACGCTGATCAATACGTACCACTTGCATATTATGCGCCTTCCCCAACGTGCCGACAAACATAGGAGTGCCATCACATTCCATCTGTACTTGGTAAGGCGCGCCCCTTTTGTGTGGGAGATGCAGGACAGAGCCTTTCTTAAGATCCAATATCTGCGATAAGGGCAGAAACGTTTCTTCAAACACCGTCGACATCGTGATGCTGGTCTCCATGATCTCAGAAATGAGATAATCTTCCCAGGCTGAGTCACTCCCGAAATTTTCCCCCATAAACTGTTGGGATAATTTTTCGCGCACAGGTTCCAGCGTTGCATAAGGGAGGATAAGATCCATATTGCCGCTGCGATCCCCCATATCCACATGGAAGCGCGCTGTTACCGCAGCGTTTGAAGGACGGACAATCGTCGCAAAGCTTGAGCTGATCTCCAAACGCTCAAAATGAAGATTAATATCACCCACGGGCACAAAAGCTTCAGAAAGCTCTGTCAGACTAATCGTCGCCAGTTTTTCGATCAAAGCACGTTCAAGAGCTGTCGGAGGACGGTTTTCGATAATTTTTAGCCTTGATCCTCTCTGCCCACCCATCAGAATATCAACAATAGAATAGGACAAAGATGCATCGAAAATCAGGAGGCCATAATTCTTCCATTGCTCCGCCTTGAAGACGTTGAAAACTGACGAAGAAGGCACTTCTTGCATATAGTCCCCAAAACGAAGGGAACGCATACTTTCAAGCGTGATGTCTACCGTATCATTGGTAAAACCAAGTAACTTTGACGACAAAAAACGCACAAACCGATCGAACACATTCTCGAGCATCGGCATGCGTTCGTACGCAACAAAACCCGTCTTGATGACACGTTCAATTCCGCTTTCTTCACGCACTGACGAGCCGGCGAAAGTATCGCCCAGCATGGCATCAATAGCGGATTGATCAAGCGTCTCTTGGCTGTCGTCTTCCCCTTGAGCAGCTCCAGTTCCCTCAGAGGGCTCTTCGGTAGTTTCTTCCTGTGTAGCGCCCTCATTACCCTCATCAGATGGCTGCTCCTCAGCCTTAGAAGCCTCATCTGTGGAAGCCCCTTCTGAGATGTTCTGCTCTTCTTCGTCGGCCATAATGTCACGTGATCCAGTGTTATTGGGTCAATAATTCGGTGATATAAATATTGCTCACTTTGAGTGGAGCAAGATCAGCACGAAGCCGCCGCAAAAGCGCTTCCCTCAACCGATAAAAGCCGCTCCCGTGAAGGTCTTCTGGCCGTGTCTCATGAAGATAGGTTTGGAAAATGTCCTGGATCTCAGGCACGCGCCCTTGCAGAGAGGTGGCATCTTTTGCGCCCTCAATTTCGACACGTGCTGTCATCTTGACGTAAACAGTCCGCCCATTGCCAGTGTCGAGATTAGCCGTCGCCGCAGGAATACCTAGCTGTAACGACCGATCAAGAAAACCACCCGCGCTCTGCCCCTTTCCATTATGAGCTGCTTGAGGTTTAGCAGCAGGCAGAAATGGAAGAAAATTCTTCTCCCATGCAAAGAAGCCACCAGCTGCCAAAAGAACGACAGCACCGATAATCGCAAAAAGGGTCTTTTTAGATTTCCCCTTTCCCTCACGAGCAGACTGTTCGTTTTCTGCTCCTTCAGCAGAAGGATTGGAAGGCGTTTCACTCATCTATATGCAGCTCCAGGTCATCACAGTGCGACTATCTCAGCCGCTTTTACTGTCTTGGCCACCCCTTCTCAATGGGGAATAGCGTCTCCATTTCAGACGTCTTTCTCCTTTCATGCCACATCAGAAGGTGCTTTGGCTATTTTTGATGCACCTGTCAGCGCAATTAGTATCGCTCGTGAGGCTTTTTAAAACAACGAACTATTGGTGCTGGTCAGGTAAACCCGCTGTGATATTCCCGCCTGCTGTAATTGGCATGCTCGATTCCCGTGCAGAAGAAGGTGCAAACTCCATATCATCCTCATGACGGGCCCCAAACGGCAAAAAGGCCTCCTCATTCAAGCGATACCCCATCCCCCAACTCGTTTTAAAAGGAGTTTGTATTCCTCTTTTTCTAAGCTTTTGGCGGATACGACATACCATGACATCCACCGTTTTACTCGCTGGTTTTTCTCGATCTGCATAAAGCGCAGCTAGAATGGCCGATTTATTAAGAAGATTGCCACGTCTGCGTACCATCAAAGACATAATGTCATATTCATTATGTGTTAACGGCACCATATCATCATCAACCAGCACCTCTCGCGTGTCTTCCCGCAACATAAGACGACCGATCGTAATCGTTTGGCTCGTTACCCCAACGCCAGAAACACGACGCACGATAGCACGCAGACGCGCCAACAGCTCCACAGGATCCATCGTTATCGGGACACAATCATCCGCTCCTGCAGCCAACACAGCAGCGACACTTTCAGCCGTGCTCTCGCGTGTAATAATAAGAATGGGGATACTAAAACGATTATTACGGATCATCTGAACCAACATCGGGTTCGGTTGAATTTGCTGGATGACCGCAATATCGGAAGGGAAATGCCGCAACGCACTCAATACCCCTTCCTTCCCTGTAATACGGAGGGAAATATGCCCCTTAGAAATCGCCTCTGACAAAGTTGAGCATGGTCGGCCATCAGCATTTTTCTGACTGTCACCAATACATATCAGCCGCATAACTGCTCTCCTACGAGGGGTGCCATCCCCCATTCTTTATAAATCGCCAGATAACAATAGCGTTTGAGTAGAATCAACTTAACACTAGAATAGTGGCGATTGAGACAATATACCCTATTTTTACTTCTTAATCAAAAATGAAAGATCAACCTGTTTCCCAGACCTTTCCCCACTCACGATCTCTTATTCTCTTACCTATTATTGCCGATTACAAGCGTTCAGTATGTGGTATTTATAGCACACTTAATAATTAATAAACATTTCATTTCCTCATCGCAAGAAAAATTTATATACTCAAATAGATAGCTCACAATGGAAGAATAAATGCAATGAAGACCTCCTCTTTTGGCTATATTTTACTCGCCTCTATGGCATTAACAGCTGGTTGTGCAACAGAATCATCGCACACACTTCCGGTGGAGCATGTCACGTCCACTAACCAACCCTATCAAGGCCCTCGCCCAGCTATTGCCATTGGACAATTCCAAAACCGTTCTCATTACATGAATGGATTATTCTCTAGCGGAACGGACTATCTCGGGAATCAAGCGAAAACGATCCTCGCAAGCCATTTACAAGAATCTAATCATTTCAATTTGATGGATCGCAGCAATCTTGATGCTATGGCCCAAGAAGGGCACTTCTCCGGCACGCAACTCCATATCAAAGGCGCTCGCTTCCTCGTAACAGGTGACGTGACAGAATTCGGTCGTAAAGAAACAGGCGACCAAGCGTTATTTGGTATGTTGGGACAAGGACGTAAGCAGATCGCTTACGCTAAAGTTGCCCTCAATATCGTCAATGTTGATACCTCTGAGGTAGTGTACACGGTTCAGGGAGCAGGCGATTACCAGCTTTCCAACCGTGAAATTGTCGGATTCGGTGGCTCTTCGAGCTATGATTCTACCTTGAACGACAAAGTGCTTGATCTTGCCATCCGTGAGGCCGTCAACCGTTTGGTTGAAGCTCTTGACCATGGCGCATGGCCTTTCCCTTCTAAATAAAGGTATCTCCCATAGATGTTTCCTCTCTCCCCATGGCGGACAGGGCTCGCCACAGTCACACTTCTACTCGCCCCTGCTTTAAGCGCCTGCTCTTCCCACCGGCCACCGCTTTACTATTGGAAAGGCTATCAGGATCAAGTGTACAACACACTAAGCCAAAAGGCAGACCCTGCAGCAGGCATCGCTGTACTTGAACGCGGGATCGCACAAGCACAAAGCAAAAATCGTATTCCAGCACCGGGTTACTACGCTGAATTGGGCTATCTTTACGCTCAAGTTGGTAGAGCTAACCAAGCCCGCGATGCTTTTGAGAAAGAAAAATCACTCTTCCCCGAAAGCACGCCTTATATGGACAGGCTGCTCCATACAATGACCGGCGAAAACGCCGCCCCTGCTCCGACAGCTCCTGCACCATCATCTTCTTCCAACACGGCAGCCCGGAGCTAACATCTCATGCGTATCACGTCTTTTAAAACGCTTCTTTCTGCTGTCAGTATGACCGTACTGTTATCCGGCTGCGCTCATAAAAGCGTACCCTATGATTATACAGCCTTTCGCGCGAGCAATCCGGCCTCCATATTGGTCTTACCGCCCATCAATCATAGCGTGGATATTCAAGCATCTAACAGTGTTCTCTCCCAAGTCACGCACCCATTGGGTGAAGCGGGATATTACGTGTTGCCTGTCGCCCTCACGAATGAAACATTCCGCAGCAGTGGCGTTATGACATCGGAAGATGCTCAAAACATTCCACCGACTAAACTGCATGAAATCTTCGGAGCAGATACGGGGCTTTATCTGACGGTGGAACGCTACGGGAATTCCTATCAGGTTTTTAATAGCGTCACGACCGTAAGCATCAAAGCGCGCCTTATTGACCTCCGCAATGGTCTGTCCATTTGGGAAGGTTCCGCCATTAGTCGCCACAACACAAATGATAATAGCAGCTCAAGCCCTCTGGGTTCTCTTATAACAGCCGCAGTTGGGCAGATCATGAATTCCCAACTCGACTATGCCCATGAGGTTGCAGGAGAAGCCTCTGAATATCTTTTGTCTCCTTCTTCCATAAACGGCATTCTACCGGGCCCTCGCTCTCCTGCTTACACAGCAGCACGCGGCCAGCTTGATAAAAGCACCCAGCCTCACAAGTGAGGCTCTTTCATACCGTTTGATATAGTAATGGCGTTCCATCATATCTATGGAACGCCATTATTTTGTACGATCTATCCCGCCTAGCGGAGCGCCTTAGAAGGCCAAACGCACATGTCCTTCTGCCCCACTATCCACGGAGTGTGTTCCATACTGACCGATGTAAGACACACCCACGTCAATACGGTTCGTTAATTTCGCCGTCATCCCCAGTTTCAACACAGCGGAATTACTCGACAATGGCGCACCAACCGTCTCGATAGAGCCAGCACTCGCTCCTGCAAACATCGCACGTGCCGATGGTGTCCTCAGACCAAAGCTATGACGATAAGCAAACATGGCCTGTGGCGTAATCACTGTTTTCCCCACCATAAAGGAGGTTGAAGCACGCATACCGAAGGTAGAGAATGTGACGCCTGTATCCATCCCATGACCACGCAATGCCGCATCACCCCCGTGCTCATGATAACCATTCATATGGAGATTAACGTAGGCCACATTGGCGAAAGGCTCAATCACCGCATGACGCATGTGGAATTTATAACCAAGCTCAGCAAAAGCTTGCGCTGTTCCCCCGAGATAGCCGCTCGTCATACGACCATTATAAGCCCCAACCGCGACAGAACGACGGGTATTCATAATGTTCCACGTATAAGCTGCGCCTAGACGGAGATGGAGGTTGCCCCAATGATTACCCGCATAACCACCAATCGTAATGTTATTGCTATGGCCAGAGGAATTCGAATCCCCTTTCAGGTTGAACATTGAACGCCCATAGCTGACCAAACCACCAACACGCCACGTTGCAAATACTGGTGCATCAGCCCCCATCACGAAACCTGTGGTGGAATGGTGCATAGCGCTTGCTCCGCCATTACCACCATTATTACCCAGACTTCCATAAGACTGGCCCCAAAGAACTGGACGGTTCGACAAGCAAGCATTCACTTTGCGACCCGTCTTCAGGTCAGCCACACCCATGCCACCACTCGTTGGGCTGCCATCGCAATCAGCACTATCAAGGCGGTCAAGAACAGCCTGACGCGCATAATAGCTGTCTTGGATCAAGGCCGTCCGTGCAGAAGCATGAACCTCACCGGATAAAGACTTCATCGCATGGCGGGCATCAGCCGCATTGAGAGCCTCCATTTCCTGCACAAGCTGGCTGTTTTCTGGCATATGCTGCAAGGCATTGCCGATCATCGCCTGTTGTGCTGTTTGTGCGATGCTCGCAAAGCTCGTGCCATTGTTTTTCATGATCACGTCCACATCATCAGCAGCATAAGCGAGCTGCGGCGACAAGAAGGCAGACGTGCCCAAAAGGTTCGTATTGAGCCCATCATAATGTCCCGTGACGCCCTTGCTAGCTGTCAGCAGAGTATAGCCCTGACGCGCTGAGATCTTCGTTCCTTCAGGAACATTGAAATCAACTGTCCCCCCCTTGAGTGCCGCCGTGCCAATTACCTTGATCAGACTGCTTTGCAATTGTTGATATGACCGTCCATTGACCTCCATCGTTTGGCCTGTTGCCGTCGTCGTTCCTTGGGCCACAAGATGAGAATCATGATCCATCCCTAGATCACCATGCACCGACAGAACCCCTACAGGGCTACTTTCTTCCTGCGGAGCACTCTGCACAACAGGTGCGACAGGGGCTGCATCTTCCTCAACAAAAAGACTTCTCAGCATCAAAGATGGTGCCGCCTGCTGCGCGAGCTGAACATCGTCCTTTTTATCCACCACCGTTGCTGCCAAAGTCCCCCCTTGGCCAACGTGGGTCTGCCCGACAGAACCTCCTCCGGAAAGAGTTGCCCCTTGTGTGACATCCATTTTGGCATTTTGGAAGTTACCATCAACTTTCATTGTGCCTTTCTGAACCAAGACCTGACCGGTAAAGTGGGAATCATCACGATTGCTTGGAAGATGCAGAACACCATCACCTCCAGCAACAAAAGTCCCCGTTCCACGTAGCTCATCTTTCATGACACCCGGTTTGTTCATAATGAGCATAGCATCATCAATAACCGCACCTGTGCCAAAACTACGTGGAGACCCAACAATCGTCCCACTCATCAAGTGGAAGTCACCGGTATAAGTGTTATTCTCCGTCATCATGGTCATGTGGCCCTGACCATTCGCAATGATATTTCCCGATCCTGAGATCGTTTGAGCCATCAACACGCTATCACTGCGATTGATATAGAGCGTTCCGTCATTAATTAAGTTACTCGCACTGATAGACCCATTCGTCGCGCCATTCCCAATCTCTAATGATGATCCCGGTTCGACGATCGTATCCCCCGTGTAAGTATTATCCGCCTTCAGGATCGTCCGACCCGACCCTGCTTGAATAAAGTCCCCACTTCCTGAAATCACATGGTCAAACTGCACATTATCGCTATGATTAATAATCAGCTGACCATTATTAACGATTTTCTTACTTTCAACCGCTCCGGTCGTCCCTCCATCACCGAGCTGCAACACCCCACCATTAACTGTCGTATCTCCTTTATACGTATTGTCGGCCACCATCATCGTCATACCCGGGCCATCTTGATGAAAGGCACCAGAGCCAGAAATCTGCTGGCCTAATGTCACGTCATCACTGCGGTTAACAGACAACACCCCATTGTTGATAATGTTCTTACTCGCAACAGAGCCCGCTTCTCCACCATTACCAAGCTGGAGCGTGCCATGATTAATCGTGGTATCACCCGTATAGGTGTTGTCGTTGGTCAGAATGGTGCGGCCCGTTCCATCTTGATGGAAAGCACCCGTGCCAGAAATCTGCTGCCCCAACGTCACATCATTGCTATGATTGACCGCAAGCGTGCCGTTATTGACGATATTCTGGCTCGCAATAGATCCTGTTTCCCCACCATTACCAAGCTGGAGCGTGCCATGATTGATCGTGGTATCGCCCTGATAATGGTTATCGTTGGTTAAGACCGTCGTGCCCGTGCCATCCTGACTGAAGGCACCCGTGCCTGAGATATTCTGGCCAAAGACAGCATCATTGCTACGATTAACCGCAAGAACACCATTATTGACAATCGCACCTGACTGGACAGAACCCGTTGTGCCGCCATCACCAAACTGCAAGGCCCCTTGATCAACAAAGGTCGTTCCTTGATAGCTATTGTCGTTCGTCAGAGTTGTTTTGCCAGTACCTGCCTGATGGAAGTCACCTGAGCCAGAAACCTGCTGACCTACCGTCACATCATTGCTGTGATTAACCGCAAGCGTGCCATTATTGACGATATGTTGCCCGGCAATTGACCCTGTGCTACCGCCGTCGCCCAACTGAAGAGCACCATGCTCAATGGTCGTATCGCCTTGATACGTATTGTCATTGGTTAAGGTCGTCTGACCAGTGCCAACCTGATGGAACGCCCCTGTGCCAGAGATCAACTGATTGAGCGCGACGTCATTGCTACGATTGACTGCAAACACACCATTATTGACGATCTTCTTGCTAGCGAACGATCCTGTCTTCCCGCCATTGCCTAATTGCAGCGTGCCGTGATCAATCGTTGTATCGCCCGTATAGCTATTGTCATTGGTCAACACTGTTTTGCCTGTGCCAACCTGATGGAACGACCCTGTACCAGAAATCCTCTGGCCTAACGTCAGGTCATTGCTGTGATTAACCGCAAGAGCACTATTATTGAGAATATTCTTGCTAGCAATCGACCCGGTCGTGCCACCATTCCCCAGTTGTAACGTGCCATGGTCAATCGTCGTATCGCCTTGATACGTATTGTCATTGGTGAGCGTCGTTGTGCCCGTGCCAACCTGATGGAAGTCACCAGAGCCAGAAATCCTCTGGCCTAACGTCAGGTCATTGCTGTGATTAACCGCAAGAGCGCCGTTGTTAACAATGGCCTGACCCGCAATCGACCCAGTCGTGCCACCATTACCGAGCTGTAACGTCCCATGATCAATCGTTGTATCGCCCGTATAACTGTTGTCATTGAGCAGCGTCGTTTTGCCCGTACCAATCTGATGGAACATCCCCGTGCCAGAAATCTTCTGGGCTAAGGCCACATCATTACTGTGGTTAATCACAAGATCACCATTATCAAGGATGTTCTTGCTGGCAACCGACCCTGTTGTGCCGCCATTACCAAGCTGTAACGTCCCACCATTGATACGGGTATCGCCATGATACTGGTTATCACCTGATAGGATTAACGTGCCGGAATCCGTTTTTGTTAATGCTGTCCCACCAGCAACGGATCCATCATCAATAACAGAAGCAACTTCTGCTGTGATACCGGTTCCTTCAGACGTGCCATCACCAACACGAATAATCGTGTTTGCGGTTGCCGCATGAAGCGCATCCCCTGAAATCAGGTAACTTTTATTATCAAGGTTCGCAAACTGCATACCACTGAGCATTACAGGGGCATTTTGGCCTCTGACATTCTGATCTTTTACCGTAACATGACCAGCTTTCCCTTGGAAAATGGCCATAGATCCTGATGCCCACGGTGCATTGCGCGATCCATTAGCGTTCGTCCAGTTATAATCCCCGCTCCCATTGATCGCCGTCCAGACACCATCGCCGCCATCAACGGAACTATTCCCGTCACGGTTATTAGCACCATGCTGTGCGACATCGCTGCCATCCCAGAAGCTCAGCTCACCACCATGAGAGGAAATCAGGTTCACTTGTTTATCAATTGATGTCTGAATTCCTAAATGAGGATCAAGAACACCATTAGACATTACTCCGTTCAGATTATCCTGACCGGAAAGCTTACCCCCGTAGGAATACATGCGATAAACACCGCCCCCTAGAGAGTTGTCTTGAACGTCTGGCCCGCCGCGTGCTGTGGAAATATTAATCGTCCCACCGAGCTGCAAGTTACCCTTAACATTCACGAAGTCGTTATATTGACCGCCTTCCTTACTGGCCTGGCCCATATTCCAATCTTGCCGAGCATTTGGATCAAACGAAAGCCCGCCATTAATCGTCATCTTCCCTGCGCTATCTAAGCTCCCTCCGGGAGAGAGGGTGCCACCATTATGCACAGCAACATCACCACCAATCGTGCCATTTCCTGCCAGCGTTGCACCAGAAGCAACGGAAGTCAGACCATGCGATCCACTCTGATTCCCATCAACCTGCAAGGTTCCCGCATTCACATTGGTTGGGCCCGCATAGCTGTTATCGTTGGTCAGCGTCGTCTTGCCGGTGCCATCCTGGTTCAGACCGCCCGTGCCAGAGATATGCTGATCAAGCTTCACATCATCACTACGGTTAACCGACAATGTCCCGTTATTGTTGATGTTCTTGCTCTTAATGGAACCGGTCGTACCACCATCACCAAGCTGTAACGTCCCGTGATTGATGTTCGTATCACCCGTATAGGTGTTGTCGTTGGTTAGCGTCGTCTTGCCGGTGCCATCCTGGTTCAGACCGCCCGTGCCAGAAATATGCTGATCAAGCTTCACATCATCACTACGGTTAACCGACAATGTCCCGTTATTGTTGATGTTCTTGCTCGCAATCGAGCCGGTCGTGCCACCATCACCAAGCTGTAACGTCCCGTGATTGATGTTCGTATCACCCGTATAGGTGTTGTCGTTGGTCAGCGTCGTCTTGCCGCTACCATCCTGGTTCAGACCGCCCGTGCCAGAAATATGCTGATCAAGCTTCACATCATCACTACGGTTAACCGACAATGTCCCGTTATTGTTGATGTTCTTGCTCGCAATCGAGCCGGTCGTACCACCATCACCAAGCTGTAACGTCCCGTGATTGATGTTCGTATCACCCGTATAGGTGTTGTCGTTGGTTAGCGTCGTCTTGCCGCTACCATCCTGGTTCAGACCGCCCGTGCCAGAAATATGCTGATCAAGCTTCACATCATCGCTACGGTTAACTGTCAGCGTTCCGTTATTGTTGATGTTCTTGCTCTTAATGGAACCGGTCGTGCCACCATCACCAAGCTGTAACGTCCCGTGATTGATGTTCGTATCACCCGTATAGGTGTTATCGTTGGTCAGCGTCGTCTTGCCGGTGCCATCCTGGTTCAGACCGCCCGTGCCAGAAATATGCTGATCAAGCTTCACATCATCACTACGGTTAACCGACAATGTCCCGTTATTGTTGATGTTCTTGCTCGCAATCGAGCCGGTCGTGCCACCATCACCAAGCTGTAACGTCCCGTGATTGATGTTCGTATCACCCGTATAGGTGTTATCGTTGGTCAGCGTCGTCTTGCCGGTGCCATCCTGGTTCAGACCGCCCGTGCCAGAAATATGCTGATCAAGCTTCACATCATCACTACGGTTAACCGACAATGTCCCGTTATTGTTGATGTTCTTGCTCGCAATCGAGCCGGTCGTGCCACCATCACCAAGCTGTAACGTCCCGTGATTGATGTTCGTATCACCCGTATAGGTGTTGTCGTTGGTCAGCGTCGTCTTGCCGCTACCATCCTGGTTCAGACCGCCCGTGCCAGAAATATGCTGATCAAGCTTCACATCATCACTACGGTTAACCGACAATGTCCCGTTATTGTTGATGTTCTTGCTCGCAATCGAGCCGGTCGTGCCACCATCACCAAGCTGTAACGTCCCGTGATTGATGTTCGTATCACCCGTATAGGTGTTGTCG